>CAWBWG010000013.1:0-203198 GCA_963792515.1 uncultured Acidobacteriota bacterium | reverse complement strand
CGAGTTTGAGCACCGTGCGACGAGAGGGTTGATTCGGGCATAGAGGCACCTCGCTGGCCGCCGCGTTGAGGGCGGCGGGGATGGTGGCGAGGATGCCGGAGGGAAGGCGCGAGCGCAAGTGAGAAGCGCGTTGCGGGTCTTAGAAAGAGCTGAGGCGGGAGAGCGTGCGGAATCAGTGACCTGCGCGACTGGAATGAGGGGGCTTTGTCGGGGTTGTCGGCGAGGCGCGAGGAGAAGGTGGCGGCGATGCTGGCCGGCTGCTTTGGTGTCGAATTGGGGGACGCCGGGCGCGGGGCTCTCGATGCGGATGACCCAGATGTGGGTTTGGTCGGAGGCGCGGATGAGGTGGGCGAGGATGCGGATGCTGGCCGCCAGTGAATTGGACCTGGCCGAGGACGATGTACGAGGCGTTGAGGGTGGAGGCGATGGTGCGGAGGTCGCGCTCCGGGCGAGGTTCGAAGAGGATCTTGGCGTTGCCGATGACGCGGTCGCGTGAGGCGGCCCAGGTGGTGAGCTGTTCGACGACGTCATCGGTGAGGTTGTTGGCGAAGGAGTCAAAGGCGGGATTGCCGGTTTCGTTGTCGAAGCGGGCGACGGCAACGATGGGCGGGGCGGATCGTGCTTTGCGCGGAGCAGGAAGAGCGCGGTGGCGACACCGATCAGGAGTGCGACGACGAGAGGAATCGCGAAGAGGGCGAAACGCGGCGGGTTGACCGGGGCGAGCTGGAGTGGCGGCCACGGTGCCGTCGATGCGGGGGCGGTGGTCCATGGGGCGGACGGGGGCGATGAACTGGTAGCCCTTCTTCGGAACGGTGCGGATGTAGAGGGGCTGTGAGGCGTCGTCGCGGAGGGCGGAGCGCAGCTGCGAGATGCAGAAGTTGAGGCCGCTCTCGAAGTCGACGAAGGTGGAGTCGCCCCAGATGGACTTGCGGAGATCGTCGCGAGAGACGATCTGGTCGGTGTGTTCGAGGAGGGCTTTGAGAACCTGGGCGGGCTGGGATTGCAGGCGGACGGGTGCGCCGTCGCGGCGGAGGTCGAGGGTGGCGGAGTCGAATTCGAAGGGTCCGAAGAGGTAGCGCGGCATGCGTGCTTCCGGGCAAGCTGCATGGCACAGCTCGTGACCAGCTCAGCTTAGCCAGCTTCAGCTAACAGTTCTCAGCTGTTAGCTATCGAAGCGACTCGCTACGGCTGGCGCAGCCACGGTCCGATCATTCGGTGCGCAGGGCTTTGACGGGATCGATGGAGGCGGCGCGCTGGGCGGGGATGATGCTGGCGACGAGGGCGCAGACGCTGAGCGTGGCGATGGAGGCGACGAGGACGATGGGGTCCCATCCTTTGACCTGATAAAGCTGCGCGGAGATGAGGCGGGCGCAGCCGATGGAGGCGGGGATGCCGATGAGGAGTCCGATGAGGATTTGCAGGAAGGCTCCGCGGAGGACGAGGCGGACGATGCCGGTGCGATTGGCGCCGAGGGCCATGCGGACGCCGATCTCGCTGGTGCGGCGGGCGACGGTGTAGGCGGTGACGCCGTAGAGGCCGACGGCGGCGAGGACGAGGGCGAGGATGCCGAAGAGGCCGGTCATGTTGGCGACGGCGCGGCGCTGATCGAAGTTGGAGTCGACCTGCTCAGTCATGTTCTGGACGCTGAGGAGAGTGAGATTGGGATCGACGTCGGAGAGAACGCGACGGATCTGGGGCTCAAGGCCTTCCGAGCTGCCATGGATCTTAAGGACCGCGCCTTCGATGTAGTGGGTCGCGTCGTCGATGTGACTCATCATGGGGTCGTTATCGTAATGGGCATGCTGGGCGAGGGGAACGAAGAAGAGGGAACGAGGCGGCTCGGTTCCTGCGAGGTCGTTGTATTTGGCGTTGCGGACGACGCCAACGATTTCATACGTGCTCGAGTGGGAGGGGAGATCGAGACCGAAGTGCTGGCCGATGGGGTCTTCGCCGGGCTTGAAGAAGTTTTTCACGAAGGCTTCATTGACGACGGCGACGTTCTGCGTGGAGGCGGTGTCGTCTTCGGTGATGGAGCGGCCGCGAAGGATGGGCTCGCCGAGGGTTTCAAGATAGCCAGGAGCGACGTGGTCCCACGAGGAGCCGGAGTGCTCGTCGTTGATTGGGCATGGGGTGGCCCTGGCGGATGACCATCTCGCCCCAGTTGTCGGTGAGAGGCGTGTACTGGGCGAGGGCGGCGCGCTCGACGCCGGGGATGTGAGAGGCGATCCTGCAACTCGCGATACATGGCATCGAGCTGGGGCGGAATACGAGGACCAGGGCGCGGTGAGGCCGATGATGACGCGGTGGTCGGTGTCGTAGCCGAGGTCCTGGTGCTGGAGATTGTTGAGGCTGCGGGTGAGCAGGCCGGCGCCGGTGAGCAGAACGATGGAGAGGGTGGCCTGGACGATGACGAGGGTTTTCTGCGACCAGGAGGCGTGGTCGCGGGTGCTGCGATTGGCGCCGCGGAGCGCTTCGGCGGGATCGGCGTGGGTGGCGAGCCAGGCGGGAGCGGTTCCGAAGATGATGCCGGTGACGAGGGAGAGCGCGAAGGCGAAGGCGAGCACGGGGAGCGACGGCGTGGCGGAGATGGGCACGAAGTGCGCGTGGCGGAAGGCCATGGCGACGATGAGCTTGACTCCGGCGAAAGCGACGGCGATGGAGGCGATGCCGCCGAAGACGGAGAGGAGCACGCTTTCGGTGAGGGTCTGGCGGACGATGCGTTTGCGCGACGCGCCGAGGGCGAGGCGGATGGAGGTTTGGGTGCGGCGCGACGGCTCCGCGGGCGAGGAGGAGGTTGGCGATGTTGGCGCAGGCGATGAGGAGAACGAGACAGCAGACGGCGAGGAGGATGTGGAGGGAGTCGGCGTAGTTCTGTTCATGACGGCGACGCCGATGCCAGCGGGAACGACGTGGATGTTTTGTTTGGGGAGGTCGGCCTTGATGCCGGCCATCCAGTCGGCGGGCATGCCGCTGTCGTTGACGAGCCAGTGACGGACGAGGGCGGTCATGCGCGGGCCGGTGGTGGAGACGGAAGCGCCGGGACGAACACGGCCGATGACGCGGAGCCACGCCTGGAAGCGATGGATCATGGAGTTCGCTCCGAGGAAGACGGGTTCCTGATTGATGGGGATCCAGAGGTCGGGAGGATTGGCGCGAAGGGTTTCTCCGAAGAAACCGGGCGGGGTGATGCCGATGATGGTGACGGGGTGGTCGCTGACGATGAAGGTGGAACCGACGATGGTGGGGTCGGATCCGTACTGCTGCTGCCAGGTGCGGTAGCTGAGCATGGCGACGGGTGCGGAGTTGGGCTGGTCGTCGGAGGGTGTGATGGTGCGGCCGGCGAACGCGCCGAGGCCGAAGGTGGAGAAGTAGTTGCCGCTGACCATTTCGTCGCGGAGGGGCTTGGCGGCGCGATCGGTTTCGCCGCGACGGACGCCGAAGGTATAACCGCCGGCCTGGAAGGCGGCGAGGGAGGAGAACTCGGGAGTGTTCTGCTGCATCGGCGGTAGAAGTCGTACGAGAAGAAGCCCCAGTCGTCCTGGGCGCTGCCTTCGATGCAGCAGTCGTAGCCTTCGCCGATGCGATAGAGGCTTGCCGGGTCGGCGACGGGGAGGGACTTGAGCATGACGGTATCGATGAGAGAGAAGATGGCGGTCGCGGCGCCGATGCCCAGGGCCAGAGTGAGCATGGCGGTGAGGGTGAAGACGGGGGACAGGCGCATCTGGCGGAGGGCGTAGGCAATATCCTGGCGAAGGGTCTGCATGGGGTCAGCCTCCGAGGGGGATACGAGGGGAGAGGCGGGGTTGTTCCGCGAATGTGACGGAATGTAACGGAGCGGCGCAGGAGACAGGAGATCAGAGACTGGAGACAGTGGAACGGGATCAGCGTTCGGCGATTCAGCGAAAGACAGAGGTCAGGACGACGGGCTACGGGCACGGGCCCTGGTCAGTCGCTGTTTCCTGCCTTTCGTCTCCTGTCTCCTGTCTCGTGTCTCGTGTTTGCAGGTTACAAAGCTGAGAGATTGCTTTCGTATGATGGGCGGATGGTGAAGTTGTTTGTTTGTGCGGCGCTGGCGGGGTGGGGCGTTGCGAGTTGGGCGCAGAGTTCGCCAGCGCCGACAGAATTTGCCGCCGGCGCCGGTGCCGAAGCCGGCGCGCCGACGGTGCAGGGTCTGCCATCCGCTCCGGACCAGCGGCCGTGCGATCTGAACGCCTGATGGTTTGCGTGAAGCATGTTGCGGAGGATGAGAAGGGGATCGTGCTGAGCCCGCTGCATGCGCCGGCGGAGGACCTGTTGTGGATCGTGCCGTTTGGGGCAGCGACGGGGGTGTCGATTCATTACGACACGGAGGCGATCCAGGATCTCGGCGTGCACACGACGCGGGAGGATCAGTTCAACAAGTTGTCGGATTATGCGGGACTGTACGGGCCGTTTGCGGCGGCGGGGGTTGGGATACAGCGTGGCGCGGGTGCGGCAGGACGATTATCTGAAGGAGACGGCGGTGCTGTCGGCGGAGGCGATGGCGGACGCGGGGATTCTGGATGAGGCGCTGAAGTACGCGCTGGACCGGGAGTATCCGATGGCGGACAACGCGAGGGGCGGGTTCTGGCCGGGTGGGCCGAAGAGCTGGCCGAACAATCCGTCGATGCCGTCGGAACACGCGATGAATGTGTGGGCGTTCGCGCATGTGGTGGCGGGGCAGTACGACGGGATCGCGACGAAGAGCCGTGGTGTATGGCGTGGCGACGACGGTGTCGGTGTCGCGCGTGCTGGCGCGGCAGCATTTTCCCTCGGACGTGGTGGTGGGGAGCACGTTTGGGTGGCTGATCGGCGGGTACGTGCTGCATCATCGGTCGCGGGAGCATGGGACGCTGGTGGATGTGTCGACGGTGGAGACGCCGTTGGGGACGGGAGTGCAGGTGGGGATTCGGCTCGGGCGGTAGTTTCTCGGCAACGATGCTTCGCGGATGGCAGTCTAGTAGAAGAAGCAGGTCCGCTCCGCTGCGCCGATCTCGCTGCGCTCGATTCGGCTCGCGGTCGGGATGACAAGCTCAGTTCTTCAGGCGGCGGACTGGTCAGGTTAGGGGCAGCGCGGTCAGGGTTCGGTATTCGAAGAACATATTGAGGCGCCAGCGGAGGATCATGCCGAAGGCGAGGATGAAGAAGAGGCCGCCGGTCTGCTCGACGGTCATGAAGCGGTCGAAGTAGCTGCGCGCGGCGAAGCGGACGGCGGCGAGCAGGATGATCACGACGAGGAACATGCTGGAGCGCTTCATCATGATGACGTCGCCTTCGCGGTGGAGGCGCGAGGTGCGCAGCAGCGGCCAGGCGAGGAAGATGGCGCCGATGAGGAAGGCGGCGAGAGCCCACGTCCATGGAAAGCGGAAGAGCGGGACGATGAACATGCAGAAGCCGGTGGCCATGCCCGCGGGCGGGATGAGGATTTTTTTCAGGGTGACGGGGGTCTGACCTTCGCGGATGCGCCAGATGATGACGGCGATGGCGCCGAAGACGGAGGTGACCGCGTAGGTGAGTGGGGAGATGTGCATGGGCGGAGCCGGGGACTGGGGCGGCCTGTGTATATAAGGATAGCGGAACGACAGGGTACAGGGTTTAGGGGTACAGGGTTTAGGAGATAGCTCGATGGAGTCCTCGGGCGCGCCCAACCCGCGTGAGGCTCGCGCCGTTTCGGGCGGCGATTACAGCTTTCGCGACCGCAAATTCATCTTCGAGAGCCGCGAACGCCTTGCGGTATTTCGGCTTCTCCATCCACCTCTCGTGCATTTCCGTAATGCGCGCCATCGATTCAGAATATCGTCTTGGCACGCTGGGGTCAGACGTGCTGGACGGCCTGGGCTAAGTGGGTTAGTGAAGACTTCGCGTCGCCGTAGAGCATGGTGGTGCGGGGTTTGAAGAAGAGCGGGTTCTTGAGCAGGAAATTCAATTTCAGCGAAAGCTGCCCGATGCGCGGCTGCAGCGTGCCCGGCACCTGACCGAACGACGAAGATGTCGCCGCACCCGTACTTATATTGAAACTCGTGATTCCATTCGGCGTCAGGAACTGCGCGTGATTGAAGAGATTGAAAAACTCAGCCCGAAATTGCAGGCCCACTCGTTCGGTGATCGCGGTGTCCTTCAGCAAAGCCATGTCCCAGTTGTTGATCCCCGGCCCATGGAAAAATCGCCGGTCCGCGGTGCCCGGCTGCCCCAACGCTCCAGGCCCGAAGGCTGCCGGACTAAAAAACTGCGTGCCGTTTGCGCTTTTCCGCGGGTTGGTAATCTGCAGCGGCCCGACCACGTTCGGCGTATCCACGCTCAGAGGAATCGGTCCGCCAAACGAAGTGCCCAGCAGCGACTGGTCATCTCCTTCCACCAGCGTAACCGGAAGGCCGGTAGAGAAGCGCGTGATTCCGCTAATCGCCCATCCCTTCGTCAGCCGTTTTGGACCACCCAGCAAGTCGAAGGGAATCTGGTAAGAATAGCTCGCCACAAAATTGTGCGTCGAGTCAAACGCCGAGAGCCCCCGGCTAATCCGCGGATTGATGGGATTAAATTGTTCGCCGTACCCGGAAGAGTCGTCGAGTGATTTGCTGTAGGTGTAGCCGATCAACGTCTGCAAGCGTCCGCTGGTGTGGCGATAATTGATTTGCGCGGAGTTGTAAGACGAAGCTCCCGCGGTGATGAAATATGAGTCATTGCCAATCGTCACTGCCGGCGCGCCGCCCGGGAGAATCACTCCAGGGAATGTCAGCCGTGTTCCAACTTGCAGCGCTCCGCTCGGCAACACATAGACGTTGTTTTCTCCGCCGGGCCCGCAGGTCTGGTTCGTGGTGCTGCCTTGAACGATTGCGCCCTCGGCTGCGAGTTGCATGCAAAGTTGGGGGCTTCCAGGGTTCGCGGATTCGGAAGAAAGCAGCCGGTGCCCCTGCGTTCCGACATAACTCAAAGTCACCAAATCGTTGCGCGTAACCTGGTGCTCGATAGAAAGCTCGTATTCCTCGGCATAGGGCAACCGGTTCTTGTAATAGAAAGCCGGCGAACTGCCCACGGTTCCAAAGGCCCCAAAAAACTGCGTCAGGGTATCATAAGGTGATCCTGATGCTGGGTTTGAGGCTGTGGGGTGCGGAGGCGGCTGCGGCGCCGGAAATAGATTCGTGATCGAAACGCCCGTCGCTCGTGCGGTAAACGGTGCGGCGAAAGTGGAGGCAAACTGGCCCGTATAGTTTCCGAACGGAGCGTCGCCAATTTCATTGAAGTCGGTGGCGCCCTCAAAGCCCGTATAGAACATCCCGAAACCCGCGCGAATGCTGGTGCTTCCACTCGGTCCGAGAATTTTCCCCAGCACCCCATCATGATCCCCGAACGAATACGCCAGCCCCAGGCGCGGAGAGAAGTTGTTCCACTTCGTGGGCGCCAGTGTTCTGGGAACGTGCGGATCGGTAGGGAATAGCCACCCCAGCGGCGAGCCCGGGAAAACGAGGGACTGCTCGCCAGGGATCAGAGTTTGGAACTGGTTATATTTTTGTTTCCAAGGCGCGTTGACGTCGTACCGCAGCCCGTAATTAAAGGTTAGATTCTTTTTCACGCGCCAGCTATCCTGCGCAAACAGCCCCAAATAATAGTTGATGCCATACGATGGATAGGACTGTCCTTGCACGTACGAGCTCGGCGCGCCGAGCAGGAAGTCCACGAAATCGTCGCCCGTTTCACTCACTCCGCCGTTGATATTCGTACCAAAGAAAAAGTTGCCATTCGAAACGTTGTCAATCAAGTCTTCTTCCAGTTGATCGTAATGAACTTGACCGCCAAACTTGATGCTGTGCGTGCCGATGATCTTGCTGAAGTTGTCCACCACCTGGTAGATGTTTTCAGTCAGCCCATTCGGGCGGCTCGGCACTCCAACTATGAAGTTATTGAAATCAATTTCCGGAACTCCCTCGAGGCTTGGAGCTACCGGAAAGATCCCCGGCGCGCCGCCAGCTCCAGAAGCAAATCCTAGATCGGCGAGTTTCACGTTCGTTCCACCCGAAGGCTGGTTAAATCTCGTATAGAGCCGGAAGTAACCGAGGCGGAATTCATTCACTGCGGCCGAGCTGAATGTCTTGGTGTCTCCAAGATTCACGTTATCGGTATGTCCAAAACCCTTTACCGAGAAGCCGGGATAAAGTGGCTCGTTCCCCGACCAGTACGGATCCGTCCGATTGTACTTGTCGAAATAGTAGTAGGCGGTCAGCAGCCCGAATGGCGAATTGCCATCCACGCGCCCGCTGAATTTGTTATCCGTCAAATCGATGGCTTCCGAGCTGTTCGTGTACACGCCCGTTCCGAGGGTCGGGTCGATCGTTCCACTAGCCGCCGGCAAAATGAAAGGAAGCAGATTTTTGGAGATCGGATTAAACGCATTGGGCGATAACTGCGCGTTAGGAAATACGCAGGTGCTGAAGCTCGTGCAACCGGACGTGTAATAAGGTTCACCGGCGGCTATTGGCTGTCCCAACTGCGTGCTCAGTTGCGCCGCCCAAGCGGCTCCGTTTACCGTCGTTCCCGCAAGTTGGTTCACAATCCCGGAGAGGTCTCCCGATTCCGTGGCCGCGCTCGGCGCTCCATTGATTACTTGCGTGACGCCCTGCAGCAGCCGGTTTCCCTGATAGTCCGCAAAGAAAAATATTTTGTCGCGAACAATCGGCCCGCCGAAAGTTCCGCCAAATTGATTCTGATGATACGCCGAGCGGTCGCTCGTCGAGTAGAAGTTGCGCGCGTCTAGCACCGTATTTCGCAAAAACTCAAACACATTCCCGTGATACTGATTCGTGCCCGTCTTGGTGACCACGTTGATCTGCCCGCCCGCATAATTCCCGTACTCCGCGTCAAAGTTATTCGTCAAAATACGAAACTCAGCAATGGAATCGAGATTGGGAATCAACCCCGAACCGGAAAATCCCGTCTCCTGCACCAAGATTCCATTCAAAATAAATCCGTTGGCCGCCTCGCGCATTCCGTTCACCGACTGCGCGCCAGAATTCAATTCGCCTGAAACCAACGGCGCCGGAAATCCCGCCGATATAAACGAGCCAGCGTAAGCTCCAGACATCCCCGAAGCCGTCGAGATCACTCCGGGCTGCAATGCCAGCAAATCCGTATAGCTGCGGCTAACCAGCGGCACGTCCACCATCTCTTTCCCGGTAATCACTTCGCCCATCTGCGTCGCTTCCGTATCCACGTGCAGCGCCGCCGCCGACACTTCTACTTTCTCCGATGTCGCGCCAACCTGTAATTTCACGTCCACGGTGAGCGCCGAGTTCACATCCAGCACCAATCCCGTCTGTGTGTAACTCTTAAATCCCGTCTGCGACACACCAATCGTATATTTCCCCAGCGGCAGCGATTGGAACGAATAAAATCCCTGCGCGTTCGACGTCTGCGTAGTGACCAGGCCCGTATCCACGCTCGTCGCGGTCACCGTAGCGCCTGCCACCACGGCACCGCTCGCGTCCGTCACCGTCCCGGAGATACTGGCCGTCACTCCCGCGAGCAATTGCCCGCAGGTAAACAGCGCCAATGCCAACACCAGCACGCCAGCATACTTCGCCAATCTCGTGATTCGCATTCCCACCCCTCCCCCGATTTTCATTGTCTCGTACGAGTCCGATCGCCAGCACCCATCCAGTTTCCGCTTCCTGCCATCCCGGGCATTTTATTAAACCAGAATGTCAGAATCGTCTAACCGGTTATTCCATTTGGACAGGCTTATAGTGTAGCCCCCCGCTCATTGTCAAGAAGTTTCACTACGTACCCACCGCGAGGCCCCGGCTCGATTTATCGAAGTTATTCAGTGCGCATAGAAACAAAGCAAAACCGCAGAAATCTCCACGATATTCGCAAACCACCAGTTCTAGCCCGCAGTTATAACCGATTAGACACGCAGCCTCCGCCCCGTCGTTGGGGCGGGGATTCACCTCCCGCCCGCTCCGGCTTTGAACGTTCTCCGTCGCCTTCGCCGCTATACCAACGCCCGGCAAACCGCAAGCCTCTATACAGGAAACATTTCGCCTTTCCCCCAAACCATTCACCCCCAGCCATCATCATTGTGTACATGAGTGAGCGGCCACGCCTGCGTCCATCAAAAACAATCTCGCGTTCACTCACATAACAGGAGGAAGCTCGAATGCAAACTCATAGCAAGAAGTTTTTTCTCGCAAAAGTAGCGGTCGCATCCGCAGCACTAGCCGGCTTCCTGGCCGGTCCAGGCGCAACCATACTGCACGCCGAAGACTGTCAGGCCAAAACCGCCGAGTACGATCACAAGCTCCACGAAGCCATCGAGCATCATGGCGCCGGCAGCAAGCAAGCCGAACACTGGCGCGCCGAACTAAACGCCGAGCGCGATCGTTGCTGGAACAAGGAACACAAATGGTGGGATGAAGACGGCCATCGCTGGCACACCGAACACGACTGGGACGAGCACGATCATCACTAGTCCGCCGCGTTCTTTCGCAGCCAGCTAGTAGCTGGCAGGAAAGCGTAACGCAAGGGCGCCGCCATCCGATTCGCATTAGTCCTATGATAAAGATACGGCGCCCTTCAATTTTCAGGAGCCGGCAAACGGCAGAGTTGATCCAAAATGCAGCTCCTTTGCCCGAAATGCAGCGCACGCCTGTACGTTGACGATTCGCTAGTGACCGGCCAATCTCCGGCCAAAGTGAAATGCTGGATGTGTAGCGAAAGCGTAGCGTTGGGCGATGCAATTCCCACCGCGGATGCGGACCCACCCACAATCGTAATCAGCAGCGCCAAGCCCGTAGATCGCGCACGCGCACGCGCCTCCCGCATAAAGGACCGTGCCACCCCGGTAACTACCAGCCTGCTCTTGCCACAGAATCAATCCATCCACATCGCAGTAATCAGCGGCCCGTCCGCGGGCATGGAAGTAGAACTCTCTCGCCCGCTAGAAACGATTGGCCGCATCGGCGGCGGCGCGGACATCGAAATCGACGACGCGGAAGTTTCCCGCCTGCACTGCTCTATCGAAGTCCGCGAAGACGCAATCCTTCTTCACGACTTGCGCTCAATGAACGGCACCTACATCGGCGAATCCCGAGTAATGTCCGGCCAACTCGACCATCTCTCCACCTTTCGCATCGGCACCTCAGTTCTGCAAGTAAGCGTGGTCCCGGCAGGCGAGCGCCGGCTAAGTTAACGGTCTTCGAGGCAAAATTTTCCAGCGGATTTTTGCTACTTCACCAGGTGAGTTTTGAAGCCTTGTGCGACCAAGCCCTTCTGCGCGGTTTCCACTTCCTTCATATCCGTGAACGGCCCCACTTGCACATGAAACGATTGCATCCACAATCGCGATTGATGCACCGAAATCGCGTGATAACCAAGCTCCTTCAATTTTTCCACCGCATTCTGCGCCCAGCTCGAGTCCTTGAACGAACCCGCCTCAAGATAAAGCGCGCTCGGCGCGGGCTTCTCGGCGTCCGCCCCGTCGATCAGCTTCGGAGGAGCACTCGTAGACATCGTCGCCGCAATGCTCGGCGCCTCCACCTCAGCCTGCGGCCCGACAACTTTGCGTTCATCCGGCTGCACCACAGGCACACTCGGTCGAATCTCCGCCGGCAAAACAGCCCGGGAATTCAAACTGGAACTCTTTCGCCCGCCCGCAACCCCGGTCTGCGCCTTAATTTTCTTGGAAGCCGCAGTCGTCGCCGGCATATTCGATTTCGGATCGGAGGAATCATTCGCCGTGCTCGCACCGGCACGCGCCCCCGCAACACCCATCCCACCGCCCTGCCGCACCTCAGATTCTCCGCCAAATTCCTCGCGAGAATCAGCCGGCGGAAAAGCCTGCACCGGCGACGCAGCAAATTGCGCAGTGGCAAAGTCGCTAGCATGGCTCCGATGTCCCGCAGCCATTCCAAAAATAAGCGCGCCTATGAGGAGTGCCATCGCCGCCTGCACCGAAGGCGTTCGCGCCACCGCTCGCCAATCCTTCGCCTCAACCAAAGCCGCAACTTTCTTGCCCTGCTCGATTAACAAACGGTTCGCATCCAGACTCGTCCGCCGAATTTCCAAACCCAGCTCGCGAAACACCGGCCTCGAAGCCCGAATTTTTTCTACCCCAGCTCGCACTCCGCGGTGCCGCCTGATCTGCCCGGCCCACTCCACAATCTGTTGCTGCAGCCCCACTCGCCACGAAACCCGCGTGTGAATCGAATATTCCGTCTCCAGCGCCGCGGCAAGTTCATCCACCGACTGATAACGCCGCGCTGGATCCTTCCGCAAACACTTCATAATGATCGCTTCCAGCCGCGCAGGAAATTCCAGAACAATTTCGCTCGGCCGTTTCGGCAATTCCCGAATCTGTTTCAGCGCCGTGGCGATCGGCGTGTCGCCCTCAAACGCCGGCACGTCCGTCAACATTTCATACAGCAGCAGCCCCAGCGAGTAAATATCGGTCTGCGGCCCCATCGTCTTCAGTTCCAGTTGTTCCGGCGCCATGTAAGCGGGCGTCCCGGCAATCGTGCCGGTCATTTGCCCGTCGTCTTCCGCGAGTCGCGCGATCCCGAAATCCATGATCTTCACGGTGCCGCTGGGGTCCACCATTATGTTTGCCGGCTTCAAATCGCGATGCACGATTCCCTGCAAATGCGCTTCATGCAGCCCGGCGCAAATCTGTCGCGCAATCTCCAAAGTTTCATCCAGCGGCAACGCACCCACGCGCCGCAATTTTGAAAGCAGGCTCTCGCCTTCCACAAATTCCATCGAGATGCAGGCGGCGCCATCCGACCGGTTAAATTCGTAGATCCGGCAGACATTCTTATGCGTAACTTTGCGCGCCAGGCAAACTTCCTTGCGCAAATTCTCCTGCATCGCCTGCGCCGAGGCCATCCCAGGCTTCAACATCTTCAAAGCCACGATTTCCCCGGTATCCAGGTCCATCACCTTCAAGACGATGCCCATCCCACCAGTTCCAATATGGGATACCACGCGATACCGCGAAGGAATGTCCACCGCCCGGAAAGCAGGCCCCGAATCCGCATCGATCGGCGAAGCCGTCTCGACCGCAGCAACACCCGTAAGCCATTGATTAGGCAAGGATTGTTTAGTCGAGCCGCTATCAACTGGAGCCATAGTAAGTGCGCAAGTCCCCGAGAGCTCAACCAGCTTAGGGAATTCCCAAGACGGTACCAATAGCCCCAGGGTCACATTTGACCAGTACTTTCGTTTGAAGACGATAGCCGCCCGTCGATGTAGGGGCGGGGTTCACCGCGCGCCCGCTCTGGCATTAGGTGTTCGGCGTCGACTGATGAACCGGCGGTGCGGAACTACAGGACTAGGGGGCCGATGGGCTTGTGCTGGGAGGCTAGCATTAGTTCGCCGCGGAAGGCGGCTTCTTGGGGACGGCGGTTTAGGCCTTCTTCGGCGCTGATGCGGGCTAGGTCGGGGGTGTTGTTTTGTTGGGAGAGGTGGGCCAGGACCAGGTAACGGGCGCGGGCGTCGAAGACTTCTGGGTCGGCTAGGAAATCGCTTACTACGGTGTTGGAGAGATGGCCGGTGCGGCTCATTACGCGCTGCTTGATGTACCAGGGGTAGGGGCCTACTTTTAGCATTTCTAGATCGTGATTGGACTCGAGGATCAGGCAGTCAGCTTCGCGTAGGTGATGCTTTACTAGCTCGGGTAGATAGCCTAGGTCGGTGACTATGGCTACTTTCGTGCCATTGGTGCGGAAGGTGTAGCCTACTGGATCCGCGGCGTCGTGGGGGATGGCGAAGGCGGAGACTTCGATGTCGCCGATCATGAAGACGTCACCGGCCCGGATGTGTTCTACGCGGCTGAGTTTTTTCGCTGCGGGTTCGGGGAGATATTTTTTGATTTCGTCGTGCGTAGATCTGGTGAGATAAGCGGTGGCGGTCCACTCGTGGCTGATTTGCGCGAGACCGTTGGTGTGATCCGTGTGTTCGTGGCTGATTAGGATGCCGTCGAGATGGCCGGGCTTAATCCCCAAACATTCTAGGCGGCGGCCTAGTTCTTTGCGGTTGATTCCGGCGTCTACGAGGAGGCAGGTGTGCTCGGTCTCGAGCAGAGTGCAATTGCCCGAGCTGCCTGACGCTAGAATGGAAACTCGAAAGCCGATGCGAAGCCTCGCCGGGCCGCGGGAATGAAGAACGCGGCTGTCGAGGATGTTCGCAAACTGATTGGCTGGCGTCAATCCTAAATCGGATTTTGCGCAGCGGCATTCGCATGGCGGGGATTGAGATCGCAATCGCCGAAGGAACTGCTCTGGGGTAGAGTTGCGGCTATGCCGATTCAACATAGCAAAGCGACCATCATTAGCATGGCGGTGATCGCTTCGGGAATTGCGACGTTGCTGCACGAGGGCCTTGGGCATGGCGTGCTGGCATGGTTGCGCGGCGATATTGTAACGGAGCTTACGAGCAATCATCTTTCGTCGCTGCGGCCGGATCGTTGGGTCGAAGCCGGCGGAACGCTGGTGAATCTGGCGGCGGGAGTTTTGTCGCTGCTGGTCTCGGTGCGGATGGCGGATCGCGCGAACCTGCGCTACTTTTTCTGGATTTTGGGGGCGCTGAATTTGCTGCCGGGTGCCGGCTACTTTTTGTTCTCGGGAATATTTGGAGTGGGCGATTGGAATGAGGTGATTCGCGGGTTGCCGCATCAAATGGCGCTGCGCATCGGGATGACTGCGTTTGGAGCTGGGCTTTATGTGCTCGTCGTGCGGGTGCTGGCCATTACGGTGCGGCCGTTTACGCCGGACCGGGCGTCCTACAACGTTACTGGGCGATTGCCGTATTACGCGGCTTGCGCGTTTAGTTGCGCGGCGGGGGCGCTGGATCCGTTGGGATTGAAATTGTTTTTTATGTCTACTGTGCCGGCGGCGTTTGGGGGTTCGTCGGGATTAATGTGGGTGGATATGCTGATGCCTGGCGCGGAACCGGACGAGAAACTTGTGGTGCGTCGGGCGCCTGTTTGGTGGATTGCCGCGGCGGTGTTGGGAATTTGCTACATCGTTTTTCTCGGCCGGGGAATAGAATTTCCTCACTAGCGGGAGTTCGCGAGCGATGGGATTTCAACTGGTGGCGCGGGAGATTGAACGCGTTGTCGTGGTGGAAGCCGTGGGGCGGCTTACTTTGACGGATGGGCATACGCAATTGCGCGATTTGATTCATGTTTCTACCGGTGATGGGGCCCGGAAATTTGTGATTAACCTCGCGCGAGTGGAGTTTATTGATAGTTATGGGATTGGGGAGTTAGCGCGGACGTATTCGGTGGTGCGGCGGGCGGGGGGAGAGATGAAATTGGCGGGGGTGAATGACAACGTGTTGGCGGTGTTGAGGATTTCGCGGATGACTAGCGTTTTTGAGATTCACGCGGAGGAGGGGGCGGCGCTGCGGGCGTTTGGAGTGGGTGGTTGAGTTTGCGCGGGATTGCGGAACCTTTGACAGGAACTGCAAAGACCTCGGAGATTTCAAATTTCAGATTTGAGATTTCAGATTGAAGAAACGACCACACCCAAAGCCACTGCAAAGGCAAATGCAGATCCCTCACCCCTAATGGGAGTTCGGGATGACAGCGATGCAGATACGATCGCGCAGGCTATCGTTTTTCTTGCTGCGCGCGTCTATTTTGTATTGATGGCGTTGCTTACACTCGTGTTCGCTTCGTTGATCGCGCAGCCTGCTCGTGCGGGCACGCAGCAGAGCGCTGCGGTGAACTCCGGTGCGCAGGACTTGCAGGCCGGCGTCGTGATTCCCAAAGTTGTTTGTTCGGCGCATGCGGACGAGAGTTATGCGCTTTACCTTCCTTCTAATTACACGCCGGGGCGGCGATGGCCGATTGTTTTTGTGTTTGATCCTTTGGCGCGTGGGGATGTGCCTGTGAAATTGATGAAAGATGCTGCTGAGCGCTACGGATATATTGTGGCGGGGTCGAATAATTCGCAGAACGGGCCTTGGAAGGTGGAGATTGAGGCGGCGCAGGCGATGTCGGCGGATACGCAGGGGCGGCTGAGCGTTGATACGCGGCGGGTTTATTTTGCCGGGCTTTCGGGCGGGGCGCGATTTGCGGCGGCGTTGGCGCAACGATGCGGATGTGCGGCTGGGGTGCTTTTGAATAGTGCGGGATTTACGCCTGCGGCGGCTGCGGGGCCGGATGGGAGTTTTGCTGTGTTTGCTACGGCGGGCACTACGGATTTCAATTTGGGCGAAGTTGTGGAGATGGATGCGAAGCTGCGGGAGTTGCACTATTTTCATGCGTTTCGGGAGTTTGATGGGCCGCATGAATGGGGGCCGGCTGGCGTGATGGATGAGGGATTGGCTTGGTTGCGATTGATGGCGATGAAGTCGGGGCGGGAGAAGATTGATAAGAATTTTGTTGGCGGGCAGATTGCTGCGGCGCGGACGCGGGCTTTGAATTTGGAGACGGCCGGAGATTTTTTTGGCGCTTGGAAGGAGTACCGGCAGGCGGCGGAGACATTTGATGGGTTGGGGGATGCTGCTTCGTTTCGCGAGCGGGCTGGGGCGCTTGAAAAAGAGAAGGCGGTGCGCGAGGGAGCGAAGCTAGAGCGGCGGGAATTTGATGAGCAGATGCGTTTGAGTGCGGATATTTCTTCGGGGCTTGAGGAGCTGGGGCGGAATTCGACGAATGGGGTTGACGCGCGCAACGAGCTTGAGCGGCGGATTGCGGAATTGCGGGGGCGCGTTGAGCACGAGAAGAATTTGCGGGAGTTGCGGGTGGCGCAGCGGGCTTTGGCGGGGATTTTTATTGAGGCGATTGAGGCTGGGAATACGCAATCGGACGCCAAGAATTATTCTCTGGCGCGGAATTATTTTGAATTGGCGGTGGATGCGTCGCCGGATTCTGCTTGGGCGTTGAGTTTGCTGGCGGTGGCGCGGGCGGAAGATGGGGATCGTAAGGGGACATTTGAGGCGTTGCGGCGGGCGAAGGAGAAGAGTAAGGATGCGGCGGCGTTTCGTGATTGGTTGAAGGATGAACCTGCGCTTGCGAAGTTTCGCGATGCGCCGGAATTTCGCGCGCTGATCGCGCCAGCTCAAGAGCCCCGCTGATTTTCGTGAACACACTCTGGATTCACTTTTCGCCTGCGTTTCGACGTGCGGCGTTGTCGGACACGTCGTTGTCTTCGACAACTACACAGCCAGGAGTGGCTGTGCTACTGGGCTCCTAGACTCTGACCCAGACTTTGTAGCGGTAGGTGATTGTGCGGTCTTCGCCGGGCTTTAGCGCTACTTCCCAGGTCAGGCGCGACATTGGATTATCGGTTTGGATCGCTTCGCCTAGCTTTGTGGATTTGCCTTCGTCGGTTTGCGAAATTACTTCGCCTCGTAGATTTTTGCGGATGTTCAGGCGCACTTCCTTGGATTTGTAATTTTTTACTTTCAGAGTGCCTTCGACCGTTACCAGATCGTATTGGTAGTTGCGGCGGCGCTGGATGTTTTGCTCGCGGGAGATTTCTGTTTCATTGTGGGTGGAGCGGATGTCTGTGGCGATCGTTATTTTCAGATTGGACGTGGCGGCTTTGGGGGTGTAGGGAAGCGTGTCTTGCGAGACGGGCTTGGTGCCGGAGATTACCAGGGCCGGGGCGCTGGTCCAGGGGAATTTGCTCGAATTTTTCAGGCGGATGGAATGCCAGATGCTGTTGGCTGCGGCGTCATAGGTGGTTGGGTTGGGATTCGAATTGATTACGTTGCCGAAGCCGTCTACGCGCGGTTGATCTTGGACTTCCCATTCGTAGATGTGTTCGTAGTCGACGGAGGTGGAGAATACGTTGTAGGTGGCGCGCTCGTCGCGGGCCAGCGTTACGCCCGAGCGCGTGTAGAGGAAGAGATCTTCTTCCGGCGCGCCGGAAAGCTCTGCGACGGCTTGCGCGAAGCTGGGCTCGGCTCCGGTCTTCGGATTTCAAATCGTCGAGAGCCACCGACTTGGCCGGCGATGGCGTTTAAGTTCAAATAATTTCTGCCGTTGACGGGCTGCTCGGCGTCTTTCATGAAGGCCAGGAGATTTTGCTGCAGGCTCATGGGCGTGGGGATATTGGAATAGGCAAAATTCGGGACGCCTACTACGAAGAAGACGTCGGCGTCTTTTAGGTCTTCGGCGTCGTCGATCACTATGGCTTGCATGGTGATTTGGGCAGTTTTGTCGCCGGTGAGGGAGATTAAATAGGACGGAGTCCAGCCCAGACCGTGTTCTAGATAGCCCACCGTTAGATTCGTTTTGTCGGCTGCGCCTTTGACTTTGAACCGGAGAGCGGAGCGTTGTTGCTCGAGTTTTTCGGTGAAGATGGTGTCGTCCGGAAGTACGGCATTAGAAATGGCATTGAGCGGCAGCGCGACTAGATTTTTGTCGACGCGGAGGAGCAGATATTGAGGCTTTGCGGGCGGCGTGACGATGGGGACGTTTGCGGCGAGTTCGGGATTCGGTGACGGCGCGGCGTTTGTGGAATTTGCATCGGGATCGTGCAGGCCGACGATTTCGCCGGTGTAGTCCTTATTATTGTAGGTGACTGTGACGGTCTTTCCCGCATTGGCGAGCAGAACTTCTTCGAGCGAGAGGATATTGTGCTGCGCGGTGACGTTGTAGCGGTAGGCGACGACCTCATCGAGTGATGCGCCGGATTCGCCCGGGGCCAGCCAGAGAGTGCCGAGAGTTGCGTTGGGAATGGGCGTGATGCTGCCGATGCCGGATTGCAGGTGGACTACGCCTTGGCGGACTACGAAGGCCAGACCGTTTTTGAAGGCGGCTACGGCGACGGTTTTTGGCAGCTCTTGCGGGGTTTCTTGCGATTCTGATGAGAACAAAGTGGTCGACAGCACGAGAACACTACTGACAACTAGAACGCTAACCCGGGAGAGTTTCATGGCTGGGCCTCCGAGCGAGTTTGATTGGAGATTGAGGACAGGTAACTGGATGCGACGGCAATTCGTGGATGTTGCTTTTCGGCATTGGGACTTAGAACGGTGTGGGGCGCAGTTCTTGCAGGTAAAAATTCACGGCCGGTTATCGAAATTCTTTGGTTTTGTGCAGCTCGTGGGCGTTTTCGCGGCCTTTGAAACGCGGAGAATACTGGATCGCGTTGCGCCGGGGCAAGTGGGCCACGTTTTGGCAGGCGGTAGCCGGGCGGGCGCAGCAAGCCGGCGCCTCTACGGACGCGACGGTCGACAGGCTGGGCTTGGATCCGGTTTTGAAGGCGCGGGGCACAAAAACGCCGGCTGGCAGCCGGCGCTACGAAACATTTGCTTCGACCTTGGCGATCATTTGATCGACGGTTAGGACTTCGGCGAATAGGAAGCCTAGCGTGGTGCAGGTGGCGTTTTGTAATTCTTCGGCGGAGAGATTGCCCATTGGGGCGGTGGCGGTGCCGTCGCTTAGGAAGAAAACTTTGAAGTCGCGTACGGCGGCTTCGCGGGCGGTGGTTTCGCAGCAGACGTTGGTGGCTACGCCGCTGATGATTAGGGTGTCGATGTTGCGGCTGCGCAGGATTAATTCTAGATCGGTGCCGTGGAAGGCACCGAAGCGGGGCTTGTCTAGGAGGATGTCGCGTGGATCGATGATTAGGCGTTTGTGTAGAGCGGCGGATTCGGATCCTTTATTAAGGATGCCGTCTTTTACTGGTTGGCTGAATTCTCCGAGGACGCCGAGATTGGAGCCGTCGGGGCGGACCACTATGCTGGCGTGGATTACCTGGATGCCGGCTTTGCGGCAGGCTGCGGCTAGACGATTGATTCGCTCTAGGACTGTTGAGGCCGTCTGGTGCGGAGATTGGGTAGCCTTCGATGAAGCAGTTTTGGATGTCTACGTTGATTAGGGCGGTGTGGGTGGGTGGACTGGGGTGAAATTCGGCATTCGTGGCCTCGTGTGAGTGTATGGAAATCGATGAGCGGCTGCGATTCTAGACTTAGATTTGGGGTTCGCCAAAGGGAATGTGAGTTGGGTGGCTGTTCGATTTTGAAGGAAGAGGATTGATTGCCTTGATTGAGTTTGTTGCGCCGGCCTACGTTTTTGGATGTGGCGTGGGTTGCGGTCGAAAGAGCCGGCAGGGACGCCAGCGGTACGTCGGTTGGCCGTACGCCGGCGGGTCTACGGGCCCATTTTCTATCACGTTGGTTTTGTGAAAATTACGCAATAGTCTTGGCCTTGCCAGTCCGTCGATTATTTTTTCTACTTTTAGGCCTGTTGTGGTTAGTTCGTCGATCATGATTTTTTGCGGGACGCCGTGGCCGCCGCGATTTTTTGGGACGCCTGGGACGGGGCCGTAGGCGTTGGTCGGGGCAAAATCGATGATCGCGAGATGCGCGCCGGGCTTGAGCGAACGGAGGAGATTCTTGTCAAACTCGACCGGTTGCGTGAGGTGGTGATAGACGCGGCGAAGAAAAATATCGTCGCAGCAGTTGGTCGGGAGTTTGGTGTCGTCTACCGCGCCGTCGATGACGATTACGTTCGTGAGTTTGCGTTTTTCGACTTCGGCGCGGAGCGATTTGAGTTTTTCGGCATCGATTTCCGTCGCGTAGACGCGGCCGGATGGACCGACTTTTTCAGCGGCTGCGAAGCTGAAGGCGCCGTCGCCCGCGCCGACGTCCGCAACAGTGACGCCCGGCTTCCATTGCATGAGTTGGGCGAGGCGATCTATTTCGGAGCGTTCGTCGGCTTGGGCTCGAGGAACGACGCGAGTAAATGTCCAACACAAGCCCAGAGCCAAAATTATTCCGAGTAATCCAATCAGGGAGATTCTGCGATTCATGTGGGCGGCTCCTCTTAGTGTTGGACGCAAGAAACGGCGGACGCGTGTCGGTCTTTGCGTGCGGGTTCGTGAATTGTGGATTGCGGCGGAACCTTCGATGGATTTGCGGCGGGGAACGTGGCGAACATTCGGGCTCACGTTACTCGGGCGGGCGCAGCGAGCGGCGCCCCTACGGAGAAGAGGTTCCGCAGGCGGCGCCTGGAGCCGGCTGTAACGGTGCGCCGCACAAAAACGCCGGCTGGCAGCCGGCGCTACGGGATCGTCCGTACACAAGCTCATGAGGTAGAATGCGGTTCGGATTTTGTGGGTTCGGCTAGGAGGGCGCGCATGGATCCCAGCACGATATTTTTCGTTCTTATTTTTATCCTGTTCGTAATTGTTTTGAGCGTTGTGATGGGTTCGTTCTTTACTGTGGAGACGGCGCAGGTGGCTATCGTGCAGCGGTTGGGGAAATTTGCGCGGGTGGCGGGGCCTGGGTTGAATTGGAAGACGCCGTTTCTGGAGAATGTGGTGCGGCGGTTGAGTATGAAGGTGCAGCAGTTTGATGTGCAGGTAGAGACGAAGACGCAGGACAACGTGTTTGTGCAGATTCCGGTTTCGATTCAATACAAGATTATTCCTGAGGGAGTGGAGTCGGCGTTTTATAAATTGTCGGATCCGGTGAAGCAGATTGAATCTATGGTTTATAACGTGGTGTTGGGGCATGTGCCGAAGATGAAGCTCGATGATACTTTTTTGAATCAGGCGGATATTGCCGGGGATTTGCGGGATAGCCTGGATGCGTCGATGAAGGAATATGGATATTCGATTGTGAAGGTTTTGATTTCCGATATCGTGCCGGATCAGAAAGTTAAGGCGGCGATGAACGATATTAATGCGGCGCAGCGGGAGCGGGAGGCTACTGTTTCGCGGGCGGAGACGAACAAGATGCTTTTGGTGAAGCAGGCGGAGGCTGAGGCGGAATCGAAACGGTTGCAGGGCGAGGGCATTGCGAATCAGCGGAAGGCGATTATTACCGGGTTGAAGGATTCGGTGGAGGATTTTGCGAAGACGGTGCCGGGGTCTACGCCGCAGGACGTGATGCAATTGGTTTTGATGACCCAGTATTTCGATACTTTGAAGGATATTGCGGCGAACGATCACACGAATGCGATTTTGATTCCGCATACGCCGAATACTTTGACGGATTTATTTAGCCAGATACGGAATGCGATTATTGTGGGGACGGAGCTTACGACGCATTCGTCGATTCCAGGGAATGCCGCGCCCGAGGCGCAGAAATAAGATCTTAGGCTCGCGTGAGGCAGGGGCGTACGGGCCGTCAGCCAGGAATTCATCTCATAAATAGTTTGGACTGCGGATCGAACTATCTTCAGGGGCTAAAGCCCGCGATTCTAGGGGCGAATTGATGTCGGAGCTAAAGCTCCGACCCCCTAATGAGCATTTGTGAGATGAATTCATGTCATTTCCGACTGGAGAAGAAGGCAACTGCAGCAACGATTAGTAATACAAAAAGCACGGCCAAAAATGCGCTGCCGATCAGTTTCGCTCGATCACTGAGCCAACGTCGCCCTCGGGGTGCGGGCATTCGCCCGAATCCGCCGCCCGTAATAACTTCTTCCGCGAGGGCGACGATGTTCGGATATGCCTGGTCACCCGCCCATTCGATAGAGCTCCGAAAGCTCTTTGTGCTTGCTTCTTTCGAAGCTCCCGCATCTCTGTGGAGTATCTGCGCTATCAATTGTTTAGCTTTTCGGTGCAGCTCTTCGGGAATGGGTTCGCGAATCGAGTATTCGCTCGCGAGGATACTCTTTTCGTTTTCGGTAAGCGGAGTCCCAAAAGCGTTTGCCTCTTGATCGAGCAACGAAACCATATGTGTCAGTGGGTCTTCGCCGCGACCGAAAGGACTCCAGCGAATCCAGGGCAATTTAGAAATCCTCTCAGCACGCGAGATCGTTTGCGGTCAGCCTGAAGCTTTTTACTGGGCCGAGAACTGCGGCTGCGATTTGGCCTGGTTGGAAGAATTCGTTGGCTACTTGGCGGACTTCTTCGCTGGTCACTGCTTCCAGGTTGGCGATCATTTCATCTGGTGTGAAGAAACGATCGAAATATAGATGTTGGCGGGCTAGATGGGACATGCGCGCGCCTGTCGATTCTAGCGATAGTAGCATCGCGCCTTTTAGGTGATCTTTGGCGCGGCGGAGTTCTTCGTCGGTGACTAGGGCATCTTTCAGGCTACGGATTTCGGACATTACCGAGCGGACTAGTTGCTGGGCGTTTTTTAGAGTGGTGGCGCCGTAAACGGAGAGCATTCCGGCGTCGCGGTAGGGATTCATTTCGCTGAAAATGGAATAGGCCAGGCCTTGGCGCTCGCGGATATTTTGGAAGAGGCGCGAGGACATGCCGCCGCCGAAAAGATTATTGAGGATGGAGGCGGCGAAGCGGCGTTGGTCGGCGATCGGGAATGCGGGAACGCCGATGCAGATGTGGACTTGTTCTAGATCGCGCTTGGTTTTTAGAGTGATGCGCGGGGCGGCTTTTGGGACCGGGCCGGGGGCGCCATTTTTTGAGGGCTTGCGGCTTTCGAAACGATCGCTGACTAACTTCATTAATTGCTCGTGGGTTAGGTTGCCGGCGGCGGTGATTGCGATGTGATTCGGCGCGTACCATTGGCTGAACCAATCGCTTAGGCTGGTGCGTTTTAGTGCGCCGATCGTTTCGCGCGTGCCTAGGATGGGTTTGCCTAGGGCGTGGCCTCGCCAGAAATTTTCTGAGAAGGTTTCGTGGACTAGATCTTCGGGATTGTCGCGGGCCATTTTGATTTCTTCTAGGATTACCGATTTTTCGCGGGTGATTTCTTCTGGGGGGAAGGCTGGGGCCAGGACCATGTCGGAGATGATGTCGAAGGCTGCGGGGAGATGTTCGTCCAGGACGCGGACGTTGAAGCAGACTAATTCTTTGGAAGTGAAGGCGTCAAGCATGCCGCCTATGCGATCGGCTTCGCGGGCGATGTCTTCGGCGGTGCGGCGGGCGGTGCCTTTGAAGACCATGTGCTCGAGGAAATGGGAGATGCCGTTGAGTTTGCTGGGTTCGCGGCGGGAACCGTGTTCTAGCCAGATGCCTACGCTTACGCTGCGGACGTGTTGCATGGGCTCGGTGATTACGACCAGGCCGTTTGGTAGCGTGGATTTGTGGATGATTGGTTGAGTGGTGGATTTGGTCACAGGGTATTGTGGCATGTTCGGGAAAAGAATGTCATGGGATTGGGCGGATTGGATACGGGTTCGCGTTCTTTTTTGGACGGATGTTGGCATCGCGGGAAGACAAGCAAGAGCCGCTTCGATGGGCATTTGGGTTGGGATCGTAGGAGCTTCGTTGGGCGAAAAAGAGCCGGCAGGGACGCCAGCGGTACGGGGCCGAAAGAGAAACACGAGCGGCTTCGATCGACATCAGGGTTGGGGGCAGGGTGCGCTTTGTTGGGCGGAAAAGAGCCGGCAGGGACGCCGGCAATTAAAGTAGCGCTGGCGTCCCCGCCGGCATCTTACGAGCGATCTTCGAGCTACATTCTGAAAATTACGACGGTGCGACTCTTGCTGCTACTTTGCTGAATTTTCCTGTCACATTCGAGAGTGGCCGAATTTCTTTGTGGGATGTGCTCGCGCCGGCCGTGTTCTGTAATTGTGGTGAGATTTCGGTCGAAAGATGCCGGCGGGGACGCCAGCGCTACTTACAGCAGTTTCTCTTCGGGATTTAGTTTGCCGTATTCGCTGGAGTAATGCAGCGGGACGTCGGAATAGACGCCTTTGTCTTGGGAATAGACTTCGCAGCTTTCGTAGGGGTGCGAATAGATGTGGATCGTGGTGGCTCGGGCTTTGAATTCCGGGAGATTTAGGACTTGGTGGACTGGTTCTTCGGGGCGGACTACGCCTGGATGCGTGGCGTCCATGTCGTAAGCATCTGTGGGGATTAGTTTGCAGGTGTGTTGCGAGCCGTTGCGTTGGTCTACGCGGAAATTTTGTACGCGTAGCTTGCCGATCGGGACGGCCATCCAGCAATTTTGATCTTTGTGATTGTGGATGCGGCTTACTTGGCCGGATTCCCAGCAGATGGCGATTACTTCGAATAAGCTCATTTTTGAAGATTAGATTTCTTGTGTAGTGGCTGCGGGCGTAGAAGAGGTAGGGCTTTAGCGTTTCCGGTTGGACTAGATTTTCCTGGATGAATTGCTCTACGCGGGGGATGGTGAATTCGCGCTCG
This sequence comes from uncultured Acidobacteriota bacterium, assembly GCA_963792515.1. Taxonomy (GTDB): domain Bacteria; phylum Acidobacteriota; class Terriglobia; order Acidiferrales; family UBA7541; genus Palsa-147. Next base: position 178,170 of record CAWBWG010000013.1, on the reverse strand, counting down.
GGGATGGCTGCTAGTTTTTTTACCCACTGGTCGATGGGCATGGTTGCGTGGCGATTTGCGTCATGGCCGAATCTCCCTGTTGATGCGGCTGCTTGGCGCGATTATAGCTCCGCTACATGGGCTTGGAGCGGAAAAGTTCGGGGCGGGAAGTGTTATATCAATTTGGTGGCGGCGGGACGAAGCGGTTGCGGAAAGAAGGCGAAAAACCCAAGGCCAGACCGAGCCGTAGTCGGAAAGCAAATGCCGGCGACTTGATGACTCTGTGGCGCAAAACGAAAAAGCGAATTTGTTGGGAAAATCGCGGGCAGGAATTGTGTGCGCTGGCGGTGTCGCTGGGGGAGAACGCTTACCGCGGGGCGCAGCTTTATCATGCGCTTTACTCGGAGAAGCAATTTAATGTTGCGGCGATGACGAATTTGTCGGCGGTGCTTCGCGAGCGGCTTGCGGAGCAGTCGGTGATTGCGCTGCCGGAGATCGTGCGGAGATATCCTTCGGCGGATGGGACGTTCGTTACGTCTTGGCGCTCGCGGGGGGCGCGGGGGATGATGCGCGGCGCAAGACTACGATTGAAGCGGTTTTTATGCCGGAAGAATACCGGCAGACGATTTGCATTTCGACGCAGGCTGGTTGCGCGGTGGACTGCCACTTTTGCTTGACGGCGACGCTGGGGTTGATTCGCAATCTTTCGGCGGGGGAAATCATCGGGCAGGTTTTGGTGGCGCTTGAGGATAATCGTGACGCGCTGAAGCCGCAGACGAATGTGGTCTTGATGGGGCAGGGTGAGCCGTTTTTGAATTATGACGCGGTGATGGGGGCTTTGCGAATTTTGCTTGATCCTGAGGGGATGGCGATTTCGCCGAAGCACGTTACGCTTTCTACCAGCGGGATTATTCCTGGGATTGAGCGGATGGGGAATGAACGCGTGCGCCCGAAATTGGCGGTTTCTTTAAATGCTTCGAATGATAAGCAGCGCGATGCGATCATGCCGATTAATCGCAAATACCCCATTGCGGATTTGATGGAGGCTTGCCGGCGGTATCCTTTGCGGACTTGGGAGCACATTACGTTTGAGTATGTGCTGCTTGGCGGATTTAATGACGCGCCTGAGGATGCGCGGCGGGTGGCGAAATTGCTGGCGAATTTGCGGGTGAAGGTGAATTTGATTCCTTGGAATCCTGGCGACCTACCCTATAAGGCGCCGGAGCCTTCGCGCATTCAGGAGTTTCGGCGGATTTTGACGGATAAGGCGGTGCCGGCGTTTGTGCGTTATTCGCGGGGGCAGGATGTGATGGCGGCTTGCGGGCAGTTGGCGCTTTTGGAGGCGAGTGGGGAGCGGCCGCTCGCGCAGATTTCCTTATAGCCTTATAGTTGGGATATGGCGCAACTCACTCTACCGATTATTGTCGAGTCTGACGCGGACGGATACTACGTCACGTGTCCCTCGTTGCAAGGGTGCTACAGCCAAGGCGACAGCTACGAAGAGGCTGTCGAGAATATTAAAGATGCGATCCGGCTGCATATTGAGGACCGCATCGCCGACGGCGAGGGAATGCCTCGAAACGTCATCGTAAGTCTCTCCACTGTTGAAATCGCGGTCTGATGCCCAAACTTCCTCGCCTTACTGCGCACCAGATTATCGGCGTGCTTGAGAAGGCGGGGTTCTCGCTGGCGCGGCAGAGCGGCAGTCACATGATTTACAAGAACGCCGCCGGGAAGCGGACGTTCCCTTTCACGCTGCCAAGATACTTCATCCGAAAATTCTACGAAGCATACTGCGCGATGCTGAACTAAGTGTCGAACAACTTCTGAAACTGCTTTGAAATTCCCGGGGGGTTGTTGGATTGGCGTGTGGGTTGCGCCGGGCACAATTTTGGGATGTGGCTTGCTGTTCGATCGTAAGAGCCGGCGGGACGCCAGCGCTACTTTGGATGTGGCGTGTGGATTGCGCCGTCCGGGATTTTTGGATGTGGCGACATTTTTGTTCGTAAGATGCCGGCAGAGACGCCGGCGCTACTTTGGCGGCGGAATTTGTTGGTGGCCGAAGGCGCGATCTACACGGTAGAGGACTAGGGCGGCTAGGGCGCCTACTGGGATTGTTAGCCACCAGCCGGCATCTAGGATTACGGTGCCGGCTTGGCCGAATGCGTATTGATAGGCTGAGGCGATTTTTGATGTGGACGATTGGAGGGCGCGGCCTGTGTAGCCGAACGCGGCTACAACTGCGGGCGCCAGGATTGCGCCGGAGATTACCCACGCGGCCGTGGAATGCAATGCGAAAGGCGTTCATCAGGCGGCGCATTAGGAAACTTCCTGCCAGGCTGATGCCTACTCCGAAAATTAGGCCTACGAAAGTGAAAAGCCAAAAATTTGCAATGGCGCCGCGTAGCGAGAGTGGGATGTCGCGATGCGGATCGAGGGCGAAGCGCAGGAAAATCGCGGAGCTCATGAAGAAGCAGCCGCAGACCCAGGCGGCTAGGTAATAGGCGAGGGTGCCGTGGCGGGTCATGCTGGATCAGATACGGCGCCGCACGTTTGGAAAATCTAGCCAGACTTTTACGCCGCAGAAGTGCGAGCCTTCGGTGCAGATGGGCGTCGAGATTCCGGCGCGCAGCACGCACGGTGGGCCGATGTAACGCGCGAGTTGCGGGAAGACTTCGCGGACTTGGGCGACCTCGTCCATGGAGGCTTGGTAGATTTCCTCCTGGGCGTTGAAGCACGTGCGCATGGTCCATTTGTGCAGCAAGTGCAGGAGCGAGCCAGTTTCGACCAGGCGGATGGATTTAGCGTTGGGTAGAAGATAGAGCGCGAATTCGGGCGGGACCCCGCGATCGAGAAGTTCGTTCTTGGCTTGCCATGCGACGGCCATGGCTTCTTCGTAGATTTCTCGGGCGCGCGGGTTTACGGCGATTAACGCGGGCGTCAGGAAATCTGGGGAGCGCGTGTCGGCTAGAGTGAGTAGCGGGCGCGAGCCGGGGACCATGCGATGGCGCTGGTCTTGGCTGTCGGCGGTGTGACTGATTTTTTTTGCGAACGTGAAATTGGCATGTTGCAACGCGCGAAGGATCGGGGCGTGGACGCCAATGTTGAGCGTTTCGCGGCGATAGGGATTGCGCGCGGGATTTAGAAGTAGATCGATGGCTTCAGCGTCGGGGCAGGCGGATTCCGTTAGGCCGAGTATGGCGCGATAGGATTCGGCCATTACTTGCAGGGCGCGCGGAGAATGATCTACAAGCACTGAGGTGCGGCCGGCTAGCTTGGCGTCGAATTCGCGGGCGAAGGCTTCTCCATCAGCGGCTTTGCTTGGTTGGGCGAATTCGATGGGATCTTCCATCGGCTGGTTGTCGAAGCGATCGAAAAATTCGGGATCGAGTTCGCGGACGGCACTGACCATTCCGCTGATTACTTCGCGGGCTTCGGTGGGAGTGTCGGAGGCGGCTTGCATGCGCCAGAGACGGTGGAGAACTATGCCGGAGAGCGTATGCACCATGGTGGTGAACGCGGCTACCGGCAGGACGTAACGGGCTACTTCGATGGCGCGCTTTTCGGATTGGCGGGCTACTTTTTGTACGCGCTTGGGGTGCGACATTTCGCCGATATGCCAGATGTCGCCGAGAATTTCCCGAGCTTCTGGCTCCAGTACGCGCGACAGCTCGCGATAATAATCCCACGCTCGGGCGATGGCCGCGCTCGTAAATGGCGCGTTCTTGCGGGCCGAAATTTGCACTCGCGGGCGGAGCGTAGGCTTGGGCGCGATCGAGTCGGACGTAACGCTGACTTTGCTGCTCGGAATTATAGAAAGGATGCGCGTGTAGAAATGACCAGACGAATTGGCGGCTGATATTTTCTAGGCCGAATTCGAAATGGGCGTGTTGGAAGACTGTGTGATGGCCGCCGTAGTACGTCGCCGAGCCTACATTCACTCGCTGCTTTTCTGTGATTTCTTCCGGGCCGATCAAACGCGGGGCGTAACAGGTGCGGGCTGCTGCTATGGCGGAATCGAAGGGGTGGGCGAAGGCGTTGCGTAGGGTGATGCGGGGGGCGGCGGTTTCGATTTGCGGGTCGGGCGTTTCGTTGTGGGAGATGGGCACTGGTGAGGCCATGGATGCGGACATTCTATACCGATGCTGCGAGCGAGAGCAAAAGGAGTGGCGGAACGCATTGATTTTAATGCGTTCCTTTTTTATTTTTCGCCGTGATTGTGGGCTGCGTTTGCGCTCGGCCTACTTCCCAAAAGAGCCAGCAGAGACGCGGGCGGTACGGGCATTGCCCGAATCGCGCTCTTGAACATACTCCTGGGTTTTTCGGGACCGAACTGCGGGAGGGCTAAAGCACCCTCCCCTACTTTTTTGCGGCGGCTTTATCGGCGGCGGCTTTTTCGTATTTTTTGTTGAAGCGCTCTACGCGGCCGGCGGTGTCGAGCAGCTTTTGCTTACCGGTAAAGAAGGGATGGCAGCTGGAGCAGATTTCTACCTTCAAAAGCTGGCCCTTCATCGTGGAACGCGTTTTAAAGGTGCTGCCGCAGGCGCAGTGCACCGTCACTTCATGATAATCGGGGTGAATTCCGGCTTTCATGGGAAGACTCCAATCGGTCCGGGCCGGTCTGCGCGGCACATCCGCATGAGCGGATGGCTACAGCCGCGTCGCTAGGCCCGCGGACAATTTTTGATTGTACGCGAAAATGTGGCTGGGCGCCAATCGCGGGTGAGGCGCATAAATCTAATATCGAACACCCAAAGCCACACCGGGCGGGTGGTGAACCCCCGCCCCTACTTGCGGCAACTTCGCGCAATGCTGTTGCGTCTCAATCGGCATAGGGTAGTTCTCGGTCATTAGTTTGCATGGGCTCAATTTTAGAAATTGTTTGGTGGTCGAATTCTTGCTCGGTTTTCAAATTCAATCTCGGAGGTGTCGATGAAGAAACTTGCTGGACTCTTGTTTGCGCTTTTGATTTTTTCGGTGCCGGTATTTTCGCAGGGGAAACCTGCGGCGCATACCAATCCTAGTGGCGGGCATATTCCGGCGCGCGGGCCAGCGCCGGTGAAGACTGCGCGCCCTGCGCCGGAGCATCCTCCTTCGTATGCGGATAAGAAGGGACATCCGGATGCGCCGCACGTTCATGCGAATGGAAAGTGGGTGGGGCACGATACTGGGCCGAACGATCCGCATTACCATCTCGATCATCCTTGGGAGCATGGACATTTCCCTGGGGCTTTTGGGCGCGAGCATGTCTACCACCTAGTCGGCGGCGGCCCGAGCCGATTCTGGTTTGGCGGATGGTATTTCGATGTGGCGCCGTATGACATCGGTTTTTGCAGCGATTGGTTGTGGGATTCGGATGACATCGTGATTTACGAGGATCCGGATCATCCGGGTTGGTATCTGGCTTACAACGTTAGATTGGGAACTTACGTTCACGTGGAATATTTGGGAACGTAACGGGGAGAACCGAGCGGAAACACACATGGCCACAACGGGCGGGTGTTGAACCCCCGCCCCTACGCTAGGAAGGCGCAGCCCATGCGGACGCGGCCACCTTCTGCTGTGCTGGCGTACGCTTTGCGTAGGCTTACGCGTAGCGGCGGAAGAATCGGCACGTGCAAGACCGCGGAAAATTGGGCTGGGACATCGTCTCCGTTATCCAAGAGAAGAGCAACGCCGCCATAGCTAAGATCGATGACTGTTGCCGTCTTTAGCGAACCGTCGATCACTGCGTAGGATTTCGTGCCGGTGAGCGAAACGCGCTCCCATTTGCGCGGATTCGCGGCGGGCTTCGGCGGGGCGGTAGTATGCGTCGTGCGCGAGGCGGCGGCTGCCGCGGCGCTCGCTGCTGCAGCGGGTTGCGAAACTGCGGCGGGCGAAGCCGGGGTCGAAATAGTGGCGGCGGGCGCAGCTTGCGTTTCGCGCGGCGCGGTGCGCGACGCCGCCGGCGCGTCCATGGCAATCACGCGCGAAGTTGCCGTCGAGCCGCGCAGCGCATAGAGCTGCTTATCAGCAGCGTCGATCAAAGCTTCCTTCGTCTCCGCATCGCGTGGATGAACGGCGATTCCGAAATCGAGGGTCACGCCAATTTTAATCTGTAGCGGCGCGACTTCCGTTTCGAAATTCTGGCGAACTCGGCGGCAGAGTGTGGCGGCTTGCTCCTGATCGGTTTGCGGGAGCAGCAGCGCGAATTCGTCGCCCCCGATACGGAAGGCAAAGTCCGAAGCGCGCAGCGTTTTTCGCAAATTGTTAGCCGCGAGGCGCAGAACTTCATCGCCCTTCAGATGGCCATACTGATCGTTCACTTCTTTCAGGTGGCGCAGATCGAACATCACCACGGCTAATTGTTGATTGTAACGTTTGGAACGCGTCAGTTCGCGGTCGCAAGTTTCATCGAAATGGCGGCGATTGTAGAGACCGGTGAGGCCATCGCTGGCGGCATAGCTCTGAAGCTTTTTGTATTCGTCGTACTCGATCATTACTGGAACGCGCATGAAGTGAGTTGTGCCGAGAACATCCACTAGCGCGGTCTTGAGCATAATGCGGCGGCCCAACGCTTCGGAGAATTCGCGCTGGCGGGCGAGCGTCTTCGACCAGGCATCCAGGCTTTCCGCCTCGGTCAAATCGATTTGAGTGGAAGTCTTGAAAAAACGCTGCAGGAACGGGCCTCGAACGGATTCATCGAGACCTCCGAGCGTCTCCACGAGCAAATCAAGAAAGCTGTCTTCCGCAGAGGGCTGCGGCCGCACCGGATCACCGGGCTGGGACATAAGTCGGATCCACTCCGAACTTTCAAGACACGGATTCGAAATGCGCCAAAAAGGCACATTCGATTTGCGCGGGGGCGCCCTGTGGTAGTAGCAAGAGTAAGTCCATCGCGGGAATCTGTTCCAAATTCGAGCGAGCCGCTAAGTGCTTGAATTCCGGTCGATTCGCGGAGGATTTCCTCAGGGCGAGAAAATATCAAATTTAGAATCGGACTGCCAAGAGCAATTTGCTTCCACTTGCGGATTTGCGGGATAAAAAATCGAAAAAACTGGTACTAGAAGTTTGCCGCTCAGTCGAGGGGCTTCAAAAACTGCACGCCGATGAGGTGCACGTCGCCCACTTCTCTCTGCCGCAGCACGCGAGCTTGAATCGGCGCCATCGAAGCGGGCACCAATCCGGAGTTGGAGACGGAGGGAGCGGGAACCGTGAGAGTGATCAAAGCCGCTTTGGCTAAGGCTCGCGGGGAGGTGAGGTAGGCTCCGCCCGAGCTGATGTCGAGGGTCTTGGCGAGGTCGACGAATTCCTCGCCGTAGGCGTCAGTGCCGCGCATGAACATCGGCACTTGCAGATGAAGGCGGTAAGCTTGCCGTCGTTCTGCGTTTTCCACGCCGAGCTCCTGTCGCCGAAGTAGAGACTTTTGTGCCACTCTTGTTAGTACCCCAGTTGTAGTACCTTTATGTATCGCAATTTGAATGCAACTGCGAAACGGAGAATACGTAATCGTTAACACCATGTAAACACAAGGTTTATATTGGTAAACCCGCTTGGTGAGATATCCACAGGGAGCCGACTAGGGAAACGGAAGGGAATTCCCTTCCCATTCTGTGAAAAGTAGAACTCATTTACCATTGACACCTCCGAACCCCTTTGCGACCATTCGCGCTGGAGCATCCAACCGCTAGAGCCGTTTGGAGATGAATGACTCTCAGTCACCTTTGTAACGCGCGGATATCCGTGTCGGAAAATCTCGCTTGGGAGACTTGGCGATGACCGGGCGTCAACCGGCCGAGGCGCCCGCTCCGGCGCTTACTGTCTTTGGAGTGATGGCCAGTTTGCTCGATTCCATGGACCGGCCGCTCTTGGTGTCCGATCGAGTCGGCACGATTCTTTTTGCGAATGTGCACGCGCAGGACCGGCTGGTTTCTTCGGGATTGCCGTCGACCGACCGGCTGAATCTTTTCCGCGATTTGCTGAGCGCGGAGGCGCGCGACGTTTTCGGGCAACTGGAAAGCGGCGAGCAAGAAGTGAATTTGCAAGTGTCGAAGCCGGGACTTGAAACGCGCGTGCGTGTGCGCTGGTTGCCGGAGCCGGATTGGCTGGTGACTTTCATCGAGCCGGTGCCGGCAGCGGCGCCCGCGGGTGAAGTGGAAATGCGGCAGACGGTGCAGGACTTGATGCAAGAGCGCGAGATCACTTATCGCAATCTTCTCGCGGCGTATTTGCGTTTGCAGGAAGTGAACCGGCAGAAAACTGTTTTTCTGGCCTCGGCGGCGCACGAATTGAAAACTCCGCTGGCGGTGATGAAAGGCTATTACGATCTTTTGCTTTCCGGCTCGCTCGGCAAGCTCAGCGATAAGCAGCGCGAGATGCTGGGCGAATCGAAAGATAGCTGCGACCGGCTGGTGCGCGTGGTCTCGATGTTCCTCAATTATTCGGCGCTCGAGAGCGGCAAGCTTGTGCTGCAATTGCGCGACAACGATTTGCGGGCTTGCATCAATGACGTGGTGACGCGCTGGCAGGATTCGTTTCAGAAATCGAAAGTGCGCCTGGATACGCACATTGCCAAGACTTTGCCGAAGGTGAGCTTCGATTATCCCAAGCTGCAGCAGTGCATCGCGAATCTGGTGGATAACGCGCTGAAGCATACGCCACATGGCGGATGCGTGACCGTGAAAGCCGAGCCGCATTTCTGGGAGCGGCGCACTTCGGAAGTGGCGCCTCGAGCGGAACGGCGTCGAGCGCGCGGCAGCGAGGTGAATAGCATTTTGGTTTCGGTGGGCGACACTGGCGTGGGCATCGCGGCCGAGTATCACCAGGAAATTTTCGAGGAGTTTGTGCGCGTTGATCCATCTTCTTCGGGGATGGGACTGGGCCTGGCCATCACCAAGCGGCTCATTCAGGCGCATCGCGGTAAAATTTGGGTAGATAGCATACCCGGCTCCGGCAGCAAGTTTTCATTCATACTGCCGACCAACCTTGAATAGCAGCAGCGCAATAATTTTGCGGTAAGAGCGAGACGAGAATTCAGGATCGAGGGCGGAACAACATGTCGACCAAAGAAAAAATTCTAATCGTGGACGATGAGCCAAGCATCCGGAAATATTTGCAGACGTTGCTCGAGGTAGACGGCTACGAAGTGAGCGCTGTCTCGAATGGCAAAGATGCGCTTGAGATGGTCACGACGGGCGAAAAACCGGATGTGATCATTCTCGACGTGCTGATGCCGGAGATGGACGGTTTGGATACGTTGCGGGCGTTGATGCAGCAGGACAAATCGCTGAACGTGATCATGCTTTCGTGCTCGAACGAAGTGGGCACGGTGGTAGAAGCGATTCGGCTGGGAGCGCACGATTACCTTACCAAGCCCTTCGAAAAGCCGGAGCTGGATGCGGCGCTGCTGAAATGCCGGAAGACGCTGCAACTCACTTCCGAGAACAAGGCGCTGCGCGAGTATTGCGATCAGCTGACCGAAGATCTTTCGTTCCTGGCTTCCAGCCCGCAGATGCTGAAAATCCGGCAGCAGATTTTGCAGATCGCGCCGGTGGACGTGCCGGTGTTCATCAGCGGCGAAAGCGGAGTCGGCAAGGAAGTGGTGGCGCGCATGATCCATCTGCGCTCCACGCGGCGGCACCAGCCTTTCGTGAAAGTAAATTGCGCGGCGCTGCCTGGCGAGTTGCTGGAATCCGAGCTTTTCGGTTACGAGCAGGGCGCATTCACCGGCGCGGTGCGCGCCAAGCCCGGCAAATTCGAGCAGGCCAACAAGGGCACCATTTTCCTCGACGAAATCGCGGAAATGAGCCCGCACCTTCAGGCTAAGTTGCTGCACGTATTGCAGGACAATCAATACTCGCGTCTCGGCGGGCGCAGCGTGATCAATGTGGACGTGCGCGTTCTCGCGGCAACCAACATGATCGTGCAGGAGGCCATGCAGTCCGGGCGCTTCCGCGAAGACCTTTATTATCGGCTTGAACGTGCTCTCGATCCACATTCCACCGCTACGCGAGCGTACTTCCGAAATTCCGCTGCTGTTTCAACATTTTTTGCAGAAGTACAGCGAGAAGTTTCAAAAAGCTGCGCCGGAGCCTTCGGCGCACTTGCTCGAAGCGGCGCAGCGCTATCAATGGCCCGGCAATTTGCGCGAGCTGGAAAATTTCACCAAGCGCTACGTGATTCTCGAAGATGAAGAAGGAAGTTTCCGCGAGCTGCTGGAAATGACTTCGGCGCAATCGCGTCTCTCACCGCAGCCCGAAGCCACGCCAACGCGCGAGCAAGGCGGACTGAAAGCGCTCGTCCGCGGCTTGAAGGATGAAGCCGAGGCCGAAGCCATCGCGCAAGCTCTCGAAAAAACGCGCTGGTGCCGCAAGGACGCCGCGAAAATGCTGGGCATCAGTTACAAAGCGTTGCTGTACAAAATGCGGCAATTCAATCTGGATTCCGGACGCGGCTCGCGCGCGACCGCTCCCGCAGTGCCGGCGGCGCCGGGTTCGCGAAACGAGTAGTACCACTACGAGTCGCAGAACTACCGTCTGCAACCTATTGCCTATTCAGAGCACACGACAGAATAAAAATTCTGTTCATTAAACGGCGACATGGCTAAGATGCGTCGCCAGGGAAGCGCCTGATGGCGCAGCGGTGAATCGCGGAGTTTGGGGAAATCGTGACCGCGAGTCACCCGAGCAGGCTTCCCTAGCATTTACAACGGGTTTGGGCGACCCGAAGAAATCCGGCGATCCAAAAGACGAACTGTGCAAGCCATGCGATGGCTTTGCTGTGTTTCTTGCGGCGCAGCGTTCTTTGGAAGCAGGATTGCTAACCCCTTGTAGCGGGGAATCTTAGGCCCATTCGCAATTTGAGGGAGCAACCGGAAATGACGGAGCGTCGCACCGCTCGCCGATACGACCTATCGCTGCCCGTACTCGTCCGTCTGCCCATCAACCGCGAACCGGGTTCGCATAGCGGCCAGACGCGGGATATTTCCACGCGCGGCGTCTACTTCATCATGAGTAAAGATATGGCGCCGGGCACGGAACTGGATTTCACGCTTACGCTGCCTGCGGAAATCACGCGCGGAACGGAAGTTTTTGTGCGCGCGCATGGGCGCGTGGTTCGCGTGGATAAGCGCGAAGGCGATGATACCGATAGCATCGGCGTCGCCGCAGTGATCGAGCGCTACGACATCATCCGGGGCAAGACCGCGTAATTCGAGGCAGCCCCGAGCTTTCCCTTCCGCATTTTTCCTTCGTCTTTGACGCGCAAGCTTCGCCTCATAACGTCCACGGGTCCGCGTCCTACGTCTGCTCCGCCGCATCACACTTGCGGCTTCGATTTCGTTTGCATCTTTTCGATTGCCAGACGGGCGCCGCTGGTCTTAGGATGGCGCCACTCTTGGCTCGAGGAGGGCTCCATGAAAGTCGCGGACCTCATCGCCTCTCGCAAGGAAATTTATTTCATCGGTGAAGATGCCACGGTGCACGATGCGGCGCGTTACTTGCGCGATCGCGGCGTGCGCTCGGTGGGCGTTTGCAAGCAGGATGGAAAGCTCGTCGGCGTGGTTTCGCAGAGCGACGTGTCGGATAAAGTGGCGGCGGAAAATCGCTGCCCCGCCTGGATGCGCGTCACCGAAATCATGACCACCAAGCTGGTCACCGTTCCGCCAAATGCGCCGCTTGATGCCTGCCTGCAACTGATGGAAAAATTCGGCATCTATCATTTGCTGGTGGTTGATGAGAACGAGCGCTTCCACGGCATGATTTCCGTAACGGATTTGCTCGCAGTCATCGCCTCAGACGAAAAAGCCCGCGCCGATTTGCTGGAAGATTTGATTTTTCCGAAAAGGTAGGGGAGCGGGTTTATCTCGCTCCCAGTGTGGCAGTGGGTTTTGGTGTTTTCTCGGCGCCGAACCAAAAAACCAAAACCCAAAGCTAGAGAGGCAGGGAGATAAACCCCCTCCCCTACGGGCCTGCAGAAATAAATTTCTGCGGCTGGCTGACGGCCGCCCTCGGTGTTCCCCTCGTGTAACCCTATTTCTCTCCGGTGTAACCTTTTTCCTACTTTTAGCGTGGTTTCGGCACAATCCAGAACTCATTTTCGCATGCCTGCCCTGGTTCTAGACTGCGGCCTAAGCGCTAGGCCCCGTTGGCTTTACGTCCTGCGGAATTCCGAATCAGGGCTTTGGTGCGGCTTTTGCCGTTCGGCGGGTGTTTGGCGTGGGGAGTGCATTAGCCAAAGTGCAGATAATAGGCGAACTACGAAAGCCTGCCCTCGGGGTGATTCGGGTCGAGGGCGGCACGCGGCTCAGGAGACTTGGGACCATGGCTGTAAATAACATCGTCGATGGCTTTGTACCCGACAAGGCACCGGACGGACCTTCTTCGCAGGTGGTCTTCGGCCTTTCGGAAGTGATGCGCTCGATCCGCCTGAAAGTGGAAAAGGTAGCAGGGACCAATGTCCCGGTGCTGATTCAAGGCGAGAGCGGAACGGGCAAAGAAGTTCTGGCGCGGATGATTCATCATCTATCGCCGAGCACGCTGGGGCCGTTCGTGAAAGTGAACTGCGCGGCGATTCCCGGCACTTTGCTTGAGAGCGAACTTTTCGGATTCCGCAAGGGCGCGTTTACCGGCGCTTACAACACCAAGCCCGGCCGCGTCGAGATGGCCAATGGCGGCACGCTTTTCCTGGATGAAATCGGCGAACTCGATTCTTCGCTACAGGCCAAGCTCCTGCAAGTACTGCAAGACGGCCAGTTCACCGCGATTGGCGATCAAGAAGAAAAGAAAATTGAAGCGCGCGTGATTTGTGCTACGAATCGCCGCCTCGAAGATGAAATCGAAGCCGGTAGATTCCGCGCCGATCTTTTTTATCGCATCAATGTGATCAGCGTGCATTTGCCGCGCCTGCGCGATCGCCGCGAAGACATTCCCGGGCTCGTCGAACATTTCCTGGCGCAATTCAATACGCGCTTCCAGCGCAGCGCCCCGCTACCCTCTCGCGAATTGCTGCAGATGTTTCAGGATTCAGACTGGCCCGGCAATATCCGCGAACTCGAAAATCGCGTAGCCCGATACGTGATCCTAGGCAGCGAGGAAGCCTTCCGCACCGAAGCAGCTCCGCCGCGTCCAGTCTCGCTTCCGTTCGAAATCCCCGAGAATGGACAGATTCCGCTGAAGCGTATCGCCAAGCAAGCCGTCCGCGAAATGGAACGCGAGCTAATCCTGAAAGTGCTCACAGCCAATCACTGGAATCGCCGCAAAGCCGCGCAGCAACTAGCCATCAGCTACCGCGCCCTAATTTACAAAATTCGCGAAGCCGGCCTCTCGCAGCGCCACAATCGTAAAGAAGCGATTCTGCCGCCGCCCGCCGATGCCATCGCACCAATCGGAGACTGACAGACACTTACCGCGCCGAACCATGTAGCACAGCCACTCCTGGCTGTGTAGCGTCTCGATTGCCGTCGACGGAAAATTGTGGGCAACGCGGACACAGGCAAGAGTGCCCGTGCTACCGCGGCCGCAATTTCGAGCCCCGTTTCAGCCCCATCCAATTCCCAAAAGGCACCATTGGGCGAATTGCCCTAGCTCCGCATCCCTGGCGCATCTAAACTTTAATGGTAACTGTGTGACGTACGACCAATGACAGACAGAGCCCAACGCCGCCAAGCCCTACTCGACGTGCTCGCATCGCGCATCGTGGTCCTCGACGGCGCCATGGGCACGATGGTGCAGCAAAAGAACCTCTCAGCCGCGGATTTCGGCGGGCCGGCACTCGAAGGCTGCAACGAAGTGCTGGTGCGCACGCGGCCCGACGTGATTCTGGACATTCACCGCGCGTATCTCGAAGCCGGCGCGGACATCATCGAGACGGACACGTTCGGCGGCACGCGCATCGTGCTGGCCGAATATCATCTTGAAAATGAAACGGCTGAGCTGAATCGCAAGGGGGCTGAACTGGCTCGCCAAGCTGCCGATGAATTTTCCACTGCTGAGCGCCCAAGATTTGTTGCCGGCTCGATGGGCCCAACCACTAAAGCAATTTCCGTGACTGGCGGAATTTCGTTCACGGCGCTGAGTGAGAATTTCTACGAGCAGGCGAAAGCTTTGGTCGAAGGCGGCGCGGATATTCTGCTGGTGGAAACTTGCCAGGATACGCGCAACGTGAAAGCAGCGCTGCTGGCTATCGCGCGCGTGAAAAAAGAAATCGACTTCGATATTCCGGTGATGGTTTCCGTCACCATCGAGCCAATGGGGTCGATGCTTGCCGGGCAAACGGCGGACGCGCTGTGGTCTTCGATCGCGCAGCAGAATTTACTTTCGATCGGGTTGAATTGCGCCACCGGCCCGGAATTCATGACCGATCACATTCGCACGTTGAGCGAAATCGCGCCCACGCGTATTTCCTGCTATCCGAATGCCGGACTGCCACGCGAAGACGGCTCGTATGGCGAGACGCCGGAAACGCTGACTACGCAACTGGCGCGATTTGTCGAGCACGGCTGGCTCAACATGATCGGCGGCTGCTGCGGCACCACTCCCGCGCACATTCGTGCGCTCTCTGAAATGGTGAAGGGCCGCAAGCCGCGCGAGATTCCGGCGCCCGAGCGTCGCTCCTATTATTCCGGCATCGAGCTGGTGGAAGCCGACGAATCGAATCGGCCGCTGTTGGTGGGCGAGCGCACCAACGTGATCGGTTCGCGCGCTTTCAAGGAACTGATCAACGAAGAAAAATGGGAAGAGGCCACGGAAATCGCCCGCCGCCAGGTGCGCAATGGCGCGCAAGTGATCGATGTTTGCCTGCAAAGCAGCGAACGCGATGAAGCCAAGGATATTCCCCCGTTCTACGAGAATCTGATTCGCAAAATTAAAGCGCCGATCATGATTGATACGACGGATGCCGCGTCGATTGAGCTTTCACTCACCTACTGCCAGGGCAAAAGCATCATCAACTCGGTGAATCTGGAGGACGGCGAAGATAAATTCGAGCGCGTTTGTCCCTTGGCGCGTGCTTACGGTGCGGCGCTCGTAGTGGGCTGCATCGATGAGGACAAAGCGCAGGCGCAAGCGTTCACTCGCGAGCGCAAACTCGCCGTCGCCGAGCGATCCTGCCGCCTGCTCTCTGAAAAATACGGCATCCCTGTGGAAGACGTGATCATCGATCCGCTTGTTTTTCCTTGCGCCACGGGCGATGAAAATTATATCGGCGGCGCGGTCGAGACTATTGAGGCCATCCGCCTGATCAAGGAAAAGATTCCGGGTGTCAAAACTATTCTCGGAATTTCGAATGTTTCATTCGGCTTGCCAGCTGCCGCGCGCGAAGTGGTGAATTCCGTTTTTCTTTATTACTGCACCAAGGCTGGCCTAGATTTGGCCATCGTCAATTCGGAAAAAATCGAACGCTTCGCTTCGATTCCCGAAGAAGAGCGTCGGCTGGCCGAAAATCTGCTCTTCAATACGCCGCCGGCAGAGGTTCCAGCCGGTCATCCCGCCGCCGCGACGTTGCAGAATGTGCCGGACGACTGGCGCGAGCAAAGCCGCGAGCAAAAGATTGCCGTAAACCAATTTCACATCACGGATGTCGCCGCTCATTTTCGCGGTGCCACCAAACGCAAAAAAGATGCGGCCGATGTGCCGCTCGATCAGCGGCTGGCGAATTACATCATCGAAGGCAGTCAGGACGGCTTGATCGCCGATCTCGATCGCAAGCGCGCGGAAGGTGTAGCTCCTCTGGACATAATCAATGGCCCGCTGATGGCCGGGATGAGCGAAGTGGGCCGGCTTTTCAATAATAATGAGCTGATCGTCGCCGAAGTCCTGCAGTCCGCCGAAGCCATGAAAAAAGCTGTGGATCATCTGCAGCGCTTCATGGAGAAAAGCGAATCGTCGGCGCGCGGCCGAATTATTCTTGCCACCGTGAAGGGCGATGTGCACGACATTGGCAAGAATTTGGTTGAGATCATTCTTTCGAATAATGGATACGAGGTCGTGAACCTGGGAATCAAGGTGCTGCCCGAAGAATTGATTCGCGCGTGCCACGAACATTCGCCGGATGCGGTCGGCCTGTCAGGTTTGCTGGTAAAAAGCGCCCAGCAAATGGTGACTACCGCGGGCGATTTGCGCGACGCGGGAATCGAGCTGCCGCTGCTCGTCGGCGGAGCTGCGCTCTCCGACAAATTCACGCGCTCGAAAATCGCGCCGAGCTATCCGGGACTTACTCTCTATGCCAAAGATGCCATGACCGGCCTGCGCCTGATGAACGAAATCATGGACCCGGCCGGTCTCGAGAAACTTCTCGCGGCCGCATCGAATGGCGGGAGCACGCAGCCAGCCGCTGTCACTCCAAAGCCGAGCGCTCCTGCAAGTGAAGCGCGCAGTTCGCGCGTGCGCACCGATATTCCCATTCCGCTAGCGCCCTATCTCGATCGCAAAGCGCGCGCGCTGCCGAATCTCGCGGATATCTGGAGTTACATCAATCCGTACATGCTCTATGGCCGCAATCTCGGCTTCAAAGGAAATTTCACGCAAGCTCTGCACGAACGCAATCCGCTGGCGCTCGAGCTGTATCACAAGACCGAAGAAGTGAAGCAGGACCTGGCGAAATGGATGAAGCCGCGCGGCGTCTGGCAATTTTTTGAAGCCGAGCGCGATGGCAATTCGATTCATCTTTTCGCGCCGGGAGCGAAATCGCCGCTGCACACTTTCCGCTTCGGCCGCCAAGCCAAGCCCGATGGGCTTTGCCTGAGCGATTACGTTCTCGATCCCGAAGAAAGCGGCCGCGATCACATTGCGCTCTTCGTCGTGACCGCGGGCGAAAGCGTGCGCGAGCGCGTCGAAAAAGAAAAACAAGCCGGCGAATATTTCAAAGCCCACGCCACGCAAGCGCTCGCCACCGAAACCGCCGAAGCCACCGCCGAATGGCTGCATCGACGCCTGCGCGAGGAATGGGGCTTCCCCGATCCTCCCACGATGACCATGCAGGAGCGCTTCACTTCAAAATATCGCGGCAAGCGTTACAGCTTCGGCTACGGCGCCTGCCCCAACATGGACGATCAGCAAGGTCTCTGGAAATTATTGCGCCCGGAAGAAATCGGCGTGCACTTAACCGACGGAATGATGATGGAGCCCGAAGCCAGCGTAAGCGCGCTCGTCTTTCATCATCCGGACTGCGCCTATTTTTCGGTGAGCGACGAGCCCGAGGCCGCAGGCAATTCACCACAATCTCAGTAGTTGATTATTTTCGCGCATCGCCGGAGAATCGGCGCATGGCCCACGAATTCAGCACGTCCTACGTCAAAGATTCGCTGGCAGTTTTCCGGCAACACAAACGCTTCGCAGATCGCGCCATCGAGCAAACCAGCGACGAGCATCTTTACGCCGCGCTCGATCCGGAATCGAATTCCATCGCCATCATCATGAAGCACGTCGCCGGCAACATGCGCTCCCGCTGGACCGATTTCCTAACCAGCGACGGCGAGAAACCCAATCGCAATCGCGACACGGAATTCGAAGCCCCAGCGGCCACGCGCGCCGATTTGCTAGCACAATGGGAAGACGGCTGGCGCCTGCTATTCGCAGCGCTCGAGCCGCTAGGCGACGCCGATCTCGCACGCACGGTAATGATTCGCACGGAGCCGCATTCCGTGATGCAGGCCATCAACAGGCAAATGGCCCACTACTCGCAGCACATCGGCCAAATTATTCTGCTAGCCAAGCATTTCGCCGGAGCAAACTGGAAAACGCTGACGGTCCCGCGGAAAAAATCCACCGAATTCACAGCCGACGTAGCCGCCGGCCGCAAATCGCAGCGCTGAGCATCCCGCTGTCATCCCGAACCCGCTTTAGGGGTGAGGGATCTGCATTTGCTGTCGTAGGGGCCGGGGTTCACCGCCGGCCCGGTGTAGCCATGGGTTTGCGCCTTTGATTTTCGGTCGCGAGTTCAGAGTTCACACACATACCCTGAAGACCCTCCCCTACTTTTTCTTCGGCGGCAAGAATTTCTTGTCGATCTTTGCGATGATCACGTAGTTCGGATCCACCATTTCTGCCAGATGGATCTTCGCTGATTTCGAGAGCAATTCGTAAGAATCCAGCTCCGACAAGCCGTAATCCTCGTGCATCCATTTCACCAATTCGGTGAAGGCGATGCGCAGGCAATCATCCAACGGCCGGTAAATTCCGGCAGCCATGATTTCATTTTCATTTTCGAAGCGCGGCCACTTGGTGGCTTTGTGCTTGATCACGTCCACGGTCATGCGCACTTTGAGCGGCACTTCGATGGCCGAGCCGGAAACTTCGCCGTCGCCCATCGCGGCATGTCCATCGCCCATAAAAAGCAGCGCGCCAGCCACGTTCACCGGAAGATAGAGAATATTTCCGACGCTGACTTCTGACGAATCCATGTTGCCGCCAAATTCCGCCGGAACGACCGAGCTGCGCGCCTCGCCAAGCGCTGGCGCCACTCCGATGCACCCGAGAAACTCGTGCAGCGGAATGTTCACCGTAAAAGTGGAATCCTGCGCGTGAAAACTGGCGGTATGGGCAGCGTGATCGACGGGATAAAAATACAACCGCTCGGGAATCGCCGGATTCAACATCGGCGTATAGTCGGTCGAATTGAGCGCGCCAAACCCGGGCGCAAATCCACCCACACCCTGATTGCTGTTCACGTCAAGCGACAGAATCTTGATGGCGATGGTATCGCCAGGCTCCGCGCCGTCAATATAAAAAGGTCCGGTGAGCGGATTGTCGCCCTTGGTCATGCTGAGCGTGTCGCCGGGCTTTTTGATCACGTCGCCGAAAGCGTCGAGCGTATTCGTCTCCAAAATATCGCCGGGCCGCAGATGTTCGACGGGCGGCATGGTGCCGTAAACATATTTCACATTTTCAGTCGTGCCGCGATATTTAACCACGCGCGCCGCATCAGAACCTGCGGCGGCCTGCGCGAAAGTTGCAGCAGGCCTGGCCAGCGCAGCCGCGAAAACCAGCGCGAAAATTGTAAGCAGTCGAGAACGCATTCTGGGGACACCTCCGGCTGCACATGATACAGAGCGGAGCCGAAGCGCACCAGCGCGCAGGTAAGATTCGCAGAAACGCGCGTTTCTTTAACTTTTCTCGCCAACTGCGCAGTCGATTAATTCTTCGGGGCGGGAACGGAAGCGCCGGTGAGAACGATTTTGAACAACTGATCCGCGAGCGCTCCGGCATCAACTTCATCCATATTGATCAACACGACGGCCGCGTCCCGTTTTTCCGGCGCGATGCGAATCGACGTACTCGCACCCTGTTGGCTTCCGTTATGCCCGACTTCGAAGACTCCATCGCGGATGCTCGTGCCCCAGCCGAGAGCATAGCCGCTCTGAAGTCCGTCCGCGGTCTTTTGCGGCGTCCACATGATTTCGCGCGTATCGCGTTTGATCAGCGTGTCGTTCAGAATCGCAATTTCAAAACGCGCCATGTCGTCCGCCGACGAAATCAGGCCGCCTCCGGGAATTTTGTAACTCGAATCGAGCAAGTCAGCGTTCACGACCGCGCCCGATTTGTTCCGGGAGTAGTAGCGCGTGCGGTGGGGAATGATGGCGATCAGATTGTCCGCCCGAGTATCCTGCATGCTCGACGGAACGAAAACATTTTCGCGCAAATAATCGACGAACTTCTCGCCCGACGCTCCTTCCATCGCGCAACCCACCAGGGTATAACCCATCGTCGAATAGTGAAATTTAGTTCCAGGTTTGGCAATCAGCGGATCGTTGGCGAAGAATTTGATGCCATCCGCCACGGAATCAAAATGCTTGGTATTGCCGATTTCAGGATCGTCCTGCGATTCCGATTTGTAATGGCGAATTCCGCCGAGATGGCCAAGCAGCTCGCGCGTAGTGATCGGCCATTCCTTCACCGGAAACGCGGGACAATATTTCTGCACCGGCGCATCCAGATCAATCTTGCCGCGCTCCCAAAGTTGCATTGCTGCGGTTGCCGTGAGTGGCTTCGACACGGAGCCAAGCCGGTAGAGCGTGCGCGAAGTCGCCGGCACGGAGTTCTCAAGATCGGCAAGCCCGAACCCCTCAGACCAAACCAGCTCGCCATTCTCGACGATGGCCGCTGAAACTCCCGGCGCATGATTGGCAGCCATGAATTTCGAAACGGCGTCCTCAAATTGCGCTTTCTCCGCCGCGGAAATCGCTACATCATCCGCAGTCAGCGCGCCCGCGAGCGCCATCACCACGACTAAGGCGGCGCCCAGCCCAGCCAGCCAAGATCCCGCCATCCTTCGTCCCCGCCACTCGCGCCGCAAAAATAGAGACACGCGATCTCCCTGACAATCACGCTCATTTATACGCCGAAGCGCCACGGCAAGGGAATGAGATGCAGAAAAGTCCCAGCGCGCGCGGAAAGCTTCTCAGCGCCGGTTGGTCAAATCGAGCTGAAGAAAAGCCGTGCCTGCAATGGGACTCGGATAGTAAGGCGCGATGGGGAGAAAGCCGAGCGCGGCGTACAAGTTTCGCGCCGAAGTCATGGAGGGCAACGTGTCGAGCCGCATGAAGCGGTGCCCGGCGCGGCGCGCTTCCTCGATTACGGATTGTGCCAGCCGTTTACCGAGACCCGTCGAGCGCCATGCCGGACGCACGTAAAGCCGTTTCATTTCGCAGAATTTTTCCGCCAGCGGCCGGAGCCCGATGCAGCCGGCAGCCTGTCCGCCGTCCAGCGCGAGCAGCAGCACGCCCTGCGGCGGCGCATATTCGCCCGGTAGCGATTGCAGCTCGCTATCGAAATTCTGATACGACAAATCCACACCCAGCGAATCGGCATACTCGCGCATCAATTCCCGCACTGCGGAAATTTCCTCGCGGCTCACAGCGTGAATGATCGTCGGGGGCTCCAAGTTCACTCCAACGCGAATCAATTTGCGGCCTCCCGACGCGCGATGGTAGAGCCATTTTGGATGAAGCCGACTGAAACTCGCGCCCACGCATGCGAATGATGTCAGATGCGTACATTTCAACGCCCAGTTCTATTGACTTCGGTGCGCACGGGCGAAAAATGAATGTAGCTGGTAACGCGAGTCGTCCGGACTTCTACCAAAGAATTCGCGACACACCCGGGCCGCTTTGGAGTTGCGGCGGCTATAGAAATTAGCAGCGCGCATCTCACCGGAGAATCTGCAATGAGCGGGGAAAAATCGTCGGCAGGTGCGCCTGAGGTCCACTGCTGGAAATTAATGCGGTGGGCCTGTGTGATCGCCGGCGTGTTGGTAATTTCAGCGCCCGCCGCTCGCGGCCAATTGCAATCGACAAGCACGCCGCCCGATGACTCGTCGAACCCGGCAGCCAGCGCGCCCGCGAAGCCGCTTCCAGTGGAACTCACTGCCGGCATAACGCTAGAAAAAATCCTGCAAGGCGGCGAGACGCAAACTTACTCCATTCGCGCCGAGAAAAATGCTTTTTTGCACGCCACCGTCGAGCAGCACGGCATCGACGTCGCGCTTACTTTCACCGGCCCCGACGGAAAGCCAATCGCCTCGATGGACAGCCCCAACGGCCAGTTCGGCCTCGAGCAACTCTCGATCGTCAGCGACGCAGTCGGGACTTATGTTCTCGAAATTGCGTCTGGCGATAAAACCGTCCCAGCCGGAAAATATAAACTGCGCTTCGATGCGCCGCGCGCGCCCACCGAGCAAGACAAAATCCGTCTGCGCGCCGAATCCATTTTTATGGCCGCCGGAGAACTCGACGGCCAGCAGACCGCCGATGCCTGGCGAGCGGCAAGCAAGAAATATGAGGAATCGGCGCCGCTATGGAAGCAGGCCGGGGATTCTTATGAAGCGAGCGTCGCGCTCAATGAAGCCGGGCGCGTCAGCGCGAATGTCGGCGAGCTGGACCGCGCCAAGGAACTCGGGCTGCAGGCGCTCGAATTAGCTCGATCCAATGGCGCGCCGGAACTTTTGGCTGCGGCCATCAATAATCTTGCGCTGATTGAGATGACGCGCGGCCATCGCGAAGAAAGTCTGCGTGGTTTTCTCGAGGCTCTACCTTACGCGCGCGAGGCTGGGGATCGCGCGGACGAAGCCGTGATGCTCAGCAACATCGGCTACGTCCTCAACTATCTCGGCAAACTCCGCGAAGCGCTGGACTACGACAACCAAGCTCTCCCCATCTTTCTCGAGATGGGGCAGCTTGCCCAGGCTTCCTCGGTGACTTCGAACATAGGCGGCATCTATCAAGAATTGGGCCAGTTTCAAAAGATGCTCGATGCCAGCCTGAAAGCGCTCGAACTTCTAAAAACGGTGAACGATCCGATGCGGCAAGGAGCGACGCTGGCCGACATCGCGCTCGCGTACAAACTGCTCGGACAGTACGACAAGGCGCTCGACTACAACGCGCAAGCCGCGCCTTTTCTCGAGAAGGCCGGCGATCTCTCCGATGAAAGCATTGTGTTGAACAACATCGCGAATATCGAGATGGATCGCGGCGAGCGGCAAAAGGCGCTCCAAGCCCTGCTACGTTCTTTGGAATTGGCGCGGCAGGCAGATGCCGTGCTGGCGCAAGCGACCGCGCTGCATACGTTGGGCATCGACTACGAAGAACTGGGCGAAAAAGACAAAGCACTCGAAAGTTTCAGCGCGGCTGTCGCGTTGTATCACCAGATGAAAGAGCCTTTCGACGAAGGCGTCACTCTGAGCCGCTTGATGACTTTCTGGCGCGATTCCGGCCAGATGGAAACGGGAATCTTTTTCGGCAAGCAGGCGATTAACCGCTTTCAGCAGATCCGCGGAAATGTTCATGGGCTGGACAAGGAATCCGAAAAGAGTTTCGTGGATTCGCAGACGGTTTCGTATCGCATTCTTGCCGGCATGCTGATTTCCGCCGGACGTTTGCCGGAGGCGCAGCAGGTGCTGGGTTTGCTCAAGGACGAGGAATATTTTGAATTCATACGCCGCGATGGTAAGCAGGCAGCATCTCTGAATTCCGCGGTGACGCTGACGACCACCGAAGACAACGCCAATCGACAGTATGAAGACATGGCGAATCGAATTACTGCTATCGGCAATGAGTGGGCTTCGTTGCGCGCAAAGCCTTCGCGCACCGCGGATGAAGATAAGCATCTCGCTGAGCTTTCCGCTCGATTGAAGCAGGCCAATCAGGAATGGAATCAATTTCTGAATAGACTTTACGCCGATCTGGGCAAGACCAAGCAGGCGCAGCAAGACGTCGCCAGCCTGCAGGAAAACGCCAGCGGCATGCAGAGCATCTTGCGGCAACTCGGAACCGGCGCCGTTGCTCTCTACACGTTGGTTGGCGACGACAAGTACCGCGTCATTCTGGTCACTTCGTCCGTGATGCAAGCGCGCGAATATCCCATCAAAGCCGCCGATCTGCGTAAGAAGGTCCTCGATTTCCGGCAGGCGCTCGATGATCCGCGATCGAATCCGGTGCCGCTGGCGCAGGAGTTGTATCGCATTCTGGTCGGCCCGGTGGCGGATGATTTGGAAGGCGCAAAAGCCACTACATTAATGTGGTCGCTTGACGATGTGCTGCGCTATCTTCCCGTCGCCGCGCTGCATGATGGGAAGGATTATCTCGTCGCAAAATATCGCAACGAAGTTTTCACGCCTGCCAGCATTTCGCATCTAGCCGAACACCCCGACGTGCAAAATTGGCGCGGCCTGGCAATGGGCGTTTCGAAAGCCTACGGAAATTTTCCCGCGCTTCCCTCCGTCCCTGAGGAACTGAGCCGTGTGGTGCGCGATCCGAGCACGGCTGACAAGGAAGGCGTTCTGCCCGGCCGCCTGATGCTCGACGCCGCGTTCACCGAAGATTCCATGAAGCAGGCGCTCGGCCAGGGCTATCCGCTCATACATATCGCCAGCCATTTCGATTTCGAGCCGGGAAACGAAACCTATTCATTTCTACTGCTCGGCGGAAAATCAACCGAAGGCACGCACCTCACTCTCGCAGAACTTCGCGAAGATCCCGATCTGACATTCACGGACACGCAACTTCTAACTCTCTCGGCCTGCGACACCGCCATGGGCGGCTCAACCGGCGATGGCCGTGAAGTAGATGGCCTCGGAATCCTAGCGCAACAAAAAGGCGCAAAAGCGGTGGTAGCAAGCCTCTGGGAAGTGAATGACGCCAGCACCGGCTTGATGATGCAGGAATTCTATCGCCTGTGGACCACCAACCACGCAATGTCGAAAGCCGAAGCGTTGCGCCAAGCCCAACTCCAACTTCTGCACGGCCAGCTAACAAATTCCAGCGGCGGCGCCGCGCCCGCAGCGGCCAAGCCCGATCTCACGGCGCAAGTTCACGTGGAAGCAATCTCGCAGCGAGGCGTCCACACAAAAACCGCGCCCGTCGCATCCGGCTATACGCATCCTTATTATTGGGCCCCCTTCATCCTCTTCGGCAACTGGCAATAACATTTGCAATTGCATTTGGTTTTGTCTTTGCGGGTACCTCCACCTGGGCAAAACGCCGTCATCCCGAATCCCCTTTAGGGGCGAGGGATCTGAATTCGCATTCGCGTTGGTATTCGTATTGGCGTCGGCGTTCGCACTGGAATTTGCCGTTTCCTCAATCTGAAATTTCAAATCTGAAATTTGTAATCTCCCATGCCTCTGCCTTTGTAAGTCGATTTCCTTGCTGCCCGACTTTTTCCGCAACCTCTTCAGCCGCGCCGCGCCGCGACCGACGTCGAATCAACTCGGCATTAGCCGCTGAGTTTCCGTCTCATCATCCCGAAATGAGGACACCGCTCAGAAATGCGTCTCTGCATGCGCTAGAATAGATTTAAGGAATCGCCGAAGAATTCACGCGGCTGATACCTGACCACCCTCGCGCAGGGTATCAATGAAGAAAGTTCTCCTCACTCTCGACGTCAACGGCCGCCCGCACGAATTCGCCAGCGAGCCAAGCAAGTTGCTGCTCGACGCTCTGCGTCAAAATCTAAATCTCACTGGCAGCAAGCGCGGCTGCGACGATTCCTCCTGCGGCGCGTGCACGGTGCAAGTCGATGGCGTGCCGATGTATTCCTGCACGCTGCTGGCCGCAAGTTGCGAAGGCCAAAAGATCCTCACCGTCGAAGGCCTCGCCGAACACGGCAGCCTCGCGGCGATTCAAAAAGCCTATGGAGATTGGGGCGGCGCGCAGTGCGGCTATTGCACGCCGGGATTCATGATCACCGTTCACTGGCTGCTCGAACACAATCCCGATCCCAGCGAAGAAGAAATTCGCGGCGCGCTCAGCGGAAATCTTTGCCGCTGCACCGGCTACTCGCAAATGTATCAGGCCATCAAAGCGGCGATTGACGCGGAGAAAAAAGGAATGGCGGCGGCGAAATGAGTGAATTTTCGGTAATCGGAAAATCCGTCGCGCTGATTGATTCCGCCGGAAAAACCACCGGCCACGGAAAATATACCGACGATCTCAGCGTTCCGGGAATGATGATCGGCAAAATTTTGCATTCGCCGGTATCCGCACGCGCGCATCGTAAAAATTGACACGAGCCGCGCGCGGGCTCTCGATGGCGTTGTGACCGTTGTGACGGGCGTCGACGCGCCCAATCAGTATGGAATTCTTCCGGTGGGACATGACGAAACGGCGCTGGCTGTGGATAAAGTCCGCTATATCGGCGACAACGTTGCTTGTGTGGTGGCCGAGACCGAAGCCATTGCGGAAAAAGCTTTGGAATTGATCGACGTCGAATACGAAGCGCTGCCCGCCTGGTTCGATCCCGAAGATTCCATGAAGGCGGAATCGGATCTGATTCATGATCAGCGTCCGCACAATATTGAAAAAGATTATCATCACGTTTTCGGCGATCCCGATAAAGGCTTCGCCGAGTGCGACAAAATCGTCGAAGGCGCGCTACATCGCCAATGAAGTGAATCACGCCGCGATGGAGCCGCACTCGACGCTCGCCTCATTTGAAATCGATTCGCAAACCGGGCAACCCGGGCACGGCTGACGGTTTGGTCCTCCACTCAGGTCCCTTACTACCTGCAGCACAAGCTAAGCATCGTGCTCGATATGCAGATGTCGCAGATTCGCGTGATCAAGCCGCTGGTCGGCGGCGGCTTCGGCGGCAAGAGCGAAGTGATTCCGATTGAAATCATCACCGCGGTAGCGGCCCGCAAAGCGCAAGCCCCGGTGAAAATTACCTACACGCGCGAGGAAGTTTTCTGGGCCCATCGCGGACGCCCGCGCACCATCGTCGATTTGAAGACCGGCGTGACGAATGATGGCCGTATCATGGCCGTCGCCGCGCGCGTGATTCAGGATGGCGGCGCGTACTGCTCCTACGGCATCGTCACCATCCTTTATTCCGGCGCGTTGCTCGGCGCGCTCTACGATATTCCGCACATTCGCTACGACGGCTATCGCGTGCTCACCAACAAGCCGGCTTGCGGCGCGATGCGCGGACACGGCACCGTCAATGTCCGCTTCGCTTTCGAATCGCAGCTCGACGAACTCGCTGCGGCCATCGCCATGGACTCCGCAGAAATTCGCCGCCGCAATCTCCTGAAAGCCCCAACGATCACCGTGAACGGCCTGCGCGTGCAAAGCTACGGCCTGCCCGAGTGCATCGATCAAGTTTTCACGAGATCGAAGTGGCGCGAGCGCAAAGGAAAGCTGCCGCGTGGCCGAGGCATGGGCATCGCGTGCAGCCATTACGTCAGCGGCGCGGCAAATTCGATCATTCGCTCCGACATGCCGCACTCCACCGTCAATATCAAGATCGATCGCGACGGCGGCGTAGTCGTTTACACCGGCGCATCCGATATCGGCCAAGGCTCGGACACCATGGTCGCGCAAATCGCCGCCGAAGGCCTCGGCTGCCAGCTCGGGCGAGTGCGCGTGATCGCCGGCGGACACAGATTTGACGCCGATCGATATTGGCTCCTACTCCAGCCGCGTGACGTTCATGAACGGCAACGCGACATTGCGCGCCGCGCAGGCCGTCCGCAAACAAATTATCGAAGGCGCGGCCAAGCGCATGAATTGCGCCGCCGAGGATGTAGAAATGCGCGGTGACCGCGTCTGGAAAAAAGCGTCCACGGCGCAAGCGGCCCGAACGGCACATCCAAAATCACAGCAGCAGACGTCGCGGTCGAGCAAAATGCGCCGACTGTGAGCGGCCACGTCGAGGGACAGATTCTCCGCGGCTCGGTGCAGCAAAAGCGCAAAGAAGAAGCGCCGAAAGATCAAATGTCGTTTGAAGAAGCGGTCGTGTCGGCGATCGATTTCCACGGCGCGCTCACCGGTACTGGTTCTTATGCGCCTCCGCCAGCGGCACGCGGCGGAAAACATAAAGGCGCGGGCGTCGGGCCATCGCCGGCGTACTCGTATTCTGCGCAAGTCGCCGATGTGAGTGTCGATGAAGAGACCGGCGAAGTTACCGTGCATAAGATTTGGGCCGCGCACGATTGCGGGCGCGCGCTGAATCCCGTTTCCGTCGAGGGCCAAGTAATCGGATCCGTTTGGATGGGACTTGGCCAGGCGCTGCAAGAAGAAATGATTTGGAAAGACGGCCTGCTGATGAATCCCGGCATGCTCGAATACCGCTCGCCTTCCTCCACTGAATCGCCCGAGATTGAGTGCATCATCGTCGAAAGTATCGATCCGGAAGGCCCGTTCGGCGCGAAAGAAGCGAGCGAAGGCTCCCTCGCCGCCGCGATCCCGGCGATCGCCAATGCGATTTACGATGCGGTCGGCGTGCGGCTGCGCGAATCGCCGTTCACGCCGGAGCGCGTGCTTTCCGCGCTGCGCGCAAAAAAAGCCGGCGCGAAAAAAATTCAAATGACCGGCGGCGTCGATCCCACCGCGCCAAAAACTTTTCGCGAGCACGGCGGCTCGCTGATTTTCCGCGGCAAAGGGCCGAAGCGCCACGCGAGCGATCTCGCTATCGTGCATCACCGCGCCGTTGCCACGGCCGAGCCGAAATCTGGCAATGGCGGCGGCAATGGCAGCAACGGCTCCGGCGGCGGAGAGCACGCGTGAGCCTCGCCGATTTTCAATATATTCGCCCGCGCTCGATCGATGAAGCCGTCGCTCATCTGGCGCGTCACGCTCGCGAGACCGAAATTCTAGCCGGCGGCACCGACCTAATTCCCTCGATGCGCCAGCGGCTATTCACTCCTGACTTCGTGATGGACATCCGCGGGATCGCCGAGATGCGCGGCGTCCACGAAGATCACGAATTCACCACCATTGGCGCGCTGACAACGCTCACCGACATCGAGCGCAATCACCAACTGCGCCGCGACTATCCCGTCCTCACCGAAGCTGCTGCCACCGTCGCGTCGCCGATCCTCCGCAACATGGGCACCCTCGGCGGCAACATTTGCCTCGACACGCGCTGCCTCTGGTACAACCAGTCGCTCACCTGGCGGCAATCCTGCGGCTTCTGCATCAAGAAGGATGGCGACCTCTGCCACGTCGCGCCCGGCGGCACGAAATGTTGGGCCGCATTTTCCGCCGATACGCCGCCAGCGCTGCTCTGCCTAGGCGCCTCCATCGAAATCGCCGGCCCGAAAGGCCTACGCCGCGTCGCGCTCAAGAATTTTTATACCAATGAAGGCGACGCGCGTATGAAGCTCGAAAAGAACGAGTTAGTTACGCGCGTGTTTTTGCCGCGAGCGGCCGCGGGGCTTCGCGGGGCCTATCGCAAATTGCGCGTCCGCGGATCGATTGATTATCCGTTGGCTGGCGTGGCTGTCTCCTTTCGCACTCATAACGGGCATGTCGACGAGGCGCAGGTGGCGATTACGGCGGTGAATCCGGCGCCGTTTCTTGGTGCCTGACGCGCATATGTTGCTGAATGGCAACCATTTGGACGAATCGTTGGCTGCCATTGTTGGCGATTTTGCTGCCAACGTCTCGCGGCCTTTGACTACCTCGGCGCTGACTCCGGAATATCGGCGGGAGATGGTTAAAGTGTTGACTAAGCGGGCTTTGCTTTCGCTTGGTTCGCGGGCTTAGATTCGACACAGCCAGGAGTGGCTGTGCTACCAACCCTGCTTTTCATTCGGTTTTGATTCGCTCCCTCCTCATTTTTAATCGCTACATGGTGAGATTAAAATTCGTTGTAAGTTGCACAAAATAAACGGCAGAATTTTTTTTAATCGCTACAAAAGTCGGGGGGTCGTTGATTGCGTTTTGATCGCCTTTTTGGCGTTACGTTGCCGTGATTTTTTTGTCTGGGCACGGCGGGAGGCGGCACACCCAGGGCCAGAGCGGGAGGGTGGTGAACCCCCTCCCCTACTTGAAACGAGCCGTTATTTTCCCGATTAGAATGGTGCGCTAGTCTTTGTTTTCTTTGGGTTACGGTGG
Source organism: uncultured Acidobacteriota bacterium (assembly GCA_963792515.1). Classification (GTDB taxonomy): domain Bacteria; phylum Acidobacteriota; class Terriglobia; order Acidiferrales; family UBA7541; genus Palsa-147. Next base: position 148,886 of record CAWBWG010000013.1, on the reverse strand, counting down.
TTCCCGATTAGAAATCGTGATCGGTTCTTCCGACGTTTGTAGAAATTATTGCTTGGGGGCGGGGGGTTGGGGGGCGGTTGGTCCGGGCGGGGTGGGAGGGCGTCGGCGTGCTGCCGCCGGGGTCGTTCCTCGCGCCGTGCGATTGAGCTGAGTGCTGCGTCTTGCACCTCGGCTTTTGAGCTGTTTGCGCAGATCCTTCGGCCCGCCCAGGCGGGCTCAGGACAGGCTCCGCGGCGGGGTTCGGAGGGCCAGCCCCGCGCTTAGGGACTGCGCACTACTTCAACCTGTATATCGCTTGAGTAATAGTATGTCAATGGTACCGGGGGATCAAAATAGGCTTACTGCGGAAGTTCGGCGGGTTCAGCCCGGCATCCGGGAGTTTGCTAGTCCTGTCGTAACTTTGCGTTCGGGCTGAGGGAGGCGAGATCGCTTTTCGTGCAGTGCTTTCGCCGCTAGCAGGCCGATACCGAAGACCGCGGCGCCGAAAAGCAGAACCCCTATCGTTGCTGGCATCATATTCCTTACTCCCTGCCTTTAGCGGCCATCATCCCCAGGATGAGCGCCCAGATAAAGAATACACCTGAAATGGCCAGCGTCCCATCCCCTTCCACTTGCCAATTTAAACTTTCTATTGATATACAGAGATAATGAATGATACTATTAAAGAGTATTTAGAAGAGTTAGAAGTTAAAAGGAGACAACGAAGATGAAGGCTACGCTGCCGGATGGCACGCTTTTCGAAGGAACTACTGACGAATACCTCGCGATTCGGGGCCAATCTGTTTCGGTTAACGGTCATAGCGCAGCGACGCGAGCGAGTGACGCGCCCACAGTTTGGAACCTCAGAAACGCGAGGAAGTTCTGGGATTCGCTCCGAGCAAGAGGCACCGTGGAGGACGGCAGAAAGAATTGCTGCAGTTCCTCATCAGAAATGGCGGGAAGGCGACCGAGGACCAGGTGTGGAAGCTCCTCGGTATTAAGAAGGGCCAACAGTTGGCCGGCGTCCTGGCCAATGTCACGCGCAACGCCCGCCGGGAAACCAAGGACGATGATGCGAGAGCGATTGCGTGGGTTTTTGATGAGAAAGGTGATTGCCACTACTACATTCCTGACGACGCCATCAAGTTCCTGCGAAACATCGAGGAAACTAAATGAAGCTAGAAGAGCAGATCGCGGAGGTTTTTCTGATCGCGCGCTACGGGGAGCGGCCGCGCTACGAGCCGCTCGGAAAAGGACGTCCGCCGGATTTTTCGATCAGCTCATCTGCCTTTGAGGTACGCCGCCTTAACCAGCACTATAATCGCGGCGATGGCACAACCGAGCCTCTTGACCGAGTGTCTTATCCTCTAGAGCGGGCCGTGAAGGGCGAGCTACGCAAAATTGAATACTCGTCGGGTCTAGGCTCGTTCTATTCAATATTGGCCTATCGGCGGCCGCTGGCTGGCAAACCAAATAGAATTGCCAGACAGTTAGCGGCTGAGTCGCTAGCGTTCTACCGAGAAGGTACTAGAGCACGACGCACATTCAATGCGGCTGGCGTGACTTTGCAGCTGGTTCCTTTGGCGAGTCCTCATCAGAAGGCAATCGTCTGGGGTGGAGTACGGGACGATGACTCAGGGGGACTGGTGCGCGGAATTGTTGCGGGTAGCGTGGCAATCGCTCTGAAGGAAAAGACCGTTAAAACTGCGTGTATCTCCGATAGATTCGACCGTTGGACTCTAGTCCTCGTTGATTTTGAATTATTTGGCGGTGTCACTGCGGATGACGTTGCGGCGCTCGAATTTGAATTGGGTCATTTTAGCAGTGTAGTCGTAATTGGTCCCGATAGTCAGCCCGTGATGGAATGGCCAGAAATCTCGTCGAGCGCGATTTCATAATTGCGGGAAGGCGAAGGATTCCACTGGTGACGTGGGCGACTCGTTGCGTTGGATCGTGCTCACGTCGGGTCTGTTCTCACAAACCCTTCGAGTCTGGCTTATACCCGGCCTCCTGTAGGTCCTTGAAGAGCGTAGCCTTGAGCTCGTCGACCCGTTCCTTGAACCTCAGATAAATCAGGCCAGCTATGTCGCTAGGCTGTTCGACCGACTCTTTTATTAGGATCAGAACTCGTCGTCTGCCCAGCCTGGCCAATACCATCCCGAGTTCCAAAATCACGTTTTGCCGAGCGCGATACTTTTTCTGTGCGGATTTTCCGGCCTCATGGCCTTCATCATCTGGGGTCAAGAGAACGCACGCAAACCCGACGTCACCGTGTTCGCCCAAATAACGCTCCAATTTCTCGATTATCGTGTCGCCGTCCGCTGGCAGATTTTCCAACACGATCGGCTTCGAGCCCCATTTTGTGAAGAAGAACAAGCTCGAGCCTCGCGCGCCGAGGTGTCATGACCATAAACAATGAATATTGGCTTGTCTGTTCGTGCGCCGGTGGCGGCGGCCGCGGCTGGGGCGTATTTTGATTTCGCCGCTCGACCTATTGGTTTTTTCCATTTCTTCACTGCATCAGAAAGTTCTGTTTGCTTCCCTTGGCATACGACACTCCCAGTGTTGTATACGGCGAACATTTCTCCGGTCTCACACCGGAAGAGAAGTCCGTTTTGGATTTCCTCCTGCTCGAAATTGACATTTCTTTCCGCAAGAAAATCTACCATTTCGTCTGAACGCATTTGAGTAACTGCCTCCTAGAAACTAAATCTTACTAGCTCGAGAAAAAGAAGCCGGGTACAGATAAATTAGCGTCGGTGACCACAAAGAAACAGGTCAAGCTCTCCACCGATGGGGCGTGTATTGGAAATCCGGGTCCTGGCGGATGGGCGTGTGTGCTGCGATTTGGTGGGCGCACAGGAGAGATCTATGGGTGTCAGGAGCACCACAACTAACAACCGCATGGAGTTGCAAGCCGTCATCCAGGGCCTTGGAGCACTTAGGGAGCCATGCGCAGTCACAGTTTCGACCGACTCGCAGTATGTTCAGCGAGGCGTCACTGAGTGGCTTGAAACTTGGAAGGCGACGGGATGGAAGAAAAAAAAAGGAAATGCCAAGCACCGTGGCGCTGTTCTCAATCAGGACCTCTGGCTGCAACTGGATAAATGCATCGGGTCTCACGCCGTAAAATGGGAATGGATCAGGGGGCACGCGGATGATGACGATAACGTGCGATGTGACTCACTGGCGAATCGGGCGGCCAGGGAGCAAATCTCGTCCCACGGAGTAGTGCGCCTCTGACGGTTACTGTAAACCATTTCTACAGGAGTGCCGCGGGTTCCTAGCGTGTGGTCACGATTCATTCACTCGTGAAAGGACTACGATTCCTCCGCAGATCAAATGCTCGCGCCGAGCGCCGCCCTCAGGAGCTAGCGAAGCCGTATCACTGTGTAGGCGAACCGCCTGATCGGCTCGAGCCATCCGAGGATTTGCAGCGCCGTGAGCAGCGCGGCGACGAATACTACGAAACCTGAGACCGCCTTTACCGTTCTACCTCCGGGAGAGTTTTCAATCTTCGCAGAGTCGAAGCCCGCGGCGCCGAGGATGCGGAACAGCGCCCTGATCATCTTGATGAAAAGCCAGTTGAACCAAAAGAAGGGGTTGAACATCTTCCAATATAACTGGGTCTTCATTCGCTCATAATCGCCAATAGCCCGGTCCAATTTGTCAGATTACAGCAGACGGTGGAATCTGAAAGCGCCAAAGCAGAAACAAGTTAGCGAGCACATTGACATTTCCAGTCACGCCGCCGACCGAGGCGGCGGGACTGTAGAAAACTGTCAAATTGTGACCGATGAGACCACACGCAGAATGCTACGTCTCCCATCCTCGCATTGATCTCGCTCCGCGCCTTCTGGGCCTCTTCGTACTCGTGCGGAGGACGAATCGGGCCGGTCTGCGCCACATTGGAAAAATAACATCGGACCAAGTTGCGGAATTCTTGGATCCCTCCGAGCCTTCGTTTGCATTCCCAATAGAGCACGCGCCTATTATAGGCCGGTATGACCGATGACTCACTTCGAGCAGTGGAATTTACGTTTATGTGCGCGTAAATCCGGATGACGGAAAATACTTAGCGCGAAAAACGGTAGGTCACGCACGGCTTCAGTTTGGGGGGAGACTATGAGCACTTTTTTGGATCGGCGGTTCGTCTTTGCGGGCATTCTTTTGGGGATCTCGTTTGCTGTGGGCTTGCTTCGAGTTGCGGGGGCGCAGACTTGTGTGGACGGCGGGGCTTGCAATGCTTCCAGCTTGAATGGCGTGATTGAGGCGGATCAGCAGGCGGGTGTGGACGCTTGCGCGAAGATTAATGCGGCGCTTCGGGCGTTGCCTGCTAGTTCTGGGACTGTGGATGCTCGGGGATTTCAGGGGGTGCAGGATTGTGCTGGGGATATGTTTGCTGGATTTACTACTACGGATGCGAATTTGCTTTTGGGGAATGCTACTTTTCGGATCTCCGCGGAGCAGCATCAGCCTTCGCAGGTGCATGTGGTTGGGGTGTCGCCGGGGAATCGGGGGTCGGTGATTCAGGCTACTTCGGATTTTCCGGTGAATACGCCGCTTTGGCAGATGACTAATGGATACCGGTTCAATCACAATTCGGTTTTGCGGGATGTGCGGATTGATTGCAGCGGGGTGGCGGGGACTAGCGGGATTTATTCTACCGACATCAACGAAAAATCCGGGCCTCGGAATGTTGCCGTGGTGAATTGTCCGCTTTATGGGGTGAATATTGACGCTACGCAGAATATTGGACAGGGGTCGGCGCAGACTTACGTGATTTCGGATTTGGAAGTTTATCCTGGGGCTGCGGGGGGACGTTCGACGATTGGGTTGCGCATGATGGGGAATGGCGGGGGGTGCCCGGCGATGGTTGAGAATGTTACCGTCGTCGGGAAAGTTGGTTACAAAATTCAGACCGGAATTTATGTGGGGCATTGCAACTCTGGGCGGTTTGCTACTTTGCATACCGAGGAAGCGATCTATGGAGTTGAGATCGACGGGACGCCTGGGGCTGTTTATATGGACGTGAGCGGGAATCCAGGGGAGACGGACGTGTTTCATGTGGATGAGGGTGGATCGAATTCGTTTACGATTCTGGGATTGGTGCGCAGCGGGGCTACGAATATTTTGAATGATGTTCCGCGGGGGATTGTGAATTCGGACCTTTATATTTCTTGGTATTTGGTGGGGGCTGGGGCGCTTGGGTCGGAGACGATTTTGTCGGACAATGCGCGGATTTCGAAAGTGATTGCGGGGAATTTGACGGTGAAGGGGACTTTGCGGAAATCGGCCTCGGATTTTGAGCGCGAGTATCCGTCGGATGGTGCTGGCGAGTATTTGGCGCGCTCGGTTGTGGAATCTCCGGACGCGATGAAAATTTGTGGCGGCGTGGTTACTTTGGATGCTTCGGGTGAGGCTGTGGTGCGGTTGCCGGATTATTTTGAGGTTTTGAATCGGGATTTTCGTTATCAGCTTACGCCGGTGGGCGCTTATGCGCCGGTTTTTATTGCTTCGAAAATTAAGGGCAATGCGTTTCGGATTGCTGGGGGCAAACCGGGACTTGAGGTTTCTTGGCAGGTTACGGGGGTGCGGCGCCGTGATTATGCGGAGGGGCATCGGATTCGAGTGGAGGAAGAGAAGGCGGATTCGGAGCGTTGAGCTAGAGCGCAGACGAAGGCGGAAGAGATTTCAGAATTCAGATTTCAGATTGAAGAAGCGGCAACGGCGAAAACAAAGAAAAACGCAGATCCCTCACCCCTAAAGCGGGTTCGGGATGACAGCGGTGAGGCTTTTTTCTGACGCGTGAGTATAATGTGCGCGAATTCTCGGGCTTGGCGGTTTCTGTTGCTTGGGAGGATTTGTGAATTTGTCGCTGCAGACTCGGGGGGTGGGACGGGTCACCGTTGTGAAATGTGGTGGGCGGATTGTGGCTGGGGCCGAGAGTGTGGCGCTGCGGGAGCATGTGGCGGAGCTTTTGTTGGACCGGCGATCGATTGTTCTGCATATGGGAGAGGTGGCGTTTATCGATAGCAGCGGCCTGGGCGCGCTGGTACGGGTACACTCGATTACGCGCCAGGCGCACGGGGAATTGAAGCTATGCAGCGTGCCGGAGAATGTGCGGCGGATTTTGGAGATGACGCACATGACCAAAGTTTTCGAGATGCACGAGACGGAGGAGCTGGCGGTGGGCGCGTTCTACCGCGGCGGGGCGGCTGGGGCGACGGCGCCGGCTTCGTCGGGGAAGAGCGTGCTTTGCGTCGATCATGATGCGGATGTGCTGGCTTCGTTGCGCGAGGTGCTGCGGCGGGCTGGGTATGAAGTACAGACTTCTACGAGTTTGAGCGATGCTTTGATGTTGGCGCGGGTGGGGCATCCGCATTTGATATTGGTGGGGCCGGAACGCGCTTCGGGGGTGGCGGCTTTGGGTGCGGCGGGGGTGCCGGTCTTGGAGTTGGGAAAGGAATTTTCCACCGCGCATGCCGGCGAGGCAGTCGAGGGCCTTTTGACGAGGATTCGGGAGAAGTTGCCTTTGTAGAGGCGGGCCTTGGGTTTAAGTCCCGTCCGATTTTCGGCCCCGCTTGCTATATCAGCCGCTAGTAACTTTTTTATACCGCTTTTCCGTCACTTGGAGTATGCTTCCCGCCGATTTTATTCCGCCACCGGGGGCCTGGCCCCTCCCCAGCCACGGACCGGTGTTACGGAGGACGCTCAGCCAACTCGCACCATCCCCGAAAAAAGGAGAAACCGTGAATCGAACACTGGGTGTAGCGATTCTCGTTGTGGTTGCTTTAGTCCTGCTGGTGAGTCCGAATTGCCTGGCGCAGGCGAGTCCGGCGCGCGGGCAAGGCTTCACGCTTATGACGCGGCATGTTCGCGAAGCGACGTTGAATGGCGAAGCGCGTTTGATGGGCAAACTTCCCGCCGGGCAAACGATGCGTCTGGTAATTACTTTGCCTTTGCGCAATCAGGCTGAGCTCGATCAATTTTTGAAAGACCTCTACGATCCTTCCAGCGCTTATTACCGCCAATTCCTAACCGTAGAGGAATTCACGTCACTATTTGGGCCTACGCAGGCGGATTACGACACGGTGATTCATTTTGCCGAAGCGAATGGACTGACGGTAGTCGACACTTCGCGAAACCGGTTGAATGTGCAGGTGACCGGGACCGTCGCGAATATTCAGAAGGCGCTGAATATTACTCTGGGCGTTTACCAGCACCCCACTGAGGACCGCACTTTCTTCGCCCCGGATCGCGAGCCTTCACCGAATCTCTCGGTAAGGTTGTGGCATATTGCCGGCCTGGATAATTTTTCTCTGCCGCATCCTGCCGGATTGCACAAGCGCGTGGGACCGAAGCCGGATGCCACGACTGGATCGGGGCCATCGGCCTCTTTCCTCGGCAGCGATATGCGCGCCGCTTATTACGGCGGAACAGCGCTCACTGGCGCCGGCCAATCGCTGGGATTGCTCGAATTTGAGGGCACGGACTTGGCGGATCTCATCACCTACTTCACGAATGCACATCAGACGAACAATGTTCCCGTTACGCTGAAGTCCACCGACGGGACGAGCACGAGCTGCAAAGAACCGAGTTGCGATGATACGGAACAGACTTTGGATATGACGCAGGCGATTGGCATGGCGCCCGGACTATCCAGCCTGGTGGTTTATGTGGGATCGACTGGGGAAGCCATGTTTAATGCCATGGCCACCGCCAGCCCGCTGAACTCGCAGTTGAGTTCTTCGTGGACTTACACACCGGCGGACCCCAACACCGAGAATCCTTTCTTCCAGGAATTCGCGGCGCAGGGACAGAATTTGTTCCAGGCGGCGGGCGATAGCGGATTGTGGAAGACCAATTCCGCGATTTGGCCGGCCGATGATGTTTACATCACCTCAGTCGGCGGAACGGACTTGGTTACCGCGAGCGCGGGCGGGGCGTGGAGTTCGGAGACGGCTTGGGTGGATGGCGGTGGCGGAATCTCGCCGAATAAATTTACCATTCCTTCCTGGCAGACTACCGCGGCAGCGGGATGTTCCGCTTGCTCCAAGACTTTGCGGAACGGGCCCGGACGTTTCCGCGAATGCCAATTTTACTTTCTACGTTTGCGCGGATCAGACGACCTGCACCGCTAATGAATATGGCGGGACTTCATTTGCCGCGCCGATGTGGGCCGGCTATCTGGCATTGATCAACCAGCAGTCAGTAGCGAATGGGCATCCGACGCTCGGATTCATCAATCCATTGATTTATCCGATCGCCGCAGGCTCGAGCTATACGACTGATTTCCACGACATCACCTCCGGCAGCAACGGATCCTCGGCCACCACTGGCTACGATTTGGCCACTGGCTTGGGGAGTCCGAACGGCGCGGCTTTGATCACGGCGTTAGCTGGCGGCGGCTCGACGGGGCCGAGCTTTAGCTTGTCGGCATCGCCAGGTTCGGTGTCGGTGGTGCAGGGCGGAAACGGATCATCGACCATCACCAGCACCGTGTCGGGCGGCTTTAGCGGCGCGGTGGCTTTGACTGCTACTGGCCAGCCGACCGGCGTGACGGTGACGTTCGCGCCGTCGACGATTCCGGCGCCCGGCTCCGGCACTTCGACGATGGGAATCGCGGTGGCGGCTTCTACCGTGACCGGAACTTACACGATTACGGTGAAGGGCACTTCCGGAACCACCACTGCGACAACTACCGTTTCGCTGACGGTCACCGGCACTTCTCCGAGCTTCACGGTGAGTGCTTCGCCCACAGCGATCACCGTGGCGCGCGGCAGCTCGGGAACTTCCACGATTTCCACCACCATCGCCGGAGGATTTAATTCGGCGATCACTTTGACCGCGTCGGGGCAAGGCAACCAGCAGACGGTTACCTTTACTCCAAGCAGCATCGCGGCGCCGGGATCGGGTTCCTCGACGATGAAAGTTACGGTAGGGTCGAGGGCCACAACCGGAAATCACACCATCACCATCACGGCCAAGGGCGGAGGCATCACGCACACGACGACCGTCACGCTGACTGTGACTCGATAACGACGTAGCAGTAATTTGATTCGAGGGCGCATGCATCGAAGTTCGGTGCATGCGCCTGTTTTATTTACGCCACCCCCGGCGTCCCCACGCGCGAACTCCAGCGCGGCCGTTGCTCTCTTTCCGCTGTGCATCGGATTTCGGATGTGTATACTGTCGCAACACGAAAGCACCCTGCAGTGGGGAATTTGCGCTCCTTCATGCATACGGCCATTTGGACAACTTTAAAAAAGTTGGGCATGGGCCTCGGGCTCATCCTGTTGTTCTCCGCGATACTTTTGCTTTCGGATTTGGGGCACCGCAAATCGGCGGCGGCTTCGCTCGCGCGGGAGCGCGCCGGGGCAACTGGGCGGTCCTTTAAGGCGGCTATCGTCTATTTTGCCCGGGATGTTAGTACCGACATGTGCGTGCAGGGGTTAATTGATGGATTGAAGGCTTCCGGATTTGAGCAGGGAAAAAATCTGGAGGTGCGCATCGCCGATTCGCAGGGAGAGATGATCAACATCCCCGCGATTCTGCAGAATTACGACAACTCCGACGTGGATCTGATCATGACCATTACCACGCCGTGCCTCTCCGGCGCTTGCAGCAAGGTGAAGCATAAGCCGGTAGTGTTTACTTGCGTCACCGATCCGGTGGCTGCCGGCGCAGGGACGAGCAAGACGGAGCATTTGGACTTCGTTACCGGCGTCGGGAGTTTTCCTCCTGTGGGGCATACGCTCGACTTGATGCAGAAATTAATTCCGGGATTGCGCGCCGTGGGGACGATGTACAACCCGGCGGAAGCGAATTCGGTGAAGGAACTTTCGGTGGCGCGGGGAATATTTCGCGCGCGGGATGTGCGCCTGGAGGAAGTAGCCATTGCCGGATCCAATGAAGTTTTGCAGGCGGTGCAGATTTTGGCCGGCCGCGACGTCCAGGCGATTTGGGTGCCGGGGGACAATACGGCGCTGGAAGGATACGAAGGGGCGGTGAAAGGCGCGCGGGATGCGCGTCTGCCTTTGATCAGCGATGATTGCGATATTTTGGCGCGCGGCGGGTTGGCTTGCGTGGGGATCAGTTATCAGTCGGCGGGGATGGCTTCCGGAAAATTGGCGGGACAAATTTTATTAGGCGCGAATCCGAAGGACATTCCTTTGGGCGAAGTGGCCATCGAGCGTGTGTCGATCAGCCAAGCCGAGGCGGCAAAGTTGGGCATTGCGATTCCTTCCGGATACTCTGCGAAGTTAAGTCCCTAGAGGCCCGCCATCGAAATCATCACACAGCAAATCGGCGATGCGCTCGAAGTGAAAATTCGCGGGCGCCTGGATAATTATTGGACCGAGCATTTGCGCCGCAATCTCGATGGCGTGATCCGCGAGGGCGCCCACGGCATTCAACTCAACATGGCCGAGATTGCATTCCTGAGTTCCGCCGGCGTAGGGCTATTGGTTTTGTTTCACAAGAAATTAAAAGCCATTGGCGGAAGTTTTTCGGTGGTTAGCCCGTCGGACCGCGTGAAAGAAGTTTTAGATCTTTGCCATCTCTCTCCTCTTTTGCTTTCTGCTGCGAAGCCTGTCGTTGCGCCGGCGCAGAAAATCGAAGTGCGGCGTTTTTCTACGGCGGCAGCTTCGTTTGAAGTGATGGATCTCGCTGCCGCTAAGCCTTTAGTTTGCGAGCGCATCGGCAATCCGGAATTGCTGCGCGGCTGCCGGTTTGCGGCTGCGGATTGCCGCAAGGTAGCGTTTCCGTCGGCAACTTTTGGATTTGGCCTGGGCGCTTTCGGCGACGGATTCGAAGACGCGCAGACGCGCTTCGGTGAATTCTTAGCGGTGGATGGAGCGGCCGCATACTTGCCCACAGACGGCTCCAACGTCCCCGATTTCATGGTTTCTCGCGGCGATTTGGTGCCCGAAATGAACGTGCTTTATGGATTGCGATGGGAAGGCGGATTCTCGCATCTGGTGCGCTTTGAATCGATCCGTGCGGATAGCCCCTTACCGCTCGCCGAATTGGTGCGCACAGCGTTGGAGATTTCGAAAGCGCCTGTGATGGGAATGGTGATCGTTGCGGAATCAGCCGGATTGGTGGGAGCCGCGCTACGGCGCTCGCCCGCTGCCGCTGCAGGGATGGAGAGCGCTCCGTTTCAGTATCCGGAGGTGCGTTCCTGGCTTTCATTTTCTACGGAGCGGCTTTTTTCGCGTTCGCTGGCTTTGATTTCCGGCGTGGCGGCCGGATCGGAATGCACCCCGTTGGCTTCCCTGCTTCGCCCTCTGGGCGAGAGTGCGTGGCCCGCGGGACATTTTCATGCCGCTGCTTTTTCGTATTGTCCTCTGAAGAAGGGCAGCATCGATTTGAAGGATACAGTTTCGACTTTATTCGAGAATGAGACTTTGCAAGGCGTTCTGCATTTGCTTTTCGATCGCCGCGAAATAGCCGGAGCCCAGCAAAGCGAGTTCGTCCGCGGCGCCTGCTGGATTGGCCGCGCGGGAGAGATTCGATGACTAGGATGTTATGTCAGGGCATGACTTTTTATCCTGAGCCCGTCTGGGCGGGTCGAAGGACAGCCACTCCGCAAGGGCCGCAATATGAGTAAGCCTTTAGCCGCTGAGGTCATGTTTTCAGGTGGCAGCCCCGTCATTTATGAGGGGGAGGAGCGCTTCAGCGCTCCGGAAAACGCCGCCCTATATCGATGCGCTTTAGCGCTGGGCACCAACAGCGGCGTTTGCGCCGTGAAGTTCTCCACTCACCACCGCCGTCAATTTCCCCCCGATGGGGTTCAGGATGACAACGGCAAGATTTTTGAAAGGCTGTTGGAGACTCAATGAATCTGTTGATCGGAACTTTCACGATTGGCTTCATTCTTTCGCTGCTGGCGCTTGGCGTATTCATCAGCTTCCGTATTTTCGCATTTCCAGATATCACCGCAGATGGATCGATCACCCTCGGCGCCGCCGTGGCCGCCACTTTGATGGTGCACGGCACCAGCCCTCTGCTGGCGTCGCTGGCGGGATTTGGTGCCGGGATGATCGCGGGCGCTTGCACCGGCACTCTTTACACCCGCTTCAAAATTAATCCCCTGCTCTCAGGAATTTTGGTGATGACCGCGCTCTATTCCATCAATCTGCACATCATGGGCAAGAGCAACGTCCCGCTATTGACGGTAACCACGCTTGCCACGCAGTCCGAGCGCGTTGGTTTGAAGTTGATGCACGGGGCTAGCACTTTTGGATTGCTGGGATGGGAAGTTAGCGTACGCGATTTTTCCGTGCTAGTCGCCGTCGCCCTGGTAGTGGCGCTAACCGGACTTCTGCTTTATCTATTTTTTCGGACCGACATCGGTATGGCCATGCGCGCGACGGGCGACAACGTGCAGATGATTCGGGCGCTGGGGGTGAACGACGCGAGCATGATCGTTTTTGGCGTGGCGATTTCAAATGGATTTGTGGCGCTTTCTGGGGCTTTGCTGGCGCAGTATCAGGGATTTGCGGATGTGGGCATGGGAATTGGAATGGTGGTTTGGGGATTGGCCAGCGTGATTATTGGCGAGGCGCTGGTGGGGACGAATTCGTTGGGGATGACGATTATCGGCGCGGTGATGGGATCGGTGTTGTTTCGATTGTTGGTCGCAGTGGCGTTGCGTTGGGGACTTAGCCCCAATGATTTGAAATTGATTACCGCGGTGTTTGTGTTCTTTGCTTTGATTGTGCCGCAATTTTTGAGGAAAAAGCGGTTGCGGAGCGCTCATGCTTGAGGTGCATTCCATTTACAAAACTTTCCATGCAGGGACGCTGAATGAAGTGCGTTCGCTGCGGGGCGTGAACCTCAATCTTGAGGCTGGTTCTTGGGTCATCATTATCGGGACGAATGGATCAGGGAAATCTACTTTTTTGAATGCCGTAGCGGGGACTTTTTTTGTCGATGAAGGGTCGATCACGCTTGCTGGGCGCGACGTTACTCGATGGCCGGAATATGCGCGCGCTTCTTTGATCGGGCGCGTGTTTCAGAATCCGTTCAGCGGCACTTCGCCCAGCCTGACGATTCAGGAAAATCTAAGTTTGGCGGCACGCCGCGGCGTAGGGCGCGGACTCGGTTGGGGATTGAAGAGTTCGCTGGTGGCGCGCATGCGCGACGAAGTCAGCCGGTTGGGGATGGGCCTGGAACACCGGTTGGAGAATGCCATTGGAAGTCTTTCGGGAGGCCAGCGCCAGGCGCTTACACTATTGATGGCCACCTGGCTGCGCCCGGAGCTTTTGCTTTTGGATGAGCATACGGCGGCGCTCGATCCCAAGAGCGCCGATCTGGTAATCGCCTTGACCGAGCAAGTTGTGACGCGCGACAAACTCACCACTCTGATGGTCACTCACTCCATGCATCAAGCCGCCAATTTGGGCGACCGCCTGATCATGATGCATCGCGGCCAGATCATTCACGATTTTCAAGGCGCCGAAAAACGCCGCCTGCGCCCCGATGATTTGCTAGCCCGCTTCGAAGACGTCCGCCGCGCGGAACAGTTGGATGAGAGCGCCGCGGGCATGCTGGCGGAGCAATATATCTAATAGCGCGGCCATCGGCGTGTCGCGGCGGCTGGCCCATCCTTTTCCGGCGCTCTTGACTCGGGTGCCCGATCCTTCCCGGTGTTGCTTCATGGGAAGGGTCGGGTTTCCGGCCATCCTTTCGGCACCGCCTTTGATCTTTCTCTCTTTCCGATTTCGTTATGCTCCCTCACACCGCATCAATCCTCACCATTCCATCGTCACCGACGTCACCAACCCACCCTTCACCGGATTCCTCTGCGTGTATCCCAACCTTCGCATTTAGTTCTAGCCCAACCGTACCATTGCCTATCCTTCAACCTACCCTCACAATAACTGCGCGGCCCGCTCCGCAGGAGCAACAAAACTCCTCACCAGAGCCTCCTGCCTCGCCGCCGCACGCGGCCGGCCCGCGCACCATCAAGTGCCCCGCGAACCAAGGAACCAGCGCACAAACAATCGGGACACTCAAATATTGTTGCAGGGCCTAAGTCATTGAATCCAAAGGACAGGCGCCAAAACAATCGGGACACTCCCCGGGTACCCGCAGATGCGTCGTCCCCGCCAAGTGGCGAACATGAACAAGGTCAAACATGCCGGACCCAGATCAAGCCCGGTTCGCGGCTGCGTCCAAATCGCAAAAGCCCCGACCCGAGCTACCTACGTACTTCCGCACCCAGCGCTAAGGAAATTTTGCCAACCCTGCGGTAATCCCTACATAGAAAATAAAGGAAATCCTGTATTGCCAAAATGCTAAGTCTATTGTTTTCTTGCATTTCTCTTTTTGATATTTGTGGTACTAGACGTGCTCTAGTACCACCTGCGGTTTGGCGTTACGAAAGGTGTCCAAACGCCATCCGAAGGGCTTCGAGACCTGGGCTTTCTCCGGCGCGGCCCAGCATTACTCTCGAAACCAGCAACGCCTTGGGGGGTCTTGGGGGGCCTTCGGCTGCTCCATCCACTTTCCCGAAATCTCGAATCAGGCAGCAGGGAGGCTACTCTGAAAAAGATACGCAAATCCCTCGAACCCACCCGTCGGGATCTACAGTCCGGTCTGTGCTCCTCTCAAATTTACGTGTTCTGCGAAAAAGATACTGGTGCGGCCCGCTTTCAAGTGCGAGCCAGCGCCGACGGAACCCTACCGCTGGAAGAAGCAGCCAGCCTACTCGCCATGCACTGTCTGGTACGCGGTCAATCTCCAAACGACTACCAGGTCATGGTGCGAGCAGGCGGCAGTTTGTTCGAGCGCGTCACCATGAAAGCGCGTCAGCTTCTCGAAGCTGGCCGCGCCATTGCATGTCCAGTGGCTCTGAGCCGCCGCGAAAAAGAGGTTCTCGAAGGCGTGCTCGAAAATCTGGCCAACAAAGAAATTGCTTCACGTCTCAGCATCTCCGAGCGCACCGTAAAATTCCACGTTTCCTCTCTCTTCGTGAAATTCAAGGTACGCAGCCGCATCGAACTGATGCGCAAGACCCCCAGTCTCTTCGGCAACGTAGAATCCCAACAGCCTGGCAGCGCCGTAGCCGCCATGGCCGCGGATCCAATGTTCGGCATAGCCCCACGCAACCGCGCGGTGACGCCGCTAGATCGCCGCGAGCGCAGCGTAGAGCTACGCCCGAAACTAATGACCGCTTAGCATTCGCACAATCGAGAGTGCAGGCCAAACCCTGCACTCTCATTCCTTCCCACCGTAAGTTCAGCTATCATGGAACAGGGATTTTTCCCCGCGCAATCGTTTCGCTCGGTTTTCATTTGCATTCTCGTTGTCATCCCGAACAGTTTTATGTGAGGGATCTGCGTTTTCTTGTTTTTGAACTACGCTTTCTGCAGCGAAATTAAAAGGAGCGAGCATTGATTCCCCGATACACCCGCCAAGAAATGGCCAAAGTCTGGAGCGATCAAACCCGCTTCGAAAAATGGCTCGAAGTAGAACTCGCCGCCACAGATGTGCTCGCCGAAGCCGGCACCGTCCCGAAAGATGCCGCGGCCAAGCTCAGAGCCCGCGCGAAAGTAGATGTAGCCCGCATTCACGAGCTCGAAGCCAAAGTGAAGCATGACGTAATCGCGTTCACCATGGCCGTCGGCGAATCGATCGCTGATCCAGAATCGGCCCGCTGGCTGCACTACGGCCTCACTTCAAATGACATCGTCGACACATCGCAAGCCCTGGTAATTCGCGAAGCCTCCAAGCTCATCGCTGCAGGCCTTGGAAAATTAGGCGGCATCCTAGAAAAGCGCGCCTGGGAATTCAAGGACACGCCGGAAATCGGCCGCACCCACGGCGTCCACGCCGAGCCGATCACTTTCGGCCTGAAAATTGCCAACTGGTGGTCCGAAAATCAACGCGACCAGGCGCGTTTTCGCGCCGCCGCCAAGCAAATGGAAGTCGGCAAAATCAACGGCGCCGTAGGCACAGCCACGCATCTCGGCACCGAAGCCGAAGAAAAAATCTGCCAGCGCCTCGGCCTGGCCACCGCCCCAATCACCTCGCAAGTGATCGAGCGCGACCGTCACGCCGAATACGTCGCCACGCTCGCCATCGCCGCCGCGTCGCTCGAGCGCATCGCCACCGAAATCCGCCACCTGCAACGCACCGAAGTCCGCGAGGCCGAAGAGCCGTTCGGTAGCGAGCAACGCGGCAGCTCGGCGATGCCCCACAAGCGCAATCCCGTAAACTGCGAGCAAATCTGCGGCCTCGCCCGCGTAGTCCGCGCCAACGCCACCGCCGCCCTCGAAAATATCGCGCTATGGCACGAGCGCGATATTTCTCACAGCTCCGTCGAGCGCATCATCCTGCCCGATTCGACCATTCTGCTCGACTACATGCTCGCGCGCATGGCCGACATTGTAGCGAACATGAAAGTTTTTCCGGCGCGCATGCAGCGCAACCTTGATTCTACGCAAGGCCTCGTCTTCAGCGGCCAGGTGCTGCAAGACCTGGTGGAAGCCGGCATGCCCCGCGATGAAGCCTACAAAACCATCCAGTCCCACGCCATGCAAGCCTGGGAAACTGAAACCAGCTTCCGCGAAAAAATCTCGAAAGACCCCAACGTTCAAAAATATCTGGACGCGAAAGCGCTTGAGCATACCTTCGATCTGAAACGCCAACTGCGCAGCGTGGACGCCATCTTCCGTCGCACCTTCGAAACAAAAACCACAACCGCAGCACCGCGCAATTGACCCGATTATTCGTCCGGCCTGGATTTTGAGATTTGGCTCGATGGTTCGTCGGAAGATGCCGGCAGGGACGCCGGCGCTACTTTGCGTTGATGCCTCCTTTCGATTTTGATTCGATTTGCCGCAATTTTCAATCGCTGCAGTTGTGCGCGTCATGGATCATGAACTTGTATCTGTTGTCCGCGGTGTATTGGTGGTTTCCGCGCAATCATCAACAGAGTGACTGAAACGGCCGGTGGCTAGAGGTGATCTCTCGAATAAGAAACAGGCAGGGCGACGCTCACGAGAGTGCCCCGCTTTCCGGAGCGGATTTCGAATTGGCCGCCTAGATCGTGGACGCGTTCGCGCATGCGGGCTAGGCCTACGCCGGCGGAGGTGTCGACGTGTTCGAGGCGCTCGAGTTGTTTCGCGGACATGCCGCAGCCGTAGTCGCGGACCCAGAGAACTATGCTGCCGGATTTGCGGGCTACGGCTATGTCGATTGCTGGGCTTCGCGAATGACGGTAGGCGTTGATGAGAGCTTCTTGCAGAACGCGGAACAGGGCGATTTCTACGGCTTCCAGCAGCCGTTTAAGTCTGGAAGGTACTTTCAATTTCACGTGCATGCCGCTGCGCTTGGAAAAGCCGCGGACGTATTGTTGGGCTGCGCCGACGAATCCGACCAGGTCGAGGGCCGAAGGGTGCAGCAAATGGCAAATGGTCTGCGTATCTTGCATGCACTGTTTCAGAAGTTCCATTGCGCTAGACAAGAGCTTCGCTCTTCGCTCGGCGGTTTCGCAGCGGCCGATTTGAGCCAACTGCATTTTCAGACCTGCGTGATATTGGTTGAGGGAATCGTGCAGCTCTCGGGCGACGCGGCGCTGCTTGTAATCTTCGTGACGCAGCAGCTTGCCGGTTAGGCTGCGTAGCGAGTCTCTTAGCTTCTTTTCTTCCGTGACCTCTACGACGAATCCGGCAACTTGTTTTACTTCTCCGGACGCGTCCTTGATGGGGAAGCAGCTTTCAATCCAGTAGCCGGGTTCGTTCCTGGTAGGCAACTTCGCGGAAAGTTGGAAATTCAATACCGGATCGCCGGTGAGGAACACTTTCTTGTAGAGCGGTTCCACTTTTGCCGCTGCGCCGCCGAGGATGTCGCGTAGTGTTTTGCCGATATGGGCATCGGCGGGAATGCCGTTCATGGAAGCAAGTGCGGAATTGATGGATTCGAAGCGCAACTGACGATCGCAGATGGCCACGCCGACATTGGGATAACGGTCGAGAGCAGCGAGGACTTGATCCGAAGCAGCGGCGAGGCGAGGCTTGGCTCTTTTTTTCTGGCGCGCGGAGATTTTGATGGCGGTCTTACGCTTCATGCCAACGCCCCTAAACATCTAGAGAGGGCCGCAAGCGTGGGGAAGAGGCGCCATGAGTGAATCGAGCATCGAGATAAATCCTGCTGCGATGCCGGAGGACACCTTTCCCGTGTTTGGCTGAATGTAATTGAAAGGGCGGGGCGCTGGCTGTGACGCAGGTCACATGATTGCTTCATGCTGCCTAAGAGGGCGGGTGGCCGAACCGGAGTGAGAAAGAAGCGAGAGGAACAAGCCGAGAAGGAAAGAAAAAGCTAAAGATGGGCCGAAAGGATGGCCGGAACCCCGACCCTTCCCAAAAACCGGGAAGGATCGGGCACCCACGGCAAACCTCGGAAAAAGCTCGGCCACCCGGCGGTGGCGAACTATTTCTCCGCTAGGCCGGTGTCGTGTAGCAGGACCGCGTCGGATTCTGTGTGGGCGCGCATTACGGCTATGGTTTTGCCGTCGGGTGAGTACTCGAATAGTTGGATTGCGTCAGTTGGAAAATTGGTGATCTGACGGCCATGGGAACCATCTAGCGGCTGCAGCCACAAATTTTCCGTGCCATTTTCGCGGATGGGATAGACGACGGCCGCGCCGTCCGGCGTGAATCGCGGCGGACCTGAAGCGCGCAGATCGGCATCGATCATGCGGACCGGCGGTTTCGGGCCGGCATCGAGGGCGACCAGCGCAATCTGACCCACGGGGATCTTGCCGGAAATATCCGCGGCGGCGAAGGCTAAGAATTTGCCGTCGCGCGAGACATCGAAGCTTGAAGCGGTGACGACATTCGGAATCACGGTTCCCGGGACGACTTCCGAGGGGCCGCCGTCGAGGGGCACGCGCGTAAGTTTGTTGTCGCTGTAATTCTCGAAGTAGACCCATTTACCATCGGAGGAGCAGAGTGGTGAGGTGTCGATCGAGCCGGTGGAGAGCTGCTTGGGATTCGAGCCATCGGCGTCAACGCGCCAGACGTTGACCTTGTTGCTGGCGGCGTGATCGAGCCAATCGAAGACGATGTAGCGCCCGTTGGGGCAGGCCGCGGGGGAAGCGATTTGCGCGGCGGCATCGCTCAGTAATACGGTTTTGTTGCTGCCGTCGGCGGAGATGCGCAATAAGTTGCTCTGGTCGTCGAAATAAATCTGACCATTGCTGGCCCAGCCGAAGACAAAGGCATTTTTATTTTGCGCGGGCGCGGCAGGCGGCGGATTTCCTGAGAAACCTTCCGGCGGCAGGAAGTACAGCGTACGCGAGGTTTTCTGCTGGATGGTGGCGAGCGTTTTTCCGTCGGCGGAAAGCGTGGTGGTCTCGTAATTGTTGGTGTCCTTGGTGACCGCGCGGAATTTTCCCGAGGGATTGGCGATGAAGGCGATTTGATTGCGGTCGATGGGGCTGAGCTTGTCTTGATAGGCGGCGAGAAATCCGCGGCCATCGGGCATCCAGACTAGATCGTTGAAAATCCATTTGTTGAAGCGCGCCATGGTTTGGAATTTGCCGGTGTTCACATCTTGGAGTTGAATGACGCTGAGTGCGCCGTTCTCAAAGGCGCGCACGGACGCGATGTGCAGGCCGTCCGGGGACCAGGCGAAAGACTGCGGCGTTTCGGCCAGCGGGCCGCCGGCGATTACCTTTTCATCGCCGCCTTCGGCGTTGGCGGTGAGGACCTGGAATTTTCCTGGTTCCGGAGTGTTGCCGCGGTAGAAGACCATGTGTTTGCCGTCGGGAGAAAACGCGATGCTGGTGTCGAGGTTGTGCACTACGAGCTGCGGGGAGCCGCCTAGGACCGGTGCGCGGTAAAGATCGAAGCCGCCGTGGGCGCTGTCGGTGGCTTCGCGGAAATAAATGAAATTGGCGTCGGGGGAAAATATCGGGCTGCGATAGTAGGCGTCGGATGGCGGGATTACCTGGGTGTCGCTGTTGGTGGCTACGTTGCGGAGCCAGAGGCTTTGCTGGCCTTTGTCATCGAGGACGCTGAGTAGATATTTGCCGTCGGGGGAGATTGCTGCGGCTACGGTTTTGCCGTTGTCGGTGAGTTGGGTGATGGTGAAATTTTCGAAGGGGGTGGGGTTGCTGCGGTTTAGGAGGGCGTAAACGCCGTAGGCGGCTGCTGCGGTGATTAGGAGTGCGATTACTAGACCGGCTGAGAGGGTTAATTTGTGTTGTTTTGCGGCGGCTGCTATCACGGAACTGCTGGACTGGCGATCAGATGCATTCGTTGGCGATGACAAAGATGCCGGGCTTAAGCCCGCCGCTACGGTCGGAGCGGCGATGCCTGTGCCCAGTGCGATGCCCTTGTCAGAATTTGAATCGCGGGTGAGGCGTTGCAGATCGGCGCGCAAATCGGATGCGTGTTGGTAACGCAGCTTGCGATCTTTCTCGAGAGCTTTCTGAATAATTCTTTCGAATTCCGCGGGCAATTCCGGATTTAGGCGGGCTGGAGCGGGCGGCGATTTGTGGAGGATGGCGTCGAAGATTGCTGGGGCGGTGGCGCCTTTGAAGGGTAGGGTGTTTGTGGCCATTTCGTAGAGGACTGCGCCGAAGGAAAAAAGATCGGTGCGGGAGTCGAGATCTTCGCCGAGAGCTTGTTCGGGCGACATGTACATTACCGTGCCGATAGCGGAGCCGGGACTGCTTAGCAGTTGATCGCCGGAGATGGTGGGTGCGGCGGAGGCGCCGGTTTGTGCGAAGGATTGGCGCGGGGAAATAATTTTTGCCAGGCCGAAATCTAGGACTTTGGCGGTGCCGTTGCGGGTGCAGAAAATGTTGGCGGGCTTGATGTCGCGATGAATGATGCCTTTGGCGTGGGCGGCGTCGAGCGCGTTGGCTACTTCTACGCCTGTCTGCAGCAGCTCGCTCAGCGGGATGCGGCTTTGCGCGATGCGATTTTTCAGGGTCTGGCCTTCGAGATATTCCATGGCCAGGAACGTGTGGCTTTGGTCTTCGCCGATATCGTAAATGGTGCAGATGTTCGGATGATTTAGGGCGGAGGCGGCGCGGGCTTCGCGGCGGAAACGCTCGAGCGATTGCGGGTCGCGGGCGGTTTCTTCGGGGAGGAATTTTAGCGCGACCATGCGGAGCAGGCGGATGTCTTCGGCTTTGTAGACGACGCCCATGCCGCCGCCTCCGATTTTTTCGAGAATGCGGTAATGGGAGATGGTGCGGCCGAGGATTGGTGCGGGGTCGGACACGGGTGCAGAATGTTACGATACGGTGCGGGAGGGGCGCAATCGAGTGGGGATGCGGGCGCGCGGATTTACGGCTGAATTTGTACGAGCTTGGTTTTGCTGTCGGCTTGCGGGGTGGGCGGGGACCAGCGCGAGGTGCGGGCGCGGCTGGATCTTAGGCGATTCATTACTCGGCCGATTTTTACTGAGCTGGTTATGAAGTGATTCACTTTAAGCGGGCCGGCCATTTTTACGTCGCGGACCCAGTGCAGGCCCGTGCTGATGGCGCAGCCGCATTGCGAGCAATCTGGCGTGCCGCCGAAGACGCAGGGTTCTACGCGCGTTTCTAGATCGGCGGAATAGTTGGCGGAGAGTTTTGCGAATACGCAATCGTCCGGATTTGCCGGCGGCTTCAGAAATGCTTTTGCGAGGCCTTCGTTGAACAGCAGCTTTTTGTAATTCTTCGCCAGCGGCGGTAATTGCGCGGCTAGAGCGCTGCGATTTTCTGGCGTCAGCATTTCTGGGCTTTGCTCGCCGATTTGCGGGGTGTAGACGCTTACCCAGATGCGATTTACTTCGGGGCGCTCGCTCCAGAATTTTACGTATTCTTCCAGGTAGCCCTGGCGCTCTAGCATGGGGCGGGTGATTACCCAGTGGATGTTGACTTCGCGGCCGTCGATGTTGGCTAGGATGCGTTCGTAGGTGGCGGGCTTGCGGCGGATGTCGTGATGCTCGGGGAGGCCGTCTACGGAAATCGCAACGCGCGAGCGAGCGAGCTTCATCCATTCCGTGGGAATGGGAATTATGCCGCTGGTAACCACCAGCGAAAAAATTCCCATCTTGCTCAGCTCGGGCAGGATTTTGCTTAGCTCGCGATGGCGGACCATGGGTTCGCCGCCTACAAGCGAGACGTGCTTGGGTTTGTGTTTGCGTACTAAGTCGAGGACACCTTCGACGAGTTCGTCGCCGCGGCGATCGTTTAGTTCTGTTAGTTTGACGCCGCCGGCCAGATGCGTGTCTCCGTAGGCGTAGCAGCCGGGGCAGCTTAGCGGGCACTCGCGAGTGATTTCGATGGAGAGCAGCGGGATGCGGCCGCTGAGGATCCTGACCCACGAGGCGACTAATTCGCGGGCGGTCAGGCTTGGATTCGGATTGGTTGCGGGCACGTGCTTATGATGCGCTTATTTGGGGCTGTGGTGTATTAAATTCGCGGGGGGAGTAAACAGCGTTTCTCGAGGGGATGGTTTCGTTACGGAACGAACGGCCACGTGGGCGGTAGGTCGACCAATTTATCGTAGGGAATGGGGATTTGCGGAGGGCCGAAATCGGCGAGCTTGGATACTTTGCCGGAGTTTAAGGCGTCTAGTACGGCTGTGGCGCGCGTGTCGACTTTACGATCGCTCAGGATTTTTTCGTAGAGGGCGCGGGCTTCTGGGATGCGGCCTAATTCTACGTACGCTTGGGCTAGCGCGAATTCGGCTTGGTATAGATCTGGGCGGGATGCGGTGGCTTTTTTGAAATGATCGATGGCGGCTTCGGGGTGGCCTAGGCCGTCTTCGGTTAGGCCTAGCATGAATTCGGTTGCGGCTGGATCGCCGTGGCCGGCGGCTGCGTCGATTTCTTTTTTTGCGGATTGGAAATCGGCGATGCCCAGGTAGGCGAGAGCTAGATCGTGGTGCGTGCTGGCGCTGTGCGGGTCTAGCGCGAGCGCTTTTTGAAATGGGTCGATGGCGGCTTTGGGGTCGTCGGCGAAAAGATGCTCCTGGCCTAGTAGCGCGAATCCTGAAAAGTCCTTCGAGTTATTTTGGATTCTTTTTTCCAGGATGGGGATCAGATCGGCGGAGCCAGATTGAAAGCCGTCGATTAGTTCCATGCGCTCGGCGCGCATTTTGGGGATGCGGAAATGGGCGGTGGCGGAGGCAGCTACGACTAGGGCGGCGGCCGTCGCGATCACAACGAATATCAACTGCGAGTCCCAGTGCTTCTTCGCGCCGATAGCTGTCGGAATCTCGCCCGGCATTGACGCGCTGCCTGTGGACGGGGCGAATTGTGCGTTTCGCGCGTCGAGAACGATGGCTGGCAGGATGGCGCCGATTGCTAGGCCGCTGATTAGGCCGCCGACGTGGGCGGCGTTGTCGATGCCGGATTGCAGGCCCCAAACTAGATTGATGCCTATGAAAATTGAGAGGCTTTTGAGGCGTTCCTTGGCGAAGCGTATATCGATGGGGACTTTTTTGAGAAAAAGATAAGAGACCATGCCGCCTACTGCGCCGAAGATGGCGCCTGATGCGCCGGCGCTTACGCGGATGGGATCCCAGGCGAGGCTGCCGAGGCTGGCGAAAAGGCCTGTCGCGAAATAGAGAAACGTGAAAGATTTGCGGCCCATGAATCTTTCGGCTAGATCGCCCAGATACCACAGGCACCACATGTTAAGCGCGATGTGAATGATCCCGACGTGCACAAACATGTTCGTGAACAGCCGCCACCATTGGCCGGTGAGAGTGAGCGGGCCGAAATCGGCGCCGAAGCGGATGAGTTCCCACTGGCTAGGTTCGAGCCAGGAGACTCCCGCTGCGACCATTAGGAGATAGACGGCGACGTTTGCGCCGATAAGTACGCGAGTGACGATGGGCTTAGGCCCGAAAGCGATTAGGCGAGCGTATGATTCGGCGCTGGCGCGTCTTTGGCAATTGGGGCAAAGCGGTTGGAAATCCTGCTCGGGTGAGAGGACGTATTCTTGGCCGCATCGGGGGCAGGTGTATTGGGGCATGGAATGGTTTTCGTAGGGGAGGGTTCTTTAGACCCTTCCGGTTTTCCGTTCGACGCGCATCGTGCTTACCTTTGAATCGAAGAGGGCCGAAAAGCGGGCGGGTCTGTTATACGTTTCGGATCGGCGCGATTTGGGTTGGAAGACCCTCCCCTACTGGACTCTTTGGATGTAGCGGGCTTCGGTGGTGTCTACTTTGATTTTGTCGCCGTTGCTTACGAATGGCGGCACGTTTACTACCAGGCCGGTCTCCAGCTTGGCTTGCTTCATTACCGCGCTGGCTGTGGCTTTTTGGATGCTTGGCTCGGTGTCCACCACTGTCAGATCGACTGTGTCTGGCAGCAGCACGCCGATGGGTTTGTTCTCGTAGAATTCCAACTTTACGGGGAGATTCGGGATCAGATAGTCCGTGGTGTCGCCCAGCAGCTCTTTTTGCAGGGTCATTTGCTCGTAGGATTGCGAATTCATGAAGTGGAAGCCTTCGGCGTCGCCGTAAAGGAATTCGAATTCGACCTCGTCGAAGACGGCGCGCTCTACGAATTCTTCTGCGCGGAAGCGGTAGTCGATGATCGAGCCGGTGCGGAGATTGCGCATTTTGGTTTGCATCTGGCCGCGCTTGTTGCCGGGGGTGCGGTGATCGACGCTAAAGACGGTGTAAAGCTCGCCTTCGTGGCGGATGACCATTCCGGGGCGCAGTTGTGTGGCCTTAACCATTTTTGCTCCTGAACTTTTGAAGGGTTGCTGCCGCTTGGAGCGGGCATTCGCGCGGGGTTGGCTCTGGGCTCACCGCCGGACGAGTCCGCTAACGCCGAAATCGGGTCGGGCGGAATTCAACATTATATCGGTAGGTGCAGGAGGCGGTCAAACGGAGCGGCGGGTTACTGGCTCGGTTTCCGATAGTGCGACAACGGACACGTAGTAACGACAGCTGACCGCTGATCGCTTCAATGCAGCGGAATCCGGAACAGGTTCCCCTGAAACGCCGCGCTGGTGAAGGCATACGTTTGGGGATTCGGTCCGGGCGACATATCGTCGTGGGGAATCAATTGGATCCCGGCCAGCTCCACCTCACCGGCGCGATCTATCCCGGATGCCGGCAAATCCAAACGCCCGAAGCCGTGCGGGATCGGAATGACATATGTGTGATTGGTGGTTCCCGGTGTCGAAAACCGGCTGTTGAAGGAAACGTATAGGTACTTCCCGTCGGGAGACCACTGCACAAAGCACGCTCCGGCGCAGATCTTGCGTTGAGCGTGGTCTCGCAGCGCTACGGCGAAGTTTCCAGGCACGGATTCGATGCTGCCACTGACGGTCACCCACTCTCTGTCCGGGGAAACCGGGCCAATTTCAACAATCTTAGTCTCCAGGATGCGAGTTAGGCCGCTTCCATCCTCTTGAACCTGCGCCAGGTAGTTCGCTTTCTCGCCCAGTTGCCGGAAAATCAACTGGGAGGCGCCGAAACTCACCATGTCTCCTCGTCGAGCGACCAAGCGCGGAGGCGAGCTTCGATCGGTGGCCGCGAGGAAGATCTGCGATTCGTCTCCGATCCGGACCGTAAAGGCGACTCGCGACTCGTCGCGGGAAACATCATAGTCCACGATGCGCTGGCCCGTGAACACGGGATCGGACTTGCCCGATGCTAGATCTCTGCGCCACAGCTCGCTCGCGTTCGACGAACTGCTTTTCTGCAGCAAATAGTAGAGCCGCTTGCCGTCCGGCGAAAGCCGAGGCGCCTCCGCGGACCCTTCCAGGGAAACCGCATGATTGCCCGCGGCATCGTGCGTCCAAACGGAACTTTGCCGCACGCCCACCGAGGCGATCAGCGATTTGCCGTCCGGCGCGACGGCCAGACCTTCCTCTTCGGTGGGGCCAAAGGTGATCTGCTCCGGATTTCCTTTCGGAGCGCGCTCGCCCCACTGTTGGCGCCACAGGTGCTCGCTGCCGTCCACCTCTACGTTGAGGTAGATCCATCGCCCGTCCGGCGACCAGGCGGCAGCCGTGCAGGCGCCCGGCGGTCCCACCTGAACTCCCGCCGAGTTTCCGTCCATCGGGACGGCCCGGCAGCGTTGCCACTCCTCAACGCCGTTCATCTCCACGATCAGCACCCAACCGCGATCCGGCGAAAGCCAGGAGTAATGCGCCATAGCGCGCTCGTGCGCCGGGAAGTAGATGGCGCGCTCCTCGGCGCGGCTCTCACTCGCCGTCACGATGCCCATGTGCAGAACCGTTCCCGCCATAATTTCTGAAAACAGGATGCGGTCCGGCCCGATCCAACTGAGGCCTGCCGCGTTGACCATTAGGCGCGTGGGTGCCCCTCCCAAGATTGGCACGGTCCAGGTGTCAAAGCTGCCGCCCGAGAAGGAAAGGACCGTGTACGCGACGCGGGAGCCGTCGGGCGTGAATACGGGATCGTATTTCGGGTTCGAATCGAAGGTTAATTGCTTCGATTCTCCGTCCGGTAGCAGCTTTACATAAACCTGGCCGGAGCCGAGGAAATACCCTCCGCCGCGGAAAAACGTGAGCATGCGTCCATCCGGTGAGAGCGCGGGCGCCGTGGCCGAGTCGTTGAAATTGGTGAGTTGAATGTACTCGCTCGCCGAGGTCGCCGGGCGGCGCGGCCCGCCGAGTCGCCACGCCAGGACCGCGCCGGCCAATAGCGCCGCCACGGTCGCGGCAGCGTAGAGCGCCTGCCGCGGTTTGTTAGCGGCAGGCGGGCGCGCGCTGGCCGATGCTGGCAGCCGCGCCGAGTCTGTGTCGCGCCGCAATCGCTGCAAATCAATGCGAATATCGGCGGCACTTTGATAACGCAAGTTGCGGTCTTTCTCCAACGTCTTGGAGATGATTTCGTTCAAATTTGGCGAGAGTTCTGGATTGAACTGCGTGGCCGGAAGCGGTGTCCGGTTCAGAATTGCTTCGTATATGACGGCGGCACTGCTTCCCGGGAAGGCCATCTTTCCGGTCGCCATTTCGTAAAGAACTGCTCCGAAGGAAAATATGTCGGTACGCGTATCAAGTTCTTCTCCACGGGCCTGTTCCGGCGACATGTAAGCGACGGTGCCCATGGTTGCGCCCGGGCTGGTCAAAAGTTCCCCGACCGTCGCGGTAGGCAATTGCGATGCGACGACGTTCATTCCCACTGGGAGTACTTTCGCCAAACCGAAATCGAGGACTTTGGCGTTGCCCAGTTGGGTGACAAAGAGATTTGCTGGCTTTATGTCTCGATGCACGATTCCTTGGGCGTGCGCTGCTCTGAGGGCGTCGGCAATTTGAATTGCGAGTTCCAGAAATTCGTCCAAGGGAAGCGGCTTGCCGGAAATACGCTGCTTCAGCGTTTGGCCGTCGAGGAACTCCATTGCAATGAGGGGTTGACCATTGTGTTCGCCGATTTCGTAGATGGTGCAGATATTTGGGTGGTTTAGCGCAGAAGCGGCCTGTGCCTCACGGTTGAAGCGGCTCAGAGCTTGGGAGTCTGGCTCGAAGCCGTCAGGAAGAAACTTCAGGGCAACGAAGCGGTGGAGCTTGGTATCTTCAGCTTTATAGACAACACCCATACCGCCACCACCGAGTTTATTGAGGATGCGGTAGTGCGAGATGGTCTGTCCAATCAGAGATGGCGAATCTGGCATCTCGTGCACATCTTAGGTAGCGACTGAGGGCAAGTCAACGAAGGGGGCAGCTAGTGGTCGACTCCCAGTTCAGGCGCGTACCTGCAAGGGAGCCAATACCGGCGTGGTGGTGTGGTTTCACGCTCGATTTTGCGTTCCTGGCACTTCTCTGGCGGAGAGTTGTTGGTTCGTGAGTGGGGCTTGCGTATAATTTCTTCGTCCCGGAAGAGCACGGCCCTTCTCAGGCCGCCGGAGGCTAGGGTAGCGGAGCACGATCGATGAAATTCGGACTTGGGCTGGGTGTGTTTGCGCTTTGCGCGGCGTTTTGCCACCCGGCGAAGGCACAGAGCTTTTTTGGCGATGCGAATCGAGCGGATTTAAGGTCAACTTCTTCGCAATTTAATTCTGATCCTCAGGCACTGAATCTTAATCCTCCTGGAAGCACGCTGCACTTCGCCGATCATTATCATTTGTTGCCGGCGGAAGCGGATTTGAACGCCGATATCGACGCTGCCACGCGGCCGGATGGGGATGATACGCGCGAGTCCAAGCCGGACGCCGGCCGCGGCGAAGTGCGCCCGCCGCGAATTCAGGATGTGCCGCCGTCGGAAGTTACGCGAATGTGTACGGCCGGGAGCCTGGACCGCAGAGACTGCGGTTTTCATTGGTGGCCGGCATTCCGCGAGCAGACGCAATATTTATTCATCGAAACCGGTTGGAATCTGGCGACGAATACGCATGTCTGGGATGCCACCACTCACGGGCACTGGTTTCACAACTGGATGGAGTCCGTCGAGGGTTTCAAATTCAGCCGCTGGAACGATGCCAATCCCATTTCGGATGATTACGTCGGCCATCCCATGATGGGCGCGATTAGCATGGATATTTTTATTCAGAATTATCCGCGGGGGATGTCCATCGAGGCGCAGAACACTAAGGAATATTGGCATAGCCGGTTGTGGGCGTTGCTGTGGGCGACGGTTTATAGCACGCAATGGAAATTAGGGCCGATCAGCGAGGCCTCTTTTGGGAACACAGGAATAGATACGGCGTTTGATAAAAACGCGGGGCACAAGACCAACGGAACCGGAGTGGTTGGGTTGGTGATTACGCCGGTAGGCGGTTGGGTTTGGTCGCTGGGCGAGGATTTTGTGGATTTGCATTTGCTGCGCTATGCCGACCAGAAGACTACCAATCCGCTTTTATTATTCGGGATGGGATTTGCGAATCCTTGCCGCAGCTTTGCGAACTTGATGCGTTTTAAAGCGCCTTGGTATCGCGATAGCCGGCCGGTGCGGCCGCATCGGACTTGGCCGACGTTTACAGATGCGCAGGTGAAGGAATAGCGATTAGTCGACGCTTAGATCATTAGCTTCGCTCAGGATGACATTGTTCCGGCTTTTCCCGCGGGCTGTGGAGTCGGGGGATTTTGCGGCGTTTGCGGCAGGACTACCCTCCGACTTCACTCAGGGCAAGAAGTCATGCCCTGACGAAGCGGGAATTCTAGTAATATTCTTGTTCGACTGGCTGCGATGGGGGTTGCGGCCGGGCTTGGAAGATGGACCTCCCTTGGACTTTTTGGGGTTGGGGTACCCTAAATCGCACTCGGAAAAGTTGGCGAATCAGAAGCAGACTTGATGGCGCGCGTTGGCCTGCCGCGCGTGCGTATGCTATAAGTAGCGAGCCAGAGATTTTCTGAGGAACTCGTGCCGTTTATCAATTTTCCCGCGCGGGAAATCAACTGCAAGCTTGTTTATTACGGCCCCGGCCTTGGCGGGAAGACTGCCAATCTGCAGTGGATCTACGAGCATACGGGCGCGAATCAGAAGGGCAAGATGGTTTCGCTCGCCACCGAAACGGACCGCACGCTGTTCTTCGATTTTCTGCCTCTCGATTTGGGCACCGTGCGCGGATTCAAGACGCGCTTTCATCTGTATACCGTGCCTGGACAGGTTTTTTATGAGGCCAGCCGGCGATTGATTTTGAAGAGCGCGGATGGCGTGGTCTTCGTGGCGGATTCGCAGGAAGAGCGGCTGGATGCGAATCTCGAAACGCTCGACAACCTGCGCGAGCATCTGCGCGATCACAATTTGGATTTCACCACCATCCCCTACGTCCTGCAGCTCAACAAGCGCGATTTGCCGAACATCATGTCGGTCGATGAGTTGAAGAAGCAGCTGCAGGTGAAGGGCGAGCCGACGCTGGAAGCCGTTGCGGTCACCGGCCAGGGAGTGTTCGATACGTTGAAGGAAGTAGCCAAGCTGGTTCTCGCCGAATTGAAGAAGAACGCCTAGAATTACTTCTGGTACGATTTGTACGTAACCTCGATTATCTGTTGGACCTTCGCCGGTTTTCCGTCCGGGTCAGAACCAGGTTTCATCCGCCACTGCTTCACGCCGTCCAGGGCTTTTTGGTTGAGTCCGTAGAAAAATCCCTTCGTCACGTGTAGATCCGATATTCTTCCGGTTTCGTCGACCTCAGCAATAAGATTTATAATGCAATTCACTCTCTGAACGATCGCCACCTCGGAGAACGCCGGCTGAGGACATTGACGGCATTCTGGGGGGCTGAAGCCGCGGCTAGCCTTGACGGCTAGACCGATTTTCTGCTCCGCGCTGAGCGCACTGTCTCCCGTAGGGGCGAGAAGCCGGTTGGAGAGAGAGGATAATTCGGAAGCGTTCGAGAACGTGGCCTTCAGGTTCAGAATATTTCTGGGCTTCGGGCAATCGTAGATCTCAATGTGCAGGATTACGTCGCTGCCGCTTTCTTCATATTTTCCAATCACGAAAGATTTTGCGGAGACCTGGCCTGCCACCCAGTTCGCGGGATCCGCTTGGTTCGCTTCCGGAATTAGCAGGGCTTCCCGTGAGACGAACTCGATGTATTTGCTGCGGTCCGCAAGTTTAATTGTTGCATCGGCAGCCAGCGCGGATTGAAGATCGTCGGCCAGTTTTCTACCCAGCAGCGAATAGTCGTGATTCGGTCCCTGAAAATCCATTACCAGAAGATTTTCGAGATGCGATTTTTTTACGGCCTCCGAAACGTAGCCGGCGAGTTCCTTCATGGAAGCTGCTTCGGAATCTTGCGGGACGTTCGCGGGCGTTCCCGTTTGCGCAGGGATCGGTGACGGCACTAGCGCCGCTGTCGCGATTAATAATGCGAGGGTGGCGAATGTGGAGATCGAACGGGCGAAGGCGGTTTTACTTTTATGGAGTGCGGACACGAATCAGGTGAAGCTGGCTAAAGCGGAGGCTTCGTCGGCGAAACTGGGGATGGTTTGGATTAGGCGCGTTAGTTCGAGGACTTCGAGGACGTGGCCGGTGGCGTGATAGAGCTTGAGGATGCCGCCACGGCGGCGGATGGTGACGAAGCTGCGCACGATGGTGCTGATACCGGAGCTATCGATTTGCGAGACGCCCGAGAGATTCACGAGGATTTTGCGATTGCCGGCCTCGATGAGCGAGCGTAGTTCGTTGCTCAGCTCTTCGTTGCTGCGGCCGATGGTGGCGCGTCCTTGGATATCGAGGACTACTACGTCACCCGACTTCCGGCTGGAAATCTGCAGCCCCAAGCGAAGCTCCTTTTACCCGCGGCAGAGAATAACGCCAAGTCGCCTACCTGCCGCATTATACGCTTCCCGAGGCGCAAGGCTAGATTTGTTGGGGCGCTGTGCCGGAAAGATGCACCGTGGCGGGATGGTTATTGCCCGGAAATAAAAAGGGAGGTGAGTGCCGTGGGGCACCACCTCCCGGGGTGGGGTGTTGCTGGGTGGATCCCTTTCGAAACTGGGTCTCTGTCTCCCGGGGATCCGGCCTCGGCGGAGCAGCCGAGGCTGTAATGACATGGGAATATCACGGGGCGGAGGCGGAAGTCAACCCGATAGTTGGGGGGCTTAGGATCGGTTTTGAGATACATTTGCGGGCTTGGATTGAGTTGTGAGTCCGGCCTTGATTCCGGTTGTGGCTTGATATTGCTCGCCGGATGCCGGCAGGGACGCCGGCGCTACTTACTGTGGATGATTGGCGAAATATTGCAGTAGCGATGCTGTGGCTTGTTGCAGGCCGGTGCGTACGTTGGTTTGCAGCGCCAGGACTATCGCGGTGACTGATTTTTCGGGTACCGGTTGATCGTTGGTGTAGGGGAAAGTCCAGACTACGTTGCCGGACTTTGCATGCAGCAATTCCAAATCGATGGTGAAACGGGCGGTGATGCCTGGGTTGTCGACTTCGTTGAAGGCGGAGAGACGGCCGCGCAGGATGTATTCGCCTTTGCCGCTGCTGGACATGCGTTGCACGGCCTTGAATTGGCCGGTGGCGCGCAGATTTTGGACCATCATGGATTCGATCATTTCGGTGGGCTGTTCGGCCCAGCGATTGTAGCTGTCGGAGCCGAGCTCGACCGAGCCGTTGCTGTAGACCAAGCGATCGTCGCGATAGAGGAGCGGGGCATTGATATGCCCGACGACGATGGTGACAGGATAAGTGGTTGTCGATTGCTGGATGGCTGGGGGCGTGCCTTGAATGGTGAAATATTTTACGGGGCGCGCCGAGCCGCAGTTGGTGAGCAGCACGCAGAGGGCGAGCGCGAGCGCCGCGAGACCGGCATGGAATGCGGGACCGCGCGAGTGCGTGCCCTTCGCCGTTACGTCGGGCGCGCTCAAATTGAGTGAGCTCATTTTCGGGTCGTGCGTTGCTGCAAAGAATCTCATGGCGGCGGTGCCTCGCCTGGCTGACGCGGCTTGGGTTCCGAGCTGCGAATCAAGGTGTAGGGCCGCGTCTTGATAGTTTCGGTGAATTCCTTCAAGTTCTCGGAAATCTGGCGCATGTTCTCGATGATTTCGTCGAGGTTGGGACTGTTGACGTTGAGAGTGCGGTCGAGTTGATCGGTGAGCGATGCCGTGGAATTCAGAGTTTCATGCAGCTTCAAGAGCGACGCGTGAATCTCGGGCTGCTCGGTGGTGAGCAGGCTGTCGACGTGCGTGATGGCGTCGTCGGTCTTCTTCAGCGTGCCCTTGAAATCGTCGAGAATCGGGCCGATCTTCGCGGTGGCGTCGTTGGCGTTCTTGAGCGTGGAATTCAGCAGCGGGCGATCTTCCTCAAGCATGCCGTTCGCGTTGGCCATGACTTTCGAAATGTTTTCGCGATTTTTGGCGTTGAGCAAATCATTCACGTCCGCGATGGTCTCTTTTAGTTCGCTGACGCGGTCGTTCAGATTCGCGATCAACACCTTGGCTTGCGGGGCGAGGTCACCGATGGTGGCTTCGATGTCGTCCAGGCTGGTGTAAGGGCCGGTCTGGAGCGTGTCGCCGTTCTGAGCCAGCGGAGCGCTCTGCGTGCCCGGCACAATCAGCAGGAAATTTTCGCCCAGCGCGCTGAGGCTCGAAATTTTCACCGTGCTGTCTTTCTTCACCGGCACGTCCGGCTCCACGCGAAACTCGATTTTCATCTGCGCAATATTGTTGGGATCGGGCTTGACGCTCAGGATGCGGCCAATCGGAGGGCCGCCGGCGTAACGCACCTGGCCGCCTTCTTGAAGCCCGCCGGCATTCTTGAAAAACGCCAGATATTTATTGCCGCTGCTGCGGAAAGTTCCGGAGATGGAAAACATGGCGATCAGCAAAATCACGATCGCCACGATCACGAAGACGCCGACGAGAGCCTGTTCCTTCTTGGATTCCATCCCGCTGTTAACCTCGAACTGGACCTTGAACCTTTACCGCGAACTCGCATTCGAGCTCGAAAAATTGCCGCTGCCCGACATTCCTGTCGCTAGGAAAGCGGGGAGTATATCACGACCTTTTACCAGTCTAGCCGCTTCGCGCGCAGCTATTTCCGCGCTGTGGCGTCATCGCCAATAAGCATCTGGAGATAGCTCAGCTCGTCCTTCAGTTCCGGCTCAGGAATGCGATCGAGGAACTGGCGGACGCGCGGCTGCTGGCTCACCTGGATTTCGTCCTTGGTTCCATTGGCCACAATCACGCCGCGATCCAGCAAAATCATGCGATCGCCGATCAGAAATGCGCTGGCCAGCTCGTGCGTCACCACCACGCAGGTCATTCCGAATGCCTTTTTCAGCTTCAGGATCAGCTCGTCGATTCCCGCGGCGATGATGGGATCGAGGCCGGCGGAAGGCTCGTCGAAAAATAAAATTTGCGGGTCCATCGACATGGCGCGAGCGACAGCGGCGCGCTTTTTCATTCCACCGCTCAACTGCGCGGGCATGTAATTCTCGTAGCCGGCGAGGCCGACTTGATCGAGCTTGAGGCGCACCATGATCTCGATGGTGGAATCATCGAGCGGGCTGTGCTCTTTGAGCGGAAGAGAGACATTCTCGCCCACGGTCATCGAGCCGAACAGGGCCGAGCCTTGAAACGACATGCCGATAGTCTTGCGCAACTCGTCGAGCTCTTTGGGAGTGATGGTGGCCATGTTCTTGCCACCAAGCCAAATTTCACCGCTAGTGGGCCGCTCGAGGCCTACCAACGTGCGCAGCAGCGTGCTCTTGCCGGAACCCGAGCCGCCGAGGATTACCAGGGTCTCGCCGGGAAGCACATCGAAGCTGATGCCATGCAGAATTTCGCGTTCGCCATAGGCCACGCGCAGATTGCGGACCGATATTGCAGAGCCGCGGTCTTGGGTGTGAGTCTCTGGGCTGGGCGTCATAGGTCGATGCTAAAAATGATACCGGGAAAACTAATTCGGCGACGTGAAATAAAACAGCGCTGTAAACCCTAAGTCAACCAAGATCACCACGAAAATCGATTTCACCACCGCCGTGGTCGTCGAACGCCCCACTTGCTCGGAGCCCAGGCCGGTCATTAATCCTTCCTGGCAGCCCACCGCGGTAATCACCAGGCCAAACATGAAAGCTTTAATCAGGCCGGTGATGATGTCTTCTTTGAGCAGCGCATCGAGCGTGGCGCGGAAGTAGGAAGAAACGGTGAAGCCCGCGCCCAGTACTCCGAACACCGCGCCGCCGGCGATGCCCATGAAGTCCGACCACATGGTGAGGCAGGGCATCATGATCATCATGGCCACCAGCTTGGGGGCCACCAAAAAACTCACCGGATCGAGCGCCATGGTTTCGAGCGCGTCAATTTCCTCGCTCACTTTCATCGTGCCGATTTCCGCGGCGAAGGCCGAACCCGACCGGCCGATCACGATAATCGCGGTCATCAGCGGGCCCAGTTCGCGAGTGAGTGACAGCGCCACGGCGTTGGGCACGAATTCCATGGCGCCGAAGCGCTTCAGTTCGTGCGCCGATTGCAACGCCAGAATTACGCCGACGAAGAAAGTGATTAGAGAAATGATGGGAATGGCTTCGACGCCCACGGCCATGGCCTGATGCAGCGCGCGCCGATAGCGCAGGCCCGCGCCCTGCCGTGGCCCAGTAACGACCGCGACCGCGGCCCGCCAAGTGAGTCGCGCCAATTGCCCGACGTAGGCGAGCTGATCGATTGTGGTGCGTCCAACCGCGTCAGTGATGGCCATCGCTCTGGGGATTCCCTGGGCCGAATGCGGCCACTCGCACCTTTGATTCTACGGATTCGCGGGCTTGCTTTCGAGCGCCTGCGTTTCGTTATCGTAAACCTCAAAAACTTTCAGCAGCCGGGTCAATTCCAGCACTTCACGGGCCACGCGGCTCAACCCATAGAGCGAGAAGCGGCTTTTCGTGTCGCGCGAGGCCTTCAGTCCCTCGATCAGCGAAGCCACTCCGGCGCTATCGATATATTTCACTTCCGTCAGATTCACGATGACGTAGGGAATCTTCTGCGTCTTGATTAGATCGAGGAGAGTTTTGCGCAAGTCTGGCGAGTGATAGAGCGTGATGTCCCCGGTCACATCTACAACGGTGACATCGCCGACCTGCCGCGTTGCAATCTGCATGGTAAGGGCCTCCGCCCCGGGGGTCACGCTGTTTTGCCAGAGTTTTCGCTCTGTTGCAACCAATTTGAGAGGCGGTGTCCTAATAACGGCACGCGAAGGCCGGGACGCGGTTTGGACGGGGCGACATTGGTGATTTACGAGGCGGTTTCGCCTAGTTCGCGACCTGCAAATGGGGCGGAACATCCGGCGGATTTCGCGGAGTGCGCCGGCGCGCTCGACAGGAGCGGCGAATGGAAGTGTGCCGAATGGGAATATCTGCGCTCGCGGAACTGAGGCCTGGCGGGATTTAGCGCTGAAGTTCGGCGTCTGCTGGTCGATTTAGTACTTGGACTCGCGCGGCTGGTGGGACAACGCTGCGCAGGTGTGTCGCCAGAAAAATCGGATTGGAGTTCAAAAGTGACCGTCACTTTGGACCACGGCGAGGCGGATTGCCTGATCCATCTGGACGGCGAGATCAACATCGCCTCGGCCGCTGAACTGAAAACGCTTCTGGTGGAAGCGCTGGCAACAGGAAAAGATCTGCGCGTGGATCTCGAACGCGCGACTCAACTGGACATTACTGCGCTGCAATTGCTTTGGGCTGCGGAACGGAAAGCGGCGGGAGCGGGATCGCAGTTTACGGTTGCGGGAAGCGTGCCGCAAGAGCTGGCGGACGCTACGGCGGATGCGGGATTCGAAAAATTTCCCGTGCCGGGCGGGCAGAAGTGAAGGCGCGGACGCGGTTCTTATGAAAATGTCGCAGGCCGACAAATTCAAATTGGCGTTTCAGGAAGAGGCGCGGGAAATCCTTGCTGAATTGGAAGCCTCGCTGCTGGAGCTGAACGAAAATCGCGACGACAAAGAGCTGGTGGGCCGGGCATTCCGGGCGTTGCACACGATCAAAGGCTCGGGAGCGATGTTTGGATTCGAGGAGCTGGCGGCATTCAGCCACGATCTCGAAAATGCGTTTGACGAAGTGCGCAGAGGGCGGCTGGCGGTCACCTCCGAGCTAATCAATCTTTCGCTGGTGGCGCTGGATCAGATCAAGGCGATGCTCGAGCAGACGGCGGTGGACAAAGCCGCCGCTGCGGACATCCTCGAAAAATTGCAGAAGCTGACGGGAACGCGCGGAGTGCTTCCGGTGGAAGCGGCGCCCGCGGCGCTTCCCGTTGCTCCACCTGCCGCGCAAGGCATCGCGCGCGATTGGAGAATTCGTCTCTCACCTGGCGCGGATTTGCTTCGCAACGGCGCAAATCCTCTATTGCTGCTGAGCGAGTTGAAGCATCTCGGCAAATTTCACGCGAAGGCCAGCATGGCCGCGGTTCCACCGCTCGGCGAGCTGGACCCGGAACGATGCTACGTGAGCTGGGAAATCGCGCTGAGCACCACTTCGCCGCGTGAAGCCATTCGCGATGTCTTTATTTTCGTGGAAGACAGTTGCGAGCTATCCATCGAGCCGGTGGCGGCGGCAGAAGCGATCGAAGCGGCTGCTCCGCAGCAGAGACGATCGGGAGAAGGGCGGCGCGCTTCCGATCATGCAGAGGGCGCGTCGAGCGTTCGAGTGCCGGCGGCGAAGCTCGACCAATTCGTAAATTTGGTGGGGGAACTGGTGACCGTGCAAGCGCGGTTGGGCGAGATTGCGGCGCGGCACGACGATCAGGACGTGGCGGATGTGTCGGAGGAGATTGACCGTTTGACGTCGGCGCTGCGCGAAAGCTCGATGAGTATTCGCATGCTGCCAATCCGCTCGACGTTCGAGCGTTTCCGCAGGTTGGTCCACGATCTGGCGGGCGATTTGCACAAAGTGGTGGAGCTTAGCATCGAAGGCGCGGACACCGAACTCGACAAAACGGTGATCGACAAGTTGAGCGATCCTTTGATGCATTTGATCCGCAACAGCATGGATCACGGGATCGAGACGCCCGAGGCGCGCGTGGCCGCTGGAAAGGCTCGCGGCGCGACGATTCATCTTTCGGCGCGGCATTCAGGCGCGAGCGTGCTGATTTCGGTGGCCGACGATGGCGGCGGAATCAATGCGGCGGCGGTGCGAGAACGCGCGATTGAGAAAGGTTTGGCGTCCGCGGATGCGCAGCTCACCGAGAATGAGATTTTTTCGTTTATTTTGGCGCCGGGATTTTCGACGGCGCGAGAGGTGACAGACGTTTCCGGTCGCGGAGTGGGAATGGACGTGGTGCGGCGAAGCGTGGATTCGCTGCGCGGAAGCATCGAGATCGCGAGCAAGCCGGCGAAGGGCACGAGCGTGACGCTGCGGCTGCCGCTGACGCTGGCGATCATCGACGGATTGCTGGTGAGCGTGGGGCCGGCTTATTTCGTGCTGCCGTTGGCAATTACCGTGGAGTGCATCGAGTTGAGCCGGCAAGACATTGAGAAGGCCAATGGCAAGCACGTGGCGTATGTGCGCGGAGAAATTATTCCGTATATCCGGCTGCGGGAATATTTCGACATCCGCTGCGCGCGCCCGGAACTCGAGCAAATCATGATCGTGGAAACGGAAGCGGGGCGTTACGGATTTGTGGTGGATCAAGTGATTGGAAATTATCAAACGGTGATCAAGAGTCTGGGGCGATTTTACCGGCATGTGCATGTGGCGTCGGGCGCGACCATTCTTGGAAATGGAACAGTGGCGTTGATTTTGGACCCGAACCGGCTGGTGCAAGAGGCGATTCGCACCATGGCACTCGGGCCAACAGCAGTTGCCGGCGCGCAAACGATATCCGGATTAAAGCCCGGGGGCACGGGACTGTCTGTAATGTCGGAAAACGCCGGAATGATTCACTAGCAACGGATTCGATCGCGGTACCGCGCGCTTTTGCGGCGGAGAACGAAGCAATTCAATTCGATTCAATTCGAGGGAGACAGCAACCATGCCTACAAAAGTGGAAACCGAGATTCGAAAAACGCGCGCGGCAGATGCAGGGAACGGAGGGGACGGGCACGGCGAGCAGCGTTCGCGAGTGAGCAGCCGGCAGAAGCCCGGCGATCAGGAACTGCTTCTCGTGTCGCAGGAAATCATGCGGCTGGTGGAGGCGTCGCGCGACGGACATTTGAGTGAGCGCGGAAAAGCGGATCAATTTGAGGGCGTGCACCGCGAAATCGTGCAAGGGATCAATGAAATGCTGGACGCCATCCTGCTGCCCATTGGGGAAGGCAATCGGATATTGGCGCAGATTTCAAACGGCAAGATCGATGAACTGATTGCGCAGACGTATAAGGGCGATCACGAGAAGATGAAATTGGCAGTCAACAACGTTGCTGTCGTGGTGCAGGCCTTGCAGAAAGAAATGGCGCGGCTGACGGAGGCGTCGAAAGACGGGCAGCTTTCGGATCGCGGCAAGCCGGAGCAGTTCGCAGGGGCGTATGCGGAGATTGTGCGCGGAGTGAACACCATGCTGGACGCGATTCTGCTCCCGATTGGCGAAGGAAACCGGATACTGGCGCAGATTTCAAACGGCAAGATCGATGAACTGATCGCGCAGACCTACAAGGGCGATCACGAAAAGATGAAGCTGGCGGTGAACAACGTTGCTCTCGTTGTGCAGGGCTTGCAGAAGGAAATGGCGCGGCTGACGGAAGCGTCGAAGGACGGGCAACTTTCGGATCGCGGCAAGCCGGAGCAGTTCGCAGGCGCGTATGCGGAAATCGTGCGCGGGGTGAACACCATGCTGGATGCCATCCTGCTGCCGATTGGGGAGGGCAACCGCATTCTGGCGCAGATTTCGAATGGAAAGATCGATGAATTGATCGCGCAGACGTACAAGGGCGATCACGAAAAGATGAAACAGGCGGTCAACAACATCGCCATCGTGGTGCAAAACCTGCAGAAAGAAATGGCGCGGCTGACGGACGCGTCGAAAGACGGGCAACTTTCGGATCGCGGCAAACCGGAGCAGTTCGCAGGCGCGTATGCGGAAATCGTGCGCGGGGTGAACACCATGCTGGATGCGATCCTGTTGCCGATTGGGGAGGGCAATCGAATTCTGGCGCAGATTTCGAATGGGAAGATCGATGAATTGATCGCGCAGACCTACAAGGGCGATCACGAAAAAATGAAGCAGGCGGTGAACAACATCGGCATCGTTCTCCAGGCGCTGCAAAAGGAACTGGCGCGCTTGACGGATGCTTCGAACGCGGGACAGCTTTCCGAGCGCGGGAAGCACGATCAGTTCCGGGGCGCCTATGCGGAGATTGTGGAGGGAGTGAACTCGGTTCTGGATGCGGTGATCACGCCGTTGACCTTCACCGCGGGGCAGATCGAGCGAATCAGCAAGGGCGATGTGCCTTCGCAGATTACGGATACCTATCACGGAGATTTCAACCAGATTAAAAACAACTTGAACGCGCTGATTGTGGCCATGAACGAAGTGACCACGTCCGCGGAGGAAATTGCCAATGGCAACTTGATGGTCGCGATCCGCGAGCGTTCGCCGCAAGACAAGTTGATGAAGGCGATGAGCTCGATGGTCGCCGGGCTGACGCAGACGGTGACGGACATCCGCTCGATTGCCGGGGAAGTGGCCACGGCGAGCCAGTCGATCAGTACGGCTTCGATTGAAGTTTCGAAGGGCGCGAGCGCGCAGGCCGCATCGGCGGAGGAAGCGTCGTCATCGATGGAGCAAATGGTTTCGAACATCAAGCAGAACGCCGACAACGCGCAGCAGACCGACAAAATCGCCAATAAATCGGCAACCGATGCGAAAGAAAGCGGCAAATCGGTGCTCGAGGCAGTGGCTGCGATGAAAGAAATCGCCAGCAAGATTTCCATCATCGAGGAAATCGCACGGCAGACCAACTTGCTCGCTCTAAACGCAGCGATTGAAGCGGCGCGGGCCGGCGAGCATGGCAAAGGCTTCGCCGTGGTGGCTGCGGAAGTTCGCAAGCTGGCGGAGCGCAGCCAGAAAGCAGCCGGCGAAATCAATCAGCTTTCGGGAACGACGGTGACGGTTTCAGGGAAAGCCGGCGAGATGCTCGAGAAGTTGGTCCCGGACATTCAACGCACCGCGGAGCTGGTGCAGGAAATCACCGCGGCGAGCAAGGAACAGGATACCGGCGCGGAACAAATCAACAAGGCCTTGCAGCAACTCGAGAAAGTCATTCAGCAGAACGCCTCAGCCTCCGAAGAAATGGCTTCCACTACGGAGGAACTGAGCGCGCAGTCTGATCAACTGGTAAGCGCGTTGTCATTCTTCCGCACGGGAGACAACGTCCATGTGGCGGCTCCCAGAACCGCGGCGCCGAAAGCAGCCAGCCACGTGGAGAACGCGCCGCGCAAAGCCAACAAACCGAACGGACACGCCGCACCATCCGCGGCGGGCAAAGCCGGAGTCCATTTGAAACTTAAGGATAAGGGCGACGATCTCGACAAGGAATTCGAGCGCTACTAACACGTTTCAGATTGTGTTGCTGAATGCCGCGCCTAGCGGCCAGCGATCGAATTCTGAATCCAAAAGGAGTTGACGATGAGTGTTGCCGAAATCACCGAGACGCGGCAGTACCTGACCTTCAAATTAGGGAACGAGATTTTCGCGACGGATGTGGCGAAGGCCAGAGAAGTGCTCGATTTCACGCCCATCACCGCCATTCCCCGGACGCCGGAATTCATGAGCGGAGTGATCAACCTGCGCGGCAGCGTGGTCCCGGTGGTGGACTTGCGCCTGTGTTTCGGAATGTCGCGGACGCCCCGGACCAGGAACACTTGCATCGTGGTGGTGGAGGTCTTGCTTGAAAACGAGTCGACAGTAATCGGAGCGCTCGCCGATTCCGTCGAGGAAGTGATCGATCTGGAGCCGGATCAAATT
The DNA here is from genome assembly GCA_963792515.1 of uncultured Acidobacteriota bacterium. Classification (GTDB taxonomy): domain Bacteria; phylum Acidobacteriota; class Terriglobia; order Acidiferrales; family UBA7541; genus Palsa-147. Next base: position 107,629 of record CAWBWG010000013.1, on the reverse strand, counting down.
CAGCCGGCGCCGCGCATCGGAACGCAAATTCGCACCGATTTCATCAAGGGTATGGGGCGGCGCGACACGCAGTTCATCATGATCCTCGACATCGACCGCGTGTTTTCGGCGGAAGAATTGTCGGCCATTCGCGTGCCGGAAACCAGCAGGCAGCTCGTCGAAGCGACGGTGTGAGCGCGGCCCGCGTTGTGAGCCGCGGACGATTCCGTCGATGAGTGGCCTATGAGCGGCGTATGAGCGGCCATGACGAAGGCATTTCCAATGCGGATTTTGAGCGGCTGCGAAGCCTAATTTACACGCAGTCCGGGATCAATCTAAGCGCGGACAAAAAAACGATGCTGGAGCTCCGGATCAAACGGCGATTGCGCAGCCTGGAGCTGAGCTCGTTCGCGCAATATTGCGAATATTTGTTCGGGCATCACGGCCAGCGCGACGAAATCGTGCACTTAATCGATGTGGTCACCACGAACAAGACCGATTTTTTCCGCGAGCCGGCGCATTTTGATTATCTGGTACAGAAGGCCATCCCCGATCTGATGGCGCGCAACGAAAGCGGGCGCGATTTGTTGATCTGGAGCGCCGGCTGCTCGACGGGCGAAGAGCCTTACACGCTGGCGATTTTCCTGAGCGAGTACGCCTTGTCCCATGCCGGCTTCCGCTTTCGGCTGCTGGCAACCGATATTTCTCACACGGTGCTGGCCAAAGCGCGTCTGGGCGTTTTCAGCGCGGAGGCTGTGCGTCCCGTTCCCGCAGAGATTCGCCGAAAATATTTTTTGCGCAGCCGCGATGCCGCTTCGAATCGGGCGCGTGTGGTGCCGGAGCTCCGCAAGCTGGTGGATTTCCGGCGGCTGAATTTCAAGGACGCGGATTTTGGGCTGACCGAAAAAGCGGACGTTATTTTCTGTCGCAACGTGATCATTTATTTCGACCGTCAGACGCAGCAACAAATCCTGCAGAAATTGGCGCGCTATCTGGTGCCCAACGGCTACTTCTTCGTCGGCCACGCGGAAGCATTGCACGATATGGATCTGCCTTTGGAACCAGTGGCGCCGGCCGCGTATCGGAAAGTGGATGCTCGAAATTGAAGCGACATTGACGGAGGTGTATTTACAACCGGGCGAGCTGCACCTCGCGCGCAGCCCGGTGATTATTCGCACTCTTCTGGGATCGTGCGTGGCCGTTTCGTTTTGGAGCGCCAAGCTTGGCGTCGGCGCCTTGTGCCACGCGCAGTTGCCGCGCTGTCCAAATTCATTCCTGGGCTTGAGCGTCGCGCAAGGCGGCCGTTACGTGGACTTTTCCATCCGTTATCTCGCTCGCAAATTTGACGAATTGGGCGCGCGCCGCTCGGAAGTGCAGGTGAAGCTGTTTGGCGGCGGCGATGTGCTGCTCGTGAGCGATTTGCCGTCATTGCGTCCCACCGTGGGGAAGATGAATTGCGAATCCGCCATCGAAGTGCTGCGGAGCGAGAATCTCGAAGTGGCGGCTTCGAGCTTAGGCGGCACTGTGGGGCTGAACATTCAATTTCATACCGGCACCGGCGAAGTGCGCTTGCGGCGGCTCTCATGACAAACGGAAAAGTACATCGAATCGTGGGATTGATTCGATGACCGCGCGAAAAATTCGCGTGCTGATCGTGGACGACTCCGCCGTCGTGCGGCAAACCCTGAGCGAAGTGCTGTCAAGCGATCCGGAAATCGAAGTGATGGGCACCGCGTCCGATCCGTTTGTGGCGGCGGAGCGAATCAGCGAACAAGTGCCGGACGTAATCACCCTGGATATCGAAATGCCGCGGATGGATGGGCTGACTTTTTTGAAGAAGATCATGAGCCAGCATCCCATTCCGGTGGTGATTTGCTCGAGTCTGGCTGCGGAGGGAGCGCAAAGCACGTTGATGGCGCTGGAGTATGGCGCGGTGGAGATTATTGCCAAACCGGCTTTGGGCAGCAAACAATTTCTCGAAGATTCGCGCGTGATTCTCTGCGAAGCGGTGAAGGCAGCGGCTGCCGCGCGCTTGCAAATTCTCCGGCCGGGCCGCGAAGTGCAGCCAAAGTTGACTGCCGACGTGATTCTATCGCCTGCCACTCACGCCATGGCGGAGACAACTGAGAAGGTGGTTGCCATCGGCGCTTCGACCGGCGGAACCGAGGCGCTCAAAATTTTACTCGAAGCATTGCCGGCGGACTCGCCGGGAATCGTGATCGTCCAGCATATGCCGGAGCTGTTCACGCGAGCTTTTGCGAATCGCCTGAACACGCAATGCCGCATCACCGTAAAGGAAGCCGAGGCCAACGATACGGTCTTGCGAGGGCGCGCGCTGCTCGCTCCGGGGAATCATCATTTGCTGCTCAAGAGGAGTGGCGCTCGCTATTTTGTCGATATTAAAGAAGGGCCGCTGGTGTGCCGGCATCGCCCGTCGGTTGATGTGTTGTTCCGCTCGGCGGCGCGCTATGCAGGACAAAATGCCGTGGGAGTGATTCTGACGGGAATGGGCGACGATGGCGCGCGCGGCATGTTGGAAATGAAACAAGCGGGAGCCGTAACGATCGCGCAGGATGAAGCCACCAGCATGGTTTTTGGCATGCCGAAAGAAGCCATCAAGCGTTCTGCGGTGGACAAGATTTTGCCACTGCAATCGGTGGCGGCAGCGATTCTGACGCACGCGCGTTGAAGCAGGTTAATTTTGGCGCCGGCCGTGGCACAAATCGCGATGGAAAATGAAAGCATAGCGGCAATCTTTGCGGCGCTCGAAAAGGCCCAGGCGGACCTTCGGGATATGTCACTCATTGTGGAAAGAGAAATCGCGAAAGTCGCGAGCGCCTTTGAGAGCCTGGCCAACAATGCCGATTCGATCCTCAGTCTGACGGCGGCGATTGTAGTTTGCGTGGAGGATGAAAACATCAGCTCGGTTTTGCCGAAGGTGCAATCGCTCGGAACCGCCGCGCGCCACTTCATCAGCGAGCGATTGCAAGCGACCACCGGAATACTGGAGACAGTGGCGACAGAAATGAACCTGCTACGCGAACTCGCGGTCCTGACGCGAGGCCAGAGGACCATCGCGCTGGAGACGCAGGCGCTCAGTGTGCTCACGAATATCGAAGCAGCGCGGCTTGGAGCGGTGGGAGACGAATTTCAATTTTTGGCTCGCGAGCTAGCAGATTTTTCGAAGACGCTGACCATTGACACTCAGGAATTGGCCCGCCAGACAGACGCACGGCGAGCCGCGATCGAGGAAACGAAGGGAGTGCTGGCTGCGGAGCTGCCCGCCCTGCGCGAAAAAATGGCGCGAACTGGGGCTGAACTCAGCAGCGATCTGGTAACGCTTGATGCGCGCCTTTCGCAACTTACCAGCACGCCGACGCGCTTCAAGACAAGCGTGGAGCACAGCGCGCAGCAGATTGCCGGCGTGGTGGCCGCGGTGCAAGCTCACGACATTACCCATCAACAAATCCAGCACGTGCTGGAGGCGTTCGCGCTGATCGCCTCGGAAGTGGGCACCGACGCGGATGCGCATAACGGAGACGATCGGGAGCTGCCGCGCGCGTATGCGGGCCTTACGATTCAGATCTACCAACTTAAAACCATCCGGAACACGGTCGCCACCTGGACTTCGCAAATCAACGATTGCATGGACGGCATTCTTCGCGTCAGCACTTCGGAAGTCATGGGAATCGCACCGCAGGTTCTGGAGCAGGAGCGCGAAGTGGCCGAGCAGCTCGCACATATCGAATTGCTGGAGCGCGAGAGCCAGTCTTATGGAATGAAAATTCAGCGGACGCTAGGCGGACTCTCGAACTTAATGCAATTGGTCAGCGAGCATAAGCGGAAATCGCAATCGGCGCGCGAGTGTCTGGAGCTTTTGGGATTTAATTCGATTATTCAGGCCAGCCGGTTGGGTGCGCAAGCCGGGGCCATTCTGGCGATCGCCAAGTGCATCAAGAAACTCTCGGCGGATTGGAGCGATATCACGAATAAATCCGGACATGTGATGACGGATATTCAGAATCTGGTGAAGCGAACGAACAAAGTGATGGAGGCATTTTCCGAGGGTAGCAACAAGATGCTACTTGACGCTCAAGCGGAAACCACCGCCGGTCTGGGCAATTTGAGAAACGCGGCGGAGTTTGCGGCCACGCAGGCTCAGAAAATGAACCTCGTGACGGGAAAAATGCAAGAAAAAAGCGGAGAAGTCGGAGAGACCACGCTGCTTCTTGATTCGTGTTTTGGCCGCATTGACTCCATCTTGGTTGAAATTGAGGGGATTCGGCGGCAATTGGAAATCGAACATCCCGGTCTAAAAAATCAGTATGACACCGTGGACGTGGAAAAATTATTTTCTACTTCGTATACAACCGAAGTTGAGCGTGACGTGCTGCACGCGGCCTTGCGTGGCGCGGCGCTGCCGTTGGCGCAGCAAACGTTCGCCGGCAATTCGGCGGAGCTATTTTGATGCGCCGCAGTTCGAAATGCGGCGCAGCATTTCGTGACGCGCGGGAAAGGTCTCGACGATGAGGCAGATTTTAACCGTGGATGATTCCGCCAGCGTGCGGCAGATGGTCAGTTTTACCCTGCGCAAAGTCGGTTACGAGGTCACCGAAGCGGTGGATGGCAAAGATGGCTTGGGCAAAATCAGCGGTGGAAAATTCGATTTGATCATAACGGACCTGAATATGCCGCAACTGGACGGCATACAACTCATCACCGAGGTGCGCAAATTGAAAGGCTACACCTTCGTTCCGATACTCATGCTCACAACCGAATCGCAAGCGGAGAAGAAAGACGCGGGTCGCAAAGCGGGCGCTACCGGCTGGATTGTGAAGCCGTTCAATGCCGACCAATTAGTCTCCGTGGTTCAGAAGCTGGTGAAATAGTTGCGCTGCGATGGTCACTGCAAACAAAACCGACGATGCCATCGCCAGATCGCCACTCACTGGCGATACGTCGAGAGACTCCAACCCTAATCTGCCGGCCGCGGGAAACGTTGCCCTGCTCGCGGCTGCGATCGAACAAATCGCCGACGCGGTTATCATTACCGATATTTCCGCGACGATTCGATTCGTCAATCCCGCATTTACAAGAATCACGGGTTACGCGGCCGAGGAAGTTCTGGGGCAGAACACGCGGATGCTGAAGTCTTCGCTGCAAAACCCGGCTTTTTATCGGGATCTCTGGGCCACCATCCTGGCGGGCAATATCTGGCGCGGTGAGCTCATCAACCGTCGCAAGGACGGTACTTTTTACAACGAAGAAATGTCGATCACGCCGGTGCGCGATGCGAGTGGCGCGCTCGCTCACTTTATCGCCATCAAACAAGACGTAACCGAACGCCGCTCGACGGAAGAAGCTTTGCGCAGCAGCAAAAAATATTTGGAAGCAGTGCAGGAAATTGTTCCCATCGGGAGCTGGGAATTCGACGAGAAGACCGGAGCGTTTCGCGGATCCGAAAGCCTCCTGCGAATATACGATTTTAATCAGGGCGAGTCCGCCATACCGTTTAGCAATCTGATGGGCGCTATTCCCGCAGCCGACCGGGAACGGCTCGAAAACGCATTAACGAAAGCCTTTCACGCTCACGAATCATTCGACATCGAACACCGCATCATTCGCCGGGACAAGTCGGTCCGAGTCGTCCGCAGCCGTGCGCAATATGTTGCCGGCCGGGCGAGTGGTTCCGGGCGATTGGCCGGCTCGACGATTGATATCACGGAAGGCCGCGCGGCGCATGAAAAACTCCGCGAGAGCGAAGAGCGATTCCGGTCTCTTGTCGCGAATATTCCCGACGTTACCTGGAGCGCCGCTGTGAACGGCCAGACTGTATTCATCAGTTCCAACGTCCAGCAGGTTCTCGGATTCGCTCCTGAAGAATTTTGTGAATCTGGTTCTGAATTATGGTTCGCGCGAATTTATCCGGGCGACGCCGAGCGAGTGGAGCGCTCGTTTCGGCGGCTCTTTGCGGAGGGCGAGCCTTTCAATGAGGAATATCAATTTCAACGAAAGGACGGCGAGTGGATTTGGATTCACGACCGGGCTTACCGAACTTACGATCGGGAGGGAGTGCACCTCGCGGACGGCGCGTTTTCGGATATCACCGATCGCAAGTTTGCAGAACAAGCGGTGCGCGATTCGGAGCGGTTCCTGCAATCGACGTTGGATGCACTGTCATCGCACATTGCTATTGTGAACGACGACGGCGAGATCGTGGCCGTCAATGAGGCTTGGCGGAATTTTGCGGCGGATAACGGCGGATACCCCAATCAATGCGGGGTGGGTAGCAACTATCTGAAGGTTTGCACGAAAGCGTCCGCAGGCAGCGACGAGGCGGGAGTGGCGGCTGCGGGAATTCGGAAAACGATTTCGGGCGAGTTAAACGATTTCAATCTCGAGTATGCGTGCCACAGCCCTAAAGAAAAACGTTGGTTCGTATTAAGAGTCACGCGATTCGCCGAAGAGAAGAGCGGGCGCGTGGTCCTCGCCCACGAAAATATTACCAACCGTAAACTCGCCGAAGAGGCGCTGGCTGGCTCGGAGCAGCGTTACCGTCTCTTGTTTGAGCGCAATCTGGCGGGGGTTCTGTGTACTTCGCTGGACGGGCGCGTGCTGGAGTGCAACGAAGCCGCCGCTCGAATACTTGGCTACGACTCTGCGGCCCAAACTCAAGGCCTCTCGTCCGTCAGTTTCTATCAGGAATCATCTGGCCGCGACAAATTTCTCGAGAAACTCAGGTCCGACAAGCGCCTGACCAATTACGAGATCAATATCCGCCGCCGGGATGGCAGTTCGGCTTGGGTGATCGGAAATATGAGTTTGGTCAAGAGCGATTCCGCCGGTGAGGTGATTCAGGGCACCATCGTCGATATCACCGAGCGCAAGCGGGCGGAAAAGCAGCTACGCCTCGCGCAGTTTTCGCTGGAACACGCTTCGGACGCGATTCATTGGGTAAATTCTGACGGGCAAATTGTATACGTGAATGAATCGGGTTGCCGGGCGCTGGGTCGCTCGCGCGAAGAATTGCTTTCCTTGTCCATTCCCGACATTGACCCGCAACTTTCCCGGGAAGCGTGGAGCGAGTTCTGGAAGCGGCTGAAAATGCGTGGCTCGATCACATTTGAAACTCAAAATATAACCAAGCAAGGGAACGCTTTTCCCGTGGAGGTTACCGCGAATTACTTGGAACTGGACGGAAAAGAGTTCAGTTTCGCTTTTGCGCGCGACATCACCGAGCGCAAGCGAGTGGAAGAGGAAATGCGCCAGGCCAAAGAGGCCGCCGAAGCCGCAAACCGCGCGAAGAGCCAGTTCCTGGCCAACATGAGTCATGAAATCCGCACTCCCATGAATGGCGTGATCGGCATTGCCGGGTTGCTTCTGGACACTGAACTAACGCCCGAGCAACGGCACCTATGCCGAAATCGTGCGCACCAGCGGCGCTTCGCTGCTTGCGGTCATCAACGATATTCTGGATTTCTCGAAGATCGAAGCGCGAAAGATGAAACTGGATACCACCGATTTCGATCTGCGCACGGTGCTGGAAGATTCCATCGCGGTGCTGGCCATAAAAGCTTCCGAAAAAGGGCTGGCGCCTGCTATGAGCTGGAGCCGGACACACCCGGATTTTTGCGCGGCGATCCCGGCAGGCTCCGACAAGTGCTGCTTAACTTGCTGGGAAATGCGGTGAAGTTTACCGCGAAGGGCGACGTCACCTGTCGCGTGCACTTGGAGGCCGAGGATGATCGCTCGATGACGCTGCATTTCGAAGTGCGCGACACGGGCATTGGCTTCCGGCAAGAACGAGCCGCGAGCTTGTTCGAGCCATTCGTTCAGGGAGATGGCTCGAGCACGCGACGATACGGCGGCACTGGACTCGGTCTGACCATTTCGCGGCAACTGGTGGAGATGATGGGCGGCCAAATCGGAGTCGAGAGCCAGGAAGGAAAGGGCTCCACGTTCTGGTTTACCGCCGTTTTCGAAAAGCCGTTGCAGAGCGGAGTCCCAACGGCCACGAAGGAGAGCACTCTCGAGGACTCCACTGCTCCGATTGATTTGCGCAAACTGGCGCTCATGAGCGGGTCCGGCCGAATCCTGGTGGCTGAGGATAATCGCACTAACCAGGAAGTGGCCGTGGCGATTTTGCGGAAACTTGGTTATCAAGCCGACGTGGTGGCGGATGGAGCGGAAGCAATTCGCGCGCTTCAACAAGGTGACTATGCCGCGGTGCTGATGGATTGCGCGATGCCCGGAATGGATGGCTATGAGGCGACGCGCAGCATACGAGAGCGCAAGTCGGGCGCACGCAACGCCGAGATTCCCATTATCGCCGTTACCGCCGACGCGATGGATGCAGATCGCGATCAATGTCTCGCTGCCGGCATGAATGACTATCTCGCCAAGCCGATCGAGCCGCGGCAACTGGCAAATGTCTTGCAGAAATGGGCGAGCGCTCGCGCCGGCGGCTTGAGGGTCCCGGATGCCCAATGGCCCGAAATTTCTAAATCCGTTTTCGATCGCGATGCGCTGCTCGCGCGGCTCTCCGGCGACACTGGCCTTGCTGCCACTATTCTCGCCGGGTTTATGAGCGATGCGCCGCAGCAGCTCTCGACGCTGAAAATGCAGCTTGAGAACGGCGACGCCGACGGCGCACGTTTGCAGGCCCACACTTTAAAAGGGGCGGCGGCCACCGTTTCGGCGCCGGCGCTCAGCGCGTTATGCCGCGAAGTGCAGGAAGCCGCGACCGGTCGCGAATTGGCTCGAGCCATTTCTCTTTTGCCGCGACTGAAACAGGAATTTGAGCGGTTGAAAGCCGCATTTAGGCACGCAGGATGGAAATAATAACTCCACGGAGGAACTGAAATGCGCACGTTGATTGTTGAGGATGATTTCACCAGCCGGCTTCTTCTTGAATCATTGTTGAGTCCTTATGGCCAATGTCACGTTGTGGTGAATGGAAACGAGGCGGTGGCGGCATTTCGTGCAGCGCAGGAACGCGGCCAGCGCTATAACCTCGTTTGCATGGATATCATGATGCCTGAGATGGATGGCCAGGCGGCCGTTCGCGAGATTCGCAAATTGGAAGAAAGCCAGGGCACGCTGTCGAGCGATGGCGTGAAAATCATCATGATCACCGCGCTGGATGACGTGAAGAACGTAATGCAGTCGTTTAACTCGCTTTGCGACGCCTACCTCTTCAAGCCCATCGACACCGCCAAACTGATTGGACGCATCCAGGAACTCCATCTCTTGCCCGTGGAAGTTTAGAAAGGATGCCGGCTCAGGCGTTACTACGTAGGAGCCTGTCCCTGAGCGCGGGTCTGCTGCGCTAAATCAATCGCCGTCCACGCCATGGCGAGCGCGCCATCGAGGACTGCTCGATCAGCGGTCTCCGTGATGCAATGGGCCGTGAATTCCGGTTGGTGATTGGCGGCCGGCAGCGAATTGATTCCGATCATCGGATGAATCGAGGGAATTACCTGCGAGACGTTGCCCATGTCGGTGGAGGCTGCGAGCCGCGCCATCATCGGGCTGAGCGGCGCGAACACACGGCCCACGGCTTCCGCGTTGCGTTGATAGACTTGGCTGATTTCGTGGTCGTAGCGCACGTCGGCGTAGGGCTTGTCGCCGCCGCGAATTTCGAGTTTCGAGCCGGTGGCGACGGCGCCTGCCTCGAAGCAGCGGTAGACCTTGGCGCGAACGTCCTTTAGCTCTTCGATATTTTCGGCGCGCACGATGTAACGGGCCGAAGTGTGGGCTGGAATGACGTTGGGCGCTTCGCCGCCGTGCGTAGTGAAGCCGTGCACGCGATCGGTGGGACGCAGATGCTGGCGTAGCAGGCCGATGGAAGTTTGCGCGACCGTGAGCGCATCGGCCGCGTTGATGCCAAGTTCCGGAAATGCCGAGGCGTGCGCTTCTTTGCCCGTGTAGTGCACATCGAACATCGACGCGGCAATCAGATGCGCTTCAATCATTTCTACCGGCGCGGGATGCACCATCATCGCGGCGTGAATTCCGGCGAAGGCGCCGCGCTCGAGCATCAGAACTTTGCCGCTGGCGTTGCCGACTTCCTCGGCAGGCGTGCCGATCACGTGCACGGTCAAGCCAACTTCATCCGCGGCTTTTGCTGCAGCGATCCCCGCGCCGATGGCCATTGCCGCGATCATGTTGTGCCCGCAGGCGTGGCCAATTCCGGGCAGCGAATCGTATTCGGCGCAAATGGCAAGGTGCAGTGGCCCGTGGCCAGAGCGCGCGGTAAACGCCGTCGGCAAATCGCAGACGCCGCGTGTGACCGCAAAGCCCGCCGCGTCGAGAGCATCGGCGAGCCAGCGGCTGGCGTTCTCTTCCTCGTATCCAAGTTCCGGACGCGCGTGAATCCTATGGCTCAGATCGAGAACCGTTTTCTCCACTTCACGAAATCGCTCTTGTGCTCCAGCTTTTGCGTCCACGGCCATCAACCTCCGGCTGAGCACGATTCTACAACTGCCACATCAGAGTTGGCGCCCTCAAAAAAGCGCTCCGCCGCGGCCGAAATTTCCGGGCGCAGATGTTTTCCGATTCGGCGCAGCCGGAATTTCGCAATTGCAGTGCGTGCTATTATGGGAGCGCATTCTATGAGTCCGAAGATTCTCATCGTCGATGATCATGAAATTGTCCGGGTCGGTATTCGCACACTGCTCAGCCAAGTTAGGGCGGGCTGGGAGATCAGCGGCGAAGCGACCAATGCCGAGGAAGCTTTAACGGCGGTGCAGCGCCTGCAGCCGGATATCGTCATTCTCGACGTGACCATGCCGGGCGCGAGCGGTCTGGAAGCCGCCCGGCAAATGAAGAAGATGGGACTACCGGCGCGCATATTGATGTTCAGCATGCACGATTCGGAGAGAATTGCCACCGAAGCTCGCGACGCTGGAGCCGAAGGCTACGTCTTGAAGTCCGAAGCGGCTCGCGACCTCGTGATTGCCATCGAGCGGATTCTTGGCGGCGGCACTTTCTTTCGAACTTCCAGCCAAAAACCGTCCTGATCTTTGAATCTTCCTCCTGCGTTTGCCGGGCGGGTAAGTGTCACGCGGTAAACCACTCCAGCTTAAATCCTTATGGCCATCGAGCCGGAGTCACGCCGAATTCCAAACCAGCGGCTTCGCGCGCATTTTTATCTCAGCCTGCCGTTGCATCCTGCGACACTTTCTCGCCCAAATACAGCAAACACTGTAGGGAGTCTAGGGTCTCCTTCGTGCTAGAAAATAAGGCCCTTGGCAGTATTGCGAGCCTCGTCCCAGTTTAGAAAGTCTGCCTAAACGCGAGCTCTCGAACAGGTTTGCCGGAGGTCCACGTGAAGAAATCCGACCGCAACGCACCCCCAACCATTGATACCGCCGTTGTCTCCGAGGCCGCTGAAACTGGCAATGGACACGCCAAATTCCCCACCGACAATTCCGCTGACCTGGGAGTAATTCTGGAAGGTTTGCGCACTATGCGCAACGGCGACTTTAGCGTGCGCTTGCCGGGAACTTGGACCGGCCTGCCGGGAAAAATCGCGGACACCTTCAACGACATTGCGGCGGCGAACCAGCACATTGCGCAGGATTTAGAGCGCATCGGGCAGGTCGTCGGCAAGGAAGGAAAAACGCGGGAGCGCACGCGGTTTCCGGAATCGCGCGGCGCATGGGGCGCGATCGAAGTTTCCGTGAACACGCTAATTGACGACTTGCTGCGGCCGACGACCGAAGTGACTCGCGCGATCGCTGCTGTAGCGCAAGGAAACTTGACGCAGACCGTGCGGCTCGACGTTGACGGGCGGCCGCTCGAAGGCGAGTTTCTGCGCTCAGCGCAAATCGTGAACACCATGATTCAGCAGTTGAGCGTGTTCACCGCTGAAGTCACGCGCGTGGCTCGCGAAGTGGGCACTGACGGAAAGTTGGGCGGCCAGGCGCAGGTTCCCGGCGTCGCCGGCACTTGGAAAGATTTGACCGACTCGGTCAATTCCATGGCCAGCAACTTGACCGGCCAAGTCCGCAACATCGCTGAAGTCGCCACCGCCGTGGCCAGCGGCGATCTTTCACGCAAGATTACCGTGGACGTGCGCGGTGAAATTTTGCAGCTCAAAGAAGCCATCAATACGATGGTGGATCAGTTGCGCTCTTTCGCATCGGAAGTCACGCGCGTGGCTCGCGAAGTCGGCACCGACGGAGCGCTCGGCGGGCAGGCGGTGGTGCCCGGCGTGGCGGGAACCTGGAAGGACTTGACTGACTCCGTCAACGCCATGGCCGGAAACCTTACGGCGCAAGTTCGAAACATCGCCGAAGTCACCACCGCCGTCGCGCGCGGCGACCTCTCGCGCAAAATCACCGTGGACGTGAAGGGCGAAATTCTCGAACTGAAGAACACCATCAACACGATGGTGGATCAATTGAACGCGTTCGCCGGTGAAGTTACGCGCGTGGCTCGCGAAGTCGGTACTGACGGCAAATTGGGCGGCCAGGCGCAAGTGCCCGGCGTCGCGGGAACTTGGAAGGACCTCACCGACAACGTCAATTTCATGGCCAGCAACTTGACCGGCCAGGTGCGCAACATCGCTGAAGTCGCGACTGCAATTGCCAGCGGCGACTTGTCGCGCAAAATCACCGTGGACGTGCGCGGCGAAATTTTGCAGCTCAAAGAAACGCTGAACACCATGGTGGACCAGTTGAACCGGTTCGCCGGAGAAGTCACCCGCGTAGCCCGCGAAGTGGGAACCGAAGGCCGCCTGGGCGGTCAAGCCAACGTCCCCGGCGTCGCCGGAACATGGAAGGACCTCACCGACTCGGTCAACTCGATGGCCGGGAACCTCACCGCGCAAGTGCGCAACATCGCCGAAGTCACGACCGCAGTGGCACGCGGCGACCTCTCGCGCAAAATCACCGTCGACGTGAAGGGCGAAATTCTGGAATTAAAGAACACCATCAACACGATGGTGGACCAGCTCAACGCCTTTGCCGGCGAAGTTACCCGCGTCGCTCGCGAAGTGGGAACCGAAGGAAAACTTGGCGGCCAAGCGCAAGTCCCCGGCGCCGGAACCTGGAAGGACCTCACCGACAACGTAAATTTCATGGCCAGCAACTTGACCGGCCAAGTCCGCAACATCGCCGAAGTGGCGACCGCCGTCGCGCGCGGCGACCTCTCGCGCAAAATCACCGTCGACGTGAAGGGCGAAATTCTCGAGCTGAAAGACACCATCAACACGATGGTCGATCAGCTCCGCTCTTTCGCATCGGAAGTCACGCGCGTGGCTCGCGAAGTCGGAACGGACGGCAAGCTTGGCGGACAGGCTCAAGTGCCTGGAGTGGGCGGAACCTGGAAGGACCTGACCGATTCCGTAAATTCCATGGCCAGCAACCTCACCGGTCAAGTGCGCAACATCGCGGAAGTCTCCACGGCTATCGCCAGCGGCAACCTCTCGAAGAAAATCACCGTGAACGTCAGCGGTGAAATTCTTCTGCTCAAAGAAACCATCAACACGATGGTGGATCAGCTCAACGCCTTCGCCGGAGAAGTTACCCGCGTGGCTCGTGAAGTTGGTACGGAAGGGCGCTTGGGCGGTCAGGCCAATGTGCCGGGAGTCGCCGGAACTTGGAAGGACCTGACGGACTCGGTCAACTCGATGGCTGGAAACCTTACAGCACAGGTGCGCAACATCGCCGAAGTTACCACCGCGGTGGCGCTCGGCAATTTGTCGCGCAAAATCACCGTGGACGTGAAGGGCGAAATTCTTGAGCTGAAAAATACCATCAACACGATGGTGGACCAGCTCAACGCCTTCGCCGGAGAAGTCACGCGCGTGGCGCGCGAAGTCGGAACGGACGGCAAACTCGGCGGACAAGCCGAAGTCCCCGGCGTCGCGGGAACGTGGAAGGACCTCACCGATAACGTGAATTTCATGGCCAGCAACTTGACCGGCCAAGTGCGCAATATTGCAGAAGTCGCCACCGCCATCGCCACCGGCGACTTGTCGAAAAAAATCACCGTGGACGTGCGCGGCGAAATTTTGCAGCTCAAAGAAACGCTCAATACCATGGTCGAGCAGTTGCGCTCGTTCGCCGCCGAAGTCACCCGCGTGGCCCGCGAAGTCGGCAGCGAAGGCCGCCTCGGCGGTCAGGCCAACGTGCCCGGTGTGGCCGGAACATGGAAGGACCTAACCGATTCGGTCAACGCCATGGCGCGGAACCTCACCGCGCAAGTGCGCAACATCGCCGAAGTCACCACCGCCGTAGCGCGCGGCGACCTCTCGCGCAAAATCACCGTGGACGTGAAGGGCGAAATTCTCGAGCTAAAGAACACGATTAACACGATGGTCGACCAACTGAACGCCTTCGCCGCCGAAGTCACCCGCGTCGCCCGCGAAGTCGGCACCGGCGGCAAACTCGGCGGACAAGCGCAGGTTCCCGGAGTGGCAGGCACTTGGCGCGATCTCACTGACAACGTAAACGTAATGGCCGCCAACCTCACCGAACAAGTGCGCGGCATCGTGAAAGTAGTGACCGCCGTCGCAAACGGCGAGCTCACGCAAAAGCTAACTGTGAACGCGAAGGGCGAGGTCGCCGCGCTGGCCGAAACCATCAACAATATGACCGACACGCTAGCCACCTTCGCCGATCAAGTCACCACCGTCGCCCGCGAAGTCGGTGTCGAAGGCCGGCTCGGCGGACAAGCCAACGTCCCCGGCGCCGCAGGCACCTGGAAAGATCTCACCGGAAACGTAAACCTGCTCGCCGATAACTTGACCAACCAGGTCCGCGCCATCGCCGAAGTCGCCACCGCCGTAACCAAAGGCGACCTCACCCGATCGATTCAAGTAGAAGCCCGCGGCGAAGTAGCCGACCTGAAAGACAACATCAACACCATGATCGACAACCTGCGCCTCACCACCGACCGCAACACCGAACAAGACTGGCTGAAGACCAACCTCGCCCGCTTCACCGGCATGTTGCAAGGCCAGCGCGACCTCGCAACTGTAGGACGCACGCTCCTCTCGGAATTAGCCCCACTCGTCGCCGCGCAACAAGGAATTATTTATCAAATGGCGGGCGAAGAAGCCGAAACGCTGGTTTTGCTCTCGGCATTTGCCGATGCCGGAGAAGACGAAGGACATCGCACGCGTTTGAGGGTCGGCGAAGGGCTGGTCGGCCAATGCGCCGCCGAAAAACGCCGCATGCTCATCACCGATCTTCCCGAGCACACCGTTCCGATTCGCAGCGGCCTATTCCAAGCCACGCCGCAAAATATCATCGTGCTACCCGTGCTCTTCGAAGACCGCGTCAAAGCGGTGATCGAACTCGCATCGGTAAGTTCCTTCACAAACTCCCATCTCGCGTTCCTCGAACAGCTCACCGCGAGCATCGGCATCGTGCTCAACAGCATCGAAGCCACTATGCAGACGGAGGGATTGCTCAAGCAATCCCAGCAACTCGCCACCGAACTGCAAACCCAGCAAAAAGAATTGCAGCAGACGAACGAGCAGCTCGCGCAAAAAGCGCAGCAGCTGGCGGAACAGAACGTGGAAGTCGAACGCAAAAACCAGGAAATCGAACAGGCCCGCGGCGCTCTGGAAGAAAAAGCCAAGGAGCTTGCTCTCACTTCGAAATATAAATCCGAATTCCTGGCCAACATGTCTCACGAGTTGCGCACGCCGCTCAATAGCGTGCTGATTCTCGGCCAGCAGCTCAGCGACAATCCCGAAGGCAACTTGACCGCGAAGCAAGTGGAATTCGCGCGCACCATTCAAGCCGCCGGCACCGATTTGCTCAACCTCATCAGCGATATTCTCGATCTCTCGAAGATCGAGTCCGGAACCGTCTCGGTGGAAGCTGAGGAAATTTTCTTCTCGAGCCTGGTGGACATGGTCGTGCGTCCCTTCCGGCACGAAGCGGAAAATCGCCGCCTCACTTTCGAAGTCAGCACCGATCCGCAACTGGCTCGCAGCCTGGTCACCGACTCAAAGCGCCTGCAGCAGATCATCAAGAACTTGCTCTCGAACGCATTCAAGTTCACCGAGCAAGGAAGCGTGCGGCTCTCAGTCTTCGTCGCGAAGACCGGATGGACCGGTTCTCATCCCGTGCTTTCGACGGCCGGCTCTGTCATCGGATTCGAAGTTTCCGATACCGGCATCGGCATCGCCGCGGACAAGCAGCGCATCATTTTCGAAGCCTTCCAACAAGCCGACGCGGGCACCAGCCGTAAATACGGCGGAACCGGACTCGGCCTGGCCATCAGCCGCGAACTGGCGCAATTGCTCGGCGGCGAAATCCAATTGCGCAGCACTCCGGGCAAAGGCAGCGCGTTCACGCTGTACCTGCCGCAAACTTACATGGGCTCCTCGATCCGCGGCCCCGTGGAATCCGACCGCAACGCCACTTTCACCACCACCGTTCAGCTTTCCTCTTTCAACATGCAGGAGCGCGCCATCGAGCAAGTTCCCGATGATCGCGAGACTCTGCAACCCGGCGACGCTGTGTTGCTGGTGGTGGAAGACGATCCGCATTACTCGCGCGTCCTTCGCGATCTCGCCCGCGATAAAGGTTTCAAGGTCCTCGTCGCCGGACGCGGCGCCGAAGCTCTGGCCCTCGCTCGCGAATTCCGCCCGTCGGCTGTCTCTCTCGATGTTTTCCTGCCCGACATGCTCGGCTGGACCGTGCTGAATCACCTGAAGCAAGATCCCACCACTCGCCACATTCCCGTGCAAATGTTAACGCTCGACGAAGACCGCCAGCACGGTCTGGCTCGCGGCGCATTTTCCTTCGTCACCAAACCAACCACCAGCGAAGGCCTCGAAGCGGCCTTCGCGCGCATCAAGGAATACTCCACCGGCCGCCGCAAGCGCCTGTTGATCGTAGAGGACAATCCCGCCGAGCAATTGAGCATTCGCGAATTGCTGGGACACGACGACATTGACGTCTCCATCGCGGCCACCGGTCGCGAAGCGCTGGCCGCAATTCAAGAGCAATCGTTCGATTGCATGGTGCTCGACCTGCGCCTTCCGGATATGTCCGGCTTCGAAGTGATGGAACGCCTGCGCGAGCGCCAGGAATCAAGCGATTTGCCGGTGGTCGTCTTCACCGGAAAAGAACTCTCTGCCGAAGAAGATTCGCAATTGCATCTGCTCGCTCGCAGCGTGGTGGTGAAAGGCGTCGAGTCTCCCGAGCGGCTACTCGATGAAACCGCGCTCTTTCTGCATCGCGTAGTCGATCAACTCCCGCCCGAAAAACAAAAGATGCTCGAGCGCCTGCACCGCTCGGACGAAGCGCTGGTCGGCAAGAAAGTGCTGGTGGTCGACGACGACGTCCGCAACATTTTCGCGCTCAGCAGCGTGCTCGAACGCCGCGGCATGGCGGTACTCACCGCCGGCACCGGCCGCGAAGCCATCAGCATTCTCGAATCCACGCCAGATCTGGCGATCGTGCTGATGGACGTCATGATGCCGGAAATGGACGGCTACGAAACGATGCAGGTAATCCGCCAAAATGCGGCGTTCCGGCGGCTGCCCATCATCGCGCTCACTGCGAAAGCCATGAAAGGCGATCGCGAAAAGTGCCTGGAAGCCGGTGCGTCGGAATATTTGGCCAAGCCGGTCAACACCGATCAATTGCTCGCGGCGCTGCGCATGTGGCTGCACCGCTAGCCTGAAGAGGATGAAATGCCCAGTCCAAACAATCCAAAAATGATTTGGACAATCGAGAAACCATGAAAACAACCGAAAAAATCAACATCCTGATGGTCGACGATCAGCCCGGCAAGCTGCTCAGCTACGAAGCGATCCTCGAAGAATTGAACGAGAACCTGATCAAGGCCAATTCCGGAAAAGAGGCCCTCGAGCTGCTCCTGAAGACTGACGTCGCCGTCGTGCTCATGGACGTCAGCATGCCCGACGTCGACGGTTTCGAACTCGCCGAAATGATCCGCCAGCACCCGCGCTTTCAGAAGACCGCCATCATTTTCATTTCCGCCGTGCACCTCACCGATCTCGATCGCGTGAAGGGCTATCAACGCGGCGCCGTCGACTACATTTCCGTTCCGGTAATTCCAGAATTGCTGCGCGCCAAAGTCAGCGTATTCGCCGACCTGCATCGCAAAACCCGCCAGCTCGAAGTTCTCAATCGCGAGCTGCGCACTCTTTCAAGCCGCCTGCTCACCATGCAGGACGAAGAGCGCCGCCGTTTCGCACGCGAATTGCACGATGGCCTCGGCCAGGAATTAAGCGCCGCGAAAATGATCACCGACGCGATCGCCTTGCGGGAAACGCCCCTGGCCGCGCACCAGGATCTCGGGCAGATCAGCACTTTAATCGAGGGCGCGATTCAAAAAGTCCGGAGTCTGTCTCATCTAATGCATCCGCCGTTGCTCGATGAAATCGGTCTACGCGGCGCGCTGTTGTGGTATTCGGAAGGTTTCTCGAAGCGCAGTGGAATCGAAACGGTGATCCAATTCGATCCGCCGAATTTTCCGCGATGCCCGAAGGATTTGGAAACGACCGTTTTCCGCATCGTCCAGGAAGCGCTCACCAATGTCTTCCGCCATTCCGGCGCAAATAAGTGCACCGTCTCGGTCGTAAATACCGCCGATCAAGTGCTCCTCGCCGTGCGCGACAATGGCCGCGGCGTCCCTCCCGGCATCTTGGCTTTCCAACCCGAATCCATCGGCGTAGGCATCGCCGGCATGCGCCAGCGCGTAAAGGAATTCGATGGCGATCTGCGAATCAAAAATCTAGAAGAATGTGGCACATTAGTAGAAGTAACCCTGCCGAACAATCGATCGGAGTCCGAACACACGCAGCAAATCTTCGCCTCTTCCGAACGCGCGTAAGAAGCTCGCGTTTTTGGTAGCACAGCCACTCCTGGCTGTGTCGAATCTAAGGAACTCGTGAAATGCATCCCGCAAGCCACCGCACGATCCAAACATCGTTTCTCGTTTAGTTTTGCCATTCAATTGGACTCATTCAAAACTGGCCGTCCCAGATACCGCCCCGCGTTTGCAATGCCCGTTTATCAGTGCTAGATTCCGAATGAGCGTGCTGCTCTTTCTAGCGCTTCGTTGCTAGCTCCTCCGCCGTGCTAATCCTCGCACGCCATCAAATGGATTCCTGTCCATGTGATTTGCGGCCCCTGCAGTCCTAATCGCGATAGTGGCGTACTGTTACGTTCGGCCCGGCTCATGGGAATTTCGTCGCGGAAATTTTGTCTAGGCCGCCATTTAGAGATTTGAGAAGTGGGCCATGGTGACTTGCAGCGAAAAGGAGGAACTATGAGTGCGAATCCAGTAGCAGCCGCAATCAGCCGGTCCTATCGCTTGTCAATTATCTTGAGCATCCTCTTGATTGTGGCGGGAGTGGTGGCCATTGCGGTGCCCGCGGCTGCCAGCATTGCCGCGGCGGTGTTTTTCGGATGGATCCTGATTTTCGGCGGCGGAGTGCACCTCGTGTATGCCTGGCACACGCGCGGAACCGCCGCGATGATCTGGCAATTTCTAATCGGTATTGTGTACATCGCGGCCGGCGGTTACATGCTGTGGAATCCGGTTCTGGGCACGGTCTCGCTGACTTTGGCGCTGGCGGCGTACTTATTTGCGGAGGCGGTGTTGGAATTTGCGTTCTCTTTGCGCTTGAAGCCGGCGCAAGGCTGGGCATGGATGATGATCGATTCCCTGATCACATTAATCCTGGCGATTTTGATTTGGAGGGTATGGCCGCAGGGGTCTTTGTGGGTAATCGGGACGCTCGTCGGCATCAGCATTTTGTTCAGCGGCGTTGCAAGGCTGATGTTCTCGATGGGCGCGAGAAAGTTGGCGGGCGCGACAGCGTAAGGGCTGCGGTACGGTGCGCGCGAGGATCGTTACCTGCGCTTGCCATGCGGAGATTCTCGCTGCCTCGGATTTTTTCTAGCTGACGCGAAGCGGAACAGGCACCATAGCGAGTGAATGGCTGCGACTCTGAACAGCGTTTCTCCGGACCTGACGCGCCAAATACATCAGGTTCAGCTGCTGACCATCGCGTGGATGGCCGTCGAGGCCGCCGTCTCGCTGGGCGCCGCCTGGTCAGCGCGCAGCCCGGCGCTCCTCGGTTTCGGCGGCGACAGCGCCATCGAACTGCTGTCCGCCGGCTTAGTGCTTTGGCGTTTTCGGACCCGGCAGCAATCTCATCATGCCGAAAGCCTCGCCGCGAAAATCGCCGGGGCGCTGCTCTATGTGCTCGCGCCATTCGTCTGCGCGACTTCCATCCTGAGCCTTCGCGGGCATGTCCAGCCGCGCCCAACCTTGATTGGGATAGTAATGCTGATTCTCGCAGCGCTCGTCATGCCTTTGCTGGCAACGCGGAAGCGGCGTTTGTCCGCGGCAACCAAGAGCGCCGCATTGCGCGCGGATGCCGCGGAGTCCGCATTGTGCGCGTATCTCGCACTGATCGCCCTGGCCGGATTGGCGGCCAATTTCTTTTTGCGGATCGCTTGGGCCGATCCGCTAGCGGCATTACTCCTCGTACCGCTCATCGTGTACGAAGGCACTGAAGCCATCAAGGGCAAGCCGTGCTGTGACTGAGGTCGAGGCCTCGCGCAGCTCTCTTGCCTGCGATCCAGGCAACTAGCCGGCGTTCAACGAGAGAACTCTGCTTTAGTCCGCGGCGCTGGTGCGCGATTTGCTTACAAAGGCCCGCACGAAGCCGGCGATTTCATCGGCGGCAGTGTCCAGTGCGAAATGGCCGCCATCGACGATGTGCACTTCGGCGCTGGGCACATCGCGCCGATAGGATTCCGGCTCCGAAGGATCGAACGACAGCTCGTATTTGCCCCAAATCACCAACAGCCGCGGCTGCTTTTCGCGCAGCCACGCTTGCCATTTCGGATAGTTCTCCACGTTGGTGCGATAGTCGTAGAAAAGATCGCTCTGAATGTCGCCCTGGCCCGGCTGATTCAAGAAATAAAATTCATCGGTATAAAGATCGGGGTCGTGGCGCTCCACGTTCGCGTCATTGCCGACATGCCGCGCGCGCGTAGCCGCCAGCGAAAGCAAATTTGCGCGCAACGCGCTTTCATTGGCCGCTCGATCGGCCCAAAAAGCGCGGCGCGTGTTCCAATTGGCGCCCAAGCCTTCGTTGTGCGCGACGGCATCCTGAACGATTAATGCTTCGATGCGCTCGGGATGCGCGAGCGCCATACGAAAACCCACTGGCCCGCCGTAATCCTGCATGTACAGCGTGTAACGCGGCAGCCCGACCGTTTCGGTGAAGTGATCCATGATCTCCGCGTAGTGATCGAAGGTGTAGGCGAATTTTTTTGGGTCGGGCCAGTCGCTGTGGCCGAAGCCGGGATAATCCGGCGCGACGAGATGATATCGATCCGAAAGCCGCGCGAAGAGTGGCTCGAACATGCGCGACGAAGAGGGCAGTCCGTGCAGCAGCAAGAGCGTGGGTGCATCTTTCGGGCCTGCTTCGCGATAGAAAATGTTGAACCCATCGATCTTTATCGTGCGATACGAAGTCGCATTTTCCACGGCCATTCCTTTCTTTGGTCTTTTTGATTTTGGTGCGCGCCGTCGCGAAAATTGTCTGTTGTTACGAGTTGTCGTTTCGTGGATCGTCCTTCGGGTTTAGGTAATCCAGGCCGAGCGGCCCAATCGCCGACACCTGCGTCACATACTCACTGGATTTCGCCCAGTGAAAGTGAGGCGTATCCCCGGGCAGCACCACGACGCTTCCGGGCGGAAACGCCTCGAGCTTTTCGGCGTCGAACTGATCACCCACTCCGATATAAAAAACCCCGGAGATCACTGTATAAACGCGATCCTCCGGGTGCCGGTGCGGCATGAGCTTCACGCCGTGGGGAACCTTGACTCGGATCGTGTAAGGCCCGGGCTCCGAGGGCTGACCGATAACGACGGCCAGCCGCACTGAAGGCGGAAATGCCGGGAACGGCTTCCAGTCGATGTCTTCGGATAGCACCGCTCTGAAAACGTCCTGGCCCGGCTGGTGAGATCGAACGGCACTCTCGCGAGCTGTCGCCACGGCTGCTTCTGTCTTGTCTGCCATAGTCAATCTCCGATCTTCAAAATTGGATAACACACGACTTCGATGAAGCCGCATGCGCATCGAGGGAATCGAGTGATTACTCGCCGCTATGCGTTGGCTGGCCGGGGACTTTTGCGCGTTACCGTTTGCACTTTCGCACTGGAATTCGACTATCTGTCGACTTGGATGTAAATCGTCGTTTCCCGGTTACGTGCGAAGGAAGACGGCGCGCAGGCTGTGCGCGCCGTCTCGTGACTGCGATCAGCGCAGTGATTTGAACGCCGCGCGCAGGTCGGTGGTGAAGAATTCCGGCTGCTCCCACGCCGCAAAGTGGCCGCCCTTCGGCAGCCGGTTGTAATAAATCAGTTTGGGATAGGCTTTCTCTGCCCAGCTCTTCGGCGCTTGGTAGATCTCATCTGGAAACGCGCTGACGGCAACCGGAATGGTGACGTTCCTAACATCGAAAAAGCCGCCCTTATATTCCCAATAGAGACGAGCCGACGAGACCGCCGTGTTCGTCAACCAGTAGAGCGAGATGTTTTCAAGGATGTCCTCGCGCGTTAGCCCCTCGGGCACACCGTTAAACACGCGCGTGATAAGCGCGTAGCTGGCTGCGTCGTGATCGAGGATCCATGCCGCGAGACCGACCGGCGAATCCGCGATTCCGTATAACGTTTGCGGGCGATTCGCCATTTCCCCGGCATAGCCCAGGCCGTGCTTATAGAAAAAGGCGAGCTGGTTGTACGCGCGCAGTTCGTCGGCGCCGAGACCAGCGGGCGGCGGAGCCCCGGAAAACGCAGCCTTATCAATGTCGGCTGGAACAGTAGCAGCCATGTTGGTGGCGATGCCGAGCAATCCCGGAGGCGTCTTCAGAGCCATCAGCTCCGTGACACAATTTCCCCAATCGCCGCCTTGGGCCACATAACGCGTGTATCCCAGCCGCTTCATCAGCTCGATCCACGCGCCTGCGATGCGCTCGGGATCCCAGCCGGGCGCCGTCGGCTTGCCGGAGAATCCGTAGCCCGGCAGCGAAGGCACCACCACATCAAAAGCATCGTCCGCCGTGCCGCCATAATAGGCAGTAGGATCGCTGAGCGGCGCGATGATCTTCAGTTGCTCGATGATCGATCCGGGCCACCCGTGCGTCACGATCACCGGCAAAGCGTTCTTATGTTTCGAACGCACGTGGATGAAGTGGATGTCGAGCCCATCGATGTTGGTGATGAATTGCGGCAAAGCGTTCAACCGCGCCTCCACCTTTCGCCAGTCGAAATTGCTCGCCCAATATTGCGCGAGCTTCTGCGTGGTGCCGAGCTGCACTCCCTGCGTCGCATCACCCACTAACTCCCGCTCAGGCCACTTGGTCGCCACGACGCGCCGATGCAGATCGGCAAGGTCCGCGTCCGGAAAATTAACGTGAAACGGGCGAATGGACGTGTCGCCGGCCGCCGCGCCCGGCTTTGCGGGAGCCGCAGCCGCACCTTTCGAGGATGATCCGCCGTACTGCTGTGCTTTCGCGGAAGTCATCATGCCGAACTCGGCGGCAGCAACGCTCAAAGCCGCAGCGCCCAAAAAACGGCGGCGGCTATTGTTGATCTCGTCGGACATTCTTATTTCTCCTTTTCAATTTGAACTCATTGCGCAAGATCGGGGCCTGCCTACTCGGCAATGGCGCGGGTGCGCTCTGCCGAAAATTGAGAGACAGCTTCGGTATCAGATTCTGCCACGTGGTGTTGCTGCCGCCGGAGCGCCGCACTCGTTTGGCGCCGGCGAGATCAGTTTTGTTTTGTCGGTCCGCAACAGGGACCATCAGAAGCGCCTGGTTTAGCGGTCAAGCGTGTCGCGAGCGATTCGAACCGCCGTAGATGGCGGGCGACGAGGACGACATCATAACTCCGTTTGGCAGAACGGCTGAATAATTTGCGGCGAGGCCGGAGGGACTCAGCAAATTTGTAAATGCGGAGGCTGCGACCAAAACCTCGCGCATTGATGGCTTAGCGTAAATCTGCTAACGTGCGCGGTTCGGGAGAAAGTTGCGTGCCAGTCGGCCGAGTTTGCAACGGTACAGTTTTGCTGGCACTGCTGTTGATCGCATGGCCTTCCGCTTCCACCCGCGATTTATCCGCCTACGCTCGTGGTGATAACGACGCCCCGCGCGCAAACTATGTTGGCGATGCCGCTTGCCGCTCCTGCCACGCGTCCATCGACGAAACATATCTTCATACCGGGCACCATCTGACTTCGCAACTTCCCAGCGAGAGTTCGATCTCCGGAAAATTTACGGCTCCATCGAACATGTTGCGGACTGCCGATCCGAATCTTCATTTCATGATGACCATGCGCGACGGGAAATTTTTTCAATCGGCGGTATTCGGTAATCCGCCCGATGAGCTGATGCATACGGAACCGATGGACGTCGTTGTCGGTTCCGGTGAACGAGGCCAGTCCTATTTATATTGGAAAGCAGACCGGCTATTTCAGTTGCCGGTTTCTTACTGGACTCCGTTGGGCGAATGGGTGAACAGCCCGGGGTACACGGATGGCACCGCCGATTTTACGCGGCCGATTGATCCGCGTTGTTTCGAGTGTCATGCCGGATATATCGCGTCGATTCCATCGGAGCCGCCTGAAAATCGCTACCAAAGGGCCGGCTTCATCCTGGGAATTACTTGCGAGCAGTGCCACGGTGCGGGCCGTCAACACGTGGAATTGGAAAAGGCGCGGGCGGCTCATCCACAGAATTCGCCGCATGCGATTTCAGCGGGCAAAATTATGACCGGCGATTTTGCCATCACGAATCCGAAAAGTCTTTCGCGCGAGCGGCAGGTCGATGTCTGCGCGGAGTGCCATGGCGGCTTGGGCGAACCGCGCGCTCCGGCCTTCTCTTTTGTTCCGGGAAGGGCTCTTGCAGATTATTTGACGCTCGTAGTCCCGGCTCCCGACGCCAAATTAGACGTGCATGGGAATCAGGTGGCGCTGCTGGAACGCAGCAGGTGTTATCGCAGCTCGGCGAACATGAGTTGCATCACTTGCCACGACGTTCACGCGCCGGAGCGCGCTGCGGCTGCGTATTCGGATCGCTGCCTGGGCTGCCATAAGGTGGAGAGTTGCGGGCTTTATCCGAAACTCGGCGCGGATATCGCCAGGAATTGCATCGATTGCCACATGCAAGTGCAGGAGTCGGACGTAATTGTTTCGAACGTGGCCGGCAAGCAAGTGAAAATGAAAATTCGCAATCACTGGATCAAAATATATGCGGCGCCGGCGAGCAATTTGCCGGCGCCGCAGAATTAATGTTGAATTTTGCGACCAACAAATCCCAGGCGAAAACCCAAGGCCACACCGGGCCTCCGCCTAGGCGGACCCGTCTCTACGACGGCAAATCGAGAGCGGTCATTTTTCGGTGTCGGTGTGCCAGCCTGGATTGGTCCACTTCCCATTTCGTAGCACGAAAATTTCGGTGACGCGCCCGGAAGTGACTTCGCGCTTGCCGCCTTCTTCGGTTTCGTAGAGATATTGACTGTAGAAAATGGCGACATCTCCGAACCGTTGAATTTCGGTGCGCGGAAATTCCAGGCGGATCAGCTTTCCGCCGCTGGCCTGAAATCGTGCGGCCGATTGCAGGATGTCCGCCTGATGTCTCCATACTTCCTGGCCGGAACCGATCACGATTGTGTCCGGCGGGACCATCGCTTCGAGAGTTTTCGCGTCGTTGTCGAACCAGGCGCGCCAAACGGCCTCGCGCGCTTTGAGAAGTTCGGCGCGGTCGTCATTGGCACGGACAGCCAAGCTTGAGACGAACAACATTGCCAGAGCAGCAGCGATTGCCAGAGTAAATCGAGTTACGCGGTTCATATTGCCTCCTAGAGAATTGCTCATGATTT
Organism: uncultured Acidobacteriota bacterium; assembly: GCA_963792515.1. Taxonomy (GTDB): domain Bacteria; phylum Acidobacteriota; class Terriglobia; order Acidiferrales; family UBA7541; genus Palsa-147. The sequence goes on along the minus strand of CAWBWG010000013.1, from coordinate 81,745 downwards.
TGCTCCAGATTTGCGGGTCTCGTACGAAGCCAGCAACAGCGCACCGGCGGATGCGGAAAAAACGGAATAGTCCATCGGCGATTTAATTCCGAAAGAAATGGCCATAGCGACGCCGAAAAGGACGAGCAAGATGGAGCTGCCGATGGCCACCCAGCGCGGCCAGATGCCGAGAATCAGCGCGATGCCCAGGAATAATTCGGCGGCGGTCGCGGCCCAGGCGAGAAAGGGAATGGTGGACGCGGGCATGAAGGAATTTACTTTGGCGGTGTATTGCACAAAGCCGTCGAAGTTTCCGTATCCGATGTTGCCGCCGCGGTAGAGACCGAAACGATCGGCGATTCCGGAAAGAAATGCAGCGCCGAGAGCGAAGCGCGCGTAAAGAATTCCCATGCGTTCCAAAGTTTTGGCGCGTGGCAATTGGGTTGCGTGATTTGGAATGGGCTCGGATGCGACGAGCGGTGCGTCGTTCATGATTATTTTTCCTCCGTCGCTTTGTTTTCTGGGGCGGTGGTGCTGAGCGGCGCATGTTGGTCGCAAATAAAATAGGCGAGCAATCTGGCTCTCTCTTTGTCGCTGGCGTTGGCGGAGACCAAATGGACGCCGTTGGGCGCTTCGTAGAAGCTCTCGCCGGCTTTGTAAATGGCTTCGGGCTCGCCTTTCACTTGCGTGCGGAGCGTTCCTTCGAGCACATAACCGATTACGGGGCACGGGTGGCTGTGAGGCTCGGAGGATTCGCCCGGGCCATAATTGACTTCGACGATGGTGATGTTGAGTTTGTCGCCATTGAGACGCGGCAACTCGTGTTCGAAGGCGACCCGCGCGCGCTCGATTTTTTCCTGGGTCATCTTGGACCTGGACGCTGCATGTGCGTCGACCATACGCGCCCCGGCCCGCGTGCTCGCGAAGATCATGATCAGTATCGCGCCGCCGGCCCACATTCGGATTCGTGCTGCTTTCATGTTGGCTTCCCTCGAACGGCAGGTTAGATTAAAGTGGACCAATCACAAAGGTCCATTTACAACATTTGCGGTGTACCACTTTTAGGATGAAACGAGCGGCTCACTTTGATTTGGCGCTGCCGCCGCGGGGGGCGGGAACTTCCGCCTACCGGTGGCTGTACTCGTCGCTGCGCGCGGAAATTCTGGAGCGCCGGCTGCGATCCGGCGCGCGGCTGCCTGCGACGCGAGACCTTGCGCGCCAATACGGATTGTCGCGCGGAACCATCGTGAGCGCATTCGAGCTTTTGAAGTCGGAGGGCTACCTGCGCGGCACCGCCGGATCAGGCACTTATGTCAGCAGCATCTTGCCGGAGGCATTGCTGCAAGTCGCGCGCACCGCTGGCCCGCGATCTTCGCCGCAGCGAGCCAAAAAGCCGCGCCTTTCGTTTTACGCGCGGCGGGCGAAATTGTTTACGGGCTTTGAAATTCGGCCCAGCCGCGCTTTTCGCGCCAATCTCCCGGCGCTAAATCTATTTCCGACGGCCTTGTGGACGCAGATTACCGCTCGCCGATTGCGGCGTACGTCCATGCAACTTCTGCTCGGATGCGATCCGCTGGGATTCGCTCCACTGCGAGAGGCCATTGCCAACTACCTCAACACTTCCCGCGGCGTGAGATGCGAGGCCGAACAAATTGCAATCGTCTCCGGCGTGCAGGAAGCACTCGATCTCACTGCACGAGTTCTTTTGAATTCGGGGGATCGCGTATGCATGGAAGATCCGGGATATGTCGGGGCACGAATGGTATTCGAAGCAGTGGGAGCAAAAGTGTCCGCGGTGCGTCTGGACGCCGAAGGGATGAAAGTTCGCGGCGAGATCCTGCGTGGCTCGCGGCTGATATACATCACGCCGGGCCACCAGTTTCCGCTCGGAACCACGATGAGCTTGGCGCGCAGGCTCGAATTATTGCAGTGTGCGCGAAAGTCCGGCGCGATGATTTTCGAAGACGACTATGACAGCGAATATCGGTATTCCGGACCTCCCATTCCGTCGTTGCAGGGATTCGATCGCGCTGGACTGGTGATCTTCGCCGGAAGTTTCAGCAAAGTTTTGTTTCCATCGCTGCGGTTGGGCTATTTGGTGATTCCGTCGAGCCTGGCTGATTGTTTCGCGGCCGCAATTTCTTTGACGACGCGGCACGCGCCAGTGCTGGAACAAGCAGTGCTTTGCGATTTCATCGCCGAGGGGCACTTCGGCCGGCACTTGCGGCGGATGAGGGAAGTATATGCCGAGCGATTGTCAGTGCTGTTGCGCGCGGCGCGGGAAAAATTAGCGGGCTTGTTGGAGATTTCCGAAATCGAAGCCGGGCTGCAGACTGTCGGATGGTTGCGCGAAGGGATTGACGGCGAATCGGCCACCCGAGCGGCGGCGGCTCGCGGCGTGGAAGTATTTCCGCTGAGCCGCTACAGCAGCGGCAGGATCGCCCGAGAAGGATTGCAACTGGGTTTCGCGGCTGTGGACGCTCGCGAAATCCGGCGCGGCGTCCAGGAACTCGCGGTTGCGCTGCAGCAGGCAAGCCGGACGATTCGAAGCAGTTGATCTTTCGCGGATTCACTCAGCGGCCGGTGATGCGGATTAGCATCTCCAGGCCGCTGCTGAGCGTGATCTTTTGACGGCCAATGAACGCAGTGGTTCCCAAGCCGCCTGCGCCGCCAATGATCGAGCCGATGCCCGCGCCTTTTCCGCCGCCGAAAATTCCGCCAAGCAGTGCGCCGGCGCCCGCCCCAAGGATTGTGTGCACCGCGGTGGTTCGTCCTCGCCCGCCCGATTCGATGGCGCCTTCGACGTCCACTTTTTCGCCGGACGGTGCATGATACAGCTCGATAATTTCGGCGTGAATCGACGCGCGGCGGCCGTCAGACATAACCAGGCGATCGAACTGCAGCATCATGCTGGTATGCCCTTCCACTCGGCCGGACATATCAATGTTCGTGATGTGGCCGTAAACGCGCGCGCCCTGGTAATCGCCCTTGTCGACCACCGTCGCGCTGAACGGATCGCCCACCTCCGAGTCGACGCTGGTCAGCGTATCATCCAGCCGAATGCGCAGCGCCACATCGTCAGGAACGCTGAAGTTTTGCGTCGACGCGAACAGCGGACCGGCCGCGATCAGCAGGACTGCCAAAAGCAGGCAGCGGCGTCCCGCAAAATCTCTAAATCTTGAATCCCCAAAATAATTCCTCATCGACCTCTCCTCGCGTAAGCAAAGAACGAACGGAGCATAGCCCGATGTGCGGCAGGGAATCAACGTAGAACCGAATTCCCCCCGGCATTTGACGTGGCCGTTTTTCGTAGGGGAGGGCCGGGTTCGCCCTCCCGCGACGCCCGCCGCTGGCGTCCTCACGCGCGAACCCCAGCGCGGCTTTTCGGCCCCGTCGTTGATTTAGTCTTTGACTCCAGTTTTTTCCGAAGGTGTAGAACTGGGTGCCCCTCGATAAGAACGAAGGCGTTGTCAAGCCACACGTATCGTGTGCAGTGTTTTTGCACCGCGTGGTTGCCAGAGAGTTGGAGGACAAAGAACTCTGGAAATCTCACGGTCAATCACTTCTCGGCGAAACCGTTCCACCAACCATCGATACGGTCTAAAACTTCGACCATGATTCTTCTATCCGAATCCCCCGATTCCGCATCGGGGGACGAGAGCGCCCAATCAATCCTTCGGTCTAGCTCGCGCTGACCACGGGCACCCGCGGGCTGCTCTCGACACGAACGATCTCCGGATACCGCTTTTGCGTCCGCAGCATCCAGTAGAGTCGAATCGCCAACTTCCTCGCCGCCGCCACCTTCGCCACTCCGCTCGGCTTGCTGTGGCGGCGATGCAAATACTCGTTTCGCAATCCCGGATCGCAGCGCACCGCAACTTGCGCCGCTTCCACCAGCAGCATTCTCATAAACCGGTTCCCCTGCTTGCTGATCGATCCGAGCCGCTGATGTCCGCCCGAACTGTACTCTCGCGGAATCAGCCCCAAATAACTGGCCACCTGCTTGCCCCGGGGAAAACGCCGCACATCTCCCATGGTCAGCACGAAAGCCAGTGAGGTCACCGGGCCCACGCCGGGCTGGCTCATCAGCAGCCGCGCATTTTCATTTTTCTCCGCCGCTGCTTTCACCGCCAGATCCAACGACGCCACTTGCCCATCAAACATCGCCAGCAACTTCAACAGATCTTCCCGCCGCCGATCGGCCCACGGCTGCAGCGGAAGCTCGCGCAGCGCCTGCTGTCCCGCGGCGCTCCACAATCGCCGCTTCTTCTGCATTCCCCGGTTCATCGCCAGATGCTGCAGTCCGTTCTTCACCTGCGCACGCAAGCGCACCAGCTTGTGCCGGTGAATCAACAACTGCCGCGCGTCCCGCTCCTCGCTCGAAGGCGTCCAGATCCGCGGAAAGCGCTTCTCGCACAGCAACCGCAACAGCAGCGCGGCATCCCGCCGGTCATGCTTCTGCTGCCGCACCTCGCTCGCGCGAATCTTCGCCGCATCTCCGATCCACACTTCGTGCCCCAACTTCTCCACCAGCTCCACGAACCACTGGCAATTCCCCGTCGACTCCATGCCGATTAACGCCGGCGCTGCAAACCGCCGGTAAAACTTCTCCACTTCTCCCGGCGCATGCACCACCTCGGCCTCCTCGGTCACCCCGGTCTCGCTATCCAACCAACAAACCTGTTGCCAACTGGGATGGAAATCGCATCCAATAAGAATCATCGAGGGCTCCTTTCTTCCCAGTTTCTTCGTCCTCCAAACCGAGAATATTGGATTACGATGGGAGCCTTCGTTCTTATCCAATCAATCCTTCCCGGTGTTGGTGTACGGGAAGGGTGGGGCTTTTCGGCCCCGTCGTTGACTTAGTCTTTGACTCCAGTTTTTTCCGAAGGTGTAGAACTGGGTGCCCCATCCCTCCCGGTGTTGGCTCACGGGAAGGGTGGACTTTTCGGCCCCGTACTCGAATTAATCTTCCGTCTTTGCCGTCGGCTCTGCTTTCCGTACGTATCACCGAATCACCCGCAATCCCAACCCGCAAACCCATTCAGACTCAAACTGCAATGAAACGAATCCCAACATCAAGTCCGTAAACAAGGCCGAAAAGCCCCACCCTCGATAAACCTGAGGATTGATTGGATAAGAACGAAGGCTCCCATCGTAATCCAATATTCTCGGTTTGGAGGACGAAGAAACTGGGAAGAAAGGAGCCCTCGATGATTCTTATTGGATGCGATTTCCATCCCAGTTGGCAACAGGTTTGTTGGTTGGATAGCGAGACCGGGGTGACCGAGGAGGCCGAGGTGGTGCATGCGCCGGGAGAAGTGGAGAAGTTTTACCGGCGGTTTGCAGCGCCGGCGTTAATCGGCATGGAGTCGACGGGGAATTGCCAGTGGTTCGTGGAGCTGGTGGAGAAGTTGGGGCACGAAGTGTGGATCGGAGATGCGGCGAAGATTCGCGCGAGCGAGGTGCGGCAGCAGAAGCATGACCGGCGGGATGCCGCGCTGCTGTTGCGGTTGCTGTGCGAGAAGCGCTTTCCGCGGATCTGGACGCCTTCGAGCGAGGAGCGGGACGCGCGGCAGTTGTTGATTCACCGGCACAAGCTGGTGCGCTTGCGTGCGCAGGTGAAGAACGGACTGCAGCATCTGGCGATGAACCGGGGAATGCAGAAGAAGCGGCGATTGTGGAGCGCCGCGGGACAGCAGGCGCTGCGCGAGCTTCCGCTGCAGCCGTGGGCCGATCGGCGGCGGGAAGATCTGTTGAAGTTGCTGGCGATGTTTGATGGGCAAGTGGCGTCGTTGGATCTGGCGGTGAAAGCAGCGGCGGAGAAAAATGAAAATGCGCGGCTGCTGATGAGCCAGCCCGGCGTGGGCCCGGTGACCTCACTGGCTTTCGTGCTGACCATGGGAGATGTGCGGCGTTTTCCCCGGGGCAAGCAGGTGGCCAGTTATTTGGGGCTGATTCCGCGAGAGTACAGTTCGGGCGGACATCAGCGGCTCGGATCGATCAGCAAGCAGGGGAACCGGTTTATGAGAATGCTGCTGGTGGAAGCGGCGCAAGTTGCGGTGCGCTGCGATCCGGGATTGCGAAACGAGTATTTGCATCGCCGCCACAGCAAGCCGAGCGGAGTGGCGAAGGTGGCGGCGGCGAGGAAGTTGGCGATTCGACTCTACTGGATGCTGCGGACGCAAAAGCGGTATCCGGAGATCGTTCGTGTCGAGAGCAGCCCGCGGGTGCCCGTGGTCAGCGCGAGCTAGACCGAAGGATTGATTGGGCGCTCTCGTCCCCCGATGCGGAATCGGGGGATTCGGATAGAAGAATCATGGTCGAAGTTTTAGACCGTATCGATGGTTGGTGGAACGGTTTCGCCGAGAAGTGATTGACCGTGAGATTTCCAGAGTTCTTTGTCCTCCAACTCTCTGGCAACCACGCGGTGCAAAAACACTGCACACGATACGTGTGGCTTGACAACGCCTTCGTTCTTATCGAGGGGCACCCACCCCAAAAATCCCAGTCAAAAACCAAGTCAAATTCTGTACTGCTCCGTCAACATCGCCGGTGTTATCATCCCTCAAAATGCAGCCGGTGATTCGAGCGGAGAATGCGCTGAAGGGAAAATGGTGCGCCACCCGCCTGACCCGAGATATGGTTTGACGGAGAGCAACCAAGGAGGGCCTGTCGGTGCGCCAGCTCAATAGTCGGTCACTTGGTATTGCTTCTAAGGTTGTGATGCTAGTCCTGCCGATGATCCTCGGCCCCGGCATGTTGGCGGTGCAGTCAGCGTCCAGGCTCCAGCAAACCTGTGCGGAATATCACGAAGAAAGGGTATTGTTCCTGCTCCACTGCTGCGGGGACGTTCAGAAGGTTGTTTACCCTGGGCCACACTTCACCGGTGATATGACCGACAAAAGGCGAGCGGACCTGGCGCTAGTTGAGATCAAGGCTGCGACGAAAACGTGCAACAAGGATGGGCGGGACCGCTCCTATCTCTCATTGCAGCTTGATGCCGCCGGAGCGAACCTCATGAAGGCTCGAGCCGTTGCGGTTGAGGATAATCCCGCGTGGAGTGAGGCCGCGTTAAGCGCTGGGCTCGCAACTGCGGCGGTGGAGCGCTTTTCCGAAGAACATCCATTGGAGGCCGCTTCGGTGTGGAAGATCATTGAACGCTGGTTGCAAGTGGGCGGCGGACCATGGCGAGCGCTGGCCTTTATCAATCGTCTGCCACCAGGGTGTTGTTCCGCCGCAGAGCTCGCAAAAGTCCGAGGAGATTTGTTCACTGAAATTGATCTGAGCGCGCTTGCAGCGCGATCCTATTCAGAGTGGATAAAGACAACCGGTGCGCTTCAAAAATGCGGAAATGAGCTTTCTTTATCCAACATCGAAATCCTTCGCAAAGCAGGTTTTGATTTTCCGGTCTTAAATATGACTGAAGAAGCGTCCTGCATAAACACTGGATATTCATACTACGTGATCTTGCCGCGCAAGACCGGTAGTGGAAGCCTCGACCATTCGCCGGCAGCCATGCCTACGATGCAGTGACCGAAATGTCAGACCGAGGTAACGCCCGCAGGCGGGCCGAATGGATTGGCGGGTGGCGCAGCCATTCTCCGGTCTTTGGTTTCGGGTATCCGTCTCTTCCCGGTTTCTGGAAAGGTCGGGGGTTCGGCCTTTCCTTCGACTGCGTCTTTGATCTTTCTCTCTTTCCGGATTCGGGGACGCACCCGCCCACGCTTCACCGCATTCCTGTGCATCTATCCCAACCTTCACATTTAGTTCTAGCCCGACCGTACCATTGCCTATACCTCAACCTACCCTCACAATAACCGCGCGGCCCGCTCCGCAGGAGCAACAAAACTCTTCGGCAGAAACTCCTGCGTCGTCGCCGCACACGGCCGGCCAGCGCCCCGCGAACAAAGGAGCCAGCGCACAAACAATCGGGACACCAAAATATTGTTGCCGGGCCTAAGTCATTGAATTCAAAAGACGGGCGCCAAAACAATCGGGACACACCCCGGGTACCTGCAGATGAGCGTTTCTGAGCAATTTGCGAGGTTGTTCGTGGGCAGGTTGTAGCTTTCGGCGGACACAGGAAGGAGTGCCTGTGCTACTGGAAAAGCGAACGGCTTCGGGGCTTTCGGGTGTTGCGGGAAGGACTTGAGCTGCATTTACGGAGCGGGAAGGTCAAGAACCCGACGCGCAACTACGGTCCGCATAGGCGGAGGGCATCCGGCTAGGTCAGGTCAGGTTTGATGTGTGCTACTTTTTGGCGGCGGAATTTGCGGCGGCTTGGATTCGTTTTTGGTCGGCGAGCAGGCTGGTGTTTCCGGGATAAAATTTCAGCATTTCGTTGATGAGCGCTAGAGCGGCGGGGTAGTTTCGTTGTTTGTAATACTCGGCGACGCGTGCTTTGTAGACTTCGTCGATCTGGACTTCCAGGGCTTTGCCGCCCGGATTTCCGGCTCGGCGCGAAAGAATGGCCCAGTGCAGCGCGGAATCATTCACGGGCTCGAAATAATGTCCTTGCGCGAAAGCGGCTTGGGCTTTCTGCCAGAGGAGTTGGCCCTGATCCGCTCCGGCGGCTGGGGCTTTCGCTCGCGGCTGCGGCTGCGGCTGCGGCGCGCTGGAATTGCGGTCTGGCTTTTCGGCGCCGTCGGGAATCGTGTTTACGCCGGCGTTGGGAGAGTCGTCGCCGACGTGGTTTGTGGCTTCGGCGGGAGCGGCGTCGGGCACGGAAGCAGCGGGAGGAGTGGCTTGTGCGCCGACGGAGTGCGAGCCGCCGCCGCGATTCGCAACCGGGCCGAACGCTTGATACGCCGCGACTCCGATTAGCACGAGGACCAGGACGCACACGCCGGCGATGATCAACTTCTTTGTGGAACCGCCCGGCGCAGGCGAGGTTGTTCCCGCCGTTGCCGGATGTGCCGTTGCCGGATGTGCCGCTGCCGATTGCATCGGCGTTGGCGGTTGAACGATGGTCGGCGATTCAATACGCGTCGCGCCCATGCCGGCGCCGCCATACGCCGGTGGAACATTTGCAGATACCGGCGCCGATGGTGGCGTCGAAACGGGCCGCGCAACGGAAGATACCGGCGGCGCCACTGAAGCAGGGGTGCGCGGAGCTGCGGGCGCGGCCGGACTGGAAGGCGGCGACGGGCGCGGCGGAGGTTGTTGCAGCGCGCTTCGTGGAGCCGTGACGTCATCTCCCGGGGAAATTGCCGGCATGGGTTCCATTAAATCGGGATGCTCGAGCGCGGCGCCGAATTGCTCGACCGTCTGGTAGCGCAGATCGGAATTTTTCTCGATGGACTTGAGGACGACCTGCTCGATGCCTTTGCCGATGTAGGGATAATAAGTGCACGGAGGAGGCGGGGCCTTGTAGACGTGGTCGTGCATGATTTGAAATTCGCTGTCGGCTTCGAATGGCAAATGGCCGGTCAGCATTTCGTAAAGCGTGATGCCCAGTTCGTAGATGTCCGAGCGGATGTCAACGTTGCGATTCTGGATTTGTTCCGGCGACATGTAGGCGAGCGTGCCGAGCTGCGTGCCGGTGCGCGTCATGCCTTGCACGCCCATAACTTTGGCGATGCCGAAGTCCATTACTTTGACTAGGCCGTTTTTGTTGAGCATTAAGTTGCTGGGCTTGATGTCGCGGTGGAGGATGCCGGCGCGATGAGCGTAGCCGATGCCAAGGAGCGCCTGCCGGAAAAGAGGAACGGCTTCCTGTTCGGGGATGGGCCCGCGGCGGCGAATCATTTGCGCGAAAGTTTCGCCTTCCACGAATTCCATGACCATTACGGCGGTGCCGTCGCTGTGAACCAGGAAAGCGTAGAGGGTGGCGAGATTGGTGTGATTGAGATTGGCCTGGGCTTTGGCTTCCGCGCGAAAACGCGAAACCAGTTCTGGATTTTTGGAGAGATCGGGATTGAGGACCTTCATGGCTACGAAGCGGTCGAGGCCGGTGTCGACGGCTTTGTAGACGACACCCATGCCGCCTTCGCCGATCTTTTCCAGAATGCGGTAGCTGCCGATCTCCATTCCAATCATGTTTTGCTTACCTAACTCCCGGTGCCTGCCGCGTCTTCGCTATATGCCACCGGGGCTCCTTCGATTCGCACAATCTGAATCGTGATGTTGTCGGGTCCACCGCGCGATTTTGCGAGATCGACTAATTTCACGCAGGCCTCGCGCGGGGAATTTTCAGTGGCGACGGCCAGCATTTCGTCATCGCTGACGAGTCCATGAAGACCGTCGGTGCAGAAGAGCAAGAGGTCGCTGGATTCCAGGCGAATGGGCGCTTCGGCGAAATCGGCTTCCACTGTTGTTGCCGCGCCGAGTGCTGAGGTGAGGATGTTTCTCGAGGGATGCGTAGCGGCTTCCTCCGCGCTGATCACTCCGATTTCCACCATGTGCTGCACGTAGCTTTGGTCGCGCGTCAATCGGCCGATGGTGCCGTTACGCAACAGATAGAGGCGCGAATCTCCGACGTGGCCGTAGGTCAAATGTCCGCCATGAAGCACCGCGGAAGTACACGTGGTGCCCATGCCCGTCAATTCCGGATGCTCGCGTGCGTAATTCTGAATGGCGAAATGCGCCGATTGATAGGCGGCTTCGAGCGCCGCGGCTGGATCGCCGGCCGGGCCGGTCAAAAAAGCCTCGCGCACCGTATCGACCGCGATTCCGCTGGCGATTTGCCCGCCTTCCTGGCCGCCCATGCCGTCGGCGATCACGACTAGACGGCCGCGCGCGAGCAGTTCGTCATCGCTCTCCGGTTCCGCATAGCAGAAGCTGTCCTCGTTCTCGGTCCGTTCGCAGCCAACATCGGTTAAATTCGCCAACTCAATTCCAGGCCGGATCCTCATGACGCGCGGGTCACCTTAAAGACGTTTGAATTTTACGGTTACATCGCCGAAGCGAATCATATCGTCGTCGTTCAGTTCCTCGCGCGCGATTTTTTTGTCGTTGAGGAAGGTGCCGTTCGAAGAATCCAAGTCCGTGACGGTGAATTTTCCGTCCTCGAATCGCACGCTGGCATGTTGTCCGGATACCGTGGAATCGCGAATGACGATTTGCGAATCGGCCGCCGATCCCACCGTGTTTTTTCCTTCGTGCAGGCGGAAGTCTTCGCCCTTTTGCTCGCCGCTCATGGCCACGAACCAGCCGACGACGTTGGCTTTGCGTTTATCGGAGATCAGCACCGTGCGTCGCGCCGCGCCTGGCAAATCTTTTGTAGGCTCAGATTCGAGGCGGGTCTTGGCCGTGCCTGCGTTCGACGCGACTCGATAGCCGGTGGTCTGGCACGTCGGGCAGGTGTCCCAAGAATCTTCCATCTGATGACCTTTAGCGCAGAATTTCGCCATTGCACTCTCCCTTGGCCGAAACTTTGTTACGAAGTGAAGTAGGTGAAAACGACTGTGCCCTTCTTGCCCAAAAAGATTCTGTCGCCATTCCGCAGTCCGATTTTGCTGACTTTGGGCGAATCCACGGAGTTCACATACGTTCCATTCGAAGAGCCTTTGTCGATCACCACCACTTCATTGCCGGTCGGAACGATCCAGGCATGTTCGCTCGAGACCGTATCATCTGTGAGCACCACCTGGCACTTCGGCGACCGGCCTATCAGCAGGCCCTCTTTTGTAACTTTAAATGTTTTTCCGGAAAGTTCACCGGCTGTGGCTTGAATGTTTCCAAAACTCTGCCCTTGCGCCTGCGCCGGCAGCACTCCTCCTGGCGCGGCAACATCGACGCGCACGTGCGCCGAGGCTCCGGCGGGAACCGCGACGGCCACAGACGCGCCGGACGACCTCCGCGAGATCAGCACAATTGCCACGAGCGCGAGGATCACCACTCCGATCGCAGCGTAAACGGCCCACGCGGAAGTTTCCATGAATTGCTGGAAGCCACTTTTGCTCTCCCAGCACTTTGCGGCCATGTTGCGGAACTGCGCTGCGTCGGGCAAACCCGGCATCATCTCTAGAGTGGTGTCGAATTCCGGAATTGCAGCCTTGCATTTGCCGGTGTCGTACAGGTCGAGCGCGTGCGCCCAGATCGGATTGAACGGGCCGGTTTCCGGCGTGGCGCCCGCTTCGCGGACGAATTCCATCGCCGTGTTGATGGGCACAAACCAGTTGAATCCCTGCGTGGTGTCCGCGCCGGCGGTGGCGATGCCGATTACTTTGCCTTCCTGGTTGAATACGGGTCCGCCGCTGTTGCCGTGGGTGATGGAAGCGTCGGATTGAAATAGCGGCGTATCGATATTGCTTTTCTTGATTGCGGAGATATGGCCGTTGGTGGCGCTGGCGTCGAAATTCGATTCGTTGCTGATCAGACTATTGCGACCCCATTTCGAAGCGACTCCAGGGAAACCAATTACCATCACGGGATCTTGAATATTGACCTTGTCGGAATCTCCCAGCGGAACGGTGGGCAGGTCGGTTCCGGCAATTTTAAGAACGGAGACATCTTTTCCCTGGCCGATGGGATTGTCCCATTGCAGAATTTTAGCGGTATAGGATTTGCCGTTGGCCAGATAGACATCGAGGGTCGGAGTGGTGAAGGAAATGTCGGGCTTCAGCTTCTCGCGCACCACCTCCTTCTGTTTTTCGGTCAATCGTTTGCCGTACTGCTCTTCCACTTTCGCGATGATCGTTCCGTCGTCCAGAGCGTCTTGAAATTCCTTGCGTGCGCGGGCATCAAAAGCCGCGCGAGCGTCGGGATCCTTCAGATGGGCATCGGCGACTACGTGGCCGTTAGTGATGATGTAGCCGTCGGGCCGGTAGATGAAGCCGGTGCCCGTTTCGCGATACGAAATCTGCACGGGCTGCAACAGCTTCCAGGTCACGGTGTATTCGACCACGACGAGAACTACGCCTGGCTTCAGTTCCAGGGTGCGCTTCTGATCCGGCGTCAATTGCTGCGCGGGCGTCGCGAAAGAGATGGCGATCAACGCGGCCAGAATGGCTAATGTCTTCACAACTCACCTCCGAATAGCACAGAAAAATAGCAGCGATGCGGCAAAACGGTTTCCACTTGATGGCCGGAAAGAACTGGACGGCTGGCTCGAAGACGCGAACGTGCAAGAGGGTTCAGGCAGGGCGCGAATATAAATTGAGCAAGAACGCATGTGTCCCGGCCATCCCGCGGCATTTCTTCGGCATGCCTCCTCCAGCGAACATCCCTGTGGAGAGTGCAGAAACGTTTGAAATATATAAACCGATTATGGGGAGGTGTCAACGCAATCGGGGCAATCGGGTGGGGATGGGACTTGGTCCTGGAACAAGAAAGTGAAGCGATGCGGGAGATCGAGGCGCCGCGAACTAAGGGTCCTAAGAAATTGAGTCGTTGCTCTTCGCCAGAAAAAACTCCTCTCCAGCCAGAACCGTTTGGACTCCGGTTAGCAGCGTTCCAAAGCTGGAGCCTTTTTGAATGAAGCCGCGAATTCCAATTTTGTGAGCTTCCTGTAGATGTTGCGTGGAGAAATATAAAGAGAACATCAAAATACGCATGGATGGAGCAAATTTGAAGATCTGACGGGCTGCCTCGAAGCCGTCCATGTCGGGCATTTGTAGATCTAAAATAATCAGGTCAGGCGCAAGTTCGCGCGCTTTTTTTACCGCTTCCGCGCCGCTCGAGGCTTTTCCGGAAACGGTGTAGTGAGATTGGGTCTCAAGAACGTTCCGCAAGGCGCGTCGTAAATCATCGGAATCGTCGGCGATGAGAATTCTTGCGATCGATGCCATAAGCGGCCTCCTTGCTATAGACACACCTCAGCGGTCAGTAATTCAGCGATGGCAGTCAGAGTGATTTGTCGCCGGCGAAGCCCGGCAGTATCACGGAGAGCCGCTAAAGCGAGTGCTATACGGGAAGCTACCAGCATTACAAATGGGCACAATACAGTGAACACTGTACGGTACCGTACAGTGGAATTCCTTGGAGCGCGGAACAAAGTCAATTCGGGCGTGCGATGACTTTGCCATCTTTCATTACAAAATTGATATTCCGGAGAGCTTCGATGTTCGCCAGGGGATTCTCGGGCATGGCGACGATGTCTGCTGCGAACCCGGCGGCGATTGTGCCGCGGACGCGGTCGACTCGCAGGAGTTCGGCGGCATTGGTGGTCATGCAGCGGAGGATTTCGGCCGGTGGGACTCCCGCTTCGCGCCAGACTGCGAGGTAGTCGAGCATCAAATCCGGGCGCTTGCGGTTGGGCGTCTCGAGAATGGAATCGGTGCCGAAGGCCATCTTCACTCCGATGCGGCGGGCGCGCTGTAGGCGGTCGATGATCTTGGCCGCGAGAATATCGGGCGGATCGGCGCTGGCGCCGGCGCCGCCGAGGGCTTGCAGATGCGACTTGGGCATGTCGGTGCCCACGAGGAAGATATTTTTGTCTTTCATGCGCTGCAATTGGGCGTCGGTGAGGTAGAAGCCGTGTTCGAGTGAATCGACGCCGGCTTCGATGACGTTGGTGGCCGCGTCTCCGCCGATCACGTGCACGGCGACTGAGCGTCCGGCCTTGTGGGCTTCGTCGACGGCTGCGCGGATTTCGTCGAGCGAGTAAAAATAGGGATTGTTGTCGGCGACTAGCTTGATGACGTCGACGCCGTAGTAGATATTTTCGCGGACGGCTTTGCGAATTTCGTCTGGATTATCTGCGTCGATATATTCGAAACGCCAGAAGGGGCCTTGTTCCGCGGGAATGGCGTTGGATTGGCCGCCAAACGGAGTGATTATTTTCCCGGAGCTGAGGATGGTCGGTCCGTCGAACCATCCCATTGTGATGGCGCGACGAAGGTCCTCGACGGCATAGTTCGCGTCGTTGCCAACGTCGCGAACCGTTGTAAATCCGGCGTGAACGAGATCCTGCGCGTTCTTGAGCGCTCGAAAGCCCCGAAATGCGGTGCTTTCCTTTAAGTAAAAAGATTCGAAGGGTGCCCCGCCGGGCATGGCTGTAAGCGCGAGATGAGTGTGCGCATCCATCAGCCCGGGAGAAATCCACTCATTGGAGAGATCAATTAACTGCGCATCGCCTGGGACTTTGAGGTCAGCGCCGATTTCCTGGATTTTTCCATCTTTGATGAGGATTACTTGGGGCTCTGTGACCGTTCCGTTTGCCGGATTTACGAGATGGCCGGCGCGGATGGCAATGGTTTGGGCGGCAGCGGAGGTGGCAAAGAAGAAAAATAGGATTAGAAGCTTTGCGCGCATTTATGTCTCCTTGTTCGATGCGGCCGTCATAGTTGAAACGATTTGATCATGAAGTATTTGAAGCGCGCGAGACTAAACTCTTGCGCCCTCCGATTGATGGATTCCCTCGGTGATGATTGCGAGGACGCGGCTTTGGCGATTCAACTTTAGTGATTCGCGCAGAGGCTCGGATTCGGGGTGCAAGAATAGCCATGATAACGCGGCGACTCCGCACGCTCCGGATTCGCCGGCCAAGATGCGCGGATCGCCGGGAAACGGATACGCGAGTTTGCGTACGGCGTCAATCGCGGCGTCGTCACTTACGCTGACGCACGCATCGAGGCCAGCCTGGAGCAATGGCCATGCTACCGTGGAAATTTTGGCGCAATTCAGTCCGCCCATCATCGTTTGGAGCGATCCGGTGGATTCGCGCAGCTCGCCGGCGGCGATCGACACGAAAACGCAGGCAGCTTCGTGCGGCTCGCAGCAAATGATTGACGGACGATCCGCGCCATATTTCTGGAGCAGCCAGCCGGTGACTGAACCTGCGAGGCCTCCGACTCCGGCTTGAACGATCACGAGATCAGGTGGTGCTTGCCAGCTTTGCTCGGCTTCGAACATTAACATTGTGTAGCCTGCCATAATCAGGCGCGGGACGGTTTCATAGCCCGGCCAGGCGGTATCTGAAATCACCAGCCATCCATGAGCTTCCGCGTCGCGGGCCATTGCGAGGACTGCATCATCGTAGCTGCCATTGACGATTGTGATTTCGGCGCCCTCGGCGGCAATTGCCTGAACTCGGGATTGGCTGGCACCTGCTGGAATGTAAATTCTTGCTTTCAGATTGTTCTGGCGCGCGACGCGAGCTACTGCGCGGCCATGATTTCCAGCGGTCGCGCACGCGAGCACTGAATCGCGGCCAATGATGCCTTGGTCGATCAGGCGATGAACCGCGTAAGCAACGCCTAGAATCTTGAAGGCGGGCAGGCCGAGGCGCGCTGTTTCGTCTTTCACGAGAACTTCGGCGACGCCTAGCTGCTCGGCATAGCCTCGCAGAGTTCTTAGAGGCGTCGGATGATAGTCGGGCCGGGACCGAAAATACTGAACTACATCCTCTTGTTCCGCTGGGTCCAAGAAAGTGAATGGAAAAGCAGTCTCGCGCGACGCCGGGTTCAGTACGAAAGGAGGGCCCGGAAAATTTCGCGAATTGCCCGGAGAGGTCATGTTTTCATCTATTTGGCGGCGGAAAGGGCGACAAAATAACACTGCATCCAATCATTACAAGGGCCGGCGCAGGATTTGCTCCGATTTGAGCATTCGTGTGCAAGCGATCCAGCGGCCGTCAGGCGAAACTTTGGGATGAAAAAGATTTCCTGAATCGTGCGTCAGTTGTTCGGAAGCGCCGCCCGATCGAGCGATGGAAAAAATCTGCATCCGATCGCCACTTAGTCCGCTGTAGACGATGTGTTTTCCATCCGGCGTCCAATCCAGTCCGCCGTAAGTGGTGCTTCGATAGTCGACGAGCTTTTGTGGTTGCGAGCCGTCGGTGCGGACGATCCAGAGGCTGCGCTTCTCGCCGCCTTCATTGTCTTCGATGGCGACTTCATTTCCGTCGGGCGACCAGGCAGTCCATTGCGCGCTGCGAATCTGCGACGGCAGCGGGAAAAGATCGCGACTGAGAACGCGGCCGCTGGCCGGGTCGAGCGTGAGCACCCAGATTTTATCGATACCGGGAGCGCCGCCCTTGACCCACGAGCTGAACATGAGTTTGCCGCCGTCTGGCGACCAGAAAGCTGGACCTGTCTCCCATCCGAAATCCGTGAGCCGAATTTCCGGGGCGGAATTATCTGCGGCGAGTCGTAGGTAGACATCATCGGTGCTGCCGGGGCTTTCGTAGAAAGGGACCGGAGTGGCCGAACGATGGGAATGGAAAGCGATCCAGCGGCCATCGGGAGAGAATGCGGGAGTGAAATCTTCGTGGTAGCCCGTGACGATTACGGATGGCGCTGACGCGCGGCGCGCTTCCTTGTCGACTGCGATGATTCCGTCATCCATTGGCAGCGGGCCGTCGGCCATTCTATCGCGATTGAAAATGTACGCGATTCGCCGGCCGTCGGGGCTCCAGAGCGGAAATTCCGCGCCTTCGAGTACTTCGTGCACCGCGCCGCCGCTTGCAGGAAAGGCGGCGATAGCTTTGTGACGGATGAAATGCGTCCAGTAGATTGAACCGCGCGCGACGGTGGGATCGTAGTTGTCTTCTTCGGACTGGATGATCGGGCGCCGCTTTCCGTTGGTGACGTCTAGCTCGTAGATTGCGAGCCAGCGCGAGGCAGTGGGTTCGTGGCGCGCCTTGTTGTCCGGCGCGCCCGGACTGGCGAGTGCTAGATAGATGTGACGGCCGCCGGGCGAAACTCCGATGGAATTGTTGCCGTTGTTTATGTCCAAATCGCCGGCGATCAACTTCTCTTGTCCGTCCGCGGGCGTGATTAGCACGAGCGAAGAGGCGCCGTCTTCTGCGACGAAAACTACGTAGACTCCAGTGTTGTCGGAATTGAAAGCGACGCCGGCTACTTCGCCTTTGTAGCGAAAATTTTTACTGGAGGCCGCAGTTCCGACGAAGACGCCATCGCCGCGCTTCGATTCGCGGAAGTAGGCGATCGATTTGCCGTCGGAGGAGCAGGTGAGCGCGGCATCGCTGGGGATCGATGACGCGATAACGCCGTTTCCATCCGGCAGGAGCCAGCCTTCTTGCGAGCCACGCTTTCCGCGGCGCGCCGGTTGGCCGGGACCGCAGAAAGCGATGTCATTGGTCTCAGCGAGACCAGCGCCGAGACGACTGGGATCGTCTTTGCCGTTCCGCAAGGAGACGAGATGGACGTCGCTTCGCGTTGCATACGCGGCCCAGTCGGCGTCTTGTGAAACGGTGACGTGCGACCAGTCGCCTTCGAACCAGGTATTGTCGTCGCGTTGGTAGACAACTGCGGGCGCAGATTGCTTGTCGTCGCCGGGAAGAAAACTCGCGGTGACGATGGTGAATGCCAGCAAAATGAAAATGCGCCGCATCATTTTTGACGCCCGCCGGGGCACTGAGCCCGCTGCCGCTGCAAGAAAGCAGGACTATTTGTGCACGGCGACGGAATCGGGCCCGAACATCACGTAGTCCGTGTGGCCGTTCACGTATTCACCGAACTTCTTCATGGTTTCGGCGGCCTGCGGATCGGTGGAGGCACGTTGCAAAAGCGGGCCTTCCTCCTGATTGCGCGAGGATTCTACCGCAGCCAGATCCTTGAATTCCTGGATCAGCATCACGGAATAATCCGTTGGGCCGATTCGGTGGCGCATGACCACTGAACTCACCAGATAAGGGTCTACTTTTTCCAACGGCACAAAAACTTTTTCCCAATAGCTCATGAACTCGCTAACTTGGCCGAGTGGAATCTTGAACATGGTCACTACGAAGATGTGCCCTGGTTTTTCGCCGGTCTGCGTGCTTTGCGAAAACGAGACAGAGGGTGATAGCAGCAGCAAAAGCAGAGCGCAACGTATGGATCGCACGGCGAACTTTTTCATGTGTTCTCCTTGGTTTGGCTTGAAGTCCAGTTACGCCACTGTTCGCGCCACCGAAGCTGGGGGCGAAGGAAATGGCGCGCGTTACTTCTGAATGAAAAGTTTCTTAGGCAGCAGCGCTTGAACTTCTTTGGTGCCGTCGACTACCTCGGTGACTTGCAAATCGACGGCCATGCTGCAAAGCATGTAGGCGTCATCGGGGCTCAAGTGACGCTGCGTGACGAGATACGCAACCATTTCGCGCACGGCCATTTGCGCCGCTTTGTTCAGATCCGGATCGAAGCCCATGGTCATGTAGTAGTCGGGCGTTTCGGCTCGCGGCCATTTGAATTTCAAATCTTTGCGCACGAAAAATTGAAATTTTCCCCACAGTGCTACTTCGATCGCCGTGCCGTCCACTTCGCCATCGCCTTGGCCGGCATGGCCATCGCCGGCGGAAAAAAGGGCCAGCTTGGTCTGCACGGGAATGAAAAGCGTTGTTCCCGCGACTAAATGCTTGTTGTCGAGATTTCCGGCGTAGTACCCCGGCGGCCCGTCTCCGATTCTACCGACGGAGGGGGCAGGCGCCACTCCCATGGTGCCGAAAAATGGCTGCAGCGGAATTTCGACACCGGGCGCGAAGAGCGCAACATTTCGGTCGCGATCGAGGGGAATGGCGCGTGCGCGCGCGTATGGAAAATCATCCGGTAAAATTCCGCCGCCTGGATGAAATACATTGACTGCGTAGTTGTCCGGCAGCCGCAGCTCGAGTATGCGCACCTCGAGCACGTCACCCGGCTCCGCGCCTTCAATCGCGACGGGCCCGACCAAAATATTTCCGTACGAGCGGCTGCGATCGTCGACTCCGGCCTCGAGCACGCGCATTTCCGGCCGGATCAACTCCTCGGGCATGCTGAAGGATTCCATTTCCTTCGAACCTGCCAGCGGGGAATCGAGTTCGACGATGTCGCCCGAGCGTATGGTGACTAGCGGCTTGACGGCCGGATCGAAAAATCCCCACTCGACCGTTTTTGGTCCGGATTTGATTTGATATGTCTTTGGTTGGTCCTGGCCGCGTGCCACCGAGGCCGCGACCAGCACTGCTAAAATTCCAACCATCCGCCAGGAGCTCATTGAAGACCTCGGTCTCGCGCCCGCACTAGATTCCGGTCCGGTGCGCGATTTACTTTCGTTCGAACTACCACGCAAACTTTACTGAGAACTGAAACGCTCTGGGGCCGCCGTCGGCCAGTACGCCCACAGTCGAGGTGGGCATTCCGATCTGATCCGACTCTGCAGTACCGCTGACTCCGGAAAAACCAAACGCGGCCGCGCCGGCGTTTCCGCTGTTCGAAACGAAGTTCGCCGAGTTGAAGAGGTTGAAGACTTCAGCTCGCGCCTCCAGCTTGAAGCGGTCGGCGAAAACGAACTCTTTCGAAAGGCGCATATCGGTCGAACGGATATTCAGTGAATTGGTCAAAATCGGCCGGCCCAGCGGTCCCAGGAAAGTTCCAGGCGGCCCATTGGGATCTTGCACGGTCGCGCGGTAAGCGTTGATCAGCGCGAGTTGATGCGCTTGGTTTCCGCGCGCTCCGGCGTTGCGTGGAATTCCGGGCGGGCGGACTGGCGTGCTGCCGTCGGGCGCTGGTGAAGCCTCTGTGATGGCAAATGGCAGGGGTGTGGTGAAGCTGCTTATCAACGAAATCTGCCAGCCTTTGCCGAAGAAAGGCGGCAAGTGGCTTGGATCGAAAACGCCGCTGAAAATGAAGCGGCTGCGCTGGTCGGTCTGTGCCGCACCATAGTCCGCTCTGGCATTAAATGGATTGGAAATCAGCTGCGAACTTCCGGTGGAATCGTCTGTTTCATCTTCAGCTTTTGAAAGTGTGTACGAACCGTCGAGTAGGAAACGATGGCTCATCGTTTTTTTCACCTCCACGACAAACGCGTTGTAATGAAGGTGATCGCCGTTGGCCGTCCACGGCACCGCGCCGAATTGCGAGCAGACCGCGGAGCCAAACATCTGACATAGCGGAGCGCCGGGGGTCGCTGTATTGAAATCCGGATCGACATTTATATTCCGGCTGATGAAGCCCCGGACGCCGAGCATGTGTACGCCTGTCATGGCCAGCACCCACTTCGGCGCAAAGGACCACTGGAAGCCACCGGAAGCGTATTCCACGTACGGCGTGCGAATGTGATTGTCGAGTTCTGCGAGCGGACTGACAGGCGGCCCGAAGAACATGTCGTGAATTTGCTGCGGCGTTAGTCCCGGAAAAGGATCAGCAATGTTAATGGCGCCCGGATCGAAGAACACACGATAGCCGATGTTGATGCCGTCGAATCCCTTTTCCAACAGCGTGTTCAAAAAGTTGATGTTTTCGTAGTAGATTCCGTAGCCGCCGCGGACGACGAACTTGCCGGTTTTGAATGGGTCATAGGCCAGCCCAATGCGCGGCGCGAAGTCCTTTTTGTCCGACGAGCGGCTTCCCGGCGGCGCGAGCAAGCCCAGAGCCCCGGGGAAATCCACGTCGTTTGCGTTACTGAAATAATCCCAGCGCAGTCCGGCATTCAACGTGAGGTTCGGGAGAATTTTCCAATCATCCTGCACATACAAACCGGAAATATTGCTGGTGCCGGTTCCCAACAGGC
This sequence comes from uncultured Acidobacteriota bacterium, assembly GCA_963792515.1. GTDB lineage: Bacteria > Acidobacteriota > Terriglobia > Acidiferrales > UBA7541 > Palsa-147. The sequence continues at coordinate 60,394 of CAWBWG010000013.1, read as the reverse complement.
AATTTGGCGTGCTGCATGCGCTTTGGATCAGCAGGTCGGCGTTGGGTGCATCAATTGGTGCGTCCGTAAAAAATGTGAATGCACCGAGGGTGGCGAAATTGAACGTGGCAGAGCCTCGTACGTGATGGTACTCGCCGCCGAACTTTAGGCTGTGATTCCCAAGGGTCATTCCGAAGTCGTCTTTGAATTCGAATCGCTTTTCGAGAGTTCCCTGAGGGTCGCCGGTGCGGCGTCCGGTGACGAGATCCGGGCGGGATTCCTCGGGCAGGTCCGAGAAGGGCGCGATGGTGTTGTTGTAGCGGAAGAACTGAAACCCAAACGTATTGATCTTGGTCGGGCTGATCGTATAGGTGTCACTCACCGCGTGGGCTTGCGTGTTGGTTAAGTTAGTTTCGCCATTCGATTTGGCGCGGATACCGCCAACATTTTCGGCGGCGGTGAAATCGTCGATGTTGAAGCGATAGAAGAGATGATTTTTCTCGGTCATCTCGTAATCGAGTTTCGCGGTTACGAAGTCGCGGCGAAGAGGAAGCGGCACGTTGCCGTCGAATTGCGGAAAAATGCCAAGCGTGTTGACGACTCCAGTGTTTAGCTCGCGATGATCTTCAAAGACTCCGAAAAGGAAGAGTTTGTCGCGGATTATGGGGCCACCGGCGCTTATGCCTTGCTGCTGGCGGCGATAAGTGCCCTTGGTATCTTGAAAATAATCGCGCGTGGTGAGGTCTTGATTGCGGAAAAAATAGAAGGCGTCGCCGTGGAATTGGTTGGAGCCCGAGCGCTCCACGATATTCACCACGGCTCCCACCGAGCGGGCTTGCTCGGCGTTGACGTTGTTGGTGATCACCACGAATTCTTGAATCGCCTCGGGACTTACGTCATATCCCAGGCCGCCGACGACGAAGTCGAAGTCTTCGAACCCGTCGACGTAGACGTTGGATTGGCGACCTCCGGTTCCCGCTACGCTGATTTCGCCTACAAGAATTTTTGTAGGATCGATTGGCGGTGTGCGCACAATCTGGGGAACCAAAGTGGCGAGGTCAGTAAAATCGCGATTCTTCAGGGGCAGATCGGCGATCTGCTGGCTATCGACCACACCGCCGACATCTGACGTCGTCGTCTGGACTAGCGGCGCAGCACCGGTTACGGTTATTTCGGTATTCGCTTTGCCGATGGAGAGTTGCACGTTCTGCACAGTGGTTTGACCAACCACTACGGTGAGGTCGCGCACGTTGGCCGCAGAGAAGCCCGTGGCATCGACCTTCATGGTGTAGAGGCCGGGAATCACGGTAAGGAAGGAATAGGCCCCGCTGGACGTGGCGTTCGTCGTGCGCGTCTCCGAAGTCGCCTGATTGATGATATCGATTTTCGCGCCGGGCACTGCCGCGCCGCTGGGATCGGTGACCGTGCCGGAAATCTCGCCGGTAGGAAGCTGCGCGTGCGCAGGCGGCGCGGAAACATGAGCCACCAGGCAGAGGAATAGAATTAAAATCCAACAGGATGCGCTTCTCATCGGGCCCTCCTTAGGGGTTCCTTCGGTACCTTTCGTCTTGCCGCGAACATGGATCGCCATCATTCCTTCACTTCGCTGTTTCCATTCGAATCACGCCGACTCCTTCGAGAAATTTAAAGAATTGATAAACGTCCGCCGCAGGAATTGGCTCGAATTCGGCGCTGAGAATATTGCGGATTTCGGCTACGCTGCGCTTGCCGTTGGCGAGATTCAGCGCTTCGTAGTAGGTGTACTCACCGCGTTCGGCGATGCCGAGCTTGCGCTCGAAATGTTCGTCTCCGGTTTTGTCGATCAGCCACCAGCGCCCATACTCCGGTCTGAAAATATTCACTGGCCCGCGAATCTCGGCCGTGCGCGAGGGAATCGCTTTTGCGAATTGGGGATCGGGTTCCGCCTGCCGCAGTTTTTCCGCGGAAACCCCGAGTTGGTGCGCGCGCGATTGCGCATAGTCTTCAATGAACTTCAGCGAGGCTTTCTTGGAGTCTTCGAGCACTGCGATAAACGGCGCGGCGTCGGACTCGAAAGATTTCGAGTCCGCTACCAGGCTCAAACTCTGCAACGAGGCGAGTTCAGTCGCGTAAACTTCTTGGATCAGGACGCGAGCGTCGCCGTAAGCCGCGGGAAGCGATTCGCTCGTGGCGGCGCCGAGATATCCGAACGCGCGGCTCTGGATTCCGGCAAGACGCGCTTCCGCCTTTGTCCAGGCGCTTTGCAGGAATGCGGGCATGTCGGCAGGTGTCGCTGAAGCGAGCGCATAGCCGGCCGCGGCGCCGAGCACGACTCCGCGCCTCATTTGCGTCGGGTCGCCCGCAGCGGCGATCGAATCGTCCTGCGTTCCGAGAAAATGGTCGGGATAATCATTGAGCAGAATTGCCCTTACACCAAGCGTCTGGGCATCCTCGTGATCGCTCGGCCCCCAGTAGGGCTCGACGTTATAATGAAATTCATCGTGCGTTCCCGTTGGAGCGAAAATGGGATCGAGGAATCCGATTGATGGCGTGGTGGAAAGAAATGCCGCATTGCGGATGGAAATTGTGTTCTCGGATCCCACTTTTTGGACGAAAGTCTCGACGATGTCGTCAATGAAGCTTGGATTGGAATACGGCGAGCGATAGAGATGTAGGACTGCCGCGGCGCCGCCTTGCCGCTGGCTGTAACCGATCATGTCGATGTTGATCATGGCGAGAATACGGGCCAGATCTTCGGGATGCTCGTGGAAATGATAGGTGAGGCCCATATGCTCGGGGCCAAACATGAAGCGAATGGTGCGTCGCGGCCGCGGCAGTATGCCGGACTGGATCAATCCGCTGAGTAGCCTTGCAATTTCGAGATTGCAGCCCACTCCGGTCAAATTATTCGCGCCACCGGAGTCTCGGCTGTTGTCGTGCGCCGTGAAAAGCACCACCGGTAGATCCGGATCGGTCCCCGGAATTGTGGCCACCACTTCGGGATAAGCTCCCGGGCCGGTCTCGGCATCCACTTCGGCATGCAGGGCAACGTGTTCACCGCCGAGCAGCCGGTTCTGAAGATTTTTTCCCTCGCGATAGGAAAGCGAGAATGCAAATGTCGGCTTTTCTCCGTGCGGGCCTTCCCATGGCCCGATTTGCAGCGAAGATATCAGCCCGGGATGCTCGATGGAGTCATCCGTCCGGTAAAAAACAATTCCCAACGCCTTGCGTTCCCAGACTGCCATGCGCATCACTACCGAAGCGCTTCCGGAGGCGAGCACAATCTTTCCTTCCACGTTGCGGCCGGTGTAATCCTCCGCATGTGTGCCCGCGCCAACATCGATCAGTTCACCTGAAACCGAAGCCGAGCGGCTAAATCGCGCGATTGATCCTTTGTAAACCTTGTAATCCGCCAGCAATTGCCGCGTGGGCTGCTCCAACCAAAGCTGCGCTTTTTTTACCTCCCAGGAAGGCTCCGAACGGAACGCCCAAAAATACTTTTCGCCATCCGCGCTGAAATGCTCGATGGTAACGCCGGTCAATCCACTCAAGCGCAAGTCCGCTGCGAGATATTCGGCGACTTGATCCGCTCCCGGCGAAGGCGAGAACCCGGGAAATTGAACGATGCGCTCAAAATCTGCGTAAGGCAGTTCGCCGGACGCGTTTTCGCGGATCGCCTGGTATTGCTCGGGCTTGAGAAGCTGTTGAGCCGGCGCGGCGGAGGCGAAGGCCAATGCCGAAAAGCAAACACCGGCGGCAAAGTGCCAAAGGTGAGTCGAGTGCGTCGCTTTGAGTTTCCGTGCTTGTTTGGCAGCATTCATGACTTTCCCCTCACTGGTTTGCGTCCAGCCAAAATCGCCGCTTTCTTCTGCTGCTCTGCGCGGCCCAGGCTTGCGATCACCGCGTTGCAGCTATTTCTCAGGTGCTGGTGAATGGCTGCGCGCAACCCCGCGGCATTCTGCTTCTGAACCTCATCGATAATCCGCAAGTGATCTTTATCCACTCGAGTCCGCCCTAAATCGTCTCTCACCAGGTTCAAAATGTAAGCGGCGACCCAATTCCGCAAAGTTGAAATCACTTGGAGAAGCCGCACGGAGCCGGCCTCTTGATACAGAAGCAAATGAAACTGGTCGTTGAGAGCCACCCAGCGTTCGGGATCGGAACAGCGGCACATGTCGCGTTCGAGCTTGCGCATGTGCGCGACTTTCCGCAGCGTAATTCGCTTCATGCCGGCAATGGCGGCCTTGGCCTCCAGCTCGGCGCGGATTTCGTAAACGTCGCGCAATTCCTGCGGGGTCATGGCCGCCACCACCGCACCGCGGTGCGGATAGAAGCGGATGAGGCCTTCGCCTTCGAGAGTGCGCAGAGCCTCTCGTGTCGGGATGCGGCTTACATTTAGTCGTTTCGCCAAGGCCCATTGGTTGAGTTTCTCGTCCGGCTTGAACGTTCCATCCAGGATGGCCGTGCGGATCTTCTCGGTGACGAATTGCTGCACGGTCTTGTATGGAATCGTGAGATCAAAGTTTGATTTCATTCGGTATGCCACTCACATACTGAGAAAATGCATGAGAAACACCTCCTGGTTACGATCGGCGCTCGGAGTCAAAAGCGCGAAGTATTCTGTATACACATTTTCAGGGCAAGTGCAGGCGATTTAGCAGCTTTCCGTATTTGTTGTCAAGAAAAATCACCAGTTTGAGAAGGTTTGCCAGAAGAGATGGTGCTGGTACTCGGTAGAATTAATCGGTATCCCGGCCGGAGCCGCGTTTGCCGCAACGTGCCTTGCGAGCACGTGCGGCTCCCGATGAGCGCATGAAGCGGAAGCGCAGATCCGAGCTATCGCTTAAATTCGATGAATAAGTTGTGAGTCTCGGTGCTGCCGACGTTCTCGCCGGCGTGCTCGAGGGCGTTGCTCCACTTGACGTCTCCGGCCTGGCCTTCCACCTCTTCCGTCCGGCCATCTGGATACCAGAATTTTCGTTTCCATGGCCCGAACGAATAGATCAAGCGATCCGGATGGCCGTGCATACCCACTTTTTCGCCGGGCCGGTCGCGGAACTCGAGCACGCGGACGCGATCGTTCTCAAACAAGACCTTGTAGTGATCCGGATCGACATCCAGCGGATCCAATCCGGGATTTGGATTCATGCGATCTACCTCACTCTTCGGCGGCGGTCGCGCGGTTATTGGCAAACAGCAGCGGCTCGCCCGATTGCAATTCCTGAGATGATACCTTAGCGCTACAGAGACGCTGCCATCGATCAGTTTTTGGCCAGGCGCGTTCGCGCCGGTTTGTGCGCGGTGATCACGCTACGATCCGCCGCCGTATCTCTCCAACGAATACCCGTGAAGCCGGCTTCGCGCAGGAATTTCTCGAGTTCAGAAATGGAGTAGCACTTTCCCTCCGTCGAGGCCATTAGCAGCACGGAATACGCGGCCACCGCCAGCGGTCCTGTCTTCTTCCGATTGAAGTGCGAATCGTGAATGGCGATCATTCCGCCGCGCGGCAACGCCGAAAAGGACTTCTTGAGCAGCTCCTTTACGATCGGGTCCGGCCAATCGTGCAGCACGTTCGAAAATAAGTGCACGTCATAGCCCGCAGGAAGCCGGTCAGCAAACATATCGCCGGAAATCACGCCGGCCCGCTTCGTGAATCCCAACTCTGATATGTAGCGCCGCGTAATTTGGTCAACGGGAGGTTTTTCAAAAACTGAAGCGGTGAGCGACCGATGTTTCGCCAGAATCGAACACGCATAGACCCCCGATCCTCCAGCGATGTCGAGTAGCCGCCGTCGTCCGCCTAGATCGAGCAGTCTTGCGAGAGCCGGTCCGTGATATAGCCCGCGGCAATGCATCATCCGCGTGAAGTCGCCGGCGAAGGAAGCAGAACGCATGGCTGCCGACCAGGGCTCACGCGCCGAGACTCCTGGCAAGCCAACGGGGATTCCTGTACGGAGCACGGTAAGCAAATCCCGGCAGTCGGGACGATGGGCCATCGAGGCGAAATACGGCCTCAGGGAAAATGGCGATTTGGTGACCAGAAATTTGCGCGCGAGTTTCGTCACGCAATATTTCCGATTGACGTGCTGAATAAGCCCCATGGCCGAAAACAAGGTGAGCATGACGTCCGCCGGCCGTTCCGCGAGACGCAGAGCAGTGCAAACTGTGCGCAGATTCATTGGCTGTTCTGCAAGCCGGGAGAAAAAATCCAATTCAGTAATCGCCGCGGCCAGAAGCGCGCCGCCGTAAACTCCATCGCGATATCGAAGAAGCTCCGACGGATCGCCGCCAGATGATTGAAATTTATTTTCCATGACGTCGATTCGAGTCACCCTGAATTCGAAGCTATTCTACCGCGTGAACAGACCAGAGCCGATGACTCGCCTACATTCGCACACGCTTAAGGGCGGCGAGCGGAATGAGCTCGTTTTTTTTCTGCATCACGCCTACATCGAAACTCCCGCGGGTGCGGGCCATGACTGTGCTGGACTCGGGCAAAAGTAATTGAGGGCGAAAATGAAAATGAGGCGGGCAGCGATGGGACGCCGCCCGCCTGAAGACTGGGGCTAGTTGTCGTTGTCCCGGAACAGAAATGGCAAAACCCCGATTTGTTCTTTTCTTACAGCTTGAAGTTGATCGGGGTCAATCCCGAGGAGTTTCAGGATGGTCGGCGCCACTTGTTGATTGGACGTTGGAGTCTTTACCGTCTGCTGGCTGAACGATGGGAATGAGAACAGCAGAGCGGTGTGGACATCGTCTTCGTTTAGGCCGCCGTGTTCCGCGATTTTTGTGCCGCCGGTGAAGATCACTCCTGTGTTTACCTTGAGAATGATGTCTGGGGTGCGCGGGTCGTTTAGCGGGTTGTTGAATTTATTTTGCAGGGATTGGCCGGCGAAGATTTCCTGGATGCCGAGGGTTTGTTGACTTTGCGGATTGCTGAGCAGCGAGACCACGTTTGACGTCAGGGACGGGCTGGTCAACCAAATCAGCGAGCCGTCGTCGGAGATGTCAAAGGCTTCCGACGCGCCGATGAGAGTAGCCGGCTGGCCGCCGCCGATGGGCGTTAACTTCTGAACGTCGATGGGCGACTGGCCGTGCTTGGCGCAAACGATGATCAGCGTGGAATCGTAGTGGCCCTGGCTTTTGAGTTCGTTCACTATTTTCCCCAGCGATTGATCGACGAAGTCGAGTTCACCGGCGAGGCCTTGCGATGGAGCGCCGAGGACGTTGGTATAGCCGCTGCCTGCGAGCTTTTGGCCAACGCTTACGGCCTGGAAATTCATGCCGAAGAGGGTAGGGATGCCGGGCTTACTGGAGCGGTCGTGAGAGAAACCGTCGATTTGATTTAGCACGGCGGTCACGTGCAGCGAGTCATAGCACTTGATGTTGTTGAGATCGGTGGTCCAGCCGTCATCGAAGCCGGGATCGGGGAATGGGACGGGATCGCAGCCGGCATATTGCGGCAGCGGCACGGGGATGGAATTGATTTCGGGGCCATAGAAATCCTGGACGCCTCTTCCGCTGGGACCGTTTGTCCATTCGTAAGAGGGATGCTTATCGACCCACGCGGTGCGGCCGCCGGCGGCTCGAACTACTTCGAAGATGGTATTCACGCGCAGATATTGGTGCGGCAAGATGGGCAGGCAAGTTTGCGGATCGCGCGGAGCGTAGTTCGCGTTAATGCCGCCGCCACCGTCAAGTTTGGTGAGATCGAAATCGAGCGATTCATCCATGGCAACGGGAGTGCCGAGGACGCTGGGACAAAGGTTGGCACCGCCGGGGATGGGAAAGGGCGTGGTTTGGGTGGGCGGAGAGACGCCGCGATTGTAAGTGACGTCGTACCAGAAGCCGGTTGTGGTCGGAGAGCCGCCCGTTACGAGCGCGGCCAGTCCTGGAAACGAATCTGACGGCGAGGACGTGGAGTTGTTCGTGTACGTGACGCCGTGTCCGGACAAGAATGCCAAAGTGGACTCGGGATGAGAGTTGACGTAATTACTCAGATCCAGCGCATGCATGCCATCGACGCTAATGAGCAAGATGTGCCTGATCTTATTGCCCTCGTCACCGTGATCGTTCGAGCCTCCAGCATAACCGGCGGGGGCCATGAGCACGCAGGCAGCGAGGACGGCCGTTAGTGCTTTACGCAAAGCGTTCATGCAGATTCCTCCTGGGGATTTTGTTGCGGAGCGAACGTTAGCGGAGGGCAGGAACGAGGAGGTAAATGAAGGGTGACGCGAGTGTTAAAAAGCGAAGCGGCATAACATGTATCACACGGAATTACATATAAATGGAGTTAGTAGAACGGAACATTGTGCGCACAACAGTAGCGGTCGGAGAGCGCATCGTTCCTCGTTGGCGACTCGATATTGCAGGAGCTAGTTGGTACTCCTCACTCAGATTCGTCGCTAAGCGTCTCTCCACGGAACGAGAAATTCATCGCGCACTCACGCGAGAACAGGGCTCTCGATTCGCGGATAGCGGAAATGCGTGCACGTGCCTCGAATCGCTGAATATCTGCCGGCTCGCTGTCGTGATTTGTCATTTCGGTTGCGGCTCACTAGCGAGAGCGCGGACGAGCCACGGAATGATGACTTCGCGGAACATTAGTGGATCGGGCCAGACTCCCTTTTGCCGGCCCAAGTGGCCGCCGTGGGGATTGATCCATGCGGTTTTCGGGACGTCGCCGGCGCTTAGCAGGCGATAGGTGTCTGAGATGGGCACTTGGGTGTCGAGCACGCCGGACAAGATCAGCATGGGGGCGGTGGGCTTTCCGAGTAGGCCTTCGGTGACGAGCGACATTTTCGGAAAAACTTCGAGCAGTTCGTCGATGGTGCTGACGTTATCGAAGATGGCCATCATCGCGACGGCTTGATCGAAGAGATATTCGCGATTGCCCTGCAGGTGGCTGAGCACAAAGTCTTTTTGGAAGTCATCGTGAATCGGCGGGGATTGTACGCTGACGGCTTTTAGCCGATCTTTCTCGAGGATCGCCATTTTTGTTCCCCAATATGCGCCCCAACTTACTCCGTGAAAACCCACTCTTGTTTTGTCGACTTCCGGACGGCTGTAAACATAATCGATCACGGTCTTGAGCATCCGGTCAGCGGTGGGACTGGCTTTAATCGGGGCTTGGCCTGTGCCGGGGCCGTCGACCGCCAGGAAGCCGATACCGTGCGTCAGAATCGCGGAGAAACTTTCGGAAAGATCTTCTTTGCGGCTGTCCAGGCCGTTCACCGCGATCACTAGCGGGACAGGGCCGCTGGCGTTTTTGGGGAGGCGAAGATAGCCGATGATTTCTTTGCCTTCGAATGGAATGTGGACGATCTCCATCGGCGGATCCCAGAATTTTGCGTGGGCGCGGAAAGCGTCGAGCGCTTTTTCGTAAGAGCGCTGCTTGCCCGGAGAAGAGGGAACCGGCCAGCGTCCGAAGGAATAGACACGCCAGGCGCGAATGTAGTCAGCGTCGGCTTTCGCGGGATCGGTCTTCTCGAGTGACTTTGCTTCGGCCATCCAGTGGTCACCGACGCCAATGAACGCGGCGGCCCATTCGTCGCGGTCTTTCGTCTTGATGGAGGCGAATGCTTCTTTGAGATCGTCGGGATTTTGGCCGATGCAGGGATACTGGCCGTTTTCGGCGCGGGAGATGGCTTCGGTTTTTATTTCGTCGATGGTGCGTTCAGCGCCGGGTTGCGGCGGCTGTTGCGCATGCGCGAAATTGCAAAATGCGAACGGTAAAATGAACAGAATTGTTGGCAGAATTCTCACGATCATCCCAAGGCACCCGCGTCTTTAAATTATTTAGAAGCCGAGCTTCAGGCCCAGTTGGATGGCGCGGCTGCCGCCGGATCCGATGACCGGATTTGAGGCGGCTACGTCCGGTGTGGCGCACGCGCACCCGAAGGATTGCGTTGACGGATCATTGTGAGCCCAGCCGTTCTGGCCACCGAACGGATTGGCGAGATTGGGATGATTGAGAACGTTGAAAAATTCGGCACGAAATTGAGCGCTGAAGCGTTCGCGGAATTTCCAAATCTTTGCCACCGAAAAATCCCAGTTGCGGAAGCCGGTATCGCGGAATTCATTGCGGCCGACGGTGCCGAAGGTGCCGAGCGCTGGCGGCAGCATCAGCGAAGAGCCGTTCGCGTAGCAGCCGAATGCGCCGAGAGCGGTACTGTTCAATCCATTTGCATTGCCGCCGTCGAGAGCGAGAGCTTGAGCGACGCACGCTGAATTTGACTGGCTTGGGAAGTATGTAATTCCCACGGCTGTGGATTTGAAATCGCCGGGTTTGCCGAAGAAATTCCAGCGGTCATTGAGAGCGCCGGTGCCGCTGATGTCAGTGCCGGCATCCATCACGCCGAAAGGTTGCGGACTATACAGGCTGACGATGGAAGTTAGTTCCCAGCCTTTGAGCATTTGCGCGAAGCCATCGGGACCGGGGATCGCGTAGGTAACGGTCAGCGTGCCGCGATGCCGGATGTCGAAGTCGCTGCTACCATATTCATTGCCGGGTGAGTGCTGTCGGACGGCAGGCCCAATCCAGCGCCGAAATCCCAGTTCGCGCCCACGTCATCGAGCGAGTGCGAGTAGGTGTAGCCCGCGATGAACGTGAAGTGATGATATTCGCGGCCGGTGAGTGTGGCTTGCAGCCCGTTGTAATTCGATTTGTAGTTGTTGCTCATCTGATAGATGTTTTGCAGGAATGGAAATGTGGCATTGAAAGGCCGCGCGGCTTGCTCGGCGCCGGGGTCGGCCGCGCAATTTCCGAATGCAGAAGTTTGGCAAGCCAGGATCGCCGCAGGCGTCCAACCCGAGCCTTCGGCAGCCTGATTAAGATCGCGAATGCCAACGAGCTTCGAGCCGTGGTTTCCGACGTAGCCCACTTCGAGAGAAAGATTATTGGTGATCGCGTGCTGCACGTTCAGCGACCAGTTGTGCACGTAAGGTGTTCTGAGATTCGGATCGATCCCCAAAATCGAGCACGGGCTGGCCGCATTGCAAGCGAGAGAAGTCGTCGGGAAAACTGTGCCGGGGCCATTCCAATTCACCCCGCCTGGGCCCGGACTCAGATTGACCGTTCCGACGTCGATCGTTCCGCCGCCAGGAGAGACACCGGCAGCGCCAGTCGGAATCGTGCTGATGCCCAATGAATTGTTCAGCGCGAGGAAGGATTCCCAGTTTATGGTTTCGTAGGTCAGCCCGTATGCGGCGCGGACAACCGTTTTTCCGTTGCCGAAGGGATCCCAGGCGAGGCCGAGGCGCGGCGCAAAATTATTGTGGTCGCCATTGTAAGGCGCGCTTATTTGCTGGCCGACTTGTTCGAGTCCGGTAGTGGGGCTGAAATTTCCGAGCAAGTCGTGATCTTCCTTCACGACGGTGTTGATCTCATAGCGCACGCCGAGATTGAACGTCAGATTTTTTGTAATGCGCCAGTCGTCCTGCACGAATCCGGCGAATCCCCAATTGTGGATATGCCGCGTGGGATCGCCGACGAGCAGACTTGCCGAATCCGGGAATCCCGCGAAGTACGCCTCGAGTGAACTGGCCGTCGGAAATGGAAAATCAGCGTTGTTAAATCCAAATTTGATTCTGCCGCGCGCTCCGCCATACGCGGCGCCACTGAATGCATCGCGATGAATTTCTCCGCCGAACTTCACGGCATGTTTGCCGAAAATCCGCGAGACATGATCGACAAATTGGACGCGCGTATCCGGTCCTTGCACTTTGGGCCAGTTAAATCCGCCCAATTCCTGCGGAAAAATATAGAACGGCGCGATGTTGATGCGCGGCAAGCCGCCGTAAAGGGGATTCGTTACGCCCGTGTCCAGACCGTAAGAGCTTGCTGAAACGCCGTGGTCAGCCGTAAATGTCGGCTGGTAGAGTCGGTTATAACCGAAGCGCGCTTCGTTCACCCACTTCGAATTGGGAATCAAAGTCCAGTTCACGCCGGCGAGTTGCGCGCGCGTATGAATTGCGGTCAGCCATTTCGTTTGAAGCTGGCTGGCATCGCTGACAGTTCCATTGTTATTGCCATAAAAATACCGCCCGCTGATCGTGTTGTGATCGTTGACGTGGTAATCCACTTTTCCGATCGCATTGTCGGCGCTGACGGTGTTGGGCAGTCCAAAATTTAGATTGGTGGCGCCGCTCGGATTCGTTCCCGGATTCGTTGGAAATCCCGTGCCATTGCAGCTGATCGGCGGACCGAGAGTGCAGCCGCCGATTTGCAGGCTCGCCGCGCTAATTGGGATGTGGCCAGCTTGTAAGTCGGTGAGCGCGTCGATCAGGCTGTTCGCGCAGTCACCGGTCGTGATGAATGTGCAAGAGGCCCCGCCCGCCGGCAACGATACCGTGGTCGGAGTTGAAATCGTCCCCACATTGCCGACGGTGTAGCGCTGGCCTTCGTAGCCGCCGAAGAAAAAGAATTTGTCTTTGACAATTGGGCCGCCGACCGTGGTGCCGAACTGCTCGAGATTTCTGGGCTGCTTGATTTGATCCGACGTATTGAAAAAATTGCGCGCGTCAAGGGGCGTGTCGCGGCCAAATGCGTACGCGGTGCCGTGGAGACTGTTCGTGCCCGATTTCAGACCGACGTTTACGATCGCGCCGGGCTTCCAGCCGTATTCCGCCGGAGGATTTTCGATCAGGTTGAATTCCTGAATCGCGTCGATCGGAAGAATTGTCGCGGAATCGCCGGCGATTCCTGCACCATTAATGATGCTCTGGCCGGAAAACGGCTCGCTGTTAAAAAGTCCGTCCACGAAATACGCGTTGTCTTCGGCGCGCAGTCCATTTGTGCTGGTAGTTGAAAATCCGCCGCCGGGATAGCGCACGATTCCGGGGCGCAATTGCAGCAAGTTCTCATAATTGCGGCCATTCAGCGGCAGATCATTGATTTCCTGATTGCTCAGTGTGCCTCCGAGAGCGGACGAAGTCGTATTGATAAGCGGAACTTCTTCGTTCACGACGACGGTCTCGGAAGTGGCGCCGGTCTGCAGCACCACGTCGACGCGAACGTCGCTCGCCACTTCGACCTGCACGTTGGTGCGCTCGAAGCGCTTGAATCCGGGATTTGTGACAGTGATCGTATAAGTTCCCGGGTCGAGATTTGGCGCGAGGTATTCGCCGGCGCTGTCGGTTACCAGCGTGCGCGTTACGGCCCGCTGCACGTCGGTAATTACAACAGTGGCGCCAACGATTGCGGCGTCGCTTTGATCGCGCACGTCTCCGAGGATTCTTCCCGTGGACGATTGGGCGAAAACTGGGAAGCCGAGTGCCACCGCGCAGAGAGCAATCGCCAAGAGACGAATACTTGACCCTATAGCGGGCTGGCATCGACGCGGACTCTGCCTATGCGAGTGCAGTTCCATAGAACCCCCGATTGTGCTCGAGTTAGTGCTAAGAAGCCCCACTGTGGTATGACAGCCGTACCACTATACGATTTACGAAGTCAAGCCATTTCTTATTGGTACGTTCTTCTGGTCGGTGGTATGATGGCTATACCAAATGTCCCTCACTACTTTATCCCGGCTTGCTTGGCCAAAGCCCTTTATGTTCTTTCCCTCGTACTGTGATAATCCATTGGGCGTGTCTGGCTTTGTCCAATCGAAACGCGAGGGGGACGAGTAATGGCGATCGCGACCATCAATCCGGCAACCGGCGAAACATTAAAGAAATTCGACGAGCTTTCTGATGCGCAACTCGAAGAGAAGCTGAAATTGGCGGTCCGTGCGTTCGCGGAATTTCGAAAAATGAGCTTCGCCGACCGCGCGACGCGAATGTTGAAAGCGGCAGAAATTCTGGAAGCCGACAAGGAGAAACTCGGGCGGGTGATGACGACCGAAATGGGCAAGACGTATCGCTCGGCTGTCGATGAAGCCGCAAAATGCGCGTGGGTCTGCAAGTACTATGCAGAGAATGCGGAAAAATTTCTGGCCGACGAAGCGGCCAATGTTCCGGGAACGAATAGTTTCGTGCGCTATCTGCCGTTGGGCCCGATTCTCGCGGTGATGCCGTGGAATTATCCGTTTTGGCAGGTTTTTCGGTTTATCGGCCCGTCGCTGATGGCCGGGAACGTCGGATTATTGAAGCACGCATCGAATGTTCCGCAATCGGCGTTGCTCATTGAGGATGTATTGCGTCGCGCTGGATTTGCCGAGGGAGTTTTTCAGACGTTGCTGATTGGATCAAGCAAAGTGGCGAAAATTCTCGCCGACCCGCGAGTGAAAGCCGCGACGCTCACGGGAAGTGAAGGCGCCGGCGTGCAAGTAGGAATTGCGGCTGCCACGGACATCAAAAAAGTTGTGCTGGAGCTGGGCGGAAGCGATCCATTCATAGTGATGAAGAGCGCGAATCTCGAACAGGCGGTTTCGGTTGGCGTGAAGGCCCGCGTGCTGAATAACGGCCAGTCGTGCATCGCAGCGAAAAGATTTATCGTCGCAGAAGAAATCGCCGATGAATTCGAGCGCATGTTCGTAAAGAAAATGGAATCGTTGAAGGTCGGCGATCCATTTGACGAATCGACGGATGTGGGCCCCCTCGCCACCGCCGATGGATTGAAAGAACTGGACGCTGACGTGCAGAAAACAATTCAGGCCGGCGCGCGGCTGCTCACCGGCGGCAAGCGCATGAGCCAGCCGGGAAATTACTATCAGCCGACCGTCTTGACGAATATTCCTGAAGGCTCACCGGCGGCTTGCGGTGAATTATTCGGGCCGGTCGCATCGCTATTTCGCGCCAAGAATGTGGACGACGCAATTCGCATCGCCAATGCCAGCCCGTTTGGATTGGGCGCGAGCGCGTGGACCAACGACAGCGCCGAGCGCGAGAAATTCATCAACGGCCTCGATTCCGGAATGGTTTTCATTAATCGTATGGTGGCGTCGGACCCGCGCTTGCCCTTCGGGGGAGTGAAACGATCCGGTCACGGACGCGAGTTGGCGATTTTCGGCATTCGCGAGTTTATGAATATCAAGACGGTTTCGATCGAGGGAGCCTGATACTTCCGGAACCGAGCGCTGGAATCGTATTCTGAAAAACCTGCAGACCTGGGAAATGGTGCTGAATTTGGCCGCGTGTACCGCGAGCGGTATGCCGGTCCGACCGCCGGATGTCCAGTGGTCGAAACGCAGGAGGCCCAATGTACAAAGTGGTTCGCACGTCGCGGCTCTACGAACAAATCGTGCAGCAAATAGAAGAATCGATTCTCAAGGGAACGCTGAAGTCCGGCGATCAGCTTCCTTCCGAGCGCGAACTGGCGCTGAAATTTGGCGTGAGCCGCACCGCCGTCAGGGAAGCGGTGAAAGCGCTGCACGAAAAAGGATTGGTCGAGGCTTACTCGGGGCGGGGAACATTTATTACAAATGGGACTTCGCAGGCCGTCACGCAATCGATCAATCTGATGATGCGCATCGATCAGGCCGATGGCTCGGCAAACCTCGCGGAAGTGCGGCAAATCCTCGAGCCGGAAATTGCGGCGCTGGCGGCCACGAGAATTCAGGAGCCTCAGTTGGCGTTGATGCGCGAGGCGTTTGCGGTAATGAACAGCGCATTGAAAGACGCCGACGCTTTCATCGAAGCGGATTTGGATTTTCATTTAGCGCTCGCCGAAGCCGCCGAAAATCCGCTGATTCTTTCGCTGCTGGATTCGATCGTCGGGTTACTCCGCGAACAGCGCATCAAAATATTTTTCGAGGATGGCGGCCCGGAACGAGGGCAGCATCATCACGCGAAAATTCTGGCGGCGATTGAGAAACGCGATCCGGCGGCGGCGCGCGCGGCGATGCGCGACCATTTAATCCAAGTGCGCGAAGATTCCTGCCGGCAATCGAAGCGTGGCGCGGTGCCGGATTCGGATTTTTGAACTTCGTGAGGGCGTAAATGGCGAATTTGGGTTTTGTCGGATTGGGCGTGATGGGCAGCGAGATGGTCAGCCGCCTGCTCGATCAGGGCCACACCGTAGTCGGTCACAACCGCACGCGCGCCAAGGCCGAACGCCTGATCAAGAAGGGCATGAAATTCGCGGAGACGCCTCGCGCGGTTTGTGCTGCTGCGGACGTGACGTTTTCGATGGTCACGAATGAAACGGCGCTCGGCGCGGTGATGGAGGGCCCGGACGGAATTTTGAGCGCGGTTTCATCCGGCAAATATTTGGTGGATATGAGCACCGTGAGCCCAAGCTTTAGCCGCTCCATTGCCGCGAAGGCCAGAGAAAAAGGCGCGGACATGATCGATGCGCCGGTCTCGGGAAGCGTGATTACGCTGCAGGAAGGAAAACTTTCGGTGATGGTCGGCGGGCGGCGCGAAACATTCGAGCGCTTGAAGCCGATACTCGAGGACATCGGGCCGAAAGTCACCTACGTCGGCGACAACGGTCTGGCGCTCTCGATGAAAATTGCGACGAATTTGAGTCTGGCTGTGCAGATGTTGGCGTTCAGCGAAGGCGTTTTGCTGGCGGAAAAAAGCGGAATCAAGCGCGAAGTTGCCGTCGATGTGCTGACGAACAGCGCCATCGCGTCGCCGATGATCAAGTATCGCGGGCCATTTGTGCTCACCATGCCGGAAGAAGCGTGGTTCGACGTGAACATGATGCAGAAAGACATGATGCTGGCGCTCGATATGGGCCGCGCGCTGGACGTGCCGCTGCCGACCACTGCAGTTTCGAATGAATTTCTGACCGCCGCTCGCGGAATGGGATTCGAGAAAAAAGATTTTGCCGTGGTGTTTGACGTTCTGGCGCAAATGTCGGGTGTGGCGAAATGACGACGGCCTCGGACCCGGTAAGAGCAAGCGAACAGTTGGGCGCCGAAAAACTATTGCGCATGTATCGCCAGATGATGGCGATTCGCCTGTTCGAAGAAAATGTAAATGAGCTGTACACCCGCGCACTGATGCCCGGTCTGGCGCATTTGTATATCGGCGAAGAAGCCATCGCAGTCGGCGTGTGCGAAGCGTTGCGCCGCGATGACTACATCACCAGCACGCACCGCGGCCACGGCCATTGCTTGGCCAAAGGCGCGTCGCCAAAATTGATGTTCGCGGAACTCCTCGGCAAGGAAGCGGGATATTGCCGTGGCAAGGGCGGCTCGATGCATATCGCCGATCCCGCAACCGGAAATCTGGGCGCGAATGCAATCGTCGGCGGGAGCGTTGGCATTGCGACCGGCGCCGCTTTTTCCGCCAAGACGCTGAAGACGGGCCAAGTCGCGGTCTGCTTTTTCGGCGAAGGCGCATTGGGCCAAGGCGTGCTCTATGAATGTTTCAATCTCGCGCAGTTGTGGAAATTGCCGGTCATTTACGTCTGCGAAAATAATATGTACACGGAGTATACGCATTTTTCGGAGACCACTGCGGGAGACATTCCTTCGCGCGCCACAGCCTTCGGAACAAAAGCAGAAACGGTGGATGGGCAGGACGTGCGCGCCGTATTCGCGGCGGCCTCCAAGCTTGCGGATCGTGCGCGGCGCGGCGATGGCCCGGCATTCTTATTGTGCAACACCTACCGCTATCGCGGCCATCACGTCGGCGACATTAATCGCGAATATTACCGCTCGAAAAAAGAAGAGCAACAGTGGCTCGGCGAAAGCGATCCCATCCGGAATTTCTCCGCTTGGCTAAAGGCCGGAAAGTACGCCGACACCGCTGCACTTGCTGCGATTGACGCCGAACTGAAAGCGGAAATGGACGAGGCCATGAAATTTGCGATCGCCGCGCCATATCCGTCCACGGATCAAGTCGATCAGGATGTATATGCCTGAAATCCAGACTCAGGTTCGCGAAATAACTTTCGCCGAAGCGATACGCGAAGCCCTCGCGGAAGAAATGCGCCGCGATCCGCGTGTGTTCATCATGGGCGAGGATGTGGCCGAAGCCGGAACGCCGTTCAAAGTTCTCTCGGGCTTGGTGGAAGAATTCGGAACCACTCGCGTCGTCGATACGCCAATTTCGGAAGCAGGATTCACGGGAGTGGGAGTCGGCGCCGCAATGACCGGCCTGCGTCCCGTCGTCGACATCATGTTCGGCGATTTCATCACGCTCACCATGGACCAGATGGTCAACCAGGCCGCCAAAGTGCATTACATGTCCGGCGGAAAATGGAAAGTTCCCATGGTCATGCGCACCACGTTAGGCGCTGCGCGGCGCTCGGCGGCGCAACACTCGCAATCGTTGCACGCTTGGTTCAGCCACGTTCCGGGACTGAAAGTAGTTCTGCCTTCCACGCCGTATGACGCGAAGGGCCTGCTAAAATCCGCGATTCGCGACGACAATCCGGTAATTTTTTTCGAAGACAAGATGAGTTACAAATTGAAGGGCCCGGTGCCTTCAGAGGAATACACGATTCCGCTGGGCGTGGCGGATATTAAGCGCGTCGGCAGCGACATCACTTTGATCGGCACCAGCAGCATGGTGCAACTGGCGCTCGAGGCCGCGATGCTTCTCGAAGAAGCCGATATTAGTGCGGAAGTTGTGGATCCGCGGACGGCGTGGCCTCTCGATGAACACACGCTGATTGAGTCGGTAAAGAAAACTTCAAGAGCGATCGTGATGGACGAAGGCTACGGCCGCTACGGCGTCGCCGCGGAACTGGCGGCGACGATCGCAGAGGGCGCGTTTCATTATCTTGACGGGCCGGTGCTACGGATGGGCGCGATGCACGTCCCGATTCCGTTCTCGCCTCCGCTTGAAGATGCAACTTTACCGACTGCGACCGCGATTTTTGACGCGGCGATGAAACTTTGCGGCCGCGCATGAACTGGCGAATCTAGGAGGACCCCATGGCACTACCCACGCACGGAACAATGGCCGTCGATTGGGAGCAGCGTATCGATTTCGATCGTTTGCGCCGGGAGCGCCTCCAGCGAGTGAAGGATCTGCTGGCGAAGTCCGAAATGGGCGCGATTCTCTGCTTTGATATGAACAACGTGCGTTACATCACTGCGACGCACATTGGATCGTGGGCCCAGGACAAAATGAGCCGCTTCACTCTGCTCACTCAAAAAAGCGAGCCCGTTCTCTGGGATTTTGGTTCGGCTGCGCGGCATCACCAACTTCATTGTCCCTGGCTCGGCGACCGTTCGCGGGCCGGCATTCCTCTGTTGCGCGGCGCGATGTCGCCTGAAATGGGGCGCGCCGAAGATGTCGCCAAAAAAATTCGCATCGAATTGGAAGAAGTTGGCTTGCTTCACGAGCCTGTGGGTATCGACATCGTCGAGCCGCCAATTCTTTTTGCACTACAGCGCGAGGGCATCAAGGTTGTGGATGGCCAGCAGCTCATGTCCGATGCACGCGTCATCAAAACGCGCGACGAAATTTCGCTGCTCAATCATTCCGCGATGATGGTGGATGCCGCTTACGACGAACTCTACCGCGCGATGAAGCCGGGCATGCGCGAGAACGAAGCCGTCGGCCTGGTCAGCAAAGTTCTCTACGACATGGGTTCCGAATATGTCGAAGCGGTGAACGCGATTTCCGGCGAGCGCTGCAATCCCCACCCGCACGTTTTTTCCGATCGCGTGCTGCGTCCCGGCGATCCTGTCTACTACGACATTCTTCATTCCTACATGGGCTATCGGACTTGCTACTACCGCTGCTTCACGATCGGTTATGCATCGCACGCCATGGTCGACGCCTACAAGCGTTGCCGCGAATATCTCGACGCGGCGATTTCACTGGTTCGTCCAGGCCGCACCACCGCAGAAATCGCCGCACTCTGGCCTAAAGCGCAAGAATTCGGTTTCCCCAATGAAGAAGCGGCGTTCGCCCTGCAATATGGCCACGGCATCGGCCTCGCCATTTGGGAAAAGCCGGTGATCAGCCGCTTGGTTTCTCTCGATCATCCCTACGAGATCAAACCGGGCATGGTTTTTGCTCTAGAAACTTTTTGGCCTTCGACGGACGGATGGGCCGCCGCGCGCATTGAAGAAGAAATTGTCGTGACCGAGACGGGCCACGAAGTCATCACGCGTTTCCCCGCCGAGGAATTGCTCGTGGCCGGCGCGCACTATTTCACCGTCAACGGTCCGCTTGCAACGACGCGCGAAAGCGAAGCGGAGCCCAGCCGGCGTGTAAAAGAAATGGTTGCCGAAAGCGCGAAAAAAGAACAAGTCGGCGCTGCTGACTAATTTCGCGTCGCGTTATTCGTATTTCTCCGAGGAATCATGGCCATCAGTGTCGTCATGCCCGCGCTCGAATTGACCCAAGAAACCGGCAAGCTCGTTTCTTGGCACAAAAAAGAAGGCGACGCGGTCGCAAAGGGCGAGACGCTCCTCGAAGTAGAGACGGACAAGGCCGTCGTGGAAGTTGAGGCGCTCGCCAACGGTTTCTTGGCCGGAGTGAATGCGAAAGTGGGCGACGTCATCCCTGTTGGTCGCACGATCGCGTGGATCGTGGAAAAAGGCGAAACACCTCCCGCGGAAACAGCTCCTGCAATTCCAGCAGCGGGCGCGCCTACGAAAACCGCCCCTGTGGAAACTTTAAAAGCCCCTTCATCCGGAGCCGCGTCCGGCACGAAGGCAAAAATGTCTCCCAAAGCACGTCGTCTCGCAGGCGAGTTAAAAATTAATCTTGATTCGCTCCGCGGCTCCGGTCCCGGCGGTGAAATTCTTGCGTCAGACATCGAGGCTGCCGCAAAATCACCAGCGTCAAAGCCCGCAACTGACCCCGATCGCGGAAGTATCGAGCAGCTCACGGCAATCGGCCGGCTGATGGCCGAACGCACGGTACAAAGCTGGACGACGGTACCCCACTTTTTTCTGGTTCGTGAAGTAGAAGCGAGCGCGCTGAACGATGCTCGCGAAAAATTAATGGCAGCCGCGGGCTCGGCAGCCGGCGCAAAGATCAGCCACACGGATTTGCTGATCGCAATCGTATCGCGCGTCCTGCTGCAGCATCCGCGAATGAACGCGAGCTACACGCCGGAAGGAATCCGGCTCCACGCCGTGGTGAATATGGGGCTAGCGATCGCGGTAAATGACGGCGTCATCGCGGCGGTGATTCCGAACGCGCACACAGCGAGCATTGCGGAAATCGCGGCGCAACGGCGCAACCTCGCGGATCGCGCGAAAGCCGGCAAATCGCGCACACAAGATCTAGCCGGCGCCACATTCACGATCAGCAATCTGGGCATGTTCCAGATCGATTCCTTCACGGCAATTATTCCGCCTTCGCAAGCAGCAATTCTGGCGGTGGGCGCCATCGCGGATCGCGTCGTGGCCATCAACGGAAAGCCCGCGGTTCGCAGCATGATGACGCTAACTCTCTCTTGCGATCATCGAATCGTGGATGGCGCGCACGGCGCACGCTTCATGGACGATCTGGCGAAAGCAATCGCGGACCGTCAAAATCATTTAGCCTAACTAACGTCGAGCAGAGTCAAGATCATCGAGGGTCGAAGCCTGACGCGTATACAATTGTCAGAACTCGGACAGACCTGCCTCAACAGATCAACGACGCGACAAGACAGGCATGTCGACTCTAACAATCAAAGTGATGTGACGCATGTGCGGCATTTGTGGTGCCATCGGTTTCGGCGATCTGCGTGAATCAGAATCCGTCGTGCGGCGCATGAACGCTGCGCTGATTCACCGTGGTCCCGATGGCGAAGGCGTGTTAACAGCACGCGGTGCAGCGCTCGGGATGCGGCGCCTTAGCATCATTGATTTGCCTGGTGGCGGCCAGCCCGTCTGGAATGAAGCCGGGACAATCGCCGTCGTATTCAACGGAGAGATTTACAATTTTCGGGAACTCCGCCGCTCGCTCACCGAGGCAGGCCATCAGTTTCGAACGCAGTCCGATACTGAAGTGATCGTGCACGCTTACGAGGCTTGGGGCGCCGAGTGCGTAACGCACCTGCGTGGCATGTTCACGTTTGCAATCGCCGAGATGCCCACGGGTCGCGACGGGGAAGTGTCGCGAGTGTTTATTGCGCGCGACCGTCTGGGAATCAAACCTCTCTATTTTGCTGCGAGCGATGGCCGATTGCTATTTGCCTCCGAAGTTCGTGCGCTTCTTGCTTCAGGCCTTCTCGCGCGCAGGATTTCTCCAGCGGCGGTATCGAGCTACGTGTGCTTTGGATCGGTCGGCGAGCCGATGACGCTCATTGATGGCATCCGATCGCTTCCACCGGGACATTCGCTGATCATCGATACGCGCTCACCGTCGATCGAAATCGAACCGAAACCTTATTGGAATCTCGAAACAATTGAGAGAGGCAAGACCGTCTGTGCCGGTGCGAAGGTTTCGGCCCCTGCGCGACTCCGCTCGCTCCTCGAGGATTCCGTGCAGAAGCATCTGATCGCGGATGTCCCGATCGGTGTGTTTCTCAGCAGCGGGATCGATTCGACTGCGCTGACGGCGCTTGCGAGCCAAACACGGGAGGGACTCCGGACGATCTCCTTAGTTTTCCCCGAGCGCGAATACAGCGAGGGAGAAATGGCGCGGCGGATAGCGAAGCGATTCCGAACAGAGCATACAGAACTGATGATTAGCGGTGAGGACATGCTCGAACGGATGGACGATGCGATAACAGCTCTCGATCAGCCGAGCGAGGATGGGACCAACACCTATTTTGTATCGTGGGCCGCGCAGCAGGCGGGCTTGAAGGTGGTGCTTTCGGGATTGGGAAGCGATGAGATTTTCGGCGGCTACTCTACATTCCGCGTAACGCCGCAGCTTGCGTATCTCGCGAAATTCGCGCGCTCGGTGCCCTATGGGATCCGCCGAGCTACGGCGCCAATCTTGGAGTTCCTGGCAAACCGCCTTCGCCGCGCTGGGTCTGGTCAAAAGATTGCTGCCACGTGGTGCCATCCTTCACTCTTTCCGAATCCCTACTTTTTTGCGCGTCTGCTGTACGGTCCTGCGGAAGCGAGCGAATTGCTTTTTGACGGAATCAAAGCCTGGCGCGAATCACCGTGGCGGGCATGGATGGATGAGGTTTCGCGAGAAGCCGCGAGTATCGACGGCGCGTCGAGAATTGCATGGCTCGAGTTGCGATCGTACATGCTAAACGTCTTGCTGCGAGATGCCGATGCGATGAGCATGCGGCACTCCCTCGAACTCCGCGTGCCGTTTCTCGATCACCCCGTTGTCGAGTTCGCCTTGGGGCTATCGGATTCTGAACGGCGCCACTCGGAACGCCCAAAGGCTCTTCTCGTCGAAGCTCTCGGTGATTTACTCCCGGAGGAAGTGGTGAACCAACGCAAACGGACATTCACGCTGCCGTGGGAAAAATGGCTGCGTGGTCCGCTAAAATCGCGCGTTGAAGCTGGTTTCGCCAACTGGGCTCCATCGTTGGCGCCAGTGGTTTCAAAAGAAGCCGTGCAGAGGGTGTGGGAAAATTTCCTTCTTGGCAAAACAAGTGCTTCTCATGTTTGGAGCCTGCATGTATTAAATGAATGGGTGGGAAATGTGCTTGACGCGAGTCCAGACAGATCCAGGACTCATGGAGGCCATTGCCAGTGATCTCGGAGCTGCCCATTGTTCAGGAAAGGTCCCCACCGAGATGTTTTAGAGCGAGCGAATGCTTTGGCGGATTTACGGACGAAGGGCGACAGACTCAACAAGACTTTTGGTAGAAGCGGCGCGGATCGAACCGACGACATCGTCCATCCCATGGAAGCGCGTTCCCACCTGCGCCATCGGCCCACGATTGAAGACAAAAAGCCCACGCCCGCCAAATCGGAATCGAGCCAAGCACCGAATTCATTTTCGCCGCTGGCATTCCGCGCCGGCGCACCACTTTACATCCCCGCCGCCAACACTACGATTCCAGCAAAGCTCGTAACTTGTGAGCATATCTGCGACTCGAGGTGACCACCGTTCCTCCGGCCAATATGATGTCGTATACCCCATCGAACATCGGACGAATCTCGCTAATGCGGGCGCTGTTCACGATGGCTGATTTCCGGACGCGGATGAAGTGGCGTGGCGCCAGCTTCTCTTCCAGGTGTGCCAGAGTTTCCCGCAACAGGTGACTCCCGCTGGCGGTGTGTATGCACGCATAGTTTCCCGTGGCTTCGATCCACAAAACGTGGGAAACGGGAACAAAGAAAATCCGCTTCTTGTCCTTTACCACGAAGCGTTCCAACGGGCGCAGACCACGAAGAGATTGCAGCAGCGGTTCGAGACTTCGATTTGCTTTCCCGCGCTGTTCGAGCACCTGGCGTGCATGAACCAGCGCCTTGGCAAATCGCACCTTATCATACGGTTTCAAAAGATAGTCGACAGCGTGCACTTCGAATGCGCGAATAGCGTGCGCATCGTGAGCCGTGACGAAAATATATACGGGAGCGCGGCCGGTCGATGGCTCCACATTTTCGATTACTCCAAAACCATCGAGATCAGGCATCAGCACATCGAGAAAAACGATGTCGGGATGAAGTTCATTGATCTGTTCCACCGCACGGATTCCGTTCGCCGCCTCGCCCACAACTTCAATGCCGTTGTGCTCGGCCAGATAGCGGCGGATACCGCGCCGGGCGATCGGTTCGTCATCGACGATGAGGACTCGTGTCTTCACGCGAACTCCTCAGTGGAATGGTGATGATGGCCTCACAGCCTCGACCGTTGCCCCCGGTAAGTTCCAGCGACGACTCGTCCCCGTAGAGCTGTTTCAAGCGTGACTGGATGTTGGTAAGTCCGACGCCCAATCGCGGAGGCGATCCCGGTGCGAGACCGGGACCATCATCGCGGACGCAGAGCCGAACTCTGCCGTCGTGGCGTTTGGCAGCGATCTCCAGCCGGCCCGCGGCGGAATCGACGCTGATGCCGTGCTTGATGGCATTCTCAACCAATGGCTGAAGCGCCAGGCTCGGTACATAGACTGCGAGAAGGTCAGCTGGCACGTCGATGTGAACTTTCAAGCGATCATGAAAGCGTGTCTGTTCGATCTCCAGATACTTGCCGACGAACTCGAGCTCGCTCTGCAAGGTGATCTCGTTCTCCGGCCGTTCGAGGGCCATGCGCAGCAAGTCGCCGAGGCAGACGAGCAGATGGCTCGCAGCATCGACGTCTTCCTGCATCAGGATTCCAATGGTGTGAAGACTGTTGAACAAAAAGTGCGGATGTAACTGGCTCTTAAGGTTCTCAAGTTCGGCATGGGAGAGCTGCGTCTCCAGTTGCGCCGCTATCGTTTGGCGTTCCATTGCGGCCTGGTAAAAGTGGATCGACTGGTACAATCCCACAACTAACCAGTAGGTAAGCATGCCAGTGAAGCTCATAGAAAAAACACTGACCGCGAACGGCGAGAGAAGGTGCAGCACGCCGGGATCAGTTACGCGAAAAACTGAGAGCAGAAGTCCACTGCTCAGTAAGTATTCGGTGGCAGACGTCAGGGGAGCCATCACGAGCGACGCGATTGTGTGGATCGCTATATGAGCTACAAATCTTGACCCCGTCAAAGGGAACCGTTTGGCCAGGCCAATCACCAGCGGTGTGTACGCCGCCCATACGTACCAGTAGACAAGTTCGAGCGCACCCACGATCACCCAGCTGACCTGGCCACCCATTACTTTCACCAGCACGATCCTGCGCACGGCAAACAACAGCCCTACGATCGTCCACGCACACAGAATCAAAATCCATCTCGTCCGTCCCATATCTGGTGTGGCCTGCAGCAATGGGTGTGTCGGCCCTCCGGCACGGATTATAACTGAAGCTTCGTGGGAGAAATCACTGAGGACAGCCCGTCGAGAGCGCCAAGCTCTCTCGGCAAAGCGATTTCGCCGGCCCACGTGCTGGCATCCCTATGTAACGAAGCGGAAGGTACAAAGTCTTTAGACGCCAACTGCTTAGACGGTTGTGTTGGATACTGCCGCCACACTTTAAATTCGGGTTTTGCCCTGTGAACGGATGCGTGGCCACAGTATTTGACGGCCAACTCTGACCGCTTGTCTCATTTCGGACACCGCATATCACTTTTCCTGCAAACACTGGTTCTTCGCGGCCTATTGTTCCGCGAGCAGAAGCATCGCCAAGAACGTATTGGCCTTGGGATGACGCTGTGGCCGTCGGGCCTACAAGAGGAGAAGACAAGATGAAGATAACTATCGTGATTCCTGCGTTGCTTTTACTCGCCGCGTCAGCGATTGCACAAACAACGTACGCGCAATCAAAGGACCCGGTAAGTACCGCCCTGAGAGACATTCTGCCCGGCCGGCAGAAAAACACCGTCGCAGCCGTCGAAGCCATGCCCGCCGAAAAATTCAGTTTCAAGCCCAGCGCCGAGCAGATGACCTTCGGCCATCTCGTTGTCCACATGGCCGAAACGAATTATCTGCTGTGCGGCAAGGCGGCCGCCGTCCCTGCTCCCAAGGTCGAGGAGGCAAAAGACACGGACTCGAAAGACAAGCTCATCGTCGCGCTCAAGGCCTCCTTCGATTTCTGTTCCGACGCGCTAGCGAAAATGGACGATTCGAAACTAGCGGAGACCACGGAAGGATTCGGCGGAAAACAAGTTACACGCGCCTGGATCAGCCTGATCCTAGCCGGTGCTTGGGCCGACCACTACGCCGAAGCCGCAATGTATCTACGCTTGAACGGTGTGTTGCCGCCGACCGCCAAGAAGTAAGAGCCATGCTCCCAGTTGTAAAGCTGTAAGCGTCGAAACGGAGATCCGCTCGAAGTGACCAATGCGAGAACTTCATCCATTGGAGTGATGAATTCATGGAAATACTATTGAATGATATCCGGTACGCCTTCCGCATCATGCGGAAGAGTCCCGGCTTCACCCTCATAATCATTCTCACGCTGGCATTGGGGATTGGGGCGAACACATCGATCTTCAGCATCGTAAACGCGGTGCTATTGCGTTCCCTGCCGTACTACGACCCCGGTCGCTTAGTGAAGATCAGCTTCAACAATCCCGGAATAGGCTTGCGTGAGATCCCCTACTCTGTCCCCGAGTTGCAGGATCTCCGGTCAAGAGCCGGCGTCTTCCAGGACGTAAGCGTCGTCTTCGGTGGCCCCACCAATTTGACCGGCGCCAGACAACAACCGGAACGCCTTGAATTGCTCGAAGTGAGCCCCAACTACTTTTCCATGCTGGGCACACCGCCGCAAATCGGGCGGCTATTTGGACCTCAGGACTTTGCGCTGGGTTTTGCGGATGCGGCTGTGATTAGCGATGGATTGTGGCGCCGATCCTACGGCGCCGACCCGAATATTCTCGGAAAACATCTACAGCTCGACACCGATCCGTACACGATTGTGGGAGTGCTTCCTGCCGGATTTCGCCACCCCGGAAAGACGATCGCCGGGGATGTGGAAGTGTGGGTGACGTGCGGGTTCAGCGGGGATCCTTATCCGAAACCCGGGCGCAATGTGTATGTGGCGCGCGAGGCAATCGGACGGCTGAAACCCGGCATCGATCTAACGCAGGCTCAGGCGAGACTGACGGCAATGGCCAGCGAACTCCGGACTGACTTCCCGAATAATTATCCTCCTGAAGCCAAATGGTCCATCGAGATCCAACCGTTGCAGAACGCACTCGTAGGCAATGTGCGTCCCCAACTGCTGGTATTAATGGCCGCGGTAGTCCTGGTTGTGCTAATCGGATCCGTGAACATCGCAAACCTTCTTCTGGCGCGCGCTTCAGGAAGACAAAGAGAAATGGCAGTTCGCATGGCGCTTGGGGCCGGCCGTTTTCGCATGGTGCGCCAAATGCTGACGGAGTCGCTGGTGCTGTCCATTATCGCGGGAGTAGCAGGCGTGCTCGCGGCGAAATTGACCTTGAATTTCATCCTTCGCTTTGTTCCCGCTTCAGTTCCCCGGCTTGCCGAAGTGGGTATAGACCGGACGGTGCTGCTCTCTGCCCTTCTGATTACCATCTTCACCGGAATCATATTTGGGCTCGCTCCCGCTTTCCAGGCAATGAAAGCCGATATGACTGCCGCAATTCGAGAAGGTGCTCAAGGCTCCGGTAACAGCGCGAAGACATTCCGGTTGAGGAGTCTGCTGATTGTGTCTGAATTGGCGCTTGCTGTTGTGTTGATGGTTGGAGCCGGCTTGCTCCTGCGGACTTTCTGGGGATTGCTTCAGGAGAATCCGGGTTTTAATCCTTCGAGAGTAGTTACTGCGAGCGTCTACCTGCCGGTGCCGAACGATCCCAAGATGGATGTGTATGCAGACTTCTCAAAAAGGACGTCTTTTATCAGAGAGGTTATCCGGCGTGTGGCCACGATTCCAGGAATCGATCGGGCCGCCATCACCTCGGATTTGCCAGGCGCGCGTCCCTCAACAACCGCCGAACTGGTGATTGAGGACCGCGCGGCCGATTCATCGCAAGGGTTAACCGCCGAACTAATTCGGGTGACTCCCGATTATTTCATGCTGATGGAATCCCCACTGATTCGTGGGCGTTTTTTCCTGGAGAGCGATGAAGGCGGAAAGCAGGAGGTAGCCATCATTGATGAGACTACGGCGCGACGCTATTGGCCGGGCATTGATCCAGTCGGCAGGCGCTTGCGGTTGGGGGGAAATCCCAGCCTTCCTTGGGTAACCGTGGTCGGCATCGTCAAGGATATGAAGCAAGACGGACTCGACACAGATGGTGTCCCCCACATATTCAGGCCTATCTATCAGGAATCAGGGCTGAGAAGTGATGCCATGAGCGTGGTGGCGAGGACGCCTCTGCCCGCATCACTCCTCGAATCGCAGATTCGGAATGAGATACAGGCTGTCGATCCTCGTCTGCCAGTGTTCAATGTCCGGACAATGACCGATGTGATGGATGTTTCTATTGCTCCGCGCCGGTTCTCGGCGGAATTGGTTGGAGTGTTCGCGGCCGTCGCGGTGCTTTTATCCTCCATTGGCATCTATGGCTTGCTCGCTTACATGGTTGGCCAGAGGTCTCGTGAGATTGGAATCCGAGTCGCCTTGGGAGCCCAGCGGCCTGATATTCTCAAACTCATTCTCGGCAAAGGGCTATTGCTCGCCGCTACTGGAATTGCGATTGGATTGATCCTTTCTGCGATCTCAGCACCGGCGATTGCAGGACTTCTGTACGGCGTTCATCCCATCGATGTGATCGTGTTCGTCACAGTCCCGCTGATTTTGTTGGTCGTCGCCTTTCTGGCGACTTACATTCCCGCTCGCCGCGCCACGATGGTGGATCCAATTATTGCCTTGCGGGATAGCTAGGCGTACCAGCTTGGAAACGAAAGCGAAGTTTAAGGAGAAGACAGTGTCCGTTTACGAAGAGCTTGAGGCTCTCAACATCGCACTTCCAAAACTCACGCGGCGAGCTTTCTTCACGCGCGATATATTCTAAACATTGCGAAATACCGTTTTCTTTATTTTCCGAATCGCACTCTCATCGCGTTTATAAAAGGTCCACTGCTTAATCCGCTTTCCCCGAATCAGGCCTGACTGCGACAGGATTTTCAGGTGTTCACTTGCAGTTGGATGGCTGACGCGAAGTTTTTCGGCAATCAAACAGCCGCAGACCCCGTCGCGGACAAGGTCCCCGGCGAACTGCGGAGGAAAATGCGCCCTGGGATTCTGTAACCAGAACAGTATATCGATCCTGCTCTTGTTGGCGAGTGCCCGAAACACGCGATCTGCGTCCATGTTCACTCCGAGCCAAATTGGTATTTGACATTAAGCTAAATGCCTAAATAATGTGTCGCCAATGCATTAAGCTAAATGCCTTAATAAGCTGACACGAATGCGTTCGATTGTAAAGGCGCAAAGGTTTGAACGGGAAACGCGAGTGCCGTCAGGGAGGTGAGGTTATGGAGACACTGGTCAGCGACATCCGATACGCCTTCCGCATCATGCGGAAGAGTCCCGGCTTTCCTCTCATAATCATTCTCACGCTGGCGTTGGGAATTGGAGCAAACGCTTCGATTTTCAGCATCGTGAATGCGGTATTGCTGCGTTCACTGCCATACCACGATCCCGATCGTTTGGTGAAAATCATTTTCAACAATCCTGGAGTAGATTTGCATGACATTCGCTTCTCTGTCCCGGAGTGGGAAGATCTGAAGTCAACCGCGGGTGTCTTCGAGGAAGTAAGCATTGTCTGGCCCACCAGCGTCAACTTGACCGGCGCCAGACAAGAACCGGAACGTCTTGAAGGGCTCGGCGTGAGCCCCAACTACTTTTCCATGCTCGGCGCATCGCCGCAAATCGGGCGGCTATTTGGCTCTCAGGACTATGCTCTGGGTTTTGCAGAAGCAGCTGTGATTAGCGATGGCTTGTGGCGCCGATCCTACGGCGGCGACCCGAATATTCTCGGACAAAGTCTGAAGCTGGACAATGATGCGTACACCATCGTTGGCGTCCTTCCTCCGGGATTTCGCCATCCCGGCAGGACAATCGCCAAGGATGTTGAAGTGTGGGTTACGGCTGGGTTTAGCGCAGATCCTTTTGCAAAACCTGCACGAAACGTGCGGCAGTTGCCCGGCGCCATGGGACGCCTCAAACAGGGAATCAGCCTTCAGCAGGCTCAGGCGAGACTAACGGCGATGGCCAGCGAACTGCGAAGTGATTTTCCGAACGATTATCCCCCTGAAGCCAAATGGTCCATCGATATTCAGTCTTTGCAGGAGTCACTTGTAGGCACTGTGCGTCCCCAACTATTCGTACTGATGGCAGCGGTAGTCCTGCTTGTACTGATTGCGTCCGTGAATATTGCTAGCCTCCTTCTGGCTCGCGCTTCAGGGAGACAGAGAGAAATGGCAATGCGGATGGCGCTTGGGGCTGGCCGCACCCGCCTGGTGCGCCAGATGCTGACGGAGTCGATGGTGCTTTCCTTGATCGCGGGTGTGGCAGGCGTGCTCGCAGCGAAATTGACGTTGAGTTTCATCCTTCGCTTTGTTCCCGCTTCGGTTCCCCGGCTTGCTGAAGTAAGTGTTGATCGTACCGTGCTGTTCTTTGCCTTTCTAATTGCCATCTTCACCGGAATCGTATTCGGGCTCGCTCCGGCGCTCCAGGCGATGAAGGCCGACATGACTGCCGCGATTCGGGAAGGGGCTCAAGGCTCCGGTTACAGCGCCAAGACCTTCCGTTTGAGAAGTCTGCTGATTGTGTCTGAAGTGGCTCTTGTTGTTGTGCTCATGGTTGGAGCCGGCTTGCTCCTGCGGACTTTCTGGGGATTGCTTCAAGAAAACCCGGGCTTTGATCCTTCGAGAGTAGTCACTGCTAGCTTCCGGCTTTCGGTGCCGAACGATCCCAAGACGGACGTGTATTTGGATTTCTCAAAGAGGACCGCCTTTTTCCGAGAGGCTGTCCGGCGTGTGGCCGCGATTCCAGGAATCGATCGGGCTGCCATGACATCGGATTTGCCCGGAGCGCGTCCCGCGACAACCGCGGCGCTGGTGATCGAAGACCGCGCCGCCGAATTATCGCAAGGATTATCCGCGGAAGTGATTCAAGTGAGCCCCGATTATTTCATAGTGATGCAGTCTTCATTGCTGCGTGGGCGAATGTTTATTGAAAGCGACGAAACGGGGAAGCAGGAAGTTGCCCTCATTGATGAGACCACGGCGCGACGCTATTGGCCGGGCATTGATCCAGTCGGCAAGCGCTTGCGGTTGGGGGGAAATCCCAGTTTTCCTTGGGTCACGGTGGTCGGCATCGTCAACGATATGAAGCAAGACGGACTTGACACAGATGGAGTCCCTCACATTTTCAGACCAATCTATCAACAAGCTGGGCGCGCAATGAGCGTGGTTGTGCGGACGTCTTCGCCCCCGTCACTTCTCGAATCACAGATTCGCAGGGAGATACAGTCTGTGGATCCCACGCTGCCCATATTCAATATTCGCTCGATGAACGACGTGATAGCTGTTTCCCTTGCTCCGCGCCGATTCTCGGCGGAATTGGTTGGAGCGTTCGCGGCCGTCGCGATGCTCTTATCCTCCATTGGCATCTATGGATTGCTCGCTTACATGGTTGGCCAGAGGTCTCGTGAGATTGGAATCCGAGTCGCCTTGGGAGCCCAGCGGCCTGATATTCTCAAACTCATTCTCGGCAAAGGGCTATTGCTCGCCGGTGCTGGAATTGCGATTGGATTGATCCTTTCTGCAATCTCAGCACCGGCGATTGCAGGTCTCCTATATGGCGTTCATCCGCTTGATGTGATCGTCTTCGTCACAGTCCCGCTGATTTTGTTGCTTGTCGCCTTTCTGGCGACGTACATTCCCGCTCGCCGCGCCACGATGGTCGATCCCATCATTGCCTTACATGAAAGCTAGAACTGCGAGGCTAGAAACGTAACCAACTGGTTGGCGGAGGAGGCAGTCACGAGCAAACTCGTCTCCGTCTAAAACAGGGAAAAATATAGGGAAACTTCGCCGTGTCAGGGAGTTTCCCCCGCCGATTCTCCCGAAACTGTCTCGCCAGCCTGGAGTTGCGGGAACTATCTCGAGTTAAGCACCCGATCCCAACTGGGAATTACAGGGATCGTAACAGAGATCCAGCACCCTCAAATAGCCGCCGACAATCTGAGGATGGCTGCCGCTGCCGCGTACCTCACAGACGCTTTCTTGTCCGCCAAGTACGGCGAGATCGAGTCGATCAGGCTCGGATCTCCATGACGCGCAATGGCGAACAGGGCGGCCACTCGCACAGTCGAGTGCTTGTCGGATGCCGCTTTCAGTAGTCCTTTGCTGATCCTTGAATCCGGGTCGTTCTCCAATTTCTTCAGCGCCTTGATACGAATGGGGGACGCGTAGTCTTTGGACAATTCTTTCCATACCATCCATCCGTAGCTGGCGTAGGGCGCGTACCCAATCCCGACCCCAAACCCCAGTATCGCCATCGCTCTCGGGTCGGCAATCAGTTTCTTTTTGTCCGCGAGCATCCCCACGCCGCTCTTGCGTTCGCCGGTCAGTTGGTCGTAATACGCTTCGTAGCCTGCAGGATCTCCCAACAAGATCAGCGAATCGGCAGCGGCGAAAAAAACTCGATTGTCGTTGTCCGTCGCGGCCACCCTCAACAAGGGAATCGAAGATCGAGAATCTAGCTGGCCCAGAGCCGTTGCGCCAGCGGCGCGGACGGCGGGTTTCTTGTCTTCCAACGCTTTTTCCGCGGATTCGACCGCGCGCGGATCTCCCTGGAGAAGTCCCAAGGCCCCCACAGCGGCGGCCCGCTTCGTAGTATCGTGCTCGTTAATTCCCGCGCGCAAAATTCCCCATGCCTTGTCCTGGATGGTCTGCGGAAACGCGGCAGTGCTGCCCAACGTCAGCCATATACAGCAGGAGACCAAAATTACACCTGCCGCCCGGCATCCTCCCACGGCAGTAGGTTCGTTCGACATAATCACCATCCTTCCAACCGAACTCTTACGCGTTTCTGCGAGGCATGCTGTGATTCCCGTCACTATTTACTGTGATCTGGCTCGCGGCCTTTGATTTCGCCGCCGGGGCGCGTACGGCACGGCAACTTGGCTAACCACTGTTAAGTGGAATTACCGAACAAGTGGAATCCAGGTGTAGGGTTAGCAGGTTAAATCAGGCAGTTGCGTCACGCCGGTGACGCCGTCGCTCGAAATATCCTGGAGAAAAATCGCCCGACTGGCGCGGCACGTCGCGGTCGAAAGAAATTGAAGGTGCTTACCCGCACAAAAATTGGGCCGTTTGGCCCACAAAATGGATTTTTCCAGCCGAAGACCACCAAGAGAGAGACACAGCCAGACTGAGTGGCGGAGGAGCCAGTCACGAGCGAACCATTCTCCGCGCAAATAACAGGGAAAAATGCAGGGAAAAATGCGCACCCGAGAGCTCCTTATCCCGCAAGAATGGTCGAATCCTATTGAGCGGCCTGCAGTTATAAGGACTCCGGAGAATTTGCCCGAGTATTCGAAAAGGGAATTAGAGGGAATTGATCAGGGATTCAGACGGGCCGAATCAAGGCTGATCCCGTCAATTCAGGGACCGCTTCCGCAACCGTGTTACCTCGAGTGCCTAGCGATTGAAAGACTACGAGCTAGACAGCCTTATTGCTGCAACAAGGTGATCGGCTGGTGGCCGGTTGAGACGGTTGACCTCGGGCTCGAGGTGTAGTCTTTTTGTGTCACTGATCAAGGGCGAATCGCGCCACTCGCGGGACGGATGCGTTCTTGGCGAAACACAGGCGATTGGACACTGGTTACGACGGGCAAAAGCCAATTCGAGAGTCGAGCCCATCCTACTCCCAACACCTTGCCCACCGGAGCTCCCGGCAGGGCGGGCGCCCTAATCCTGCTCCCGCGCCTTGAGATAGCTCAATCGGCAGCAGCCACTTTGCTTTCGGTCGCGATTATTTTTTCGGTATTTAGCCCCAACCCTTTTGCCACGCCCGTCCCATATGCGGGATCGGCGTTGTAAAAGTGTCGGACCTGCGGCGCCTAAATGCGCTGTGGCACCGATTTCATGCTCGCAACGATGTTTTCGATCACGTGCGCGACGCATTTTTCAATCTGGATTGATTCCGCGCTTGTCACGAACTCCGCGTGCCATTTCTCGACCGCGCCGTCGTGGAATTTGCTTTAGGGCTATCGGATTCGGAAAAGCGCCATTCGGAACGCCCGAAGCCTCTTCTGATCAAAGCTCTAGGCGATTTGCTTCCGGAGGAAGTGGCGACCCAGCGGAAACGGACGTTCACCCTGCCTTGGGAAACTTGGCTGCGTGGTCCGCTGCGATCACGCGTTGAGGCTGGCATCGCCGACTGGGCGCCAGCGTTGGCACCGGTGATTTCAAAAGAAGTGGCGCAGAGAATGTGGAAAAATTTCCTTCGTGGCCAAACCATTGCGTCGCATGTTTGGAGCCAGCACGTATTGAATGAGTGGGTACGAAACGTGCTTCACGCGAGTCCAGGCAAATCTGCAATTCGTGGGGCGCTTCTTCAGTGATACCGGAGCTGCTCAGGTAGTGGGAGTGAATTCAGCGTGAGAAACGCGTGGCGGTTCCGGAACGAAGAACCATGTGCGTCACGCATTACAATCCGAGTGAGCGCCTCACTGGGCGCCATGGTTGAGAATTAAAATCGTGAATTGTCCCGAGCGCATGGACGGAATATATAGCCGATGAGTCTTGGCGTCGATGGCCATGGTCTTCGACCCTTGCGCGGTGGGGATATTTGCGAGTGCCGTGTATTTGTCCGCTGAGTCCTGGTGAAAAACGGCGACGCTGCCTTCGCCGAGTGAATTGAATACGAGTTTCGTCTCAGGATCGAACGCCGACGCGTCGACGTGGTCGCCGATAGGATAGGTCACCAGAATTTTGCCACTGTCCCCGTCCGCGACGGCCATGAAATGATTTCTGCAACCGATAAAAATGCGCCGGTTAGCCGCATCGAAGGCCATGCTGGAGGGCGACGCACAAGGAGCCACCGGCCAGCGATTGGAGACTTTGAGCGATTTTGAATCGATCTGCACGAGCTCGCTCTTGTCTTCGAGATTCACCCACAATTTGCCGGCGCCGTCGGCGACGGCAAATTCTGGTCCGCCGCCCAGATCAATGGTGGCGGCTACCGAACCATCTTTGGCGTTGATGACCGTGGTGCTGTCGCTTGCGCCATTCATGGCGAAAACCCGGTCAGTGGCGGGATCAAACACGATGGCATCGGGTTTCTTGCCGGTCTTCACGCGAGAGACAGCATTCAAAGTTTTCAGATCGAAGACCACCACTTCATCGGATTTGCCGGCGCTGATGAATCCGCGTCCCAAATTCGTGGCCAGAGCGATGCCGTGAACTCCGGGCGTATCCGGAATGGTGCCGACACTTTTTTGAGAATCGGCGTCGAGAACTTCCACCTGAGTGGAGTGGGAGATGTACGCGGCGCGCCGCGGAGTCTACGATTAGATAATCCCAGCCAGCGCCTCCGGGCAGCACGACTTGATCGGCCAGACGATAGCCAGAAGGGGAGTACGCGAAGCTGCAGTAGCTCCGAGTCAGCGTAGAAGAGAAGGCTCGGCAGCGCCTCTTGCTTGCTGTGGACGATAACCCATCACCGTACAGGTGCATGCACCCTCCGGTACCGAAAATGCATCCTCCCAGCGATATGAAATCGCTAAGATGGTGCAGCCGAGCGGGACGGTAGCCCCCGAGACGGCCTCGCGTACATGGTTCGCACTCTGCGCGCGCGAGTCGCCGAAGGCACCGGACCGCTCGGTACCTGTGTCGGCGCAGGGATGTTGGCCAATCAAATTCCACGATACGCGCACAGTAGCAATCGCCCTTCTTCAATTCGTCGGTCGCGAATGCTCTGTCGTTACTCGTCGCCGCGCGCTCGAACAGTTCGCATTCTGGCAGCTACATCGCAGAGTTGCGAAAGGTCGCGAAGCGGAAACCCTCGTCTCAGCCACGGGTCCTTGGGTGAAATCCGCAACCGCGTGCGCAGGTTAATTCCCGGCATCAAATGGAGATCGATAATTGCTTGATTCCCCGCGTCCAAGCGCGCCAGAAGGGTTAAGAGATTGCGTTCATGCGCGACAGGATCAACCAGCCATCGGACTGTGCCCTTCCAAACTCGAACGGTACGAGCGACGACAACCGCGATCATCTTTCCGTTCGCCATTCGCAATCGAGAGCGCCATCGGCCTCCGCGCTTGATCACTGACAATCTCCCCGGAAACAACATAACCGTTTGCGCCATAAGTTGATCGCGCAGAGCTCTTATCCGCTGCCGCATGTCGAGCGGGCCAAACTGTTCGGGAGTGCCGTAGCCTATCCGCCGGTACGCTTCTCGAAGACTGCCGAAGCGGTGCCGGAATGTCGAAGGTGATGGAACGTCGTGGCTATTCTTGATCTCAGTGAGAGAGAGCCGGCCCTTTGCGGCAAGCAACGCCCGCAGCTTTTCGAGCAGCCCTTCATCCGTCCGATTGACGGTTCGAGCCCACAAGATTTCTTGAGCCTGCTCAAAAGTCTGCGGACCAATGATCGGCTCGAAAGCCTCAGGAGTCAGCACCCATTCCGATTTCGGGTGGCAGATCGCGCGAGTGTGCAGCTTCGCAGATGTGCGGTTGAAGACGTGGCAGCCAGAGTACTTCGGGTGTGTAAGGAGATTGAACACGCCCTGGTAATCCCATTTACAGTGGCCAACGGATTCGATACCTTTCCGATTGAGCTCCCGCGCGATGGCATACGGCGTCAGCCTCTCGGAGACGAGCATTCGATAGATGTCCTGCACGACTCGAACTTCGGAGGCGGGTCCAGGGACAAGCACGACACGATCCGTGGCGATGCACTTGCGTTCGCCAAACGCCAACTGCTGCTTCTGAGCCCCAGTCGCAGACAACAGCATCCGCCGAAGTCCATAACCGGGCATTCCCCCTTGCTTAAACCCGAGCCGCGCCAATCGCTTCTGTCCCGCGAGAACTTTGACCCCCAATTCCCGACTGTATTCGCCCGCCATCGTCCGTTTGAGCGACTTCATAATCATGCTCGGTAGAGTGCCGTCGTTTGCGAACGATTCGGCGCAATAATGGACTGGCACCCTGGCGGACTTGCAGAGGAATTCGTAGTGCGCCGCTTCGTCGGAGTCTTGGAATCGGCCCCATCGGCTAACATCGTAGACAAGGATTACGCGGTACCCGGGCTTGCCACCCACTACGTCCTGTAAGAGCTGCTGAAGCGCTGCCCTATTTCGTAGGACCACGCCGCTCTTCGCCGTGTCGGAATACGTTTGGACGATCTCGAAATCGTGCAAATCCGCGTATTTCTGGATCGCGGCGGCCTGGTTATCGAGCGAGTACTTCTGATCTTCGGTGGACATACGGAGATACTGAGCGGCGGGAATGCGTTCAGTGGCAGACATGATGCCTCCTCCTCGAGGCACATCGGCCGTATACCCCAGAACTTTAGCGAAAAAAGGCGAACTTTGTTTGGTTGTCCTCCAGCCCTTAGCAACTGAGCGATTGCCCTCCCCGTAAGGCGAACGGCGCCAAGCATCGTTCTCTGTTTTATGTTAGGGTACTGGAATAGGAAGTTAATTGTGCCCGAGACGCATTTCACTCACGGGGACAGAGAAATAATCGTGAGGATTTCAATCCCGACGAAACTGGCCGTCTTGCTCGAAAGTGCGGTGGACAGACTTGCCGTCATTCTGGCGTCGAACCAGAAACGCGTGAAATCGGTCAGTTTGATGTTCCGGGATTTCTTGACTGACGGCGACCAAACCGTCTATTTCGTCGTGATCAGCCTCAAGGCCGCGGTTGACAAGACTACCGCCCTACGGCTGGCAAAGGAAGTCGAGCAGTGGAAAACTGAGACACTGCGTTGGGTTGAAATTCGGCCGCGTCGGAAGTTGATTCCCCGCGATACTTGACGACGGCACACGGTCGCAATCGATCTGGGCAGTGGGCACGTGCACTTCGGGAAACTATCCGCACAAATACGTACGTATTTCTACGAATTGACGGGGGAATTGCGAGGCGTAATGTTGGTTCATTGCCCGAAGGCGCCCTCCACCCGAGACTGCGCCCTGCGGACGAGATCGGGGATCGCTGCTCGCGCCGAGTGGCGATCCTCGGTTGCAGTGACAAGTCGACAGCGGCCTGCCGTTTGCTCGGTTTGGACAGCATGCAGGTGAAAAACTAAGGGTGGCGAATGCATATAAGTGAGATGACTAAACAAGACTGCTGCGATCTCCTCGCACGGCTCGGTTTTGGGCGTCTTGCCTGCGCCCACGAGAATCAGCCATACATTGTGCCGGTTTACTTCGCATATGAGCTTGACCATCTCTATGGGTTTGCGACCATGGGACAAAAGATCGAATGGATGCGTGTGAACCCGCTCGTTTGTCTACAGGCTGACGAAGTGCGGAGCCCCTTGGAGTGGGTGAGCGTCGTAGTCCGAGGACGGTACGAGGAATTGCCCGACAAGCCCGAGCGCTACTCAAAGATGCGACAGCATGCGCAAGCGTTACTGGAAAAGAGGTCGATGTGGTGGCAGGCCGGATTTGCGGCTGCTCAGACTCGCCAGCAATTCAGTCGGAGATTCCCGATTTTTTACTTCATTCACATCCAGCAGATCACGGGGCACCGTGCCTCGCCGGATCCTATCGAGCCTTCAGTCGATTCCGCCTCGAATCGCCACCCTCCGCGGTAAATCAAAGCCGGCGGGTGGGCGAGTCTTTTCCGACGGACGGACTTGCCGTTCAGGGCAAGGCGACAGCGATACTGGGCAGCAAAGGCCCGGAGTAGTATATCGCCGCGTCGTCTCGCGGAGTGGCTACTGTGCCCAATTTTGTGCCCAGCAGCCTTAAACAAAACCTCAATTCGCGTCACCATGCGTTACCGCCCACCGAGTGCGGACTATTCGTTTAAATGCCTAGAATATGTA
Organism: uncultured Acidobacteriota bacterium; assembly: GCA_963792515.1. Taxonomy (GTDB): domain Bacteria; phylum Acidobacteriota; class Terriglobia; order Acidiferrales; family UBA7541; genus Palsa-147. The sequence continues at coordinate 21,176 of CAWBWG010000013.1, read as the reverse complement.
TCGCATAGCACCGCGTCGCAATCAGTCACTCATTGCTTGTCTTTGCCCTCGTCAGAACTCATAATCCGCCGGTCCCAGGATCGAATCCTGACGGACCGCTTGTCAGTTGGCTGCGGTGGCGCTTGCTCAAAAACCCCTCACTGCCAAAAATCCCATAGTCTCCGATCCGTTAGAATCCTTAGGGATTCGCTGGCCCAAAAGTCCGCCAATCACGCCTCAGAAAGTACTGTTTGTGGGCAGGGTACTGGCTCAACAAGTAACGGCAAACGTTACGCACGCTCCGTGACGAACTCCTGGCGCTCCTCCTCACCGGGTGCTGAGACGAATCACTCCGAACGTTGACCTTCGGATCGAGTTGCACCTCCTGATCGCTTGCGCCGTTCTTTCGGCAAGATGAATTCTCAGCCTTCACAGGGAACAAAAATCGCCGTCACGCCAATCTCTTCTTCCAGTTCAACCAGCAGCATAAGCCGCTCCGAGCGGCGAATCCATCTGAGCGAATCGACGGGTTCGTCGATCCATCAAACGCGGTTGTGAAATGATTTGCGGGGCGGGAGTAGCGGGAACCTCTCGCCGACTTGTTAGCTTCCGGGTCGGCTATTAAAGGATTACACAACCCATGGGTTGATAAAAAAAGGCGAGAACGAGCGGCATGTTAGGCTGTCGAGTGGGCTTCTGGTCGCGAGGGTCTTTGCTTGGCCACCCTCGCTGGATAGTGTGCTGGCAGAAATGGGATCGAATACGGATCTGGAGAAGGGAGCGGCCAAAGTTGTTGCGGCCGCGTGGTTGACTGCGAATCGGCGGCAGGTCTTCGCGCATGTGATTTTGTCCGCCGGGTTTGTCCTGCTTTATCTCTGTTTAAATCGTCCGGAAATTATATTGGAGTCGAAGCTCGGGTTCACGGTGTGGTATCCGCCTGCGGGTCTGATTTTGGCGTTGATGCTCGGCGTTAGCCCGTGGTACGCGCCGCTGGCGGTATTGGCGGATGTTCTGGCTGGTGCATTGATTTACCACCAGCCGATGCTTTCGAAGAGCGAGACGATTGCGCCACTGCTGGGAGTGGCTTGTTATGCAACGGCGGCATATGTACTGCGCGGGCCGATGCGAATTGATCCTGGACTGCGACGGCGGCGCGACGTGATGCGTTACGTCACGGTGACGTTGGTAGCAGCGGCAGGTTCGACCACGGTAGGAGTGCTGGCGCTGGTAGCCGACCACACCATTACGTGGGGACAACTCTGGTCGTCGGCGCTCAGTTGGTTCATGGGAGACGCAATCGCGCTGCTCGGATTCGCGCCATTCCTGCTGGTACACGTACTGCCGTGGGTTCGGCGAAAAGTGCAGATGAGCCAACCGGAAGATCAGGCGTCGAGAATCGAAAGGAAAACTACACCTTCCAGCGTGCGTTTGGGCCGGCTGGGGGAAGTGCTCGGGCAAGCCGCGGCGATAGTAGGATTACTGTGGGTGATGTTCGGAGGTCCTCTCGAGAGATTGCAACTCTACTATCTCGCGTTCGTTCCGATCATATGGATTGCGATGAGGCATGGAATCAAGCGCGCTGTAACGGGCCTGCTGGTTTTGAATTTCGGGGTCGTTGCCGCGCTGCATGTTTTTCTGCCAAGCGAATACAGCCTGCTGAAAGTGGGACTATTGATGCTCGTGGTTTCGGCTACGGGACTGATGCTGGGCTCGGCGGTGAGTGAGAGGCATCGGCTGGCAAGGCAACTGGAAGAGGGAACCATTTACATGAACGCGCTGATTGAAAATAGCCCGATCGGCATCGTGGCGCAGGATCCGGGCGGCGCGGTACGGCTGTGCAATGACGCCTTCGAAAAGCTGTTCCAACTTCGCAGGGACGAAGTCACCGGCCACGACCTGGACAATTTACTTGATTATCCCGGCGCGCCACCGGAAGAGACCAGCGACATAACCGCAGAGCTTGCGGCGGGGCGGCCGGTACAGAAAAACGTTCGGCGGAAGCGCAAAGACGGAGTGCTGCTGGACGTGCAATTAAATGCAGTGCCGCTTTCAGTCGAAGGCCGGATACAGGGAAATTACATGATGTACCGGGATATTTCTGACCAGGTGCGGGCCGCGGAGGACGCGAAGAAACATGCAAGTTCGTTGAACCAGTTGGTGAATGAGCTGAGTCTGCGCACGATGCAGATCACGCTGATTAATGAAATGGGCGCTTTGCTGCAGTGCTGCTTGACGATTCAGGAGGCTTACGGAGTGATAGCGCAGTCGGCGAAGAAACTGTTTCCGCACGCGACCGCGGGAGCGCTCTACATTTTCAAGGCCTCCCGGAGTGTGCTGGATTTGTCGGCGTTTTGGGGAAATCCCTGCGCGTCGGAGGCCGTATTTACGCCGGAGGCTTGCTGGGCGCTGCGGCGAGGGCAGCCGAGTTGGAGCGAGTATCCGACGACGAGTGTTGCGTGCGCGCATTTGAAAGAGCCGGTGGAGGCGAGCTACTTGTGCGTGCCGATGGTAGCGCAGGGAGACACGCTGGGGATTTTGCATCTGCAGTTCGATCGTGGCGAGAATGCTGGGAGCGCTGCGCCGATTGAATCTTTGCGTGAATCGCAACAAAGCCTAGCGACGACGGTGGCGGGCCAGGTGGCGCTTTCGTTGGCGAGTTTGCGACTGGCGGAAAAGATGCGCGATCAATCCATTCGCGATCCTCTGACGGGATTGTTTAACCGTCGCTTCATGCAGGAATCGCTCGATCGGGAATTGCACCGGGCCAAACGGAAGAAGCGGCCGGTGGCGGTCGTGTTTTTGGATCTCGATCATTTCAAGAAATTCAACGATACGTTTGGTCATGACGCCGGCGACGAGGTACTGCGCGAAATGGCGGACGCATTTCGTAAACATTTCCGAAGCGACGACATTATTTGCCGGTACGGCGGCGAGGAATTTGCGGTCATTTTGCCGGAATCTTCGGCGAAGGATGCGATGAAGCGTACGACTGCACTGCGCGAAGGGCTAAAGAAGATTTCCATTCGGAATCGAGGGCAGGTGCTGGACCGCGTGACGATTTCCGTCGGAATAGCAGCGTTTCCGGAGCACGGGCAAACGGTGGAGGACTTGTTGCATATCGCGGATCAGTGTCTCTATCAATCAAAGGCCGGGGGACGCGATCGCGTCACCGTAGCGGAGCACCAGCCTGCCTAGACTGATCGCGTTGGTTCGGTCTCTGAAAGCTTTCGCGCGATCTGAGGAATTCGCTAGCTCGACCTAAACAACTCTACACAGGCAGTCATTGTTCGTTGTTTGGGTCTGGGATTTTCTATTTCACTTGCAAAAGTTGAAATGAATTCGTCGTGTACAGTCGAGATGGCCATTGAGCAAAGGGATACGATTCCATGAAATTGAAAATTGAATGGCATTTGATTCGTTGGGGCTTCGCGGCCGCGGCGGTCATTCTGGTGTTCGCTGGCTGGGAATCCTACCGCAGCACGAAGCGATTTGCCGAAGCCAGCGAGCGGCAACAGCACACCTACGAAGTTCTGCGGACGCTGGACGCGACGGTTGCTGGTCTCGTCGATGCAGAGACAGGCCAGCGCGGCTATCTGCTCACGGGAGATGAATCTTACCTCGCTCCGTATCGCGCGGCGATCAAGGATCTCGCCCAAATAACCGGCCGTCTGAAGTATCTCACTTCGGACAATCCTGACCAGCAGAAGCGAATCCAGGCTCTGGAACCACTCGTAGACAATAAATTGGCCGAGCTCCAGCGGACAATCGACCTCCGCAGGAAAGAGGGTCTCGCGGCCGCTAACGCACTAGTCTTGGAAGGTAACGGAAAAGGCTGGATGGACCAGATTCGCGCCCTTACCGCAGAAATGGCAACTGAAGAAAACGATCTTCTTAGGCTCCGCATGCAAAAAACCAACGAGAGCATGGCGAGGTCAACCCGCACGATCGCCTCGGGCACCCTTGCAGGAATTTCGCTATTGGCGCTTTGCTTCGGGCTGTTAAGCCGTGAAATGTCCCAGCGCAAACGAGCGCAAGCAGCCCTCGCAAAAAGTGAAATGTGGTACTCAACCACTCTCGGAAGTGTCGGCGACGCCGTGATCGCGACCGATATGAACGGCGCAGTTAGTTTTATGAACTCTGTGGCCGAGTCACTCACGGGATGGGGACTCGGAGAAGCACAGGGCAAGTCCATGGACTTAGTCTTCGACATCGTCAACCAAGAGACGCGTCGCCCTGTGGAGAATCCTGTCAAGAAAGTGTTTCGTGAGGGAAAAGTGGTCGGTCTCGCCGACCACACGTTGTTAATCTCCAAGAACGGCACAGAATTTGATATTGAAGACAGCGCCGCACCAATTGTCACAGGCGCCGGGGAAGGACTAGGGGTAGTACTGGTTTTCCGGGACATCACAGACCGCAAACGGGCCGAGGAGTCATTGCGGGTGTCACAACAACAGTACCGTCTCCTCTTTGAAAGCAATCCGCACCCGACATGGGTATACGATCTCGAGACCCTCGCAATCGTGGATGTCAACGAAGCGGCACTCAGGAATTACGGATATACGCGGGAAGAGTTTCTGGCACTGACGATCCGTGACATCCGACCCATTGAGGATGTCCCGGCTGTCCTGCAGAGCGTCGCTAGATCTGGTACGAGCTCTGAAGATACGGGTACTTGGAGGCATCGCACGGGAGACGGAACCTTGCTTGATGTTGAGATCACCTCGCACCCGTTGGTTTACGGGATGAGAGACTCGCGCTTGGTTGTCGCCACGGATATCACCAAGCGCAAGCAGGCACAGGACGCGTTGAGGCAAAGCGAAGAACGCTTCCGTCTCATGATGGAGAGCGTCGTGGAATACGCAATTCTCATGCTGGACCCAAACGGTCATGTGGTGAGTTGGAATGCAGGAGCGGAACGAATCAAGGGCTATCGTACAGAAGAGATCGTCGGCAAACACTTCTCCCAGTTCTACACCCCCGAGGACATTGCCTCTGGCAAGCCCTCGCACGAATTGGAGGTGGCTACAGCCGAGGGGCAATGCCAAGACGAGGGTTGGCGGGTACGCAAAGACGGGTCCAAGTTCTGGGCGAATGTGCTCATCACAGCATTGCGCGACGACTCGGGTGCGCTGCGAGGCTTCGCTAAGGTAAGCAGAGACCTGACGGCGCAAAAGCTTGTGACGGACGCCCTCAAACAGGCGAAAGAAGCAGCCGAGCAGTCCAACAAGTTCAAAGACCAATTCCTGTCAACCATGAGCCATGAGCTGCGGACTCCGCTGAACGCGGTTCTCGGCTTCTCCGACTTGCTCGGTGAGGAGCGTTATGGCTCTCTGAACGAACGGCAACTCCGCTATGTCACTCACATTCACACAGGCGGTGAGCATCTTCTCAGACTGATAAACGACATCCTGGACCTCTCCAAAATTGAGGCTGGGCGTCTCGAGTTGGCCATCGAGAACGTGCCGGTCGAGCGAACCATTCGCGAAGTGCTCGATGCTTTACGGCCGTTGGCCGACAAGAAATCGCAAACTCTCTCGCACGAAGCGGACCCGACCATCGCCGTGCGCGCCGATTCTAGCCGATTGAGGCAGGTGTTGATAAATCTCGTCGGCAACGCCATCAAGTTCACACCCGCTGGCGGACGGATCGAACTTCGCGGTCGGCGTGTGGACGGAAAAGTGCGCCTGCAAGTCAGTGACAATGGGCCGGGAATTCCTCTTGAAGAGAAAAAAAGAATCTTCGAAGCCTTTCACCGGCTGAGTCAAGCAGGCAATACTCAGGAAGGTACAGGTCTGGGTCTGGCGATCACACAGCGACTCGTCGAATTGCACGGGGCGGAACTGGAATTGGAGAGTCAGCCGGGCCAAGGAAGCTGTTTTTACTTCTCCTTGCCGTTCGTCCCGGCTTATAGCGCTGTGCCCAACCGCCCTCCCGAGTCCCGCTCGGCAGAGGGGAGGAAACGGCGGATCTTTGTGATCGAAGACGATCCAGCTGCGGCTCAGCTCATTCAATCGCAGCTTGCCTCTTCCGGCTACGACGCGATTGTGTGCGAAGAGCTGTCTCGCACGGTCGAGATCGCGGCAGCGCTCGCGCCAGACGCGATTACCCTGGACCTCATGATGAAGCCTATCAACGGTTGGGAGCTTCTCTTGCGGTTAAAGAATGATCCCGGGACCGCAAATATTCCTGTGATCGTGATAACGATTGTCGATCAACCGGCTCTCGGGACGACCCTCGGGGCTGACGAGTACCTGGTTAAGCCCGTCGAGCAGTCAGCCCTGTTCGCAGCGATCGAGCGATGCCTAGCAGCTCGGGAAGGTTTGAAAATGGCGCGGCCTGTCCTGGTCGTGGAGGACGACGGAGCCACGCGCGAGGTGATCTCTGAGTTGCTAACAGCGCAGGGCTACACAATCGCCACTGCCACCGATGGCGCCCAAGCCCGTGCGTGGATGAACACCTCTCTCCCCGCTCTAGTGATTCTTGATCTGATGCTCCCCAACGTGAGCGGTTTTGAATTGCTATCGGAATGGCGCAGTTCGCCGCGAACTGCAGACCTTCCCGTGTTTGTTCTCACGAGCAAGGACTTGACTCAGGAGGAAGAAAAATATCTCCGCGCTCATGCGGAATCGCTATGGCGCAAGCAAGAATCCTGGCAGCAATCCCTGACCAAAGAGTTGCGACGGGTTCTGACTGCGAGCCAGCCGGTGCACGGATGAAACCCCGCGTTCTCGTTGTCGAAGATAACCCCCTCAATCGGGAACTACTTTGTGATTGGTTAGAGGCAGAGGGTTACGAAGTTGTGTCCTCCGAGGATCTGAAGACCGCCGTCACGGAAATCGAGCGCCATCCGCCACAAGTAGTGTTGCTCGATATACAACTCGGTGCCGACGACGGTTTGACGCTTGTCTCCTGGCTGCGCAAGCACGAGCGGCTGCGTTCTATTCCAGTCATTGCCGTGACGGCTCAAGCCATGGTGTTCGAGCAGACGCGAATTTTGATGGCCGGTTGCAATGCCTGCATCTCAAAACCGGTGGACTTCAAGCTGCTCTCCGATCAGCTTTGCCGATGGCTGGCAGTTGCAGCAGGCTCGCCGCGTGATCCCCGCTCCAGCGCCGAGCCAACCAGTGTCGCGGGCTCAGCCAAAAACCCGACGAAGGACGAACGTGCCCACTAGGGTTCTTGTCGTGGACGATGATGCCCTCGTCTGCGAGTTGATCCAGGAAGTTTTAGGTTCCGTGGGAATGGAATGCTGCACGCTCACCGATAGCAGCCAGGCTGCCAACCTTCTTGTTCGTGAGAAATTCGATGCGCTCTTTCTAGACGTCCACATGCCACATCCTGACGGAATCGAAATCACTCGGCAGCTGCGAGCCGCTGGTTTAAACCGAAGCACGCCGGTGGTAATCATCACGGGTGAGGAAGATAACGCCGTCCTCAAGCGGGCGTTCGAGGCAGGCGCCAGCTTTTTCCTTTTCAAGCCGGTCGATCGGCACAGCGTACTTCGCTTGATCCGCGTGAGCGAAGGTTCTATCCAGCATGAAGCGCGGCGCTTCCATCGCGTCAAGGTAAGCTGCAAGGTTTCCCTGGAATATGGACAAGAACGAATTCGCGGCGCAACCCTTGATGTGAGCTTGGGTGGCATGTTCGTGCAAGCGGCCCGCGTTGTACCCGTCGGTACGACCATTAACGTAAACTTGGAGTTAAAATCCGGATCGCCATCTTTACGCATCTCGGCGCGCGTTGTTCGTCGCCTCGGAGACGATTGCATGGGTCTCCAAATTGAAAGCGCGGGGCGCGAAGAAGCTAACCGACTGCAGGAATTCCTGATGCCCTTAATTATTGCAGAGATGCATTGAGGCGAAGGACAAATGGGTTTCTTCGTATAACTTAATGCGAATGATTCTTCAGTGTCTCTCAGCGAACCATCCATGGCGCAATCTTAACCGTTCGGGTCAGAAACATGACGCGGGCCTGAGTGGCATCGCCAGCGTTTGCAAAAAATCCGCGGCACCGCACAGATGAGAAACACTCGCGCAAAGAGTTCGCCTAGTGTGCGACCTAACTCTTGGTCGCACTGGGACGCTTCGACATCTCAAAATCATGTGTTTGTGGGCAAGCCAAACCGCGCATTTCGCCTGCGTGAAATCAACGACTTGGCGGCCGGATGGGAAGCGGATTTGTGGAAAGGCTTGAAAGTCTTCGTTCCCCGATGCAAGTGATGTCGAAGCCAAAGGCGAAGAACTAGGTTCCCGAGCCGGCGATTTCAGTTCTCCGGTAAGCGCGTTAATCGGGAGTTGAGTTCGATTAACGGGTCGTCAGTAAATCACTGGCAGCGCAACACCATATGAGTGAAGTCGAAATCGATGCGTTTTGCATGTAAAGATGCGGCACCAAGAACGCCGTCCACTCCCGGAAGGTCGCCTCGACCAGGACCATCAGTCAGGAACACAGTCCTTACCCGATCCGATGCACCGATTCGTATGCCAGGCAGTCTGACCTCGGTAGCTCGCATGCCACTCTCTACTACGTCTCTCGGTTCGCCTTCCGTGCGCATCTTCGGCAACTGTTTCCGAACGCGGTCTGTGTACAGCAGGATGCCTTGAAACCCTGTATCCACAAGGAGCTGTACAGCCGCTCCTTGTATAACCATTGGAATTTTAAAACCCCGCACCCGGGCACTTTCGTCAGGGCGTCCGTTCGCCAACTGGAACGAGAGAATCCTTCGATCGTAATCAATACTCAAGTGCTCGCTTCTAGCTAAGAGATCGAGGCCGACAACGCCGTCAACGTCCTTCCCGTACGGGGAATATCTGGCAAGATCAATGACCATGACCCGGAGCGTTTTGGCAACAATCGGCCCCACCCTGAATTCCGGAGTTTCAGTCCACTCGACGGGAATGCGTCGATCAAACGACATGACTTTTCCGGCGCTTCGTGGCAACCGTAACCTGTCAGCCACCTTTGCATCGATCACGCTACTGGTGGCTCCGGTGTCTATGATGAACCTCATAACTCCCAGATTTCCGATCTGCCCGTTTACAACCACTAAAAATCCCGAAACCAGCTCGAAAGTCATCGTTAGGCCAACGCTCGACCCGACTACGTCTTGGGCATGGGTCGGGGAGGTGGAAATCATTCCAAGAATTAGAATGGTCCTGCCTGCAATGCGCATCCACTGACACATCCCACACCCCTCGGCCGCAGCAGCGGCTTGGGCCAAGGATCGAGCAGGCGAGCTGGTACATCAATGCACCTAGCTTCTCCTCCTTGTATTGACTTTGTTAACCCCCAATGATTTGATAACGCAGCCAGTTAGGTTTAGTTGTCTCCGCACGCAATTGCACCGAGGCACCGAATCGTAAAGGGCGTAACTTGCGAGGTATTGAATGTCTGGGTCCGTTCGAGATTCCAAGATTCGATTCGGGGTCTTCGAGTTGGATATGCGATCGGGCGAGCTTCGCAAAGCGGGCACTCGGATTAGTCTGCAAGATCAACCCCTAAAAGTTCTGAACGCCCTTGTGGAACATCCCGGCGAGGTGGTTACCCGCGAGGAACTGAAACGCCGAATCTGGCCGAATGACTCCTTTGGCGACTTTGATCACGCCGTAAACGTGGCGGTGGCCAAGCTCAGGGCAGCGCTGGGAGATTCCGCGGATGTCCCGCGCTATGTTGAAACCCTGCCTCGCCGCGGCTATCGGTTCATCTTCCCCGTTACCCTGCCAACGGCGCTGGACTCAGGAGCCCGATCCGGTGAGGCGCAGGCCGAGGTAGAGCCCGCCAAGAGATCCTCCCGGTTTCTGTGGGCGGGCTCTGCAGCAACAATTGTGATTGTCGGACTGATCGTGGGAGGCTGGTGGTTTTTCTCACGTAAGACATACGCGCCGATGCAGCTCAGTGCCGAGCTCCCGGTTGGCGCAGGACTTGATCGGTTCTTTGGCGCTCAGCTGGCGCTATCACCTGACGGTACTCACATCGTTGTTTCCGAGGACGAGCCGGACCGCAACTGGCGCCTGGCCATGCGTAGTCTGGATCAGAGTCAGTTTGTGCCGCTGACCGGTGCCGAACACGCTTCCCGGCCCTTCTTTTCGCCTGATGGTAAATGGATTGGCTTCTTTGCTGATCGCAAGCTCAAGAAGTTGCCAGTAGAAGGCGGCCCGCCTGTGACTCTAATCGACGCACCTAAATTCTGCCGCGGTGCAAGTTGGGGTGACGATGGCAACATCATAGCGGCATTCGGCGAGGGCACTTCCGGCCTGGTGCGAGTTCCTTCAGGCGGAGGCGCACCCGTACAGGTAACCCAGCCAAGCAAGGACAAAGGCGAAACCGCGCATGCTTGGCCGCAGGTTCTGCCGGGCAGCCAGGCGGTTCTATTCACCGCCTATGGCAGTGGCGCTTATGACGACGGAGAAATTGTCGTCTTTACCTTCAAGACTGGCGAACGGAAGACCCTTCATAGTGGCGCCTCGTTCGGCCGGTACCTGCCAAGCGGACATCTGGTCTACATGCATCAGAACACTCTGTGGGCTGCTCCGTTTGACCTCGGTCGGCTGGAAGTGACCGGAGCCCCGCAGCCCGTGCTCGAAGAGGTCAATAGCAACGTTAGTGGAGGCGGCGATTTCGACTTTTCCCAGAACGGAACTCTCGCGTACGTTACCTCGAGAATGCCGATTCCGTTTCCCTATTCAATATGGTGGCTAGAGAGCACGGGCCAACCCAAGGCATTGCAGAGGCCCCCGGGATTGTATGAGAATCCGCGTTTTTCACCCGACGGTAAGCGCCTGGCATTTGAGTTGGCAACTACTTCGGTGCGAGCGGACATCTGGGTGAAAGACCTCGAGCGCGACACCGTGTCGCGTCTCACAAACCTGCCGGGCCGGAACAATTCCCCCCTGTGGACGCCGGACGGCAAAAACATCGTTTTCGAATCGTGGAACTGGGCAGGTTCGGGAATGTATTGGATCCGCGCGGACGGAGTGGGCGAGCCGCAACGGCTGACCGAGTCGGATTTAACAACCATTCAGTCCCCGTATTCGTTCTTGCCGGACGGCAAAAGGCTCGCTTACTCTCATTATAAGGAAAGTTCCGATTTCCGTGCGAAGATCTGGACAGCACCGATGGAAGGCGACCCGGACCATCCGCGGCTCGGAAAGGCGGAGCTATTTCTGCGCAGTTCATTTTCCGAGTGGAACCCGGCGTTCTCGCCGGACGGCCGTTGGTTGGCCTATTCCTCGGATGAGTCGGGGAAAGAGGAGTTGTACGTGCGACCCTTCCCAGGACCGGGAGGCAAGTCACAGGTCTCAACCGGCGGTGGCGCGTACCCCCTCTGGTCGCGCGATGGACGCAAGCTCTACTTCCTCACTCCGGATTGGCTCATCATGGTGACCAGCTACGCTGCCAAAGGCGATTCCTTTGCCGCCGGAAAACCCGAAGTTTGGTCCCGGGAGAACTTACCGAATCTGGGCGGTAACTACCCTTACGACTTGGCGCCCGACGGGAAGCGTTTCGCGGTGGTGCTGAATCCAGGTGGGACGGAAGTGAGGTCCACCGACAGCGTCACGGTCCTCCTGAACTTCTTCGACGAGCTCCGCCGCAAAGTGCCCGCAGGTAAAGATTAAGAACGTTCTCGAATGTGAGCCTTAGCGTCGCGCGGTTTGAGCGAGAAATGATTAGGCATTCCGATCCTCCAACTTTGTAATGATTCGATTCGGCGCGGGTCAGTGAACATTTCAATTTCATAATCCTGATATTCGTGGTCGAAATTCAATAGATATCCGTTCGTGCGGCTGAGTATATCAATCGAATTCCACTTGCCTGGTAAGTCGCCTTACCGGACATCTGCTTGCGCGGTTTACGGGCTAGGCCCAATCCCGATTTCATCATTAACGGCATTTCTGAACCGCTGCTTGCAGCCAAGATACTTCTCGGTGGTCTGGACGGAAACGTGTCCGAGCAGAAACTGAATTTGATCTAGTTCTCCTCCCGCGCTGTGGCACAATCGCGCGCACGAGCGACGAAGGTCATGCGGAGCGAGTTTCGCAATTCCAATCTTTCCCGCGTAGTGCTTAACGACATGCCAGACCACCTTTTCTGTCATTTCGTTGCCCCACACCATCCCGGTCCGACAAACGCAGCGAAACATTCTGCCATCTGCGATGCCGGACGCCCGCAACCAGTAATCGATTGTCTCTTTCACCCAGTCTGGTACGGGGATCGTCCGGATATGGCCGCCTTTGCCAACTAGGTCCACGATGGCCCAATGGTCTTCGCGCCGTTGGAAATGGTTTACGGTAAGCTCCGTCAATTCGCGGCGGCGGAGTCCACAACCCAATAGCAACGCAAGAATCGCCCGATCCCGTTTGCCCTTGAGCGTGATTGGATCGGGAAGTTGCCACAGAGTACGAGCCTCATCTGCAGTCAGCCAATTCCCGAGCCGAAATCCCAATTTCTTTGAACCTTTTACTCGACGGATACCGGCAGCGAGATCCGGGCTCAACAACCCAGAATCCGCGGCTTCATAGGCCAATCGACGCACAGCTGCAAGCCTCACGTTGATGGTCCCGGCAGCCAGTTGACGATCTTCCAGATAAATTCGAAATCGAGTGACAACGGTTTTGCTGAACGAAAGGCGAGGCTCGGAACAATACCAGGCCACAAACTCATTGATCGAGTGACGATAACTCCGTTGTGACTCTGTGGAGCGGAGACTCACCAGCACTGCGGCCTTGGCCTGCTCCAAGTCGGGAAGCCCGAGCTTCGTTTTTGCCCGAGCAACCCGGCCCTTTTTTGCTTTGCGTCTCATGGATAGCCGCCTCCTGACGACTGGCCATGAGACTGCGCTGGGAACGGTCAAGCTAGTAGCGTGCAGCCCGAAAATCTTAATGTCCGGTAAGGCGGGTGGTCTCAATGGGTCGCTTCGCATCCGACGGATCGTTCCGCTTGAGTTCAGGCCGTATGGCGGCGTATAGCCAGGAGCCGCATTAGGGGGCCGAAGCGCCAAAACAATTGCGGCCAATTCCGTTTCGATCCGCCTCTCAGTTTACCGGAACATTTCCTGTCTCCGGCCTCTGATCAGACGCCGTTTTCAGCAAATCTCCGAAAATCTCGCGTTCCACCGCGAAGCAGCGTCTCGTTGTCCTTCCTCTCCGACGTGTGTGTAAATATCCGCCGTAACGCCGAACGAACTGTGCCCGAGCAGCTTTTGTGCGAGTTTCAGGTTTCCCGTCTGCGCGTTCACGAAGCTTCCCGCCGAATGCCTGAAGCAATGGAATCCTGATCCTGCTTTTTTTCGCTCGATGCCGAGCCGATCCAAGATCGGATAAAGCACATCCCTCCGCAGGATATCCGGATGCAGCGGCGATCCGTCGGGCTTGCAGAAAACGAAACTGTCCGCCGTTCGGTGTGCCGCTCGACTCAAATGGTCCGCCAAGGCCGATCCCAGTACATTACCGAAGCGAATTGTCCGCACGCTGTTGGCTGTTTTCGGCGGCACCAGCTTCTCCGTGCCAGAGGCTCTGCTCGATCTGCAAAGTGCCTTCGCGCAGATTGATGTGCTTCCATTGCAGAGCGAGCAACTCTCCCAATCTCGCGCCGGTCAATGCGGCTGTCGTGAACAGCACCCGATAAGCCTCCGGCGCAGCCTTGCAAAATTGCCCGCACCTGTTCTCCGCTCCAAGCGGATTTCTCCTTTGTGGCTACCGTCGGCTTGTGCTTGTCCCGTACCGGCGATTTTTCGATGAGATCGTCGTCCACGGCCAGCGAGAAAATGCTCTGCAGCACCGCTACCAGATTCCGCACGGTCTTTGCTGCACGGCCACTCCGAATCTTCTCCTGAACGAAACTCTCGACGTGCAGCGGCGCTATCTCAACCAACTTCAGCTTGCCGAATGCGGGCAGGATATGAGACTCGAGCGCCGACTCGTAGGACGCGAGGGTCGAGGGCTTGATGTTCTTCCGAGTCAGATACGGCCTCCAATGCGCTGTGACAAAATCTTCCAACGTCAGCTTGTCCGCATCTGGCGCTCGCTTCGACACCCCCGTGAGCCTCTCTTTGAGAACGTCGCGGGCCGCCTTTTTCCCTTCAAGTCGTAGAGCGTCTCGGTCTTGTGAATCCATTTCCCGTCGCCAGCGGGCACACGGTACCGAATCTTGTAAACGACACCGCGGCTGGTCCGCATGGCGTTGCTGACCCACCCCTTTTGAAAACTGCGCCTTGCCATTGCGATCCTCCGTCCTATCGATCAATCGTTCTATACCGTTCGGCAGCGAGGCAAATCGTCCCGCCACAACGTGGAGGGGGCCAGCGGGCCGCCGAACTGTCAAGCGAAATCGGTTCCCAAACTGTTCCAAGCGAGTTTTAACCCCAATCGGGCCTATCACTTAGGATAGGTCGTTGGGCATGAAGCCCAGCGTCTAATCACCCCTGGACCGCTTCCGAATCTCTTCCAGCACAACGTCTCGCTCAAAACGAAGATATTTTCCCACTCTGTAGACCCCAAGCTCGGCGGCGTGGCTGTAGACCCAGCTGCTTGGAACTCGCAAGATCGCGGCAACCTCGGGAACCGTAAGAAGCGCGTCGGCCGGGCGGGGTTCGACATCGAAGCCTGTCGCGTTCAATCCGTTCGATCTGTCTTTTGACTTTCCATGTCCTACGGAACCTAGTCTGAACGACTTAGCCTCCTGCAAAACCTGCAAAACCACAAAACCAATTTCCCGATTCCGCCGCTACGTCCCGTTGCCGCCGTACTTCACTGTCTCTCCCGTTAGCGGATGAACGAATTCTCCCTGAATCTTCAACTTGAGGCGCTTAAGTACGGAATCTGGTGAGCCGACAAAACCTCGGTGAGCCATCGGCAGGTAGAACTTCTGATTGTTCTTTTCGGGCGCGTTGACCCGGTAGATCGTCCCGGCACTCTCTGCGTCGCCAAGCAGCCGGTACGCTTTGTCCAGAGAGGTCACGCCGGGCTCGCCAAGCAGCCTCTTGGCATCCACACCCCGCACTTCTAAGTCCTCGCCCTGTGCTGTGGCTATTCGCGCGACGAGGTCGGCGGTGGACATGTCACTGTTCGCCGCGCCACGAGTGATGGTGTCCGTCACCACTTTGTCGAAGATAAAGCTCGCAATGGCAAAATCATCAAAGTTCACAATGATTCCGTCCTGCTTCACCAACTGCTCGTTAGTCTTGCGGTACGACCGAATCAGTGCGACTGTCTTGCAGGCCTCGACAAATGCGGGCCAGTGCCGACGCATCCGAATGTCGCCGGTGGGGATCAGGTCAACCAAATCCTCAAACCACGGTTCAGTCCGGATCGGCACGACTTTTCGCTTCTCCAGCAACAGTTGGACTGCCGTCCACAGAAATATCTTCTCCTGTGATAACCCGTCCTGCGGTTCGGTCGATGTATGCCCTAGCAATTCGTTTAGTCTGTTCGGGCGACTCATCCATCCAAATTGACAGATGACGATTTTCGACTTCGACTTCCAGACATTGTTCCGCGGTCGAGATGCAGGCGGCCGAGATGCGTCGGCCTTCGCTAGCGATCAGCCGATTGGGTCGCGCGATACGAACATGCGCAGCATCCATTTCGTAGAAATAAAGGATGCTGTTTGGGTAGGACTGCGACATCACGAACTCCAAAGCGTGCGCGACCACCATGCTACGGGTCAACAATGCAGCGAGGTCGGAAAGAATTCGAGCACTTGGTGTACGAGATGGTCTTTGCCCGCTGAACTTCTCCCCTTGACGATGATGTTGACTGGCCGCGGACGGAGCCGCGATGTCCCCGCGACGTATAGAGCGAGCGCATTCCGTTCCTCGCCAACGACCCCTGCACTGTCGAATATCGGCCAGAAATCGTCGAAAGAAGTCCGGTGAGCGCAGTAGCTGCGGGGCCTCACGCTCCGCCTTCTCGATCAACGGTCCATCGTCATCCCTTACATCTCGCTCAGACGCTTTTTTGGACATTGACCGCTCCTGCAGCTCTCCACGACTTCGGAGACACGCGCAAGGCGATGTTTCACTACTTCGGGCTTGCCACTTTCAGAATTGGCTCGTCGCAATGTTCGCTCCTCGCCCGTCAGCGGATCCACGAAGAGCAGGTTGTCTGCCTAGATTTTCATCTGCCCGGAGCAAGCTAGTCGGATTCGGCAAGAACTGCGTGGTAGTTCCCTGGACCGGAAGCAGGAATTTTTGGTTCTTTTCATTGGTGCCCTCCTGGTGGGCCAACAATTTGTCACTGTACGGCGACCGCAGCCCATTTGTAGGCCAGCGCGTTATCCCACGCGAGCTCCTGCGCGGTTTCCTTGATGGATACGGGTCGACTGAGTTTCTTGTTGAGGCGGCCCACGGCGTCAGCGAGCTTCAGCGCCTGTGGGTGCACTCCGCGGTATGTCGAAGAAAACGCGTCGGACAAAATCTCGAACGCCACCGCGTAGTCCCCGAGATTGATTTCGACCTGATTTGATTTCTCGCGGCGGCCATCCGAAAAGCTGCGGCAACGCGCAACGGCTTCGAGGAAGCTCAGAAAGCGATCCGCGTCGCGCCGCGCACGTGGTTCACCGCTAGGAAGCAAGTTCGCCGATCTGACGAAACCAGTCCGGATAGATCAGCTCGATTTTGCTCGCGCGAAATGATTCGGGAGGCTTCTTGCCACACCGATCGGGCACCGAATCCGATTCTCGCGGTCCGACGCTCGAATTTTGACCGAAGGACGGACCGTGTTTGGGCTGCGGACGCATCCGCGCGGATACTCAGAAAGCGCGTTTCGTCGTCGGCATAGACCGCTCATCCGTACAAGTGGTCAGAATCACAGGGTCACCCACGCGATGCGCGACCTCCGTTTTCCGGCCCCCACCTTTGTTGACTGTGTGCTCGTGGAGAAGTGTGCCCTCGGACTGCAATAACGCGAGTCAGGAGTTGCGCGTCGCGGCCGCCGCGATACTCATACAGATACAGAATTTTGCCGCTGAGACTTTCCGCGCCATAGGCCAGCGCCTTTGTCGTCAGGCTTGACCGCACCACGACCCACTCGGCGGTAGGAGTGCGACGACCGCGCGGACAAGATTGTTTTTCCCGCTGGAGGTGGGGCCCTTTCACTAGAACCGAAACGGACTTTTTTGAGTCCTTCGTCAGCGCAGCAAGGAACAAGCTCAGCCTGTTCTTTTCCTCGCCGACTATTCCAGCCCGTCCAATCTCGTTGGCCGAGTCGGAAGAGAAATGCTGGGTCCCCGAGGAGCTCGAGCGCCGCCCTCCGGATTTTCGCGTGATCTTTATTGGCATTTCTGTGCTTCCTATTTTTCTGCGATTTTTCATCATCATCCTCTCTCCTTGAAATCTGTTGAAAGTGTCGAAACTGACCGCTCGCTTTCTCGCCGCCCGCTGAACCGACGCGCTCGCCAGCGACGTTGAGCGGTCGTAAACGCTCGAACGCGTGCAGTCCGAGGGCCCAGCGTCGTAATCCGCCGCCGGTATTCGTCCCGTGCCTCTTCGTTCTCTTGTTGCCGTGCTTCTCGCCTCATCTTTTTGTCTCCTTGATCGCCTCTCGGTTGTTTACCTCTTTCTGCTACTGCAGCGGTGGCGGCCTATGCGGCCATTCCGTCGCCCACCGGTTCACCGCGGACCGCACCAGCTCATTGAAATGTCTCAATCGGTTTCGAGCACCTATGGACGTTTTTCAATCGTGCGGTTTTGCGCAAATATGCGAGCGCTTCGTCGAGATCAGTGTCACGAGCGATAACTTTCTCGATGATCCGGCGAATATCTGCCGTGCTGCGCCGTTGATGCCGTAGGACGCACTTCGAGAGCCGCTAGCGTCGATTTCGACGAATTGAATTAGGCCGTCTGGAACCAAGGCTGCCAATCGGCGGAAGTCATCGGTGCTCCGTACCTCTAGCTTTCGTAGGAACCGGTTGCCGAGCTGGAATTCCACCCGGTGCGCGGCGATTTCGGGCTTGAAGTACGTCGCTACGAATTTCCCTCCGTTTCTCGAGCCCCATGTCTTCCGTGAGGCCACCGATCATCACGCTTGGCCGACTTTTCCCGAACCGGGCGTGGCGTCGGACGTGTTTTCATCCCCTCCGGTCGACGGCGAGAAATCCAACGCGAGTTCCAAGAGGGCTAGCCGATAGGCCCGAAGAAACTGCAGAACCGAGAAGAGATCTTCCGGCAGAATCCCAGTCGTATCTGGGCCCCTGAATTCGTATCGGTAGGCCGCGAGCCACGGCTTGCGCGGTTCCGACAGAACCGCCATTTCGGTGCCAGTTTTCTGGTTCTTCAAGACCCGCACACGGCCGTATCCGTACGGTTGGCCCGAGTCCTTGGCCACGATCCGGTGCGCCTTAAGGCTGTGGTAATCCCTGAGCGACAGAATGTCCGCGACGGGAAATTCGGCCGTGGTGAGGTGCAATCGGTCTAGAATTGTCCGGCAGCCGCGCACCGCGAACGGCGCGACGACCGCTCCCGATAGCGTCGGCCGCGGCTCGACGAACAAGGGCGTCCAGCGCGGCTCTAGTCTTTGTGCGAAGCATGGCGCAATATTGTGGGCCACCGAACCCAATTCGAAAGGACGTATCTGGGTGTTTTTTAGGAAGAAATCCCGCCCGTAATGTCCCGGGGGTTTTGAGATTCAACGCTCGATTGCCTTGCGAAGATTCTCGGCCTCGGCGCATCGGGGTCCACTACCCTTAGGTTTCGATGCCCGCGAAAACTAGCGCCAATGAGCGAAGGAATAGATCCGTAATCCCGTGTTTCCTGGTCGAACGATTCGAGAGCAGCCATTTCTAGGAAGCGAAAGAGTGCAATCTGCGTCGCCAAGCTTACGTCACGTGCATTTCTCCCGGTTATACCGTAAGTCGCGGCTCGGAGCAGACGTTGCCTTGTGACCCGATTCCGATCAATCCGCATCCATTTTGCGTGGCGATCATATTCGCGTTGCAATGCGGCACGATACCTGGGCTTTGACCAACTTTTGTGCGACGGATCCACGTACATCGTACGGCCAACTTCGTGGCTGCCTTTAGATGTCGCCTAATCTCGCCATCATCTGCGCGTGGTACTGGACCAGATGCCCGCTGGCGACCCTTCTGTAACGCCGCCGACTTAACTTCATCAACCATGCACCCACGTGAAACACTTCCAAATCTCCGTGATGGCGTCGCGACGTCATCAGCAGGTGCAAGACGTATGCGTCCTGAACGTACCTGCATAAAATGTCTTCTTCGGCTCAAGTCCGGCGGGATGCGGATACTTCACTGCTGCAGTAGAACGCGCAAGTATTGTCGAAGCCTCGTACCGATACCCTCCGCTTCGACATCTCAGTGGCGTCAGAACGCCATCAGTGAGTCGAACGGCCCACTGATGCTACTTAAGTATGCGTCGAGCGGATTCTCGGTCGCGTTTTCGCATTGTTGGCCATCGGCTGAATGCAGTTGCGCCGAATCTAGCACATCGAGGATGCCTAAATCAGTTGCGAAATCGCGTTTCGCGTGCGTCCTATAACTATCGCTGATCGCGTTGCGGAGCTCGGTGACGAGTCGGGTCGAAGAACATCAGCCCAACATCATTGTGTTGCCCAACGCCAAAGCAAATCGCTCGTTTACGAGCCGATTGCTAGGGGCGAAGCATTCACATTCCCTACGTATTTCTATCTCCCGTATATTCCCTTATTTCCATTCATCCACTAATTTGGCTCCTTCTACTTTCATACTCATTCAGGGGGGATAAAGTAGGTGTGTTAATTGGTCCCACTATAAGTTAGGTCTAGATCGCGGCCCGCTAGTGCTTTGCAGTTTTCTCCAACCTGGGCGTGGGTCCGCACGAAAAGGCCAACCGAGATCGCTTGCTGAGAAGCGTAGAATAAAGGGCACGGTGCATATAGAAATCATGTTTGCGTACTTTGCGCTTCAATAGGGCGGCAGCTCGGACGAAGCAAGCGGCACGGCGAGGATGCTGATCTCGCCAATCTAACGTTCGGGCCTTGTATTACTTTTTGCTCCAGTCCGCGAGAATCACACCACATGCTTTCTTCGCGTCGCCCCGGATGCTACCGCCCTCTTTAGTCCTGGATATGAGATCGCCATCCTTGTTGGCAATCTGAATCTGGTTATCCCGCACGAGTAACTCCGTGCTCAATGTGATTCAACAGGATGGTGTAGTCAGCCGAGCTTTGGCTAATTGTTATCCGCACATCTGGGCAGTCCTTCTCGAAATCCTTCGCCACCTCCATCGACTGATCTCGGTCTGCATTCCGATTGCTACCTTTGCTCGCTGATGAAATGTAGACGCGTGGCTTGCCCGCTGGCTGCGCCGTCGCGGGAGGGGCTGCGGGCGGCTCTGGCGTTGGTGCCGGAGCAGCAGACGAAGCATCCGGCACAGGTGCCGCCTGGTCCGTTCCAGAAGCTTTCTTAAGTATCGCCGCCACCACTGCGTCGCTGACGTTTGCTTTCTTTAGTCCAATCAAGCCGTCAGGGGAGGTGTCATACGTTCCTGCCTGAGAATTAATCGTTGAGATGACCAGATCGTCTGAAAGTCCAGCCTTGACCAGTTTAATGACGCCGTCATTGTTTAGCGATTGCTGCGCGACAAGTGGAGAGCAAAACGCCAGGAATAAAACTGCGAGAAGGCTCTTGCGCATACGCATCTCCTTACCCACCATAGCGTTCGATCATGTTCCATTTTGCATCTCCAGTTCCGCACTAGTACACTCCAAGGCGTGTTACTGTGCCGCTCTTTATACGTACCGACTTGGCTACAATCGGCGGCGCGTTGCGACAGACGCGCTAGCAGCCACGGTTAGTCGATTGATGAAATAGCTTCGCTGTTAGAATCCTCCGCTAGGAAAGAGGCGGCATGAGCGCTGAAGATGTCATAATTTCTGCAATTAATCTTAAAATCTGTCTAAACGTAACCTATCAGGGCCACACGCGGCTTGTAGCGCCCATTCGCTTAGGATGGAAGACCACCGACGAAGACGGCCTCCATAAGAATTTCTTTTGTTACCAACTCGGCGGATACAGTTCGCAGGGGTTGAAGCCAGACGGCTCAATGGACAACTACCGATGCTGGAAACTGAGCGATATTACATCTGTGCTGCCAACCAAAGATCACTGGCATGAAGGCAGTGCGTGGCAGACGCAAAGCTCCAAGTGCATTGATGACGTTATCGCTGGGCCCCCGATTTAGAGTTCATCCAATCCGGTAGTTC
>CAWBWG010000012.1:0-188130 GCA_963792515.1 uncultured Acidobacteriota bacterium | reverse complement strand
AGGTAGGCGGGAGAATAGATTTCCATGTGCGGTTCGTAGGTACCGCGCTGGGGATTGCCACCCAGCACCAAAACAGTCGCATCGGGTAACAGCAATGCGTTCGAGTGATAGAGTCGGGGAAACGCGTTCGTACCCGCGGAACTGAATGTGTTCGAAGCCGGGTCATAGAGATCTGCGTCCAAGCTCGCCGTCGTCGAATCCTCATCGTTCACCGAGCCGTTGACGGCCAATACCTTTCCATTCGGGAGGATCACTGCGTCCATTTCCGTGCGCGCCTGAGACATGGGAGGGCCGGTCACCCAGGCAGGTTTGCTTGCACCCATATCGATGATCTCAGTCGTAGCAGTAGCTGGGTTCCCACCGCCCATAATGATCACGCGGGGATCGTAGTTATTCGCGGGAGTCAGTGGCAGTAGAACGGACGTACCGTAAGTCCTCGTGCCGCTGTAATTCGTAGTAGCCACACCAACCTTCCAAGTTTGCGTCGCAGGATTGAATAGCGCCGAACTGGTTTGAGACCCAGAGTTGAAAACTGATCCGTTCGGGAGCAAGTGCATCCGAGGATAGAGCGGTGGCGTAAACGGCGCTTCAAACGGCTGGCTCCAGCCCGAGCCCACTTTAAAAATTTCCACCGTCTGGTTGGTAGTGCTGGTCTCGTCAAACCCGGAGAAAACCATCACGCTACCGTCACTGAGGGTAGTTGCGGTTGGATACCAGCGGCCGTGTGCCATCGATTGCAGGTTGACGAAGCTGCCTGTAGCTGGATCGAATGCCGACGTCAAGCTCTGGCCAAGGAAAGGATCGTATTGCAGCGTTCCACCCATAACGAACGGACGGCCATCGGCTAGAGTAACCATCCCGTTGCAGAACATGTCCCATTGCAGCGGTTGAGTCGTCACGGTGTCTGTCGCTGGATCCCATATCGCCGCCATATAACTCGTGTCGGATGGGAAGTTCCCAGATCCAGACACGATCAAGACTTTTCCGGTGTGCATCATTGCGATGTGGACCGGGTTAATCGGCATTTGTGTCGATAGCGTATTCCACTGACCCTGGACGTTTGCCTGAGCGTTGGCGGAGGATTGAAAACCAAGTGTCGCTAGGAGGATGAGGAGGAAGGTGCCGGCCGCCGTTCGAAGCAGACGCATCAGCAACAAGTCAATCCTAAAGGCTGGACGGAGGGTGTCCATACGTCTCC
Organism: uncultured Acidobacteriota bacterium; assembly: GCA_963792515.1. Lineage (GTDB taxonomy): Bacteria > Acidobacteriota > Terriglobia > Acidiferrales > UBA7541 > Palsa-147. Next base: position 186,932 of record CAWBWG010000012.1, on the reverse strand, counting down.
TCTTATGCGTAACCTAATCTCGATCATAAAAGCAGGCCTAGTTCCAAAAAGGGCAGCAATCCTGTTTTGTAAACCGTTGTAAATACTGTGTTTGTGCAAAAAAGCAGCACGATTGCGCACTTCTCGAGCAACAACTGGGAAAACTTATGCACCCTTTGAGAACATCATTGGCTTCGCCTGCTTTACCCTGGAAATTCGTTGTTACCGCAGCCTACAGCTAGCCGCTTCCTCCTCGGTCTCGCGCTGCTGGATTCGTAGGCGATTGATTCGATCCCATGTGGTGCGAACCACCGGGCTGCATATCCCAGACACGCCAAAATTCGCGCATGTCTTCCCGGGGGCGAATGCTCACGCGAACATATCTGTCCATTTGAGGCACCGCCGGCCCCAGAATAATGTTATTGCGTCTGAAGTGTTCAATCACTTGAGGAGCAGGAAGCCCCGTCTTCATGAAAACGAAGTTCGTCAGCGAATCAATCTGCCGCAGCATGCGTATATTTGTCTGGTTATAAAACTCCTGTCGAGCATCTGTATTTTTCCTGAAGCTAAGTTGAACGTAGTCGGGATCATCCAGTGCCGCACCCGCAGCGAGCACGGCAAGTATGTTGACCCCTCTTTCCAACCGCAGGGCCGACAACTTTAGAGAGGCTTCTTCGGAACTCACCGCGTATCCCAAGCGCAGTCCAGCCAGGCCATAAATCTTCGAGAATGTCCGCGCGACGATCACTCGCTTATCGTCAACCGGGTGATCGATGAACGACGCGTAGTCCGAGCTTGGGCCAACATATTCATGATAGGCCTCGTCGATGAGGACCATCACGTTCGGCGGTAACCTCTCCAAAAAGGTCTCAAGATCCTTCCGTGCCGTTAAGCTTCCGGTCGGATTGTTCGGATTACAAATATAGACCAACGCGGCCGGGGCCGTCGTTTGATGGAGCATTGCATCGAGGTCATGCGCGAAACGCTTGTTCAGTGCAACCGCCGCGACCTCGGCTTTCATTCCCTTGGCGACACCTTCCATCGGTTCAAACGTCGGTGACGCCAGAACAAGCCTTTTTCCTTCGGCCAAATAGGCGCCTGCCGCCATGCGCAAAATCTCGCGCGAGCCGTCACCGATAGTTACCTGGCCCGGCCTCACTTTATGAAATCGCGCGATCTGTTCCACCAGCGGGCCGTACTCGCTGTCCGGATACTTATTAACCATCTCCGGATTTTCCCGTATCACTTTCAGAACTTTTGGTGAAGGACCATCGGGATTCACGTTCATGTCGAGCCGGATCGTCTTTTCGGAAGGGCTCCAGCTCGAACGATCGTCGGGAGCAGCCTGAACCAGTTCCTCCAAGCCGGAAGCCGCAGCGCCTGCAGCAGCCCCCGCGGCTATCCCACAAAAAAAATTTCGCCGAGAAATATGCATTGCGGCCTCTAGATATCAACCGGCGATATCGAAGTCAAGCAAGACTAGAGCGTAATTCCCACGTGACCGGAGATTCGCACCGCGATGCGGTTGAAAAACTCGCTTCTGTTTTGGCCTTCTTGGACCCAGATGGACCCACGGCAGAAGTCAAAGGGAGGATGATTCAATGAGATTGCTGGTACGGGCGGTGGGGATCGAACATTCAGGACATACTCTAAGTCTCGCTGATTCCACTGTCCTTACGCCGCCCACTCCCGCAAATTCTCGACTAAATCGTCGCTTCTTGGACCCAAGCTGGACCCAACTCATTTCTGAGGAAAAGGCTTGAAAACAACGAGGAAACAGCGCGGAAAGCGACTCGAACAGCTAGCCCACGAACTGCCCGAAATGCGACTTCCTGAGTGAGGTTTTGAACAGTCAAACCGATCAACTGAGGCTTGGCGCTTCAAGAGAGATCGCCGTCGCGATACCCGTGGCATACGCTGTCGTCGAAGCGCTGTCTACTTTGTGCATACAGATTTTTCTTGACAGCCAGAGATTGCTTTTATATAAGCGCGGCGACATCGCCCTAGGTTCCGACAACCTAACACTCAGCCGCGTCGCTTCCGACGATGTCCCCGGAGGGAATGACATGCGCTCGACACGTATGAAGATTTCGTATTCCTGCGTAATGAGTTTCGTTGCCGCACTGCTTTGCATGCTTGTTGGAGTGCCTGCGGCGCACGGCCAGGCGGGAACCAGTTTTGTGCTGCAGGGCACGGTGCAGGATTCTTCCGGAGCCGTGGTGGTGGGCGCCACCGTGACGGCGAAGGACGTCAGCTTGGGAGTGACGCGCGCGCAGACCACCGACAGCAACGGCCATTACATTCTGGCCGCCATGCCGCCGCAGGGGACTTATGAGCTGACTGTGTCGGCCACGGGTTTTGGAACGCAGACTGTGACCGGGCTGACGTTTCTCTCGAATTCGCAGCCGGTGCTGAATTTCACGCTGAAGCCCGGAAATGTGGAGCAAAAGGTGGAAGTGGCGGGCGAAGCGCCGGTAGTTGAAACGGACAAGACGGAAATCGATCAGACTCTCACCAACAAAGATGTGAACGATCTACCGCTGAACGGCCGCAACTTTTTTACGTTGGCAGCGCTGGCACCGGGCGCCGTGAGTCTCGATCAGGGTTCGGGCGGCTTGACGTTCAATGGACAGGGCGAACGGCAGTTGACGATTCTCGCGGATGGCATGACCAACCAGTTGCGCGAAATCCGCACGCTGCCCGGCGATCTATCGGGAGCGAACGGTACGTTTAACCTTTCAGTGGTCGACGACGTTCAAGTGATCACCAACAATTTTTCGGCGGAATTTGGCCGGTCGCCCGCTGGCGTGATTAACGTAGTGACTAAAAGCGGCACGAACGATTTCCACGGTGAAGGTTTCATCTACGGGCGCCCGGGATCTTGGGACGCCACGAATCCGCTCACGGGAGGAAATCCGGACTTCGATCGCTTGCAGTGGGGTGGAACCATCGGCGGGCCAATCATTCAGAACAAGATGCACTTTATAGCCAGCTACGAACAGGAAAATCAGACATCGAATGATGCGGGTATTACGTCTCCGCTAGAGCCAAATCCGGGGAAGTTGCTCGTGCAACCGTTCAAATCGCTCAACTTCTTCGGCAAAGTGGACGACCAGATCAGCAAGAACAATCGACTCGATGTGCGTTACAACATGCTGCGCAGCCGCGTCGACAACATTAACGTCGGCGGCCTGAACACTTCGCAGCAAGCAGATCTAATCGTCGACAATCCCCAGGGCATCACCGCCAGCATCACTTCCGTGATATCTCCGCACCTGGTCAACGAAGGACGCTTCGCTTGGACCTACGACAAAGTGGATATTTGCTCGGAGGATTACGCGTGCTCGACAAATCCCAATTTCTCGAATATTCCTCCTGAAATCATCTATCCGGGACAGGGAACGCTAGGGCCGGATAACAGCCTGCCGCAAAATCTTCGTGAGAATGGCTTTCAATGGGCCGACAAACTTTCCCAGACGATCGGTAAGCATAACCTGAAGTACGGCATCGATCTGCAGTATTACCGGCGATTCGTTACGTTCTTTAATAATTTCAACGGGACGTACATTTTCGCACCGGGGGCTCCGTTTCCCTTCGACCCGACCAACCCTGCATCGTTCCCGGTCAACTTCAGCGAGTCATTTGGGATTTCGGGACTCCACTACAACGAGAAACTCGTCGGCCCTTACGTTCAGGACGACTATAACATCTTGCCTAATCTGACGATCAACCTCGGCCTTCGCTACGACTACGAAACGCTGATGCACGACACGAACAATTTTGCTCCGCGCATCGGAATCGCCTGGGATCCGTTTAAGACGGGAAAGACGTTAGTGCGCGCGTCGTTCGGAATTTTTTACGCGACGATTGAATCGTCTCTGATCAATCGCGAGTCGAACTTTGGGCCCGGTGGCGTGCTGACCCTCAACGTGAATCAGGGCGATCCTCTGTTCCCGATGTTTCCGGCGCGTTACTCGTCAGCGCCGAACGGTGGTAACTTCATCAAAGACAGCGTATTCATTCCGATTGTGCGCGGTTTGAGCACGACTGATTTTCCAGACTCCGTCGGCAATAAATTTGGCGGCTTGAGAGTGAACCCGTATACGGAGCAATTCGATCTGGGTGTGCAGCGGCAGATCGTGAACAACGTTTCCCTAAGCGTGGATTACATACACGTTCATGGAGAAAAACTGCTTCGCACCGAGGACGAAAACGCGCCGCCGTTCTTTTTCATCGGACCCACGGCCGCGCAGGAGAGAACTCAGGCGCAAGCCGATGCGTTGCGCCCGTTCGGCGTGCCGTCGACGATTCCTGGCCCGCTCGGCGTGAATTTTGGCGGCTACCGCGAACTCTATCTGCAGGAATCTGGCGATCAGAGTTTTTACGACGCTCTGCAGGTGGTGTTGGCTAAGCGATTCAGCAGGAATTTCAGCGTTCAAATCAACTATACCTATTCACACGCGATCAGCGATTCCGACAATTTCCGCACCTTCTCATCGCTGCACCTCGATCCGACGAACTATCGTCTCGACCGCGGAAATGCCACCCAGAACACTCCGCAGAACTTCACGCTTTTTGGAGTCTATCAATTCCCATGGGGGATCCGTTTCGGCGGAATCTTCACCGCATTTTCGGGACTGCCTTACTCGGGATTGGTTGGATTCGACGCGGGCTCTTACGGCGGAGACGGCGCGGAAGTCGAGAGACCGGGATTGCTGGGCAGAAATACGTTTGCAAATCCGGGAAGCGTGAATCTGGACAGCAGCCTCTCGAAAGCATTCAAATTCGGTGAGAGACAGCGGTTCGAAGCCCGCGTGGACATGTTCAATTCTTTCAACCATCCCAACGTTCAGGTTGTGGACAACGTCATCGGATTGGACCCCGCTAATCCTGCGCCGGGATTCGGCCAGGCGGTCCAGGACGGCAACGGCAGGCAATTCCAATTCTCGGTTACTTACAGTTTTTAACTGCCGGCTCACCTCCACCCCGGGCAGCGCAAGGGCTGATGGAATGCTAGGTCGGCCCTTGCGCTGCTCAGTTCCCATTGTCGCCGGCTAGATGGCGCGGCGCCCGACGCGCATGCGTCTTCCGCAATTCGTCCGAGTGATTTAGCAAGGTCAGGGAGGTTTCATGAGAAAGCGCGGTTTGATCTTTCTGCTTTTTTGCGCCGTCCTGCTGAGAATAACCTCCGCGGCGAACGCTCAGAATGCATCAACGATTGCGATTGAACACGTCACGGTGATTGATGGCACCGGGCGCCCGGCAATTCCCGACGCGACGGTGATCATCGAAGGCGATCGCATTTTCCGCGTATCGCGCACGCAAATTCCGATTCCTGCTGGTGCGCAGCGGATCGATGGGCGCGGAAAATATTTGATTCCTGGAATGATGGACGTGCACATTCATCTTCACGGTGGATTCGCCAACCCGCCGGATGAGCGCGCGGGAATTCGCGCGCTGCAGAGTTATCTGTATTGCGGCGTGACTACGGTTTTGGACGTCGGCAATAATCCCGATTTCATTTTTGGGCTGCGCGATAAGGAACGCAATGGTGCGATCGTGTCCACGAGATTGCTGGCCGCGGGAGGCATCGTAACGTATCCGGGCAGCCATGGCTCCGATCCGAATATGTCCACAAACGTGGATTCCTGGCCGCAAGCGATTCCTGCTTTGGATAAAGCGCTCGCGTATCATCCCGATTTCTTGAAAATGACTTATGAAGAAGAAGGATGGGGCACGCGGCCGATGATTACGTTGCTGCCGGTGCCGCTGATGCAGCACATCATCGAGTATTACAACGATCACGGCGTGCGCACGACGGTACACGTCTCAAACGAAATTCGCGCGCGCGAGGCGATCTTTGTCGGCGTCGATACTCTCGCTCATCCGGATATTCAAGGGCCGGTGTCCGATAAATTTGTGAAATTGATGGCGGCGCGGCAAACTCCGTTTGCTTCCACGCTGACGATCGGCGAGGGTTACAGCCGTCTTGCCGATCATCCGGAATTTCTGGACCAGACGCTTTATCAGGCGGTGCTCGAGCCGGAGGAAATTCAGCGGCTCAAGACTACTGAGCACGAAAAACAAGCGAAGAATCGCTGGGCGAAGTGGATGGCGATCATGACTCCCGTGGCCGAGGACAATATTCACCGCATCGATTCGGCCGGAGGAATCGTGGCGCTCGGAACAGACCAGTCGATAGGGCCGGCGGTGCACCGCGAGCTAGAGTTGCTCGTCGACGGCGGAATTTCACCGATGAACGCGATTCGCATCGCCACTTTGAATTCCGCGCGCTTCCTCGGCAAAGATCGCGATATGGGATCCGTGGAAGAAGGCAAAATTGCGGATCTGGTTTTGCTCAGTGCGGATCCTTTGGCCGATATCAACAACACGAAAAAGATTGATTCGGTGTTCAAGGCCGGTCAACTGATTGACCGTTCGAAATTGGATTTGCCCGTGAATCGCAAAGCGGCGGCCAACGAAGTCGCGCCGATGCTCATGTACCCGATCGAAAACGCTCTCGAGTAAGGAGACCTACCGTGAGGACGCTACGCGCACTCGCAGTCCTGGTTGCCGTCTGTCTATTTCCGTGGCGATCACCGGCGCAGACTCAGACGAAGACTTTCACGCCGCAGGATATGTTGAACATCGTCGAATTTATTCCCGGCAGCGAGCCGGTTATCTCGCCCGACGGTGCCTGGGTCGCTTATGCCACCAAAGATCCGTCGCTTGAGTCGAACATTCTCTCGGAACATCCGGACGGATTTCTTTGGGTTGCGAAAATTGGGGAGAAGCCGGTGCGGATCGCTGATGGCGATTACGGCGACACGCCGGTGTGGTCGCCGAACGGACGCGACCTCGCTTTTATCCGCACCAGCAAAGGCCGCAGCCAGCTTTGCGTCTGGAATGCGGCATCGGGGAAAGTGAAGGAGCTCGGCGAATCGTTTCCAAAAGACAACGCCTTGTGGCCCACTCAGGGGCTCGCTCCTGTCTGGAATCTGAACGGCGATACGATTGTGTTTGCGTCCGTGGTGCCGGCGCCGCCTCCGACGGATCCGGAAACGCAGTACGTTAAAGGCTCCGATCCGGTGATGCCGGGAGATTTGCCGTTCCTCGATTTACGGACTTGGACCCTTTTCGCCATAAATGTTTCGACGAACAAAAGCCGCGCACTGACGCCGCAGCCTGTTCCGCTAGTTCGATTCTCACTGTCGCAGGATGGCAGCCGCGTGCTCTATCGCGCGGTTGTCCCTGAAACTCAGAATCTCTTCCGTCACGAAAAATTCCAGGAATGGATTGTACCTGCGGACGGCAACCAGGCGCCCCAGGCGTTGCTGCAGGGCAATTCTCCGGCGTGGATGGTTTTTTCTGCGGATGGCCGCTCGCTGCTTTATCCCGAAAAAGGCGCTTTGCATTCGATGGATGTTTCCGGCGGCGGCGATAAAGTCGTCGTCGAAAGTTTTCCGGCACTGTCGCGCGATCCGCAAGTCAGTTCGGGCGGTTGGCTGGCGGTGATCGCAGCGCGACCGGGGACGGCGCCTACGGACACGAAGATGTACACGATTATCGAGCCGACTTGGGATGTTCTGGTGGTGAAGCCCGGGCAAGCGGCGCCGCCTTCGTTGACGGGATCGGAAAAGGAGACGCAAAACGGCGAGTTGGCGTGGAGCGGTGATGGGAAAGTGCTGTTCTATCGTTCGGATGACGAGCAGACCTATAAAGAAACGATCCATCGCTGGCAAGCGGATGGTGGAAGCGGCACTGCGATTTATTCGGCAGACCGCTCAATTCATGCGCTGAATCCTTCGCGCGATGGATCGGCGCTCGCGTTTGCGGCGCAGAGCGCAACCGCGCCTGACGACGGCTACATTGTCGAGGGCGGCAAAGCCGACGCGCGGCGAATTACGGATGTAAACCCGCAACTTGCGGCGTTCGCGTTTCAAGCGCCGCGGATGTTCCGCTTTTACAACGCGGACGGCGTCGAGTTGCAGGGAATGTTGTTTCTGCCTGCCGGCACGGATGCAAATCACCGAGTACCGGTCGTCACTTGGGTCTACGAAAAGCTCAGCCCGTTCAAGAATCGATTTGACCCCGATGCGCAGTGGTACGTGAGCAAAGGCTACGGATACTTGATGCCGGACGTGCTGGTGAAAACGAAATTCCTCGCCGAGGCTTATCTCACTTGCGTGGTTCCGGCAGTGAACGCGGTGCGCGAGATGAACGTCTCCACTGGGAAATTTGGAATTAGTGGAGGAAGCCTGGGCGGGCTTGCCGGGCTGGCGCTGATTTCACGTTCGGATATTTTTGCCGCGGCAGTTCTGCGTGCGCCCCCGAGCGATTATTTCAGTACCTGGGGCGACGGACGCGATCGCGATATCTGGACGATTGAAGATGGCCAGGGCCGCGCCGCGGGCACTCCTTGGGAGCAGCGCGATGTTTACATCGACAACTCCGCGTTCTTCCATGCGGATCGCGTGCACACTCCAGTGCTGATCGTGCACGGCAAAGCGGATTTCACTGTCCCGTTTCAGCAAGGCATGATGGAATTTTCAGCGTTGCGGGCATTGCATAAGAATGCTGATTTGCTGATTTATCGCGACGGAGATCACAGCATCGTGCGCGGTTCGAAGTTCCGCTTCATCGATTTTCACGAGCAAGCAATGAAGTGGTGGGAACGGTATATGCGTTAGATCGTTGCGCGGCAGGTTGGGCTTTCGTAGCGGCGGGCTTAAGTCCGGCACCTCGCGCCAGTAGTCGAAGATGCCAGGCTGAAGCCCGCCGCTACGAGGACTACACCATGACTCGCTCGCTTCAGGGAATACGTTTTGCCTTTCTTCCGCTGGTGATTTTGCTGTGCGCTTGCACTCTTCCCGCGCAAGTCAATCCAGATCAACTAAAAGCGCTGAAGTGGCGCGGCATCGGCCCTTTCCGTGGCGGCCGCTCGACGGCCGTCGCTGGCGACGCGAATAATCGTCTCGTTTTTTATATGGGCGCGACTGGCGGCGGCGTTTGGAAGACCATCGACGGGGGAATTTCGTGGACTCCGGTATCGGACGGGACTTTCAAGACCGGATCGGTGGGAGCGATCGCGGTTTCGATGTCGGATTCCAACATCATTTACGTTGGAATGGGAGAAGCGTGCCTGCGCGCCAATATTTCCCACGGCGACGGTGTCTACAAATCGACCGACGGCGGAAAAACCTGGAACAACGTAGGACTGCGCGATTCTAGTCAAATCGGCAAGCTGCGAATTGATCCGCGAAATCCCGATATCGCATATGTTGCGGCAGTCGGCCATCCGTATGGACCGAACGAAGAGCGCGGCGTCCTCCGCACGCGCGATGGCGGCAAAAGTTGGCAGAAAGTCTTGTACGTCAACGACAAAACCGGCGCAGTGGATATCGCCATGGATCCGCGCAATCCGCTAACGCTCTACGCCACAACCTGGCAAGTGCTTCGCACACCCTGGGACATCACCAGCATTGGGCCAGGCGGCGGAATTTATAAGACCACGGATGGCGGCGACACGTGGACGCAGCTAAAAAATGGCCTGCCGAAAGGCGACAAAGGAAAAATCGGAATCACCGTTTCGCCGGTGAATTCGAATCGCGTGTGGGCCACGGTCGAAGCCGAGCCCGATGGCGGAATATATCGCTCGGATGACGCCGGAGCTACCTGGACGCTGCTGAACGACAGCTTCGACGTGCGCTCGCGACAATATTATTACGGTCATATTTTCGCCGATCCAGCCGAAGCCGACACGGTTTATACCTTCTCGTCGAAACATTTTCTGAAATCCACGGATGGCGGCAAGACCTATAAGCACGTCAACACGCCGCATGGCGATTACCACGACTTGTGGATCGATCCGAAAGATCGTCTGCGCATGATTGATGGCGATGACGGCGGCGGGAACGTCAGCTTTGATGGCGGTGCGAGCTGGAGCTCGGAAGACAATCAGCCGACCGCGCAGTTTTATACGGTGAGTACCGACAATGCGTTTCCCTATCACGTGTACGGCGCGCAACAGGACAATACGACGGTGGGAATCGCGAGCTGCAGCGCCGAACCCGGCATTGCCGTGACCGATTGGTTTGAAGTTGGCGGAGGCGAGAGCGGCTACGTCGAAGCTGATCCGGAAGATCCCGATATTATTTACGCAGGGGCGTTTTGGGGGCTCTTGACGCGCTACGACCATCGCACGGGCGACGTCAGAAATATTTCCGCGTGGCCGGATTTGCCGGGCGGGCGTCTGGCATCGCAATTGAAATATCGATTTCAGTGGACGTATCCGATCGCGGTGTCGACTGCAGAACCAGGCGCAATTTACGTTGGATCAAATATTCTTCTGAAATCCACGGACGGCGGGCAAAGCTGGAAGGAAGTGAGTCCCGATCTGACTCGCAACAATAAAGAGCGCGAGGATGGGCGCTTGGAAGATGTTTACTCCACGATTTTCACCATCGCTCTTTCGCCGCTCGATAAAAATGTGATCTGGACAGGCTCGGATGACGGACTGATCCATCTGACTCAAGATGGCGGAAAAACTTGGGCGGACGTGACGCCGCCCGCCGTGCAGCCGTGGACGCGAATGAACATCATCGAAGCTTCGTCACACGATGCGCAGACGGCTTACGTGGCGGCCAACCGCTACCAGGTCGACGATTTCAAGCCGTACATCTATCGCACGCACGATTCGGGAAAAACCTGGACGCTGGTCAGCAACGGAATCGCGGAAGATACTTTCGTGCGTGCGGTGCGGCAAGATCGAGTTCGCAAAGACCTGCTGTACGCGGCGACCGAGACGGGCGTGTACGTTTCGTTCGATGACGGCGATCACTGGCAGAGCCTGCAACACAATCTGCCGGTAGTGCCTGTGACTGATTTGACGGTGAAAGATAATGATTTGGTGATTTCGACGCAGGGACGATCGTTCTGGATTTTGGATGACATTTCGCCGTTGCAGCAGCTCACCGCGGAAGTCGCGGCGTCGAAAGTGCATTTGTTTAAGCCGCGTGCTGCGTATCGATTCGGCGGCGAAGGTCGAGGCGAAGACGCGCCTCGCAATTTGGGGGAGAATCCGCCGGGCGGCGTGGTCGTTTATTATTCGCTAGCCGCGGCTGGGCAGAAGGTTTCGCTGGAATTTCAAGATGCGGACGGTGCGGCGATCGAATCTTTTACCAGCGATACAAAGCCGAAAGACAGCGACACTGAGGTCGCCAAGACTGACGCGGGACTCAATCGATTTGTGTGGAATATGCGCTATCCCGACGCGCGCGGCATCGATGGTGGAACTTTCTTTCTGGGCGGCACATTGAGCGGCCCGCGCTCTCTTCCGGGAAGCTATAAGGTGAAACTCACCGCCGGCGGCCAGTCGCTCACGCAGGACTTCGAGATTAAGAAAGATCCGCGGCTGGCGACTACCGACGCCGAATACGCGAAACAATTTCAGATGTCGCTCGCAGTGCGCGACAAAGTTTCGGAATTGGATGACGCGGTGAATCGCATCAATCGCATCCTGAAGCAGCTCGAAAGCGCCTCACAGTCCGCGAAGGCGGACAAAGCGACCCAGGATGCCGCAAAAAATCTCACCGAAGAGCTCACCGCGGTCCGGCAGAAATTGATCGAGCCGCGATTTACGGGCTTCGACGATCAAACGCTGATTTTTCCGTTGCAACTCAACAACCGAATTGCCTCGCTACAAGATTACCTGGAAGCGGATCACGGGCCGACGGCTCAGGACACTGCGGTATTCGAGCAGTTGTCTTCAGACCTCACGCAAGCGTTGGCGAGCCTGGAGCGAATCCTGGAAACCGACCTGCCGCCGTTCAACTCCCGCGTGAAATCGCGAGGTCTCCCGGCGGTTGCGGCAAACTAGGGTTTGGAACATAGCGATGCAATCAAACCGAGGCTTCGCATAGGATGGCTCGAAATCATGTGTTTGTGGGCACGCCAAATCGCCATTTTCGAGTGCGTGAAATCAAGCAGTTGTGGTCGCCGAAAATGTGGGATTTGTGCGCAGGTTTGAACGTCTTCGCCCGACGCAGAATCCGTATCTCTCTTCCACCTCCTCAAATCCGCCAAGATCCCGCGCCGTCTGATACCGCAACTTAAAATTTTTCTCGAGCGACTTGGAAATGATTCCATCGAGCGCCGCCGGTAATTCCGGATTCACGCGCGCCGCAGACTCCGGCTCGCGCTCCAGTATCGCGTGAAAGATCCATTTTCGCGGCTCCGCGCTGAATTGCCGGAACACATCAAGGGAAGCTCCCCCTAAGACTCGGAGCCGTTCTTCTGCATCCAACCCTGCTCCCAAAAACTATCCACGATGAGCACAGGAATGTCGAACCGTTGTGTCCCCACAGCCAGGTTTTTGGCCCGCGAAGGCCAAGAGAATACAGCTGATTGATGGAACGGCAAATTGACAAAAAGCGGACAAACCGCTGCCTCCGGATAAACCTAAGTCCCAAAGCCTAGCCGATACGATCACGTAACCCTCCTTCCTTGAATCGATTATTCGATGAGTGGGAAGTGGAGCAGGAAGTTACCCTCTGTGCATTGCTTCCGTTTCGCAGCCGCCCTACAAGGAGCCTGATCGTGCGCCGTCCTTTTCGTAATCCATGGGCGGTTTTGACATTTGCAAAAGGAGAAAGAAATGAACTTCAAACGTAATGGGAGTGGCGTGAGCGTGGGGATTAAGGCCTGGTGCTTGGCAATTTGCTGTCTGACATTTGCTCCGTTTGTATTCGCCCAGGCTCCTCCGGTTCCTCCCGGCGGCACGGTGGTTGCCGCCGGACTCGAAGGACCGCGTGGATTGACCTTCGGACCGGACGGTTTGCTCTATTTCGCGGAAGCTGGACTGGGCGGGACACAGGCGGTGCCTCAAGGATGCCAAAACGTGCCGGCGCCGGTCGGCCCGTATCATGGGGGACTGACAGCGAGGATTTCGCGGATCGAGTCGAACGGGACGCGTACCACTGTGGTCGACGGACTTCCGTCGGCGATGAGTAGTTTGCCGACGGGAGATACGAATGGAGCCGCGGATATCGCGTTCGTCAACGGCCAGCTTTACGCGCTTACGGCTGGAGGCGGTTGCAGCCACGGGAATCCGAATTTTCCCAATGCTGTTCTTCGCATCAACATTCAGCACCACAGCTTTGAAATCGTTGCGAACTTGAGCCGGTTTTTCCGGCAGCATCCAGTGGCGCATCCGAATGCCGGTGACTTCGAACCGGACGGAGTGCCATACACGCTGAAAGCTTTTCATGGCGATCTGATCGTGATCGAACCGAACCACGGCAGATTGCTGCGAATCGATCTGGGCGGGGCGCAAGCGGGCAGGATTGAACAACTCGCCGATCTATCGGCTCCGCTCGGGCACATCGTGCCGACGTCTGTCGCGCATCTCGACGGCCGTTTCTTCGTTGGCAATCTCGGATTGTTCCCGGTCGAAGTGGGATCGTCGAAGCTGTATCAGGTAACGGACAACGGCTTCGTGATCGATTATTGGGGAGGGTTTACGACGATTATTGACGTGCAGAAAGATAGCCAGGGAAGGCTGTACGTTATGGAATTCTCCAGCGCGGCGGGTTTTCCAAATATCGGACAAGGCCGCATTATCCGGATCGCAAACGGCACCGCCGAGGAAATCGTCAGCGGACTAAACGTGCCTACGGGCATGGCTCTAGACGTACACGATGATATTTACGTTAGCGATCTGGGAGCCGCACCGGGGGAAGCTGGACGCATCGTTCACTTTGCGAACCCAATATCCGGCCAAGTGCTGACGACGATCGAAGTCCGTCGACCGGCACCGTTGCCCCAAGGACAGGGCGACGAAAACTGAAGTGATGGCGGCTTCCGGGCATCGGACTTGGGAGCCGCCTCACTGAGGTCGCGAGCAGCCACAACGTCCTTTTCATAACATCCGGCTGCTTGCGCCGCGCAGCTCAAAAAAACAGTTTCGCGCCGAAGGAAATGCTGCGGTTCGAGGTGCCGAACAAGCGAGCATTCGCAAATCCTGTCGCTTCGGATGTCAGCCCGGCATCGTCGATGAAAGGATCGATGGACGCGAAGTTTGGATGATTGAGAGCATTCAGGAAGTCGGCATGAAATTGAAGTCTGAACTTTTCTGAAATATTTGTGACTTTGAAAATCGAAAGATTGAGGAGATTCGTTTTTGAGGTCCGCAAAGTATTGCGCCCCACATTGCCAAATGGGCTGCCGAAAATCTGGTCGGCGGTTCGCGTATTGGCGATGAAGCGGACCTGATTCTGGAGGACGACGGTCGGCGCGTGGGCTGGATCGGGCACGATGTTTCCGGCTGCGTCGGTCATCGTGCCCTTGAATCCGTTATTGAATTTGTTGAGGCTGATTAGCGTTGTCGGAGTGATGGTGGAACTTCCGCAAAGATTGCCGGCAACGTCGACGGCGCAAATGTCGTCGGCGAAGATGCCGACGGACTGCACCGGCGCGCTGGAACTTCCGAGAAAGGGACGCAGCGAGCCATCAGGGCCGCCGAATGCAGCGCTAAAGGCAGGATCATATGGATTTTCGGCATCGGGAATTCCGCCGCACGCGCCGCCGCCGCTCGCGCAGTTGAGTCCCGATTGAGCTGCTGTGAACGGTTGGCCCGAGTGTAGCGAATATACGGCAGAGACTTTCCAGCCTCCGAGGGCGTGACCCAGGAAACCCAACTGGTGGCGATAAAACGGCAAATCTTCCAGCGCCGTCAAAACCCAGTTTTGCGGAAAATCGATTCCGGAGAGACTGTGTTCCTGATTCCTAAAGTTGACCGGGCTCTGAGAAATTGCGAAAGTTCCGCCCGCGGCTAGTGTCGCTCCAATCTCGCTGGCATTGTCGGTGGTTTTGCTCAAAGTGTACGCGGATTTCAGGGTCAACTGGTTCCACAAATAGCTGCTTCTAAATTCGGTCTGCAGTCCGTGGTAATCGGAGTAGCCTGTATTCCCGCGCTCACGGATGAGAGCTGCCCCGCTGCAATTTACTCGCCCTGTCAATTCTGGAATGGCGGCCTGCGATGCGGGACAGGGCGTTAGTCCTGCAGGAACCATCTGGGGGTACAGATTTGCGAGGCCCAGAATGTATGGATTGCCGTTGATGGTCTGAAACAAGTTTTGGGCGTGGTTGCCGACGTAGCGCACTTCGAATGCGCCATTTTGCGTAATCTGCTGCTGGACGCCAACCGACCATTGATGGACGCGATCGGGGCTGAAATGCGGCGAGATGGTTGTTTCTCCCAATGTGCGCGGATCAAAAATTCCGGTCTGCAGGTGCGGGGCGAGCAGCGTCCGCACGTTCTTCCCGGTGGGAACGGCGGGCAACGGATTCGCCAAGGCATCCGTGCCGGTGAGAGTGCTGAGGACTACGGCGGGAGCGCCGCCGGCCATTTGTCTATAAAGGCTGTAGAAGGGCGGATCGTAAGAGAGGCGGTAGCCTCCGCGAATCACGGTTTTTCCGCCTGTCGAATGGAACAGGCCTTTCCCGGGCGACCATGCGAAACCTACTCCAGGGCCCCAGCTATTCTTCGGTGCTGGAAAGGCCGGGAAAGTTGTTGCGCTCAAGGGAAGACTGGGATCCCAGAGAGGATTGCTGCTGGTCTGCGACTGGGTGGTCAGCTTGTGAAGAAGATTTGCGGGCTGTCCGTAATAGGACCAGGTCAATCCCAGATTCAGGACAAAGTTTGGCGACAACTTGAAATCGTCGCCAAGATATAAAAACGTGTCGCTCTCTCGAAAATCCAAGTACGGATTCCCCGATGCGAGCTGCACGCGGTTGGGCGAGTTGGCCACAAATGCGCCAAAGTCGTCGAATCGGAAGAATCCGTTATAATCGGTAAGGCCGATGTTCGGCGATCGCAGATGAGTGAAATTCAAACCAGCCTTCAGTGAGTGCCGGCCCGCAAGATGCGTCCAGTTGTCTTGAATTTGATAAGTATTGACGACGCGGCCAGACGGCGAACCGAGAGCAACTCCCAGACTCAGTAGGTTCGGATCGTTGAAAAAGATAGTCGTGAGAGCGTCGCCGAGTTGAGCGGCCCGCGGAACCGTGTTTCCAATTGAATTGCCGCCGTCCTGATCGTTCAACCTGCCGTAGGAGGCGCGAAATTCGTTTGCCGTTTGCGGACTGATGAAACGAGTCCAACTGAAGGCATAGTCCTGCGAGAACAGCAGAGTGTCGGAAGGATATCCGGCCGCCGCGTTGCCGCCGTCGTTGTACAGATTATTTCTTCCGAATATATAGCGGCCGTAAAAGTAATTTTGAGTGGTTTTGTAATCGAGTTTGACGACGAAATCATGTTGGCGGAAATCTGCAGGCAGAATTCTCTGGATTCCCGCCATATCGACGCCCGCACAATTCGCAATGTCCATCGGCACCACTGGCCCCTGCGGCGTTGGGTTTCCGGCTTTAACGGAATAGGGGCCGTAGGCTTCGAGCGACTTCACCGAATTGCTATTCGGAAAACAATGCGCCAGTGTCGCAACACCCGTCGGCGTGGGCGTCAACTCTCCGGTGCTAAATACGCCGGCCTGGTTGGTTAGTTCCGCGTTCACGCCGCCGAAAAAGAAAAGCTTGTCTTTGATGGCCGCGCCGCCAATGGTTGCGCCCAAGAATGCGTCATTGAAAGCGGGAACCTGCGTCAATCCTTCGAATCCTTTTTGATTTGGCGAAAGAGCGTTGAATCTCCAATTTCCTTCCGTGCTGTACAACGAACCGTGGAGACTGTTCGTTCCTGACTTGGTAAGGATGTTGACCACCGATCCGGAATTCCGGCCATACGCCGGGTCAAAATTACTTGTGGTGATCTGATATTCCTCGACGAACTCGGGATCCGAGAGTGCCAGGCTGGGACCCTCCGCCAAATTGTCGTTATTATTTTGCCCGTCGATTTGCTGGTCGTTGCTCCTTCCCCGGAGGCCGTTTACCGCGAAGCCTGCGCCGTTGATATTGGAGAACGCCAGGTCGCCGTTGTTCACCACCCCGGGAACGGTGAGCGCTAGATTGTCGAGGCCATTGTTCTCCAGGATCCCGGAAAACGTGGCGAGAGTTTCTCGCCCAAAGGAACTAGAAACTTGCGCTTGGGTGCTTTCAATAAGCCGCGAGGCGGCCGCCACTTCGACGGTAGTGCTAACCTCGCCGACTGCCAACTGCAACGTACCGAGCCCGTGATCTGACCCGGCGTTGACGCGAACCTGCTCGACGAGTAATTTTCTGAATCCGGGCTTGGAAATCTCCACGCGGTAAGTTCCTACCGGCAGCAAATTCGCCTGAAAAAAGCCGGCCGAATCTGTAGTGGCGTGGAATTGTTCGTTCGTGTCCGTATCTGTGACAGTGACGTCAGCTCCGGCGACTACCTCGTTCTGAGGATCGAGCAGTGTCCCTGATATCGAGCCTTTGCTGACTTGCGCAAGGGCCCACGGAACGTGAAGGGCGCAAAGCAGTACGATTAGCGCGGTAGGCAACGTAAGGCGCTGAAGTCTTCTAGACACTGCGACCAGCCTCAGGACGTCGGGACTGCCGATATTGTTGCCACTAATAACACAAAAAGAAGTTGCGGGCTGAGAATATCTTTAGGTAAGCGCGACAATCCGATCGGAGGGAGCTATTGAGGCAATCCTATACGACGAATCAGCTCCTGGAATCTTGGATCGGTTCGCATGTCGTCATAAGCGGGATTCAGCTGCAGCCGGAGTAGTTGCTCTGTATGTTCCCGATAGCCCTGATTAAGATACTGCATGGCCATATCGGTGTTTCCCATGGCCGCATAGAGTTCCGCATGTTCGAACGTCAAAGCATTTCCGTGCGAGTCTTGGTTCAGTTGTTTGAGCTTTTCGCGGAGCCAGCCGGGGTAACCCGCTTGCGAGTACGCGTGCGACAAGCGATCGGCGCAGGCGGTGCATCCTTCGATACGAAGCTGCTGGTCTGTTTCGCTGACTTCTTCGGCGTGTTGCTTTTTGGCTCTGTACACCCATGCTCTTTCTTCGTGAATCCGCGCAGGATCCTGCACGAAGACTACAGCCACTTCCGTTAGAAAAAGATCGTAACGACGGCTAAAACGAAGGGCTCGCTGCACTGCAAACCGCTCGCCCAGAGGATCAAGGTCCGCGGCTCGACGAGCTTCGGCGATGCTTTGATCAAAGCGAGCAGTGTAGGCAAGCAGATGAGAATACAAGTTATGGAGCTGGGCATCGTGAGTATCGAGCTCCAAACCGCGCTGTATCTCTCGCTCAGCGCCCGCCCAGTCCCAATCGTAGAAAAGCATTTTTGATGCGAGCGCGAAGTGCGCCTCCGCCAGACCGGGATCGAGAGCCAGCGCCTTCCGGGATGCCTCCTCCGACTGGCGCCAGCCCTCTTTGGCTGGAATCATGCCATTGCCCGCCATTAGACCGTAATAATTGGCAAGCCCGCTATAACCAGGTGCATAAGCAGGATCGTACTGGATCGCCTGCTTGAACAATTCCCCGCTTTTCTCCATATCACCCAGAGGAAAATTTTCGGTATTGCTTCGAAACCAATACCCCCGCCCTCGGATATATGCTTCGTAGGCACGTGGATCCACCTGGCGAGGCTGCGACGCCGTTGAGGAATTCGGAGCAGCGATCTTTGCCTGCACGCTATGTGCGATCGCTGTCGCGATGTCGTTTTGCAGAACGAGGATATCCCGCAGGTCTCCCTGGTAATCCTCCGCCCAAATGTGCCGGTCCGTTCGCGCGTCGATCAATTGGGCGGTGACGCGAATCTTGTCGCCGGTACGCACCACTCCACCTTCAACAAACGCATCCACTTTCAAATCCCGGCTGATCTCGGAAGCGGAGGCCGACGTATTTTTATAACGAACGACTGATGCTGCGGACGATACCTGAAGGCTCGAAATTTTTGCGAGCTGCGTGATCAATTCGTCGGTCATGCTATCGCTAAAATATTCCTGAGCGGGGTCGCCCGAAAGGTTTTTCAAAGGCAGCACAGCGACCGATTGGATCGCTGGCGACGAGGTCCCAAACACCTTCCGGGGGATGTGAAACAGCCACAAAACCGCAGCAATCAGACCGGTTAGTCCGACACCCACTGCGAGATAGCGTCTTTTCCACGCACTCTCGCGCTTTCGATCCGCATGAGCGAGAAGCGACGGTGCAAGGGACGCCGTTGCGACGGAGGGCTGTTCAAACCGTTCGCTGATCTCGCCGATAAATCTGTAGCCATTAGGCAGCGTTTCGATGTATCGCGGTTCTTCCGCGGAATCACTCAAGGCTTCGCGGATTTTATTCACAGCAGTATTCAGTCCGTGGTCGAAATCGACGAATATATCCGGACCCCACAGCAGCTTTTTAAGCTCTTCGCGGCTAACCGTCTGTCCTGCCCGCCCCAAGAGTACCGCTAGCACCTGAAACGGCTTTGGCTGCAGCCGGATTCGAATTCCACCCTTCCGCAATTCCAATCCGACCGTATCCGCGTGGTAAGGCCCAAACGTATATCCGCTTGAAGTTGTCGGGTTGTCTCTCATGGTGATACTTGCGCGGGAGCGTAGCACCGCACTTCGTTGCTGTCAATTGATAGAGCCCTCATTCATAGCATTATCAACGACTTACGCAGTTACCCAAGGCCTACTCAGGGATGTCTCCCCGTGCATTGACCGCCTCTTCCGCCCGGTCCCATAGTCCGGGCCACGCGCGCTCCGGCATCTAGTCGCGAGCTTCAACGGACATTCAAGACTCAGAAAAACTACGTTAGCTAAGGAGAACAACTCATGAACGAATCAGGGCGACATCAATCAGCAAGTAAGGCGGCCGTCAGTATCTACCTTGCGCTACTTTTTGCATTGTTCTTGAGCATGCCTGCAAATTCACATGCTCAATCAAAGTCACTCCCTGGTGGAAATTCCCACACTGCGGGAGCTTGGCGATCAGTCGGTCCAGCACCACCGGCGATCGAAGCCTCCATCGCGATTGACGATGCAACGCGCACCGTCTACATCGCGAGCTTGGGCGGCGGAATTCTCAAAAGCGAGGACGGCGGCCAAACCTTCGCCGCGGCCAATCAAGGCCTCGATTCACTAGTCGTAGCATCGCTCGCGATGGCTCACGATAATCCCAATCTCGTTTATGCGGGCACCGGCGCCGGCATCTACAAGACTACAAATGGCGGAGCCACCTGGAGCGCCACCGGATCCGGCGATTTACCGCTGTCGCTGATTATCGATCCCGCGAATGCAAATATACTGTACGCGGGCTTCAACGGTGACCTGCAAAAGACGGTCGATGGTGGCGACACCTGGGTCTCTTCAGCAAATGGCATCGACAACCCGCTAGTTTTCTCCCTGGCCATCGATCCGAATAATACGAGCGTCGTCTACGCAGGAACCGCCGGCACCGGCGCCTTCAAAAGTGTCGACGGTGCCGCGACGTGGAATCCACTCAACATCGACACAACCGTTTGGTCACTATACGTGGATCCCACCAATAGCAACGTCATCTACGCCGGTTCCAATGGCAACGGCGTCTACAAAAGTACCAACGCGGGAGCTTCCTTCATCCGCACCGGTTCACCAGCCGTCGGCGTAGTCCTGTCGCTGGCGAAAAATGGAGACCGCCTGTACGCAGGGACTGCCACTCAGGGAATTTCCGTCAGCAAAGACGACGGCGCAACGTGGACCAATACAAGAATATCCGACGGCCTGGGTCTCGTTCTCAGCGTTGGACTCGACGGATCAGTCTTCGCGGGCACCAACTTCGACGGAGTCTTCGAGCGCCCAGCGGCAACAAAAAACTCCGACGACGACGATCGCCGCGCCTCGAATTGGCGAAGAGTGGCCTGGAGGCAACTCAGTGACTGCCGCTGCCAGAACGGGCACGCGCTAGGAATCGATCCGGCCAACCACGGACACGTGTTCTTCTCCACGAACGACGGCGGATTGTTCGTCACTCAAGATGGCGGCCGCAATTGGGACGATGGCGGCGCGCAAGGACTGACATCGCGAGCCCCACGCAGCATCGCCTTCGATCCACAAGACCCAAAACTCGTCTACGCAGGCTCGTTCACCGGCGGCGGTCTCTATCGCTCTTCCGACCACGGCCGCCATTGGGAACGCCGCCTCTTCGGCTCCAGCACCATCTACGTCGCCGGTGTAGCCGTAGATCCAGTCGATCACTCCATTTATCTTTCCACTTTTCGCAGCGGCGACGGCATCTGGAAAAGCGCCGATTTCGGCGAGACCTTCACACGCGTCGACCGTGCTCCAGCCAGCGCATCGGACGACTTTCTGGGCCTCAGTGGCAGGGGAATCACGGTTGATCCCGAACACCATCACACTGTTTTCTTCGCCGGCAATAGCGGAATCTGGCGATCCAGCGATGCCGGCGCAAGCTGGATCAACGTAGACGAAACGCCGGCCTTGAGCATAACCGTCGACCCAGTCGAGCCCAATATCGTCTACGCCGGAACTTTCACCGGAGTGTTGAAGAGCGTCGATTCGGGCATGACTTTTGTCTCCCAAAGCGCCGGCCTACCCGACGAATTTCAGACCGCCCGCACCGGCTCCGTTCAAATCAATCCTCGCCAGCACAACGTTCTCTACGTAGCATTCGAAGGCGCCGGCGTCTTCAAAAGCGTAGATGGCGGTGACTCCTGGACAGCCATCAACACCGGCCTAGACGACCTCGGCGTCTTCGGCATCGCACTAGACTCAGACTCACCCGACACGTTGTACGTCTCGACGAACTCGTCGGTCTACAAGACGACCAGTGGCGGAGAAATGAACGAGAGAAAGTAAACCACATTTTCAGATCGTTCAACTTTTGGAACCTCGCGCAAGGAGACGCTCGCGAAACATAGCGGTTCCAGCAGAAGACCGCCGGGGCTGGGGGGCTCGACCTCCCAACCCACGGCTTACTCTCAAATATGCTGTATGCGGAGCTGAGAATTACACTTGCGGTGAATTCACACGTGATCTGAGATTCGCAAAGCGAAGCGGTTGAAGAACTTGCTTCTGTTTTGGGCTTCTTGGACCCGGATGGATCCACGGCAGAAGTCAAAGCGACGATGATTCAATGAGATTGCTGGTAGGGGCGGTGGGGATCGAACCCACGACCAACGGCTTAAAAGGCCGCTGCTCTACCACTGAGCTACGCCCCTGTGGCGGGAGTCAATCATTCTAGCGTGAGGGTGTGGCTGTCGCAACCGGGCATCACTAACGCGAATTTCGGGGACGCACTTGAAATTCTAATCGGCGGCCAGTTTGGCGCGCGGGCGTTTGCGCTTCCACTCGTAGTCTTTGCGCAGCTTCTCTTTGTGCTTTTTTAGCTGGCTTTCGATTTCCGAAAACGCCGCGCGAACGCTTGCGGCGGCGTCGGGCGCTATGGCGCTGGCGTGAAGCGTGCCGGTGGGCAAAGCCAGATTTATGGAAAAGTTGTAGTCCTCGCGGCGCGGGCGCTGCTGCAGGTCACCATGCAGCTGCACCAGATCCGGAGCGTAGCGCTTCAGCAATTTTTCGAGTTTCTGCAGATGCCGTGCAACGACTTCTTCGACGGCTTCCTTGACGTCCGTTTGAATATGGCTGAACGATATTTTCATCGAGGCACCTTGAGCGAATCACTGAACCGCAGGCTGGAAGGAGACGGTCTGTAGACTGAAGACCCACGTACGTCACCGCAATCTCAGGATAGCAAGGCTGCATTGCGGATTCAATGCCGGATGCGCGGATTTGACACGAGCTTCAGCCGCGGCTTAGGCTGGGCGCTCTCTGTTGGCCGATTTCTGGCCACCTGGCGAGTACCAAAACATGAATCGCGCTCAAAAAAAAGGTGACCCCAGTACACACCGCATTTTAACCGGCCCTGCGGGCTGGTCTTATGCGGACTGGAAAGGAATCGTGTATCCGTCGAAAAGGGAGCGAGGATTTCACGAGGCGAGCTATCTCGCGCAGTTTTTCGATACGATTGAAATCAACACTTCTTTTTATCAACCGCCAAAACGCGATATGTGCCGGCTATGGATCGAGCATATAGCTGCTAATCCACGCTTCCTTTTCACCGCGAAACTCTGGCAGAAATTCACTCATGAAACTGGAGCGGGGGCTGCCGATGCAGCGGCGGTGCGCGAAGGATTTGACGTGCTTGCGGAGGCAGGGCGGCTGGGCGCGGTGCTGATGCAATTCCCTTTCTCGTTTCACAATACGCCAGAGAATTTCGTGCGGCTGCAGGCGCTGGCTAAAGAATTTGGCGCGTATCCGCTGGTAGCCGAGGTGCGACATTCGACCTGGATGGAGAAATCATTTTTCGAATGGCTGCGCGAGAGCGGCGTGGGATTTTGCAATATCGATCAGCCGGTAATTGGGAAATCTCTGAAGCCTACCGAACGAGCCACGTCGCCCGTTGCGTATGTGCGACTGCATGGGCGGCGCTACGATACTTGGTTTACGGACGATCCGGCTTCGCCGCCTTCGGAGCGCTACAACTATTTATATTCTGAAGAGGAGCTGGAGCCTTGGGCTGAGCGCATTCGGCATACCAGCGAACGCGCGGAGAAAACTTTTGTGATCACCAATAATCATTTCGAGGGTAAAGGGATTGTTAACGCGCTTGAGCTGATTCATTTGTTGACTGGTGGGAAAGTCGATGTGCCCGAGCCATTGCGGCATCATTATCCGCGGTTGGAGAAAATTGCGGATGCGCCTTCGAAGGAACCTACTTTGTTTCCGGTTTAGGAGCGGGGTTATTTTGCGTTTCAGGTGAGAGCGGAAAAACCAAGTGCCAGACCGGGCGGGAGGTGAACCCCCGCCCCTACTTTTTGAATAGATCTTCGAAGGCTTTGCGGGCGCCGTGGGATGTGTTGGGGGAGACTGGCGCGGACGGGGCGGCCGGCGTTGCGTAGGCTGCCGGAGACGTATCCTTTTCGATTGTCACGCGGAAATCGAAGAACGTGCAGTCGTTGCGGGCGTCTTTCTTGTTGATGCGTTCGGGAATCGGCTGCGTACATTCGAATTGCGCGCCGGTATCGAAGTGGCGGCATTGCTTGCAGGAGTGCATTTCGAGGCCGCATTTTGGGCACTGGCCGTTGGGATCGAAGCCGGGCATCAGCACCGTGCCGCAATTCGAGCAACGCGCGCGCGAAACGCTTCCCACCATGCGCGGCGTGCGCGGGCCCAGCTGATCTTGCCTCGGCCGCGGCTCGGCCGGGCGATGTTCTTTGTTCTTCTTCTCGTCGCGGCCGGCGCCGCTCTCGTGATAACCCTTCTGCTTATACTTCCGCTCCATGGAGGGACCTCCGGGGGAAACTCCATCATACCGCGAATCTTGCGATGCAACTGGCATTTCGCCGCACCGCCTGATTCTGTTGCCTGAATGCCACTATGCGCGTGTCCTGGAGTTAGGTTCGATTTTAGTTTCGCGCACTTAAGATGCTGGACTGAAGCCCACCGCTACGTTAAAGAAAATTGCCGTCATGCCCGGCCTTTTCCGTTGCGCGCCCAACGAGCGCTGAATCCTTCGGCCGGCAAATCCGGCTGGAGAAATTTTTGCGGGGTTCCGGCTGCCTCGAGAACTGCTTCGGCTGCGAGATAGCCGCTGCGTACCGCGCCTTCCATGGTGGCGGGCCAGCCGGTGCGCGTCCAATCGCCGGCGAGAAACATATTTTCGATGCCGCAGCGCGGGCCGGGGCGCCACTGATCGGAGCCTGGTTCGGGCGAAAATGTGGCGGCGATTTCTTTGATCACCGTGGATTTCACCAGATTGGCGTCGCGGGCGGCCGGAAGAACTTCGCGTACTTCGCGCAATGCGAGGTCGGTGATCTCCTGGCGCGAGCGGTTCACCAAATCGTACGATGCGCTGACCACTAGCTGCAAGTATTGGCCGCCATCGTTCTTGGACGCCCGCTCGGGCGAATCGTTTGCCGATGAATCCTTACGGGGTGCGTAGAGCAGCGTCTTATTGAAAATCCATTGCACGGTGTGATCGAGCAATGTGAGAAACGGCTCGTGCATCACCGGCCGGTCAAGCCACAAATGAATTCCGGTGATCGGCGAATCGTGCAAGTGGCGCAGGCCGGCGAAGGCCGGATCGGAATCGGCGAGAGCAGGGCCGACCAGATCGAGCAAAGCGGATTGCGGCACGGCGAAGACGATTGTGTCTCCGGGAATTTCGTTGCCATCGTCAAATACCAAACTGCGCACGCGCTGGCCCTCCATGCGAAAACCGCGTAGCGTGGCGCGGAAGCGCACTTCCCCGCCCCGCTTTTCGATTCCCGCGCGGCAGCCTTCGTAGAGATCGGCGAGCGGCACGGCGGGAATGCCGACGCGGAAGCCTTCGCGATTCGCGAGAAACGCTTTCCAGAAAACATCGATGCCGTAGCGCGCATCGGTGCGCGCCAACTCTTCATCGAGCGCGCTCACCAGCACGACGCGCCAAAATCTTTCGATCGCCGCCGCCGTCTGGCCCATACGATGCAGCCAATCGAGCATCGAATTTCCTTCGATGCCCGGAGGATGTCCGCCGGCGCGCGCGATGGCCAGCATGGCGCGGCCAATGCCGGATTTATCCGACCACGAGAGCGCCGAGAATCGCAAAAACGAAAGCGCCATGTGAAACGG
The DNA here is from genome assembly GCA_963792515.1 of uncultured Acidobacteriota bacterium. Taxonomy (GTDB): domain Bacteria; phylum Acidobacteriota; class Terriglobia; order Acidiferrales; family UBA7541; genus Palsa-147. The sequence goes on along the minus strand of CAWBWG010000012.1, from coordinate 161,356 downwards.
CGGCGCGATGAAAGATGATTCGATGGAATAACGCCGCCCTCCTGCATCGGCGAAATAGAGATGATCGTAATAGCGAATTTGATCGGCGGAACCCACGCGGCGATAAAAATCCGCGAGATTGGTGCAGCAGCCGAGCGTGACGTGCTGGCAATTATCCACGTGACTGCCGTCGGGAAGCAGATACGAAGTAGCGCGTCCGCCGAGATAGGGGCGCTTCTCGAAGAGCCGCACCCGCGCGCCGGCTTCAGCCAGCGCGACGGCCGCCGATAGCCCCGCCAGCCCCCCGCCGATCACGTTCACACATTCTTTGGACATATTTTGGATCGCGCCAGCCGAGCCGGGCTCGCGCGAGAATCCAGACCTTTTCCGCTGAGGATAGCCGTGCCGGCGGCGAAGCTAGAACATCATAGCGGCGCTGCTCGATTTTTTCGAGAATGCCGGCGTAAATGCGGGCCATGGCCCAGAGTGCCGCGCGGCTGTCCTCTTCGACCAAATCGAGAAGTTGCCAGCCTTCGGAATAAAATTGCCAGGCGCGCTCGGCCTCGAAGCGAATTAGGTCGGCGAATTTCGCGTCGGCGTGGGCTTGGCGCAAATCGCGGGCATCGCAGCCGAAGCGGGCCATATCGTCGAGCGGCAGATAAATGCGGCCCATGGCGAAATCTTTCGGAACGTCGCGCAGAATATTCGTAATTTGGAATGCGATGCCGAGCCGTTCGGCCAATTCCGGGGCGCGCGGCTCGCTGAATCCGAAAACGTGCACGCAGCAGAGGCCCACGGTGCCGGCGACGCGGTAACAATATTCGCGCAGACGATCGAAGGTTTCGTAGACGTTGACGGTGAGATCCATCTCGGCGCCGGAAATTAGATCGTGCAGATAGCGCGAGGGAATGTTGTAGCGCTCGAGCGTATCGCGAAACGCGGGCCAGACCGGCGATGGCAGAATCGCGCCGGCGAGAGCGCGGTCCATCTCGGCGCGCCGGTCGGCCAGCCCATGCTGCTTTACGGCGAGCTCGCCGGGCTCGTCCGAAATATCGTCGACTTCGCGCATGAAGGCATAGAGCGCGCAGAGAGCATCGCGTTTCGCTTCGGGCAGCAGGCGAAATCCGTAATAAAAATTGCGGGCCGCGGAGCGCGCGAGATTGCGGCAGTAGTCGTAGGATGCCGCGACGGAAATTCTTTCACGCATGGCGTCCTGCATGGGTGGAGTGGCTTTGCCCGGCACTTTCCGCTGCGCCAGGCAACGCGCCGTTTGTTGCGCCGCCTATATTCCCGCTCGGGCCAGCGTCGGGATTATCGGGCGGCGCTGAAGGGAGAATCCACGTGAAGCAGCGATCGAGTAGAGCGCGGCCGAGCAGCCCGATTTGTGTCGCGCGGCTGATTGCCGGCCGGTGTTGCAGCGTGTTGTAGCCCATCGATTCGATGCGATCGAGAACGGCGAGGCCACCGCGCGAAAACAACTCGATATCGACGCGGATCGACGGCGAGACGCGGCCGGCGAGCGGAGCGCCGGCGGCAAACAGCGTGCGCGTGCGCGCGATCAACGCCTGCATCACCTTCACGTAGCGATCATCGAAATTGCGCGCGAAGAGATCTTCGACCGTCAGCCCTTTTTCGTGCAGCAAATCGAGCGGCATATAAATACGGTTTTTCTCGAGGTCGCGGTCGACATCCTGCCAAAAATTCGCGAGCTGCAGCGCGGTGCACGTAGCGTCAGAGAGCGCCTGCCGCTCGGCATCGCGGTAGCCCGTAAGATAAAGGACCAGGCGGCCAACCGGATTCGCTGAGAAGCGGCAATAGTCGAGCACGCCGCCCCAATTTTCGTAACGATGCACCTTCTGATCCTGCCGGAAGGCGATCAGTAAATCGCGAAATGGCTCGATGGGGATATCGAGCGCGGTTACGGTTTCTGCCAGCGCGATAAACACGGGGTGCGAAGCGCGGCCTGCGTACATTTCCTGCAATTCTTCATCCCATGCATCCAGCAACTTCAGTGCGATTTTCGGATCGGGAACTTCATCGCCCAAATCATCCGACCAGCGGCAATAGGAATAGACATTATAAAAATGCTGGTGCAAGCGCCGCGGAAGCAGCCAGGAAACTACATTGAAATTTTCGTAGTGGTGCGTCGCCAGCCAACGCGTATAGCGGCGCGCTTCTTCGGGCGGGCAGCCCGCGCTAGGAAGGTTGCGCGCAATTTCCAGAACCGGATTCTCTTGCATGGAGGCCCGTTAGTGGGGATGCCTACGGAATTACGGCGGTCTTCAGCTCGCCATTACGATTCTTCATTTGCTCGAAAACGCGCGGCAAGTCGTCCAGCGCGACTTCACCGGTCACGAAATCGCTGGCAGCCACTTCGCCGCGAGAGATGGTGTCCAGCGCTTCGCGGATGAATTGCGGCGCGTGGTGAAAAGTGGACTTGATGGTGATTTCGGAATAGTGCAGCGCCGAAGGATCGAATTTCACTTCCGAGCCCGGCGGACAGCCGCCAAACAGATTTACGGTGCCGCCTTTGCGCACCATTTGCACAGCCCATTGCCAGGTCGTGGGCGCTCCGACGGCTTCAATCACGGCATCGGCGCCGAGGCCGCGCTCGGTGAGCTGCAGCACGCGACGAATCGGGTCGTCCGACTTCGCGACATCAATGGTGGCTTGCGCGCCCAGACGTTCGGCCGCGGCCATTTGGCTTTTGCGCTTGCCGAGCGCGATCACGTGTACGCCGCGCGCTGACAGCACGCGGATGAATTTCAAACCAATCGGCCCGCAGCCGATCACGACGGCCGTGTCGCCGGCGTGCACATTCATCTCATGGACGCCACGCAGCACGCAGGCCAGCGGCTCGACCATCGCCGCATCGCGAAAAGATACATTGTCCGGGATTTCGAGCAGATTCTTTTCGACGATTCGCGCCGGGACGCGAATGTATTCGGCATAAGCTCCATTATTGAAGAGCAAATCTTCGCACAGATTCTGCTGGCCTTTGCGGCAGTAGTAGCAGATGCCACAGGGCGCCGAGTTTGCAGGAACGACGCGCATGCCTTTGCGGAAACCGCCGTTCACAGCGCTGCCCTTTTCTTCAATTGTGCCGGCGAGCTCGTGTCCGAAAACCGAAGGCGGGCGAATCATGCGCGCGTGATAGCCGCGCTTCCAGACTTTCAGATCGGTGCCGCAGGTGAGCGCGACTTCGACCTTCACGAGGACATCATTGGAGGCCAGCGGCGGTATGTCGATGGTCTCGACCTTCAAGTCCTCGGGTCCATAGAGGACTGCCGCGGTCATGTGCCCGTTATGAGTTAGGTCCATCGTGCTCATGAATTAACAATCACCACTTTTAAGGTATCATCGGCGGGGCGCGCCGCCAAATCGAGGGCATCCGCTATTTCTTCAAGTGCAAACCGGTGGGAGATCAATTCTTTGGCCGGAATGCGCCGCTCGAAGACCAGCCGGGCTGATTCTTCCTGGTCGCCGACTGAGGCGCTGTAGCTCCCCAGAAGTTCCTTTTCTTCGACGCCCACTGCTGCGGCCGGAAATTCGACGCGCATTACTGGATCGTTGTGCGCGAACATGAGCACGCGTCCGCCGGGCCGCGCGATGGCCAGAGCCTCCCCGACTAACGCTGGATTCGGGACCGCCAGTAGCACCGCATCGGCGCCGCGGCCATCGGTTCGACGGCGCAACTCGTCGCGCAGGTCGACTTTGGCCGGATCGAACGACTCCGCCGCTCCGAAGCGGAGGCTAGAATTGCGCCGACCGGACATCGGATCACTGGTCAAAACTGTGGCACCCTCAAGCCTGGCCAGAAGCATCAGCAACATGCCAATCGGGCCTTGACCAATTACGAGAACCGTTTCGCCGGCAGCGACGCGTGCCTTGCGCACGGCCTTGAGGCACGTATTCACCGGTTCTACGAAGGTGGCTTCCTCGAAGCTGATGTCGTCTGGCAGTGCCAGCATGCCGCGCTCGACGATCCAGGGCATCGCGCGCACATACTGCGCGAAGCCGCCGCCGTTAGGGTCAAACCCGGCCGTCAGACCAACCTTCTTATAACCCGGACACTGCGAGAAAAGTTGCGCTGAGCAGTAGAAACAATCGCCGCAGGGAATGTGGTGGAAGCTGACGACGCGGTCGCCGGTTTTGAACTTGCTGACGCCGCGCCCGACTTCGACCACGGTTCCGGCCAGCTCGTGGCCGAAAATTTGCGGCGGATTGACGAAGCCGTGCTGGATTTTTTTGATGTCGGTGCCGCAAATGCCGCAAGCCGCCACGCGAAAGAGCACTTCACCCTCGCCCACTTGCGGGATCGGCACCGTCTCGACGACCACGCGGCCCTTGCCGCGATACACACCCGCACGCATTTCTCGCGCGTTCAGCGGAGCGTGAATCTTCTTTCCGAGTTGTGCTGTTTGCGAACTCATCGCGCTGCCACGTCCTGCAGGTTCTCAGGAACCGAGCCGTGGCTATAGAACGATATCTCTTTGATGTAGGATTCAAGGAAATGGGCTAACGCTTGTGCGGCCGTATTGCTCCGCCGGCCCAGACGGATTAATGCCGGCAATTGCAATGGATGGCGCACGACCTCAGAGAAGACTCCGTAGGGCTTAACTCGTCCGCGGTCGTCAAGCATCGATTCAATATTGACCGGAAGGTCCTGGTCGAATGAATCGGATATAACTCGAATTGGAAGGGCCGAAATCCCGCGCTCGTCGGCCGCGGCCGCAACTGCAAAGCTTTCCATATCGACTGCGCCGGCAAATGGAGCGAGCCGCGATTTCTCTTCAGATGTACGAACCACGTGATCGACGGTCAAAAACATCGAGGATCGTTTCGCACCTCTAGACTGTGCCGTCGAAGCAAGCCTGCGTTGGGCCTGCAGAGTTTTCGACTTTCCCAAGCGCTGTACCGCGTCAGCAGTCACAATGTCGCTGGCTCTGTATTCAGGACGGAGGGCACCGGAAAAGCCTGCGGCGATGCAGACGGAATAGTCGCGCTCTAATGCGGTCTTGGCGGCACGGAAGGCATTCTCGTAGCCCATTCCGCTGACGATGAAGTCGACGGCAGCCCGCCCTACTTGCGCTTGATGAATCGGGGAATCACCGTGCTCGATAACATGCAAGTCGCGAAGTTTGTGCCACGGCGCAAACTCAGCTTCCACGGCGTAGGCGACCAGTATCTTCACGTGTTATATCACTCTAGGCTGCAGCAGCGACGGCGCGGCGGACCCCCGTCCGCACGTAGCCGTTCTCTTCGTACCAGCGCACGGCGCGCTCGAATGCCGCGGCGACAGGCCCGGGCGCATAACCGAGTTCGCGTTGCGCCTTTGAAACGTCGACGAACATGTTGTGCCGCGCGATCTTCACGCCTTCCACCGGAATCTGCGGCTCGCGGCCTAGCATTCGCGAAAATATATTTTCGGTGTAGGCGTAACCCAGCGCGATCGCGTGCGGAATTTTCAGCCGCGGCGCGGGCAGCCCGGTCACCTGCGCGAGAATATCGAGCATTTGCTTCAGCGAGAGATTCTCGCCACCCAGCAAGTAGCGTTCGCCGGATTTGCCGCGCTCGGCGGCAAGTAAATGCCCTGCGGCTATATCTTCCACTCCCGCGAAATTCAGCCCGGTCTCGACATAGCCGGGCATTTTGCCATTTAGAAAATCGACGATGAGTTTGCCCGTTGGCGTGGGCTTCCAGTCGCCAGGACCGACCGGCGTTGTCGGCATTACGACGACCACCGGCAATCCGTCCTGCGCCGCTTTCAACGATTCTTTTTCGGCCTGCCACTTCGAGCGCTTGTAATGCCCCACCATTTCATCGAGGCGCGAATCGGTGGATTCATTCGGCAACGACGGACGATCGACGGCAATCGTTGCGACGGTGCTGGTGTAAATAAATTGCTCGACGCCTGCACGCTTCGAGGCTTCCAGCAAATTGCGCGTGCCGGTCACGTTGCTCTCGTAGATTTCAGCGGGGTTTCGCGACCAGAGACGGTAGTCGGCCGCGACGTGAAAGACGCGATTCACGCCCTGCAACGCCCGCTCGAGCGACGCCACATCGCGCAAATCGCCTTCGACGCGCTCGGCATCCAGTCCACGCAAGGCTCGGACATCACTGCCGGGACGGGTGAGAACTCGCAAGGATTGCCCAGCGGAGAGAACTCGACCCGCTACGTGGCTGCCCACAAAACCAGTGGCGCCCGTGACGAGCGTCTTCATAGAATTCGGAAGACCTCTTCCTTAGCCGGTTGGGCGGTTGGGTTGTTGACCGGCGTGTGGCCGTTGCTGCCGCCATTGGAGTGGCCGTTGGAATGGCCGTTGCCGTGGCCATTTGCTTTGGGAGCGCCCTTGGCGCCGCCCATGCGGCCGGAAAGCTGCCAGGAGAGCATGCGCCAGGTGTCGCCGAGTTTCTTGTTGCCGCCGAGAATTGCCGAAGGCTCGTAGCCCGAGTGCATCATGCAATCCTCGCAGCGCGGATCTTTGCCGCGGCCGTACTTGGTCCAATCCGTGTTGGCCAGAAATTCTTTAAAGTTCGGATGATGCGTGTCGGTCATCACGTAGCACGGGCCTTTCCAGCCGCGCGTGTTATACGTCGGCGTGGCCCAGGCCGTGCATTCGAGTTCGCGTTCGCCGCGCAGATATTCGAGATAGAGCGGCGAAGTCATGATGTTGTAGCTGCCGAGAAGCTCCGAAGCGCGCTGGAATTTATGCTGAATTTCCTCGCGCGACATGAAGATGTCTTTGGTTTGCACCGCGGCGTAGGAATAAGCGGGCGAAACCATATGGCCATCGACGCCCAGTGTTTGCAGGTAGGCGAACAGTTCGCCGATTTCTTCGATGTCCGTTTCTTTGTAAATCGTGGTGTTCGAGGTCACCAGGAAACCCGCCGCCTTGGCGACGCGAATTCCTTCGATGGCTTCACGGAAAACCCCATCGCGCTCGACGCACAGATCGTGCGTCTTCTCCAAGCCGTCCAAGTGCACATTGAAGAAGAACCGTGAAGTTGGACGGAATTCGTTCAGGCGCTTGCGAATAAACATTCCGTTGGTGCAGAGATAGATATTCTTTTTGCGCGCCAGAATTTCTTTCACGAGCCGCCCGAGCTCGGGATAAATCATGGGCTCGCCGCCGCAAATTGAGACGATCGGCGCGCCGCAATCTTCGAGCGCCGCGAGACACTGCTCCACGGTCAGCGTGTCATTAATCGTTGGCTTGTATTCGCGGATGCGCCCACAGCCGGTGCAAGTAAGATTGCACGCGTGCAGCGGTTCCATCATCATTACCAATGGAAATTTTTTCTCGCGGCGAATCGCTTTTCCGGCCAGATAGCCGGTCAGGCTCGCCGTCATGCTCAGCGGAAATCTCATTCAACCCCCAGATTCAATTTGCGGTGCCGGAAACCATCAGGCCCGGGTTGGAAAGCACTAAATTCTGTCGCGCCAGTCTTCATATTTCGGAAGCGAGCCAGCGCGTACAGCGGGAACGAATTGCGATACAAGTGATATTTCAAATAGAAAACCGATGGGAATCCTGTGCCCGTAAATTCCTTCTCGTCCCACGTGCCATCTTCATTCTGCGTATCCACCAAATACTTCGCCGCACGCAATGAAGCGGGATCGTCCGGCCCCACAGTTGCGAGCAATCCGATCAAGCCCCAGGCCGTCTGCGAAGCGGTGCTCAATCCTCGCCCCTTCCAGTTAGAGTCGCTGTAGGAGTGTAAAGATTCGCCAAATCCGCCGTCAGGATTCTGGACCGAGTGCAACCATTCGGCGGAATGCCGGCATTCGGGAGCGTTCGAGAGGCCGACGGCCTCCATCGCGCGCAACACGCCGCTGGTGCCATAAACATAATTCACGCCCCAGCGGCCATACCATCCGCCGTCGCGCGCCTGATCGTCGTGCAGGAATTTCAAGGAGTTCTTGATTGCCGGATGCTCGCTGGTCCAGCCGAGCTTTCCGAGACATTCCATCGCGCGCGCCGTAACGTCGGCGGTGGAGGGATCGAGCATGGCATTGTGATCGGAAAATGGAATGTTGTTCAAAAGCTGCAAGTCATTATCGCGATCGAAAGCGCCCCATCCGCCGTCGCGATTCTGCATGCTCAGCATCCAGTTAGTACCGATGCGAATGGACTTCTCGAGCCGCGCCGCATCCGGATGCGCCACGCGCGCCAAAGCCATCAGCACAAACGCGGTATCGTCGACATCCGGAAACCAATCATTGCGAAACTCAAATGCCCAACCGCCCGGCTCGCCATCGCGATTTTTAACCTGCCAATCGCCGCCGCGCATAATCTGCAAATCCATGAGCCACGTCGCAGCGTCGACGAGCGCCGGATGCATCGGCTCGACGCCAGCTTCTTCGAGCGAAACCATGGCGATAGCCGTATCCCAAACCGGCGAGACGCATGGCTGAATCCGCAGCGTTTCCGCCTCTTCAATCTCGTGCGCTTCAAAGTGGGCCAACTGCTGCTTGACGATCGGGTGATCAAGCGGATATCCCAAATTCAGCAAGCAAAGAATCGAATTCTGCATTGACGGATAAATCGCCGCGATGCCTTCGCTGTGATCGATATGATCGAGCAGCCAGCGCTCGATCCTCTTCAGCGCCATCGCGCGGAACGGCTTCCAAAGGAGACGCTCGTACATTTTCATGCAGCGATCGGTGGTTAGGAAAAAATTGCGCCAGGTGAACAGTTTTGCATCGCGCTCGAAGGCCTTGCGCTTGCGATTCGGCTCGGCGAAAAGCTCGTCGATATGCGCCCGCTCCGGAACGGCCCACTTTGGCTTCTTCGCATACAACATTGCCAGCGGCACCAGGATCGCGCGCGTCCACGACGACATTTCGTAGACGTTCAAAGGGAACCAGGTCGGCAGAAGGACCAATTCGGGCGGAATTGCCGGGACTAAATCCCAGCCAATCGCGCCAACCAGCGCCAAATAGAAACGCGTGTAGGAATTCGTGCTTTCGAGCCCGCCAAGTGCCAAAACTCGCTCACGCGCTCGACGCATGTGGGGCGCATCGGCATCGTCACCGCCGAGCTTCAGCGCAAAGTAGGCTTTTACGGTGGCGTTGATTTCCGCCGGACCATCCGGGAAGATATTCCATCCGCCGTCTTCAAGCTGATGCTGGCGGATGTAAGTCGCCATCTTGCTGACTTTGGGAGAGCCGAGGCGTCCCAAAATGAACTGGAACACGGTGTAGTCGGATTCGAGGGTGGTATCGGCCTCCAGCTCGCCCCACCAGTACTTGCCGTCAATCTGAGCGCCGAGTAGCCAATTCGTCGCGCGCTCGACCGCCTGCGCGACCTGACCTTCCAGATCGCGGACCGGTACGGTCGCGGCACCGTGGCCGTTGCCCTCGGGGACCGCTCTAAATTGAGGCGTCATCACACTTTCGGACATCGAAGTTGTCGAATCCCGCAAATAGGTTTTCCCGGGTCGTCCGCATGCTCACCTGCAAATGGAGCGTAGCCGACCTTGGCCTAGAAATAAATTTCACTGTCCGGGGCGACGAGGCTATACGAGTGTCGCATCTGGAACGCTGCCACCCACTGGACTAGATGAGCGTCTGCACCCTTCCGTTGCCAGTTCATGGAGCCCAGGCGTCTTTCGCGGCATCCATTCAAGCGCTTAAACGCCTTCTAAGACTTGAAATAATTTCCTCGATCTATAAAGAATACAATCAGATACAGAGACCCGACTTAGATTATGGCGAGGAAAGGCCCTGGGGTCAACAAAAAATGACACTTAGGTGTTTTGCCAAGCGGGGGCCCCGGAAGGCGCTTGGGCGGAGGAGAAGATCAGCTTTGCCGCCTGACGCGACGCTACCCGGGGAAGCATTGTAAACAGGCGTTCACATCAAACTGTTCGTTTCAGCGCTCCGGCTCGGTTTGGTGCAGAAGCCGCTTGGCAATAGACGGTAGCCGGCTGAACCAGGCGTGTTGCTGCTTGAAGGCGTTCAGAGGCCGCGCTGGCGTGCCCCAAAAGATCTGGCCTGCCGGGACCTTCTTACCCGGCAGGATGCCGGCTTGGCCGCCGATTATTGCGCCGTCCTCGACGGTGCAACGCTCGCCGAAGCCTGCTTGACCGCCGATGGCGGCGCCTCGGCCAATTTTGACACTGCCGGAAATTCCGACCTGGGCGGCTATGATGGTGTGCTCGCCGATTTCGACGTTGTGGCCGATCTGAACCAGATTATCGATTTTGCTGCCGGCGCCGATTCGGGTCGTTCCTAGCGAACCACGATCGATGGCGGTGCCGCTGCCGATTTCGACGTCGTCGCCGATTTCCACGCGCCCTACCTGTGGAAATCTCCAATGCTTGCCTTCGCCGAATACGTAGCCGAAGCCATCGCCCCCGACTACCACGCCGGATTGCAGAATTACTCGCGCGCCCAGCCGGGCGCCTGGATAGATGGTCACGCGCGGGTGCAAGTGGCACTGCTCGCCGATGATGACGCCGGCGCCTATTACGCAGTGAGCTCCGATCGCGGTATGCGCTCCGATGCTTGCGGCGTCCTCGATGACTGCGAATGGGCCGATGGCGACTTCTTCTGCGACCTTCGCGGTGGGAGAAATTACTGCGGAGGGATGAATTCCGGCGGGCGGAGCGATCGTCGGTAATAGCCATGCCGACGCTTTTGCGAAGGCCAACTTTGGTGCGGCGGATCGGATCACGGTCTTGCCCGTAAATTCGAGCGCGGGCGAGGCGATTATGCATCGGGCTTTCGATGCTTGCGCGCGGGGGCGATATTTTTCGTGCTCGACGTAAATCAAATCGTCAGGCGCGGCGGAATCGGGATTGGCGATCGACGAGATGCGTGCCGTCGGGTCGCCTTCAATCGCGGCTTGCAGATAGCTTGCGAGTTCTCCGGCTGTTCTTGCCATTTTTTCCTCGATTCATTGCGTCACGACGGATAGATCGATTTCTCGCCCGGCGGGCGCGTTTTCCAGCGCTTGTGGACCCAGATGCATTGGTCTGGGTGAGCGCGGATGAAATCTTCGATGACTTTCATAAACTTGGCCGTGTTCGCGCGCACATCTTCGGCTTCATCGCCGCTGCGCGCTAAGTCGACGGCCGGCTCGAAGCGCAGCGTGTATTTTTGCGCGGCGTCGTCCCAGAACGCGTAGCCCGGGACTACCGCGGCGTCGGTACGTAGCGCGATTCGAGCAAGCCCCGCGGTGCTCGATGCCGGGATGCCGAAGAACGGGACGAAGACGCCTTCTTCGAGAGAGGTGTTTTGGTCGGCGAGGATGCCGATGGCCCCGCCGGCGCGGAGGATTCGCAGCACGGCGCGCGCGGAATCATTTTTATCGATCACTCCGCAGCCGGAGAGGCAGCGGTATTGATTGATCAGGGCGTCCACGCGCTGATTCTGGATTGGCCGCGCAAGGAAGAAGCACGAGTAGCCGTAGAGAGCATGCGCGAAGCTGGAGAGCTCCCATGGGCCGAGGTGGCCGGTGAGAATTAGTACGCCTTTGCCGCGGTGCAAGGCGTCTAGATAATTTTGATGTCCATCGATCGTGATGATTCGCTCGATATTCTGGCGATTGAATTTCGGAAACTGCGAAAAGTCTCCGGCCATCCAGCCGATTTTGCGCAGCATTTTTCGAATGGTGTCGCGCCGCTGGGTTTCAGTCCAGTCCGGAAACGCGAGACGCAGATTCAGATCGGCCGCGCGTCGCAGCGAGGGCCGGAAAAAATACGCGATGCGCACGAGGGCCACGCCGACGGCGCGCGCGAGCGGTCGCGGGAGCAATCCCAGTCCTTTGATCAGCAGCCACGCGGCGAAGTACTCGAAGGTCTCGCGCATCCGCGGCCATTCTGTCACAGACGGACGCGCATCGGCCAGACCGCCGATGGAGCCTTGGCAGTGCGCAGTCGTAGCGGTGGGCTTCAGCCCAGCATCTTCGGGATGTCTGGCGATATGGATCATTCTGGATCGAGCTTCATCTTTGTAGCAGCGGTGCAATCCTCCCGACGATTGGCGCGGAATCCACGGCTCACCTTGTTCTTCGCTTCGGGCGATCGCCCGGATTGTGCTGGGCTGAAGCCCACCGCTACGAAGTAGCTATGAAGACGCGCCGCTGCACTTCCCGGTCTGCTAGACTCGTGCCGCTTTGAGCCAATTCAATACCAAAGAACGCATCTTGGCGTTTTCATTTGCGGCGATGGTGCTGGTGCTCGCGCTTTTTAGCGGGCTTGCGGCGATCGGACTGGTGGGTCCGGACGAGCCGCGTTACGCGTGGATCGCGCGAGAGATGGCGCAATCCGGCGATTGGGTTACGCCGCGGCTTTACGGGCAGGCGTGGTTCGAGAAGCCTGCGCTCTACTATTGGGCTGCGGCGATTGGGTTCAAATTGTTCCGCTCTGCAGAATGGGCGGCGCGCATGCCTTCTGCGTTCGCGGCGTTGTGCGCGGCGCTGACGATTTGCTGGCTGGCGCTGAAGCACTACGGGGAAAAAACGGCGTGGGTCTCGCTGCTAATGTTCTCGACCACAATTGGGGCGCTGGCATTTGCTCGCGCAGCGACTCCGGACATGCTGTTCGCCGCGAGTCTGACGATCGCAATGGCTTGTGCAGACACAGTTTTGCGAGAGCAAGGCGCTTTACGTTCCTCGGACGCTTCGCAAGCGGAGCCGCGTGCGCGACTTGCTAGCACGATCTTCTTCGGAGCTTGGCTTGGCGTCGCCGCGCTGGCGAAGGGCCCAGGTGCAGTTGCGTTGGCCGGCGGGAGCATCGCGCTGTGGGTGATTTGCGCGCGGCAATGGCGCGCGGCGCTGCGGCTGGCACATCCGGCGGCGATCGGCGCGTTCGTGGTCGTCGCGGTGCCGTGGTACGCGCTGTGCGCCATGCGCAATCCGGATTTCCTGCGCACCTTTCTCTTTCTGCACAATGTGCAGCGCTATTTGACGCCCGTATTCCAACACCGGCAACCGTTTTGGTTCTTTGGGCCGATTCTGCTGATCGCGCTACTCCCGTGGTCAGTCATGCTCTTCGCCGTGGCCGCGGAAGGCTTGCGTCTTTGGAAGCAGAAAACCTTCGCGGATTCGCCCGGCTTTTTCTTCGCCTGCTGGGCGATATTCCCTGTCGCGTTCTTCAGCTTCTCGCAATCGAAATTGCCGGGTTACATTCTTCCGGCGGTGCCGCCGCTGGCGCTTCTCTGCGCAGTGGCGCTCGAACGAAGGATCGCTGCCGGCGAGTCGAGTCGCGCGTGGATGCTTGTGGCAATAGCGGCGACGGTGCTCGCGCTCTATCTCGCGGCGCCGTTGGTGGCGCAGAACCAACTTCCCGATTTGTGGGCCAGCCAGAATTGGCACGCGCGCGGCAGAATTTTCCAATTCTATGGCGCGATTGTATTCGTGGCTTCCCTGCTCTTTCTCTTCGTTCGGTATCCGCGCCTCGCCCTCAGCTCAATTTGCGCGTCGGGGTTATTCTTCGCGGTGATGGCCAACGACACGCTTCGTATAGCGGAAACTCGCTCCGATGATCAATTTTCCGCGCGGCGAGTGGCAGCCTCGAAGCAATTGCAGCCACCGTTCAACAACGATCCCATCGCGCTCTACAAAGTCCATCGCAACTGGGAATTCGGCCTGAATTTTTATCTCGGAAGAGCGATTCCAGAATGGACCCCGCAGATGGACGGACCGGCTGTGGTATTCACAAGCCCGTCAGGCTTGCTGGATCTCGAAAAGCGAGCCTCGGTAACATCGGTGCAGGAATTCGGAATACCGAAGTGCGTGAAAGCCGCCGTGGAACGCCCGCTGCCCTAGCGCGAAGCCCGCGCACTCATCGGCATGGACACCAGGAAAAACGACGAGACCATATTCTCGTAAACTTTGCGGTCGTCATCGTTCATTTCCGAGTAGCTCACGCGATCCAGCACCTGCCGCCGCGGATCGGGCGATTTCTGGAATATTTGAAATGTGGAATAAGCCAGAAGCGGGCGGTCCTGCGACTGAATGAATAATTTTTGAGTGTTTTGCAGGCGGCCAAGATGCGCCGAAACCGGCGGCTCCTGGCGGTAAGGATAATTGATCAGCCGAAATCCGAAGACGCAGAATCGCGTGACCAAAGGCAAGATGCCCATTCCCGATCCCTTCACTTCGAGGCGCACCATGTCCGTCGGATCGTCATAAACCGAATCGACAGCGATAGCCACCACTCGTTGATCCGCTTCGGCAACTTCGAGCGCGGCATAACCGCCCAGATCTTTTCCCCAGATTCCGAAGCGGCGCGGATCGACGTCGGTGCGGGCTGCGAGCGCATTCACGGCGGCGCGCAGTTCCTCGGATTCGCGATAGCCGAGAGTCGTCGCGCCGGGATTCGCGCCGTGACCAAAAAAATCGAAAACGAACACGTTGAATTGCTGATCCTGCAGCGCGGTAACCAGAGTGAGCACTTCAAGTTTCTGCGAGCCGTAACCGTGACAAACAATAATTGTGGGAGCGCCCTGCAGTCCCGGGAAGAACCAGCCTTCGCGCTCTCCGCCCTCGACGGGAAAAGAAAAAGTGCTCGGATGGCCCATCGTAACGTTGAGGTCCACCGTGGCGGGATTTCGCGAGGGCTTGAGAATTTGCCGCAGCTCGATGCCCGCGATGATCGCCGCACCAATGAATACAAACAGCACCAGCGCCAGAACTGCAGAAATCACCTTGGCGAGGGCCGTTGTGGGATAACGCAGCTCGGCGAAGACAGCCATTCAGTTTGTGCGCAAACCTCCCGTTCCGAATTCCTGCCGGATGTTAGCATAGTTCTTGCGGCGTTCCCGGAGGCCATCGCGAAACTTATCGCCTGAGTAATGGTTTTGCGCCGGCGGCGGCAAGGTTATAATCTAAATTTCGGGGCGCGACGCGAACACCATGGACCTTCTGGACCTCCGCCAAGTGCAGACGCGTGAATTGGAGCGTCTGTTTGAAGAAGAAGCGAAAGACTGGCGCGATGAACTTTCCTGGGATTACCGGCCTTCTCTCGATTTAATTCGTCGCTTTGTGGATTCTCATTCGCTGGGTGGTTATGTGGCCATCGAGCATCGCCAGCCCGCCGGTTATGGATTTTACGTTCTCGAGGATCATAAAGGGCTGATCGGCGGCCTGTTTGCCTCGCACCGCTCGCCGCAAGCGGAAGTTACTCGCAATTTGCTGAGCGAAATGCTGGCTACTTTGCGCGCTACGCCGCGTGTCAATCGCGTTGAAGCGCAATTGATGCCATTCGGCGCCGCACTCGATTCGAATTTCCTCTCGCAGCATTTTCGGCTTTACGCGCGCGAGTTCATGCTCCTCGATCTGAAGGAGGCAGCGCTCAAGAATGCGCCGATTTCACCTGGATTACGGTTGGAGAAGTGGAGTGACCGCAATTTCGAGGCCTGCGCGCGACTGATTCAGCTTTCATACGCGAATCACGTGGATTCCGAAATCAACGATCAATACCGCACTGAATCCGGCGGCATGAAATTTCTGCGCAATATAGTGATCTTGCCCGGCTGCGGCCAGTTTTTGCCCGAAGCTTCATTCGTGGTGCGTCCCGCGAACGGTGATCCTCCCGTAGGCATGGTGTTGACATCGACAGTCGCAGAAGGAGTCGGGCATACCACGCAAATCTGCGTGAAGCCAGGCTATCGCGGCTCGGGGCTTGGCCGGCAACTGATGGAAGCTTCGATTCAGGCATTGCGCGCGCGCCATTTTCACGCGCTCTCACTCACAGTAACCGCGGCGAATGCCACCGCGGTCGAACTCTACGAACGTTTGGGATTCCGGAAAATTAAAACATTCGCGGCGGGAGTCTGGCAGGCCTAGCGAGTTCGCTCGCAGCGTCCGTAGGGCCCGCGCTTTATGCCGGGCCTCTTCGTGCACGATTTCGATACACGGCTACTGGTCCTGGGTGCGAACCCCTCTCATTAAGTCTCTTCGCGGTGTAAATCGATCTCGTCGTGAAATTACATCTTGCATGAAGAGGCCCGGCATAAAGCGCGGGCCCTACGTTCGGATGGCGTTCTGCGAACGCTTATTTGCGGGCGCGATCCTTCAACAATCCTTTTAGCTCGTCCATAAATTCCTTCACGTCTTTGAAATCAGAATAGACGGACGCGAACCGTACATACGCCACCTTATCTAGCTTTTTCAGGCGGTTCATCAACATCTCCCCGATTTCTCTGGTGGTGCGCTCGCGGTCGGTGGTCTCGCTGACGAATTGCTCGGCTTCATCCACCAGTGCTTCGAGGCGCGGTGTCGGCACGGGACGCTTTTCGCAGGCTTTCAGCAGGCCCTGAAGGATTTTTTTACGCTCGAAGCGCTCGCGGCGGCCATCCTTCTTGATCACCATATACGGAACTTCATCGATGCGCTCGTAAGTGGTGAAGCGGCGTTCGCACTTCAAGCATTCGCGGCGACGGCGGATCAAATCGCCTGCGCGGCCTTCGCGCGAATCGACCACTTTGTCATCAATATTTCCGCAGAAAGGGCACTTCACCGCTGCACGTCTCCCCGGCGCTTCTCTTCTGCCGCGCGGCCTTCGTCCAAAAGTTCCCGCTCGGCTTCAACCACGTTCGCTTTGGCTTCCGCGCGCGCTTCGGTTCTCAATTCGCCAATAGACCATCCTTCGCGAAGCAGAAGCGGAACACCCAGCAAGCATCCTCCGGCAAACGTGATCAGCCATATAGTAATGGAAGCTGCCGCCGCGCGTTCTTTTTCTATTCCAAAGAATACGGTGAAGACAAGAAATGTGGCCACCTGCGCGCCGCCGCCGACTCCGGGAAGCTGCAGCGCCGAGCCGATCATCGTGAACGCCAGCACCAACATGGCGGCCGAGAAATCAATCGCCGAAAGCGAACCGCCGATAGCATGCGAGATCCAAACATAAATGAAGACGATCAGAATCCAGTGCGCCGCGGTCCAGAAAATTCCCGCCGCCAAATCGCCCCAAGTGCGCAGTGAGTGCAACCCTTCGCTGATTCCGCTAAGCAGCGCTTCGAGTTTGGCGCGCAATCCGCCGCGACCTTTCGAGCGTTCCAGTCGCAACGCCAGAGCGCCCGCGCCATGCAACCGAAAATAAATCAGAAACGCGACGATCACCGCGAAGCCTGCGAGCAACAGCAAACCGCTGCCGCGAACTTTGTGCATCAGCGGAGTGTCCATATCGCCGCCGATCGTTCCTCGATTCATTTCGAGCAACGCAAAACCGGCGAAAACAGCCGTAGCGCCAAGATCCATGATGCGTTCCAGAATGTAAACGCCGAACATGCCCGTAGCCGGCAATTTTTGTTTGCGCGCGATCAGCAGCGGTCGAATCGGCTCGCCGGCGCGGCCCAGAAGAAAAATGCAGGAAAATCCCATCATTGTCGCAGTGAAGACGCCGGCGAAATCCGTTTTTCCGAGATAGCGCGAAAATCGTTGCCAGCGAAAAGTGCGAATCGCGTAGGCGCCAAAGATCGCCGCGAGCGAAAGTAGCAGCAGCCAGAGATTCGCTTCGCGCCAGGCTTGGCCCAAAAGCGCCCAGTGAAATCCCTCGAGCGTGATCGAATTGCGAAATTTATACAGCAGCGCGGCGAGGGCGATGAGCGCGAGAGCGATGAGGAGGAGCTTGCGAAGCGACCGGGACATCCGTCGCGCACCGTAGCAGCAACAGTTGCAGAGTGTCAAGAATCAGTTGGCAGCAAGTGCCTTCGTAGCGGTGCGCTTTAGCGCAGCAGCCTTTCGCCGGGATCAAGGCTCCGAGCGCCGGGGACTATGCCTGCCAGTCTCGCGAAGTGCTCGTACTAGTCCAGCACTCGACAATGCTGCTAAGAATGATACTATCAGGCGCTTAACCGAGGCCCCTTCATGCCCCGACTAATGAAAACCGTGCTTCCGCGATTCAGGCGATCGCTGGCGGAACGTGGTGTGACCGTAACGATTCTTCGCAGCGCGCTCCTGCCCTATCACCTTTTGCGCGAATATGTTTCCGCGAAGCGTCTCGAGCGCGAGCCCGAACAAAGCGAATACGATCGCAAGTATGGCGTAAATACCGTGGGCGAAATGGGCGGTTGGACGTATCTGAGCGACCTCGACATTCCCAGCCCCAACTGGATTTACGGCCGAAATTATGCAGCGATCGAGCCGGAGCGGTTTTCCGCGATTTTGGAAGGGCTGCCGATTTGCTTCGAAGATTTTGTATTCATCGATTTTGGATCGGGCAAGGGACGCGCGCTGTTGATGGCTTCCGAATTCCCATTCAAGCAAGTAATCGGCATCGAATTTTCGCCGCAACTGAACGCCATCGCGCAGCAAAATATCGTGCGCTACTCGAGTCCCACGCAAAAATGCAAGTACATCGAGGCCGTGCGCATGGATTTCACGCAGTACTATCTCCCCGCGGATCCGCTGGTGTTGTTCTTCTTCGATCCTTGCGAGGCGCGCGTGATGGAGCAGGTGCTTGCCAATGTGCGAGATTCCTGGCAACAAAATCCGCGGCCGATTTATTTGATTTACGTGGCGCCCGCTGAGGAGCGGATTGTGAATTCTTCCGGCTTCCTGACCAAGGCGGCGCAGGATCCAAATTTGAATTTCTGCGTCTATTCAAGCTTGCCGAAGGCTTCGTGATGATGGGACCCGAATCTACCTTTTACGACCCACGCGAAATTGAAGTCGATGATTGTAACGGCTACGCAATTTGTTTTGGGCAGGATACCTCGGGCGAATCCGGCTAGGCTAAACGCAATCGCTGCTTATAAATCGGAGCATACAGCAATTTATTTATGAGAATCCGGCGGGCCGTGCTTGTCTTCTAGGGCGCAGCACGGATAAGATGCGGCCGAGGAACGCAATCGGAATGTCTCTGACGAATTCGAGTTTCCGGCGGGCGAGATGAATCATTCGGGCGCAATTGACGGACGCCTTGCGGCGCACGATTCCCGCGTATCCTCCGAGCCTCAGATTGCAGCAGCCGCGAATCCTCAGTCTCACGCGTATTGGGCGACACTACTTTTCATTGCCGGATATTTCGTCGCGGCTGTGGCCTGCCTTTGGCAATGGCATTCGCCACGGCCCTGGGAACGCCTCGACATATTTTCGACGGGATTCCTGCTGGTCAGTTTGGTGTGGGGCTGCGCGATGATGGGCTTCCATCGCTCGATTTTCCGTTCGCGCGAAGTGATGGAGGAAGCCGCCGGCGTCACCTACGATCCGTGGATGTTGCGTTGGATCACCATTTTCGCGATTGCTGAGCTGAGCGTTTTCCTCGATTACGGCCATTGGCATCTCGTTCCGCAACTTCTAAATCCCGTGCTGCAAACCATCGGCCTGGTCTTGTATTTGGCCGGCGCCGTCTGGCTGATTTGGACCGATCGATATCTAGCCAAAGTTTTCGCCGGCGATTTATCCGAGCGAAAGGTGATGACCAGCGGGCCGTATCGCTTCGTGCGGCATCCCCGTTACGCCGCGCTGATTGCCTCGCGCATCGCATTCGCCCTCACGCTCGGCAGCATCCTGGCCTGGTTCTTTTTCTTCGGCTGGCTGTGGGTAAATCTTCGCCGCGTGCAACTCGAAGAGGATCATCTTCGCAAGCTTTTCGGCGCCGATTACGAAAAATACGCCGCCAAGACAGCTCGTTTTGTGCCCGGGATTTACTGAAAATCCAGCCGTTACGAGATTTCGAATTGCCCTAGTAGATTCGCACTATCGACCGTCCTCGCTTGTGTTTTGGAGACCTGCGACGCTAAGATGCCGCCGAACACGGAACATTTCGGCCGTGATTTGCGTTCCTTATGGTGAGGCCGGATCCTGATGGAAGTAGTGAGGCTGACAACTATTGCAGCCCGACGCTCAACTGGTCCAGCACTGCCTGCGGGGCGAGGGGCCGGCGTGGGAAGAGCTGGTTCAACGTCACTCGCGGCGCGTGTTCAATATATGCTACCGGTTTACCGGAAACTCGACGGAAGCGGAAGACCTGAGCCAGGAGGTCTTCCTAAAGATTTACCGCTCGCTGGCCAGCTATCGCGAGCTTTCGGGCGGATTTGCAACCTGGCTCACCAGCGTGACGCGCAATTTGCTGGTGGATCATTACCGGCGCACGCGGCGCGACCGCATGACCGATTCGATCGAAGACGAAATGCCGCAGCTCGAGGAGAAACAGTCGAGCGGGCGCATGCCGGACAAGATCGTTGCGGAAGCACAGCTCAGTGCCCAAGTGCAGCGCGGGTTGGCGCAACTTTCGCCGGAATTGCGAGAAGCGGTAATCTTGCGCGATTTGCAGGGTTTGGAATACAGCGAAATTCGCGAGGTTCTTTTGGTGCCGGAAGGCACGGTAAAATCGAGAATCAATCGCGGACGAATCGAGCTCGCGCGAATTCTTTTGCAGATGGGCGTGAAGCCCGAATGAAGCGATCATGAGTTGGGACTGCCCACAAATCGAAGAACGGCTGAGCGATTATCTCGATAATCTGCTCAGCGCCGACGAACGCGTCGAATTCGAGCGCCATGCGCATGGGTGCGCGCGTTGCAATCCACTCGTCGCGCGAGTCGGCGGAATTATTCGACGCGTGCAATTGCTCGAACCGATCGAGACTCCTGCGCGGCTCATTTCGTCTATCCTTGATCAGACGCTGGGCCCACGCGCTTCGCAACATGGTTGGCAACGTTGGCTGACTTGGACAACGACGCTGCTTCAGCCGCGTTTTGCGATCGGCTTGGCGACGGCTGCCGCGAGTCTGGTAATTCTTCTCTACGCTGCTGGCTTGAATCCAATGAAGATTCGCAAGGGCGATTTGAATCCGGTAAATATTTATCGCTCAGCGAATCGTCAGTCGCATCTGGTTTACGCACGCGGCGTGAAGTACGTGAACGACCTGCGCGTGGTCTACGAAATTCAATCGCGGCTGCGTCCGCCGGATTCTCCGGCGCGCGAGGAACAGCCGCCGGTCCAGCCGCAAGATTCGCAGCCCGAGCAAAAGTCGCAAGGCTCGCCGCATCCTGGGCGCAGCTCCACCCGCAGTTCATCGCTCTATGCGTTCGTCGTCGCGCAAACGTTCGTAAGGAGCTCACCATGAAGTGCGCCACGCATGTGGATGTGGACGCATCCGGATTTTGCCGCAACTGCGGCAAACCGCTCTGCCACGAATGTGCGCGCGATATTCGCGGCGCGCTGTATTGTGAAGATTGCCTGGCCGGTGCGCTCTCCGGCAACGTCGATTGGCGGTGCCCCGCCGCCGAAAACGAACACCGCCGTTGCTGCTTTGCTCGGACTGATCCCAGGACTCGGCGCCGTTTATAACGGCGATTACACTCGCGCGCTTATTCACGTGGCAATTTGGGCGGGGCTTCTGGCCGTCGGATTGACCGAAGCCTTTGGAAATATAACTCCGCTGGCTTGGATCGCTTTCGGTTTGTTCCCGGTCTACACCTCTATTGATTCGTATCGCGCGGCGCAAAATCGTCAGCTAGCACTGACGGGCGCGGAAGTCGCGGGCGCGCCGGCAGGAACATCGCGGCCCGTAGGCGCATTCATATTGATCGGCTTGGGCGTGCTAGCCCTGCTCGGAAACATGGGCCTGATCAACGGCGATTGGGTGAACCGAGGCTGGCCGGTGGTTTTGATCGCGATTGGAATCTGGCTTTTCATGAAGCGGTCGCGAGCGTAGCAGGGGGCGCAAATGAGCGACAGAGTGCGATGCACGTGCGCGAGATGCCGGCTGCGAGGCCTAATGGGTCCCGCGATACTGATTACTGTCGGTGTGCTCTTTCTGATCGCCGAATTTAGCAGCCGTTTTTCATTCGGCGATTTGTGGCCTATTTTGCTGATCGTGATCGGCGTTATCAAGTTGATCGAAGCGACCGCCTCTACCGAGGGACATATTTCCTCCGAGCCGCGGCCGCAGCAGTGAAGCTCTCGCCAGCAGCGGCGAAGGATTCTCAACCAACGCAATGAACCAAACTCCCAGCGGACGGCAATCGATCTTCGGCGGACTGCTGCTGATTCTCCTCGGCGTTGTTTTTCTGCTGATTCGCCACTACCCCGCAACTTGGTATCGGCCACCTGATGCGCCTGTATTGGCCGGTGATACTGATCGTCTGGGGCATCGCCAAGCTGATCGATAATTTTTCGGCGCGGCAATCGGGAGATGCGCGGCCGCCTTTGCTGAGCGGCGGCGAGATTGCCCTGATTATTCTTCTGTTTGTCGCTGTGACGGGAATGTGGGGATTCGGCAGAATTCGCGAGCAACTTGGCGACACGGATTCCTTCTCCTGGAATGATATGTGGACGAAGAAGGGCGTGCCGGTGAGTGAAGATGTGCCGCCCGTCGCGGTGAAGCCGAATTCGTCGATCAGCGTGCACACGCCGCACGGCGACATTACCGTCTTTGCGGATGAAGACACCGATCTACGAGTGGTCGCAACCAAAACCGTTTCATCGGTGAGCGATTCCGAATCTTCCAGGCGCGCTGCCAGTGTGAAAATCGATGTGACGCCGGTGAGCGGCGGATTTCGCGTGGAGCCGAGCGGGATATCGGGCGAGAGCAAGCATACGCGCGTCGATCTGGAAGTTCATCTGCCGAAGCAAGTCAGCGTGACGGCGCAAACTGATAGCGGCGATGTCACCATTACGGGAATCGCAGGCGCAGTCACGGCGATTTCGCCGAGCGGAGATATCGCGATTCACGACGTGGGAAGCGATGTAACTGCCAAACTGCAAAATGGCGACGTGCGCATCGCGCAGGTGCACGGCGATGTGCGTTTAAGCGGCAAGGGTAATGGCGTGGAACTGAGCGATGTCAGCGGGAATGCGACAATTGATGGCGAATTCTTCGGGCCGATCCAAGTCTCGAACATCGCGCAAACCACGCAGTTCAATTCCTCGCGCACCGATCTGACGATAATGAGATTACGTGGGCGCCTCGATCTCGATTCGGATTCACTGCAGATTTCCGATGTGGATGGCAGCGTCAAGCTCAAGACTCACGATAAATCCGTCGAGCTGGATAACGCCACCGGGCGCATCGACATCAACAACGCGCATGCCGACGTTTCCATCAGCCTGAAGAAATCGCCCAGCGACGAAATCAGTGTGCAGAACGAGTCCGGCGGAATCGATCTCGCGTTGCCGTCGAAATCGGCGTTTGAAATCAGCGCCGCGTCGCGCTCCGGCGAAATCGAAAGCGAATTTGACGACTCCGCACTAAACTCCGCAACGTCGGGCGAGACTAAGAAGCTCGACGGCAAAGTCGGCACTCACGGCCCGAAGATCACTCTAGATACCACCTACGGCACAATCAATCTTCGCAAATCCGAATCGTAGTCGCCTTCGTACCGCCGGCGTCCCGCCGGCTCTTTCGAGCGAAATTGTTCGCTAATTTCGGAATCGTGCGCGGCGCTACTTTTCAACTACATCGCGACTTTTAGCTTGCTAATCCGTCCGTGTTGTTTGCCCTTAGGAAAATTCTCTTCGTAAGAGCCGGCGGGACGCCAGCGCTACGGGGGACGGCGGCGCCACTAAAGCTCGACTAGGCGATCTAGCGTAGGAAAGAATTCGGGGAATGAGATGGCCGCGCAATCGGCATCTAGAATCGTCGATTCGCCTTCGGCGCCTAATGCAGCGATGGCCATCGCCATCGCAATGCGATGATCATTGTGCGGATCGATTTTCGCGCCGCGCAATTTTCCGGCCGAGCGTCCGCCCACGCGCAGGCCATCCGGAAATTCTTCCACTTGCGCGTCCATCGCGCGCAACGCTGCCGCCATGGCAGCGATGCGATCGCTTTCTTTCACGCGCAATTCCTTGGCATCGCGAATCGTGATTCCCTGCTCCGTGTAAGGGCCCGAGCGCCGCCAACATCGGCAGCTCGTCGATCATTTCCGCTACTTGCGCCCCAGAAATTTCACCGCCGGTCAAGTTCGCGTGCTCAACAGCGAGATCGCCGACAAGCTCGCCATCGCGTAATTGCAATGATGCTATATGGATCGGAGCGCCCATGGAGATGAGCACATCGAGAACGCGAGAGCGCGTCGGATTTAGGCCCACATTGTGAATGATTACCTGCGAGCCTGGCAGGATCAGTGCTGCGGCTATGAAAAATACCGCGGACGAGAGATCGCCGGGAACTTCCAGCGCGCGACCTTGTAATTTTGGGCGCGGCTTGATGCGCGTAACTCTGTTCACCGTATTCACTTGCGCGCCAAATTCGCGTAACGCGATTTCCAGATGATCTCTGGTGGGAACGCTTTCCTGGACTGAGGTCTCGCCTTCGGCGAATAGGCCTGCTAACAGAATTGCTGATTTTACTTGGGCGCTGGGGGTCTGAGGAATATGCGAAATTCCGCGCAACGTGCGGCCTGAAATTCGCAGCGGGGCGCGGCCGCCTTCCTCGAATTTTATATCGGCGCCCATTTCGGTTAGCGGATCGATCACGCGGCGCATCGGGCGTTTTCGTAGCGAAGAATCGCCGGTGATTTTGGAATCGAATTTTTGGCCGGCTAGTACGCCGCTCAACAGACGGATCGTAGTGCCGGAATTTTCTGCGTCCAGAGTGCGGCTGGGGCCATTCAGACCATCTAATCCGTTGCCCATGATGCTTACAACTCTTTCATTCTTTTGGACTTTCACTCCCAAGCGCTCGAGGCACTTTAGCGTGCTTTGGCAGTCGGCGGCGCTTGCGTAATTCGAGATTTGGCTGGGGCCTTCGGCCAAGGCGGCCAGGATCGCGTAGCGATGGGAAATCGATTTGTCGCCGGGCAGTTCTACGACGCCTTCGATTTTCTTGGCCGGCGCGATTTTCTTTTTGCCCACGCGGAAATTTTAGCATGTGGGCTCGCGCTTTCCTGCTTCGAGCGGCAAAAATTGTTGCTGCAAGTTGGTCAACCTGGTTGACCCACTTTGCGTTTTTTGCGGGCGCCGCAAGAGCAAGTCCGAGACTCCTAGCCAATGCAATTGCAAGATAAGTGGCGTCGCGCGTTCTAAGTTGCGGAAGTCGAACGGCTTTTATCTCTAAGAAGCGCCAAAGGGCCGAAAAGAGCCCGCAGCGACGCCGGCGGCACGCGAGCGGAACGCTATGCCGTTAACCGGCATCTAAACACGCTGCGCGGTTTTGTTGCTCTGCGCTGGGCGAGACGGGTATCATCAAAATTCATGCTCACTGATCCTCGAAACAGCTTTCGATTTGTAATTGTTGCGGTCTCTTTGCTTCTGGCTGGAACTTTGTTTTCCCGGGCTGAATCATCGGCCCGGACCCGGCCGGCCTCGGATGATGGCGGAACTATTTCTGTGGACCAGATTCAGCCCGGCATGAAAGGCGTCGCTTACACCATTTTCTCCGGCGATAAAATTGAGCCGATGGATCTCGAGGTAATCGGAATCCTGCGCAATGCGCTGGGGCCCAAGCAGGATGTGATTTTGGTGCAGATGCACGGCGAGAAAGTGGAGCACTCGGGCGTCGTTGCCGGGATGAGCGGCAGTCCCGTTTATTTCAACGGGAAACTTGCCGGCGCGCTTTCGCTCAAGCTGGGAGTTTTCACGAAAGAGGCGATCGGCGGAGTGACGCCTATCGCGAGTATCCTCGATATTCAGAATGCGCTGCCAGGAATGCCCGGAACATTGCCGGCGACTCCCACGAGCGCCGGCCTCGCTGCATCCGCGATCCGAATTTCGATACCGGCGGAACTTTTGCAGCGCGCGCCATTCGGCGCCGGAAATTATTTGCAGCCGATCGATACGCCGTTAGTGTCCACGGGAATTTCGCCGGCGGTGCTCGGACAATTTCAAAGTCAATTCACCGCGCTCAGGCATGGCTACGGCGCTCGGCGGAACGGAAGCCGCTTCGCCGGACGATGCGAATATCAAGCCGGGCGATATGGTGGGGATGCAGCTCGTTGGCGGCGATCTTTCGCTTACCGCTGGATGCACTGTGACCGCGATCGTTGGCGATCGCGTGTTTGCCTGCGGGCACCCGCTTTTTGGATTTGGATCGGTTTCGCTACCGCTGCTGCGCGGGCATGTGGTCATGACGCTGAATTCGGAAATGGCTTCGACGAAGATCATGAGCACGAGCGGCGTGATCGGAACTTTGACCGAGGATCGCACGACTGCGGTAATGGGACGGCTCGGCGCAGCGCCTCCGATGATTCCGATGGACGTCACGATTACGACGCCGCAAGAAGAGAAGCATTTTCATTTCGATGTGGCCGAAGTGCGGCAACTTACGCCCGTGCTTGTCGCCATCGCTGCGCAAAACGGAATTTCGACGAATACCGCGTACAGCGAAGGAACCACGCTGGAAGTTACCGGCACGATCGACCTAAAAGACCACGCACCTGCGAAAATCGAAGATTACTACGCGCCCACCGATGCGCCCGCGCCAGGTGGAACGCAAGTGGCTTTCGATGTTTTGAATATTTTCACGCAGATTTACAACAATCCGTACGAGCCGGCGCATGTGCGGAAAGTCACGCTGAATGTAAAGCTCGTGCCGGAGCGGCGATCGGCATCGATCGAAAGCGCGTGGAGCGAGAAGAGTGAAGTTTCGCCGGGCGAAACGATTCGAGTGAAAGTTTTGCTGCGGCCGTACCGCGGTGAACCATTCATTCAAGAAGTTCCCGTGACGATTCCGCCGCAGGCTGCACGCGGTGCACTGCAATTGCTGGTGTGCGATGCAGAGACTCTGAACCGCATGACGCAATCATTTGGCGCGGCGTCGCAGCTTGCCGGGCTGGATGAACTTGTGGCGCTGCTGAATCGCGAGCGGCACAACGACCGTCTGTATGCTGCGTTGATGCAATCTTCGCCGACGCTTTTGGTGGAAGACAAGGAACTGCCGAACGTGCCGCTTTCGCAGATCAATATTCTCGACCAACGAAGAAATCCCGGCGGGGCCCGTCTGCTCGGGCAATCGTCGGCGGGAGAATGGTCCGTGGCGATGAATCAGGTGATCACGGGCCAGCGCGCGCTGACCATCACCGTGAAGTGAATCCGACCGACAGAGGAGTATTGAAGCCGATGAAATGGCGAGCGAATGCGGTGTGTGTGTTGGCGGCGATCACGGTGTTGTGCGGCGAAGTGGCGCTCTCGATTCCGGCGCTGAGCGAGCACACCCATTTCTGGCGGCAATCGGAATATTCGGAATTTCAGCGCGGCACGGCCAAGGGCGTCGCGATTCGCAGCGACGGATCGCTGACACCGGCGCCGCGTTTTGCGCCCTTCGCCGATCCGAATCTCGCCTATCTCTGGGCGCTGCGCCTCGATTCGCACGGCACTTTGTTCGCGGCAGGCGGTTCGAATGCCAAAGTGCTGCGATTTGATGCCAAGGGCGCGCCTACTACCGTTTTCGAATCGCCGGAACTGGCGGCGCAATCGATTCTTTTTGACGCGCAGGACAATCTTTATGTGGCCACTTCTCCGGATGGAAAAGTTTATAAGGTGACGCCGGGCGGCCAGAAGAGCACATTCTTCGAACCGAAAACGAAATACATTTGGGCCTTGGCGATCGATTCTAGCGGGACTTTGTTCGTTGCTACTGGAGATCAGGGGCAGGTCTATGCGGTTGGACCGGATGGAAATGGAAAAGTTTTCTACAAGAGCGAGGAACGGCATGCGCGTTCGCTGGCTTTCGATTCGCAAGGCAACTTGCTCATCGGCACGGACCCGAGCGGTTTGATTTTGCGCGTGGAAATTAAGCGCGGGAAATCGGGCGCGGTGGAAGCCGGGCGATCGTTCGTGCTATACGAAACGGACAAGAAGGAAGTGACTAGCCTGCTCGCTGGGCGCGACGGAAACATTTATGCCGCGGCGATCGGCGAAAAATCGAAGACTGCTCCGTACGTTCCGCCCGCCGCCGTCCCGTCCGCGATTCCCCCGGCGATTGCGGGAAACGCGCAGGGAAATCTCGGAGCGCAAGCGGCCGGCGCGGCGCCGCCAATTGCCATTCCATTTTTTCCGAGCATGGGCGGCGGAAGCGAGGTTTACCGGATTGGCGCGGATGGATCGCCGGAATCGCTTTGGAGTTCGCGCGATGATTTGGTGTATTCGCTGGGTTTCGCGAAGGATGACCGGCTTCTGCTCGGCACCGGAAATCATGGCACGGTGATCGAGCTCGGCGAGAACCGCATTTTTTCTACGGTCGCCAATGCTTCGTCGGACCAAGTTACTTCTCTCGTTTCCGGCGCAGGCGGAGTGCTCTACGTCGGCACCGCAAATCCTGGAAAGATATTTTGCGCTCGGGCCGGGGCGCGAGAAGGATGGATCGTACGAATCCGCGCCGTTTGACGCCAAGATTTTTTCGCAGTGGGGACGATTGACCTGGGCCGGTGAGAATGGCGCGGCCAAGGGCAAACTGGCGTTTTACGTGCGCTCGGGGAACACTTCGCGGCCGGAAAATAATTGGAGCGAGTGGAGCGGGCCGTATTCGAGTTCAGGGGCGGAACGAGTGACGTGTCCGCCGGCGCGATTTGCGCAGTGGAAGGTGGTTTTTTCGCAGACGGACGACGTGGCCACTCCGACGGTTTCATGGGTGAGCCTGGCTTACTTGCCGAAAAATGTGGCGCCGGTGATTGACGGCATCGTGGTCCAAAATCCCGGAATTCGCATTCAGGGATTTGCCGCGCCGCCTGCGGCTCCCGGAGCGGCAGCGCCGGCACAGATTCGCATGCCGCAGTCGCCGAATTCGGCGAGTGCCGGGGCCTACACCGTATGTGGCAGAGGGCGCCGCTAAGCCGCCAAAGGTCGAGGCGCCGCCGCAGGGCGTGGAGCAGAAGGGTTACATGAGCGTGGTGTGGACCTCGCACGATGACAATGATGACGATCTTACTTTCAGCCTTTATATTCGCGGCGAGGGCGAGAAGAATTGGCGTTTGCTGAAAGATAAGATCGATCAGCATCATTATTCCTGGGATTCCACCACTTTGCCCGACGGCGCTTATTATTTGAAATTGGTGGCGTCGGATTCGCCGTCGAATCCCGCGGAGCAGGCGCTCACGGCCACGCGTGAGAGTGAACGATTCGAAGTGGACAATTCGCAGCCGGAAATCTTGAATTTGCGCGCGGTGGCAGCGAAGGGCGCAAATGGAGATTTTATCGTCACCTTTGAAGTGCGCGATCCGGCGATTCCCGTAGCGCGCGCCGAATATAGTTTGGATAGCGGGGATTGGAGCGTGGTGTTTCCGAAGGGGGACCTCTCCGATTCGCGCGAGGAGAGTTATGAAATCGTGCTGCGGCATCTTTCCGCCGGCGAACATACGATTTCCGTGCGCGCCGCGGACCGCAATGAGAATTCGATGACCGGGAAGGTTTCGTTTACGGTCGGCGGGAATTAACCGTGGCGCGGTTGCGGTTGGAGGATGGGTCCGTTGTTTTTCAGGTGGGAGCCCCCTGCTTCAGCAGGGGGAGGAGCGCTTCAGCGCTCCGAAACACGCCGCCGTTTATCGTTGCGCTTCAGCGCTGGGCTCGAGCAGCGGCGTTTGCGCCGACCCGTAACTTTTCAATCCCATCAAGTCTCGCCGATTATCCGCTCGACCGCGAGACCCGTTTATGAGATGACTTTATTTGTTTTTTGCTCCGAGATCGTCGGAGGTCCGGCGTAAAGCACGGGCCCTCGGTGAAAATGCCTGCAAACGTCAACTTCGAAGATGTACGCGCTGCTTCCGCCCGCATCGCTCCGCACATTCATCGCACGCCTGTTTTGACCTCCGAACTGCTCGATGAAATGGCGGGAGCGCGGCTATTTTTAAAGTGCGAGAATTTTCAGAAGACGGGATCGTTCAAGATTCGCGGAGCTACGAATGCTGTGCTCTCGCTTTCTGAAGACGATGCCAAGCGCGGCGTGGTGACTCATTCTTCCGGAAATCATGCGGCGGCGTTGTCGCGCGCCGCGCGCCGGCGCGGAGTGCCGGCGTGGATCGTGATGCCTTCGAATGCGCCCGCAGTGAAAAAAGCGGCGGTGCGCGCTTATGGCGGCCAAATTACCGAATGCGAGCCCACGTTGGCCGCGCGCGACTCGACCGCGCAGGAATTGATGCGCCGCACCGGAGCGTCGATGATTCATCCTTACGACAATCGCAATGTGATCGCCGGGCAAGGCACCGCGGCGATGGAGTTGCTCGAAGAAATTGCAGATTTGGATTTCATTTTGGCTCCGGTAAGCGGGGGCGGGCTGTTAAGCGGGACGTCGATTTCAGCCAAGGCGCTGAATCCGAAAATTCGCGTGGTTGGCTGCGAGCCTAAGAATGCCGACGATGCGTTTCGTTCTCTCGCTTCCGGAAAGCTTGAGCCGGCTGCCAAAGCGGAAACGATTGCGGATGGATTGCGAGCCACTCTTTGCCCGCTGACATTTGGAATTTTGCGCGAGCGCGTCGATCAGATTGAAACGGTTAGCGAGGATGAGATTATTGGCGCCATGCGCGCGCTTTGGGAACGATTGAAAATTGTCGTGGAACCCTCGGGAGCGGTGGCGGCTGCGCCTGCGCTTCTCGGGCGGCTTGGCGCCGCGCGCAGCGCGCGCGTGGGAATTATTCTTTCCGGCGGAAACGTCGACCTCAGCGAACTTCCCTTCTAGTTCAAGACGTGCATAGCGCTATAACGCATCGCTAGACATCATCCTGCAGGCGCCAATCCTCTGGTGGAAAATCGATCATCCAGAAATGCGGCGCCGGTGAATCAAATTCCACCGGGACGTGGAAACCTTCGGGCATTTCTTTCGGGGGATGCACCACGCGGCACGCCACGCGTTCTTGAGTGACGGAATTTTCGAGGACCAGACGCGTTTGCGATGGAAGATTTTCGCCCGCGATGATCATAGCCCCGAAGGGATTTACGCTGAGCGTGCGAACTTCCAGCGTAGTCTGCTTCCCTCTCAGATTGACATGCACATTGGCGCGAATACGGAGGAGAACTCGCTGGCTGCGGCGGCGCTCTTCGCCGTTGAATTTTCCGGGCGTGGCGGAGCTCGCTGTATTTCCGTTTTCGAGACTTTTGGGACTGCGCTGTGCGCGCGGAGTGGAATCTTTCACGCGCGGTGCTTCGTTGAGCGCTTTTGTTGCCATTTGAGTTCTACCTTCCTATCGATCTAGGAGCTGAGTTTCTTCGTTATCACGCACTTCTGCTATGAGTTGGTTCAATTCGAGCCGCGTTGCACACACATTTTGCGGCGCGATCTTAAATGCGTCTGGCAGGGGAAGGGCCTACAGACTGGGCGCTGCTTTGCGCCGTGATGCAATGGTATGAGCGCGGTTGGGCAGGGTCAATGGTACGAAAGTTCAGTTTAAGTAGCGCCGGCGTCCCTGCCGGCATCTTGCGACCGCAACCGCACGCCACATGCGAAGATCGAGATCGGCGCTCCCAAGTACGTAGTTGATTATTGCTTGTGGCTAGCTCTCGCTCGCAAGATGCCGGCAGGGACGCCGGCGCTACTTAAAAGCCGCCTGATCCACGAACCAGATCGTGTGCGGGCTGGTTACTCTTGCCGCAGGGTATTGGCTGGTCGGGCCGCCGGGATCTTGGCGGATCGCTTCGATGATTCCGCGCTTTGCGCCGCCCGCGGCCAGGAAGAAAACGTTGCGCGCCCCATTTAGCACCGGAAAGGTGACGGTGAGGCGTTGCGGCGGATCGGCAGGGACTTCGACAGCGACCACCCAGCGTTGCGTTTCGCCGAGCGCCTGGGCTCCCGGAAAAAGCGAAGCAGTGTGGCCTTCCTGGCCTACGCCTAGGAAGAGTAAATCGAACGATGGTTGCGCGCCGAAATAGCGGCGGAGTTCGGTTTCATACTCGCGGGCGGCTTTATCCGGGTCGGGATAATTCGTGGGCATAGGATGGATATTTTCGGGCGGAACGGCGAGGCGCGCGAAGAGAGTTTCTTTGGCCATGCGGAAATTGCTGTGGGGATTGTCGTGCGGGACGTACCTCTCGTCGCCCCAGAAAAAATGAATTTGATTCCAGGGCATCCGCGCGGCGTAATCGCGAGCGAGAATTTCGTTCAGCGCTTTGGGAGTGCTGCCGCCCGAGAGGCAAATACTGCACCGGCCGCGCTTGGCTACGGCCTCCTGCGCGATGCGCAGCGTTTCTTCGGCGATCGCCGGAGTCATCAGATCGTCCGTGGCGAATACGCGGGCCTCCCGAATCATGCTTCGGTCCACCCATCCGGAAGAAAATCGGCGACCAGGCAATTGGCTTCTTCCGGCCCCCAGCTGCCCGCAGCGTAGGGATGAACCGGCGGATGATTTTTTACCAGGGGAGTATAAAGGCGCCAGGAATCTTCCACCCAATCGTCGCGGACGAAAAGAGTCGGATCTCCTTTGAGAACATCGAGCAGCAAAGTTTCGTAAGCCTCGGGGAGCGGAGCGAAAACATCGCGGTAACGAAAGTGCAAGCTTTGATATTGCAGATCGACCGCGTCGCCCGGCTTTTTGATTTCAAAACGTAGATCGAAGCCCTCGTCGGGTTGAATGGTCATGACCAACGCGTTGGCGTGTAGCGGCGCGGCGCCGGCTTTTTGAAATAGCGCGACGGGTGGACGGCGGAAATTCACCACAATTTGGCTGGACTGGCGCTTCAGGCGCTTTCCGGTGCGCAGGAAGAATGGAACGCCGTGCCACCGCCAGTTTTCAACCCACAGGCGCAGAGCCACATACGTTTCGACGTTGGAATCTTTGGCCACGCCAGGTTCTTCGCGGTAGCCCGCGACATCTGCGCCATCGATTTTGCCGCGCGTGTATTGGCCGAAAACCACGTCTTCAGGCGCGATGGGCATCACCGAACGCAGCACCTTGGCTTTTTCCTGGCGGGTGGCTTCGGCGTCGAATGTGGAGGGCACCTCCATGGCGGTGAGCGTGAATAATTGCGTGATGTGATTTTGGATCATGTCGCGCAGCGCGCCGGCGCCTTCGTAATAACGGGCGCGATGTTCGATGCCCAGCGATTCGGCGGCGGTGATTTCAATGCTGGCGATACGATCGCGATTCCACAGCGGCTCGAACAGCGAATTCGCGAACCGGAATACCAAAATGTTCTGCACCGTTTCTTTGCCGAGGTAGTGATCGATTCGATAGATCTGATCTTCGCTGAAATATTTGTGCGCGCATTCATTCAACGACTCAGCCGATTCCAGATCGTGGCCGAATGGCTTCTCGATTACGATGCGGGTGTAACCGGCACTTTTATTCAGGCCTGCGCTTCCCAGGCCTTCGATCACTGGCGGGAAGGCTTCAGGCGGCAGCGCCAGATACAGGACGCGATTTCCGGGCAGATTTCTTTCCTTCTCGATGGCTTTCACGCGCTCGGCTAATCCTTGAAAGCCTGCGGCATGGTCTTGCGGCAGGCCGTAATAGAAAAGATTTTGGCCGGTAAATTTTCCGATTAGCTCTTCTTTGGGAACCCCGGACGCGATCAGTTCGTCCCGCACGCGGATGCGGAAAGATTCGTCGTTGAGATTGGTTTCTACGGCGACGCCGAGGACTACGCTGTGTTCCGGCAGCAGGTTGCGCTGGCGTAGATGGTAGAGAGCGGGCAGGAGTTTGCGGCCCATTAGATCCCCGGTGGCGCCCATGATTACAAATAGGCACGGGGCGGCTGGCGTGCGCTCGGGCGGCGGTTGCGGAGTTGTGGATTCGCCGGCTACGGCGTTTTGGGTGTTTTGTACCGTGGCGCTCACGATAGGCTCCTTGGCTTGGGGCGGCGATCCATCGATTTGCTGAAATTTAGATTATTTTGCACTCGCTCCAAATTTCTTATGAAGATATCTCGTAATTACTCATTCGAGGTTCCACAGCTCCCGCGTCTAGCCGCCGAGCTTTTGTTTTTCAGGTAGCAGCCCCCTGCTTCAGCAGGGGGAGGAGCGCTTTAGCGCTCCGAAAAAAGCGCCGACATAATGATGCGCTTTAGCGCTGGGCCTCGACGGCGGAGTTCGCGCCGCGTCCGGGAATTTTCGGTCCCCCGGTGCCCCGCTGAATACCTGCTCGGCCGGGAGCGCCATTTATGAGATGACTTCACTTAGTTTTATGGTCGCGCCCGCCGGGTTTTTAGCCCTTGGTTATCTTTATCTTCGAAAGATGCCGGCAGAGACGCCGCCGCTACTTTGCTACCGTCTTCACCGCGTGGCCGCCGAATTCATGGCGCATCATCGCTAGCAGCTTGTTGGCGAACGGTTCGGGATCTTGCGAACGAAATCGCGCGTCGAGAGCTGCTGTGATCACTGGCAGCGGGACGCCCAATTCGATTCCCGCAATGGCGGTCCAGCGGCCTTCACCGGAATCGGTTACATAGCCCTGAATGCCATCGAGTTTTGGATTCGCTTTCAGCGCGTCGGCGGTTAGATCCAGCAGCCAACTGCGGATGACGCTGCCGTATTGCCAGATTTGCGAGACTTGCAGCAGATCCAAATTGAATTCAGTTTTGTGACGCAGCAAATCGAGGCCTTCGGCATAGGCTTGCATCATTCCGTATTCAATCCCGTTGTGCACCATTTTCACAAAATGTCCCGCGCCGGCTGGACCTACGCGGCCCCATCCTTTGTCCGCGCCGGGCGCCAAAGTTTTGAAAATCGGGCTCAGCCGATCGACAACGCTCGCCTCGCCGCCGATCATCATGCTGTAGCCTTCTTTCAAACCCCAGACGCCGCCGCTGGTGCCCACATCCACGAAATTCACTTTCTTGGTCTTCAGCTCGTCGGCGCGCCGCATGCCATCGCGATAGAAGGAATTTCCGCCGTCGATGATCGTGTCGCCCTCCGAGAGCCGCGGCAGTAAAGCGGCGATTGTGTCATCGACCGGCTGCCCGGCCGGCACCATAAGCCAAATCGCTCGAGGCGCTTTGAGTTGGGAGACCAGCGTTTCGAGAGAGTTTGCGCCTTGCGCTCCTTTCTCAGTCGTCTTCTGCACGACGGCGGCGTCTCGATCGTACCCTACCACCTTGTGGCCGCCTTGAATCAGACGCTCCGTCATGAAGCCGCCCATTTTCCCGAGGCCGATCATTCCGAGTTCCATGTGAGCTCTCCTGTCTATTTTGCGTCGAGCGTGATCCCGTGCTCTGCGAGGCTTTGCCGCAATTGGTTGGCGTTGCGAAAATGGATCACCTGCATGCCCAATTCTTTGGCACATTCAAGATTCAAACCGCGATCATCGATAAAAATACATTCCGCGGGCTTGCGATGCGTGATGCTCAGCGCGCGGCGATAGATTCCATCGTCGGGCTTGCGGACGCCGAGATAGCAGGAGCTAAAGAACGACTCGAAGTAACGTCGCAAACGAAAGGTGTCGATGCGGTACTCGTTGATTTCCGTGGATTCATTGTTCAATGCGGCCACGAAATATTTCTTAGTGTTCACCACCTCGGAAAGCACTTCCAGGGATTCCGGCAAAGGCTGGGAACATTCGAAAATGAATTTTTTGAAATCGTCTCGAGTGAACGGCCTTTCGCGATAGAAGACGGTTCTCTGCAAATATTCCGAAAGCGAAATCTCGCCCGTTTCGAATCCGTTCAATAGCAGTTCGTGGCGGTCCTCGAACTCGTCCCAATCGAGACGGAATTGCTCGACAGCCTGACGGCGCGCGGTGCGGTCCCAGCCGTTGGTGAGGACTACTCCGCCCAAATCCCAGAAAAGCGCCGTGACTTCAGGCACGAACGGCCTCTTCCAGATTCGCGAGACCCGTGGCGACTTCGCGGCCTAACTGCACGCGGACGACGCGACGTTTGCGTTGCTCAAGCGCCGTGTAGTCGCCCTGTGCCTGCGCTTTGATCAGTTCCGCAAAACTGTAATCGGTTTCGGGAACCGGCACTTGTTCAGCGGGCGTATCGAGAATTTGCAGGAATAGGCCAGTGTTCGGCCCGCCTTTGTGGAGTTGTCCCGTGGAGTGCAAGAAACTCGGCCCGTATCCGAGCATCGTAGCGACGCCGGCGCGGTTACGCAGCGCAATGCGAATGCGCTGGAGAGCAGCGCTCGTCGCGTCGGCTGGCACGAGGTATGCGTCGATGCCGAAATAATCGCCGGGCTTGGCAGAATTTAGCCACGGTTGAATTGCCGCGCGCAACGCTGCGGGATTCGAGGCATCGACCGCGGGCGCGCCGTCACTCGACGCCGCGCCCGCACCCTTCTTCATCGCTTCGCGCGCCAAATCTTTCGCCAGTTGCACGTCCGGCTGATTGAACGGATGAAGTCCGATGGCCGCGCCCGCCGCAGCAATAGCAACTTCCCAACGATAAAATTCCTGGCCGAGATCGGCGAGTTCGTCGAGCGAAATTCGCACCACCGGATGTCCAGCGGCTTTCAGTTTCGCGAGCGTGGCAACGTGCACGTCGTCTTTTTCGCCCTCGAGACTCAAATGCACGAAGATGCGATCTTTGCCGTAGCGTGCGGCATCGGCGGGCGGCTCTTCATCCGCGATCGGAATGATACCCTTCCCTTCCTTGCCGGTGCTTTCCGCGATGAGTTGGCCCAGCCACACGGGAAAATGTTTGAGAGACGCTGACGCGAACACGGTCGTCTTGTCGCGCCCCGCAAGAGTAGCTTCGCCAAGAATAGCGCCCAGTGAAATTCCGGGGCTTTTCGATTCGGGGACGCTCGCCGCGCAGGCTTCCTGCATCGTAAAAGCGCAATCGAGCAGGCGATGTATATCCACTCCGATGATCGCCGCGGGAACCAAACCAAAATGGGTGAGCGCCGAATAGCGGCCGCCGACATCCGGTGTAGCCTGAAAAACGCGGCGGAAACCGCGCCGCTCCCCCAGCTTTTGCAGCGGCGTGCCGGGATCGGTGACCGCGATGAAATTTTTTCCCGGCGATTTATCAAGCGCACTAACTTTCTGCCAAAAATAAAAGAAGAACGAATTCGGCTCGGTGGTCGTGCCGGATTTGCTAGAGACGATGAAGAGCGTGTGGCGCAGATCGACAGCAGCCTCGACGGCCTTTACAGCGTCGGGATGAGTGCTGTCGAGAACATGCAACTGCGGATAGCCCGCGCGATTCCCAAAAGTATTTTGAAACACTTCCGGCGCAAGGCTGGAACCACCCATGCCGAGCAGAACCGCGTGCGTGTAGCCCTCAGATTTAATTTGCTCGCGGAATTTAATGAGATCGGCTTCCTGCTCGCGCATCACTTCCGGCAGAGTGAGCCAGCCCAGGCGATTGGTGATCTCTGGAGTGGATTTATCAGCCCACAGAGTCGGATCTTTGGCCCACATGCGGCGGTTGAATTGCGCCTTAGTCCAGGCGTCGAGCCTTTGATTCACGGCAGCGGCGAGCGAGCCAAGCGCTTGCGTTTCCGAATCTACCGGCGAACTGGCCAGCACCGCGCGTTTTTTCGATAGCGCGCTCATCAAATCTTCGAAAGATTTCGCGAAAGAATCGACGCCTTCGCGCTGCAATTGCTCGGTAATGGCGTCAAGATCGAAGCCGACTTTTTTGAGCGCAGCGAGTTCCGCAGCGGCCGTCTGCGGTGAATCAAGAATGGTGGCGCCGCGAACTTCGCCATGATCGCGGAAAGCGTCCATGGTCGCGGGCGGAATCGTGTCGACGGTATCCTTGCCGATCAATTCGGCGACATAAAGCGTGTCCGGATATTTTGGATTCTTGGTGCTGGTGCTGGCCCACAGCACGCGCTGGACGCGCGCCCCTTTCGCTCGCAGCGGCGCGAAATCGGGCCCCTCGAAAATCTGCAGGAAGCGCTGATAGACGACGCGGCAATTGGCGATGCCGATTTTTCCCTCGAGCGCCAGCGCTTCAGGCGTGCCGATTTTCTGCAGCGCGGGATCAGCGAGATTATCAACGCGGCTCACGAAAAAAGACGCGACCGAGGCGATGCCCGCGGGATTTGCCGCCCGTCCAAGCCCGCGAATATAAGCACCAGCGACGGCTTCATAATGTGCCATCGAAAACATCAGCGTAATATTCACGTTAATTCCCGAAGCCAGCAATTCTTCCACGGCGGGAATTCCTTCAGGCGTGGCGGGAACTTTGATCATCAGATTTGGCCGGCCAACGGCTTTCCAAAGACGCTGCGCTTCGCGAATCGTGCCGGCGGTGTCGCGCGCAAGCTTGGGAGAAACTTCCAGGCTGACGAAACCATCAGCACCCTTGGTCCGATCGTAGACCGGCCGCAGAATATCCGTAGCGCTCTGAATATCTTTTACCGCGATAGCTTCGAACAGCGAGCCGTCGTCCATCGCGGAATTAGCAGCCAGCAGACTTTTTAGTTGCTCGTCGTAGTCCGTACTGCCGGCGATGGCTTTTTCGAAAATCGTAGGATTGCTGGTGACGCCGCTAAGGCCATCTTCATCAACAAGCCGCTTCAAATCCCCGCCGCTAAGAATGCTGCGGCGAATGTAATCGAGCCACACAGCCTGGCCCTGCGCCTCGATAAGCCGCAACGGATTTTCTTTCGTAGCAGTGCTGGCGCGCGTTGATTCAGGAACAGGCTTGCTGGCCATACTTCACCTCCAGAGCTTTCACTTTTGCCAATCGACGCACATGACGCTCTGCATGAGTAAACTCAGCTTTCAGATAATCGCCGACTAAATCTTTAGCGAGCTCCACCCCAATCACGCGCGAGCCCAGAACGAGAATATTCATATTGTCGTGCTCCACGCCCTGATGCGCGGAATAGCAATCGTGCGCGATCCCCGCGCGAATGCCGGGAAGTTTATTCGCGGCCACCGAAGCTCCCACCCCGCTCCCGCAAATCAAAACGCCCCGATCGGCGCGCGCTTCCAGCACCGCCAGCCCGACGGCTTCGGCATAATCCGGATAATCCACCGGCTCGGTGCTATGCGTGCCCAGATCGGTCACCACATGACCAAGCGATTCGAGAAATGGAATAATTTCCTGCTTGAGTGGATACCCTGCATGATCCGCGCCAATGGCCACTCGCATACTCAACTCTCCGCCCTTGCGTGCCTTGCGCGCATCTACAAGAATAGGATGCGTTCCGCCGCGTCTCGTTGCGGCTAAATTCTATAAGACACGTGGACAGCGCCGCAAATAAACATTCGATGACTCCCCGAGCCAAAAAGAATCGAGCCACCGCGAAAAAGCGCGCGCCGAAACGTCCGCGCCTGCAAATTTTCACCATCGGCCATTCGAATCGGCCGATTGAGGAATTTCTTCGCATGCTCGAGGCGCACCAGATTCAACGCGTCGTCGACATCCGCACCATTCCCCGCTCGCGTTTCAATCCCCAATTCAATACAGACGCGCTGCGCAACTCGCTCAGCGAGGCAGGCATTGAATATATCTGGATGAAAGAACTCGGCGGATTGCGCCATGCAAAAAAAGACAGCGTCAACACCGGATGGAAGAACGCCAGCTTCCGCGGATATGCCGATTACATGCAGACGCCGGAATTTGCCGAGGGAATTGCGTCGCTCATTAAAATCGCCGGCGAAAAAAAGACGGTCACCATGTGCGCGGAAGCAGTGCCGTGGCGCTGCCATCGTTCGCTCGTCGCGGATGCGTTGGTCGCTCGCGGAGTTGACGTCGAGCACATCATGAGCGCGACGCGGACTCAGCCGCACGTGATCACTTCGTTTGCGCGCGTCCGCGGCACTGAAATCACCTATCCGGGCCAAGGAAATCTGGCACTGGTTTAGTACCGCCGGCTCTCTGCCGGCTCTTTGGAACTACAAAAGTCTACTTCCACCGCGATTGTCGGCGGCCCTCAATTTTCAATTTATCGTTTTGCTTTGTGTTTTTCCTCCCGCCTGGAATGTGCCTTCTTCGATTGATTTGCTCACTAAATGCCGGCAGAGACGCCAGCACCACTTGCGGAAACTACTGAGGCCGCCCACTTTATTTTGTCTCTCCAGGCTGTGGATTGCATCCAACAAGTGCTATTGTTTTCATTCGTTAATACGCGGCGAGCTCAGCTAGCCATACATCACATGGAGGAAACCACCGCAATGGATTGGAAGAATCGCAAAGTGCTCGTGACCGGCGGTACGTCGTTCATTGGCTCGGGGATTGTGGATTCGCTCATCACCCGCGGCGCGAAAATCCGCGTGGTCGATGATTTGAGCAGCGGACGCATCGACAACATCGAGTCGCACGTGAAGCAGGGCGCCGCGGAATTTGTGCAAGCGGATTTGCGCGAGCCAGGAGTCGCCGAACGCGTGGTCGACGGCATGAGCGTGGTTTTCCATTTGGCGGCGGATCATGGCGGACGCGGTTACGTGGATTTGCATCAGGCCGCTTGCGCCACGAATTTAATGCTCGATGGCGTGGTCTTTCGCGCTTGCCACAAAGCCAAGGTCGACAAAGTCGTTTATGCGTCATCCGGCTGCGTTTATCCCAATCATATTCAGACCGACCCGAAACAGATTCTCTATTTGACCGAGGAGATGGTCGGCCCTCCGTACGACGCGGACAATATGTATGGCTGGGCGAAATTGATGGCGGAGATGACGCTACAGGCTTACTACAAAGACTGGGGCATGAAATCCGCCTCGTGCCGCTATTTCACGGTCTATGGTCCGCGCGGAGTCGAAAATCACGCGGTGATTGCCATGATCGCGCGCGCGTTCATCAATCAGAATCCCTTCGTGGTATGGGGAACCGGCGAGCAGATTCGCAATTGGACGTACATCGATGACATCGTCAGCGGCACGATTCTCGCCGCAGAAAAGATCGATGATGCGACCGCGGTAAATTTGGGAACCACCGAGCGCATCAAGGTAATCGATGCCGCAAAAGAAGTTTTGCGCTACATGGGCAAGCAAGCGGAATTCGAGCTGCATCCGGAAATGCCCACCGGGCCGCTAAATCGCGTAGCCGATAATAAATTGGCAAAAAAGCTCCTCGGTTGGGAGCCAAAGGTAATGTTCAACGAGGGCCTGCACCGCACGATAGATTGGTACGTTTCGGTAAAAAATCAAAAGGCCGTCTCGGAACAACTAGAAGGCGTGCTCACGGAGCGCTGAACCGTTCCTCTCCCGCATAAATGCCGCGCCCCAATAAAAACAAGACCTAAGCGGCTAAACAGGCTGCGGAAAAAAACCAAACCGCTGTCATCCCGAATCCCCTTTAGGGGTGAGGGATCCGCATTTGCCTATGTCGGTTCCTCAATCTGAAATTTGAAATTGCCTTCGTAGGGGCCGGGGTTTACTACCGGCCCGGTGTATCTTTGGGTTTTCGCCGTTGATTTTTTTTCCGTCGCAGGCCGCCCGCCCGACTAACGCATAAAAACAATGTGACTATTCGTCTCCTGTTTACACGCCAAGTTCGTGCCTTTCAGGTGGCAGCCCCCTGCTTCAGCAGGGGGAGGAGCGCTTCAGCGCTCCGAAAATAGCACCGCGCGAAATGAAGCGCTTTAGCGCTGGGCTCGAGCAGCGGCGTTTGCGCCGCCACCGGGACTTTTCGATCCATCATGGCCCGCAGAATATCTCCTCGGCCCGCGGCGCGATTTACGACACGGTTTGACCTCATTGCTCTTATTGTTGCGGCGATGCTGCTGTGCCGCTCGGGTGCGCCTCCGGATTCCCCGGAAATTCCCTCGATAGATTCTGCCCCGTTGGATTCAGAATCACCAAATCCACCCGCCGGTTTTTTGCCCGTCCTTCTGCGGTGTCGTTAGTTGCCACCGGATGAAATTCCGCATAACCCGAAGCCGCCAGGCGATCCGGCGAAATTCCATAGCGCGTAATAAAAAGTTTCACCAGCTCGGTAGCACGCGCGGTAGAAAGTTCCCAATTCGATTCAAATTGTTTGCTGTGAATCGGCACATTGTCGGTGTGTCCCTCGATGCGCACGTGAAGGGTGTGCGGCGCGACAATGGCGATGAATTGATCGAACACCGCGGCGGTATTTTTCTTGAGATGGGCTGAGCCCACGTCATAAAAGCCGGCTTCGCTCAAGCTGACCACCAGTCCTTCTCGCGAAGGAGTGACGGAGATGGCGTGGCTTTTGATTTGAACGTTGAGGGCGGTTTCGAGTTCTTTGCGGAGCACGCTCAAATCGTCGTGCGGCGGCGATGCGGTGATACTGCCTTCCGGAGAACTGGCGACTTGGCCCAGCGTCGACAGCCGCTTGGCATTTTCGATCATCTGCACTTTTGAAAACGGCATCGGTTCGGTATCCGCGAGAGGCACTTTGGTATTTGACGCGTCAAAAATTCCCATCTGCTGAAACGCTACCTGAATCGACATGGCCAGCATGCCAACGCGCCGCTTGTCGACTTGTGCTGAGGAATAGTTGATGTATACGTCCACCACGTTGGTCATCGTCTCGCCCGAAAAATTCCAGACATTTTCGATAATCATCGGGCGCGTCACGCGCTGCCCCATGTGCGTCATCAAAAATTCCAGCAAGCCATATTCTTTCGGCGTCAATTCAATGCGCCGCCCGCCGCGCCGCACGATGCGCGCCAGCCGGTCGAGTTCCAGATCGTCGGCACGCAGCACAGGCTCCGCACCGCGCCCGCCGCGCCGCAGCAGCGCCCGCACGCGCGCCGAAAGTTCCGTAAACGCAAAGGGCATCAGCAGAAAATCGTCCGCACCGTCGTCAAACGCGCGCACGCGATCCTCGACGCGGCTTTTATTGGTGAGAATCAGGATCGGGAAATTTGCCGGCCGCGCCCGCAGGTGCCGCAGCACTTCCATGCCATCAAGCCCCGGCAAATTTAAATCCAGAATCAGCAGATCGTAGGTGTGCGTCGCGGCCAGTTCCACCGCGCTCGCTCCCTCCCGCGCCACGTCCACGCTGTAATGCTCCGCTTCGAGGCCCTGGCGCAGAAAAACGCCCAGCGCTTCATCATTTTCCGCGACGAGTAGCCGCATACGCACTCCAGTTGTCGATGAAAGAAATTTCAGGAAGGGGAATGCATCTTAATGAAAGCCGCAAGCGATGTCAAAAGCAAGTTAACGGTTTCGTCGATTAAAGAAGAAAACGTGTGTACTACTTGCACGAAAATCCACAAAACGTTTCAAGTTGGCACAGAAATCCGCACCACTCGACAAGAAAGCACCCAAATCTGTCGCAAGCCCGACACCGGCAGCAAGACCAGCGAAGAAAAATCTGCCGCTCTTCTTCGCACCAGTGACTCAGCGGATCAGCAGAAGATTCTTTCTTTGAAATTTCAAATCTGAAATTTGAAATCTCCTGCAGTCCGCTTCGTCGGTCAAGCTGCTAGTTAACGGGTTCCCGAATCAACGCCACTGTTCGCGCCTGTCGCGGTCGTTTTCTTCTCCGCCGCCGGCGAATCGCGGAACGAAAAATGTGTCGTCACTCCATCGAACGCTTTTCCGCCCTGCTCCGCATAAGGATACACCGCATAATTCACAGGATCGCCCTGCTGCGCCGGACTCAAACGAATATCTCTGCCGGCAGAAAACTGCACGCGGTTGGCGTCATGCGCCCCAAAGAAATAATCATGCAGCTCGGGATGCTTCCAAGCCTCCGAAGCATCCACCGGCACCCAACCCACTCCATCCAAATAGAATTCCGCCCAGCAGTGATAACCGGGAATATCGGCCGCAGTCTTATCCGCCGGGATCGGAAATCCAATTTCAAATTTTGCCGGAATTCCCGCCGCGCGCAGCATGCCGATGAAGACTGAATGAAAATCCGTGCAATTCCCGCGCTTCGAAGTGCAGGCCCACACCGCGTCGCCATGCCCCCACCCGTCGCCGGTCTTGTCATACTTCATCGTTTTGATCACGTATTCGTAAGTGCGACGCGCTTTATCCAAATTGTCGCTGCCAACTTGCGTCTGCTCCTTCGAAAGCTCGCCAATCTGCCCATTGATCGGCACCAAACGATCGGGCTGCAAAAAGCGCGCCAGCATCGGATCCGGCGCGGCATCACGATTTGCAATCGACGTCAGGCTCACGCGATGCTCATGCCGCAACACATCGAAATGCATCTTCACATCAAACGCCGCCCCATCCGCTTTTTGCTCAAAGAATGCAAAACTATCGCCGTATTCCGAATCGCGCGTCCGCGTAAACGCCACCGGGCTTTCAATTTTCAAATCCGAAATTTCCTGGTAAGCGCTCGACACAGGCACGGGAATCCAAACCCGCACCGCCGCGGCTCCGGCCGTAGGCGCAGGCACATGCACTTCGTAAGTAAATTCGAAGCTCCGCTCAGGAGCAGGCGCACTCCCGCCCGCCGCGCGCCCATATATAAAGGTAGCCGCGCAGAAACAAATGCCAGCCGCAACAACAATCATTTTCTTCATGTTCGCCATCTCCCTGTCAGAACGCCGCAAGAATACCTCAACTCACGTAAATTCTATGTGAACGCCGCTATCACTGGTTCGCCCACGGCTTTGGGACCCACCGTTCGCGCGATTTCCGTTCGGCGTCGGACATTCGCCACCCATCACTCCGGCGTGTCCCTCAATTCCGGCTCGGGCGTAATTTTGTCGCGCAAAATTTGCTCATCGCGCGCCAACCCCTGATCGGCAAGCCGTTGCGCCTCAGCAAATTCCTTCTTCGCCTCCACATCGCGGTCCAAGCGCTTCAGCACGCGCCCGCGCAAATAATGAACATTGCGGCTAGCCGGCGCCAACCGTTCCGCCGCATCCAGAGCCGCGAGCGATTCCTTCAATTTACCCTGCCGCTGCAAAATATCCGCCAATCCAAATTGCGCCCGCGCGAGACGCCGATCGCGCTCCAGCGCCAATCGAAAATAACGCGCAGCGTTCTCGTCATCGCGCTGCACCGCATAGAGCGCACCCAACTCGTCATAGCCTTCAGCAGCATCCGGCTCGAGCGCAATCTGTTTCGCAAATTCCGCCCGCGCCTCGACATACTTGTTCAAGCGCACGTAAGCAATTCCCAAGTAGAGATGCACAAACGGCAACTTCGGATTCGCCGCCGCAGCCCGCTC
This sequence comes from uncultured Acidobacteriota bacterium, assembly GCA_963792515.1. Taxonomy (GTDB): domain Bacteria; phylum Acidobacteriota; class Terriglobia; order Acidiferrales; family UBA7541; genus Palsa-147. The sequence goes on along the minus strand of CAWBWG010000012.1, from coordinate 116,614 downwards.
CAATTCTGGCGCAGCCTTCTCATCGTCATTGCGATTGAGCGAAGCCTTGCCCAACAACAAATGAAATTCCGGTGCATCCCCGCCAACTTCCACCAGTCGCCCTAGCGCCCTCTGCTCCAATCCCGGCCGCTTCGCCTCGCCCGCCGCGATGCCCAGCACGTAGAGATAGCTCAGATTATTCGACTCGCGATCCCACAGCGGCTCCAGCGCCACAGCCGCGTCCGCATAACGCTCCGTAAAAAAATCGCAAAGCCCAAGCAAATAGCGCGCCTGCAAAGAATCCGGAGCGTCCTTCACCACGGAAGCAAACGGCCCAATCGCCGCCGCATAATCCTGCAAATGAAAATAAACCAGACCAATATTCAATCGAATCCCGGCCACCTCAGGCGCCAACTTCTCTGCCTTGCGCAATTCCACCAGCGCCGCGCTCCAGTGCTTCCGCCGCATCTCAATCACGCCAAGATTCGCGTAAGCCCCGCCGGCCTTCGGATCGATCGCCAGCACACGCCGAAATGCAGCCTCCGCCGCATCCAAATCATTCGCACGCAACGCCGCCTCACCCCGCGCGAACAGCGCCGCCGGATCACCCGAAGACGTTTGCGCAAGCAAACATCCGCACCCCACGAATCCCAACACAAGCACGATTATTACGCGCAATAAAATGCTCAAAGATTTCACGAGTCGGACTCTAGCAGGACAAGAAACTCACGCCAAGCAACTTTGCCCTCGCAGCGCCGGGCTTCAGTCTGGCATCCGGCGTTTATTTCGTTTCGAACTGGAACTGCGGGCACATCTCCGTGCAGCAACTCCAAGCCGCTTTTCCGCGCACCTTTCTTTCAAATCAATGATCGATCGTTTATATTTTGATAGTGCGCAAAATTATCCTCGGCGTAGGGATCAGCCTCGACGGCTACATCGCCCGTCCCAACGGCGCGGTTGATTTCCTGTTCATGCCCAAAGGCTATTCCATGGCTCCGTTCTTCGCCACCATCGACGCCGCCATCATGGGCCGCAAAACCTTCGAAGCCGCCCTGCGCATGGGCGGCACCTTCAACGATTCCAAAATGCCCACCTACGTAATGTCCCGCACTCAAGTCCCCGGCAAGCGCGAAGGCCTAATCTTCACAAGCCAATCGCCAGCCGATCTAGCCCGTGAACTACGTTCCCATCGCGGCAAAGGCATCTGGCTGATGGGCGGCGGCGAATTCGCCCGCGAATTTCTGAAAGATGATCTGGTCGATGGCATCTACCTCGGCGTAGTCCCGGTACTCCTCGGCGAAGGCATTCCGCTTTTCCCCACAGGCTTTCCTCAACGCAACTTCTCGCTCGTGGAATCCAAAACCTACGATCAAGGTTTAATCGCCGTGAAATACGAACGCGCTCGACCAAGGGTCCGACGAACCGAAGCCCGCAGCGCCAAATTCCCTGCCGACAAGTTCCCTTCCGCGGCCGGGACAAAACTCCTAGTCAAATCCGCGCACCGCTCACAACAATTCCATCCCTCACACGAAATTTTGTGGCCGTACGAAGCGTCAGGCACGCTAGCGGTGCACGCAATGCATCACGAAGGGCGCAAACCGCTTGAACAGACGGGCAAAGCCGGGTCTGATTCGCCAGAATCAGCCCCCTTTTTTCCAACAGACCGATCCGGCGCCAAACGGTGTCCGTTGCAGTGGAGCGAAAAGCAAATTCACTGGCGCGCACCTCGAATGGTGACTTCCAGGCTTGCGAGTTTTGGGCCTTCGATCTCCAATTCCAGTTTGTTCTCCTTTTGGAGTTCCACCTGGACTTTGGCGATTGGCTTTTCGGACCAGGTGATTTCTGCTACGTTGCTGCCGTTTAATTTCGCTTTGGCGGCGCGGACGGGCTGGAATCCGCCAGACGGCGTGACCAGCTCCAGCGTGTAAGGTGGATAAAGGCTGCCGTCGTGCCTGAACTCCTGGAGCGTCCGCTTGGCTCCGTTTTTATGGGCGGTGGCGTGGAATACCACCGTATCCACTTCCGATTGAAAGTCGGCGACTTTGTGGCGCGGTTCTAGACCTGCACGGCGAAGCTCGTCTGTCCAAACGCGATCGAGCGAAAGGGCGGCCAGCACGTCTTTAAGCGACGGCTTCTTGCCGACGGCATTGGCGAGCCTCGCGCTCAGCCAGAGAAGACGGAGCAAATCGTCAGTGAAGCGCACGTTGTACATGTATGCCGCTTCCGCGGAATCTCCGTCGCTCGTTGCTTTGTCGAGAATGCCCTCGGGTATAAGACCCAAGCGGCCGGAGCGATGCTTTGGCAGATTTCCGTTCAGTACCGCTTCGAAATCACCCTCGAAGTGTTGGGTCATTTCGTCCTGAAAGTGCAGGTAGAGACCGCAGAAGAATTCGACTAGCCCGGTTTCTTCTTTGTGGTTCTCGGCGCAGGCGAGCGCGGTTTTATGCAGCGATTCATCGAGATCGGCGGAGAGCATGCGATCGAAGACCAGTCGTTGCAGAGCGAGAGTGCGCTGATACTTGGCTTTTGGGGATTTTTCGCGAGCCGACGCGGGATCCGGTTCGCGCGTGATTTCGACTTGGATGCGATGGCGCGTTCCGTGGGTTCGAAAATAGGCGGCTTCGTCGACGCGATCGGTTGTTAGAGCGCGGAGGCGCGCGAGCAGCTCGCGTGCGGTGGTCGGTCGGTCGAGATCGATTTCTTGGATTTGCGGCTGGAGCAGGTCTTGGCGTTTGTGCAGCGTGCCTGCATTTGGATTTTGGGGGATTCGCGTTGGCTCACCACATTGAATTTGCGGCCAGGCGGCGCGAAATACCTCGAGCTCGAGTAACTTTAGCTTTCTGTATAGCGTGTCGGCCGTATCCTCCTCGGCCACTTGCAACTGCCTTTGCAGGATGATGTCGCCGGTATCGAGCCCCTTGTCCATGAAGTGCAGTGTTGCGCCGGCGGCGGTGCCTTCGAGCATGGCCCAACTGGCGGTGTGCCATCCGCGATCGAACGGCAGATAAGCAGGATGTAAATTTAAAAAGCCGTGGCCGCTGACTTCGAGGACAGACTCCGGGACGATATAGGGGAAATGAATGCCGAGGACGTAATCGAGTTGGAGGTCCCGTAAGATTTCAATCCCTTCTGGCTCGCGGAACTTTGCGCCCGCGAGTATGCGTTCGTCCGGAAGAAAGTAGCAGCGACTGCGTAATTCTCTGGCGTGCGAGGCTTTTAACTCATCGGGTACTAACAACGCGACGGGACGAGCATTCTGAGAGAGCAGGAAATCGAGCACCCAGACAGCGATGTCACGATCGCCCGCGAACGCAAATCGCAACGTGTTCATGAGTAAATCCTTTAGGGGGCTGTCTCGAAATGAGATGCAGCTAGGTACGGGCCGGTTTGGAACCCCTTTAGCGATTAGGTACAGGCTCGAATAAGTTCCTCTTCGAACCATTCTAGCAGCGAAAACGAGGTGTCCGAATTCGCCCGCTGGCAGGCCGCGGTCACCACTCGCAATGCGTCGCCGCGTGACCACCCGATCGAACGGGCTCATAGCGTGGTTATGATGTATGATTCGCTGGCTTTTTTGGATGGAGAGGACTGTCGAACTTGATGGTGAAGCGGCGGCGACGAAAAGCATCGTCCGTTACGATTCGCGATGTCGCGCGAGCCAGCGGCTTTTCGTCTACCACCGTTTCGTTTGTGCTCAATGATGCGCCGCTGGCCCGGTTCATTCCTGCGAAAACGAAGGACCGCATCCGCAGTGCCGCCAAGAAACTTGGCTACCGGCCGCATTTGCTCACGCCGTTTATGCGCAGCAAGCGCTCGCATGCCGTCGGCGTCATGGTTTTCGACATGACCGATCCATATTGCACGTTGATTCTGCGTGGCGTGGAGAACGCGCTGTACCAGGCGTCTTATTTGCCGATGCTGGCCGACGCGCACAATGAAAAGAGCCGCTTTGAGCGCTACCTCGAAATGCTGCTTGATCGGCGCATTGAGGGATTGATTGTCCTGGCCAATTGGCTTTTTCTAGACATTAATTTCTTGGCGGATCTCGAAAAAAATACCATTCCCACCGCGTTCATTGGCGCCGAATTGTCAACCGATTCCGTAAGCTCGGTGATCGTAGACAACGAAGTGGGCGGGCGCCTGGCGCTCGAGCATCTTTTTGCCTTGGGGCATCGGAAAATTGCATTCATTCGCGGACCGAAGATGCTAGGCGATAGCGGGCCGCGCTGGCGAGGAATACGCACTTTTGCTGCGGCGCACGGGCTGGAGCTTGACCCGCGGCTGATCGTCGATTTGCCGGAATCTCGCGATCCGAATTCCGGATTCGACGCCGGATTTCGTCTGACCGAAGAATTGCTGAAGAAGAAAAAACAATTTACCGCGATTATGGCCTTTGACGATCTGACCGCATTTGGCGCGATCCGCGCCTTGGCGAAAGCTGGAGTGCGCGTGCCGGACGACTGTTCTGTAATCGGATTCGATGATGTAGCGGCCTCGGCGTTGTATACGCCGTCTTTGACCACCGTGAGGCAGCCCATGGAAGCCATGGGATCGGCCGCCGTTGGAATTTTAGTCGATGGAATTAACGCCGCGCAGGAGAATCGCGAATTCACGGCGGCTCACCGGCGCGTGGCGCCGGAATTAGTGGCGCGGGAATCGACGCGAGCGTTGCGGTAGATTTTTTCGTAGCGGCGCCCTTCAGGGCGGCATCTTCAAATGTCGGCCACCGGCAGTATTCGCGCTCTGCTCCCCGCCTGCGGCCTGCGCACGAGCGCCGCGCGTCGGCCGGCCGGTCGGAAGTTTCTGCTTGACAGGATTGACTACATATCACAATAATCCTCCCACCTAATAGTTTTAATAAACGTTTTAATGAATTGCTACGGGGTGGCAAGCCGGGTTGGAGCATGCGGTTCTGGGGTGAGTCATGAGAATTCTCCGTTTGGTTTTGATTTGCACCTTTGCCCTGATCGCGCTGCCCTTCGTGGCGCGCGGGCAGGATACCGGCTACATCACCGGAACAGTAACCGACAAATCCGGCGGGGCCGTTGCAGGCGCCGAGGTCACCGTGGCCAACACAGCGCGCGGGATCATTCGCACCGTGCCCACCAATACAAGCGGCGATTACCTCGTCTCAGCGCTACCCGCTGCGGATTATTCAGTGGCGGTCACCGCCAAAGGCTTCGAGAAGTACGTCGAGAACCACATCGTGCTGGCCGCGGCGGAAAAGCGGCGCGTCGATGTGCAGCTCACCGTTGGCGCGATCGCCGAGCAAGTAGTGGTGGAAGGCGGAACCGCACCGGCGGTAGAAACGCAATCCTCGGAAGTGAGCAACACCATCGACTCCAAGCAAGTCAGCCAACTCGCGCTGAACGGCCGCAATTTTACGCAGCTCATCAATCTGACGCCAGGCGTGAGCGACCAAACCGGCCAAGATGAAGGCGTCGTAGGCGTTTTCGGAAACGCGGCCTACAGCGTGAACGGAGGCCGCACCGAATATAACAACTGGGAAATCGACGGCGGCATGAATATGGATGACGGCAGCGCGACGTCGCTCAACGTCTATCCCAACGTGGACGCCATCCAGGAATTTCAGGTCCTTACTTCGAGCTATGGCGCGCAATATGGAAAGAGCGGCGGCGCGACGGTCGAAGTGGTAACCAAATCCGGCACCAAGGAATTTCACGGGGACGCGTTCTATTTCGGCCGCAATGATTTCTTCAACGCCCGCAGCTTCTTCGACGCCGACCGCCCCGTCTACAAGAAGCACGACTTCGGCTACACCATCGGCGGCCCGGTCTTCATTCCTCACCACTACAACTCGGATCGCTCGAAGACGTTTTTCTTTTTCTCGGAAGAGTGGCGCAGGGAAAAAAACCCGACGTCGTTCCTGCAAAACGTGCCGTCAGACGATGAACGCAGCGGCAACTTCTCCGACTTGTGCCCCGACTCCTTCGGAACCTTCAATGATTGCCCGACCTTGCCGGGAACAGGCACGGTGGCCGACGGCGGCACGCGTTATCCCGGCGATACGGTACCGGTGGATCCCAACGCGGCGTTTCTTCTCGTCAATGTGCCGCACGCGAATACCACCAACGGCGGCTACCCCGCCTGGCAAGGAAACGTTTCTCCCCCAACCAAGTGGCGCGAGGAACTTTTCCACATCGACCACAACATCAGCAACAATCTGCGTGTGTCCTTCCGCTACATTCACGATTCCTGGAACACGGTCACGCCCGAAGTGCTGAACTGGTCTCAACAATCGAGCTTCCCGACGATTCAGACCAATTTCGTCGGCCCCGCCACGAGCTTCGTGGCCAAGCTCACCTGGACGGCCTCGCCAACATTGCTGAATGAATTTGTTTTCAGCTACACCGCCGATCATATTTCCCTGACGAACACAGGCACAAGCTGGCAGCGCCCCGCCGGCATGACCATCGCGGGAATCTTTGACAACGGCTTCGGCGGCAAGCTACCGGGATTTTCGGTGGCCAACGGCACGCCCTACGGCGGCGGATTGACAGACGGCGGATTCGCGGAAGATCCCAGTTTCATCCCCTGGAACAACGCCAATCCCATTTACGATTTCCGCGACAACATCACGAAAATTATCCGCACCCACAATTTGCAATTCGGATTCAATTTCGTCGCGGACCAGAAGAACGAAATCAACGAGCCAGGCTTCAGCAACAACGGATTCCTGACCTTCGACGCAACGTCACCGGTAAGCACCGGAAACGCCTTCGCGGATTTGCTCCTAGGAAACGTAGCGGCCTATTCGCAAACCAACCTGCAAACGAAGTATTACAACCGCTACAAAATATTCGAGCCATACCTGCAAGACGACTGGCACATCACCCACAACTTGACGCTGAATCTGGGTCTGCGCGTGAGCATGTTCGGAACCTACCGCGAGCGATACAAGCAAGCCTACAATTTCAGCCCCAATGCCTACAGCCTCGCGGATGCACCGGAGATTGACATCGACGGCTCGATCACTGGCCAACCGGGCGCCCTAGTGCCCGGAGTTGGAAATCCATTTGACGGGCAAATTCAGTGCGGCGCTCCGGGAATTCCGCCGGGATGCTTGAAAGGCCATCTGTTCAATCCCGCTCCGCGAATCGGTTTCGCCTGGGATCCCTTCGGCAACGGAAAGATGGCCATTCGCGCCGCCTACGGAATTTTCTACGAGCATACCAACGGCAACGAAGCGAACTCGCAAGCACTCGAGGGATCGCCTCCAATCGTGCAAACGCCCACGCAATTTAACGTCACCGGATACGATAATCTCGGCGGCGGCGGATTACTGTTCCCGCTCTCGGTGACTTCGATCCCGGACAAAGCGATTTGGCCTTACATCCAACAGTGGCATCTGGACGTGCAACGCGAACTGCCGTGGAAATCAATGATCGCGATTTCTTACGTAGGCGCAAAGGGCACGCATCTGACCACGCAGCGTGACATCAATCAGCTTCAGCCCGTGCCCTCCAGCGAAAATCCGTTTTCGGCGGGAGAGCCGCTCACCGCTACCGTCTGTAATCCGGTCGGCAACGGCACGCTGTACGCGCCCGGCGACCTGGTCAACGGCACGTCGCTCACCGCGCATGCCGCGCAGAATTTAAACGTAGCGTGCGGCGCAAATCCCAATCCCTACGCGCCTTTTCTCGGTCTCGCGACCATTACGCGGCTCGAAGACGAAGCCAATTCGAATTACAACGCCCTGCAAGTTACCGGGCGGCGCACCGCCGGCGATTTGACGTTCAGCGTCGCCTACACCTACAGCCACGCCATCGATGATTCCTCTTCGCGTTTCGACACGGGCTTCGCGAATTCCTACGACATTCAGGGCTCGCGCGCCAGCGGAAATTATGACCAGCGTCATCTCTTCGTGGTGAGCTACGTTTACGATGCCCCGTTCTTCCGCCATTCGAGCGGATGGACGCACGCGCTGCTAGGAGGCTGGGAAGCCTCAGGAATCACCACTGCGCAGACGGGAGTTCCCTTCACCATTCTCGACGGCGACTTCGCGGACAACGCCGGCGTAGATAACGGAGTTCTTCTGAATTCGGTCGGTCTCGCGTCCTTCGTCGACGTCGTTGGCAACCCGCGCGCCTCGGTGCAGCGCAATGTGCCCGGAGTGTACGCGCCACTTGAATACAATCCGGCTGCTTTTACCGATCCGACCGGCCTGACCTTCGGAACTTCGGGTCGCAACGTTTTGCGCGAGCCCGGCCGGGTGAATTTCGACTTCGGGCTGTTCAAGCGATTCTCGATTGACGAGCAGCGCGCCTTCGAATTCCGCTGGGAAAATTTCAACTTGTTCAACCACACGCAGTTCGAATCGATCGACGGCACGTTCGGGGATTCCACATTCCTGCATCCGACGTCCGCGCATCTAGGCCGCATCATGCAATTCGGCCTAAAGTTCCTGTTCTAGTACCGCCGGCGTCCCTGCCGGCATCTGACGAGCGAAAGTTTAGTCGAGTGCAAGAGTCGTGGACGGCGCGCAAACGTCCGCAAGGGCATTGGGTTGAGTTGCAGACCGTCGATGATTTGTGACATTAGCTGATCCAGCGGTCGTAAGATGCCGGCAGGGACGCCGGCGCTACTTGGCTCAGCGCAATTTCTGGAGTTTCTTATTAGATGTGATGACGCGACTTCCTCGACTGCTAGCCTGCGCAATTCTGCTTCTCGCCGCGTTTTCTTCCGCTCGGCCAATTTCAAAAAACGCCGCACTATCCGCGCCACAGAGCGTGCAGGAGCGTCTAGGATATCGGGCCTCGGCGCGCCTGCTGGTGATTCATGCCGATGATCTGGGCATGGCGCACTCGGTGAACCGGGCCATTTTTGAGGCATTTGAAAATCATTGGATTACCTCGGCCAGCATCCTGGTCCCTTGCCCGTGGTTTCCGGAAGTAGCGCTCTGGGCCAAAGCGCACCCCGACGCGGACTTGGGAATTCACTTGGATTTAAACAGCGAGTGGAAAACGTTCCGGTGGCGTCCAATCAGCCCCGCGGACCACGTGCCCAGCTTGCTGGATGCCGACGGCTATTTTCCCCTAGAAGAAACGGAAGTCGCAGCGCACGCGAAAATCCCGGAAGTGGAATTGGAATTGACGGCGCAGATCGAGCGGGCTCGCGCCGCCGGAATCCGCATCAGTCATTTGGATTCGCACATGAGCGCGTTGATGGGCACCGCCGCCCTGGCTGCTGAATATCAGAATCTGGGCCGTGAGCAGGGCTTACCGGCTTTGTGGCATGCGGAGGCGGCCGAAAAATTTGGCGCGCGGGCGCAACCGCGGACGGAATTCATTTTGAATGACGACGACCTGGAAATTCGGCCGGATGTCGCTCCGAAAGATTGGCTGAAGGCCTACGAGGAAATGCTCGCGCCGCTCAAGCCGGGCGTTCATCACCTGGTCGTGCATTTGGCGCACGATGATGAAGAGATGCGCGGCGCTACGGCCGATCATCCCGACTGGGGCGCCGCTTGGCGGCAGCGGGATTTTGATATAGTGCGCAGCGCCGAGTTTCGCGATTTTTTGCGCGAGCAGGGATTCGTACTCGTGACTTGGACCGATTTAGCCCGGGCTCTTCCGAAAGATTATTCTCTTCCCGCTCGCTGAGGATCGGCATGAACAATATCAAATTTATTGCCGCACCTCTACAGCCTGCGGAAAGAGTCGAAACGTTGTCATCCTGAGCGAAGCGAAGGCTCTAAGCGTTCAATGATCGCATCTACTTGCACCAACAAGTCATCACCTCGCAATCGACCTGCTCATCGGTGGGTTCTCTATTTTTCCGCAGCCTACGTAACCTCAGCGCAGCCGGCCGGCTTTGCCCGGTGCATATTTGCGCAGATGGATTCGGCCGCGTAAGATACGACCGCGGGCGATCAAACTGCAACGGTCCGCGTGGATATTACGCCGGGGCGCTCGACGAATTCTTTCGTGCCGAACCGTGCACTCGGAGCGGAGCGCCGGCGTTGCGTGTCAGGTCTGGTTACTTTTGACTCGAACTCGTCTCATAAATGCTTTTTCCGAGTTCTGGCATTCCCCCGTTTAGCCGCTGAGTTTTTGTTTTTAGGTAACATCCGCCTGGTTCAGCGGGGGGAGGAGCGCTTCACCACGACGAAAAAGCGCCGCGAAGATGATGCGCTTTAGCGCTGGGCCTTAAAAGCGGCGTTCGCGCCGCGACCGAGATTCCTAGATCCCGTCATCTCCCCCAGAATATCTGCGCGGCCGGAAGCACCATTTATAAGATGACGTGTTCTCGAACTGCCGGCAGAGACACCGTTTGTTCGTCTAGAACAACAAGCCGAATTTGCTTATGGTGTAAACGGCCGTTGCGACGCTGCTGTTAGCCATGCCCGTGCCCGTGGCCATAGCTTTGATGGTCGTGGTGGCGCTGACGGTGATTGCGCCGGTGTAACGCGTTGAAGAGGCGGTCGGCGTCGTGCCGTTTGTGGTGTAGAAAATCGCCGCGCCAGAAGTGCTATCCGAAATCGTCACCTGCTGCGCGGCGGTGTAAGTACCCGCGGCTGGAGTAAAGGTTGGCGTCGCCGCGGTGGGTTGCGCGCTGACGGTGTAGGTGGCTTCGGCCACTGCGCTGGCGGCATCGAATCCAGACTTGGCAATCGCTCTGATAGTCGTGGTGCTGCTGGCGATGATCGCGGCCGTGTACCTCGTGGACTGAGTCGTCGGAGTCGATCCGTCGGTGGTGTAGTAAATCGCAGCGCCAAGCGTGCTGTCCGCGATAATGATTTGTTGCTCGCTGGAATACGTTCCGGGCGCAGGGCTGAATGTCGGCGTCGCGGTGCCCGCTGCAATTCTATAGGCAGCAGTTGCTACCGCGCTGTCCAGCGATTCTGGTGCTGCTGCGATAGCCTTGATCGTCAGCGATTTGCTGACAGGGATCGCAGTGCTAAACGGCGTCGAGGATGTGGTCGGCGTCGTCCCGTTTGTGGTGTAGAAAATTGTCGCGCCGGGCGTGCTATCGGAAATGGTTACTTCCTGCGCGCCGGTATAAGTCCCGGCAGCCGGCGAAAAGGTTGGCGTGGCAGCGGGAGTTTCGATGGTGTAGGTGGACGTGGCGACCGCGCTGGTGGCGAAGCCGCTCGCCGCGGCGATGGCTTTGATCGTGGTGGTGGCGCTGATTGTAATTGCAGCGGTGTACTTCGTAGACGAAGTGGTCGGCGTCGCGCCGTTGGTCGTGTAATAGATCGCTGCACCCGTCGTGCTGTCGGTGATGGTGACCTGCTGCGCCGTCGCATAGGATCCAGCCGCCGGGCTAAAAGCAGGCGCAGCGGCGGGGCCTTCAATCGCGTAAGTGGCCGTGGCGACCGCGCTGTTCAGTGAACCAGCCGCCGAAGCCATGGCTTTGATTGTGGTCGTAGCGCTCACGGTGATGGCGCCGGTGTACGGAGTCGAAGATGTCGTCGGTGTACTGCCATTGGTCGTATAAAAAATCGACGCGCCGGACGTGCCGTCACTGATGGTCACTTGCTGCCCGCTGGCGTAAGTACCGGCAGCCGGGCTGAAAGTTGGCGTCGCCGTCGGAATTTCAATCGTGTAGGTCGCCGACGCTACCGCGCTCGTCAGCGAACCGCTAGCCGTGGCGATGGCTTTGATCGTCGTGGTGGAGCTAACAGCAATCGCGCCAGTGTAAGGCGTAGACGAGGTCGTAGGCATGCTGCCATTGATCGTGTAGAAAATCGACGCGCCGGTCGTGCCATCCGCGATCGTCACTTGTTGCGCGGTCGCATATGTTCCGGCCGCTGGACTAAACGCGGGAGTCGCCGCCGGAGTTTCGATCGTGTAAGTCGCCGTCGCGATCGCGCTATTCAGCGAACCGCTGGCACTTGCGATAGCCTTGATCGTAGTCGTTGCGGCAACCGCGATTGCACCGGTATACGGCGTAGAAGATGTCGTCGGCGTGCTGCCGTTGGTCGTGTAAAAAATCGACGCGCCGGACGTGCCGTCACTGATGGTCACTTGCTGTCCGCTGGCGTAAGTACCGGCAGCCGGGCTGAGAATTGGCGTCGCCGCCGGAGTTTCAATCGTATAAGTTCCGCTGGCCACAGCGCTGGTCACAAAGCCCGGAGCCGTAGCAATCGCCTTGATAGTAGTGGTGGCGCTAACGGCGATCGCGCCGGTGTAGGGAGTAGATAAAGTAGTCGGTGTGCTGCCGTTCGTCGTATAGAAAATCGACGCGCCCGCCGTGCCGTCGGTGATGATCACCTGTTGCGCGCCGGCATAAGTGCCCGGAGCGGGAGTGAATGACGGCGTGGCCGCAGGAATGTCAAGCGTATAGGTCCCGCTCGCCACGGCGCTGGTGAGCGACCCCGGCGCAATGGCGATGGCCTTGATCGTTGTCGTGGCGCCGACCGCGATTGCACCGGTATACGGCGTCGAAGACGTCGTCGGCGTATTTCCGTTTGTCGTGTAAAAGATCGACGCGCCGGAAGTACCATCACTGATAGACACTTGCTGCGCCGAAGAGTAAGTGCCCGGCGCCGGGCGAAAGTAGGCGTCGCGGCTGGAGTTTCGATCGCGTAAGTGCTCGTGGCGATCGCGCTCGTCAGGAATCCGCTGGCAGAAGCGATGGCCTTGATCGTAGTGGTCGCGCTGACGGTGATCGCTCCCGTGTACGGCGTCGAGGAAGTCGTGGGCGTCGTGCCGTTCGTCGTGTAAAAGATGCTCGCGCCGGAAGTGGAGTCCGCAAGAGTGACTTGCTGCTGAGCAGCGTAAGTCCCCGGCGCAGGAGTAAATGTTGGCGTCGCCGCCGGAGTTTCCAAAGTGTACGTAGCCGTCGCGACCGCGCTCGGCGAATCGCTGACCGTAGTAGCGATAGCCTTCACAGTGGTCGTAGCCGTCAATGTAAACGGGCCTTCATACGGCGTCGAGCCGCTCGAGGGCGTGCTGCCATCCAAAGTGTAAAAAATGCTCGAACCCGGTGTGCTATCGCTCAGCGTAACCTGCACGGAAGTCGCAAATCCCTCGCTCGCCGGGCTAATCGATGGCGTAGCCACGGAACCATTGCCCGCCAACAAGCCATAAACGCTAAGCAACATTTGCGACGCAACATAAACTTTGCCATTCGCGATGGTCGGGATCGTAAATTTCACGGCGTCGCCCGGAGTATCGCGATCTGCATTCTGACTGCTGGCATACAACAGGTTATTCAAATTAGTAGGATCGTAAGCCCGCAAAATTTCTGGGCTCTGATCCGCCTGAACCGTCCAAATAATTCCATTCGCCGTCCCGTTCGACGAAGCCACCGTTGTGGGGCCAGGATAGCCGGCAGATTCATCCGAAGAAGTGAAGTGTGAAGACTCGAGAACGTTATTAATGAACGTAAAGGCCTGCATGTCGTCGTTCGAGCTCCACAAATAGATGGCGTTATTGAAGTAAGTCGGAGTACTCCACAATCCGTTGACCTGCCCCTTAACTTCCTGAATCACATTGTCGGAGTCTGCGTTGTTGCCGCCGAGGCCATCGCGGTTGATAACGTACAGCGTGCCCTGCTTCCCCGCCTGAATCAAAACATGCTTCGGGCCAGTGGTCTGGTCCGGAAGGAGCAGCACGCCCGCGGAACCCAGATCGAGATCGTCTTCCGAAAGCGTCTCTTGATTGAAGGGCGTAAAAGTATCCGTGACGGTAAGCACGCCGTTGGTCAGATCGAAGGCCACCACGCTGTCGCCATAATTCATGCTGTTAGAATAAGGAGTAATAGCGTTAAAAGAGCCGTTCCCGGTAGCCACCAAGAGCCGCCCGAAAGGATGATTCACCGGATCGGTAACGTCAGCCGAAAGCCCCGCTCCCGAAAGCCAAATGCCCGCGCCAATTCCGTTGGCAGTGAAGCAGAACGCGCTAGTTTGCTGCAGCGTCGCCGCATTATAGGCCAGTATCCAACCATGCCACGGGCCCAGATCACCGTGCGCTCCGAAAGCGATGTAAACGATTCCATTGAGCAGCAGCAATCCAGGGCGTTGCAATTCCCATAGCGGATCGAAATTCAGCACGCCGCCGCTGCTGCCATTCCCGGTGCCGGCAACCGATGCCGAAAAAACGGCAGGTCCGCCGAATTTTTCTGCGCCGGTAGTGATGTCGAGCGCATGCAGCCTTTGGACATATCCGCCATTCTCGTTCGTCTTGCCCTCGACATAAATTGTTCCCGTGGCCGGATCGATTACCGGAGTGCTGGTGATCCCGATTTCCGGGACCAGGTCGCCGGAGTCGGTGTCTTCGTTGGGAACCGTGGACGCGCCCGGCGCCGCACCGTGCGCCGCGTCGAGCAACGTGATTTGCCACAACGGGACGGCGTTGGCGCCGGTATTGCTGTCCGCATCAAAAGCATAAACGCTGTCATGCTCGGTGGCGACGAAGACCACATTGTGCCTCTGGCCATTGATCATCACGTTGGGCATATATAGAGGTTGCGCGTACGCGTAGCCATCAATGCCATAAGAGAACAGCAATCCGAACTGCGTCGTATTTACATTCGAAGGCGTCAACACCGTTTCGGACGAATTTACGCCCGAGCGCGAGATGTCATTGCGCTGCGTAAGCACGCTCACCTGCGCGGAAAGGCTCGCCGGAACCAGGCAGCAGCCAAGAAACGCCAGAATTGCAAATTTCAGATTAGAAAAAAATAATCGCGGAGCCGAATTCAATCCGAACAACACTTTTCGCGCGGGACCCGGTTTGGCTGGGTTGGCGTTCATGCTGGGCTTTCTCCCGTTCGGAAAATCTTTCTCCAAAGTGTCTTGGATCAGCATTGCCAAGCGCCAAGGCCTGAAATCACGGCGCTGGCCCGGCTAACGGACACACTTCGACCAAATAACCAACGCGGGGAACGGGTTGAGGAAGTTTACCAATCTGGTTATTTCCGCGTCCAGGGTACTTTTGACGAAAAACGGTGCTTTCGGTCGGCGGAGCGAGCACACTGCACCGTTATCCCCCCATTCTGCCGTGCAATGCCGGTTCCATCCTTCGGGCGACACGGCTAGAATGACTGCCGATTTGAGGAGAGCATCAAATGGGCACACGGAATTGCACGGCGGTTTGCTTCCTGGCGGTCATCACCGCCTTGAGTCTAAGCACGGCCGTTCGCGCGCAAGACGCCGCCGCGAAGAAGCCCCTCACCGTCGAGCGCATTTTCGGCAGCAGCGCGCTCAACGGCCAACTCACACGTGGCATTGCCTTTAGCCCAGATGGCCGCCGCCTCAGCTATCTCGCGTCCAGCGGCTCCGGCAAGGACGCCAAAACCGAACTCTGGGAAATGGATACGCAAAAGGGCGAGCGGCACGTCTTGATTGCCGCCGATAAGCTGACCGCCGCCCTGCAGCCCTCGAACGCCCCCGCTTCTCAGGCTACCGGTCTCGGCCGCCGCGCCGCGTCGCAATATCTCTGGTCGCCCGATGGAAATTCGCTGCTACTTGTAGGCACGACTTCGCTAACTTGCTTCGACTTGAAGGCGCAATCGGGCACATCGCTGCTGCAAGGCGACGATCCGATCACCGACGCCAAAATCTCGCCCGACGGCAAATCGGTGAGCTACATCGAGGACTACAACCTCTGGGTAATCCCCACATCCGGCGGTCAGCCGCGTTCCCTCACCAAAGGCGGCCGCGAGGAATTGCACGAGGGACAACTCGATTGGGTCTATCCCGAAGAATTGCAAATCGCCACCGCGTACTGGTGGGCGCCAGATTCTTCCTCAATCGCCTACCTGGAAATGGACGAGCGCCCGGTTACGAAATTCCCCATTCAGAATTCTCTTGAAGAACCGGCCGAAACCGAATGGGAGCGTTATCCCGCCGCCGGCAGCGCAAATCCGATCGTGAAAGTTTTCGTCGTCGACGCAACGGGTGGCGCCCCGCGCCAAATGGACGCCGGCAGCGACTCGGACATTTATATCCCGCGTGTGAATTGGTTCCCGGATAGCCGGAACGTGGCCATCGAGCGGCTGAATCGCGCGCAGGACAAACTCGAACTTCTCGCCGCGGACGCCAAGACGGGAACTTCCCGCGTGATTCTGACCGACACCGATAAATATTGGATCAACGTAACGGACGACCTGAAATTTTTGCGCGACGGCAAGCGCTTCATTTGGTCGGACGAACGCACCGGCTACCGTCATCTTTATCTCTACGATCTCGACGGCAAGCAAATCGCCCAGCTCACCAGCGGCGATTGGGAAGTCACCGCGCTCGCTGGCGTCGACGAAGATTCCAGCACGGTCTATTTCACCGCCGCGGAAAAAAGCCCTCTCGAGCGCCATCTCTATCGCGTCGGCCTCGATGGCAAAGGCTTCGCTCGCGTCACGCAAGAGCCCGGCACGCACGACATCCACATGTCCGCGAATGGCCGTGCATTCGTCGACACCTTCTCCGATGTGAATCATCCTCCCCGTCAGGATCTCTACCGCGCCGACGGCACGAAGATAGCCGCCATCAACGAAAATGCCGTCCCCGAGCTAGCCGAATACGCCATGTCTCCGGTCGAATTCCTCACCGTAAAGACGCACGACAACATCCTGCTCAACGCCATGATGATCAAGCCCGCGGGATTCGATCCCTCCAGAAAATATCCGGTCCTGATTTACACCTACGGCGGGCCGCACGCCCAGGTCGTGCGCAATGCCTGGGGCGGCTCGATTTATCTCTGGCACGAGTTAATGGCGCAAAAAGGCTTCCTGATTTTCGCCCTGGATAATCGCGGCTCAGCGGGACGCGGCCATGTTTTCGAGGAGCCCATCCATTTTCGCCTGGGCGCGCAGGAATTATCGGATCAGCGCGATGGCGTCCGCTATCTCGATTCCCTTCCATACGTCGATTCAGAGCGCATCGGCATTTGGGGCTCGAGCTATGGCGGGCACATGACACTGCACGCCATGTTCCGCGACTTCAGGGAATTCAAAGCCGGCTTCGCCGGTTCGCCCGTTTCCGATTGGCGCCTTTACGACACCATTTATACCGAGCGTTACCTCGGAAAGCCGCAGAAGAACTTCGAAGAATATGAAGAATCTTCGCCGGTCAAAACCGCCACTCAACTGAAAGGCAAGCTGCTCATTGCCGCCGGCACCGGCGACGACAACGTCCATTTCGCAAACACGCTCGAAGTGCTGGACGAACTAATCGCCGCCGGAAAATACGCCGAAGTCGCAGTCTTCCCAGGGCGCGGCCACGGCATCAGCGATCCCGCGGCAAGGGCAGTCCTGTTCAACCGAGTAACAGATTTTTTCATCGCCAATCTGGGGGGCAAGGAGTAGGGGCGGGAGTTCACCACCCGCCCGTAGTAGCTTTGGGTGTTCACGCCGTTCAAATGCCTTCCCCCGATTCCACACGCCATGCGCAACCCGACGAAAAAGTTCCCATTTCTCGTAACCGCGCCGATAATTTCTGGATTTCAACTCTTGCTTTCGTAGGGGCCGGTCCGCCTATGCGGAGGCCCGGTCTAGCTCTGGGTTTTCGTCTTTGACCTTTGAAGTTTTCACAAAGGCTGACCAGCTCCAAGGACCTTTATTTTAACGCCCCCAAAAGTATCTAAATGGAAACTCCCCGGGCCCTCATTGCATCATACCGTCAGTGAATAAACTCCCCAGCTCGCGATATTTTCATTCACATATTAATTTCCGTTGGTCGTTTACGCATGAGATGCATCTTAGTATCCGGTAATTTTCATTACCGAAATTGGCATCGGGTGTCCTTTCAGCACGGATCGTGAATCACGCGGACCGCGTTCCGCGGCAGCGTCCGCAATCAGTTCGCACAATATCGCATTTGGAATTTAGGCTCGGGGCAATCGCAAAGTTGAAGCGAATCTCTCACACGTCAGGGGTTAAGCGAATGAAAATGTCCTGGAATGGCAAAGCTGTACTGCTGTGCGCGCTGTCTGTATTTTTCGCGCAACTCGCGCTAGCGCAATCTCAAGCGCCCACAATCGCGCCAAGAATCACCCAAGCCGTCGACGAAACAACACTCGTCACGCTTGCGGGAAACCTCCATCACCTGGCACAGCCTCAATTCGATCAAGGCGCCGCTCCTGATTCCCTCCCGCTCAAGCGCATGATGATCGTAATGAAGCGAAGTCCCGAACAAGAATCGGCACTCCGAACGCTTCTCGACGAACAGCAGGACTCCAGCTCACCCAATTTTCACAAATGGCTTAGCCCTGACGAATTCGGCAGACGGTTCGGACCTGCCGACGCGGACGTTCAGGTAGTGAAGCAGTGGCTCGAGGGCCACGGCTTTCAGGTGACGAACATCACCAGAGGCAAGACCGTCCTGGAGTTCAATGGCACGGCAGGACTGGTCAAGCCCACCTTCCACACCGAAATTCACAAATTCATGGTGAACGGCGAGCCACACTGGTCGAATATCAGCGACCCCCAGATTCCCGCCGCGCTTGCGCCAGTGGTCGGCGCCGTTGCCGCGTTGCACAGCTTTTTCAAGCAGCCCGCGCACGTAGTATTGCAAACGAACGTCCCCGCAAAGAAGGGCCCGGGACCAACGCCTTCCCTCCTGCTTCAGGGCGGAACATTTGCGCTGGCGCCGGCCGATTGGTCCACGATTTACAACGTGAATCCGGTCTACACCGCGAGCGTTACAGGCAGCGGCAAAACGATCGCCATCGTCGGCCGCTCCAATATTATTCTTTCGGATGTCACGCAATTTCGGAGCGTGACGGGCTTGCCGGCCAACCCGCCCATCATCGTGTTGAATGGTCCGGACCCCGGCGATCTAGGCGGCGGTGAAGAGGTGGAAGCGCTGCTCGACAATGAATGGTCAGGCGCAATCGGAAAAGGCGCCACTGTGAAATTCGTCGTTTCAGAAAGCACCGAAACCGCGGACGGAGTCACCCTCTCCGAAGTCTATATCGTGGACAACGACTTGGGCGACATCATGAGTGAAAGCTTCAGCCTTTGCGAAACCGTCGAGGATCAATTCCCCGATCAACTGATGCTCGACGAAGAACTCGCCGAGCAAGCCGCCGCGCAAGGAATCACTTTCGTCGCCGCAACGGGAGATTCTGGTGCGGCAAACTGCGACGGCGGCTCCGAGACTACGGAAACGCAGGGTTTGGCCGTGGGGATACCAGCATCTTCGCCATTCGCCACGGGCGTTGGAGGAACGCAATTTAACGAGAATAGCGACAATAATCTCTACTGGAATCCGACCACTGGCGCGGCGCTAAAGTACATCCCCGAGGACGTTTGGAATGAGAGCTGCGCTCCTGGCACCTGCGCTCAAAACCAACAGCCACTCGCGGCGACTGGTGGCGGTGTAAGCGTGATTTTCCAGAAGCCGGCTTACCAAGCGGGCGTTACCGGTATCCCAACCGATGGCGCGCGTGATGTTCCCGATATTTCTTTCAGTGCCGCGGGACACGACGGCTACATCGTCTGCCTCGAAGGTTCTTGCGCCGATCCCAACAACATTGAGATCGCGATAGTCTCGGGCACTTCCGCGTCGACTCCTTCGTTCGCAGGCGTCATGTCCCTCGTCGACCAGAAGACCAATTCGCGGCAGGGCCTCGCAAACATCGTGCTGTACCACCTGGCGGCCAGCGAGACCTTTGCGAATTGCAACGCCTCAACTCTCGAGCCCGGTACGCCCCCGGGCGGCAGTTGCGTTTTCAACGACGTGACCGTCGGCAATAATTCAGTACCCGGCGAGACCGGCTATCCTAACGGAAAATATGCGGCGACAGTCGGCTATGATTCGGTGACTGGACTCGGCTCAGCAAACGTGGCGAACCTAGTCAACAACTGGGGCGGCTTTGTGCGCACCACCACGACCACTACTTTGTCGCTGTCACCAACATCCATCACCCACGGCCAGAACGTTACCGCCAGCGGAACCGTCACTGGCAGCGGAGGGACGCCGTCAGGCGACGTCGCCTTCGTAGCCGCCGGTACAACCCTGCCTGGAACGCGTTTCGAAACTCTCGCGAGCGGGAACTTCAACAACACCACAATTCCCGACCTGCCAGGGGGATCGTATAGCGTCGTCGCGAAGTATTCCGGCGACACGAAGTTTGCGGCGAGCACCTCCACTGGCGTTTCCGTGACGGTGACTCCCGAGGGCAGCGCAACCACGGTATCAATCCTCAGCGGAACCTCGGGAAATCCAATCAGTTCCGCGCCTGCCGGATCGCTCGTCTTCGTTCGCGTCGACGTCGCCGGAAACTCAGGCAACGGCTTTCCCACTGGAACCGTCACGCTGGCAGACGCCGATGCAAGTGACGGCGCAACGTTGACGCTGAACAGCTTCGGGTTCGCCGAGCTGCAAACCACATCGCTCCCCTCCGGCAGTCACTCTTTCACTGCGATGTATAGCGGTGACCCCAGCTTCAATACTTCAACTTCTGCCGCCGCGAGTCTGACGATTACCGGCAGTTCAGGTGGCGGCGGTTCATACAGCCTCAGCGCAAACCCTGCCACGATGAGCATCACCTCGGGAGGTCAAGCCGTAACCACCGTTACCGTCACCGGGACCAGCGGGTTTACCGGAAGTGTGGAATTAACGGCCAGCGTGCAATCGCCGGCCGGCGCGACCGCAGCGTGCTCGTTCACCGCCAATCCGATCGCCCTCAACAACACCACGACGTCGGGAACGTCGATGATGACGTGCATACCAAGCACAGAATCATCAGTCGGTTTCGTGCCGGCGGGCGCGACGCACCGGCCTCGGTGGTTGGGAGCTAGCCTGGCGGCTGCACTAACGCTATCGTTGGCTTGCCTCTTCCTGCTCGGTTTGCCAACGCAGAAGCGGCGTTGGGCCACAGCCTTCGCGCTGCTGGTGATGGCCGCGGCGACCGCGGTAGTCGGCTGCGGCGGCAATGGTGGCAAAGGCGGCGGCGGGTCGCTGGCAGGCACTTACACTGTCACAGTGATCGGAACAAGCGGCTCAACCACGCAGACGACCACGTTCACAATCACAGTTCAATAGCCAGTTACGCAAATGCCCGCGCGAATCCCAGCGATTCGCGCGGGCTTTTCCATTTCCGCCGTCCTGATGTAATTCGCGGGAGCATGCGCTTCGTAGCGCCGGCTGCCAGCCAGCGTTTTTGTGCGCCGATCCCACAACCCCAAACGCAAGCCGACCATCGCGAAATTGCGCAAATGTGGAAGCACACTCCCGGCTTGAACGACAAACGGCGGGTCACAATCCGATCTTCAATAGGAATTCCGCGTGGTGAATCCTGCACTACAACCCGCGAAGCAAATGCCCCAACTTATCTTTCTTCGTCCGCAAATAAGCCCGCGAACGATTCCCCACCCGCGGCTGGCAAGGAACGCGTTCAGCAATCCGAATCCCCGCATTCTCAAGCTGCGCAACTTTATCCGGATTATTCGAAAGCAAACGAACGCTCCGCGCCCCAAGCAACTTCAGTACCGCCGCAGAAAAAGCATAATCCCGCGCATCATCCGCAAAACCCAGGCTGCGATTCGCCTCCACGGTATCCATCCCGGAATCCTGCAGCTCATAAGCGCGCAGCTTGTTCATCAAGCCGATGCCCCGCCCCTCCTGCGGCAAATAAAGCAGCACTCCCGCGCGCTCTTTCCCAATTTTCGCCAACGAAAGTTCCAGTTGCGCCCGGCAATCGCAGCGCTCGGAAGCCAACACATCCCCAGTCAGACACTGCGAATGGATACGCACAAGAGGCGCAAGCTTCCCGCCGCGCCGTCCGTTCCCCCGCAAATCACCGCGAACCAACGCGACCGCCTCCTCACTCGCGCCGCGCCCCTGAATCCCAAGAATCTCGAAATCGCCAAAGCGCGTAGGAAGTTCAGCCCGAGCCACAATGCGCGGCCCCACAGATTGTTTTCGCTTAGCCATAAGAAACCATCAAGTATAGCAGGCCCCGCCACTCAAGTACCGCCGGCGTCCCTGCCGGCGCTTTTGACTCGAATCGCGCCAAAGTCAATCCCCACGCCAATCCCAAAAACTCCACTTCACAGCTTTTTATTTTCGCAGCGCTATGTCCACATATAGAATCTTCACCGGCGTGATCGCAAGTAAGCCCCGCCAAGCCCGCCAGCCCCACTCCAAGCCTCCGCTTTACTTCCCTCTCCGCTTTATCCGACAATCCGACTACAGTTCATGAACACCCTAGCAGCAGGAAAAGACCTACTCTTCTCGCTCATCCTAAAAATGGGCTGGGCCGCCTCCATGGCCGCTCTCCTAGTCCGTTTCGCCACCTTCCGCAAAATCCTCTTCAACGAAAATCGCGACTCCGACCAAAAAGTCCAGCTCCTCCTCTTCATGACTCCGCCGCTAGCAATCGGCGTATTCCTGCGCCTAGCAGGCTACCCATACTTCGATCTCACTCTAGAAGGCTCCTTCCTAATGGGCCTTCTCGGCGGACGCATAGTCGGCCTACTAGGCGGCTCGCTAATCAGCCTCCCCGCATTCGGCAATCACGAATGGCTCTCCAGCCCCATGGCCGCACTCGTAGGTCTGCTAGCCGGCGTAATCCGCCAAATGATGCCCAACAAAGAAGACATCTGGGATTTCGGCCCCTTCACCTTCCTAAATATCCCCCGCTCAATCTGGAATCTCGTCCGCCACGCGAAATTCAATTGGGCCATGCTCCCACTAGGCGCCTGCGCGCTATTCGAATTGGGCCACGTAGAGCTAGCCCGCGCCGTACCCTCGCGCTGGCTCTTCGCCTTCACCACGTCAAATTGGGCGTTGCTGCTGCTCGTCATCCTCTCAGCAGTAATGTCAGTAGCCATGCCCATCAAAATCTGGAACAACACGCGCACCGAAATGAACCTCGAACAAAATCAGCAACTCCTCTTACGCGCCCGCATGGATGCCCTAACCAGCCAAATCAATCCCCATTTTCTTTTCAACACGCTAAACACTGTCTCAGCCCTAATCCGCTACGACCAGGACATGGCCCGCGTAGTAGTCCTAAAGCTCTCCAATATCTTGCGCCGCCTGCTGCGCAAGCATGAAACCTTCGTCCCGCTACGCGACGAAATCAGTTTCATCGACGATTACCTAGACATCGAAGTAGCCCGCTTCGGCCCCGACAAACTGCAATTCTTCAAAGAAATCGACGAAGCCTCCCTAGACACCTTCGTCCCCAGCATGCTCCTGCAACCAATGATCGAAAACGCCATCAAACACGGCCTGGCGCCGAAATTAGAAGGCGGCCAAATCCATCTACGCACCCGCCGCAACGATGGCCGCCTGCTAATCGAAGTGCAAGACAACGGCCTAGGCATCCCCGAAGACCGCCTAGGCACCGTCTACGCCGAAGGCATAGGCATCAGCAACGTCCACGAGCGCCTCCGTCTCCTCTACGGCGACCAATTCAAAATGGACATTCGCAGCCAAGCCGGCCAAGGCACTCAAATCCACATAGAAATCCCCGACCTAATCACAGCCCTCCCAACGTAGGGACGGCGCACCGCGCCGCCGTCGTAGGGGCCGGGGTTTACGACCGGCCCGCCGCAGCTTTGGGTTTTCGCCTTTGACTTTTCGGCCGTAGGGGCGCTCGCTTGCTGCGCCCGCACGAGTAACGCCAACTACAAATCGTGCCAAGTGCGTCACGGAAAATCGTCCCACCCTCGTGCCGCCGCCGTGAAATTGACCTTGACATCCGCCTAACATTCCTGTAATTTCAGTCCAAACAGAAATGACAGAAGCCACCCCATCCCGCCTCTCCCCCGCCGTACAAAAGTTCATCCTCCACTGGGGCGAAATGGGCACCCGCTGGGGCGTCAATCGCACCGTAGCCCAAGTCCACGCCCTGCTCTTCCTCTCGCCAAAGCCCCTGAACGCCGAAGAAATCTCCAAGACTCTCTCCGTAGCACGCTCCAACGTAAGCACCAGCCTCCGCGAACTAATGGGCTGGCGCATCGTCCGCGTAGCCCCAGCCTTCGGCGACCGTCGCCAGCATTTCGAATCGATGAAAGACCCGTGGGAAATGTTCAGCGTAATTCTCGAAGAGCGCAAAAAGCGCGAACTCGATCCCACGGTCGCGGTAGTGCGCGAGTGCCTCGCCGAAACCGAACGCACCGGCCCCGCCGACGCCTACGCCCGCCAGCGCATGAACGAAATGCTCGAATTCATCGGCACCATGAGCGGCCTATACGAAGAATTCAGCCACCTGCCGCCGGTGGCCACCAAGCATCTGCTGAAATTGCGCGGCAAAGTTCGCAAGCTATTCAAAGGATGAGGAGGAAGGCGGGCGACCGCCTTTTTTTAGCACCCATGATTTCTCTCATTACAGAAATGACAGACAGTAAAGGCCGCAAAGCCCGCTCCGGCTGGGTTTTCTTCGACGGCGATTGCACTTTCTGCATGTCCATCGCCCGCCGCCTGCGCCCGCTGCTCGAGCCCCGCGGCTTCGGCATCGCCACGCTGCAGGATTCCCGCGTGCGCGAGCAGCTTGGGCTTCCCGAGCAGGAATTGCTCGCCGAGCTGCGCGTCCTGGCGCACGACGGCCGGCAATTCGGCGGCGCCGACGCCATCATTTATCTGGCGCGGCAAATTTGGTGGGCGCGGCCGCTCTGGGCGTTCGCGCAAGTGCCCGGAATGCGCCAAGTTTTGCGATTCGCGTATCGCTGGATCGCCGCTCGCCGGCACTGCCTCGGCGGAGTCTGCGTTCATACAGGCGCGCGTCCATCGTGACTGGCGTGTCGTCAAGAGGAGGAACATCATGCATCGAATGATCGAACTGATCGTCCTCGCAGGAATCATTCAATTGGCGCTGGTGGAAGCAAATATCAGCCTGCCGCACTTTCTGCAGCCATCTACGGAACTTGCGCCCGTCTCGCCGATGATTCGAAAAATGTTTTACGTGCATTGGATCTACATCGTCTTCGTGCTGCTGATTTTTTCCGGCCTAAGCCTGCGTTTTGCAGGAGAGCTAGCCAGCGGACATCCGCTAGGTCGATTCATCAGCGCGGCAATCGCAATGTTCTGGCTAGCCCGCGTGCCCATTCAACTCTTCTACTACGACGCCGACCTGCGCCGCGCCAACCGCCTCGGCGATGTAGCGTGCATCACCGCCTTCACATTTCTGGGCCTCGTGTACGGCGTCGCCGCAGCCGGAGTTCGGGCGTGATCCGCAGCGCAATCATCGGCGGCGCGATTTGGTCAGCGCTCGCCGTCGCCGGACAAATTTCTCCGAGGCTCGATCGAAGTTGGATCGAGCTTCTCTTCCTCTTCGCGACGCTCGTGATCGTGCCGCTCGGCTTACATTTGACGAGGCGATTCGACGGCCCGGGCGCCGCGAGTGGATTCGAAAATGCGGCTTACAAGACGCAATCGCCCGCAGCCATCGTCGCAGCAGTTTCGTTCTACTGCTCCTCGCCAATCACAAGTGTCGGATTTGGAATTCCCTGGTCAACGTTTGCGGTCACGCTCGCGGCCGCGAGAATCTGGCGCATTCTCAGAATTCGCGCTCGCAAATTCGACGACTGGTGTGCCCTCCTCGCATTTTTGTATCTCTCAATCGGCGCGACTTGGTTTCTCGCGTCGCGTCTTGGATTGAGCCCGATCGGCTTTCACGAGCCGATTGTGTTGCTTACCGCCGTGCATTTTCATTACGCCGGATTTGCGGCCGCCATTTTGGTTCGCGCGCTCGCGCGTGTTTCCGGGCGCGGCGACTTTCGAGCACCCATCTTCTCGGCGGCCGCCGCGGGAGCATTGGCAGGGCCAGCGTTTCTCGCCGCGGGATTTGTGATCGGTCCGCGAGTGAAACTTGTGGCGACGCTGATGATGGCTCTAGGCGAGATTTTGCTTGCAGGCTGTTTTCTCGTTTCGGTTCCTGGAGTGAACGAAATAGGAGCGCGCGTTCTGCTTGTAGTATCGGCGGCAGCGGTGATGGCATCGATGTGCTTAGCATCTCTGTGGGCGCTGGGCGAATTTCCGCGGCAGCCGTTTCTCGATATCACACGAATGGCTGCCTGGCATGGATCGCTGAATGCATTTGGATTCACATTTTGCGGGCTCACGGCGTTTTCGATTTCAGGTTCGCCGGAGATTTCTAACGCGCACGTTGCTTGAATCGGCGAGCTCGCCTTTAGGATCGATCGCGGTGAACGGGCCCGGCATAAAGCGCGGGCCGTACGGGAGGCTTCCGTGAAATTTCGATGGCGCGATTTGTGGACGTGGGAAGGAACGATTGGCCGCGGCGCTTACGCTCTGATCGGCCTGATCGGATTTGCGATCAAGCACAATCTCGACCGCTTCGTGGCATGGAGCGTCTTCCATCGCTCTTGGGGAATTCTCGATTATTGGCGGCCGCTGCATGGCGCCAACGGAATCGGCGCCGTCTCGCATTCCGATTCAGCGTTCTTGATTACCCTGGTAGCCATGTCGCTGCCGTTCGTTTGGATCGGCGTGATGCAGACCTTGCGGCGCCTGCGTTCCATCGGCGTTCCCGGCTGGCTCGTCGTTTTTTTCTTCGTGCCCTACTTCAATCTGCTTTTTTTCCTAGTCCTATGCGTATTGCCGCCGCAGCGGGCAGGTGCTGAAGCCACGGTGCGATCCAGCTACGGCAGCAACGAAACGCTCGCAAATTATTTGCCGGAAAGCCCGCTAGGCAGCGCCCTGGTCGGCATTGCGGTAACGGCCATCATAGGAGCGGCGTTCGCGGCACTAAGCATCGGTTTGCTTTCTGAATATGGATGGGGACTTTTCATCGGCGTCCCGTTTTGCCTCGGACTTTTCTCCGTGCTCGTTTACGGCTATCACACTCCGCGCAGTTTCGGCGGTTGCGTGGTGGTCTCCTGCATCTCAGTGCTGATTGCCGGAGCGCTGCTCGTGGCGCTGGCCATCGAAGGAATTTTCTGCGTGGCGATGGCGTTGCCGATCGTGATGCCGCTGGCGATCATCGGCGGCTCGATTGGCTATTTCATTCAACGCCGGCCCGGCGTTTTGGCCTCCGCACCAGGAGCGTATCTGATCGTGTTACTGATCGCGCCGATGATCATGGGCGCGGAATCATTCGGCCCGCAGATTCCCCCAATCTATGAGGTGCGCACGCAAATCGAAATCGCCGCCCCTCCAGCCGTAGTCTGGCAGCGCCTGGTCACCTTTCCAACGTTGCCGCCGCCGCACGAATGGCCGTTTCGCCTCGGCATAGCATTTCCGATTCGATCCCAATTGCACGGCCAAGGAATCGGCGCGCAGCGCGAATGTCAATTTTCAAGCGGCCAATTCGCCGAGCCAATAGTCGGATGGGAAGAAAATCGCAAACTGCGATTCACCATCGCAGAAGCTCCGCTACTGATGGAAGAGTGGTCACCGTGGGGCCACATCAGCACGCGCCATATCAACGAGCATTATTTCCGCGCCCACGACGCCGAATTCACGCTAATCACGCTGCCAAACGGCAACACCATGCTAACCGGCCTCTCCCGCTACGAAAATCGCATGTGGCCCTCAACCTACTGGCGCCTATGGACGGACGCAATCGTTCACGATATCCATCTCCGCGTCTTCAAATTCTTAAAGAAAACGTCCGAAGCAGTCCCGTAGGGGCCGGCGTTTACGACCGGCCCGCTCTGGCCGTGGGTTTTCGCCTCTGACTTTTCCGCCGCACGAACGCCCGCTCGCAGCGCCCTCCGCGGGACATCTCATTTTTTCCGCGCGCCCTCACACAAACCCCGAACGCCACGGCAACGAAGTGCTTTTTCCAAGCGCAGAGGCAGCCCGCAGCGTAGAATGCGCGTCTGATAGCGTTGCAGAAAGAGGCGCGCATGCCCGATGATTCAAAACCAGCAGAAGGCTACTCAGCATTCATTTTGCTCGCAGTTCTAATAATCGTAGCCGGCTATTCGGTATTTTACGGCCTACAAACAATCACGCTGCTAAACGCCCGC
Organism: uncultured Acidobacteriota bacterium; assembly: GCA_963792515.1. GTDB lineage: Bacteria > Acidobacteriota > Terriglobia > Acidiferrales > UBA7541 > Palsa-147. Next base: position 88,783 of record CAWBWG010000012.1, on the reverse strand, counting down.
CATTGGGGAACAACCGAACCCTCGCTCTACGACACGCCGCACGACCTCGATCTGAAATCCACCCCAGCCCCACAAACAACTCACGCGGAAATTTACAACTACCAATGCGAGTTCCCATGGAAAGGCCCCGCACAAACCGAAGTCGGCGAGGACGCCACCGATTTCAAATTTCCATCAGGCGCGTTCGTGCGCCTCTATCAACCGGAATCCCAGGTCGATAATCTCAAGACTTTCAAAGGCGAAACGCCAGAAGAGCAGCGCCGCATCGACAGCATGTTCGGCGCGCATCCCTTCAGTTCAAATTTCGATCTCTATTCCGCAGTCTACGAAGCGTCGCCAGCACAAATTTCGCCGTTCATGTCGCGCGGCGACGCCCAACACGTCAGCGCCCTACTAATCTGGAAATTAAATTACGACACGGTTCTGCCAGGCGGCGTTTTTCGCTTCGATGCAGGCCCGATCCGCGGCCTGCAGTTCGGAACCCCCGATCAAGCCCACGCCGTAATTTTCCGCGCCTTCGGCGTACAAGACCGCCAATTCGAATTCCTGATCCTGATGCGCGCCAACTCCACCACAAAGCTAGCCCAAAACGACATAAATCTAATCATCAACTCGCTAAAGCCAATTCCGCTACCAGGCCAGTAGGGGAGGGTGCTTTAGCCCTCCCGCATTTCGGCCCTCTTCGGTTTTGGTTTTCGTTAGTGATAATTTGTTCGAGGACGTACCTGAGGACGCGAACTGGCCGGAGAATAGTTCTGCGATCTCTCACCAGCGCCGAAAACCGGGAGTGCTAAAGCACCCTCCCCTGCTCTGCTTCTATAACCCGGCGATAATAAGCCTCATACATAGGAATCACATCGTTAGAACAATATTTCTTCTTAGCATTAATGCGCGCCCGTTTACCCATCTCCCGCCCCCGGTCCGCGCTAGAAAGAACTTCGATCGCGTACTTCCCCGCCGCAGCAACATCGCGCGGCGCCACCAAGTAACCGTCCACGCCGTTAGTCACCACTTCCGGCATCCCGCCCACGTTGGAGCCAATCACCGGAACTTCGCAAGCCATAGCTTCGAGCGCCGCGAGACCAAAAGATTCCAAATCGCTAGGCAAAAGAAAAAGATCAGCCACGCCAATTTTTTCCTGCACCCGATCCTGCTTCCCCAAAAAAATCACATCGCGCGAAATTTTCCGCTGCCGCGCCAAATGCTCCGCAGCCCCGCGATCCGGCCCATCGCCAATCATCACCAGCTTCGCTTTCATTTTCTCCCGCACCAACGAGAAAATTTCCACCACGTCAGTAACCCGCTTCACCGGACGGAAATTCGAAAGATGCATCAAGATCGGCTCGCCGCCGGCAGCCCATTCCTTGCGCAGCGGCGAATCCTTCCGCGCGCAATAAAGTTCGCAATTCACGAAATTCGGAATCATTTCGATCGGCCGGCGAATTTCAAACTCATTGACAGTGCGTTCCTTCAGATAATTCGAAATCGCCGTAACGCCATCGCTCTGCTCGATCGAATAACGCACGATCGGCAAATAGCTGCGGTCGCTGCCAACCAAGGTGATGTCGGTCCCATGCAGCGTAGTGATGAACGGCAGCCGGCGCGGCGCAGCCATCGATCGCGCCAGCAACGCGCTAACAGAATGTGGAATTGCGTAATGCACATGCAAAACATCCAGCTTAACTTCTTCCGCCACCTCAAACATTTTCGTCGCCAACGCCAGCGTATAAGGCGCGTGATCAAAAAGCGGGTAAGTCGTCACTTCCACTTCATGAAAAAAAATATTCGCATTAGCCTGGCTCAACCGAATCGGCATCGCGTAACTGATGAAATGAATTTCGTGGCCCCGCGCAGCCAATTCAATCCCGAGTTCGGTGGCCACCACGCCCGAGCCGCCGTAGGTTGGATAACAGGTGATGCCGATTTTCATCCGGGCCTCGTTCATTGGCTATTTCGCGAATTGCGCAGCATCTATTTTGCGCTAATCAGACGCTGCGAGCCTAGCGCCGTCCACTTTGGTCTTCGCCGCGTCACGCGATCGCTTGCGGCCACTGAAGCTGCGATGCTAGATTTGCGAGTCTTTCGCGCTTTGTATTAGACGTGCCGCAAAGGGAAACGATGCCGCGCTTGGCTGGCAAAACTGCTTTCATCACCGGCGCCGGGACGGGCATCGGGCAAGCCATCGCCCTGGCCATGGTGCGCGAGGGAGCACAAATCGCCCTGGCGGCCCGGCGGCGCGCGCTGCTTGAGGCCGTCGCGACGGAGATTATCGCGGCGGGCGGAGCGGCGCTCGCGATCGAATGTGATGTCACCGACCGCGCATCGGTCGAAGCCGCGCTCGCTGCTGCCGTGAAGAACTTCGGCCAAGTTAATGTGCTCGTGAATAATGCCGGCGCGGCAGTAGTAGCCGATGCAACGAACACTTCGGACGACGATTGGCGGCGTATTTTGGACGTGAATCTGACCGGCACATTTTTGATGTCGCGCGCGGCCCTCCCCGAATTTCGAAGGATCGGCGGCGGCGCGATCGTAAATATCGGCTCGGTGCTCGGCCTGGTAGCGCGCAAAGAACGCGCGGCGTACTGCGCGGCCAAGGGCGGCGTAACGTTGCTCACCAAGGCTATGGCGCTCGATCACGCCGAAGAAAAGATTCGCGTGAACTGCATTTGCCCGTCGATCGTCGAGACCCCACTCGGCGCGGCCTCGATGACTCGTTCGGGACTCAGTTTGGATGAAGCGCGGCGAATTCGCGCCCGAGAAATTCCGCTGGGACGTTTGGGAAAACCAGAGGATGTCGCCGAGCTAGCGGTCTATCTGGCCTCGGATGAATCGTCGTGGGTCACCGGCGCCGCGTGGCCGATCGATGGCGGTTTAACAGCTTATTGACACGCGCGCGGCTAGAACGCGAACTCAACATGAAAAAAGCAACGACAAATCCGGAGCGCTTGGCGATTCGCGAGATCACCCGGCGCCTCAATCAAACAAATACCGCGAAGCAATTTGGTTTTATTTTTCGCGAAATTGCTCCGGGCCGCGTGGTCGTCGGCATGCGCGTAGGCAAGCGCCATCTGCAAGTCCACGGAGTAGTGCATGGCGGAGTGCTAGCGGCGCTGGCCGACACCGCTGGCGGAATGTCCGTCTATATGAAATTGCCTCCGCGCTCGCGGGTAGCCACGGTAGAGATGAAAATCAATTATTTAGAAGCGGTAGCAGGCGGAGAAGTTTTGGCCCATGCGGAATTGGTGCGGCTGGGACGCAGCCTCGCCGTAGTGGACTGCGACCTATTCGATCACAACCAGCGGCTCGTGGCGAAAGCTCTGATGACGTTCGCAATTATTTCCCGCGGCGGTGCAGAGCCGGTTTAAGCCGTCTTAGTGCGGGCGGGCTTCACCTCCAGCCCCGTCTGGCCTTGGCTATTTGCCGTCGATCAAGAATGTCCGTTAGTCCCGCCCGCTGCCGCTTCGTCGCCATCCTTATACAAATACTTGATCACGTGTTTGTAAATCAGCAGGTTAGGGCTGCCGTAGCGGGTTAGCTTGATGCAGTCGCGGTCGTACCATTCCACCGTGCCGCGCAAGGTTTCGCCATCCGTCAGCACGACAGCCACTGGCGTGCGGGCTTGCATCTGCTTTACGAAATAAAAATTCTCGGCATGCGTCTGCTCCGGCGGGGCTGGCTTTTTGCGCTGCGGCGGAGCGGGCTGCGCTTGCGGCCCATGCGCCGGGCGCTGCGGGAACTGCTCTTTCACTTCGGTCAGGGACGTCCGAAAAAGTTTTCGGTTTACCATCGGGGACTCCTCAGAAACTTTATGCTGGTTAAGATTCCTGGACATAGCAATTGGTTTCAGCAGATTTCAAGAATCTTCTGCAAACGCGCTGGGCGAAATTTTTCAGCGAACGCTCATTGAGGCTGCGACGGCGTCGAGGCCAATTTGACGGCCTACGTTACGGCGCAGGCGAGCGGAGAGCTGGTCTAGGCTCGCAGTTGCGCGGGCTACCCAGCCGAGATCCACCTTCTTGCCGAGGTCTTCTAGCTCGCGCCGCAGGTCTGGATTGCGCGCCGCGAGTGCTTTCGGGTTGACGGACAACTCGAGCAGGTCGGTGAAAAGACTATAGAACAGCTCCAAAATGTTTTCAAACGATTCCTTCTCTTGCTTGGCGAGCTGCGCGGTGATTTTGAAGATGTCGCGAAAGTTTCGGCCATCGACGGACTGCGCGATGAGCTTCAGAACTTCGCGCCGCAATCGCGAAGACTCCGCCAAATCGAGCGCCAGCGCTGCGCCGGGATTTCCTTCACTGAGTTGTGCCGCCAATTTTCGGTCCGCCGGCTTCCATTCGCTGCGAGTGGCCAGGAATTCTTCCATTTGAACGGATTCCACAGGCGCGAAATGGAATTGCAGGCATCGCGAGCGGATCGTTGGCGGCAGAGAGTCCGGCTTCGGAGCTGTTAGGATCAATGTGCTGGTGTCCGGCGGCTCTTCGAGAATTTTCAAAAACAGATCGCGCGTCGGTCCAGCGCATTGTATCCGCGCCATCGAGAATAAAAACGCGGCGGCGGCCTTGCGGGCGGAAGTTCGCGGCCTTCTGAACGGCGCGCAATTGGCCCACGCGAATCATTGGACGAGCCACCGGAGTGAGCCGGCGCACCGGATCGGGCACAATCGCCCAGACATCCGGATTGGTTTGCAGAATCAGCGGCATGCGCTCGACCATTGCCGCGTCGGCGCCTTCTCCGCGCTCGGTCAGGCCTTGCTCGATCAGCTTTTCGGTGTCTGCGAGGCGGGCGATTTTTTGGCAGGAATCGCATTCGCCGCAGAAATCATCTTTCAGGCGCTCGCAGTTGGCTGCTTGCGCGAACATCCTTGCGAGCGTGAATTTGCCGATGCCGCGCGGGCCGGTGAAGAGTAAGGCGCTCGGCATGCGCTCGCGTTTCAGCATGCCGCGCAGCGCGGACACGATTCTTTGATTGCCTAGAAATTGGTCGAAGCCCATTGTTCGCTTAGCCTGAATTTCTTGCCGATAAAATTTTCGAGTCGAGCGCTGCCAGCACTTGTGCGTGAATCTCTTCGGCCGGGCGCATTGCTTTGCGCGCTTCGTCGAAGCAATCAATCGTAATCCAATTGGGTGCTTTGGCGAGACTGTCGTAGACCATCGCTGCGGTGGTTAGATGCGCGACGTCGGACTCGAGGATGTCGCGTTTCAAATTCGTGTAGCCGCGCGGATCCTTCGCGGCGATTTGGCGATAGGCTTCTGTGGCCGGAACGCGCAGATAAACTACCGCGTCTTCTTTTGGCAGCGCATAAATTCCATATTCGAGCTGCGGAAGCCATTTGAGAAAAGCTTCGCGTTGCTCGCTGGGGACGCGGGCGCCTTGATGCGCGAGGTTCGAGGCGACGTAGCGATCGGCGACCAGCATTTTGCCTTCGGAGAGAATCCGCTCCATGTTCGGTTTGGCTTCGAGCCGGTCCCCGGCGTAGAGCAGTGACGAGAGATGCGCATCCACGCTATCGTTGGTGCCAAATTCTCCATTCAAAAAGCGCGCCACCAAGTTGCCAAAAAATCCGTCGTAGCGCGGAAAGCTGATGCGTTCGTGCGGAACGTCGCGGGCGGTTAGCGCCGCGGTCAGCAAGTCGAGCTGCGTGCGCTTTCCGGAACCGTCGATGCCTTCGAGGACGATGAATTTGCCGCGCGGCGTCATTCGTGGCGGACAGTCTAGCATATTGGATTGGGGCGGGCTGCGGAGCGAACTTCCCAGCGCTGAAGCGCTCCTCCCCCTGCTGAAGCAGAGGGCTCCCACCTGTCCGAACTGCCCAGCGCTGAAGCGCATTCCTAAATGCAGGGCGTTTCCGGCGCGCTGAAGCGGGGGGCTGCTACTTAAAATCAAATTCAGACGTCGCCACTTATTTAGGTTTGTTGTCTGACGGCGCAGGTGGAGCTGGCGCGGCCGGCGCGTGATCTGATTTCTCCTTTTGCACGGCGACCGTGTCGAAATTTCCGTTCACGTCGCGCACTTGAGTGGCTTTTTGCTGCTGCTCGTTGGAGCCGCCGTATTGCACTGTGTATTTTGTTTTTGTGGTTACTTGCAAGCCGCCGATTGGATCGCCCGGTTTGGGCTGCTCGACTTGCTGATCGGTCGTGTTTCCGTTCGGGCCTTTGCCCTCCACGCTGATTACTTTGCGCGTCGGGTGCAGGCCGCCGTCGGGAGTGATCCCTGAAACGTCCGTCGAGTATGTTTCTACCGTGGAGACTTTTCCACCGGTGGCGGTGCTTGTCTCCTTCGAAACTGTGCGCGAAGTTTCTGACACGGTGCCTTCGGAATCGGCTTGCGAGATGCGGTCTTCGCTGGTTTTCGTAGTGCCGTCATCTTTGATCGTGCTTTGTTTTACTTCCTGCACTTGCCAGCCGTTGCTGGAATTCGGCACCAGTATGGTTTTCTTCACTTCGATACTGTGGTCGGCGTTGGTTTTTTGTTGCTCTTGCGTCTGCACCGCGGGGGCCAGGCCGCCGTTGCCGTCTTCGACGTAAACCATCGTCTTCGTTTCCTGCGCTTCGGGTCCGGTCTTTTTTGTTTCGGCTACTTCGCGGCGGACGGTGCGAAGATTCCCTTCCGCGTCTGCGCTCGAAGTCGTGCTGACTACGTGGGCGTCGCCGCTGGCCGTGCTTCGCGCGTCTTCTTCAGTTACCTTCGCTAAATTTCTGTTTCCATTCACGTCCCACTGGTAGGTGCGCGTTACGGTGCGAGTGGTCGTGGCGTTTACGTGAACCGTCTCGGTTTCAGTTTCGGCGTTGGGCTGGTATTCGCCGTTGGCGCCGAGAACCTCGACTTTTTTCTTATCGACGCTGCGGTTGCCGGAAGTTTCGTGCGATTCCGTCGTGCGCGAGGGATCTAGGTTGGCCACCGCGGTTTGGGTGGTTGAGGTCGGCTGATCTTTGGGCTTGTTGGTCGGGTGCGCGTAGTTCTGGGCGCTCGCGGAGAGAGCCAAAGAGGCGACGAAGATCCCGGCAATTGCTGCGTTCCGCACAAACGGTGCAGGCATCATCGAGGCGTCAGTTTTATTTTGCGAGCCGGCCATAACATCTCCTTTCCCCTTCCCCGTGATCATCCTATGCTCGTCTTATTCTGGACACAATGAATTTGACGGCGCGATGGGGAGCCCGCGGTTGGCGAAAAACATCGAGCCGCGTTACGCGGAGTCGATCGGCCGTGTTTTAGCAAGCTTTACGCGGGTCGGCGCGGCGGTGGACCCCGGCTCCTGCTCGAATAAATTCGGGTAGCCAGCCGAGCGAGAAAACCCAAAGCTACTGCGGGCCGGTCGTGAACCCCGGCCCTTGCTCGAATAAATTTGGGGGGAACCAGCCGGGGGCGAAAACCCAAAGCTACATCGGGCCGGTCGTGAACCCCGGCCCCTACGTACCCCGGACCTTGCGTTTCATGTACCCCCTATGTGTCCCGATTGTTTGTGGTGTCCCTCCTTTAGATTCAATGAGTTAGGCTGTGCAACAATATTTTGGTGTCCCGATTGTTGGTGGAGGTTCTGGAGGCTCGAGGTTGGATTCCAGGATGGATTGGAGATGGGCTCGGGTGTCTTGCTCATTTGGTTTTCCTTCGGGCAGGGTTGGAGTGGTGCGACGCGGAGGTGAGGCGAGGATTGCGTTTGGGGCTGGCGAGGATTGGCTGGGCTGCTATTGGGTTGCGCTCCTTTGCGCGTTTTGCAGCGCTATGGCGGGGTTATTGTGGGGGAGAGTTGGCGGGCGGACAATGGTACGGGTGGGCTGGAACGAGGCGCGGAAATACGGAGGGCCGGCGGGCAAGGGGTTTAGATGGGGGCGGCCGTCATTTGATCGTCTGTGCGAACTTTGTCCGGAGACAAATCAGGTTCGATGATGGAACCGAAGGGTCAGGTCCTTCGCGAATAATGCATAGGCTGGGCCATCGGGCTCATACTTTGTGGGGCGCGAGAGGCCGCCGAAGCAGCGCGGCTTTAGGTGACATCGCGGTCGTAGGATGCCGGCAGGGACGCCGGCGCTACTTTAATGCGAATAGGACCGTGCTAGAATCGGCGCCGTGACATTTGATATTGCGGCGGTTGAATCGAATTTGGCGGGGATTCGCGGGCGCGTTGCGCGGGCGGCTGCTCGTGCGGGACGAACTGCTGACGATGTAACCATCATCGGCGTGTCGAAGACTTTTCCGGCGGAGGCGATCCGGGCGGCGTATTCGCTTGGGTTGCGGGATTTTGGGGAGAACCGGGTACAGGAGTTTGAGGGTAAGCATCCGATGCTCGACGAACTGGATGCGAATTGGCATCTCATCGGGCATTTGCAGAGTAATAAGGTGCGGCGGGCAGTGCAGCTTTTTGGGGCGGTGGATTCGGTCGACTCGCTTTCTCTTGCTGAAAAGCTCAACGTCATTTGCGCCGAGTTGGCTGCCGATCATCCGGGGCGCTTGAGCGTGATGATCGAAGTGCGGCTTGCGCCGGAGGATTCGAAAAACGGCGTGCTGCCTGAGGATTTGCCGGGGCTGGTCGAAGCTGCGATCGACCTCTCACATCTGGAGATTCGCGGATTGATGGCTATTCCGCCGTTTTTCGAGGACGCCGAGTGCGTGCGGCCCTACTTTAAAAAATTACGCGAGCTGCGCGATGACATGCGAGCGCGATTTGTGCCGCGCGATTCGCCTTTGCTTCGCGAGCTTTCGATGGGCATGAGCCATGATTTTGAGATCGCGATTGAGGAAGGAGCTACGCAGATTCGTGTGGGCACGGCGCTGTTTGGATCGCGGACGAAAGTTTGATTGAGATTAGCGAGAGAGATGGATGCGTTTGTTTTTTGGTGCGGGTGCAGCCGCGGGCTAGTTCGGATGCGGTTGTAGGTGAAATTGACGGCGCTTTGAAGATTCGGCTTATGGCGCCGCCGGTGGATGACCGAGCGAATGAGGCGTTGCGGCGGTTTCTGGCGGCGGAATTGAAGATCGGAATATCGGGGGTTAGAATCGTTGGGGGCGAGCGCGGACGCACGAAGAGGATTGAGATTCGGGGAGTGGAGCGCGGCCGGATTTTGGATTTGTTGACGCGGGAGGTTTAGGAGGCATCGGGATAAAAGGAGCGGAGATTTCAAATTTGAAATTTCAGATTTGAGATTGAAGAAACGGCAAAAGATAAAGCAAATTCTAATTCGAATGCAGAGGCCTCACGATTTACGTGGGCGCTTGTGGGCCACGTTTTGGTTTGCGTTAGCCGGGCGGGCGCAGCAAGCGAGCGCCCCTACGGGAAAAGGCAACGGCTACGGAGATTTCAAATTTGAAATTTCAGATTTGAGATTGAAGAAACGGCAAAGGATAGAGCAAATTCGAATTCAAATGCGGAGGCCTCACGTTTTACGCGAGCGCACGTGGGCCAGGTTTTCGTTCGCGTTAGTCGGGCGGCGCGTCAATTGCTTTGCAATCGCAGAGACGATTGACCGAGCGCCCCTACGGGAAAAGGCAACGGCTACGGCGAATGCTACGGCAAATTCTAAGGCAAATGCAGATCCCTCACCGCTGAAGCGGGTTCGGGATGACAGCGTTTAGATACATTGTGAGATTTGAGAGAAAACATGGCTGAGATAAAAGCTATACAGACTGCGCTTCGGGTTGACGGACTGGATGGTTGGCTTTTTTATGACCATCACCATCGGGATCCTATTGCTGGGCGGATTCTTGGGCTTGCTGCTACTGGACTAGTTTCGCGGCGGTGGTTTTATTTCATTCCTTCGAAGGGGGAGCCTCGGAAATTGGTGCACCGGATTGAGGCGGGGATGCTCGATTCGCTTCCTGGGCGGAAGACTGAATACTCTAGTTGGGAGGAATTGCAGAAGGGGTTGGGGCGCTTGCTGGGCCGGGCTGGGCGCGTGGCTATGCAGTATTCGCCGCAGAATAATATTCCTTATATCGGGCTTGTCGATGCGGGGACGGTGGAGCTGGTGCGGAAATTGGGAACTAAGGTTGCTAGCTCGGCTGATTTGGTGCAGGTGTTTGAGGCTAGCTGGTCGGCGGAGCAGCTTACGTCGCATCTTGAGGCTGGAGAAATCGTGGACCGGATTACTCAGGCTGCGTTTGCGCGGGCTGGGGAATTTGTGCGGGCGGGGAAGGCGCTTAGCGAATTTGAATTGAAGCAGTGGATATTGGAGCAATTTGCGGCGAATGGATTGGAAACCGCGGATGGGCCGGTGGTGGCTGTGCCGCCGAATAATGGGAATCCGCATTACGATCCTACGCGCGAACATTCTAAGGCGATTCGGGCTGGGGATTTATTGCTGCTGGATATTTGGGCGAAATTTTCGCGGCCTGGCAGCGTTTATTACGACATTACTTGGGTCGGTTATCTGGGCGAGCGCGTGCCCGAGAAATACGCGAAGATTTTTGGGATCGTGAAGGCGGCGAGGGATGCGGCGGCGCGGTTTGTGATTGACTCGGTGGCGGCTAAGAAGCGCGTGCGTGGTTGGGAAGTGGATCGGGCGGCGCGCTCGGTGATCGAGAAGGCTCGCTACGGGAAATATTTCGTCCATCGGACGGGGCATAGCATTGGGATGGATGTGCATGGCAATGGCGCGAACATGGATGGGCTGGAGACGCGCGACGATCGCTGCCTGGTGCCGCATACTTGCTTTTCTGTGGAGCCGGGGATTTATTTGCCGGAGTTTGGGATTCGCAGCGAGGTGAATGTTTATGTGGGGGATCGCGCGGCTCGTGTTACCGGAGCCGAGCAGCAGGAAATCATTCCGATTTTGGCCTGAGGGATCTTGAGCGAAAATTTGATGGCCGGTGCGCCGGGACGGGGCGGCATGTCTCCGACGGTTGCGATGATTGCGGCCTGGATCATTCCGGGGTTTGGCCACTTGCTGCTGCAACGATGGGGCCGGGCTTGCGCGATTTTTGTGGCTGTGGGCGGGCTGGCGGTTACTGGATTTCTTTTGCGCGGCGTGGCGTTTCCGATTCATCTTGGCGATTTGCGGGGGGACCCTTTGAATTTTCTTGGGGGCATTGGCGACGCGGGCTCGGGGATTTTTTATTTGCTGGCCGGAGTGTTGGAGAAGGCTGGGGCGGATGTTTCGCGGGCGGCTGGGGATTACGGGACGCGGTTTATTGCGGCTGCGGGAGTGGCTAATTTTTTGTGCGCGGCGGATGCTTATGAGATTGCTGGGGAGAGGAAGGAATGAATTTGCTTTGCGGGGTTGAGTTTGGCGGGGACGCTTGATGGCTACGCACCTTTTATTGATGCTGCTTTTTGCATTTTTGGTTTCGGTGGTGTTGGCGGCTTTGTTGCGGGCTACGGCTGTTGAGCGGTTGCGTTATGTGGGGCGGTCGTTTGGGCTTTTTGTGTTGGTGGGATTGGGGATTGCTTGGATTTTATTTCCTTTTTCGCGGTGAGTGCCTGGCGCGTGATCACGGAACTAATGGGGCCGAAATGCGGGAGGGTCTAAAGAACCCTCCCCTACTGGGGGTTTGACAGGTTTTTCTTGGCGATGCTATTGTGAAAATGGTCGCCGAGGTAGCTCAGTTGGTAGAGCAGCCGATTCGTAATCGGCAGGTCGACGGTTCAAATCCGCCCCTCGGCTCCATCCTTTTCTTCTGCTTGAGATGCTTCGACGTTTCCGCGCGTTTAGAGTCCTGAATACCTGCTAACTCCTTGAATTTGTGCGATTGGGGATGCTGGGCTGAAGCCCACCGCTACGAAAACGGTGCGGTTGTCGGCCTAGTTCCAGTACTTCTCGGCCAGAGGGAATGAGCCGGGGTGTCCATAGGATGGGCCGGATGTTGGGCTTAGCATTCTCTTGTGGGTTTGCTGCGAGCTTTGATACTTTACGGCCTCTTCATGCGCTCGTTGACGCGGTTCTACTTGTGGACAGGCAGCGACTCACGATTGACGGAGGCAGGCTAAACTTGCCGCTCGGTGGATTTAGTCCAATTTCGATTTACGTTACTTGCTTCGTTTTGGTGTGTCTCGCGGTTGCGCTTTATCGCGTGATCGGCAGACGGAGCGAGAGAGCGACGGCGGTTGCGCGTGGGCCGCTGGGCGTCGGCTTGGGGCTGGCGGCTCGGCCGATGCGCGTGAGTGAGTCGATCGGTGCGGCGATTTCGTCGCGGGCGACGGCTGCGCCGCGGTTCGACGGCGTCGCGGTTGGCGCTTCTCGCGAAGCTGGCGCCTCGCAAGTCGCGGGTAAATCGCGGAGTGTTGCAAAATCTTATTACGCTTCTTCGGAAGGGCAGGTTCAAACGGCTATGCTTCCTCCTCTCGGCATTCCTAGCGATACGCATGATTTATCGGCGGTGGTCCCGGCGAATGAGTGGGACTCGACGAATCTTGGATGGAATAATTTGAGATTGCTTCTGCCGGCGGCGAATGAAGAGATCGTTCGCGTGGAGAGCTGCGTTCATGTTGACACTGGCGCGCAGCAGAATGGTGGCGAGGGCGCACAGACTGCGATTGTGTCGCTTGTCGAGGAGGTTGCGGTGGGCAGTGATGCGTCCGCGAGCGAAGAGAATATCCAAGTTCTGGAGCTCGGGCCCTCCCCTGTTGTCGACGGAAGTGGGTTTGGTTCCGGCGCATTTTCTATCGAAGAGACGATTGAGATTTCGGAGATTGCTCCTGCGGCCAGCAAGGAAACTGCGGTAGAGGTTAGCGCGGAGGCGGTTCCTTCGGAAATTGCGGAGATGGAGACGGCTCCTGCTGCGACCGAGCCGGGCGACGCGCTGAGCGCTTGTGCACTTCCAATTGAGCAAACGGCTGAGAACGCGGAAATCGCAGCGCCGTCCGTCGCAGACGCTGCTTCGGATATGAGCACCGCAGCGGAACCGGCGGCTGTTGAGTGCGTGGAAATTGCAGCGCCGCTCGTGGCGGACGAGAGCGGCGAGAAATTCGACTTAGCGGAGTTGGCGGCAATCGCGGAGATGGAAGATTGTTCGGATCTTCCTTCCATCGCTGCGGTAGTTGGGCCGCCTTCGCCGGCTTTCGGGTTTCTGAATTTCTACGGATTGAGCGAGCAGCCGTTCGACGTGACTCCGGACCCGGCTTACCTTTATTTCAGCCCTATGCATCGCGAGGCTTTGAATTCGCTTTCTAAGGGCATCGAAAATTTGCGCGGATTTATGGCGCTGGTTGCGGAGCCGGGGATGGGTAAGACGACGCTTTTGAACCGTTTGATGGAAGACCTGCGCGACACGGCGAGAACTGTGCTGCTTTTCCAGACGCAATGTAATTCTCGAGAGCTGCTTCGTTATCTGCTTAGCGAATTGGGAATTGAGAGCGAGGCGATGGATGCGGTCTCGATGCACCGGGCGCTGAATGAAATTTTGTTTCAGGAGATGCTGAACGGGCGGCGATTCGTGTTGATTATTGACGAGGCGCAGAATTTGGATGCTACGACGCTGGAGACGATCCGGCTGCTTTCGGATTTTGAAACTTCGCATGCGAAATTGATTCAGATTGTGTTGGCCGGGCAGCCGCAACTGGTGGAGACTTTGCTGCGGCCGGAGCTTTCGCAACTGCGGCAACGGATCGCCATCCTGACGAACCTCGAGCCGCTTTGCGCCAGTGAGACGGCGCAGTATATCGAGCATCGCTTGCGTGCGGCTGGTGCGAGCGGGCGGACGATCTTTACGCCGGAGGCATTGGCGCTTCTTGCAGAGCGCAGCCACGGGATTCCGCGCAGCATCAACAATCTTTGCTTTAATGCGCTGCAGCTCGGCTATTCGAGAGAATGCGAGACGATTGACGCGGAGATCGTTCGGAGCGTGGCGGGAGAATTGGATTTGGAAGCGCTGTTGCCGCTGCGGGCGCAGGAGGCAGCGAGCGCGCCGGAAGCAGTTGCGGCGCCCCCGACGCCTTCATCGGAGCTGGCACGAATTTTGTTCGATGCGCTTAGCGGGGCGCAGTTGGCCGCGCAACAATCGTCGAATGGGAGCGCGGCGAAAACCGCGATTGAGCTGACCGGCAAGCTTAGTGAGAAGCTTAAGACTCGGAGTTGGGGCAAAGAGTGCGAATATCGAATTCAGGTTTCGCTGGAGAGAGAAGCTTCTCCGGAGATTCCTGTTGCTGATCGCTATTATTGTTGCAGCATTTATGTGGGGGAGGAGCAGGCGAAGAAGCTGCAGGCTGGGCAGCCGGTTCGGATTCGGATTGAGCAGGATTGAGGCGTGGAGTTTTGTTTAGTGGATTGTTGGTGGCGTTAAGAGTTTTCGCTCGCGGCGCAAACGCCGCTTTCGAGGCCCAGCGCTAAAGCGCATTTTTTAACGGCGACGCTTTTCGGAGCGCTTCCCGATAGACACCATCGGGACGCAAAATGCGGGGAAGCGAGCGCTCCTCCCGCTGCTGAAGCAGCGGGCTCCCACCGAAAAACGGGGCCTCAGAGGCTAAAGCCATTTCGAAATCATCGGAGTGCGGCACGACTGAAGTCGTGCCCTGACAAGGCTTGTGGCGCTGCAAGCGGGCGCTCCTGCGGGAAAATTCGGTGCTGCGCAGATGGATCTTGATCGATCCGAATAGCGACAATGTAATTCGAAAATGAATCAGGGATCCGCTGGTTCGCGGATCCCCGATTGTTTGCGTTCACGCAGCCGGGCTACTTTCTTGGCCGGCTTTCGGGGCGTGGGGCGGATTGGCGCTGTTGCATTTGCTGGCGCTGCTCCGTGTGGCGTTGCTGCATCTGGTTGGTCTGTTGCTGGTGACGCTGCTCCATCTGCTGGTTGCGGGCATCGTCGGCCTTTTGTTTGGTGGCCTGCTGATGTTCTTTATCCTGCTGTGCCTGCAGCTTCTGGCGTTCTTTGTCTTGCTGCGCTTGCAATTTATCTTGTTGCTGTTGGTATTTCTTGTCTACTTTCGCGTCTCCGGTATTTGGCGCGGACATGCGCTCGGGCTTTTCTAGATCCTTCGGATGGACAGCTGTGCGTCCGGCATTGCCTCCCGCGGGTCTTGCTTCGCCGCCGCCTTTGAAATCACCGGGGCGGGAAGTTGCAACTACGCTGGGGCGGCCATGGTTGGCCGCGAAACGCTGCTGCGGATCGGAGCGGGCTGCCTGAATGTGAGCGGTTTGTGCTTCGACTGGCCCGACGTGGCGATCGCGAGCGGCGGCTTCTTCTTCACGTGAGGCGCGGGCGTCGATTCCGCCGTGGCCGTTGTAGCTTACGTGCGTGTCGTTTCTTACGACCACTCGAGTGTTATAGGTGTTGTGGATTATGTTCACGTCGACGTGATTGATCGTAGTGTTGTAGAAGAAATGGCCGCCATCCCAGCGTCCGCCTTCGTAGCCGTGGCCGAAATAGCCGAAGCCATAATTAATTCCGCCGTAGAAACCTACCGTGGGGCCCCAGAACCCGGCCGTGAAAACGAAGCCTGAGCCGCCCCAGCCCCACCACGGTGGCGTCCAGAGGAAGCCGACTTCCGGAGCTAGAACCCACGTGCCGGGAACCCAGAAGTAATCGCTGGCGTCGTAGTCGTAATCCCAGTAGCCGGGGGTCCAGATGTAGCCGTCGCCGGGGCAGATGGGTTGATCGTAGACGGGTAGGATCGGCGGTGCGATGGCTACTGCTACGCGGACTTGGGCTTGTGCTGCTGCGGATATCGCCAAGAATACGAGCGCGAACAAGATTGAGCGAACGAGAAAAGCAAAACGCATGTTGCAGCCTCCTGGCCGGTCATCCTTCGTTTTGCCCGGTGTGGCTTGGCTGTCGCGGGCTGCGCGGATGGAGCGGCGGATTTATATTGCGTGGCCTTGGTTAATTCCATCTAATCTGGTAGTTGCGAGCTTTTGCATAGTAGAGCGGAACATAATTGGAGCTTGGCAACCATACTACAAAGTTTGTATTCAGGGTAGGAGGGGGTTGTAGCGGGGTGGCTTCGGGACGTTGGCGTTCCTGCGGATTTGAAATCGCTGTCTCGTCCGTCGGTGTTTTTGCTTGTGGTGGAGTTTCTGGTCGTAAGATGCCGGCAGGGACGACGGCGCTACTTTGCTACTATGACTCACATGCGAGCGTGGTCGAAAATTCGGGAGAAGATTCGCGGGCGTGGACGTGCGCGCGTTGGTGGGGCGGATGCGATTGAGATTGGGGCTAAGAGTGATGTTGGGCGGGTGCGCGAGGGGAATGAGGATAATTTTCGGGTGGTGGCTGACATTCAGTTGATGATTGTTTCGGATGGGATGGGTGGGGCGGCTTGCGGCGAGGTGGCTAGTGAATTGGCGGTGGAGACTATTGCGCGGGAATGTGCTGCGGCTGAGGCGCCTGTGTCGGATCCGACTGCTGTTGTGGCGCGGGCGGAGTTTTCTGAGCGAACCAACCGGCTTTTGAATGCGGTGCAGTCGGCTAATCAATTGATTCATGAAGCGGCGCAGAACGACGCGGACAAGCGCGGGATGGGTGCGACGGTGGTGGCGGCTTGGCTTTCCGGGTTGCGGCTTAGCGTCGTGCATGTTGGAGATAGCCGGGCTTATTTATTTCGGGGCGGGACTCTGCAACGGCTTACCTCCGATCACACTTTGGTGGCGGAGCAGGTGCGGGCGGGGATATTGACGCCGCAGCAGGCGGATACGAGCGCTTGGCAGAGTGTGCTGATTCGGGCGCTGGGGCCTGATCCGGTGGTGGAATTGGATGTGGAGGAGCATGAATTGATGGGCGGGGATGTGGTGCTTTTGAGTACGGATGGACTTACTCGCATGGTGCGCGATGGGGAGATTGCTGGGGTTCTGGCGGATACTTCTTCGGCGCAGGAGACGGCGGGGCATTTGGTGAAATTGGCTAATCAGCGTGGGGGCGAGGATAACGTTACCGTGGTGGTGATGCGGATTCCTGCAGGGTTTGGGGCGGAGTAAAGAGAGTGCGGAATAGGACGAGGTGTGTTCGGTCTTGAATGAAAAGGCAAATGCGAAAACCCACAGCCACACCGGGCCGGTCGTAAACCCCGGCCCCTACGAAGGCAAATGCAGATCCCTCACCGCTAAAGCGGGTTCGGGATGACAGCTTTTTTTGCGCGGATCTGGTGGCGGGCTCGATGCGGCTCAAGAGATTTGTGGAACTGCCGACGTAATTGGTGTGACCTCAGCGCTGCAATTTTGCACATTTTATGTGGATGGATTGCTGCTTGGGATTGATGTGCAGCATGTGCAGGAAGTGATTTTGAATCAGCCTATGACGCGGGTGCCCTTGATGCCGGCGGTTTTGCGCGGGTTGATTAATTTGCGCGGGCAGATTATTCCGGCGATTGATTTGCGGCGGAAATTGGAATTGAGCGAACGGGCGGATAACGGCTTGTCGATTAATGTGGTGGTGCGGACGGCGGATGGGGCGGTTAGTTTGCTGGTGGATCAGATTGGGGATGTGCGGAATGTGGCGGAGGAGGATTTTGCGCGGCCTCCGGAGACTTTGCGTGGGGCGGCGCGGGAGTTGGTTTCTGGGGTTTATAAGTTGCCGGGTGAATTGTTGTTGGTGCTGAATACGGAGAGGGCGGCTAGTACGAATGTCGAGACGTTGGTACATGCGTAAGGCCGCGCATTGAGGCTGTAGGCCACGGTTTCGCTCCTGTTACTCGGGCGGGCGCAGCAAGCGAGCGCCCCTACGAAGAAAATTCAAAGAACATCTCAGCGGCCGTTTGTGATTCTGTTTGGGAGTACAATGCCGCTCGCGGTTTTCTTGCGAGGTGGCCATGGCTTACACTCCGATTATTGAGCAGTCTGTGGTGCTTCCCGCTTCTCCGGCGAAACTTTATGCGGCTTATTTGAATTCGCGGGAGCATTCGCGGTTTACTGGGGCGCCTGCAAGGATTAGCTCCAAAGTGGGCGGGAAGTTTACGGCTTTTGATGGGCAGCTTGCTGGACGGAATTTGGTTTTGGTGCCGGGGCGGATGATTGTGCAGGCTTGGCGGGCTACGCATTGGCCGCGTGGGGATGCGGATTCGATTTTGATTTTGCGATTTAGCGCGGCGGGACGCGGTGGGCGGATTGATTTGGTGCATGTGAATGTGCCGGAGCATGATCATAAGGGCGTTACGGATGGATGGGCTTCTTACTATTGGAAACCTTGGAAGGCTTATTTGCAGAACGTTTCTTAGGCGCAGGCTTTCGAAGTTCGGGACGGAATTGAATTGGGTGGTCCGGCGGTGATTTGCGATTTGGCGGTTTTTTTTTCTTCGTAAGATGCCGGCAGGGACGCCGGCGCTACTTTCCGCCTCCTACTAATTGCACTATTTCGTAGGAATCTTCGGGGGCTACATTTGTTTCGGCCCATTTTGATTTGGGTAGGACGTCTAGATTTCGTTCTACTGCTACGCGGCCGGTGTTCATTCCGAGGTGTGCTAGCAGAGCGGCTACCGACAGGCCATCTGGTACTTCTGTGGGCTCACCATTGACCTTAATTTTCACACTGACCCCGCTGGGGTTTTCTTGCGGGCGCGTAGATTGAAGCGGATTTCGCCTTCGCCGGATTCGGATGTGGCTTGCACTACTAGCGTGGCGCCGCCTGCTGCGCCGTGGGGCATGGGGAATTGGATGCGGGCATGGCCGCTGGCATCGCAATCGGCGGTTAGATGCGGGGAATCGGAAATGCCGTCGAAGTGGACGGACAATTTTGCGGCCGGGACTGGGGCATTCGAATCGTCGCGGCGATTTACTTGCAGTCGCAAGTCGCATTGCCCTGCGGCTACCCACGAGGTTGCATTCACGATCTGGATTACCACTCCTGGCTTCGGGGTGGGCGGCGGAGGCGGCGCTGCTTTTACCGGCTCGAGGTTTGCGATTTGCAATGAGCCTGAGCGCAGGGCTTCGATGATGTGGCGATGCTGCTCCTCCACGCGGACGCGGCGGGCCTCTTCGCTCGGCTCGATTCCGGCGTCGAACTCGGTGTAACTCGTCGAGTGCTTGTGGACTACTCGGCCGCCTACGTAGACTGCGGTGTCGATCTTTCCGTGATGCGGGCCACGGTCTTCGGTCTGGACGTGAAAGGAGCGTCCGTTGACCCGCACGTCCGTGTTGAAGCCTACATTCATCGTCTATATGTCTACCACGGCTTCCGCCTGTTGGCGCCGGGTCTGCGTAGTTTCCGTGTTGCGCGATTTGACCGCTGCGCGTTCGGGTCGGTATTATAAAGACGCCCTTAATTATGAACGGTAACGTACTCGACGCCTATGGCCCGCTGTTGTTGATGTTCCTGGCGGCTATGGGTATTTCCGGCGCGATCCTTACCGTTTCGGTGCTTTTCGGGCGACGCAAGCCGAACCCCTTCAAAGACTCGCCCTACGAATGCGGCATACGCCCGACCGGCGATGCGCGGCAGCCATTTTCTGTCCAATATTATCTGGTGGCGCTTATATTTATTTTGTTCGACATCGAGGCGATTTTCCTTTATCCCTGGGCTCTTGTGTACCATGATTTGCGGCTCTTTGGGTTTATCGAGATGCTGCTCTACATTATAATTTTGCTGGCCGGTTACATTTACCTCTGGAAAAAGGGCGCGCTCGACTGGAATCGCTAGAGCGTTCGCCGGGGTCGATACCATAGTGGACACGCAGAATTTGGAAAAGGATTCGTTTATCCGCAAGTTGCGGGAGTGGGATGCCGCGGCTGTGGCGGAAGTGCTGGATTTTCGCGGGGAAACGACGATTGTGGTGGCGCGGGAGAATCTGCAGCGGGTGGCGGAATTTCTGGTGAATGATCCTGCGACGCGGTTTGCGTTTCTCTCCGATATTACTGCTGTGGATAAATTTCCTATCGAGCCTCGCTTTGAATTGAATTACCACCTGCTTTCGCTGGAGCGGCGGGCGCGTTTGCGGCTGAAGGTGCGGCTTGCGGGCGACGATCCGGTGGCGCCTTCGATGGTGCCGGTGTGGCCTGCGGCGAATTGGCATGAGCGCGAGGCTTTTGATTTGATGGGGATTCGATTTGACGGGCATCCGGATTTGCGGCGGATTTTGATGCCGGATGATTGGGAAGGATATCCGTTGCGGAA
This sequence comes from uncultured Acidobacteriota bacterium, assembly GCA_963792515.1. Classification (GTDB taxonomy): domain Bacteria; phylum Acidobacteriota; class Terriglobia; order Acidiferrales; family UBA7541; genus Palsa-147. The sequence continues at coordinate 68,815 of CAWBWG010000012.1, read as the reverse complement.
GGATTATCCGGTTGAGGGTTATCGCTGATGCCGATTAGCGTTGAAACGCCGACTGGGGCTGCTGAAACGATGGTGCTGAATATGGGGCCGCAGCACCCGTCGACGCATGGGGTTTTGCGCGTGGTGCTGGAATTGAACGGCGAGATCGTGGTGAGTGCTAAGCCGCATATCGGTTATCTGCATACGGGGATTGAGAAAAGCTGCGAATCGAAGACTTATTCGCAGGCCATTACTTTGACCGACCGGCTCGATTATCTGGCGCCGCTTTCGAACAATCTTTGCTACTGCCTGGCGGTCGAGCGGATTCTGAATATTGAAGTGCCTAAGCGGGCGCAATACATTCGCGTTTTGCTCACGGAATTGACGCGGATTGCTTCGCATTTGGTGTGGGTGGGGACGCACGCGATCGATTTGGGCGCGATGACTGTGTTTCTTTATGGCTTTCGCGAGCGTGAAGAGATCATGCGGATTTTGGAGATGGTTTCTGGCCAGCGCATGATGACCAGTTATTTCCGGATCGGCGGATTGGCGCTGGAGCCGCCGCCTGGTTGGCTGGAGCGCGTGGGGCGGTTTCTGGATTCGTTTCCGGCGCATGTGGCGGAATATGAGGATTTGCTTACGCAGAATCGGATTTGGTTGGCGCGCACTAAGGGAATTGGTTATTTGAGCGCGAAGGACGCGATTGCGCTGGGCGTTTCCGGGCCTACTTTGCGCGGGAGCGGCGTGGATTACGATGTGCGGAAATATTTTCCTTATTCGAGTTATGAGGAATTTGATTTTGATGTGCCGGTGAAGACAGATGGGGATTGCTATGCGCGTTATTTGTGCCGGGTGGCGGAGATAAAAGAGAGCGCGAAGATTGTGCGGCAGGCTATGGCTAAGATTCCGGCGGAGGGGCCCATTCGTGCAGTGGCGCCGGGGATCATTCCTCCTTCGCGCGAGGAAATGAAAACTTCGATTGAGGGATTGATCTATCACTTCAAAATTTATACCGAGGGATTTTCGCCGCCGCGGGGCGAGGTTTATCAGGCGATTGAATCGCCACGCGGGGAGCTGGGATTTTTTGTGGCGAGCGATGGATCGGCGAATCCTTATCGCGTGAAAGTGCGGGCGCCATCGTTTGTTAATTTGCAGGCGCTGCAGGAGATGGTTGTTGGGCGATTGATCGCGGACGTGGTGGCTTGTATCGGAACGACTGACATCGTGCTTGGAGAAGTGGATCGATGAGTCCTGCGGAACAGGCGCGGCCTTTGCAGATTCCGGCGACTTTGGATGCGAAATTTGTGCAATTGATCGGGCGCTATCCGGTGAAGCGTTCGGCGCTGATTCCGATGATGATGTATGCGCAGGATTATTACGGATTTGTGGGCGATGATGTACTGGCGGAAATTGCGCGGCGGCTTGATTTGAACATGACGCAGGTGACCGAGACGCTGGCTTACTACTCGATGCTGCGCCGCAAGCCGATGGGCAAGTATCACATTCAGGTTTGCACCAATGTTTCGTGCATGTTGCGCGGCGGGAATGAGACTTTGGCGCATTTGAGGAAGCGCTTGAGTATTGGGCATAAGGAAATCACGCCGAGCGGCACTTTTTCGCTGGAGGAAGTGGAGTGCATGGGGGCTTGCACCGGCGCGCCTTGCGTGCAGGTGAATTACGACTACTTCGAGCAATTGACGCCGATTTTGGTGGATGAACTTTTGGAGCAGTTACAGACGGGGATGAAGACGAAGCCCGTTGCTTGCACTACCGGCTCGATCCATGAGCGACACGAGCTTGAAGTGCCGGTGATCAGCCGGCGATTTGGGATTGAGAATTCGCGCAAAATTGATGTCTATCGCCAGCACGATGGTTATAAGGCGCTCGAAAAAGCGGTGCGTGAGATGACGCCTGAGGCGATCATCGATGAAGTCAAGAAATCGAATCTGCGCGGGCGCGGCGGGGCGGGATTTCCTACCGGGATGAAGTGGAGTTTCGTGCCCAAGGATTCGCCGAAGCCGAAATATATTCTTTGTAACGCGGATGAGAGCGAGCCGGGGACTTGTAAGGATCGGCCGTTGATGGAGCACGATCCGCACCAGTTGATTGAGGGCATTGCGATTGCGGGGCGGGCGATTGGGTCGAAGCAGGGCTACATTTACATACGCGGCGAGTATCGCTACGTGCTCGACATTGTGGATGCGGCGCTGGCCGAGGCTTACGCCGCGGGATATCTCGGAAAAAATATTCTTGGCAGCGGATTTGATTTTGATCTTTATACGCATACGGGCGCGGGCGCTTATGAGTGCGGCGAAGAATCTGCGCTGATGGAATCGCTCGAGGGCAAGCGCGGGTATCCGCGGATTAAGCCGCCCTTCCCTGCTGTGGTGGGTCTCTATGGCGGTCCGACGGTAATCAACAACGTGGAATCGCTGAGTGCGGTGCCTTCGATTATTTTGCGCGGCGGCGAATGGTATGCGGGGTTGGGCACGCCGAAAAATGGCGGCACTCGCATGCTTTGCATTTCGGGGCATGTGAATCATCCGGGGATTTATGAAGTGCCGCTTGGTCTGAATATGAAGCGGGCGATTGAGGAATTGGGCGGCGGCGTGCGCGACGGCAAGAAATTGAAAGCGGTGATTCCCGGCGGCAGCTCTTGCCCGCTTTTGAAGGCCGACGAAATCGATATTTCCATGGATTACGATTCGGTCGCGAAGGCCGGCTCGATGCTTGGTTCGGGCGGCATGGTGGTGATTGATGAAGATACCTGCATGGTGGATATGGCGCGGCGCATCATGCATTTTTACGCGCACGAATCTTGCGGGTGGTGCATTCCCTGCCGTGAAGGTACGGCTTGGTTGCGGAAAATGCTGGACCGCTTCCACGATGGCGGCGGTACGAGTGAAGACATTCCTTTGATCGGCGAGCTGGCTCAGAACATGCTGGGCAAGACTTTTTGCCCGTTGGGCGATGCTGCGGCGATGCCTACGATCAGCATCGTGAAAAAATGGAAGAATGAATTTGAAGACCACTTGAAAGGCAAATGCGCCTACCGGCCCGCGAATGATTTGCTCGTGCTCGCTTAGCTTGAAACTGACTACACATGGCTGAATCGAAACAAATCAACTTTACGATCAACGAGCAGAAAGTCGCCGTGCCCGCGGGGACGCTGGTGATTGATGCGGCCAAGCGCATGGAGATGGAAGTTCCCTCGTTCTGCTACTACAAGGGGCTTTCGCTGCAGGCTGCTTGCCGCATGTGTTTGGTCGAAGTGGAAAAAATGCCGAAGTTGCAGACCGCCTGCACTTTGGTGGCGACCGAAGGCATGATCGTGCGCACCGATACGCCGCAAGTGCACGACGCGCGCAAAAACATGCTCGAATTCCTGCTTTCGAATCATCCGCTCGACTGCCCGGTTTGCGATAAGGGCGGCGAATGCGAATTGCAGGACATGACTTTCCGCTACGGGCTCGATCACAGCCGTTTCAACGAAGAGAAGCTGCACTATCCGGAAGAAAAATGGTCGCCGCTGGTTTATTACGATGCGCCACGTTGCATTCTTTGCTTCCGTTGCGTGCGCGTTTGCGATGAGGGCATGGATGTGAAGGCTCTCGGCGTCGGCGCGCGCGGGGTTCAGTCCGTAATTCTGCCGAATACTTCCGGGGCGCTGAATTGCGAAGAGTGCGGCGCTTGCATCGACATTTGCCCTGTGGGCGCGCTTACCAGTGGGACTTATCGCTATCAGACGCGGCCTTGGGAAATGACTTATGTGAGCGAGCCTTGCACGCATTGCTCGAATGGATGCAAGACTACGCTGAGCGTGCGCAATAACGAGATTTTGCGGGCCAACAATCGCGATCAATCCGGGATTAACGGCGAATTTCTTTGCGGCAAGGGCAGGTTTGGATTCGATTTCACTCATAATGCTGAGCGCGTCCGGCAGCCGCTGATTCGCCGCGATGGAAAGCTGACGCCTGCGACCTGGGAAGATGCTTTTGAGGAAATTGCACGGCGCTTGAAGCAGGTGCGCGATAAGAGTGGGGCTGCGTCGATCGGCGTGATTGGATCGAATCACACTACCAACGAAGAAAATTATCTGCTTAATCGCTTCGCGCGGCTGAATTTGGGTACGAATAATCTCGATCATCATCGCACTGCCGATTATGCGGGGCTGGCTACGGCGCTTGGGCCGAATACGTTGCCGGCGCAGGCGACCATGGCTGATATCTATGCCGCGAATAATATTCTGGTGATCGGCAACGATCCTTCGCAGCAGAATCCGCTGGTGGCGTGGCAAATTCGCACTGCCATTCGGCATCACAACGCGAAGCTTTACCTCATCAATTCCCAGCCGACGAAACTCGAGCGGCAATCCTCGCTGACCATTCGCGTTCCGGCCGGCGCTGAAGCGGCCGCGGTTCATTGGCTGGCGCGCGGTGAGGGCAATCTTCCGGAAGAAGTCACCAGCCAGTTGGCAAAGCTGAAAGAAACGCTGGAGCAGGCGCTCGACGCGGTGGTTTTGTTCGGTGCGGTGATTGCAGGCCAGGCCATCCGCGATCTGATCACTTTCGGCTCGCGGCTAAAAGCTTCCACGCGCTTGATGGCGCTCGGCGATTACGCTAATTCGCGCGGCGCTGCTGATTTCGGCGTTTTTCCGGATCGGCTGCCCGGCTATGCTCCGCTTTCCGATGCGGGCGAGCGCGGTCGCTACAGCAAACTTTGGGGCGGCGAAATTCCCGCGGCGGCTGGCATGACAGCGAAGCAGATGATGGACGCAGCGGGTTCGGGAAAGCTCAAGGCGCTCTACGTTGTCGGCGCTAATCCCGTGAAAACTTTTGGCGCCAAGAAAAGCGACAAGCTGGGCAGCCTTGATTTTCTAGTCGTCCAGGATCTTTTCCTCACCGAGACTGCGCAGCGTGCGGATGTCGTTCTGCCGGCCGCATCGAGCTACGAAAAAGACGGCACGATGACCAGCACGTCGGGCGAACTCCAAATGACGCATCGCTCCATCGATCCGCAGGGGCCGCGGAGTGATTTCGATCTGATTCGCATTCTTTCGTATCAACTTTCGCAGTTGGGCATGGGTCCGGCGATTCGTCTGCGCACGCCGGAAGCGGCGCTCGACGAAATTCGGCAGAATGTCCCGGGCTATCGCGTTTCGGCCGCGAATTTGATGGCCGGAGGCGCGGAGCGGACCGGCGCGGCTCCGCAATCGACGGAAAATTCGTACTCGGTTCCAGAAGGCGCAATTTTTTCATCGCAAGATTCGCTGTTCTCAAGTGGCACTCTGGGCCGGTATTGCTCCCGGCTCAATTCTTGCAACGAGGCCAAAGAGAAGCCGTGGAGTTCGTCGCCCAACATCCAATCCTGGTGGTATCGCTAATCAAGATCGTCGTCCTGCTTTTTTTGTTGATGACGGCACTGGCGTATGTCACCTGGTTCGAGCGCAAAGTCGTTGCGCGCATTCAATCGCGCATCGGGCCGCTGTACGTCGGCGCGCATGGATTGCTGCAGCCGCTGGCCGATGGCGTGAAATTTCTTTTTAAAGAAGATGTTACGCCGCCGGCTGCGGATCGCTTCGTGTACGTGCTCGCGCCGTTTCTGGCGCTCTCTCTTGGGCTCGCAACGATCGCGTTGATTCCCTTCGGCCCGGCAACGATCATGATTCTTGGCGTGCCCACCCAGATGGGCATCGCCAATGTCAGCCTCGGCCTGTTATTTGTTTTCGCAATCACTTCGATGGGCGTTTACGGCGTGGCTTTGGCCGGCTGGTCTTCGAACAGCAAGTATCCGCTGATGGGCGGCCTGCGCAGCTCGGCGCAGATGGTGAGCTACGAAGTTTCTTTGACGCTTTCGGTAGTCGGCGTCGTGCTTCTGGCAGGCACGCTCAATTTCAACGATCTCATCGCCTATCAGAGCGGCCATTGGCGCTATGTTCGCTTTCTTCCCCACTGGAACGTGATTCCGCAATTCGTCGGCTTCCTTTGCTATTTTATTTCCGCCATCGCTGAAACCAACCGCGTGCCGTTCGATCTGCCGGAGGCTGAAACCGAACTCGTCGCCGGATTTCACACCGAATATTCCAGCTTCAAATTCGCGATGTTCTTCATGGCGGAATACGCGAACATGATCACCGTCTCATGCCTGGCCACCATTCTCTTTTTCGGCGGCTGGCTCTCTCCCTTTCCAGATCGCTGGACCTGGCAACTTTATATTCCGGGCGTTGGGCTGATACTCGGCGGAATTTTGCTGGCTTACGACACGGCCATGAATCAGCGCGGGATCGCGCGCGTACAGCTTGCGGTCGTTACTATCGGCGCGCTGGTGATCGGCGCGGCTTGCCTGTTGCCATCCGTGATGCCCGTGGTGCAGGGCCCATTCTGGTTTCTGCTGAAGCTTCTCGGTTTCCTCTTCTTTTACGTTTGGACCCGCGGCACGCTTCCCCGCTTCCGCTATGACCAGCTCATGGATTTCGGCTGGAAATTTCTTTTGCCGGTGTCGCTGGCGAATCTGGTGATCACCGCGTTTGTGGTGATGGTGCTGAACCGATGACGCTGCCGATCATTTTGTTTTTCGTCTTCGCGGCGATCGCGGTAATCGGCGCGCTGATGATGATTTTCTTCCGCGAGCCGATTCATAGCGCGCTGGCGCTGATTTTGGTGATGGTTGCGCTGGCGGTGCTTTATCTGCTGCTCGGCGCCGAATTCATTGCCGCAGTGCAGATTATCGTTTATGCGGGCGCGGTAATGGTGCTTTTCGTTTTCGTAATCATGTTGCTCAACGCCGGTGAGGAAGAGCGCACGAATATCAGCAGGCTCGCGCACTATGTCGGCTGGCCGTTGGGAATTTTCCTTACGGTGGAATTAGTTTACTGGATGCTACGGGCGCCGATCGGGGCGCGCGCGACGACTGCGACGATTGCGCCGGGCGATCCAACGCGCGATGTTTCAATGCTGCTGTTTCGGTCGTATCTGTTTCCGTTTGAGATCACTTCGATCCTGATTTTGATCGCGCTGATCGGCGCGCTGGTGCTGGCGAAGAGGGATTCATGACCGAGATCCCCATTTCTTATTTTCTGGTGCTGAGCGCGATTCTTTTCGGGCTGGGCGTGCTGGCGTTCGTCTTCAAGCGCAACATCATCACGGTGTTCATGGCCATCGAGCTGATGCTCAACGCCGTGAATCTTGCGTTCGTGGCGTTCGATCGGGCACGCGGCGGGCCGCATGATGGCTGGGTTTTTGTTTTCTTTGTGATTGTGGTGGCGGCGGCCGAGGCTGCGGTGGGGTTGGCCATTGCGATCACCGTGGTCCACAACCGCCAATCGCTGAATATCGAGCGTGTAAATTTGCTGAAATTCTGATGCCGATAACCCTCAACAATCTTTGGATCATTCCGCTGCTGCCGCTGCTCGGCGCGGCGATCAATGGACTTTTGGGCAAGGGCTGGCCGCAGACGCGCGTGAATATCGTCGGACTGAGTTCCGTTTCGCTCACGTTTTTGGCGGTGATCGAACTCGCGCGTGAATTTCTAGCGCTGCCCGCGGCGCAAATTCCGTGGGTGCGCTCCTACGCCCCCTGGATGATTGCTGGGCCATTCCGCGCGGATTTCAATTTTCAGATCGATCAGCTCACTCTGGTCATGCTCGGAGTGGTTTCGGGCGTCGGGTTGCTGATTCATATTTATTCCACCGGATACATGGCGCACGAAGGCGGCTACTACCGATTTTTCTGCTATTTGAATCTTTTCATGTTCTTCATGTTGACGCTGGTGATGGCTGGAAATTTGGTGCTGATGTTTGTGGGATGGGAAGGCGTCGGGCTCTGCAGCTATTTGCTGATCGGTTTTTATTTCCTGCGCAAATCCGCGTCCGATGCGGGCAAAAAAGCTTTCATCGTCACGCGTATCGGCGACGTGGGCTTCACCATCGGCACTCTGCTGGTTTTCTGGACCTTCAAGTCCGTCGATTTCACGGAGATTTTCAGGCAAGCGAGCGGCATGCCCGTCGAGAGCCCCACCTACATCGGCGGCACGCTCACCGTTATCTGCCTGCTGCTTTTTGCCGGTGCCATCGGCAAATCGGCGCAATTGCCGCTGTATGTCTGGCTGCCGGACGCGATGGAAGGCCCTACACCGGTGAGCGCGCTGATTCACGCCGCGACAATGGTCACCGCAGGCGTTTACATGGTCGCGCGGATGCACGTGCTTTATTCGCACGCGCCGCTGGCGATGTTCGTCGTCGCGATTGTTGGGGCCGCCACGCTGTTTTATTCCGCCACCATCGGGCTGGTGCAAACCGACATCAAAAAAGTTCTCGCGTATTCTACCGTCTCACAACTTGGCTACATGTTTCTCGGATGCGGCGTCGGCGCTTATGCGGCCGGCGTTTTCCATCTCATGACGCATGCATTCTTCAAAGGATTGCTCTTTCTTGCGGCGGGCAGCGTGATTCACGCCATGGGCGGCGAGCAGGATATGCGCAACATGGGCGGCCTGCGCAAAAAAATCCCGGTCACATTTTGGGCGATGCTAGCGGCCACGCTGGCTATTGCCGGCGTGCCGCTTTTTTCCGGATTTTTCAGCAAGGAAGCGATTCTTGACGCGGCGAAAGACGGGCCTTACGCCAACATTTATCTTTGGACTGTCGGTATTCTCGGCGCGCTGCTCACTTCGTTTTACATGTTCCGTTTGCTGTTCCTGACGTTTTTCGGCGAGCAACGCTACGACGAGCACAAGGTGCACGTCCACGAATCGCCGAAGAATATGACCATTCCGCTGATTTTGTTGGCGATTCTTGCAGTGGCTGGCGGATGGTTTGCCGCGCCGACGATGCTCGGCGGCCCGAATCATTTCGAAAATTTCCTGCGCCCGGTGTTTGATGCCGGCTCGGCAGCAGTTTCAACCGCAGCCGCGGAAAGCGCCAGCGTTCCGGAAACTGGCGGCAATGCGCTGGTAAAAAGCCTGCTCGCTCCCGGCGTGATTGTCGCGCTCATCGGATTTCTGACGGCGTGGTGGTTCTACATCCGCCGTCCGGAAGTGCCGAAAAAGCTGTCGCAGAGCGTGCACGGGCTCTATACGCTGCTGCTCAATAAATATTATGTGGACGAACTCTATCTCGCAGTAATCGTGCGGCCGCTGTTGTGGGTGTCGACCAATGTTCTGTGGCACACGATCGACGAAAAAGTGATCGACGGCGCCGTGAATGGCACAGCGACCGGCGCTCGCAAGTTGGGCGGCGAGTTGCGGCAGATTCAATCCGGCAATCCGCGCAGCTACGCGACGTGGGTGGTGATAGGCGCGGTGGGCGTGACGGTTTTGGTTCTGGGAGTTTGGGGAATGGTGCGCTGACGTGGGCATGCAATCTCATCTGCTGACGGTGGTCACGTTCCTGCCGCTGCTGGGCGTGGCCGCGATTTTGCTGCTCAAGCGCGACGATCAGATTTGGGTGCGCCGCATCGCGCTGGGCGTTGCGATCGCTGAATTTCTCGTGTCGCTTCTGCTGCTTCCGGGCTTCGATTCGGCCGCGGCCGGTTATCAGTTCGTCGAATTCCACGATTGGATCAGCTATCCGCCGATTCATTATCATCTCGGCGTTGATGGCATCAGCTTGTTCCTGATTGTTCTCACTACTTTCCTCACGCCGCTGGCGATTCTTGCTTCGTGGAAAGACATTTCGATGCGCGTGAAGGAATTTTTCGTGATGCTGCTGGTGTTGGAGGTTGGGCTGATCGGCGTCTTCCTATCGCTCGATCTTTTCCTGTTCTTTGTGTTCTGGGAAGTGATGCTGATTCCCATGTATTTCCTGATCGGCATCTGGGGGCACGAGCGGCGCATTTATGCCGCGGTGAAATTTATTCTTTACACGATGCTGGGCTCGATTTTGATGCTGGTGGCCATTATCTGGCTTTACAAACTTACCGGCACATTCGATCTGCCCGCGATTCAGGCGCATATTGCTTCGGGGCAGTTGCTCGAGCCGATGTACGCGCGCGATGAATTGCTGCTGTTCGGCGCATTCTTTTTGGCGTTTGCGATTAAAGTGCCGCTGTTTCCGTTTCACACTTGGCTTCCGGATGCGCACACCGAAGCGCCGACGGCGGGATCCGTAATTCTTGCCGGCGTGATGCTGAAGCTTGGGACGTACGGGATGCTGCGATTCTGCTTGCCGCTGTTTCCGGAAGCCGCGCATCGACTGGCGCCTTATATCGCGGTGCTGGCGATCATCGGGATCGTTTACGGCGCGCTGGTGGCTACGGTGCAGACCGATTTGAAGCGGCTTGTGGCTTACACGTCGGTGAGCCACCTTGGGATTTGTCGTGCTGGGCATTTTTGCGTTCAATACGATTTCGATTCAGGGCGCGATCTATCAGATGTTGAATCACGGCGTTTCTACCGGGATGCTTTTCCTGGTCGTCGGCATGCTTTACGATCGCCGCCACACTTTTGCGATCAAGGAATTTGGCGGATTGGCGACGCCGATGCCCGTGCTTTCTTCGTTTTTCTTGTTTGCTTGCCTTTCGTCGCTGGCGCTTCCTTTGCTGAATGGCTTCGTCGGCGAGTTTCTGATTTTGATCGGACGTGTTCGAACGCCATCCGGTCTGGGCCTCCTGGGCGTCGACCGGAGCGGTGCTTTCTGCGATTTATTTGCTGTGGGCCTATCAGCGCGTGATTTTCGGCGACGTGACCGTCGAGAAGAATAAAGCGCTGCCCGATGCCAGCACTCGCGAGCGCATCATTCTGGCCACGCTTTCGCTCGTGATTCTATTTATGGGTGTGGCATCGCCGCTTTTCACGCGGCGGATGCAGCCATCGGCGGATAATTTGTTGCGTCAAATGACGCGCCAACGCGCTTACGACGCGCGCTCGGCCGCTCCACCGGCTGTTCGCGATGCCGCAAGGCGGCCGTGACGATTGCCACGCGAATTCGACGCCGGAGCCGGCTGCGGCTCTGCACGCACGCTGCCAATCTTCCGGAAAGGGCGAAATAACGGGAATGCCCGCCGCGTTTCAAATTTCCGCCGAGCAGCTCGCGAATTTCTACCGCGTCGCGCCGGAAGTGATTCTGTGCTTCACCGGAATTTTGGTGATGCTGGTCGATCCGTTTTTGCCAGCGGCGCGCAAGCGAGTATCGGCATGGCTGGCGCTTGCTGGCGGGATCGGAGCGCTGGCGTCGCTGCGGCTGGTGGCGCTGCATCCGGGCGATGCGTATGGCGGATTGATGCATGCCGATGATTTCAGTCTGTTCGTGCACGCGATCGTGCTGGTCGTGGCAATTCTGGCCACGCTGGGCTCGATCCAGTATCTCGACAATGAAAACATCCAGCGCGGCGAATTTTATTCGCTGCTGCTTTTTGCCACGGCGGGAATGGGGATTTTGGGCGGATCGGGCGAGCTGATCACCGCGTTTCTGGGCCTGGAGATGAGTTCGATCTCGACTTACATTCTGGCGGGCTTCCGTCGCAACGCCGTGAAATCGAATGAAGCGTCGCTGAAGTATTTCGTTCTCGGATCGTTTGCCACGGCGTTCTTCCTTTATGGCATCGCGATGGTTTACGGCGCGACGGGCACCACTCACTTCGACGGCGTCCAGGCTGCGCTGGTGAATTCGACTCCGTCGTCACTGCTGGCGCTTGGCTTGGCGATGATTTTCGTCGGGCTCGGCTTCAAGGTCGTCGCCGCGCCATTTCAGATTTACGCGCCGGATGTGTATGAAGGCGCGCCTACGCCTGTTACCGCAGTGTTGGCGTCCGCGCCCAAGGCCGCGACTTTCGCGTTGATGCTGCGGATTTTCTATACCGCGTTTGGCAGCGCCAGCCATTTGTGGTTCTGGGCCATCTGGATCGCCGCGGTGCTTTCGATGTGCATCGGAAATTTCGGCGCGCTGATGCAGACGAACGTGAAGCGTATGCTCGCGTATTCTTCCATCGCGCATGCGGGCTACATTCTGGTCGCGTTTGCGGCTTCCACTGAAATCGGTATCGCCGCGGTGCTTTTCTATCTCGCGGCTTATGCGCTGATGAAGCTGGGCGCATTTTTGGTGGTGGCACATCTCGGGGGACCCGGCGAGAGGCGGCTCGATATTAAGGATTACGCGGGCTTGGGAGTGCAGCAGCCTGCGCTGGCTGCTTGCTTCTCGCTATTTCTGCTTTCACTTTTGGGATTGCCGGCAACCGGCGGATTTCTTGGGAAATTCTACGCGTTTCAGGCGGCGCTTGATTCGCGCATCGTGTGGCTGGTGGTTATCGCGGCGCTCAACAGCGTCGTGGGCTCCTACTACTACCTGCGCGTGATTATCTCGATGTATTTCTGGGATCCGCAGAAGGAATTTCCGTCGATTGCGGTGACGCCGGCCATTGCTACGGCCTTAATCCTGAGCGCCGCAGGAACAATCTATCTTGGCTTTTTTCCCAGCCGTGTGATGCACTTCGCATTGCTCTCCGCTCTATCGCTTCGCTAGCTTCTGCCACACGCGAAGATCGGCAAGTTCTCGTAGCGCTGGCGTCCCGCCGGCTCTTGCTGTTAATGCCACCCAAAATCGCAGAAACTGACGCAGCGCGAGGCGGAAACTGATGGCTTTGGATTGGGGATTTGGGTCCGAGGGTGATTATTGCCCTTGGCTACTTCTGTGGTCGTAAGATGCCGGCAGGGACGCCGGCGCTACTTAAAAGGCCCGGAAACGTTGTCGCTTCCGGGCCCTAGTTTCCGAAATCTTCTTTATGCGACTTTTGTGAAGACGATTAGCAGCGTGAAGAGTGCTAGCGTCTCGATAAATACCAGTCCCAAAATCAGCGCCAAGCGGATGGGTGCCGCCGCGCCCGGATTTCTTGCCAATCCTTCGCAGGCCGCCGAAGCCACGCGGCCCTGACCGAGGGCCCCGAATGCGGCCGCCAGCGCCATCGCGAAGCCCGACGTGATTGCCACCCAGTTCGTGCCGCCGCCTGCCGCCGCATCCGCCGCAAAAACTTGCGGGGCCGCGATCAGCAGCAGCGCCGCCAACAGCGCCATCATTTTCAGAATCTTCATCAGCCGTTCTCCTTGTTTTTATGAAGTGGCTGCCAGGCGGTGGCTCCCGTCATCCTCGAGCAGCCGGGATCACACTGACGAGCCGTGGTGATAAAGCCCAGAAAATAAAAAAGGATTAGTGCTCTTCCGCTACAGCCAGGCCGATATAAATTGCCGGCAAAATGGTGAACACAAAAGCCTGCACGACGGCCACGAAAATGTGCAGCGCCACGAACATCACCGGAATCGTCGCGGCGAAAATTCCGATGCCATAACCCGCCAGCGGATGGTTCTTCGAAACTTCGATGACTGGAACCGTCAGCAGCCCGACGAAGGTGAGGTACAGCAATTCGCTGGCGAAAATATTGGCCCAAAGACGCACGGTTAGTGAGAGCAATCTCGCCGAGGTGCTGATAATTTCCACCGGAAACATCAACGGGGAAATCCACCAAACCGGTCCCGCGAAATGCTTGGCGTAGCCGAGCGGGCCGTGATGGCGGATGCCCTGCCAATTGAAGTAAGCAAAAATTATGATGGCGCAGGCCAATGGCACGCTTCTGTTTCCAGTGGGCGATTCAAAAGCGGGGATCACGCTGATCAAATTCGCGAGCAAAATGAAAATCGCGACCGAGCCGACTAGGTTCACGAATTGCGTGCCGTCGTGGCCGGCATTTTCTTCGAGCAGGTCGCGGATTCCGAAACCCATGGGATTGGTCAGCAGCATTTCCGCAACTTGTTGTGACGCGCCGGGGCGATCCACGGAAATTCTTGTTCGCAAAATCGCCGCCAGCACGATTCCGATCACGGCCACCGCAATTCCAGTGGCCACGTGCGACGGAATCGGGTTCGCCGGGTTGTGGACGTGCACTCCGATCAGCGCGAGTAAACTAGAAATGGCGGGACCAAACCAATGATTGAGAAGGGCGGCGAGCCAGTGTTGGTGAAGGTTCATCAGTCGTTATTCGTTGTCGAACAGCACTCCATATAAGCTGCCCACGATTGCGGCCGCGCCAAGCGCCAGAAGGCCGCTCAACACGCTCCAAACAGGAATTCTAAAGCTCACAACGATAACATACGCTGCCAGGGCTATCAATCCGTAGCGCACGATCATCAAAAACAAACTGGCTTGCGGCACGCGCTTTTCGCCGTCGGATGTTTCGCCCTTGGCGACTTCTACGAGGCGGGCGGTGCCGCGCTCCAGCCAATAAAAATTCAGCCATGCCAACACAGCTCCCGCTGCGATTCCGATTGCCGCTCGTCCGGATGCCACCCGCCAGGCTAAGAGCGTTCCGATTGCTCCGGCGCCGAGTGTCAGCCAGCCGATGCGCCGTTCCAAACGCAAATAAAAATTGCTATGCGCCAATTCACTTGTCGTCATTGCTCGATAGCCGCGCCAGCATGTCGCGCAGGCCGCCGGCGAATCCCAGGCAGCCACCGACGATCATGATCCACGGCTTAGTGTGCAGCCAGCGATCAAGCAAGAATCCCAATCCGCCGCCAACCACGATTGCGCCGACGAACGTGACCGGCAACTGCGTCGCCATCGCGAACTGCCGCGCGAATCCGGCGGCTTTTTTGTCCGAATCGTTATCGGGCATATTCGAAATGTATCAGAGACCAAACGGAGTGAGGATGGAATATGTGGCGAGGCGCAGGAATGGCTCGGGATAAATGCCGGCGACGAGGGTTACCAGCACGATCGCTGCGAGCGCGACCCATTGGCCCATCGAAATGATCGGTTGGCGCTGATCGGTGGCTTCGCGCGAGAACATGGCCGCCACAAAACGGAAATAGTAATAGACCGCGGGCAAAATGTAGAGCACCGCCACCACCGCTAGCGTGTAGTGCCCCGTTTCGACCAGCGCCCAGAAAATTAGCAGCTTGCCGATGAATCCGGCTGTGGGTGGAATTCCCGCGAGCGATAGCAGAAAAATCAGCATGAGTATTGCCGCACCGGGATTTCGGAAGATCAGGCCGTTCAGGTCTTCGATTTCGTCGCCGATCACGCCTTTTCTCCGCAGTACAACCACAATCGCGAATGCGCCGGCTTGGAAGAACGCGTAAACGAAAATATAAAACGCCATGGCTTGCAGGCCGAGCTTATTGCCCGCTACGAGGCCGAGCAAAATGTATCCGACGTGTCCGATCGAAGAATACGCGAGCATGCGCTTGATATTGTTCTGCTTGAGCGCCGCGAGATTTCCTAGCGTTAACGACAGCACGGCCACGGCTGTCATTAACGGGGCCCAATCCGCGCGCACCGGCCAGAACGCGCCGAGGAATAATCGCAGCAGCAGCGAAAAACTGGCGGCGCTCGACGCCACGCTCACATACGCGGATATCGGAGTTGGTGCGCCTTCATAAACGTCCGGCGCCCATTGATGAAACGGCACGGCGGCGACTTTGAAGAGAACTCCCACGGAAACGGTGAGGATCGCGATTACTACCAGCAAATCTCCGGGCGGACGCTGCGCGAGTGATTCCGCGATGGCGTTCAGATTCGTCGAACCGGACATTCCGTAGAGCAGCGAGAATCCATAGGCAAGAATTCCGGAACTAAATGCGCCCAACAGAACATATTTGACGGCTGCTTCATTCGATCGCCGGTCGCGCCGCAAAAATCCCGACAGAACGTAAAAGCTGATGGCCATGGTTTCGAGCGCGATGAATAGCGTTACCAGATCGTTGCCACACGCCAGAAACATCATGCCAACCGTCGCGAAAAGCATCAGCGCGTAATATTCGCCATGATGCTCGTCTTCCACGTTGAGATAGCGGACGGAGATCAGAATCACAATCGCGGTTGCCGCCAGAAATACAAAGCCGAAGAAAATAAAGAAAGGATCGATGATGATCGCGTCGTTGAAGCGCTGATCATGCTGCAACGCCAGCGGCCGCAACTCCCAGAGCGTTACGCCGCTGAATCCCACGCCCAGCAGCGCGGTCAGGGCATTCCATTTTTTCTCCCGCCGGCCTAGCAGGAAATCTGTAAGCAGAATGCCCAAGCCGAAAAACGAAAGCATTACTTCCGGCATTATCAAGTTCGAGTCGCGCAGCGTGAGTTGGAGAAGTCCGGGCATCGCGGCTACTTAGTCTCCGGCTGGGTAGGCGTGATGACGGCTGGCGTCGCGGCCATCGCCGGCGCCGCATCCAGTACCGGCACGCTGGCGTTTTTCGGCGCGTAGTAACTGGGGTCATAGCGCATGACGATTTGCTGCACTGGTTTGTCGAGCACGTCAAAAAGCGGCTTGGGATAAATTCCGATCCAGAAGGCAAAAAGAATCAGCGTGCCGATGGTAGTCCATTCGCGCCAATTCAAATCGGGCAGCAGCTCATTCGCTGGGTTTGTAATGTTGCCGAACATGACGCGTTGATAGAGCCATAGAAGGTAAGCAGCGCCGAGCACCACGCCAATCACGCCCCAGGCGGCCCACTGCCAGCGCACTTCGAACGCGCCGCGGAGAATGGTGAATTCGCCGATGAAACCATTTAGCAGCGGCATGCCCAGCGAACTGAGCGTCACGATCAGATAGACGGCCGCAAAATTCGGCATCGGCGTGGCGAGCCCGCCAAATTCAGAAATCAGGCGCGTGTGCCGCCGCTCGTAGAGCACGCCGACGATCAAGAACAGCGCCCCGGTCGATATTCCGTGATTGACCTGCTGGATGATGCTTCCGGAAAGGCCAAGCGGCGTGAGCGCGAAAATTCCCAGAGTGCAGAAACCCATGTGGCTGACCGAGGAATAGGCGATCAGCTTTTTCATGTCCTTCTGCATCATGCAGACCAGCGCGCCGTAAATAATTCCGATGAGCGATAGCACGATCATGATCCAGCGGAACTTCATCGTCGCATCGGGGAACATCGGCACGGAAAATCTCAAAAATCCGTACGTTCCCATTTTCAGCAGGACGCCGGCCAGGATTACTGAACCTGCGGTGGGCGCTTCGGTGTGGGCGTCGGGCAGCCAGGTATGGAACGGGAACATCGGCACCTTGATGGCGAAGGCGAAGAAGAAGCCCCAGAAGAGCCAATTTTGCAGATCGCGCGCGAACATGGCGTGCGGCGACATCAAAATTTCTCGGATATCGAACGTGTTCACCTTGAAATAAATCATCAGGATCGCGAGCAGCATTACTACCGATCCTGCCAGGGTATAGAGGAAAAATTTGATCGCCGCATAAAGCCGGCGCTCGCTGCCCCATACGCCGATCAGGAAATACATCGGCACGAGCATGACTTCCCAGAAAACGTAGAAGAGGACGAAATCGAGCGACATGAAAACGCCGAGCATGCCGGTCTGCAACAACAACAGCAGGATGTAATATTCTTTTTCGCGTTTGTGAATCGCGGACCAGGAAGAAAGAATCGCGATCGCGCCGAGCACCGTGGTCAGCATCACCATTAGGAAGCTGATGCCATCGATGCCGAGGAAATAATGCGCGTTGATGGAAGGAATCCAGTCGAGGCGCTGCTGAAATTGAAAGTCAGGCGCGCCGAACTTGAAGCGCCAAAGCAGCGGCAGCGAAACCGCGAGGCCGAGCAGACCGAAAAGATTCCCCATCAGGCGGTGCGCGTTGGCGTTCCTGCGCGGAATAAAGAGCATGAGGATCGCGCCCACCAGCGGCGTGAACAATATCGTGCTCAGAATATGGCTATCGGAAAATAGCATCCTTACCTTCCTGTCCCGCTACCGCATCCAGTGCAGCAGGTAGACCGTATAGCCCAAAAATCCAATCAAGCCGATTACGATGATGAGCATGTACTCTTGCATTTCGCCGTCTTGGATCAGGCGGATTGGAAAACTGGCGAGCTCGATTAGAAATGCGCCGAGACGCACTGAGCCATCGACGATCCATGTGTCCCACCACATCGAAACTAGCGAAATTGCGCGCGTGAGCCAGGCGGCGCCGTTTACGCCGAGGCCGTCGATGATTTTTGCGTCGAACATTCCTAGCGACGAGCCCAAATCTTTCGAGCGGTTTACGAACATCGCGTCGTAAATTTCATCGATGTAATACTTGTGCGCCACCAATTCGTAAAGCGCGCCGGCACTTTTCCGGATCGACGCCGCGAGATCCGTCCGCTTGATGTACAGCATCCAGGCGAGCCAAATTCCACCCAGTGCCAGCAAAACCGACGCAGCCATGAGCAACAGTGCGGGCGCTTTGCTCGCCTCCGCGGCCACTTCTGGCGTGCCGAGACGTGTTGTCACCGGCTCGAGGAATTTTTCAAATCTTCCGCCGATCCCAATCCACCCACCGATGATCGAAAGCACAGCCAGAATCGTCAACGGAATGGTCATCGCGCTTGGCGATTCGTGGATGTGGTGCTCGACGTCATGATCCACGTGCGATTCGCCGTGGAATGTCATGAACAGCAGTCGGAACATGTAGCACGCCGTCATGCCCGCGGTTATCCAGCCGACGACCCAGAGCGCTGGGCTGCGCTCGAACGCTTTCTCGAGAATTTCATCCTTGCTAAAAAAACCTGCGAGCGGCGGAATTCCAGCGATCGCCAGCGTCGCGACTAGCATCGTCCGATAGGTTGTCGGGATTTTCTTCGCGAGCGCGCCCATCTTGGTCATGTCTTGCTCGCCGGACATTGCGTGAATCACGCTGCCAGCTGCAAGGAATAGCAGGCCTTTGAAGAAGGCATGCGTCATCAAATGAAAAATTCCCGCGGTGAATGCGCCCACGCCGCAGCCGAGAAACATGTAGCCGAGCTGTGAGATCGTCGAATACGCCAGCACTTTCTTGATGTCGTTCTGCACCACGCCGATTGACGCAGCAAAAATCGCCGTCGCCGCGCCGACCACTGCCACCACGGACATGGCCAACGGCGAAAGTTGGAAAATCGCATTCGCGCGCGTCACCATGTAAACGCCGGCGGTCACCATGGTTGCCGCGTGAATCAACGCGCTTACGGGCGTCGGGCCTTCCATCGCGTCCGGCAGCCACACGTAAAGTGGAATCTGCGCCGATTTTCCCGTGGCGCCCCAGAAGAAGAGCAGGGCTATCGCGGTTATCAGCGGCGCGCCGATCGCGATGTGTGCATTTACCAGCGCTGGACCGATTTCGCTGAATCGAATTGTTCCGAGCAGTGCGGAAGTGAGAAAAATTCCCAGCAGGAAGCCCGCGTCGCCGACGCGATTGACTATGAAGGCTTTCTTCCCCGCGTCCGAAGCTGCCTTTTTCTTGAACCAGAATCCGATCAGCAGATAGCTGCACGTGCCGACGCCTTCCCATCCCACGAATAGCAGCAGCAAATTATTCGCGAGCACCAACATCAGCATCGAGAACATGAACAGATTCAGATATCCGAAAAAGCGGTAGAAGCCGCCTTCATTCGCCATGTAGCCGGTGGAATAGATGTGAATGAGAAGGCCGACGCCAGTGACCACCAGAATCATTACGGCGGAAAGCGGGTCGAGAAGGAATCCCCAATCTGCTACGAAACTTGTTACCGAGCCCGAAGTCATGTGGTACGGTCCCGCCGGAACCCACTCGAAGAGAATCTTTTCCGCAACGCGCTGGCCTTCCGGCATACCCAGGAGCTGGAAAAATGCGCCCAGCGCGAACACGAATGAAACCCCGACGCTCCCTACGCAGATCGCGCTGACCGCCGCGTTGCTCAGGCGGCGGCCGATGAAGAACATCAGCGCCGCGCCCGCCAGCGGAAACATCGGGATCAGCCAGATGTGATCGAGAAAAAATGGCAAAACTGCGTTCACTCGATTCCCTCTCCCGCGAACTCGGCTACCACTTCAGCAAATCCATTTCGTCGGCCAGCACCGTCGGACGATTACGGAAAAACGCGATGATGATTCCCAGGCCCACCGCTGCCTCGGCCGCCGCATCCGTGATGATGAAAATTGCGAAAATCTGGCCGTCGACGCTGCCCCACATGCGCGAAAACGCCATCAAGTTGATATTCACTGCGTTCAGAATGAGCTCGATGGACATCAGAATGATGATCACGTTGCGGCGTGTCAGCACGCCGATCACTCCGATGATGAATAGCGCCAGGCTCAAATAAATATAATGGCTCACCGGCAGCATCAAATTTTCCTCTTGGCCATCACCACGGCTCCGATCATCGCCACCAGCAAAAGAATCGAGGCAATTTCAAACGGTAGAAAATATTTTTGGAATAGCACAGTGCCGACTTGCTCGGCGTTTGGCGGCATGGTCGTCACCGGTGCCCCCATTAAGTTGAAAGCCCCGCCGCC
This sequence comes from uncultured Acidobacteriota bacterium, assembly GCA_963792515.1. GTDB lineage: Bacteria > Acidobacteriota > Terriglobia > Acidiferrales > UBA7541 > Palsa-147. Next base: position 48,609 of record CAWBWG010000012.1, on the reverse strand, counting down.
GCTGCGATAAACCACGACGGCCAGCCCGCCGAGAACCAGCGCCAGTAGGCCAGCGACCCACGATTGGCGGTTAAATTTCATCTGCCGCACGGCTACATCGAGATTCACCAGCATAATCACGAAGACGAACAGCACCATGATGCCGCCGACGTACAGAATGATCTGCACTACAAACAAAAATTCAGCCTGCAGCTGCAGAAAAATTCCGGCCGTCGCGAGGAGCGTCGAAATCAGAAAAACGGCGCTATGTACCGCGTTGCGCCGCGTGACCATCAAAATCGCGGAGCCCACCGCGAGCACCGCGAAGAAATAAAAGAGAATGGAATCGAGCATCATCGAATTTCGCCCGGTCCGGCGTCCGGCAATTCATCTTCAACCGGCAGCACAACGATCACCGGCTTATCGCCCTGACGCACCAGCCAGAACGCCGCAAGCAGCGTCACCACATTTGCAGCAATCATTGCGAATGCCAGCGGCCAACCCGATTGCTGCACCAGAACGATCGCGATGCCGATCATCACTAGGTTTACCAGCGCCAAGGGAATCAGAAACTGCCAGCCCAGCTTCATCAATTGATCGAAGCGGTAGCGCGGAAAAGTAAACCGGAACCACAAGAACCCGTACAGATAAACGAGCACTTTTACGATGAACCAAAACGCGCCGTGAATTCCAGGCATCAGCGACGGCGACGTCAGCGACCAAGCCATCACCGCGCCCAGCACCACGAACAGCCCGACAAACAAAAACATCACCATCTTCTGAATCTGTTCGCCCTGACGCAGCGCCAATTTCGTGCACCACGCCGCCAGACCGAAGAAAATCAGAGCCGGAAGCAGATCGAGCAGCTCGTAAGGCAATCCGAAAATATGCGCATGCACGCCTGAAAGCGGCCGCATCCACCCGCCGAGGAAAAGCGTGACCGCGATCCCGGAGACCACGATCATGTTGGCGTATTCCGCCAGAAAATAGAGCGACCAGCGGAAGCCGCTATATTCGGTCATGTAGCCGGCGACGAGTTCCGATTCCGCTTCGGGCAAATCAAAAGGCGCGCGATTCGTTTCCGCAATCGAGGCGATCAAATAAATGAAAAAACTAAATGGCGCGACAAAGACGAACCAGACGCCTTGCGAATCCTGAGCTTCGACCAGGCCTTTCATCGAGAGAGTGCCGCCGAGCAGTAAGCCCGATACGAGCGCCAGGCCGGCTGCTGTTTCGTAGCTTACGAGCTGGGCGGCGCTGCGCAGCGCGCCGAGCAGCGAATAGTGGCTATTGGAGGCCCAGCCGCCGAGCACGATGCCGTAAATTCCGAGTGAGCTGATAGCGAGAATGAAAAGCAAGCCGACATCGAGATCGGCGATTTGAAACGCCGGACCAAACGGAAGCGCAGCATAAGCGAGCAGCGCCATCGTGACGCTCAAAAGCGGCGCGAGCCAGAACATCAACGCGTCGGCGTTTTTCGGCGTGATGTCTTCTTTCAGCAGCAACTTCACCGCGTCGGCGATAGGTTGCAGCAGGCCGTGCGGGCCTACACGCATCGGCCCCATGCGCGCTTGCATGTGCGCCATTACTTTGCGCTCGAGCAGCACGATGTAGCCGGCCATCAACGGCAGCACGGCCACAATCACCAGCGCGTAAATCACTGGGGCGATGTATTGGCGGATGTCGTCGAACGTAATCCCAAACGGCATCTTCTATGCTGCTCCTCTGCTTACCGATCCACTTCGCCGAGCACGATATCAATCGTTCCGATAATGGCCACCACATCGGCAACCAAACTTCCGCGCGCCATTTTGTCAAACGCCTGCAAATTAATAAATGACGGCGGCCGCACGCGCACGCGATAAGGCTGCGTGGTGCCATCGCTCACGATGTAATAGCCGAGCTCGCCTTTTGGCGCTTCGATCGCGTGATAGACCTCGCCCGGCGGGGGCTTCAGCACTTTGCCGATGCGCGCCATAATCGCGCCGGTGGGAATATTTTCGATCGCTTGCAGGCAAATCAGCCGCGATTGCCGCATTTCTTCCATGCGCACGATGTACCGGTCGTAAGTGTCGCCCGTCTTGCCCACAGGAATTTCAAATTTATATTGATCGTAGGCCGCGTAAGGCGCCGCTTTGCGAATATCCCACTTTACGCCGCTCGCGCGCAGCACCGGCCCGCTCACACCTAATGCAATCGCGTCCACGGCGTTTAAAATGCCGACGCCCTTCGTGCGCCCGAGCCAAATGCGGTTCTCGGTGAGCAGCGTTTCGTATTCTCCAACGCGCTTCGAGAAATCCTCGCAGAAGCGCTTTACTTCTTCTTCGAAGCCGTCGTAGGTCTCATATTGCAAGCCGCCAATGCGGAAAGCGTGCGTGGTCAAACGCGCGCCGCAATACTTCTCGAAAATTTTCAGAATTTCTTCGCGCTCGCGGAAGCAATAAAACAGCGGCGTGAGCGCCCCGATATCGAGCGCATGAGTGCCGAGCCACACGAGATGGCTGGCGATTCGCTGCAGTTCGGTAAGAATTGTGCGCACCACGCGGGCTCGAGGCGGCGCTTCGGCGCCGAGCAGTTTCTCGACGGCCTCGCAATAACCGAGGCCGTTCGAAACCGCGGCAACGTAATCCATGCGATCGACGTAAGGCGCGAATTGCTGATAGCTGCGATGCTCGGCGATTTTTTCTACGCCACGATGCAGGTAGCCGATGATGCATTCGGAGGCCGCGACGCGCTCGCCATCGAGCTTCAGCTTCACGCGCAGCACTCCGTGCGTGGAGGGATGCTGCGGGCCCATATTCAAAATGATTTCGTCGGCGCCGAGCACCGTCGTTTCGATTTCTGCGGTCGAATTGTTTCGGGTCTGGTCCATGAAATAGTTACTGGCCGCTTTCGATTCCCAGGTTTTCTTTTACCCAGGCCTTATCCTGCGTGAGGATGTCGTAATCCTTGCGCAGCGGATATCCTACCCACTCCTCGGGCAGCAAAATGCGCCGCAAATCCGGATGGCCGTCAAAGCGAATTCCGAACATGTCGTAAATTTCGCGCTCAAGCCAGTTCGCCACGGGCCAGATTGGAATTACCGTGCTTACGGTTTCGTTTTCGCCGAGATGCGCCTTTAATCGCAGCCGCTCATTTTTCGGGAAGGAATAAAGATTGGCCACCAGATCGAAGCGCTTCTCGCGTTTCGGCCAATCGACCGCGGTGAGATCGGCTAGATAATCGAATTTTTCTTCCTCGCGGCAATATTTCGAAATCTCGAGCCATTGCGCGGCTGCGACGAGAATGATGGCTTGCTTGCGATCGAGCGTCGCTTCGATGATCGACGCTCCGAAGCGGGCTTTGAATCGCTGCACCAATTCGTTATCGAGCGGTACCGGCTTTGGGGGTGGTTCTTTTGCGGGCGGCGCAGGTTTCGGCGCGGCGGGCGCTCCCGCGGCGGCCGCAGGAGCAGCAGGTTTTGCTGCAGCTGGCGGAGTGCCAGCAGGAGCCAGCGCAGCCGGTTTTGCCGCAGCGGGTGCAGCCGGCGCGGCCGGAGGCACTGCGGGTTTAGGCGCTTCTGCAGGTTTCGCCGCTTCCGCAGGTTTTGCAGGCTCGGACGACTTCGCACCCTCGCCCGGTTTAGCCGGTTCCGCCGATGCAGCCGGAGGAACGGCTGCCGGCTCGTTAGCCTTCGGCGGCGTGCCAGCGCCTCCCGCTCCACCAGGCGGCGGAGTGGTGGCGTCCTTATTTGTCGGATCGTCTGCCATTTGTTTTTTGGATTCCAGCTTCCGGATTCAATCCAGCAGCGCCACGCGGCGCGCTTCCGCAAGCCCAGTTCCTATTCCCGCCTGAAAATTTCGCGCCCAAACGCCGCCGGTTCGAGCCCTCAAGCCAGGCGATGTTCATTCCCAATCGAGCGCGCCCTTGCGAAACAGCCAAACATATCCAACGATCAGGATGCCCAGAAAAACCAGCATCGTGAACAGCCCGTACGTTCCCAGGAAGCTATAGCGAATGGCCCAGGGAAAGAGAAACGTGATCTCCACATCGAAGATAACAAAGAGGATTGCGATGATATAGAAGCGCACCGAGTAGCGCCCGCGCGAGCCGCTCTCGGCCGGCACGCCGCATTCGTAGGGCTCGAGCTTGGCGCCATCGGCACGGCTATCCGGCCGAATCAGCTTGAAAACCGCCAGGGAAGCAGCAGGAAATGCGGCCGCGAGCACCGCGTAAATCATGATCGGGATGTATTGGCGTGGCATCAGGCCGATGAACGGGGCATCCTAACACAACCGCGCCAAGCCGAGCCACCCCGTTGTCGAATTTTGACGCGGTCTAACGATCTGATTGAATCACGAGGCGATTTTATTTTGAGCGTATTTGCGGGCTTGGGTCGACGCCCGCGGAAGAACGCGGCGAGGCTGCCTTTTGTTGATCGACCAAATCGCGGATGCGCTTATCCAGCACATCGAGCGGCAGCGCGCCATCACCGAGCACTTCATCGTGAAACGCGCGAATATCGAATTTATCGCCGAGCTGCTCCTCGGCATATTGGCGCAACTCTAGAATTTTCAGCTGCCCAAGTTTGTAGGCCAGCGCTTGGCCAGGCCAGGCGATATAACGATCCACTTCGCTCTGCACATTCGGCTCATCCATCGCCGTGTAACGATGAAAGTACTCGACCATCTGCTCGCGCGACCAATGCTTCTCGTGCACGCCGGTATCAATCACCAGGCGGATCGCGCGCCACATTTCATTTTCGAGCCGCCCATAATCGCTATACGGATCCTGATAGCGCCCGACATCTTTCCCCAGCCGCTCGGAATAGAAAGCCCAGCCCTCGACGAACGCCGTGTAATCCTCATATTTCCGGAAAGCCGGCTGGCCGGTGAGTTCCTGCGCGATCGAAAGTTGCAAATGATGGCCGGGAATTCCTTCGTGGTAGGCGATGGCTTCGATATTGAGTGTCAGGCGATGTTCCGGATCCCACTCATTCACGTTGATATGTCCGGGACGCGATCCGTCCGCGGTGCCGCTCGTATAATCGGCCGGCACGGCATCTTTCGATCGCGAAACTTCCATCGGAATTGCCGTCAGCTTGCTTTTCGGCAGACGGCCAAAGAGCTTCGGCAGTTCCGCTTCCATCTCGCGCGCGTAACCGGCATACAAATCGAGCACCTGCTGGCCGGAAGTGGCGTAAAACCGCCGCTCACTTTTAATGTGCTCGTTCAGGCTGGCCAAATCCTTGAAGCCGAGTTTGTGCGCGACGGCCAGCATCTCCGCATCGATTTCGCCCACCTGCGTCAGTCCGATCGCGTGAATTTCATCCGGAGTCAAATCGGTGCTAGTCATGTGTCGGACATCGAAGCGATAACGCGCAGCGCCGTCAGGTAGCGCCCAGATGCCGGGCTCGCTGCGGCCGTTCGGAGCATACTCGTCGCGGATAAACGCAGTGAAACGCACATACGCGGGCAGCACGGAATCTTTCACCGCGGCAAGACCGGCTTCGCGCAGCCGCTTTTGATCGGGTGCCGGAACGCTCGCGGGAAACTTGAAGAAAGGCTCGGCGAAATGCGATTTTTCCGGCGCCTCGATCGCGATCGCATTGCTCTGGACGGCAGCCTTCTCCAAGAGGTACCGCGGCGGCATCAGATGATCGCTCATGCCTTTGCGCATCTGCGCGATATTCTGATCCAACAAGCGCGGCATCTGCCGGAGCCGCGCAATATAATCTTCGTAGTCCTTCACCGACGCGAACGAGAGCGTATTCACCATCTGCGGCAAGGAAATCTGGATGCCATTTTGCTGGTCCACCGGCATTTCCCAGGGCTTGAACTTCGCTCCATCCAGATCCAGCCGAAGATCACGCACGATCAAAATTTTATTGAGCGCCTCCTGCTCGGGAAATCCCGCAGTATCGATGGCCTCGAAGCGATCCAGAAATTTCCGCGTCTCCGCCAGATTTTTGTCGATGGCCTCCTGCGAGTAATCGTCCAGGCGATCGTTCCACCGTTTATCGCCGATGAAGGAAGCAAAAAGCGGACTGCTGCGCAACCGGTATTCCCAATGTTCAGCTAAGAGGTCATTCAAAGCCTTGCGCCGCGACTCCAGTGAGCCCGACGACTGCGCCACAAGAGACACGCAGCAAACGCAACACACGAACGCAACAACGCAAGCATTCCAGCCAAGTAGTCGCATCGCAGAATCATAACACCGCGGCGTTTTGCGAGGCTGCGTCGCCAACACAAACGTGTTTTCCTAATTTCATGGTGATTGGGTTTGTCGGACGGTGGAAGCCCCCGCATTCATGCGAGGGAGGAGCGCTTCAGCGCTCCGAAAAAGCGTCGAATGATATCAAGCGCTTTAGCGCTGGGAACTTGCACCGAAAGCGAATTCCCCTCAGCCAGGATCCGAAGTGCGATTGGAAGTTCTCGAATTCTCCTCGCGAATCCATATTGCCCTATTCTCGCGCGTGCGCGACTATACGTGCGCCAATTTCGCGATTCGCAGGAGACACAAATGACCCGCATGGCACGCGCACTAGCGGCGCAAATCATCATCGCTCTCGCAGTCCTGGCGATTGTATTCCATCTCAGCAACGCGCGCGCCGCCGGCGCCGTTGCACCCGAAGCGCCGCGATTCGAAGTCGATCCCATGTGGCCGAAGCCGCTGCCGAATCACTGGATTCTCGGCAACGTCAGCGGCGTCGCGGTGGATTCCTGGGATCACATCTGGATCACGCATCGCCCCAACACACTCGAGCCAATGGAGATTTGGGCCACATCAAATCCGCCCGCCTCGGAATGTTGCGTCCCAGCCCCGCCAGTTCTGGAATTCGATGAGGCCGGCAATCTCCTCAATCATTGGGGCGGCCCAGGCGACGGTTACGATTGGCCGCAATCGATGCACGGCATCGCGATCGATCCTGACGGAAATGTATGGTTAGGCGGCAACGCAGGCCCGCTCGCGCCGCCGGCCGGTTCAGCTCCCGCGGCAAATGCCGCGCCAGCTCCGTATCGTGACTGCATGGTTCTGAAATTTACGCCCGCGGGAAAATTCCTGCTGCAAATCGGAAAATCCAGCAGCAGCAAAGGCAGCAACGATCTCGAAAATCTAAAAGGCCCGGCGAAAATCTGGTTCGATGCCGCCACCAAAGACGCCTACATCGCCGACGGCTACGGAAATCACCGCGTCATCGTTTACGACTACCAGACTGGAAAATACAAACGCCACTGGGGCGCCTACGGTAAGCCGCCCACCGACGAAGATCTCGGCCCCTACGTAGCCGGTACGAAAAACGCCGCGCAATTCCGCAATCCCGTCCACTGCGCCGTTCTTTCCAATGATAATTTGCTCTACGTTTGCGATCGCCTGAATGATCGCGTGCAAATTTTCAAGCCGGATGGAACTTACGTGAACGAATACTACTACTACACCAACACGCTCGGCGCAGGCTCTGTCTGGGATATCGCCTTCTCACAAGATCCGCAACAGCGATTCATCTACATGGCCGATGGCTCGAACGACAAAATTCACATCCTAGATCGCCACACGATGGAAGTGCTAACCAGCTTCGGCGACGGCGGCCGCCAACCCGGCGAATTCTACGCCGTCCACAGCATAGCCACGGATTCCAAGGGAAATATTTTCACCGGCGAAACCTTCCGCGGTCAACGCGTACAAAAATTCAATTACAAAGGCCTAGCCAAAGTAACCACAAAGGACCAAGGCGTACTCTGGCCTAAAACCGCGAAAAGCCCGCTACAGTAGGGGGAGGGTTCTTGAGACCCTCCCGCTTTTCGGCCCCGCCGTTGCCGTTGTAGGAGCGGGCCTTGCCGTGAAGTCCCGCCCGCCTTTCGGCCCTCTTTTCGGCCCGCCTTTAATCGTTGTAGGTCGCCGATAATCTTCGCACGCCGATTACTTTGTATTACAAAGTACTTGACAACGAGGAGCGAATCTGCCATTCTCTTCCCTGCGGCGGAGGGCTGAACACCACAATCCAAGGAGCTCATCAAAATGACCAAGCGCATCGCCGCAATCATTTTCATCTTCGTCTGCACCTCAATCGCCTGGATGATCCTGGGCGCCACAGTTTCCTACCGCACCAATTCCACGGATGAAGAACTTCATTCGCGCGTCTCCACCAACTGGGGCACGGTGCAAAGCCAGTCGCCGCCGTTCGCGCATTACAGCGCGACAGTCCCCGTCACCGAAACCAAGAAAACCAACAACGAGAGCGTCGAAGTCACGAAAAACGAGCTGCGCTGGTTCAACGCGCCACTCGAAAGCAGCAGCATAAACGCCACGTTCCGCTACGATCCCCGAAAAAAAGGACTGCTCTGGTACAGCACCTATCACGTCTCGTTCGACGGCAAATTCAAATTCCGCAATCCCAGCGATCGCCAACAAAATGTCGTCTTCTTGTTTCCGCTCCCCGCCGAGAAAGCTCAGTACGACGACATCAGCATCACTCTCGACGGCCGCCCGCTCGAACTCTCTCACGATAAAAATTCCATAACCGCTTTCGCCGATCTTCCCGCCGGCGGCGAAGGCGAACTGGCTGTCCACTATTTGTCGCAAGGACTGGATCGCTGGACGTACAGCTTCGGCGATTCCGTAAATCAGGTCCGCAATTTCCGCCTCGATGCCGGCACGAACTTTCAGGACTACGATTTCGCCAGCAACAGCCTATCGCCCACGTACGCGGGCACCCATCGCGGCGGCGCCGTTCTAACTTGGGAATATAAGGATCTGGTTTCCGGCTATCCGATCGTGCTGATCATGCCGCAAAAATTGCAGCCGGGACCTTTGGTTGAGCGCATCAGCTTCTTCGCGCCCGTCTCGCTGTTCTTTTTCTTCTTTTTGCTCTTCATTCTGTGCACCGTGCGCGGGATCGATTTGCATCCGATGCATTATTTCTTCCTGGCCTGCACATTCTTCTCGTTTCACGTCCTGCTGGCATATTTGGCCGATCACATTTCAATCCACGCAGCATTTGCAATCTGCTCCGCCGTCTCAATTTTTCTGCTGGTGAGCTATCTGCGGCGAGTGGTGAATCCGCGCTTCGCGTTCCGAGTGGCAGGCCTGATCCAATTAATTTATTTAGTGCTCTTCTCCTACGCCTTCTTCTTCGAAGGTTTCACCGGCCTGTCGATCACCATCGGCGCCATCCTCACGCTATTCATAGTCATGCAAATGACCGCAACGGTGCGTTGGACCGAAAAACTAACCGTGAAGCCAGCGTAGCTGAATTGGCCGTTGCATTTGTAGGGGAGGGGGTTCATCCCCCTCCCGGTTTGGCTGTGGGTTTTGGTGTTCGGCCCCATCGGAAACGCCGCTCATTCGTCGTCCGCGGTAAACACCAAAACCTAACCGTAACCCGGGAGCGAGATAAACCCGCTCCCCTACAAAACGTGCAAGCAGCGCCCGAAGAAATTGAAGTGAGCCGCATTCACTGGCCATTGGTACAGGTCCCCCGCGCGTAGCAAATCGACAACAACTGACCCACCGTACAATTGCGACCACCGACAACCTCCCGTAACCTAAAAGGTGAGAAACGGGGGGAAGGAATGGCACTCGACGAAACATGTCGCGCAGCAGCAGTGCGGGAAAAATCCGCCGAATTCCGCGACAGCAGCCGCAATAAATCACACAAACTATTTTTCGCAAGCTGCGCCGCATTTGTCCTGCTGGTCGCGCTGGCGCCAGGCTCCGTACGCGCCGCCTGGGCGCGCCTGGCCGGCTTCATCACCGTAGGTGGTGAGCCCGTGCCGGCCGCGCCAGCGTCGTCAGATTTCGATCTGCCCGCTGCGAAACTTTCGGGATTATCAGGCCAGCAGCAAGCCGAGCTGCTCATGAACGCGACAATCAATCGCGACCTGCGCGCGGCAACACTCGTCACCGAACGCGCACAAACCTGGCGCGGCCGATTGAAACTCACGCCCGAACTCACCGGCACGCTACAAACCGCGCTCAACGATCACGATCTAAACGCCCGCGCCGCAGCCCTCGAAGTTTATCTGGCCGTTTACAACGTAGCGAAAACCGAACGTAGCGCCGCACATCTACGCCAGGTAGCGCAAACCGATCCGAAAAGCCGCGGCTGGGCCCTCTGGATGCTGGGCGCGTTGGGCAATCGCGGTATCGCGCCGGATGCGGCTCTCACCACGCTCCTCGCGCACCTACACGATTCCGACGAACAAACGCGCTACTGGACAGTGGAAGGACTAGCCCATCTAGGCAGCGACGGCACCATTGCCCCGCTACTCGACGAATTTCAAAACGATCCAGCCAAGCAAGTCCGCGAGCGTGCCGCATGCAGCCTGGCAGAATCGGGAATGCTGACGCGCGAACAGCGCCTACTCGCCGTCCCAGCATTAGTCAAAATGGCGAAAGATAGCTCGACCGATGCCACAACAAAGGAATGGGCCAATCAAGCCCTAAGCGCAATCACCGGCAAACCACAATCCTAATCGTGCCTTGCGCCTCGCAGGACTTCCGCCGCATGCGGCAATAGATCTGCGACCGCGTCAAGACACTCCACCACGCCTTTCGGACTCCCGGGGAGATTCAGGAACAGCACTTGGCCCCGGACTGCGGCGGTAGCACGCGAAAGATAGGCGCGCGGAAAACTCTGCCCGGTAAGTGCACGAATTCTTTCGCCGAGTCCGGGGAGAAGTCTTTCGGCAGCAGCGGCGGTAGCCTCGGGCGTCACATCACGGGGCCCGATGCCCGTGCCGCCGGTGGTCAGAATCAAATCGACGGTGGCAGAGTCCGCAAGCTGCACGAGCAGATCGCGAATCGTGGCCAAATCATCGGCAACGACGTGTCTGGCGACGACCTTCCAGCCGAGCTCGCCGCAGCGTTTCTCAAGAGCAACGCCAGATTTATCCTCGCGCTCGCCGCGCGAAACCGTATCGCTAATTGTGATGATCGCAACGCGCATGAAACGTAGCGGCGCCCTTTAGGGCGGCATCTTTCTCCGGCGAATGACAATGTGAGTTTAGAAAACGAAATTGCGGCGTACTAATGCGCCACAGGTTCGCCGCCATCTTCCACAGCACTATCAGCAGCATCGCGAGCCGTCTCATCCAAATACTGCATCCCTTCCATCAAAAGCCCAGTTGTCGAGCGTGTGATAGTCTCGCGGCTAGGCGCCACATTAAAATCAATCTCAAATTCCCCATCCGTCCAGCGCAACGTGCCAAACACCGCCGGCTCGCCCTCAAGCGAACCCAGCCGCGCATCCTTGCACTGCCCCGCGCCAAAGAACATTTCACAAATTTCGCCCGCATGTCGCACCGTCAAGCGGCAAGACTTCTGCCCCATCTCGAGCGACTGCATCAAGTCCATCATGCCCATTTCTTCCAAGCGGCCTTGAATCACGCCGGGGCGCGTCGCGCGATTCTGCAATTTCTCAAGCTGCAAGCGATCGACAACTTTTTTCGCGCTGCGAACCAGATCCTTCACAAAAAATGGCTTGGGAATAAATTCCTCGACGCCTTCCACCAACGGCCGCAATTTTTCCTCGATGTCCGTCCGGCTGGCAAGAAAGATAAACGGAATGTGCCGCGTCTGCTCGCGCACGCGCAATTTTTCGTAAAGCTGCCGCCCATCAAGCCCCGGCATTTTGTAATCGCAAAGAACAAGATCGGGCGGCTCATCCACAATCTTCAGCAGCGCATCACCGCCATCGGCAGCCGCGCGCACTTCGCAGATCGGCTCGAGATTCTTCATCAGCAGCTCGAGAATGAGCGGGTTGTCGTCCACGATGAGAACTTTGACGTCTTTCATCGCCGTTTTTTCGCCGATTTCGAACGAGCAGCTACGCCCGTGCCGCCTGCACGCGCGCCCGCCCGCCGGTACTCGCCGCTTTTCCCGCCCGTTTTTTCGAGCAGATACAAATCCGTGATTTCCATGCCCTTTTCGAGCGCCTTGCACATGTCGTAGATCGTCAACGAGGCCACACCCGCAGCCACCAGCGCTTCCATCTCGACGCCGGTCGGCCCGGTGGTAGCTACCCGGGAAACTATCTCAATTCCATTCTGGCACACCTTCGCGGCCACATCCACGTGAGTCAATGCCAGGGGGTGACAAAGCGGAATCAGCTCCGAAGTGCGCTTGGCTGCGGCAATTCCGGCGATTCGCGCCACTTCCAGCGGGTCGCCCTTGGGATTTTTCAAGCGGCGAATTGCCCGCACCGTAGCCGTTTTCATGCGCACGAAAGCATGAGCGGCCGCCACGCGCGCAGTCGGAGCCTTGGCGCTAACGTCCACCATGTGCACGTTTCCCGAAGAATCGTAATGAGAAAGCTTGGCCATCAGGCGCGCTGCAATTCTACGTGATCGCGAAGCACGAGAATCACGCTAGCACGAATTCGCGGATTCGGAAAAGCGATGGCGCGCCATGGCGCTATACTGCAACGCCGTGAACGCGGCAAGAATGGAAGGACCTTCGCAGACAGCATGACCGCATCGACCCGTCATCTTCTCAGCGTGCTCGCACTCGTCCTTCTGGCCATCGCGATCTGGTACGTGATCCGCGAGTCAAGCGCTCTGGCTCCCGCGCCGGAAACGCGGGTCGGCCGTGTCGGGCCGTCCGACATTTATCCGATTCCGAACATCACACCCGGCGCGATCAATCCCGAAATCACGCAAGAAAATATCCACGAAACGATCTGCAATCCCAACTGGAGCACAAAATCCGAGCGCCCGCCGTCAAGCTATACGAACCGGCTCAAGCGCGAAGGCTTTGACGAATACAATGACACCGATCGCGACATGCGCGACTACGAAGAAGATCATCTGATTCCGCTAGAAATCGGCGGCAATCCGACAGACCCTAAAAATCTTTGGCCCGAGCCTTATCACACTTCGATCCCAGACGGCGGCGCGCACGACAAAGACAAGGTAGAAAACTATCTGCACGAGCAAGTCTGCAGAAACGGAATGAATTTAGCAGAAGCCCAAAAAGCGATCTCCACCGATTGGTATCGAGTCTACGTCGATAAGCTCAAATTGCGTTAACCAGAGCACCGCGCTGATCAGAAGTATCCGCGGCGCGGCATTACATCCACCCAAGTTCCAGCCGCGATCCGGTCCTCCTTCTCCCGCACCACCAAATAACAATTCGCATTCACCAGCGCCACAATATCGCCCGATCCCTGCCAATGCACGGTCTCGACGGTGGCATCGACAGCCGAATCGCCCGGCGCCCGGCTCGATTCCTTGCCAGTAGGAAATGCCACGCGGGCCGGAAGAAAATGCGCCAACCCGGGCTTCTCGGTGATTTCGTACTTCAACCGCGCCTTGAAAAACGCCAGCGGCCGCGCCGCGGATCCGCCAAGAATCTCAAGCGCCGGCGCCGCCAAAATTTCGAATGTGACCATGGTGGAAACCGGATTGCCCGGCAGCCCGAATACCAACTTGTCGCGGCAAACCCCAAAAACCACAGGCCGTCCCGGACGAATCGCCACCGCATCGAAAAAAAACTCAGCCTTCAATTCGCGAAGAACATCTTCCACCAAATCGTACTTGCCCGCCGAAACGCCTCCACTGAGGATCAGCACATCTTCATTCAACCCACGTTCGATTAACTCGCGGAGTTCCGCTTTCTGGTCAGACGCCTTGCCAAGCCGGATGGGTTCCCCGCCAGATAGCGCGCACTGGGCGCTCAGGGAAACACTGTTGCTGTTGCGAATTTCGAAAAGCCCCGGCGTGCCGTCAGCCGGAATCAGTTCGTCGCCAGTGGAGAGAATCGCCACCCGCGGTCGCGAGTAGACTTCGAGCCGCGTTGCACCCACTTGCGCAGCCATGGCCGATTCCGCGTAGCCAAGCCGCGTGCCGCGCAACAAAACCGTCTCGTTGCGGTGCGCCTCGCTGCCGGCCGGCACGATGTAATCCCCAGCGCGTCCGGCCCGCTCGACAACAATTGCGTCGCCGTCCTGCTTCGTATATTCGATCATCACCACAGCATCAGTGCCCCGTGGCACCGGCGCTCCAGTCATGATCTGCACGCACTGGCCCGCGCCGACTTCGCCGGCGAATGCGGCCCCCGCCTTGCTTTCGCCGATCAACTTCAATCGTGCAGGCACGTGAGCCACATCCGCCGCCCGCGCCGCAAATCCATCACGAATCGCGCGATCAAACGGCGGATAATCGCGGTCGGTAGACACTTCCTGCGCCAAAATGCGCCCGAGCGCGGCAGTAGGATCACGCACGATATCGATCGTCTCGTGCGCGCCCCGCGCCAGCCCCGCCTCGCGGCGCGCCCGCGCAATCTCAATCACTTTTTCGCGTGCAGCTTCAAAGGACAGCATCGGCAGCTACAACCAGGAAGCCATCTTCGTACCGGAAGGAACAATCGTGGCGTCGCGCTCAGGCCCCGTGGAGATCATGCCAATCTCCACCTCCAGCGACTCGGAAATGAATCTCAAATACTCGCGCGCCGCTTGTGGCAAATCTTTTTCATCGCGGATCGGCGGCGTAGGTTTCATCCAGCCGGGCAGCGTTTTATATTCCGGCTTCACCGCGGCGAAATTTTCCACTTCCGCGGGCATCTCATCGATCAGCTGCCCCTTGTAACGGTAGCCGATACAAATTTGAATTTCCGGCTGCGTATCGAAGACATCCATCTTCGTCACCACCAGCGAATCGATCCCGTTGATCATCTTCGCATATCGCAACACGACGAGATCCAGCCATCCGCAGCGCCGCGGCCGACCAGTGACCGCCCCAAATTCATTTCCGCGATTTCGAATATCGCCGGCTTCGATGTCGGGCATCTCGGTGGGAAATGGCCCGCTGCCGACGCGCGTGGTGTAAGCCTTCGTCACGCCCACCACGCCGGTAATGCGCGTAGGAGGCACGCCCAGCCCAGTCGAGCAGCCACCGGAAGTGGCGCTCGACGACGTCACGTAAGGATATGTTCCGTGGTCGATATCGAGCATCGTACCCTGCGCGCCTTCAAAGAGGACCGACGCGCCCATATCGATCGCCCGATTCAGGAGCACAGCCGTATCGGTAATGAATCCACTGATGAACGCGCCCAACTCCAAATAGCTTTCCAGCAATTCCGCCGTCTGCAAAGGCTGGCCGTAAGTAGCCCGGCTGATCGCGTCCTTCTCGATAATCACGCGCTCGAGTTTCTCGCGAAATTTCTCCTCATCGCGCAAATCCCCGACGCGAATCCCGCGCCGCGCCATTTTATCTTCGTAGGCAGGCCCAATCCCGCGCGAAGTAGTGCCGATTTTCGCCGCACCGCGCGCCGACTCTGCAGCCTTGTCCATATCGCGGTGATAAGGAAAAATCAGGTGCGCCCGATCGCTAAGAAAAAGTCGCCCGCGGCATTCGATCCCAGCCTTCCGCAGATTTTCGACTTCCGCCACCAGCGCCGCGGGATCCACCACGGTACCCGGCCCGATCACGCACTTCTTCCCAGCCCGCAAAATTCCAGAAGGAATTAGCTGCAGCACAAATTTCTGATTTCCGACGATTACGGTATGGCCGGCGTTATGCCCGCCCTGCGAGCGCGCAATATAATCAAAGGCCCCGGCAAGATAATCGACAACTTTCCCCTTGCCCTCGTCGCCCCACTGGGCCCCGACCACCGCAATTTCTTTCTTCCCCAAATTTCCCTCGCAAAAAAATCGCGCACCAAGCTTTCGTAGCGGTGCGCTTTAGCGCAGCATCCCAGCAGCCCGCTCGCAAGTTTCCCCCAACCAGAGCGTCCAGAATGGAGAAACAGGCAGGAACAACGAAAATCATCCTACGCTGCGCTCAGAGATAAGGCAAGCAACGCGCACACACTTCGCCACTCGGCCGCCAGCATTCCTGAAACCTAGTACCAGCACTTTTTCTATCCTCAAGTTCAGTATCAACCACGTAAACCGCCCGCTACCCTCAAACCCAAAGAGCAAGTGTCCCTAGGGAGTGCGTCCATGAACAACCAGAAATCAGCCGATAAAACTGAGTCCACTCGGATCGATTCGCAATCCACCGGCAGCCGCCGCGCGTTTCTGCGCAACGTCCGAGGCGCCGCCATGGCCGCAGCCACGGTAAGCGCCGTCGGCCTGAAGCCGTTGCTCGGCGCGAAGGAATCGATTGCCGCGGCGCAACAAAACGCGCCCACAGGCCCACGGCGCGCCAACGAAGCCTTCGAACTGCGCACCAAGATCGCGCTCCAAGAGCGCGCCGTCCCCATTCCCAATCATCCGACCAACGGCGACCTGCAACGCTATCCCGATCAAGCCAACACGTACACCAAATGCCTTCCTCACGATGCTTTCGGCCGCGTCGATCTAAACTCCTTCGCCGCGTTAATCAACGCGCTAAACTCCGGCGAATCGCAAGACTTCGAAAAGATCATCATGGGCGGCCCGCGTACTCTCAACGGCCCGCAAGGCGGATTCGCCTTCGATCTCGAGGGCACCGACGCCTATCAATTCGGCGCCCCTCTGGTTCCGCCAGCTCCCGCACTATCCAGCGATCTCAACGCCGCAGAACTCCTCGAGCACTATTGGGCCTCGCTACTCCGCGATGTTCCCTTCACGCAATACGATTCCAATCCCATCGCCAACGCCGCCGCCGCGGAAATGTCCTCTCTCTCGGTTTACCAAGGCCCAAGAAACGCCGCCAACCAGGTAACCCCCGATTTGCTTTTCCGCGGCATCTTCCCCGGTGAAGCGCTCGGTCCCTACCTCTCTCAACTTTACGTAACGCCCACTACGCTCGGCGCGCAGCCGATCAGCCAGCAATCGATTACCTATCTCCCGAACATCGATTTCATGACCGACTTCGGCAGTTGGCTATCCGTGCAAAACGGCATCAGTACCGGCCAAACAAACACGCCCGATTCACAACCGCGTTATCTCCACGATGGCCGCAGCCTGGCCGCGTGGACGCACGTCGATGTCCTCTATCAAGCCTGTTTCACGGCTTATCTGGTGCTCAGCTCGCTCAACGCGCCATTCAATCCCGGCAATCCCTACATCGGCTCGAAGACCGAAAATGGCTTCGGCACTTTCGGAGCGCCGGACTTCGCCGCAACGCTCGCCGAAGTAGCCACGCGCGCGCTGAAAGCCGTCTGGTTCCAGAAATGGCAGGTGCACTTGCGCGCCCGCCCCGAGGCAAACGCGGGCCTGGTGCACTTGATCAAAACTGGTCAAGCCGCGGAGACCGACGCTAAATTCAGCAACGTGATCCTGAATTCTCAAGGTCTGCAACAGAGCTTCAATAAATACGGCACCTGGCTGCTCTCGCAAGCCTTCCCCGAAGGCTCGCCCGCGCATCCCTCTTATCCCACCGGCCACGGTTGCGTCGGCGGCGCGTGCATCACTGTGCTGAAATTTTTCTTCGACGGCGGCTACGTAATCCCGAATCCGGTGATCCCCAGCGACGATGGCCTAACGCTGAATCCCTACACAGGCGCCGACGCCGGCCAACTAACCGTAAATGGCGAGCTAAATAAATTGGGCCACAACGTAAGCTTTGGCCATGGCGTCCACGCCGGCATCCACTGGCGCACTGACACAGACATCTCGCTGCTGCTCGGCGAAGCCGTAGCCCTAAGCGTCCTGAGAGATCGCACCCAAACCTACAACGAAAAATTCACAGTCCACATAACGAAATTCGACGGCACCACAGCGAAAATCTCGAACCAGTAAAGTACCGCCGGCGTCCCTGCCGGCGCCTTTGACGTTCCGCCCCGAGCTAGAACTCGAGCCACTCGGACAAAATCGCGCGCCATCACACGTATTCCCGTAGGGGCGCCGCTTGCTGCGCCCGCCGAAGTAACCCGATCCCAAATATTCGGCACAATCAAATCCCCAACCCATCCGCATTCCAATTTTGAACTGCGCGTAACCAGTTATATGATCGCTCGAATGCCAGCGTACACGCAGCTCCGAGAGTAAAACGCAGCCAACACATGAAATTCACGCGCCTCGTGATGCTTGGAACGACCATGTTGATCGCGAACAACGCCGCCGCACAAAATCCCACCAAACCATTTCATCTCAATGAAGCCACCATCAGCGAGGTCCAAGCCGCCTACAAATCCGGCGCGCAAACCTCGGTAAAGTTAGTCCAAGCCTATCTAGATCGCATCCACGCAGACGACCAAGCCGGCGCAAAACTAAATGTAGTGATCTATCTCAATCCCAACGCCCTAAAAGAAGCCGGCGCACTAGACGAACACTTCCGCAAAACCGGAAAGTTCGTAGGCCCGCTCCACGGAATCCCAATCCTGCTGAAAGACAACATCAACACAAAAGACATGCCCACCACCGGCGGCTCACTCAGTCTCAAGGGCTACACTCCCGCCACCGACGCAGCCATCACTCAGAAATTGCGCGAAGCTGGCGCAATCATCCTAGCCAAGGTCAACCTGCATGAATTCGCCATCTGGGGCGAAACAATCAGCTCGATCCAAGGGCAAACGCTCAATCCCTACGACCTAACCCGTACCCCCGGCGGCTCGAGCGGCGGCACCGGCGCAGGTGTAGCCGCCAATTTCGCAATGGCGGGCATCGGCACCGACACCGTCAATTCCATCCGCTCGCCAGCCTCAGCCAACAGCCTGGTCGGAATCCGCCCCACTCTCGGTCTAGTCAGCCGCGCCGGCATAATCCCGTATTCATTCACGCAAGACGCCGCCGGTCCGCTAGCCCGCACCGTCACCGACGCAGCGAAAATCCTAAACGTGCTAGTCGGCGATGACCCAAGCGATCCAGCAACAGCACGCAGCGCCGGCAACACCGAGCAGGACTACACGAAATTCCTGAAAGCCGATCGCTTGCAAGGCAAGCGCATCGGCGTACTACGCAGTTTCTTCGGCACCGCGCCCGTCAACGAAGAAGTCAATCGCATCGCCAACCAAGCGCTCGAAGATCTGAAAAAATCCGGCGCAACGATAGTCGAGCTGAATACCCCAGATCTCGAGAGCGGCAAGATTACGTCGGACATCAGCGTACATCTCTACGAATTGAAGCCGGCCATCAACGCGTATCTAGCCGCAGGCAACGCGCCCGTAAAATCACTCGAAGAAATCATCGCCTCCGGCAAGTTTCATCCAAATATCCGCGACAGCCTCACTAAAGCAGAATCCCTGGAGATGGACGACAACTATCGTCAGCGCCTGCAAAAGCGCGCCGAGTTGCAGCAGCGCGTAATGAAGCTCATGGCCGATGAGCGGCTAGATGCGATCGTGTTCCCGCATCAGAAACGCCTCGTAGTGCCCATCGGCGAAACCCAGGTCGAACGCAACGGCGCTCTGGGAGCAGTCACCGGCTTCCCTTCGATTGTCGTACCAGGGGGCTTTTCGCCGCCAACTCCAACGGCCGCGATAGGCGTCCCGGTAGGCATCGAATTCCTAGGCCGACCGTGGTCCGAAAAACTACTTCTCGAAATCACCTACAGCTACGAACAAGCCACCAAACACCGCCGCCCTCCGCCGCTGCTAGCCCTCCCGAAATCCCAATAGGCGACCAGAGCGTTGCCTGAGGCGACGCACTGGTTTCGTAGCGGCGCGCTTTAGCGTGGCATCTTCTTGCGGCGTACCCGGATGCTGCCCAAAAGGCCACCGAATCGTTAGTCCGAACGTCCGCACGCGAAGGAAAGCGCCCCGACCGCACGCTCCGCGCTGGGTTATACTTGCGCGCGATTCCGTATGACGGGAAATTAGATCCAATGCTCGACGAACCCAAGCCCTCGAACGCTCAGCCCGAGCCACCGGATCTCGAGCGCACTCTTACCATCAACGGATCTTCGCCCACCCAGACTCCACCCTCCACCGATCGCAAATTTACCAAAATCGGCAACTACCGCATCGTCCGCCTGCTGGGCGAAGGCGGCATGGGCGCCGTTTACGAAGCCGAGCAAGACCAGCCGCGCCGCAAAGTAGCGATCAAAGTTCTAAAGACTGCATTCGCCAGCCCCGAATTAGTGCGCCGCTTCGAGCGCGAATTTCAAACTCTCGGCCGCCTTCACCATCCCGGCATCGGTGAAATTTACGAAGCCGGCACCGCGGATAGCGGCTTCGGCACGCAGCCGTTCTTCGCGATGGAAATCGTTTACGGCTTGCCCCTAGTCGCTTACGCCAATTCCGAAAAGCTGAACACGCGCCAGCGCCTGGCGCTGATGATCAAGATTTGCGAAGCCGTCGAACACGCACACCAGCGCGGCATCATCCATCGCGACCTGAAGCCAGCCAACATTCTCGTCAATGAGCACGGCCAACCGAAAATTCTCGATTTCGGTTTGGCGCGCGTCACCGATGGCGACATGCAGATGACGCGCCAGACCGACGTCGGCCAACTCGTCGGCACGCTCCCCTACATGAGCCCCGAGCAGGTGATGGCCGATCCGCACGCACTCGATACGCGCAGCGACGTCTACGCTCTCGGCGTGATTCTCTACGAGCTGCTCGCCGGAAAGCTGCCCTACGACGTCTCGCGGCACATGACCGAGATCGTCAAGACCATCCAGCAAGTGGATCCCGCGAAACTCAGTTCCATCAATCGCGCGTATCGCGGCGATATCGAAACCATCGTCGCCAAAGCTCTCGAAAAAGATAGATCGCGCCGCTACGGTTCGGCCGCCGAACTCGCCGCCGACATTCGCCGCTACCTCGACGATCTACCGATCGCCGCGCAGCCTCCAAGCACCACCTATCAGCTCCAAAAATTCACGCGCCGCAATAAAGCGCTAGTAGTAGGCGCCGCCGTAGTCTTGCTAACGCTGCTAGTAGGCGTCGTAATCAGCACCTGGCAAGCCGTGCGCGCCCGCCGCGCCGAACGCCGCGCGCAAGCCGAAACCGCCACGGCCCAAGCCGTCGCCGATTTCCTGCAGAAGGATCTGCTTTCCCAAGCCAGCGCCGACGCGCAAGCAACTCCCAACACGCGCCCCGATCCCGACATCAAAGTCCGCACCGCGCTCGATCGCGCCGCCGAGCGTATCGGCGGTAAATTTGCCAATCAGCCCGAAGTCGAAGCCTCCATCCGCGACACGATTGGTCAAACGTACCTGGACCTTGGGGACTTTCCCGCGGCGCGCAAGCAGTGCGAACGCGCGCTCGAATTACAGCGCGACGCACTGGGGCCGAAAGACCCCGCGACGCTAAAAACCATCAGCCTTATCGCGCAGATCGAAGAGCAGCAAAGCCAATACGCCGATGCGGAATCTCTTCTAGCCAAAAATCTAGAAGACCAGCGCCGCATCCTCGGCCCCGAAAATCCCGACACCGTCTTTACGCTCGTACATCTCGGCTCGGCTTATTGGTATGAAGGCAAATACGCGCAGGCCGAGGCCACCGACAAGCAAGTACTCGAGATCCAGCGCCGCGTTTTTGGCGCGGATGCAGCGCAGCTCGTACCCGTGCTCAACAATATCGCGTTGGTTTACCGCGCAGAGGGCAAACTCAAGGAAGCCGAACAGGCCAACTTGCAAGAAGTGGATATTTCTCGCCGCGTACATGGTCCCGAACACCCCGACACGCTGATGGCCATCAACAATTTGGCGAACCTCTACAAACAGCTCCTCAAGTATCCCGAGGCGGAGGCGCTCTATTTCCAGAACTTCGAAACGTATAAGCGCGTCCTCGGCCCCGAGCATCCCGACACGCTGCGCGCTATGGGCAATGTCGCCGGCATCTACCAGTCCGAAAATAAATATCCGCAAGCCGAGGCGATGTATCGCCAGGTTGTCGATCTTCGCACCCGTGTTCTCGGTCCCGACGGCCAAGGCACGCTGTTCTCCGTGCAAGGTCTCGCGGACACGCTCTTTAGTGAAGGCAAGTACGCGCAGGCGCAGGTCTTGGAGAAGCGGCTCATCGATGCGCGCACCCGCGTCCTCGGCCCCGAGCACCCGGACACCCTCTATTCGATGGGCGCTCTAGCCAGTGCCTACCTCTCGGACGGCAAATTCGCCCAGGCCGAGCCGCTACTCAATCAGACCCTGGAAATCCGTCGCCGCGTCCTGGGCCCTGAGCATCCTGACACACTCGATTCCATGAACTTTCTTGCCTTTCTCTATCGCAATACCAACCGCGTTCCCGAGGCCGCCGTGCTCTTGAATCAAATCCTAGAGATCAACCGCCGCACCCACGGCCCCGACGATCCCGCCACCACCGCGAGCCTCGCCACCGTAGCGGACATCGACAGAGCAGAAGGAAAGCTCGCAGAAGCAGAAACCGGCATTCGCCAGGTTTTCGACATTCGCACGCGCACGCTCGGACCGGACGATCCGTCGACGCTCGAAGCAGCAGCCGCCATGCCGCTAGTGCTGGCGGATGAAAAGCAAGCCGCCAAAGCCGAGACAATTTTTCAGGATACGCTCCAGCGCGCCCGGCAATCGAAGGACCAGAATCTGCTGTCGCAAGTCTGGTACGTCCTAGCGTGCGTAGAAGCGGCGCAAGGCAAGAAAGACGCCGCCATCGAATATGTGCGCAAATCCGACGACGCATCGCCGCAATCCGCCGCCCTCATGCTGCTCGATCCAGACCTAAAGCCGCTGCAAGGCGATCCGCGTTTCAACGCGCTCATCGCCAAGGCCCGCGCTCGCGCCGCCGCCACAGAGCCGGCCAAATAGCAGCACTGGTCGCAACTCCGCACATCGCGCCGAATTTCAACGTAAAACGCTCGCAGGCTGCGCCTCAAGCCGCTCATAGATTTCCTCGGCTCGGCGCAGCGCCGCCTGCACGTTTTCGCAAATATTTTCGGCGCCGACCACTTCCTCAAATTCGGCTTGGTGCATCAGTTGCGCCGGCTGCTCCAGCGCGCCGCAAAGCAATAGTGTGCGTTTGCTGGCTTGCAGTTGCCGGGCCACCTCTTCGATCGCGAAAAGCCCGGTAGCGTCCAGCGCCGTCATGTTCCGCAAACGCAAAATCACAATCGGCGGCAGCTCGCGAATATTTTCCGTCACCACAAAAATCTTCTCCGTAGCCCCGAATAGAAACGGCCCATGAATCCGGAAGATCGTCGCGTAAAACGGAATGTCCTTATCCTGCAAAATGTGCACGCGCCCATCTTCCACGTAATCATCGGTGACTTGCGACACGGTGGTCGTGCTAGCCACGCGGCTGATAAACAGCAGCGCCGCCAGAATCATCCCCGCCTCCACCGCCACCGTCAGATCCGCAAACACCGTCAACGCAAAAGTCACGAACCACACGCTGATGTCCGTCCGCGTCAACTTCAGCAGTTGCGGAATCTCCCGCCACTCGCCCATGTTGTACGACACCACCATCAAAATCCCCGCCAGCACGGACATCGGCACATAGCTCACCAGCGGCGCGGCGAACACCAGCACGCACAGCAACGTCAGCGAGTGAATCATTCCCGCGACCGGCGATTGCGCCCCAGATCGAATGTTAGTCGCGGTGCGAGCAATCGCGCCGGTAGCCGGCAAGCCGCCAAACATCGGCGAAACCACATTCGCAATTCCCTGCCCGATCAATTCCACATTCGGATTGTGACGGTCGTGGCTCATGCGATCGGAGACGACCGCCGACATCAGCGACTCAATCGCGCCAAGCATCGCCACGGTAAACGCCGGGCCAAGCAATCCGTGGATCAGATCGGGTCGGAATTTCGGAATCGCCAAATGCGGCAAGCCGCTAGGAATTCCGCCGAAGCGAGTCCCAATCGTTTCCACCGGCAATTTAAAAATCACCACCGCCGCTGTGCCCGCCAGCAAGGCGACAATCGACCCGGGAATACGATCCGAAATGCTGCGGCAAACCAGAATGATCAGAATCGTACCCAGCGCTATGGCCGTGGCAGTGTAGGAGAGCGTATGAAAACTTCCCGCCAGCGCTCGCAAGCGCATTGAAAATACGTCGGGAACTTTCGCCAACTGCAATCCGAAGAAATCCTTCACCTGCGTGCTGGCAATGAGAATCGCAATGCCGTTGGTGAATCCAATCACGATCGGCCGAGGGATAAATTTAATCGCCGACCCGAGTCCGGTGAGTCCCATGATCACGAGCAGGACGCCCGCCATCATCGTGCAAATGAAAAGCCCCTCAACTCCGTGCACCGCGACGATTCCGGCCACCACCACGACGAACGCGCCAGTCGGTCCGCCAATCTGCGTCTTCGATCCGCCGAGCGCCGAAATCAGAAAGCCGGTGACGATCGCGCAGTAAATGCCAGCCTGCGGCGTAAGCCCAGAAGCAATCGCAAATGCCATCGCCAGCGGCAAGGCCACCAGCCCGACGGTAATGCCCGCAAGCACATCGCGCCAGAATTTGCCCACGCTGTAATCGCGCAGGCACAGGACAGACTTCGGCAACCAGCGGTCATCGGGGAGGGTAAATGCCACGATTTGATTATCTCAACAGGGAACGACGCATTGGAAAGTATCTCGGAAAACGCAGCCAGAAAGGAACCTCGTAGGGGAGGGTGCTTTAGCCCTCCCGCCGTTCGGCCCCATAACCCGACGCGAACCGCGCATGCAAATCCACGCAAAATGCCGAAGAGTCCTTGGACCCGCCGCGAGTTTCAAGGCATCGAATAGGGGAGGTGAGCCCAATGGCAAATCGACCATTAACCGGCGTATCGGGAGCATTCGTTCCAGATTCGCAGAACGCACTCGGCGCCGAGAGCGTTTTGACGGGGCTGATCGTCGTTGCGGGCCGCGCGCTATTCGCATTCATTTTCATTTTGGCTAGCCCGCGCCAATTTCAATCCGCCGCCATCAACGCGGCCGCACAGCACGGCGTACCCATGGCGCAAATCCTGGTGCCGATCTCGGGCGTGCTGGCAGGGCTCGGCGGGCTGAGCATTCTGCTGGGCTATCGCGCGAAAATTGGCGCGTGGCTGCTCGCCATTTTCTTGCTCGTGGTGACGCCGGTGATGCACAATTTCTGGGCCATCGCCGATCCCGCCATGGCGCAGGCGCAAATGGTAAATTTCATGAAGAACGTTTCGATGCTCGGCGGGGCGCTGCTCATCACTCAATTCGGCGGGGGCCCCTGGAGCTTGGACGCCTGGCGAAAATGAACTAAGCTCGATTCGGCCCTCGAAGAGACCAGCCCATTGAGAAAACGCATCGCGATTTTTGTGACCGTGGTTCAGTGCATCTTGTTCGCCGGCCATTGGTTGGTGTACGAGACTTTCTCCGCCTTCTTGCTAGAGCGGGCGCAGCCCGGCCCGCTCGGAATCTCCGCTAGAGCCTGGATCTTCGCGTTGATCTCGATGAGTTTTGTCGCGGCGTCGCTTCTGGCGTGGCGCTATAACAACGCGTTGATGCGTGCGTTCTATTCCCTCACAGCCATTTGGCTCGCGCTCTTCAACTTCCTGTTCTTTGCCGCGTGCGGGTTCTGGGCGATTTACGGAATCTCACGCGTTTTTCGCTGGCAGATCGATGGGCGCCTGCTCGCGGCGATATCATTCGGCGCCGCACTGGCCGCCGGCCTCTACGGCCTCATCAACGCGGCCTGGCTGCGCATCAAGCGTGTGTCGGTTCAATTGCCGGGGCTGCCGGAATCGTGGCGCGGCCGGGTTGCAGCACTTGTGAGCGATACGCATCTTGGGCACGTGCGCGGCGCCGGATTTATCCGCCGAATCGTCGCGCTGCTCAATCGTGTGAAGCCGGATATCGTGTTCCTGGCGGGGGATGTCTTCGATGGCACCGCGCTGAATGCCGAAAAAGTAGTGAGCCCATTTCGCGAAATCGGAGCCCCGCTGGGGACTTATTTTGTGACCGGCAACCACGAGGAATTCCGCGACTCGAGCCGATACCTTGCGGCGATCGCCAAAGCCGGCGTGCGCGTGCTCAAAAATGAGAAGGTCACCGTGGACGGCCTGCAAATCGTCGGCGTTTTCTATCACGAGTCCACCTGGGAGCCGCGGCTTGAGGAAATTCTAAAGGCCGCATCGCTCGATCGCGCGCGCGCCAGCATTTTGATCAGCCACGAGCCGCGCCATCTGGCCGTCGCAGAACGCGAAGGGATCTCCCTGCAAGTTTCCGGGCACACGCACGGCGGCCAAATGATTCCCTGGACGCGCTTCGCGCACAGAATTTTCGGCCGCTTCGTCCACGGCCTGCAACGCTTCGGGCAAATGTTCGTATACACCTCGTACGGCGCAGGCACATGGGGCCCCCCCGCGAGAGTCGGGACTTATGCCGAGATCGTGCTGATCGAGTTTGAGTAAATGAAAGCGAAAGAGCAGTTAGTGAGCCAAGTCGATTAACAGGGGGATGTAGGAGATGAAGAAACGCAAGTTAGGGAAATCGAATATCGAAGTCGCGCCGCTGGCTCTCGGCGGAAATGTATTTGGCTGGACCGCGGACGAACCCACGTCATTTCGATTGCTCGATGCTTTCGTCGATGCCGGGCTTAATTTGATCGATACCGCGGATGTCTATTCCGTTTGGGTCCCAGGACATCAGGGCGGCGAATCCGAGACGGTGATCGGAAATTGGCTCAAGCACTCGGGCCGGCGCAAAGACGTGATCATCGCGACGAAAGTCGGCAACGTGATGAGCCCGGAGAAGAAAGGCCTGTCCAAGGTTTACATTTTGCGAGCGGTGGAGGATTCGCTGCGGCGCTTGCAGACGGATTCTATCGATCTCTATCAATCGCACGTGGATGATCCGGCCACGCCGATTGAAGATACTCTCGAAGCTTACGCCGAGCTAGTCAAGGCGGGAAAGGTGCGAGAAATCGGCGCGTCAAATTTCACCGCCGAACGCCTCACGGCTTCACTCCAAATCAGCAAGCAACGCGGATATCCCAGCTATATAAGCCTTCAGCCACAGTACAACTTAGTGGAGCGCGCGGATTACGAGACGAACCTTGAGCCTGTTTGCATAGCGAACGGGATCGGAGTAATTCCATATTTCGGGCTGGCGAGCGGATTCTTGACCGGAAAATACCGCACGGAAGCGGACCTCACAAAAAGCCCGCGCGGCTCGCGCGTGCAGAAGTATCTCGACGAGCGCGGAATGCGCGTGCTTGCAGCACTCGATGAAGTGTCGAAGAATCTTACTTCGACGGCCGCGCGCGTGGCGCTGGCTTGGCTGATGGCGCGCCCTAGCATCACTGCACCAATCGCCAGCGCGACGAATCTCGATCAATTGAAGGATTTAATCGCGGCTACGGAATTAAAACTCAACGAAGATTCGATCGATATTCTAAATCGCGCGAGCACTCCAGCGCCCGCAGTGGCGACTGCGTAGGTGGGCAGGTTTACGACGCCCGCGAGTTATGTTTGGGTGTCCCTTTGTGGATGTGCGTTACGCCGAGGCAAATCGCCCTGTTTTTCGTAGCGGCGCGCTTCAGCGTGGCATCTTCCTCCAGCCGCACTCGGATGCTGCCCTAAAGGGCACCGCTACGAAATCGAAGTCTCGCCTTCACCTGCTGGCAAATAGGCTTCGATTCGCGCACGCAATACGGGCGGACGCGCCTGCGCGGAGAAGGCAGCCGCCGGTCGGCTCGGCGCAACCGGCGGCGCCACGCGTTATCCGATATGGCGCGCTAGAATCTTCACGATCTGATCTTTCGGCATGTTGCCGACGATCTGATCCGCCACCTGCCCGCCCTTGAACACGAGCAGCGTGGGAATTCCGCGGATGTTGTAGCGCGGTGGCGCGCCCACATTTTCATCCACGTTCATCTTCACTACTTTCAATTTTCCGGCGTTTTCGCGCGCGATTTCTTCCACCGTCGGCGAGAGCTGCCGGCATGGTCCGCACCACTCCGCCCAGAAATCCACCACCACCGGCTGAGTCTTGCTGGCGTCGATCACTTCCGCCTGGAAGCTCGCGTCGCTCACTGCTTGAACATTGTCTGCCATTGGTATCCTCTTGAGATTCTGGGGGTTAACTCAGTTCGCTGATGCCCCATCTTCTTTCGTCGTATTAATTAGATGTTACAGAGACCATAGGGATTCTTCCGCGCCGGGCCTCGTCGTAGACGCTGACGTAAGCGCTCGCCGAAGCCTTCCACGAAAAATCCTTGGCCATCCCCACAGTTTGAATCGCATGCCACGCCGCGGCATCGCGAAAGATGCGAATCGCGGTGCGCACGCACTCTAACAATGCTCGGCCCGTATAAGCTTCGAACTTGAATCCAGTGCCACCCCCGTTCTTAGGATTGTACTGCACAATCGTGTCGTCCAAGCCTCCTGTTGCGCGCACGATGGGAACTGTTCCATAGCGCAGGCTGTAAATTTGATTCAGGCCGCAGGGCTCATACAGCGACGGCATCAGAAACATATCTGCGCCGGCTTCGATTTTGTGCGCGATGGTGTTGTCGTAGGCGATTTTTACGCCGACTTTGGATGGATATTTCTGCGCCAGCGCCTGGAATAGTTTCTCATACTGCAGATCGCCTGAACCCAGCGCCACGAGCACCAAGTTTTCCTGCAATAGCTCGACGGCAACTTCGGCGAAAATATCGAAGCCCTTCTGATCGACGAATCGCGACACGATGCCGATCACCGGCCGCGTCATATTTTCGACCGGCAGCTTGAACAGTTCGAGCAGATCCTTTTTGCAAGCGCGCTTGCCATCGAGATTGTGCGCCGAATAATTTGCCACGATCAGCTTATCGGCTTCCGGACTCCACTCGGAATAATCGACGCCATTCAGAATTCCGGTGAGCCGGTCCGCACGCATGCGGATCACGCCTTCGAGGCCGTAGCCGTATTCTTTCGTTTGAATCTCGGCAGCGTATTTTTTGCTTACGGTTGTAAGCCGATCGGAATAAACCAGGCCGCCCTTCAGGAAATTAATCTTGCCGAAAAATTCCAGCCCATCCACCTGAAAAAGCGTTTCGGGCAGGCCGATGCGCGCGAGTGCGCTGTGAGGAAAAAGCCCCTGGTAACCAAGATTGTGGATGGTGAAGACCACGCCCATTTGTTTCAGCGCCGGGTCGCGCGCATATTGCGTGCGAAGCAGAACGGGCACCAGCGCCGTCTGCCAATCGTGGCAGTGGATTACATCCGGCATCCAAACACGTTTGGTGAATTCGATGGCGGCGCGGCTAAATTCGCAGAAGCGCTCGGCGTTGTCGAAATAATCGGTGCCCTTCTCGCCGTAAAGCTGCGGGCGATCGAAGTAATCCGGGTCATCGAGAAAATAATAACGAACGCCGCCGACGGGCGCGCCTTCAACAATGGAGGGAAAGCGCAGCTCGTCGCCAATCGGAATTGTCAGGCTGGGAATGGTGATGGTCTGCGTTTTCGTGCCGCGGTATTTCGGCAGAAGCACCGCAACTTGGTGCCCGGCTTCCACGAGCGTCGCGCTGAGCGCGCCGACCACATCGGCGAGGCCGCCGGTCTTCGAGTACGGCACGCCCTCGGAAGCCACGAAAAGAATTTTCATCGCGCTCGCACCGGACGGAGAAGCTACCGGAGCGGTGCAAGTTCGTCAAGAAGAACCCTGCGGCTCGAATGCAGCGAAGTTGCTACACTCGACGCTGCGATGACGCGACAAAAGCTCGGCCAACATTTTCTTTCCGACTTGAGTTGGCGAAAAAAAATATTTCAGACGCTGGGCGTAGCTCGCGGCGAAAGCTGGCTGGAAATTGGCGCCGGCCACGGTGAAATGACCGAGTTGCTGGCGCGCGCTGGCGCTCGAGTGGTGGCCATCGAAACGGACTCGCGGCTCGCCGAGGGCCTCGCCGAACATTCGGACGCTTGGGGCGATGTGCAGGTCGTTCCGGGAGATGTTTTACAGCTCGACTTGCGGGCGCTCGCCGGTGAGAGCGTGCGCGTCTACGGAAATTTGCCTTATTACATTACCTCGCCGATCTTGCGCCACTTGTTTGCGCTCGCCGACCGCATCCAGTCAATCGACATCGTCATTCAATTGGAAGTTGCGGCGCGCATCGTTGCTCCGCCGGGTGGCCGCGAGCACGGATATCTTTCCGCGCTGTGCCAGTTCTACTCCAAGCCGGAGATTGGGTTGCGAATTCCGGCCGGCGCGTTTCGCCCCCCGCCGGAAGTCACCTCCGCGCTGGTCAGCATGACCATGCCCGGCGAGCGCGCGATACTGGGAATCACCGATGAGCCGCGGTTCCTAGAATTCCTGCAAACGTGCTTCGGCCAAAAAAGAAAAACGCTGCGGAATAATTTGCGCAGCCTGGCGAGCGGTCCGGCAATCGAAGCCGCGTTGCAGAGATACCAAATCACGCCAAAAGCTCGCGCCGAAGAACTAACCCTGCAGCAATTTGCGAAAGTCTACGAGGCGATCCAGGTTGCGTAGCGGCGGACTTTAGCCTGGCAGCTTTGCTTCGTGGCGCGATGGAAGCAGGCGAGAAAGATGCTGGGCTGAAGCCCACCGCTACGAAATTCGTCGCTAGTCTTCGGGTTCAAGATGCTGCAGAACGGCCTGTAGGCGATCGGGGAAATCGGTCATTACGCCGTCAACGCCGGCGTTGACCACCCGGCGCATCTGATCAGGTTTATTCGCGGTCCAGGTGGCCACTTGCAGATCGGCCGCGTGAGCTTCGGCGATCAATTCCGGCGTGACCAGATCCGCGCGCGGGCAAAACTGCCGGGCGCCCACTCCGATTGCGAGCTTCACGGAATCCGGATTTACTTCTTCGACGAGCAGCCCGGTCATCAGCGTGTTATCAAATTGCCGCAAGCCGTCAAGCGTGGACGGATCGAAGGAAAGCAGAACCACGCGTGCTGCGTCGCCTCTGCTGGTGAGTTCCGCGGCGAGCGAGTGATGCAGGTTCCAGGCTACTTCGTATTTGATTTCGAGATAGAGAAGGATATCCGCCTCGCGGGCAAACGCCAGAACTTGCTCGAGCGTTGGGACGCGCTCGCCCATGTACGTGCGATCGAACCATTTCCCGGCATCGAGTTCAGAAATTTGCGCGAGTGTGAGATCGCGTATCGCGCCGCGCCCATTCGTGGTTCGCTCCACGGTGGAATCATGAATGGCCACGAAGCGCGCATCGCGCGTCATGTGCAGATCCGTCTCGATGAATCGCGCGCCCAGTTCGACGGCGCGGCGAAATGCCACCATCGTATTTTCCGGGGCGTGGCCGGAGGCGCCGCGATGCGCGATGACCCAAGGCTGTCGCATGTCCGCCTATCCTAACAGAATCGCCTACCCAGAAATTCCGCCGAGCGACAATGTGCCCTCCCGCGCACCTTGCGGCACTCTCCCGTAGCGCTGGCGTCCCGCCGGCTCCGACGAGCTTAAATCGCTCCAAGGGCGATATTCACCGGCGGATCAATCCATAAAATTACCCGGCGTTGGTTTAGTTGCTAGCGCCGTCCGACCGACCGCCTTGGCCGACATTTTCCTTCGGAAGAGCCGGCGAGAGCCAGCGCTACGAAGGCGACGACCTGGCAAATCCTTTCGCATTTGGGGCAAGCCGCTACTGTCATTAGGCACGGCCGGCGGGAGCCGACGCACGAGTTCGGGTCATGCCGCGGGATTCAACAGCAGAACCTCCCGCAAATGACTCATTATAAGTCATTTATTTATATCTTTCCGGGCCTTCCCAACCCTGCCTTTTGGCTCCCCAATTGCCAAACCCACCACACTACGGCTCGCCGGTCGTGTCATCGGCGAATCGCAAATCGCAGCAGATTTGGGCCGACGTCCCTACTTGGGAGGGCACGTGGCACTACTGGTTCTGCTAATTGTCGGAGTAGTGGTCAGCCAGACCTGGATCGAATGGCGCGATACCCGCCGCGGCTGGCACGTACCCGAATGGGCGAGCGGACTCGGACTCGCCGCGCTCGTCGCCACCCCGCTCACTGCAACAGCCTCCTTCGCCTCCATGTGGTATCAAGATTCGCTCGGCCTGCTCGGACGCGGCATCGGCGCCTGGTTCTGGTTCGAGATGGGCTTCGCGCTCTGCGCCATGGGCATTGTAGTAGCAGCCACGCGCCGCAAGAGACTCCGCACGCTGATGGTGATCGCCGGCGTTCTGACCATCGCCCTATGGATCGGTCTCGCGCTCTCGACTTAGGATTTCGGGATCAAGTACTCGCATCTCGGATCGATTGCCTTCCCTCTCGCACTTTAAAATCTAGTTTGCGGCATCGCTCGCGGCCGCGCGTGTTATCTCTCCCGTGCAGCAGCATCTTGCTCTGAAACGCAAAGCTCGCCATACTTGGAGTGATGAAGCGGGCATGGATCGTCCTTGCGGCCTGCGCCGTCCTTGTAGGCGGTGTGTCTGCGGACGAGTTACATCTAAAAGACGGCAGCGTAGTGAACGGCACTATTGTCGGCTTCGATGAAAATTCGTTTAAAGTAAAAACAAATTACGGTTACGCCATCGTCCGGCGCGATCAGGTTGTCTCGATCGAAGTGCACGATCCGGACGCCGACGCCAACGCCGCCAAGAAGCCCGATCCGAACGCCAAGCCGCCCGCCGCCGCCCCTGCCGGTTCCACTTTCCCATCTGCGAACGGATCGCCCGCTACTCCACCGTCGCCGCATCGCCAATCGGCAGTAGTCTCGCCGCCTTCGGCAACTAATTCCGCGCCGCCAGCGACCAGCCCGACTTCAGCCGCCCCGAAAACTGAACCCGTCTATCAGCCTTCTACGGGAAAGCCGAATCCGCCGGCGAATTCCTCATCGGCACCGATCAGTGCGCCCGTAATTGTGAATGCGAACAACTCGCATCCGTCGACGGCCACTTATGGCGCGGAAGCATCGCCTCCGCCGGCCAGCATCAAGCCGACAAAAACCATGATGGAGCCGCCGAAAATGCGCTCCGCGCCGGCGCCTTCGCCCGCAACTACGAAGCCTCCGGCGATCGCCGCAAGCGCGCCGGCTGCAACGCCGGCAGCGGCCACTGCTGCGGCGCTTCCCACGATCCCTAAACCGGCGCCGCCCGAGCCGATTCGCGAATCGATCGACGGCAACGTTTACACAAACGCGACTTATGGATTTCAAATGTTCCGCCCGCCAGGATGGGAC
The DNA here is from genome assembly GCA_963792515.1 of uncultured Acidobacteriota bacterium. Taxonomy (GTDB): domain Bacteria; phylum Acidobacteriota; class Terriglobia; order Acidiferrales; family UBA7541; genus Palsa-147. The sequence continues at coordinate 15,754 of CAWBWG010000012.1, read as the reverse complement.
ATCATCGCGGACGCGCGCACCACATTGCCCGGCGCAATCGCTGCGCTCGGCACCAGCGATCAGACAACTTACTTGCTGATTGGCGCAAGCCCATCGGCCGGCACGCTTGACGCGGATCTAAAAGCGTCCGATCGCAAGCTTCAGGAAATGGTTGAGAACTATCGGCCTCTGGGCGATAAGGCCTCGACGGTCTCAGGCCTGCCTGCCATAGAGCGGAAATTTCGCGGCGCGGTGGACGGCAAAGATTGGTCTGGGACTGTAGTGCTGATCCAGAGGGGAAAAATTCTTTACACGATTTTCGGAATGACCTACGCAGGCACCGATCTAGTGCAAATCCAGGAAAACGTAATCCACCGCACCATCACCAGCCTGAAATTCGCAAGGTAAACCTACTAATCGAATTCGTGCTTGGGCGGCGTCTGCTCCGCGCCGACGCGTCCCATGGCAATTTCCGCGCGAAAATAATTTTCGCCGCGAATCGGAGCGCCGGCGATGCGCCGGAGAATATTGACCTGTCCGGTGTGCGTGAATGCGTCGGCAATCGCGCCTTGAAATAATTTCTCAGCCGGAGCGCCGAGTTCTTGGCCCGACGCGAAATAATCGTCAAGCGCCTGCAGCGCCGCAAAATATCGAGCCGTGTCCTCGTCCCAGGTGCGCGGCGTCGAGTTGTGCCATTGATGATTCCCTTTCGCGATCGACAGCGCCCAATCCATCAGATCGCACATGTGCGCCAAAATCTGGCCGGGTGTGCGCACGCCGGGCGCGGCTTCGAATTTCGAAAAGTTCGCGGGTGCGCCGCGCACAGCCTTGCCGCCTCGATACGCCAAAGTCGCGACGGTATGGCGCAGCAAATCCACTTTTTCATTCGCAGTATTCGCCATTGGACGCCTCTAGAATTTTGTGACTTCGGAGAAATGAAAATCGCGGACTTTCATCGCAGGCACCACCATCTCGAAAGATTCTTCGCCCGCCGCGCGCACCGGCACGCCGAACATCTCCACATTCGAAAGCAACGCGATCATGCTCTGATTGAATCGAAAATTCCGGATGCCGCCGGCGATGCGGCCGTTCTCGATCAGGAACGTGCCATCACGCGTCATGCCGGTGAGAATTTTTTGATAGGGATCGACTTCGCGAATGTACCAGAGGCGCGTGACTAGCACGCCGCGCTCGGTGGAGCGAACCATTTCATCCACGGAAGCCGTGCCGCCGGCAAAAACCAGATTCATCGGCGCCTCACCGTATTCATTTGGCAGCGAAAAACCGTGGCCGGTCGGCTTGGCTTTCATTTTCTTGGCGCTGGCACGCGAGTAAACCAGATTCCGCGGCACCCCGTGATCCACCAGGTGAACCTTCTCGCGCGGCATGCCTTCGCCATCATAGGGCGCGCCGAGCTGCAAAGGGTGATAGACATCATCCCAAATGGAAATATTCTCGCCGAAGAGCTTTTTGCCCATCCGGCCGGTAAAGACCGAGCGCTGATCGCGCACCGCCGTGGCCGCGAAATCGTAAAAGAGGAAGCCGACCAGATCGAGCACCGCGGGCGGCTCGAGAATCACGGTGTAATGCCCTGCCGGAATTTCGAGCGGCGCGCGCGAGGCGATCGATTTCTCACTCGCCGATTCCGCCAGCGCTTCGGGATCGATGTCCGTCAAATTCGCCGAACTGGCTTTGGCCCAGCCGGAAGAATCCTTCTCCAGAATGGTGATCGAGAATTCCGCGCGCGTTTGCTCGTAATGCGCAAAAAGCCCGCGCGAGTTCGCCAGCACCGATTCCGAAAGGCCAGTAGAAAAAATCCCCGCCGCGGTCTGCTTCGTAGCGGTCGCATTCGAACAAACTCGCGCGACAGCCCGCGCACGGTCCGCCGCAGTCGGCAGCCGCCGTCATGGGATAAAATCGCCGCACTTTCTGATATTTCTGCTGCCGCGGCATCGGCAGCAAATTCGGATCCTTGCGCTGCACGCGCGCCAAACTCGACGCCGCTTCCACCACCCGCCGCAACGACGCTTCGTCCGTTTTGTTAGTCACCGCGCGCGCCGTACAGCCGTCGAAAACGACGCGCACCGATAGCGCGAGATTCTGCTCGGCAACATGCTGGTGAATGGTGTTGTTGGCGAAACGGGTAAGCGCGTCGCTGACCGCGCCGATCTCGACTTCGGTCTCATCGGCATGGCTCAGCTTGAAAACGCGGCTGGCAATCTCTCGCAGCTCAGGCAGTCCCACGCGAAAATCAGCAGAAGGATGCGTATGATACGCGGCTGCTGGCGGCGCGAGCGGCTTTCTTCGATTTGCGCGCGGCAGGCATTATTTTGCGAAAGCCACTCCGATTTTTACATTGCGAAAACGCGATGGCGCAGCGCCATGGCCGGTCCCCATCGCGTCTGCTGCGGCTGGCCCTTGCCGCAATTCGGTGTACCCCACAGCGTCCAAAATTCCCGCGAGCAAATCGCATCGCAGCTATTCCAGAATTCCGTGGTGATGCCGCTATAGCTCGGATTCTTGATCATGCGGCCTTTTTTGCCGCCTTTGATTTCCCAGCCGATTTCCGTCGAAAATTGAAAATGGTAACGGCGATCATCGATGGACCACGATCGATTCGTCTCCATCAAAATCGCGTCGTCGGTATCGGCAATCAGGTCGTCGTATTTCCAAGTGCCCGGCAGCAAACTCACATTGGTCATGCGAATAATCGGCAGGCGATTCCAACTCTCGGTGCGCATCGTGCCGCCCGAGCGTTTCTCGCCAATTTCCGCCGCGCTCTCTCGATTGCTCAAATAACCGGTAAAAAGTCCATTCGTAATAATCGGCGTGCATTGCGCCGGCACGCCTTCATCGTCGTAGCCAAAAGTTCCAAGCCCCGGTCCATGCTCGAGCCGCGCATCCGCCACCACGTTCACAATTTCCGAGCCGTAGCGCAAGTTTGCGCAATTTATCGATGGTCAGAAAGCTCATGCCCGCAAAATTCGCTTCCTGCGCCCAGCACGCGATCCAGCTCAATCGGATGCCCAATCGATTCATGAATCTGCAATCCGAGTTGCGCGCTTTCCAAAATAATTGTGCTGGCGCCTTCGGGGCACTGCAGCGCCGAATGCAGCGCCACGGCTTCTTCGCCGACGCGCCCGGCATTCCCAACCAAATCGAGCGACTCGACCAATTCGTAGCCGCTCTCCATATGCTGCCCGCCAAAGCTATTCGGATACGAGCGCTTCTGAATTTCCTTCTCGGCGAAACTGGTGGCCACAATCCCCGCGCCCGAGAGCATCTTCACCTGATGAATCGCCGAGCCAATGCTCGAAGCGAAGAACTGCTCGATGCGCCGGAACGACATCGAGCCTTCGGCCAGCGTGACGCCCTTCACGCGCCGCATTTCCTTATCAGCAGCCAGAAGCAAATCAATCTGCCGCTCGACGGGAATGCGGAACGGATCCTTGATGAAGGGACTCTGCCAGGTATCAACGTAAGCCTGCTCGGCAGCGAGCATCACATTGTGCGTCTTAGCCAGCGCCGAAGCCTTTGCAATCGACACAGCCTCCGCAGCGCAAGCCTGCACACCCTCGCGCGTAAGACGATCGGTGGCAGCAAATCCCCAGGCTCCGCTGGCGATTACGCGCACACCAATGCCGAGAGATTCGCTCTCGACCACGGTGCCGACCGCTCCATTTTTTGTGGAAATATCGCGCTGGCGAATATCCATCACCCGCGCATCGGCATAAGTCGCGCCGCGCACGAGCGCCGTTCCTACCGCGATGTGAGCCCAATCATTCATGCTGGTTGCGGCAAGATTTCGCACGCCTGCCGCGTGAGTATGCGCAGTTTCCGACTTGAAGAATCCTAGGTGCCTTCATCCCAGGACGCGAGATAGTGTTCCTGCTCCGCCGTGAGCTTATCGAGCTGAAAGCCCATCGATTCCAACTTCAATTTCGCAATCTGCCGGTCCAGCACTTCAGGCACGGGATAAACCTGCTTGCCCATTTCGCTGGCATGCTTGATCAAATGATCGACCGAAAGCGCCTGATTCGCAAAGCTCATATCCATAACGGCAGCGGGATGTCCCTCAGCCGCGGCCAAATTGATCAAACGCCCATCGCCCAGCAAATAAATTTTGCGGCCATCGCGCATCACGTATTCGTCCACCATCGCGCGCGCCTGCTTCTTCGCGCTCGAAAGTTTTTCCAGCGCCGGAATATCAATCTCCACATTGAAGTGGCCCGAATTGCACATCACCGCGCCATCTTTCATGGCATCGAAATGCTCGGAAGCAAGCACTGACTTGTTGCCGGTGACGGTGACGAAAATATCCCGATCTTGGCGGCTTCGGCCATCGGCATCACCCGGAATCCATCCATCACGGCTTCGATCGCCCGCGTCGGATTAATTTCGGTGACGATCACGTCCGCCCCAAGCCCCTTAGCCCGCATCGCCACACCGCGTCCGCACCAGCCGTATCCAGCGACGACCACACGAAGCCCAGCCACCAACAAATTGGTCGCGCGAATAATTCCATCCAGCGTCGATTGACCTGTGCCGTAACGATTATCAAAAAGATGCTTCGTCAAAGCATCATTTACCGCAATGATCGGATACTTCAGCGTGCCGTCTTTCGCCATCGCGCGCAGCCGGATCACGCCGGTGGTAGTTTCCTCAGTGCCGCCAATCACGTTCTTCACCAAGTCCGTGCGCTTGGTGAGAAGCTGCGTCACCAAATCCGCGCCATCATCGAGCGTAATCTGCGGCAAATGATCGAGCGCCGCGCTGATATGCGCATAGTAGGTAGCGTTATCCTCGCCCTTAATCGCAAAAGTCGGAATCCCGTAATCCTTCACCAACGAAGCCGCCACATCATCCTGCGTAGAAAGCGGATTCGAAGCGCAAAGCACCACATCCGCCCCGCCATCGCGCAAAGTAATCGCCAAATTCGCCGTCTCGCTAGTCACATGCAAGCAAGCCGACATCCGCACGCCCTTCAGCGGCTGATCCTTAATGAATTGCTTGCGAATAATCTGCAGCACCGGCATGTGCTGATTCGCCCATTCGATGCGGCGCTTGCCCACTCCTGCAAGCGCGATATCCTTCACGTCTCCAGACACTCTCGATACTGTTTCCACGGAATGCTCTCCTAAATTGTCGTCGCGAAGGATTTAGCTGCGTGAGACTGTGACCGCGCCGGAGCCAACTTCGCTCTGGATTTTCGCAGCCTTGTCGGTGCGTTCCCAGGTAAAACCGGCTTCGTTGCGCCCAAAGTGACCATAGGCCGCCGTCTGACGGTAGATCGGCCGGCGCAGATCTAGTGCTTCGATGATCCCGGCAGGCGTCAGCTTAAAATGCGAGCGAATCAATTCGGTAATTTGCGAATGGGGAATTACGCCTGTGCCAAACGTATCCACCATCACGGAAACCGGCTCGGCAACGCCAATCGCGTAAGCGATCTGCACTTCGAGCTTCGTCGCCACTCCCGCCGCCACCAAATTTTTCGCCACGTAACGCGCCATGTAGCAAGCCGAGCGATCCACCTTGGTTGGATCTTTGCCCGAAAGCGCTCCGCCGCCATGACGGCTATAGCCACCGTAAGTATCGACAATAATCTTGCGGCCCGTTAATCCCGCATCACCCATCGGCCCGCCGACTACAAAGCGGCCGGTCGGATTGATGTGAATTTTCGTCTTGGCGTCGAGCATCTCGCGCGGCACAATCGGCTTGATCACGTGCTCGGTAATCGACTTGTGCAACTCTTCATTCGAAATCGAGTCGCCATGCTGCGTGGAAACGACCACGCAATCTACGCGCACCGGGCGCCCTTTCACATATTCCACAGTAACTTGGGTTTTTCCATCAGGACGGAGGCAACGGACCAATTCTTTCTTGCGGACTTCCGCGAGGCGCCGTGCCAGCAAATGCGCGAGCTGGATCGGCATAGGCATCAATTCGGGCGTTTCATCGCAAGCAAAACCAAACATCAAGCCCTGATCGCCCGCGCCGCCGGTATCCACACCCTGCGCGATATCCGGCGACTGCTTCTTGATCGATGAAATCACGCCGCAGGTATCGGCATCAAATCCATATTTCGCGCGCGTATAGCCAACGTCGCGAATCACTTCGCGCGCCACGTCGGCAAAATCCACATAACCGGTGGTGGTGATTTCGCCCGCAACGACCACCAGGCCGGTGGTGACCAGCGTTTCGCAAGCGACCCGGCCTTTCGGGTCCTGCTTCATTACTTCATCGAGGATGGCATCGGAAATCTGGTCGGCGATTTTATCGGGGTGGCCCTCGGTCACAGACTCCGAGGTAAACAGGTAACGCTCAGCTGAAGATGTCAAAAGACTGTCCTCCCGGGGACTTGATTGCGAAAGTAAACGCCCAAGCTGCGATTTCGCAGGGGGAATGCGAAAAATTGAAAGTAGCATGCGCCCCAAACAGTGTCAACGCTTTGCGCCGAAACGGGTTATTAGCCGCTTAAACGGCGATTTTCGCTGCTGAAATGCTGCTTCCGGGCTACTCGGGGCTACTCCGCGGCCCCGGCTGCTGCTCCGTTTCCGCCCGTCCGCCGGTACATCAGGAACGCGTGGATAAAATCGTCGAGGTCGCCATTGAGCACTTTTTCCACATCCCCGCGCTCAACTTTCGTCCGGTGGTCCTTAATAATCTGATACGGCTGCAAAGTATAAGTCCGCACCTGGCTCCCGAAACTGATCTCGCTCTTCGAGTCCTCGAGTTTCTGAGCCACCCCGCGCCGCTTTTCGAGCTCCAGCTCGTAAAGTTTCGAGCGCAGAAACTTCATCGCCAATTCGCGATTCTTATGCTGGCTGCGTTCATTCTGGCACTGCACCACAGTCCCGGTAGGCAAGTGAGTGAAGCGCACCGCGGTTTCGACCTTATTAACGTTCTGCCCGCCATGCCCACCCGCACGGAATGTATCAATACGCAAATCCTCGGGCTTGATGACCACCTCAATGCGGTCATCGATCTCAGGAATCACAAAAACCGAAGCAAACGAAGTATGCCGCCGCGCCGCCTGATCGAAAGGCGAAATGCGAATCAACCGGTGCACCCCCGTCTCGCCTGTCAGCAATCCGAAGGCATTTTCCCCCTCGAATCGCAAAGTAGCCGATTTAATCCCCGCCTCTTCGCCGGGTGTCGAATCCATGAGCGTCACGCCGATTTTGTGCGCCTCCGCCCAGCGCATATACATGCGCATCAACATCTCGGCCCAGTCTTGCGATTCCGTTCCGCCGGCCCCAGGCTTGATGGTCATGATCGCGTTCATCGCGTCCGTCTCGCCCGAAAGCAAAGTCTTAGTCTCGACGTCCGCAACATACGTATCCGCAGTTTTCAATTCCGCGGCAACATCGTTCAAAAGTGAATCGCGCTGCTCCGCATTCGATTCTTCTTTCGCCAAGTTAAAATAAGTCTCAATGTCGCTGATCATGCGCGCCAATTTCTCATCAGCGGTCAGGCGTTCCTCAAGCTGCTTGCGCTCCTGCAGCACGGCCTGCGCCTGTTCCTGGTTCCCCCAGAAATCCGGCTGATTCGTTTTATCTTCCAGAATGGTTAATCGCTGGCGGTTAGCGGAAACGTCAAAGATAGCGCCGCACCAGCTCAATGCGAGTGCTGAGCTCGGCGAAGCGCTGCTGCAAGTCTTCAATATGTTCAGCCACGAATATTCCTCTGCGCACAGTTTACATTCAATCGCGCGCGGATGATAGAAGTAGCGCCGGCGTCTCTGCCGGCATCTTACGACCTCCATTGCAGTCAATGGCAGCAATCTAGGACGGACTACAAGAGCTCGTCGAAGCTATATTCCGAGTCCGTCCTCGATCACTGCCCTTCCGCAAATTCGTCGTCGTAAGATGCCGGCAGAGACGCCGGCGCTACTTGGCTAATCGACTGTGATGCGTTCCGCAGCGATATTGCCCTGAATATGCGCCAGCAAATTTCCGTTCGTATCATACTGATCGATCGTAAATGTGCCGGTGTAGCTGTTTCCGCCATGCCCCACAGTCACTTGTTCCTTGATGTTGGCGGGACCAATTAACGTCGCCCCCGTTGGATCCCATGACAGCCCAAAGTGATTCAGCTTGAACGAAGACCGGCTCGTCTGCCGCCAAACTCCCAAGCAGAAATTGCCGGTAATCGGCGGCCGTCCCGAATTCGTAATCTCGGTACCGTCGGCATGCCAGACGGTATAGCCTTGATCGATGAGTGTGCCATCTGGAATTCCGCTGCTGCCTTCCGATGTGAAAGTGAACTTCCACATACCCACGATCCCGGCTCCGCCCTCGAACTCGCCCTGCGGTTCCTGCCCCGATGCCGGCACCTGCGAAGGCTTGCCTGACTCGGAGTTCATCTCACTCAACTTCTTTCCCGGCCGAGCCGGCGCGGCAGGCGCGCTTCCATTGTAAAAACCGCAGCCAGTTACAGGCGCTCCTGCTCCCGGAAAAGCAGAGATGCCCGCCGCAAAAGCATTAAGTTTCGCGGATTGCGCGTTCACTCCCTGTGCAAAGCAAAGAAAAACCGCCACAGCCAACAGCCACGAGCCTCGAATGATCATTTTGGATTTCATTTTTTGGTCTCCTCTTCGAATCGATGGATTCGAGCGGCTCTTATCGCGCAACGCCCTCGCGGCCTCAATGCAAACTGATTCACACTCTGTACATTTTTCAAACACTGTGTAAGTTATTGCGGATACGGGTTCTAGCGGCGGCGGCATCTTCGGCATAGTTCTAGTTCTATACTTGACTGTCCCTGAAATAGGCTTCACAATCCCGCCATCGCGCTTTCCGCGCATTTCCAGGGCATTCGCACATGGATTCGAGCACCGCACGCAGCGCTTCGTTCGGTCCCTACGCTCTCGACGCTCGCTCTGGCGAACTGCGCAAATTCGGCGTACGCGTGAAGATGGGCGAGCAGCCCTTCCAAATCCTCCTCATGCTCCTCGAAAATCCTGGCGAAATGGTCTCGCGCGAGCAGCTCCGCGCAAAACTTTGGGTCGACGACACCTTCGTCGACTTCGATCACGGCCTGAACTCCGCCGTCCAACGCCTGCGCGATTGCCTTTCCGACACCGCCGAAATGCCGCTCTGGATCGAAACAATACCCCGCCGCGGTTATCGCTTCATCGGTCGGGCGGAGTGGTCGTCCGGTGCGCCAACCCCATTCCCACGAAATGGCGAGACTGCGGTAGGAGTTGTAAGACCCGGCGAGTTCCAGCGCGAGCATTCCAGCCAGCAAGCGGACACGCACGAACGCACGTCAGGCTCACGCTGGGTTTACTTCGCCGTAGCTGCGCTGATTCTGGTGCCCATCCTCGTCGCCGGAATCCGAATGTTCTTGAATCACGAAGCCGTCGCGCCATTCGCGCACTTTTCGGCCAGCAAACTCACGAACTCGGGCAACGTCAGCGAGACGGCGATCTCCGCAGACGGACGCTACGTTCTGACCGTCGTCCACGACAAGGCTCGCGTGAGCCTGTGGCTCCTCAACGTCCGCACCGGCAGCAACACTCAAATCAGCCCGCCTGAGGCGCGTCCCGTCGCGAATCCGGATTTTTCGCCCGATGGCGACTACGTCTATTTTCGCCGTGGCAACGATTCGACCGAGCAATTCTGGGATCTTTACCGCGTTCCGGTGCTCGGCGGCGCGCCGCAAGACGTTATCCACGATGTGGATGGCGGCCCGGCATTTTCGCCGGGAGATCCCAAGCACGTCATCTTTATCAGGCTCAACGACCCGGAAGTCACCAAATACTATCTTCTCAGCGCCGATCTCGACGGCAGCAATGAAAAGGTCCTGGTCGACGAGAAATCGTTGGCCGCCAACACTCTCTCCTGGTCACCTGACGCCAAATTCCTCGCCGATGTGATTTACGCAAAAAATGGCTCCACGGTGCTGCGGACGTTCGATCTTGCCGCCAAAAAATGGCGCACTTTGGCGGAATTCAAAGACCGCGATATCCCGCAAGTGGCCTGGGCCCCCGATGGGCGCGGCATCTATGTGTGTTACAGGTTGTCCATCGCGCCGCCACATGCCGCGCAAATGGGATACGTGTCATTTCCCCGCGGAGAATTTCATGAAGTGACCAACGATTTGAACGGCTATCTCGGCGTTCACGTCTCCAGCGACGGCAAATTCATCGCCACGCTGCAGGCTCAGCCTTCTTTCAGCATTTTGCTGCAAGCCTCGGATACCGTGAACGCGCGCCTGCCCCTGCCCGCTTACGAAACCATCGTCGGGTTCGACTGGGCCAGCGATTCCGAATTGCTGGTGGCCGGCATTCACTCTGTCCGCCGCTTGAAGCTGGATGGGTCCGGGGAAACTACGCTGACCAGTGATCCTAACGCTGAGGTTGTCGACGTCGTGAACTGCGGCCGCCACATCTTGGTCCCTTGGAGATTCAAGAACAACAGCAACCAACTGAATATCTGGCGCATGGATCCAGACGGTCACAACCTAACTCAGCTCACTCATGGCCAAGGCGATTCGTCTGGAGTATGTTCGCCCGACGGTGACTTCGTCTACTATTTCGAATCTGCGGACTCGATGTGGACGATGCGCGTTCCTATTGAGGGCGGAACGCCAGAAAAAATTCGCCTGGAGCAAAGCGATCGTGGCTTGGTGGGCCTTGATGGTATCGGAATTTCTCGTGATGGCCGCTGGCTGGCGATCTCTAGCACTGGTGATGCAGATGGGCATCCGCGACAGCGAATTCACGTTCTGGGTCTCGGTGAGAATGCCCTTGTGCCAGAGCGTTCTTTCTTCGGGGACCCGCGCTTCATGACCTTGTTGCGCATGACTCCCGACGGACGATTCGTCACCTTCGTCATCAACGACCAGGGATCAAAGATCCTCTGGGCTAGGCCCGTAGATGGCGGCGCAGGCCACCCGCTCACCGAGAGCAGCAGGGATGATTTGGCGGACTATCGCTGGTCGCCGGACGCAAAGACTTTGGCAGTCGAGCGGATCCATTGGCAGGTAGATGCCGTCTTGCTGCAAGACTCAAAGTAGCGCCGGCGTCCCTGCCGGCATCCGACGAACTCGATTCCGGCCAATGGCAAAAATAACGGGCGGACTACACCAGCCCCATTGCGCAAGCCCGGTTCCAATTAGCGCAGACATTTCTGCCCGGACTCAGCACCGCCTTCGTTGACTCATCTCAATCATTCGCCCTAAGATGCTTCGCAAATGGGAGGGGCCCACTCATTTCTTGGGAAAACGGTCTCCCGCTACCAGATCCTCGAAAAGCTTGGCGGCGGCGGGATGGGTGTCGTCTACAAAGCCGAAGACACCCGCCTGTGCCGTTTCGTGGCCTTGAAATTTTTGCCCGAAGAAGGCTGCAGCGACCGCGACGCGCTCAAGCGATTTGAGGGCGAAGCCCGCGCCGCTTCCGCCCTGAATCATCCGAATATCTGCACCATCTACGAAATTGACGAGCACGACGGCCAGCCATTTATCGCCATGGAATTCCTCGACGGCGAGACGCTGCAGAACGTGCTCGCCGATAGCCAGCTCGAGTTCCCGCGAGCTCTGCAAATCGCGCTCGAAGTCGCCGACGCCGTCGCCGCGGCACACACGCAAGGCATCATTCACCGCGATTTAAAGCCCGCCAATATCTTCATCACCCGCCGCGGACACGCCAAGGTCCTCGATTTCGGTCTGGCCAAGATGGAAGTCCGCGCCGCGGCGGCCGATGCCGCGGCCAACACTCAATCGGCCAGCCCGCTCACGCAAGCCGGCGTGATTCTCGGCACGGTTGCGTACATGTCGCCAGAACAGACGCACGGTGAAGCTCTCGACGCCCGTTCCGATGTTTTTTCTCTCGGCGTGGTTTTCTACGAAGTCTTCGCCAGGCAGCATCCCTTCCGCGGCGCGAGCACTCTGGCCTCCATGCACGAAATCGCCACCACCAATCCTCCACCCCTGCGCGTTCTCCGGCCGGAACTCCCGCAGGAGCTCGACGTAATCATCCAGCGCGCATTGGCCAAGGACAAGCACCGCCGCTACGCATCCGCGTCCGAGCTGCTGATCGCCTTAAAAGAAATTTATGGCTCGGGGAGCTCCAGCTCTTCCGTGTTGGGAGTCTATCCGGCCCAAACGGAAGAGACTCCCGAGCCCGAAGCGTTGTTCGGCCGAGAAGCGCAGATTTCGAGACTCGACGGGGCGCTGCGTCAAGCCGCTGCCGGTTCGGGCAAAATGATTTTCGTCACGGGCGAGCCCGGCATCGGAAAGACCGCGCTCACCGATGTGTTCCTTTCGCGCGCCGCCCGCGAACTTCCTGGCCTGCTAGTGAGCCGCGGCCGCTGCGTCGAACAGTACGGCCCCGGCGAAGCCTACCTTCCATTCCTCGATGCACTCGGCGCGCTACTGAGTCACCCCGGCCGCGAGCGCGTCGCCGTTGTACTGCGCACCTATGCTCCGACCTGGTCGCTGCAATTTCCCGCGGCCGCAGATTCCACCAGCACGCTCGAACAATTGCAACGCGAAACCATTGGCGCCAGCAAAGAGCGCATGCTTCGCGAAATGGGTGACGCTCTGGAAGCCTTGGCTTCCGCCTCTCCGCTTGTCTTGCTCCTCGAGGATTTGCATTGGGCGGATCCCTCCAGCGTAGATCTCCTCCGGCATCTCTGCCACCGTGTGGGACGCCAGCGCCTGCTAGTAGTCGGCACATATCGCTCCGCTGAAGTGGAGAGCGGCAACCACCCGTTGAAGGGCTACAAGCTCGAGATGCAAACGCACAATCTGTGCGAGGAAATCGCTCTCAGCTTGCTGAAGGAAGAGCATGTCACCGGCTATTTAAATGCCCGCTTCGCTCCCAATGATTTTCCGGTGGAGTTGGCCGCACTCATCCAGCGCAAAACGGAGGGCCATCCCCTCTTCGTCACCGGGCTATTGCAGTTTCTGAGCGAACGAGGCGACCTCCGCCGCGCGGACAATCTCTGGTCGCTGGCGCGGCCGCTTTCCGAAATGGATCTCGAAGTCCCGGAAAGCGTACGCAGCATGATCCTGAAGAAAATGGAGGCGCTCAGCGAGGACGATCGCCGCGCGCTCCAGTATGCCAGCATCGAAGGCGAGGAATTCACTTCGACGGTGCTCGCGAATCTGCTAGCCGTGGACGAAGTAGCCCTCGAAGAACGCCTGGATCGCCTCGGCAAAATCCATCGCTGGGTACAGAGCCTCGGCGAAGAAGAATTTCCGGATGGCTCGCTGGCCACGCGCTATCGCTTCTCGCACGCGCTTTACCACAACGTTCTCTACGGCGAACTGGTCAGCAAGCGGCGCATCGCGTTACATCGCCAGGCCGGCGAGCGCCTAGCCGAACATTACCGCGGCGAAGCTCCGCGCGTTGCCGCGCAACTGGCCGTGCATTTCGAACGCGGCCGCGATTTCCCCCGCGCAATTGCCTGCCTCATCGAAGCCGGCGACAACGCCACTCACAAATACGCAAATTCCGAAGCGGAAGCCCATTATTCCCACGCCCTCACGCTGGTCGAGAAACTTCCTCCCGCAGACCAGTTGCAGCAATATCTGGTTCTTTACCGAAAGCGCGGCACCGTAAATTTTGCGCTCAGCCGCTTCGATCTCTCGGCCGCCGATTATCGCCGCATGCTAGAACGAGCGCGTGAAGCCGCATCACCCGCACTCGAATGCGCGGCCCTGATCGCACTCTCAGGCGCGCTTTTTTGGGCGCACAAGATGGACGAAATGCCCCTTAGGACCGATGAAGCCCTGCAGGCGGCCGATCGCGCGGGCAGCTCCGCCCTGCGCCTCGAAACCGGCGTCCTCATTGGCCTGAAGCATCTCTGCTACGGGGAATTGAGCAACGCCGCCGACCTCATGGAGGACAACATTCGCAGCGCTCGCGCCAGCAATCACAAACCGGCCCTGCTCGGTTCGCTCGCGTGGCGCGGAGCGCTCCATTTCTTCCAGTCAGAATACGCACTCGCGGAAACCATGCTCATCGAAACGAACGACCTAGCTTCCGATCTACGCGATGGTTTTTCTCTGCTGGTTTCGCTTTTCTTCCTGGGACTCTCGCGCGGCAATCTCGGCCGGATGTCAGAAGCTCGTAACACGTTGAACCAAGCCATCGCCATGGCGCGCAGAAACGGCGATCGCTTCTGGTTTCCCCGTCTCCCCAATTGCATTGGATGGATTCATCGCGAGCTAGGCGATTTCAGCGGCGCCTTCGAACACGATCGCCACGGCGTGGAAGTCGCGCGGCAGCATCACGTGATGGAAGCGGAAGCCAATTCGCTAATCAATGTGGGCATTGATTACGCGCACGAACACGCCAACGAGAAGTCCGTCGCGGCCTTCCAACAGGTCGAAGACATCTTTCATCGCGACGCCTGGTTTCGCTGGCGCTACAACACCCGCCACCAGGCAGCGCGCTCCGAACATTGCCTCTCGCAAGGCGATATGGCAGGCGCCACTGAATATGCAAACCGCTTGTTCGACACCGCCAGCGAGTTCAAAGCGCGCAAGTATGTCGCCGTAGCGCACAAACTACAGGCCGAAATCGTCCTGGCGCGCGGCGCAACCGCTGATGCCGGGACGAAACTCCATTCCGCCCTTGAAATCCTTCGCAGTTATCCGGTTCCGATCCTCGAGTGGAAAGTGCTGGCCACTCTCGGCCGCTGGTATCGCGCCGAAAACGATGCCGCCCGCGCCCGCGAAGCCTTCTCGCGATCCGCCGCCATCATTCAACAAATCGCCGCCAATGCCCCAGACGAAAACCTGCGCGCCACGTTCCTCAAATCCATCGAAGTGCGCGAAGTTCTCGCAGGTGCCGCCCAATAGCTTTTCCGTGGCCCAAACTCTGAAATGAACTCATCTCATAAATGCTTTTTAGGCGTTTTTGGTTCTGCCGCGCTTAGCCGGAGAGTTTTCGTTTTTTAGGTAGCAGCCCCCTGCTTCAGCAGGGGGAGGAGCGCTTTAGCGCTCCGAAAAACGCCCGCGATTATCGGTGCGCTTTAGCGCTGGGCTCGAGCAGCGGCGTTTGCGCCGCGACCCAGAATTTTCGGTCCCATCATGTCCCACATGATATCGACTCGCCCGGGAGCGCCATTTATGAGATGACTCCATTTCAAATTTGAAATTTCCGACGCCGTCGCATTTCTCCCCGTAGGGGGGACGGGTCAATCGCTGTGCGATCGCAAAGTAATCGACTCGCCCGCCCGAGTAATGCCTGCCAATAATGCGGCCTACTTGCATTGGCGCAACGCGATCCGGCGTTCTCCGAGTCCCCGCGGTCTCCACTTCAATCCGCCACCCGACTGCGCTCACAACAATGCTCTTCGCCGACATCCTCAATCGAAGAGCGACGCCGGCGCTACTTTTTACGCTTCGACTTTCGGCGTTCGCCCGCGGGAGGTTTGCTAGAGGATTCGTCCCGGTCAAGTCGCTTCATCATCCCCACTCGAATCATCAACGCAATCGACGCGAATAAGCTAAGCCAGCAAATCCAATCGCCCCAGCGCACGTAAAGCGTCCGATCGCTTCGAAAATCGTATGGCGCATCCAACTGCCCGCGAATATCCGGCTGCATCGAAGCGACCGTTCGCCCGTAAGGATCGAGATCCACCGTGTAACCATTATTCGTATCGCGCAGCAACCATCGCCGGCTCTCCACCGCCCGCACTCGCGCCATCATCAAATGCTGTTTCGGCGCGGCCGCCCGTCCGAACCAGCCATCATTAGAAATGTTGATCAACAGCTCCGCCCCATTCGCCGCGAAATTCCGCACCTCCTTGGAGAGCGC
>CAWBWG010000011.1:0-48632 GCA_963792515.1 uncultured Acidobacteriota bacterium | reverse complement strand
TCGACACATCCAAAACCGAGTTCATCAATTTGCGATGGTAAGTTACCGAACTTGCGACGACTCGCACCGATAAGTGGCATTCGCATCGCGGGCGCCAGGCTGGGCTCATGCGCGGTGGGCGACAAAGGAACACGTGAATTTGACCGCATTCAGGCACTGCCGCGCTCCCCACACGGCGAGGGTTTCGGTTATTAAGACGGTTGTCATGCGGGACGCCATACCAAACTCAACAGTCCGCGCTCAGTGGCCACCTTTGTGAGAGAAAGCAGCACCGTGGGGGGCCCGCTGCCGCACAGTTTGGAAGCGGAACGCGCAGTTCTCGGAGCAGTCTTGGTCGGAAGTCCCTATACACCACAGGCCCTTAGCAGTCTTGAAGCAAACGACTTCTTCTCTCCTCGTCGCCGCGATTTCCGCGCGATGAAGCGCTATCCCGGCGAATGAAGACCCACCGGCGTGCGTTCCATGGGTGGAGCTCGACGATACCGGCGAACTCGAGGACGCGGGAGGGATCGGGTATGTCAGTAGCCTTCTCGACGGAATGCCTCGACTTACGAGCATTCTGCATTACGTTGGGATCATTCGAGTTAAGGACAGCTCCGCCTGCGCGCCTATGCGGCGGAGACAATTCTCGGACTGGCGCTGGGTGCGAACGGAGACGGCGAGCAGATCCTGAAGGAGGGAATTGAGATCCTTTGTCCCAGCTTAGGGAAGAGGTTGAGCCGAATCGAATTCTGAAGTTTAGAACCGGGGCTGAGATTGCGATGGCTGACGAAGCCGGTATCGAGTGGATCGTCCCAGGGTATGTGGCAAAGGGTGCCATTACGGAGCTCGGAGGCAAGGTCAAAACCGGGAAGACCACGCTGATTATGATTTGGTCCGGCAGGTCGTAGACGAGGACAGCTTCCTTGAAAAGGGTACTCTGAAAACCCCGGTCGTTTACTTGACCGAACAGCCTATCACCTCGTTCCGCCATGCGATGGAGCGGTCTGGTCTTCTCGGGCGGGAAGATGTCCACGTTTTGCTATATAGCGACGCACGGGCATTGTATGGCCGCAGGTGGCAAGTGCCAGCAAGCGCGAATGCCAACGTTGTGGTTCGAGCCTCCTAGTGGTCGATACCTTGCCACAGTTCGCCGGACTAAAAGGGGATTCCGAAAACAACTCTGGAGATGCACTGACCGCGATGCAGCCCTTACAGGAAGCCGCGGCCGATGGCATAGCAATACTCCTTTCTAGACATGAAAGAAAATCGGGCGGAGAAGTAGGCGATTCAGGGCGCGGCAGCTCGGCGTTCGCGGGCGCGGTAGACATCGTGCTGTCGCTCCGCAAACCAGAAGGGAATTCGAAAAGAACCCATCGAGTACTTCAAGCCCTCTCGCGGTTCTCAGAAACACCTTCTGAGCTCCTAATCGAACTTCAGGGGGACGGGTACGTTTCTTTTCTCGGCGACCCT
Organism: uncultured Acidobacteriota bacterium; assembly: GCA_963792515.1. Lineage (GTDB taxonomy): Bacteria > Acidobacteriota > Terriglobia > Acidiferrales > UBA7541 > Palsa-147. The sequence continues at coordinate 47,180 of CAWBWG010000011.1, read as the reverse complement.
GAAGAGGCCGCGCTCAGGGCCGACTTCAATGCGTCCTCGCGGAAGCCCCAAAGTCGCAGTCAGACGCTGCGGACCTGAAGGCACTCGCAGAGAGTATCAAATCCTCGAGGGCGACTACGCAACGAGCAGTTGAGGATCTGTGTGGGGAAGGATTGCTCGGCAAGATCGGAAAGGGAAGAAAAGGGATCCATTCCGTTATTTCACATTGGAGAATCGTTTCGGCCCAACCTCAAACGTAAGTGGGCAGAAAGAATCGAATCAGGGGGCCAGCCCCGAAGGCGCCGAGTGAGATGGCAGGTGAGCCTGAATCCGCGATGGTGCCAAGGAAGCGCCCCACGGCGACGCTTATCCCGGTAACGTCTGGCTTCTGACACCCGAGGAGGTGGCGCACGTGACGGGACTATCAGTGGAGACCCTAGCTCAATGGCGAAGTCAAAAGCGCGGCATGCCGTACATCAAAATCAGCCACAACTGCGTGCGCTACCGTCAGTGCGAGACTGACGGTTGGGTTGTCGAGCGTATGGTGCGGGCCGAGCAGGACTCGTCCGATAGGAGGTAGGAAGGCCGTGGCAGTTTATCGCCGAGGGAAAACTTGGTGGTTCGTCTTTGAATTCGGAGGCCGCAAGATTCAAGAATCTTCTGGCTTTCGGAACAAGACGGCTGCGCTCCGAGCCGAAGCTAAGCGCAAGATCGATCTGCTGGAACGACGAGCGGGAATCACGAAGCTCAAATTGCCCCCCAAGTTCGAGGAGTTTGTTAAATCGTTTCTGACGTGGTCGGAGCAACACCACAGACCCAAAACGCACGGCCTACACGAATGGAACTGCAAAACGCTTAAGCGGTTTTTCAGTGGCAAGTATCTAGATGAAATCTCGAGTGGGATGGTCGAGGACTTCAAAACGGCACGCAAACACGAGCAGAGGCAGAAGGCGAAGGACGGGAGGGCGGTCAAGAATGCTACGGTGAACCGAGCGCTCACAACCCTAAAACTCCTGTTCCACCAAGCGGCACGCTGCGGCTATGCAGTCAAGAACCCGGTCGTGGGCATCGCGATGTTTCGAGAGCCGCTCGACTCGATGCGGGTACTTAGTTTCGAGGATCAAGCTGCATACCTGGCGGAAACGAGCCAACCCCTGTGTGACATCGCGAAAGTCATGCTCGACACCGGCATGAGGCCGGAAGAAGTGTTCCGGATACGCATCGAGAACATAGACTTCAGACAACGGACAATCTTTAATCCTTTTGGGAAGACCAAAGCCGCCCGGCGGACGATCCCCTTGACGGATGATGTTCTTTCCTTACTTAGGGGTAGGGTAAAAAAAGCGAACGAGTCGGAAACGCCGTTCGTATTTTCATCCCCTTACGATATTCAGAGACCAATCGGCAGTGTGAAGAAGGCACACGCTGCTGCGGTTGACCGAGCCAAGATCAAACCTCGCTTCCGACTTTATGATCTGCGCCACACCTTCGCGACACGGGCCGTGGCGTCAGGCGACGATCTACCGACGCTTAGCGCGCTACTGGGACATACGAGTATTCAGATGACCATGCGATACGTACACCCGGCCGCAGACCAGAAGCGGGCGGCGATTAAGAGTTCGACAAGTTCCGCGCGGAAGAAATCATTGCCGCCGCCACGACGCGGCAAAGTCCGAGGGTCACTACAAAAGTCACTACAGTGGGTCAAACGAACTAATGACGACAACCCGCAAGTCATTGAAAAAAGTGGCGCGCCCGGAGGGATTCGAACCCCCGACCCTCTGCTTCGAAGGCAGATACTCTATCCGAACCGAGTTACGGGCGCGAATCCTTCATGTTACCTGATCGGTTGTTCGCTTTCTATGTTGCTGTCAGGCCCGACGACATCGATAATTCACCGCAACGGAGTGCATAGTCCGACCGTGTACGTCGCCTTCGGTTACTTTTATTTTCGCAAGATGCCGGCAGGGACGCCGGCGCTCCTTGACTGTTTTCCGAAAATCTTCATCACTCTGCGGTAGAGCGCGCTGGCCTCGCGAACTTTTCCGTTTTGTGCGCAAACAAACGCGAGATTGTGCCGGGCACTGGCGCTGCGGGGATGATTTTTGCCCAGCGCTGCATCAAGAATCGAGAGCGCGAGGCGAAGTTGACGCTCGGCTTCGCGCGCTTTTCCCATCTTCCAAAGCATCGGCCCAAGATTTGCCAAGACGGCGCCCACTTCGACGTGTTTCGGACCCAGATCGCGCCGGAACTTGGCGAGAACGCGCAACGAAATCTGCGCCGCCTCGGAATTTCGCCTCAACTCTGCCAGGATAGCCGCGAGCGCGGCCTCGTCCGCGGCAAGCGCCAGCGGATCGCGCGGCCGAAGTCTTTTCCGAAAGGCGATGCCGCGCCGCGCGCAACACAAGGCCTGACGAAAGCGTCTCCGCGCGTGTTCAATTCCGCCAAAATTGTGATAGAGAGTGGCGGCGAAATCCAGGTGGTTACTCACTTCCCCCGCACCGTCAATCAGTTTGAGCGCGCGTCGATAACTTCGGCTCGCCTCGCCGAATCGGCCCGCGTACTTGCAGACCACGCCATAATCGTTCAGCAGAGCTGCAAGAGGGAGGGGAGTCAGGTGGCGTTTTTTGCTGGCCAGTCGAAGAGCGCGCCGAAAAACGGAGGCCGCTGCGGAATATCTTCCCAGGGCAGCAAGCCGGGATGCTAGCGAGTGCAGAGCTCGAGTCTTGGCGAGGGATTGCTGATCTGTGCGAGCCCGCGGAAGCTTCGCGGAAGCAGTCAAATTAGTTTCTCCGCGAGCGATTCTGATGGAAGGAATTTCAAAGGAGGCTAAGTGAGCGAGAAAATAGCTCCTGCGGAAACCAGGTCTGCGATTCGAGTGCCGCCGGTTTTAGGAGCGCAGCAATATCTCGTTGTGATTCGTCGCCAGTCTCAAAGACTTTACCGGCTTGACTGATTTAGCCGCGCGCAACTTTGCCGGCTTCTTTTTTGCCATTTTCGATCTCCTAGAACCACTGACGCTCGGGGCTGCCGTTAGGACCGCAAGAACATTTCGTTGTGATTCGACGACAGTCTCAAAGACTTCACTGGCTTAACTGATTTTGCAGCGCGCAACTTTGCTGGCTTCTTTTTTGCCATCGTCATTCTCCTGGAAATTCGAACGCTCGCAGCCGGCGTTAGAACCGCAATAAGATTTCGTTATGATTCGCGGCCAGTCTCAACGACTTCACTGGTTTTGCTACCTTGGCGGCTTTCAGCTTTTTCGAGATTTTTTTCGCCATCGCCATTCCTCCTCAGAGCAGCCAAACGACCCGCTATATATAGAGCACGAGATATGTCAAGTCAACTTTCATCTAACTCCTGCAAATACAATGGGCCAGCCAAACGCGCTCCCTTTTCGTTGTGACTTATTCATTGAGTCCTGAATAAGTCAACGCGGGTCGTCGATCGGGGAGGGACTTGAGTGCCGCGCGCACTTCGACCCGCAGTTTTTGCCCGTCGTCAACGCGCATCCGAACCCCGGACCAAATCCATCTCCCGCTTCCCGGTGGTAATGTAAACTCTCAGATTCAGCCTAGATGAATGGTGATCGATGGCGTCAGAATCGGCGGCATCAAAAAATTATCGCGAGCAGCCTACGCAGGTTCACCGGCTGCAAAGCATAAAGCGCGCGGCGATCTCTATCTTTATTGTATTTCATCTTGTGGCCATCGTTTGCTGGTCTCTTCCAACCAATAATTCGGTCGTCCACTTCGTTAAAGAATCGGTGCGGCCTTACTTCGTGTGGTCCGGTCTGTTTCAGTCTTGGGACATGTTTGGGCCCGATCCGAAATCGGTGAATAGCTATCTTGAAGCGATCGTGATTTATGACGACGGGACTTCGCAGTTGTGGTCGTTTCCGCGAATGGAGCTGCTTAACTATAGCGATCGCTACTTCAAAGAGCGCTATCGCAAGTACGAGGAAAATCTGCAGAACAACGACTTCGCTGATCTGTGGCCGGATGCGGCGCGGTACATCGCGCGCCTGAATAGCAATTCGACGCATCAAGTGGAGAAAGTCTTGCTGGTGGTGCGGTGGTCGGCGATTATTCCGCGCAGCGACAATACTTACGATCGCGGCCCTTGGGATGTAAATGTGTTTTACACCTACATCGTGAAGCCTGAGGATTTGCAGTGAAGCTCGGGGTTGTCCCGGCCGCTTGGAATCGATTTTTCTTCGCGCCACAATCGCCTACGCCCGTCGCGTTGTTTCGTATTCTGTATGGCGTGATAGTGATGGCTACTCTGATTCTGCTGCATCCGGATTGGCTGGCCTGGTATGGCCCGCATTCCTGGACTACTTTGGCGACCATGCAAAAAATGGAACCGGGAATGCGATTGAATTTGTTTGCCATCATTCCGCAATCGAATGCCGCGATTGTGGTGTTCTTTTGGATATTTCTCGCGTCGGCGATTCTGCTGACTGTTGGATTTCTCACCCGCGTCAATACCGCCATTGTGTTTTTGTGCCTGTCGTCCATCCAGCAACGAAATCTGGATATTCTGAACGGCGGCGACACTTTTTTGCGTCTGGCTGGATTGTTTTTGATTTTCGCGCCTGCGGGTGCGGCGTTTTCGGTGGATCATCTGATCCGTGTGCGGCGGGGAAGGGAGTCTTCAGAGATACCACCGTCCAGCCCATGGGCGCAGCGCATGATTCAGATTGAAATGTCGCTGCTATATTTCATTTCGTTTTGCTGGAAAATTCAAGGGGCGTCGTGGATTCACGGGACCGCGCTTTATTACGTCTACCACCTGGATGAACTGCAGCGTTTTCCGGTGCCGCCGTGGCTTCTTACGCCTACCGTGCTCAAGCTGGGGACCTGGTCGGCGCTAGTGATGGAATTTTCTTTGGGCGTGCTGGTGTGGATCAAAAAGTTTCGCTACATCATTCTGACGCTGGGGCTGATCTTCCATCTTTATCTTGAATATTCGTTGAATGTTCCCATGTTTCAGTGGGTGGTTCTGTCCGCGTATGTTCTATTCATTGACCCGGCGGATCTTGATCGCGCATGGATTTGGATTCGCAGCCGGGTTGCGGGAAGTTCGCTCAAAGCGCAGAGTGCTTCCCAATGAAAGCGCCGAGTTGTCCGAAAATCTACGCATCCGTATTGCGGCGCGCGCAGGCGCTCGGTATGCCGGGGGGCGCGAAAGTCCTCGATGCTCCTTGTGGCGACGGCGAGGTCTCGCTGGCGCTCGCGAAGCTTGGCTTCGAAGTTTCGGGTGTGGACATGGTGGACGAGCTGCTGCCCGAAGCGCGTGCGGCGCTTGGCGGGCGTTTCCGCGTCGCCGATATGACGCGGCCTCTGCCTTGGGGTGATGGCGGCTTCGATCTCATTCTCTGCGTTGAAGGCATCGAGCATCTCGAAGATTCGTTCGCGTTTTTGCGCGAGATGTATCGTTTGCTTAAGCCCGGCGGAACTCTAATCGTTAGCACGCCGAATATTATCTCGCTGCGTTCGCGGATGCGTTTCTTTGGCTCTGGCTTCTACAATTGCGATCCGCGGCCGCTCGAGGAGTCCGCGCGGCATCCCATGCACCATGTCGGCCTGCGGACATTTCCGGAGTTGCGTTATTTGCTGCACACCAGCGGCTTCCAAATCACCAATGTCGCCGCGACGCACACGAAGCCGATTACGTATGCCTATTCCGTTTTCGTTCCGTGGATGTGGCTCTACACGCTCATCGCCTTCCGGAAGGAAAAATCTGCAGCACAGCGCGAGCGCAACAAGGAAATTCGCCGCACGCTGCTTTCCTCCGCCGTGCTCTTTGGCGAGAATTTGATCCTCGTTTCGAGGAAAGTCTGATGGCGGACTCTGCGGTAGTTCCTGCGGTCACTACGGGCCTCTCGTCGCAAGAAGCGGCGGATCGGCTTAAGCAATTCGGGCCGAACGAGCCGGCTGCCAAAAAACGCGGCGGGGGATTAATCGAACTGCTGCAACTTTTCCTGAATCCGCTCGTGGTCATCCTGCTCATCGCGGCAGGAGCATCGTTTGCCCTAGGCGATAAAACCGATGCGATCGTTATCCTCGTAATCATCTGTCTCGGCGTCGCAATTAATTTCATCCAGACTTACCGTTCGCAAAAAGCAATCGATAAGCTTCGTGAGAACGTTACGCCGACGGCCACCGCCTTGCGCGATGGCACTTGGCAAGAAATTAAACGCCGCGAAGTGGTTCCTGGCGATCTGGTGCGGCTATCCGCCGGAGATTTAGTTCCTGCGGATGCCCGGCTGCTTGAGGCGCGCGATCTTTACGTGCAGCAATCGGCGCTCACCGGCGAATCCCTGCCTGTAGAGAAGGAAGCGATTGTTCGCGCGGGCCAGTCTTCGAGCGGGCCGGACGCGCTGAATCTGGTTTTCCTCGGAACGTCGGTGGTGAGCGGCACGGCCACCGCGGAAATTCTAAAAACTGGGCCGCAGACTATCTTCGGCGCGATCGCCGAGCGCCTGGTGATGCGACCCGAGGAAACCGAATTCGAGCGCAGCATGAAGCAATTCGGCATGTTGATCACCCGCACCGTGTTCTTTCTCGTTTTGTTTATCCTGATCGTGCGCGTGGCCACGCACAAAAACGCCTTCGAATCTTTTGTATTCGCCGTCGCGCTGGCGGTTGGTTTGACGCCTGAATTTCTGCCCATGATTTCTTCGGTCACGCTCGCGCGCGGAGCTGTGCGCATGGCGCGCAAGCAAGTGGTGGTCAAGCATCTTCCCGCCATTCAGAATTTCGGCACCATCGATATCTTTTGCAGCGACAAAACCGGCACGTTGACCACCGGCCAGATGATTCTTAATTCCTCGGTGGACTATTTGGGGCATCCTTCGGACAAGCCGCTGGCGCTTGCTTACATTAACAGCAAATTCGAAACCGGGATTCGCAGTCCCCTAGATGTTGCAATTTTGAAAATCGATCGCCCCGATCCTGACGCCTACACTAAGCGCGACGAAATCCCATTCGATTTCGATCGCCGCCGTCTCTCCGTGGTGATTCAGAAAAAAGATGACCCCGTCGCTGAATATTTGCTGATCGCCAAGGGTGCACCGGAAGGAATTCTGGCGGTTTGCGATTTCTACGAAGCGGACGGCCGGGTGACTCCTCTCGATCCCGACGCGCTGCATCGCTGCCGGAAAACATTCGACGACCTCAGCCGCGAGGGCTTCCGATTGCTCGCTGCGGCCTATCGTGAAATCGAGCCGCGCGATCGCTATACGCAAGACGACGAAAAATCGCTAATCCTGGCCGGCTATCTGGCGTTCGCAGATCCGCCAAATCCCGATGCGGCCGCCTCGCTGGCCGCGTTGAAGCGCGACGGGGTCACCGTGAAAATCCTGACGGGGGACAACGAACTTGTGGCGCGGCACGTTTGCGAGCAAGTGGGACTAACAAATCCTACGATCATTCTCGGCGACGATCTCGAACGCACCACCGACACGGCCTTGCAGCATCTCGCCGAAGAAGCAACGATCTTCGCGCGCGTTTCGCCGATGCAAAAGCACCGCATCATTCACGCACTGAAGCTGCGAGGGCATGTGGTCGGATATATGGGAGATGGCATTAACGATGCGCCATCGCTGCGCGGCGCCGACGTGGGAATTTCCGTTTCGTCCGCGGTGGACGTGGCGCGCGAAGCCGCCGACATTATTCTTTTGAAGCCGGGCCTCGATGTGCTTCATGACGGGATCGTGGAAGGCCGGCGCGCTTCGGCTAATGTCCTGAAATACTTGCTGATGGGGACGAGTTCGAATTTCGGAAACATGTTTAGCATGGCGGGCGCTTCGATTTTTCTAAAATTCCTGCCCATGCTGCCCACACAAATCTTGCTCAATAACTTTCTTTACGACGCGGCGCAAATCACTATCCCTACTGACAATGTGGACGAAGCATATGTGCGCAAGCCACGGCGCTGGAACATGAAATTAATTCGCGACTTCATGCTCTACATCGGCCCGATCAGTTCAATCTATGATTTCCTGACATTTTATGTGTTGCTCCACTATTTCCGGGCGGGTGAAGCAGTATTTCATACGGGCTGGTTTGTGGAATCGCTGGCTACACAAACTTTGGTCCTCTTTATAATTCGCACGATGGGGAATCCGCTAAAAAGTCGGCCTAGCGTGCCGCTGGCAATTACTACGATTCTGATCGTGATCATCGGCATCGCGCTGCCGTATTCGCCGCTGGCACCGGAACTTGGATTCACGCCGTTGCCTGCGCGGTATTTTGCATTTCTGGCGGTCTCGACGGTGACTTACCTGGCGTTGGTCGAGCTGGCGAAGCGAAGGCTGTTTGCGCGATGGTCCTGAATGGCTTCTGCAGGAAGGAACTTCAGCGGACTGGTGCGCCGGGGGCGCGGCCGGGCCAATCGGTTGGGGTGAAATCTACGCCCCAGAAATGCGGGGCGGGAGAAAGAAATTCCACGCCGATGCGCTGGCCTTTTTCGGAGAGGTCGCCGAGAAATACTACGCGGCAGTCTTGCTCTTCTTCGGTGACTGGATTGATTAAGGTTATATCTGCGCCCATTTCCAATTCTGCTTGGACGTAGAGCAGAGCGCCGTGGGCGTTGACTACGATCGTCTGGCTGTTCTCGCGGAATTTTCGTCCGATAGCGGACTTTCCAGCGGCGCGCACGGGAATGCGCGTGAACACGCGGGTGCTGCGACGAGCGGCCGGACTGGGCGTTGCGGTGTCCACGAGCCCATCGTGCGCCTGGATGCTGACGGGGTCAACCCAACTTTTAGCGGGCCGTGCCCAAAATGCAGCGCTAGCGGCCCGCTTCCATATCGTATGCCGGAATTAGTACACTCTCGAAAAGCCGTTGAGCTTGCCGTACCGTGGCGCAGTTCCGTAGAATGGCGGTTTGCGTATTGGGGATAACGCGCTTCTGTTGCTGACGCATCGCACATTGTCGGCAGCTATCTTCGTAGTTCGCCTGGGGGCGTAGGAATGAGTTTTCTTGATTATATAGAAAATCACCGCGACCAAAATCTCGCGGAGCTGACGGAATTTCTGCGCATACCAAGCGTCAGCACCAAGACCGAGCACAAGCCGGACATCGAGCGGGCGGCCAAGTGGCTGGCGGAAAAATTGCGCGGCGCGGGAATGGAAAAAATCGAAATTATACCCACCAAGCTGCATCCCCTGGTTTATGCCGAATCCAAGCAGATTGCCGGGCGCCCGACGGTTCTTTTCTATGGCCATTACGACGTGCAGCCGGCCGAACCTCTCAATCTGTGGACTTCACCAGCCTTCGAGCCTACCGTGCGCGACGGAAATCTTTTTGGCCGCGGCACCGCCGACGATAAGGGCCAGGTACACATTCATCTGAAGGCGCTTGAAGCGCTGTACAAATCGGAAGGCCAACTGCCGTTGAATGTGAAAGTGATCATCGAAGGCGAAGAGGAAGTCGGCAGTGTCAGCTTGTGGGATTTTGTTTTGAAGAATAAAGAGCTGCTCAGGGCCGATGCGCTCGTTGTTTCCGATACGGCAATGCTGGCCAAGGGAGTGCCGTCGATCACTTATGGGTTGCGCGGCTTGGATTATTTTCAGGTGGAGATCACCGGGCCGGCGCAGGATTTGCATTCCGGGGTGTTCGGCGGCGGAGTGCCCAACCCGATCACCATTCTTGCGGAGATGATCGCCAAGCTGCACGACAAGAATTTCCACGTCACGGTGCCGGGCTTCTACGATGACGTCGCGAAAATTTCCCGTGCGGAACACAAAGCGCTCGCTGCACTGCCGTGGAGAGAAAAAGATTTTCGCAAGACGGTGGGCGCACCGGAACTTTGCGGCGAGAAAGGATTCACAATTGTCGAGCGGCTATCGTGCCGACCGACTCTCGAGTTGAACGGCATCTGGGGCGGTTACATGGGCGAAGGCTCGAAGACGGTAATTCCTTCGAAAGCGTTTGCGAAAATATCGGCACGGCTGGTGCCGAATCAGGATCCGCCGAAAATCGCCAAGCTGGTGGAGCGGCACATTCGGAAACTTCTGCCGAAGAGCGTGAAGTGCGATTTTCAAGTGTTGAGCATGGGCAAACCGTGGGTCGCGCCGTATTCGCATCCGATATTTCAGAAAGCGATTCACGCGCTGCAGCAGGGCTTTGGAAAAAAAGCGGTGTTCATTCGCGAGGGCGGCTCCATCCCTTTTGTCACGCAGATGCATGACACGTTCAACGTGCCCTGCGTGCTGCTTGGCTTTGGGCTGCCGGATGAAAACGCGCATGCACCGGATGAGCACATATCGCTGGAGAATTATTTCGGCGGGATTAAATCGGTGGCAATTTTTTACGACCAACTCGCGCGGAATTGAAACAGTTTTGAGGAGCGGCAGGCGGTCTTCGCAAAATTAGCGATTTTCCGGGCTTTTTTCGCGTTTTCGCTTGCGCAATCCGGAAGGTGCGGCTATAGTCCCTTGCGCAGTCCGACAGCCCTGAATCGTAATCAACTTAATTCTGAGGAGGAATTTGAAACTCGATGGCAAGCCCAATGAGCAAGTCCAAGATTGTCGCGCATCTCGCAGAAAAGATGGAGATGCCGAAGAAGGCTGTAGTCCAATTTTTTGACGAACTATTCAAGCTGGCCGTGAAGGAAGCCAAGGGCAACGGCAAGTTTGTGATTCCCGGATTGGGTCGCGCCGTGAAAGCGCACCGCAAGGCGCGCATGGGACGCAACCCGGCTACCGGCGAAGCAATCAAGATCAAGGCGAAGACGGTTGTCCGGCTCCGCGCGGCCAAGGCTTTCAAAGACGCCGTTCTGAAATAGGGATTCCCGGCGCAAAGATCGCTGAAGGTACCGAATAGAATTTGACGAGCCCCCAGGTAGGCCCCGCGTCGCAGGCGATGCGGCAACTTGGGGGTTTCGTCTTTTCATGCGGATTTTGCGACGATGTATCGCGATTCGAAAATGCTCCGAAGGATTCGCGGACCTGGCAAATAGCGACGCATGCGGCTTAACGCGAAAGTGCGGGGCCGGACTGCGGGAGGGCTAAAGCACCCTCCCCTACAAAAAACTGCGAGCTACGGAATCACATGCCCTCTCAGTATTGGAATGAAAAACTGGCGGAGCAGTTGCGCCAGTTCCGCTACGAATTCCCTGAAAAAACACTCGCGGGAAAGACTGTCATCGTCGCCGGTGGTACGGGCGGACTGGGCAGCGCTCTCGTTGCGCTGCTGGCGCGGGAAGGGGCCAGGCTCATCGTTGGCTACCGCTGGAATCGCGAACGAGCCGAAGCCCTGCGCGGCGCGATTCAGGGACAATTCAAAAGCGGAATTGAATTAGTCGCCGGCGACATTGCCGATTCAGCGGTAATCGAAGACTACGCTGCCGCCGTGCAGAAAAGCGGGCAGGCATTGGCGGGCGCGGCGATTTTCCCGGGCGATCCGGCGCGCGTTGCACTTGAAGCACTGACGCGCGAAACGATGGCGTCTTCGCTGGAATCCAATTACGTGGGTCCGGTTCTGCTTGCCAAGCGCCTGGGCGAAATCATAGAAAGTTCGGCGGACGGAGGCAATATCGTCCTGCTTGCGACGATGCAAGCGATCGCGCCGTTTGCATCGAGCGTAAATTACGCCGCGCCGAAAGCGGCGCTGGTTCATGCCGCTAAAATTCTGGCGCAGCAGTGGAAAAAAGTTGCCGTGAACGTGGTGGCTCCGGGCGCGACCGTTGCCGGGATGGCGGAATCGAGCGTGCGCTCGGGAAAATATGATCGGCATATTGCGAGCGCGGCAATTTCGCGCTTTGGCCGACCGGAAGATGTAGCGCGGGCGGTGCGATTTTTCCTGGAGCCGGGCCAATATACCAATGGCCAAGTCCTGGTTGTAGACGGCGGCCTGACGATTCGTCGCGATCGCGTGTAAATGGGCGGCATCTATTGCGGGCTGGCATCATCTTTAACGTGAGAGCCGAAACGACTTGACCGACGCACGGCCAATGCGCGAACACTCCGGTCTGCTCACCGACCTCTACGAACTCACCATGGCTGCCGGTTATTTGCAAACCGGCTTCGATGCTAATGCGACCTTTGAATTATTTGTGCGTCATCTTCCGCATCGCCGCAATTATCTGGTGGCCGCGGGACTCGAGCAAGTTTTGGATTTTCTGGAACACGTGAATTTCACACGCGAAGAAATTGAATTTCTGCGGCGCCATCCGGTGTTCCGCAATATTCGCGAGCCTTTTTTCGAGTATCTCGAAAAATTCCGATTTGCGGGCGACGTGTGGGCCATGCCGGAAGGCACACTGGCATTCGCGGGCGAGCCGCTGATTCGAATTACGGCGCCGATCATCGAAGCGCAGATTATGGAAACGTATGTATTGGCCACGATCAGTTTCCAAACCATGATCGCCAGCAAAGCCGCTCGCGTGGTTACCGCCGCTCAAGGACGCCCGGTGGTCGAATTCGGCGCACGACGGGCGCATGGCAGCCAAGCCAGTCTGCTCGCTGCGCGCGCTGCGTCGATCGGCGGCTGCCAAGGCACTTCAAACGTTCTGGCTGGGCAGCGCTTCGGAATGGAAACTTACGGCACGCAAGCGCACTCCTGGGTGATGGCTCACAACGATGAGGCCACGGCGTTCTCGCATTTTCTGGATGCGTTTCCTCAAGCTTACTTGCTTCTTGATACCTACGATGTGCGCGCTGCGCTGAAAAAAATTATCGCCATGGGACGTAAGCCCGCGGGCGTTCGTCTCGATAGCGGCGACATCGTCAAAGACAGCCAATGGATTCGCCGCGAGCTGAATCGCGCCGGGTGGAACGACGTGCGAATTTTTGCCAGCGGTGACCTCGATGAAGACAATATGACCGCGCTGCTGAAAAAAGGCGCGCAAATTGACGCGTTTGGGGTGGGCACTGCGCTGGCCACCCCCGGCGACGCGCCGCATTTGAATATGGTTTACAAGCTTGTGGAAGTGGAGCGCGATGGCCGTGTGCACGAAGCCGCGAAATTGACGCAAGCCAAAGTCACTTATCCCGGGCAGAAACAAGTTTTTCGTTTCATCGGGGCTAACGGGGAATTTACTGGTGACCGCATCGCGCTGGCCTCGGAGACTCTGGCGCACGCCGAGCCGCAATTGGTCGAAGTGATGCGCGGCGGGAAACGCATCGTCAAGCCCAGCTCTACGCTGGAATCGCGTGAGCGCTGCAGCGCTGGCTTGGCTAGGTTGCCGGAACGCTATCGGCAATTGCGCCGCGATGTCGTCTATCCGGTATCCTATAGTGCGCGGCTCGAGAAATTGCTTGAGAAGCTCAAGAAGCGCGTGAGCCGAGCGAAAGTGAAGTAATTCGGAACGAGTAATTCACCGAAGGTCGGCCCGCTATGGCTTCTTCAAAATCGGTAGTCTTCTGGGAAGTGGATGCGCAGCGCGATTTTCTGTTGCCTGGTGGGGCGCTCTATGTTCCCGGCGGCGAAAAAATTCTGCCCAATCTGAAGCGCCTCGTCGATGCCGCTCGCAGTGGCCGCGTGCTTCTCATTTCGAGCGCCTGCCAGCACGGGCCGGATGATCCGGAGTTCGAAACATTTGCCCCGCACTGCATCCGCGGCACGTTGGGCGCGGAGATCGTCAGCGAAGGCGTAACCAGCAATCCCATGCGCGTGCCCAACACTGCGAACTTCGATTGGCCGGAAGATTGGAGTGCGCGCCATCAAATCATTCTCGAAAAAGACCAGCTCGATGTTTTCACCAATCCGCAAACTTCAGCGCTCCTGGAAAAATTGGCGAAGAGCGTGCAATTTGTAGTCTTCGGCGTCGTCACCGAATTATGCGTGAACCGTGCATCGCGAGGACTGCTCGAGCGCAGCCGCAAGGTTGCGATCGTGGAAGACGCGATTGAAACGCTCGAACCAGCCGCAAGCGATCGCACTCTCGATGAACTAACGGCCGCCGGCGCGACGCTGATTACAACCGAAGACGCTCTCGCGCTCGTGTGACGCGCGCATCTATTTCTCAGAGCGTCCGCAGATACGCCAGCAGATCATGAATCTGCGCATCGCTGAGTTCCTTGCGAAATCCCGGCATATTTTTCCCTCCGCTCTGAACCCAGCGTGTCAGATTCGGCGTATTCGCCCAGGTCCCATCGGAGAAATGCCCGCGCCTGGTGATGCCGCGAAGCCCCGGCCCAATCTTTTTCTCCGAACTCGCGGCAAAATGGCAGATGGCGCAATGCTCTTTGAAAATTGCCTCGCCGTGCGTCACCATCGCTTTCGTGTCGGAGCCATGCATTTCCGGAACGCGAGGCTCCGCCTGCGGCCAAGCCGCCGCCCCCAGCCCGAACACGAGGAGCGTCAAAATGTAGGGTTGAGGCCACCGAAGCAGACGCATGGCGCGGCGCTTGGTTTTTTCGATCGGTTTTTTGCTCGAATCCCGCAAATCCAAAGCCACCCCGGAGGCGTGCTCAGCCCGCCCCCTACGAAGTTTTTCCGCGCGGCTTCAAAACTAAATCGTAAAGAACCATTAACACCGTCGTCAGAACGCCTACTCCCGTAACCGCCCACCAAATTTTCGCCGGTTGATGCGCCACTTCTCCGTAGCGGTGAATCAACATGCCGCCGAACCATCCGCCAATCAGCGATCCGATTCCAATCGGCAAAAACGCGAAGCCCATATACGTGCCCTGTTGTCCGGCCGGGGCCAGCCGCGAAATGTATTCGTAGTAGCGCGGTGATTGCGTGATTTCGCCCAGCGAAATCACAAACAGCGTCACAATCGCCATCTTAAAGCTCGGATGAATAATGAGCAGCAACCATGCTAGCCCCGAAATCAAAGTTCCAATCGTAACCGCTCGAAATGCTGGAATTTTCTTCGTCAGGAAACTCACCACCAACTGCAGCGCGATCACCGTGAGCGGCCCGGTAATCAGCATCAACTCCGTATCCGCGCTGGCATCCACGTAATTGTGGACGTAGAGGGGCAAAATAATAAATTCTTGCCAGTAAATCACCCAGTAGCCTGAAAAAATCAGCAAGAAAATCATGAACCGCGGATTGCCCAGCACCGTAAGAAAATTGCGTGCCGATTGGGCAAGTGTCGCCGTCTGCACATCACCCGAACGCCGCGGCTCCTTGAAAAATATCAGTACGGCGAAGAACATCAGGAACACGCTGACCGCCGCGACACGAAAAACATTCTCGACGCTCAAATGCTGGTGGACGTAGGAAGCAAGATACGGCCCGCCGGCCCCGCCGATATTCACCAGCGTGTAGTAAATCGAATAGCCGATCGAGCGCACATTCTCTTTCGAAGATCGCGCGATCGTGCCGACCACGCACGGCTTCACCAACGCGATTCCAAATGCCGGCAGCATCAACACAACCACTACCAGCGCCAGCAATGGAACCGCAGCCCGCACCGGTCCGAGCCACGGCGATCCGAGCGATCCCAACAGAAAGTAAGAACAGCTCAGAATGAAATAGGCGAGTGAAAGCGATCGGCGGAAGCCGAGACGGTCGGCAAGTGTTCCGCCGAAGGCCGCGAGGAACCAAACCAGGCCGCCGAATAGTCCCGTGAGGCTGGCAGCTTGTTCGGTGGGAAAACTTAGCGTCTCGTGCAGATAACGGGCCAGCGATGCGAAGGCGGCGTAATAGGAGAAGCGTTCGAAAAGCTCGCTGATGTTGGCCACCCAGAATGGGCGGTCGAAACCGGTGCGGATTTCCTCCAGCCTTTCTCCGAAACTCAAACGGCTCCTCCCACGTCTTTAGCCTTGGCAATTCGCGATTGGAAAAGATGCTGCCCTAAAGGGCACCGCAACAAAACCCGGGAAAAAGATGCCGCCCTACAGCACGCCGCTACAAAACCCGGGTGATTGTAGCGGAAGAGCGGCGCGCGGGCCGAGCGAAGTTTTCGGGCTTGCCGCCCTGTGCTAGGATGGATTCCCCGGCGGTGAATTCCTCGCGCCGCCAAATCCCGATGCCTTCAGCCACGATGCAAGCACTTCGCAAGCTGCGCCCCGCCGCGGGCATGAACATCGAATCCGTCGCCGTCCCTCAATTTGGTCCGAGCGATATTCTTGTGCGGGTGCGCGCCGCATCTATTTGCGGTACGGATTTGCACATTTATCACTGGGATCGCTGGTCCGCTTCGCGACTGCATCCACCGGTTACTACTGGCCACGAATTTTGCGGTGTCGTCGAAAAAATCGGCTCCAACGTCACGCGCGTGAAGCCCGGCGATTTCGTCAGCGCCGAAATGCACCTCGCCTGCGGACATTGCCGCCCTTGCCGCATGGGCCAACCGCACGTTTGCATGAACGGGCGCATCATCGGCATCGATTCCGACGGCGCCTTCGCTGAATTCGTCGTCATTCCCGAATCCAATATCTGGAAAATCGATCCCTCGATTCCCGAGCACTATGCCGCGATCCTCGATCCGCTGGGCAATGCCGTGCACACGGTTCTCTCCGGCCCCGTCAGCGGGCTTACTGTGGGCGTCACCGGGGCGGGGCCGATCGGCTTGATGAGCATCGCCGTAGCGCGAGCTTGCGGGGCTACAAAAATTTACGCCATCGAAGTGAAGCCGCATCGGCGCGAACTGGCCAAGAAAATGGGCGCCGACGAAGTTCTCGATCCCGCGGCCGGCGATGTTGTCGCGCAAATCAAGGAAGCCACGGAAGGCGCCGGCGTCGATGTTCTTCTGGAAATGAGCGGCAATCCCAACGCCATCCATCAGGGCTTTCAGATGCTTCGCAACGGCGGCCGCGCCTCGCTGCTGGGAATCCCCAATCGCCCTGTGGAGCTGAATCTAGTAGCCGATATTATTTTCAAAGGCGCGACGGTTCATGGAATTTACGGCCGGCGCATGTTTGAAACGTGGGTGCAGACGACCGATCTGCTAAAAGCGGGACGCCTGAATCTGGAGCCGCTATTTAACGAGCGCTTGCCGCTCGACAAATATGCAGAAGCCTTTGCGTTACTCGAATCCGGGGAAGCCGGCAAAATTCTCTTCTATCCGAACGGCTCCAAGTAGCGCCGGCGTCTCTGCCGGCATCTTACGAAGACAAAAACCGGCGAAAGCCGCAATCATGCACGGAGCACAATGCAAAATACATCGCTCTGTAGTCCGTCCACGACTGCTGCCAATGGCGAGTTTGCGGTCGTAAGATGCCGGCAGAGACGCCGGCGCTACTTGGCCGCTCGCCATATATAATGATATTCGTTCCGCCACGCCTTGGGAGGCGACATGGCTACTGCTGCTGCACGTCCTCAGCTTAGTTTTCTTCACGATGCGCTCGAAGATCTCAAAGCAAAGCACGTTTACTCGCACTTGCGCGTGCTCGATACGGAGCAAAAACCTGTTGCTACGGTGGACGGCAGAGAAGTCATCAATCTCGCGTCGAATAATTATTTGGGGCTGACCACGCACCCGAAACTTCGCAAGGCGGCGCTCGAAGCCGTGCGCAAATACGGCGTGGGCACCGGCGCCGTCCGCAGCATTTCCGGCACCATGAAAATTCACATGGAGCTCGAGGAGCAAATTGCTCGCTTTAAGCAAACTGAAGCCTGCGTGGTATTCCAAAGCGGATTCACTGCAAATGCCGGCACCGTTTCCGCCATTCTCGGCAAAGATGATCTGATCGTTTCCGACGAGTTGAATCATGCCTCGATCATCGACGGTGCACGCCTCTCCAAAGCCACCATCAAAGTTTTCAAGCACAAAGACATTGCCGATTGCGAGCGCATTCTAAAAGAAACGGAAAATTGGAATGGACGGAAAGCTGCTGGTCACCGACGGCGTATTTTCCATGGACGGCGACATTGCTGATCTTCCCGCTCTCTGTGATCTAGCCGAAAAATATCACTGCATCACCATGGTCGATGACGCGCATTCTTCCGGCGTTTTGGGCCGCAATGGGCGCGGCACCGTGGATCATTTGAATTGTCACGGGCGAGTGGATATTCAGGTGGGCACGCTCAGCAAAGCCATCGGTGTTTTGGGCGGCTACGTCTGCGGCTCGCGCGAGCTTGATCGATTTTCTCTATCATCGGGCTCGGCCGTTTATTTTTTCTACTTCGCATCCGCCTGCTGTGGTGGGCGCCTGCCGCGCGGCTTTCGAAGTGCTTGATTCGGAAACTGGGGAGAAGCTGATTAAGCGGCTTTGGTCGAATACGAAATTCTTCAAGCGCAAATTGAAGAAGATCGGGTTCAAAATCGGTGTTAGCGAGACTCCGATTACTCCCATTCATGTAGGCGAAGCTGCCAAGGCTTTTGAATTTGGGCGGCAGCTTTTTGCTGAAGGCTTATTTGCCCCGGCTATTGGTTACCCGACGGTCGCGGAAGGCAAAGCGCGTCTGCGCGCTATCGTCACGGCAACGCACAAGAGGTCCGAACTCGAATCTGCGCTCGAGATTCTGGAGCGAGTAGGCAAGAAGCTGGAGATCATTTAGCAAACCACGCATCGTAGCGCAGGCTGCCAGCCGGCGTTTTTGCGACCAGGTGGCGATGCAGAATAATACTGGCTGGAGGCCGATGCCCGCAGTTTTCGAGGCGCGCAACGACTCCGTGCAACTAAATCGATCCGGAAGAAACACCACCCTCGCATCCGTGATCTCGACTACGGCCTGGGATACGGAATGCGCCGCACAAAAACGCCGGCTGGCAGCCGGCGCTACGGGAGTCGGTATCATTCTGGGCAATCGCCTCTAGCAACGCCAACATGCTGGGTTAGACTTATTTCCGAGGCGACCTCTCATGCGATTTCGTGTCGGCATCTTGGGATTTTTGAGCTTGAGCGCGTTAGTTCTGGCGAGCGGATGCGGCACTCGACCGCGCGGGAGCGGCGGCGGAGCCGGCTCAGGCACGACCGTTCCATTCACGCTGGCGGTCACCGATCAGCCGCCTAGCGGCGTGACGATTCTTTCGTTCACCATCACGGTTACTGGGGCGGTGCTGCAACCGAACAACGTTTCGGTGCTGAACGCGCCCGTCACATTGGAAGTTACACAACTGCAGACTGATACCGATTTGTTGGCCAGCCTGGACATCGCGCCCGGAACTTATACCGATCTGATTCTTACATTCTCGAATCCTACGGTGACTTTTTTGAATCAAGCGGTGCCCATCGGCACATGCGCGGTCGGATCTATTTGCCAGATGCCGGAAGTTACTTCGCCGGCTACCGTCGATTTCAATACTGGGGCGTTGCCGCTGACCGTCACGCAAGGTACTCCGGTGGCGCTGCTTCTCGATTTCAGTCTGAATAATTTGCTGCAGCCGGACATGACCTTGAATCTTGCGGCGCCGGGCGGATTCAATTTGACTCAGTTTCAAAACGTGACGACCGGAGCGGTGCTTGGGGAGTCCGGTGACGTCGCGGGAGTAGTCACTTCCGTTGGCTCGAATCAATTTACTTTCACTACGCTCAACGGCATCAGCGTGACCGCCGCAACCAGCAGCAGCACGCAATTTTTCTTTCCTAGCGCCGATTGCAGCGCGAATGATTTCACCTGCATTACTACCGGCGAATTAATTTCGACCGACCTAAGCCTGCTCGGCAATGGAACTTTTCAGGCCGCCACGGTGGCATTCGCGGACGTGTCGGGCAAGACGGGGATTTCTGGAACCATTGTGAGCATCAATACGGCCGTAAATCCGCCGACGTTTGATATCGTGATTCGCGGAAGCGCGCCTACCCCCGATGGGATCAACATCGGAGATCAAGCCGTGGTGACGATTCAGCCGACGGCGACATTTCTGGTCGATAATGACGTTGCGGGGCTTGCGTCGGGATTTAGCTTCGCGAGCGTGGCGGATTTAGTCGTGGGCCAGGAAGTTCTGGTGCGCGCCGGTACGCTGCAAACTGATCCGGACACGATTTCGAGCACTCAAATCGTGCTGCGACAATCGGAATGGACAGCGAACGTGGGCGTGATCAATGTTGGGCAGGGTACGTTTGCCCTCGGCTCGCTGCCTAGCTTATTTACGACCGCATTGCCGACTAACATTACCAGCCTCAACGTAAACACTTTTGCCTCGACGCAGTTTTTGAATTTGACACCGGCAGGAGTCGGCGGGCTCGTCGCGCAAAATCCCGTGAGCGTGAAGGGATTGATTTTTAATACCATCGTCGCGATCGGACAACCGAGCGTAGCCGCGACGGTGGTGGTGGGCCGCAATCCAGCCGCGCTTCCGTAAAAGCTAAGCTTGCGCCGCCACCAAAACAGGGCGCATGCGGCGGTAAACTGTCGCAGCAATCGCTCCAGCTCCCCACAAGATCACGATCACCGCGACAATGGAACCGACCCAGGGGATCAGTCGAATCGCCGAAAGAATCGCCAATCCCAGCGCCAAGCGCCCAAACAGCGCCCCGTTTCCGCTGGCTTCGCCCAGAAGCTTGCGGCCAATCCACCCGCCGACAAAAACATGCGCGCTATATAGCCCGATGCAATAGAGAAGTATCGTCGAGATTCCCACCGCCAGCCCGACAATCGTGATGCACGCGATGAACGCGGCGAACGGCACTCCCGCCACCGCCAAAAATCCCATTCCGCCCGACATTCCCACGCGATCGAGTGATCGCTGGACATCGCTGTAGAACGCCGGAACCGCCAGAATCAATACCAGCCCAAACAAGAGCGATGCCGCCCAACTCAGCGCAATATGCCAGTAGTAGTGCACCGTCCTGTATTTCGAAACGTGCTGTTCATATTTCGCCTGCACCGGGCCCGATATCTTCGCGCCACTATTGATCTTCGGCGCCTTATCTCCCTTGTATGTCATCCCGCCGGCAACTTGCGCATCGGACCCGATGGAAATATCGTCGGCGCTGACTTCCAAGTTGCCGCCGACCTTGTTGTTCAGCGAGAAATGGCCACCTTTAGCAAGGATGTCGCGTCCCACCGGCCCATCCAGGCTCACTTCGCCGGCAAACGATGTAACGCTGCCGCCAATCGATCCCTTGGGATCGAGTTCAAAAGTATCCGCACCGGCGAGAACATTTTTTGCGACCGAGCCCACGATCGAAACGCTTTGGCTCCAGGTGCGCACATTTCCATCGACGCGGCCTTCGATGCGCATGTTTTGAGAGAATCCCAGAACGTCGCCGCTCACGTGGCCATTCACAATTACGTTGTGCGCGAAGGCATACAGGTCTCCCGAGATGTCCCCGTCGATTCGCACAGTGTCGGCCGTGACGAAGAGATCGGTGTCAATTTTCTGTCCGGCGGCGAGCGTGTAGTTCGGCTCGCCATGGTAATACTGCCCGGCCATCGCGGCGGGAGACGTTGTGAGCGAGAACGCCAGTGCGCTCATCACCACGGCCATCGTCGTCCAGCGCCGCCAGTTGTGCCGCAGCAGCATCGCCACGATCAGAATTACGCCGGCCGTTGCCAAAATTTCAACAAGGCTTGTCATTTCGCCCCAACCTTTCCAGAGTGCGCCTGAGAAAAACAGCATGGATAAAAGATTGCCCTGCGAAAATCCTGCTTCTGAAAAACGCTGCTGCCACGGTTCCACGACTCCGCTCCAAAGCCCGTAAACGCCCGCGACTCCCATGCCGAGTGACATTACCCAGCCCCACGGAACATTCGCGCCCGCGGGCGGCGCAAGCAAACGCGCGGGGATGGATTCGTCCTCGGCGGTGAGCGATTCGCGCAGCCAGAGGCCTTCGTGCTGCAGCGATCGCAGCAGCGCGCCGCACGCTGGACAGTCGCGCATGTGCAGCGCGATTTCCCGCACGCGCGCAGATTCGAGCTGCTCTTCGAGATAGAGCAGCAACGTCATTTCATCGTAGTGTTCCGCCATGTTACTCATCCTTCGTCGAGTTCAACTTCGGTTCCATTCAACTTCGTCCTGACGATGCCTGTGCCGCCAGTTCGGTGCCCGCCAGCGCGTCGCGCAAATGATGCCGCGCGCGCAGCAACAAAACGCCGACAAACGCCCGCCGCACGCCGAGCGAATCGGCAATTTCCTCATAACTCATGTCCGAGTAATAGCGCAGCACCAGCGCCATGCGCGCTCGTGCCGGGAGTTTATCAAGCGCCGCCCGCACTTGCTTCCCGCTGGTTTCCTCGAGCAGCTTTTCGAGTTGGCCGGGATCGGGATGCTCGAGCGGCATATTTTCTACGTCTTCGGTTTCGAGATCCTGGCGGATTCGCCGTCGCCGCAGCAAATCCCAGCAATGATTCGCGGCTACCTTATAGAGCCAGGCGGTGAAAGGCCGCGTCGAATCGTACTGCCCGATTTTTTGCCGCACTTTCATGAATACTTCGGTAGTGGCATCCTCGGCGTCTTCGCGCGACGGCAACGCCCGCCGGCAAAATCGGAAGATCGCCGGCGCGTACTCCCGGTAAATTTCCCCCCAAGCGTCCGGATCGCCTTCGCGAACCCGGGACAGGGCGGCCGTGAAGTCCTGTGCGCTCATGCCGTCCGCTGATTTGCGTCGCTCCATAGGTCAATACGTATTGGGGAGGTCGAATATTTCAGGCTGGTTACAGGATCAGGCCCGCGCCCCGCGCCGAGCCAGGCGATAGGCTACCAGAGCATTGAGCGGAATGGGTGAAGGATCTGACACCGTAGGGGTCGGGGTTTACGACCGGCCCGCACTAGCCTTGGGTTTGCGCGTTTGATCTTGCGGTTTGAAGCTCGTATTTACGCGGGTTGCCAGAGGCTGCAACACCCAAAGCCGACCCGGGAGCGAGGTGAACCCGCTCCCCTACAACGGCTGCTAGAACAGCAGCTTTAGCGCGAACTGGATGCTGCGCTGACCGCCGCCACCTAGCACTGGATTGCCAAGGCCCACGTCAGACGTTGCTGTTATGGCCAGGTTTCCGAGGCTTTGCCCGGTCACCGGATTGATTCCCGTCGGAAATGCGCCACTGCGATTCGGAGCAGCGTCAGCGAAGAACGCGACTGCGAGCGGATTTGCAAAGTTTGGATGATTCGTCAGGTTGTACGCGTCGACGCGGAAGAGCAGTTTGAAGCGCTCGGTGATCGTGGTGAGCTTGCTCAGAGCCATATCGAAATTGCGGAAGTCGGGGCCGAGCAGCGAATTGCGGCCCAGATCGCCATAGTGGCGCGTGCCTGGTTCGCAAGAATCGGCAAAACCGTCCCCATTGTTGAACGGCCAGTTGAAATTGCAGGGAACACTGAACGAACTGAGATTCAGATAGTTCCGCGGATCCCCGCGATTGAATTGAATCGGGCCAGTCACATCCGGCCGGTCGTAGAATTCGCCGCCGCCGCTGTAGTCATCGATGAAATTGTAATTCATCGAGAAGGGATGGCCGCTGATGTAAGTGAAAACGCCGCTGACTGACCAGCCTTCTCGCAATCTTCCACTCCACTTCGGAAAATCGTAGGTGGTCGCCCAAATGAACCGGTTGCGCGTGTCGTAGTTCGACGGTCCCTTGTCGCCCTGAACGTTGTTGCTGTCCTGCGGCATCGAAGCGTTGGGCACGAAATCCTGGCTGTCGCTGGCCGTATCGATCGAGTGGCACCAGGTGTAGGCAATCGAATGCGTGAATCCGTGCCAGTGCCGTTGCGTCAATGAAACTTGCATCGAATTGAAACTCGAAGTCGCCGAGGAACTCAGCTCGTTCACCGCATAAGGCGCAAATGGTTCGAGCGCGCTCAGTGGCGTCGTGAGCGGACGTGGCACGGTGCCGTCATTGATGCAAGGCCCGCCGGGGCAATTGAGATCGGCGGCGGTGATCTCCGCCTGTGTCGGCTGGTTCAGATCGCGTAGCCGCAGACAGCTTGCGGCCCTGCGAGCCGACGTAGCCGACTTCCAAAACCGTGTCTCGAAAAACTTCCTGCTGCAAGTTGAGGTTGTAGTTGTAAACGTAAGGCGTGCGCATATTCTGCGGCACCGTCGATGCGTCCGAAGTCACATCGCGGACGAAAATCGGCTGCATCGGGAACCAATGGAGTCGCCGGGTTCGAAGGCTTCAGAATAAAGAGCGGCTGCGAACCTGCCGGATTGTAGGCCACGCCGATGTTGAACGAATTTTCGTAAATCTGCCCGGTGAAAGCATCCTGCGAGAAATCGTCGTAGAACACGCCCATCCCGGCGCGCACGACGGTCTTGCCTTTTCCGAATACATCCCACGCCACGCTGAGACGCGGCGCAAAATTATTGAAGTCTTTGTTGTATAGCGGATTTCGGAACACGACGCCGAACGGCGATTGCGTCGGATCGTAAACCGAAAGCAGGCCCTGCGTATCGTGAATCACTCCGAAATAATCCCAGCGCAGGCCTACGTTCACCGTGAGCCGGTTCGTCAACCGGATCGAATCCTGCACGTACAATCCGTCGTTGTTCTGCCGCGCGTTTCGATTCGTGTTTCCCACTTGCTGGCGGCTCGAAAACAGCACCGTGCTCGCCGGCGTGCCGGACAGAAAATCGGAAAGCTCATTGAACACCAGGACGCCGCGTCCGCTGAAATCATTGAAGGAATCGACGGCGGTGCGGCGGAATTCGTAGCCGAATTTCACATTGTGCTTTCCGATCGTCCACGAATAGTTGTCGAAGAATTGCCAGTTGGTGTCCACGCGATTCCGAGGATTGGAGTAAGGCGAAGAGCCCAGCGCCGAGAGCACGCCGAATCGAATCGTCGGCAAGCCTTCGTCGTTCGGGCTGGTGATCTGATTGTTCAGATGCAACGTATCTTCCGGATTTCCGAAGACGCTGGCATCCTGCGGGAAGAAGCCGTTGCGATAGCGGTTCCAGCCGAAGCGCGCTTCGTTCACCTGATTCGAGATCACTTCCGTCACGTTGCTGATGGAGACCAATTGCGTTCGAATCGGCGCGTTCGTATTCGTGTTAGGCAGATTGTTTCCGCCCGCCAGCCCCAGCGGAAAACTTTGATGGCTGTTGCCGAAGAAATAGCGCCCGCTCAATTGATTCTTCGAGCCGAGGTTTTGGTCGATTTTCACAAGCAGGCTGTCCACGTTGTTATATGCCGACGCCGGATCGGCCGAATTAGGTGCGCCAGCCGCCGCGCCCGCGATATTTGGAGTCGGCCAAACGTCGCTTCCGCCCGAGCAGCCGCCCTTCGATGCACACAAATTGAACAAATTCAAAATCACGGGATTGATCACGCCCGGCGCCTGGTTCGTCACGCACGCAATCACCGTCGTGGTGCAAAGACTCGAGTCGCCGCCGGGAAGCGCCGTCACCGCCTGCGCGAAGTCGCTGGCCGCCGTCGCATTGGGATCGCGTGGAATTCAAGTCGGCACAACGTTTTCCGACGTAATCGCCAGTCCCTCGCGCTGCCCTTCGTACGCCACGTAGAAAAACGTCTTGTTCGGCACGATCGGGCCGCCAATTGCACCGCCGTACTGATTGTTGCGGAATGCATCCTTCGGCAGATCCGATGTATTGAAATAATTGCGCGCGTTTAGATCCTTGTTGCGGAAGTCCTCATACAGCGCGCCGTGAATATTGTTCGTGCCGCTCTTGGTCACGATATTGATCACCGCGCCCGAGTTCCGCCCGTACTCCGCTTCGAAATTTGACTCCACTTTCAATTCCGAGACCGCATCGAGCGGCAGAACCGTTCCGGGTGTTCCGAACACGCCGCCTTGATTGATCGCGGGAAGATTGCGGTAGCCGTCGTTCATGTCCGTGCCATCGAGCAGGAAATTATTCGCGCGGCCGCGGCTGCCATTCGCGCTGAACAGTCCGTACGATCCCGGCGAATCGCCGCCGCCATTGGGCTCGCCCGCGGCTCCCGGCACCATGATCAGCATCTTTGTGAAATCGCGCCCATTGATGGGCAGGTCGGTGATCTCGCTGGTCTCGAACGTTCCGCCGAGCGTGTCGGAGGTCGTCTCTACAACAGGCAATGTTTCGGCGGAGACCTCAACAGTTTGGTTCATTTGGCCTGGCTTGAGCGCCGCGTCCACGCGCCGCTCCGAGGAAACATCCACCGTGACGCCTGTCGTTACCGAAGTTTGAAATCCACTTTTATCAATCGTAACCGTGTAGGTGCCGATCGGCAGTTCCGGCACGTTGTAAGTGCCGTCGCCGGTGCTCACCGTCGTGCGGAGGAGCCCGGTGTCCACATTCTTGACCGTCACTGTCGCGCCGGTCACAGCGGCGCCGCTCGCGTCGGTCACTGTGCCCAAAATCGTGCCGCGAAAAGTCTGCGCGAATCCTGGCGCTGCAAATATCAACACTGCGAGTATCACCGCCGCCAGCGCTACGCCACGCGCACACCACACCTCGAAAGCTCGCATCATCACCCTCCCAATTTTTGCGGACACCAAGAACCCCCCACCGGCATTGGAGCAGACCGCTAAAAGCGTCATGACCCAGACGCTCCCCATAAATAGCACCCAGAATGCCCAATATCTTGAGACTCAACCATCGAGCCGTCAAGGGAACACTTCATAGAGTGCGGTGTTCCTAGGCAACACTCACGCTGGAGCGCATCAGCGTAACTCCTGTCGTTGCGGTAGCATCGAATCATCACCAAACAACTCATGACTCGCCGACTCACCGCCATCGCCTGCATCGTTTTGCTGCTGCTGGCATTCTGCCCCACGCGCGCAAGAGCGTATGCCGTCCTGGCGCATGAGGCCATCATCGATTCTGCCTGGGAGCAGGGAATCCGGCCGCTGCTGCTGGCGCGTTATCCGAATGCCACGAAGGACGAACTGCGCACCGCGCACGGCTATGCTTATGGCGGCGCGATCATTCAGGATCTGGGCTATTACCCGCACGGCAGCCACGAATTTAGCGACATGGTGCATTACATTCGCAGCGCGGATTTCATTCGGGCGCTTTTGCGTGATTCGCAAGATCTAAACGATTTTGCTTTTGCGCTGGGCTCGCTGGCGCACTACTCCGCCGACAACGACGGCCACTCCATCGCCGTGAATCGCGCCGTCCCCATTCTTTATCCGAGCCTGCGGAAAAAATACGGCGACGTGATGACCTACGCCGAAAATCCCGAAGCTCACCTGAAAACGGAATTCGGCTTCGATGTTCTCGAAGTGGCGCACCAGCGTTATGCGCCCGACGCCTATCACGATTTCATCGGCTTCGAAGTGTCCAAGCCGCTGCTGCAGCGCGCTTTTGAGGAGACCTACGGCATTCCGCTCGATTCGCTGTTCAAGGATCTGGATAGTTCCATCAATTCGTATCGCTACGATGTGAGCAATTTGATCCCACGCGCCACGAAAGTCGCCTGGCAGCTGAAAAAGAACGACATCGCCAAAGATGATCCGACTCTGACGCGTAAAAAATTCCTCTACCATCTTTCGCGCGCCAGCTTCAATAAAAATTGGGGCGCGAAATACGAAAAGCCTAGCTTCGGCGAGAAATTTCTGGCCTTCGTGATTCGCATCCTTCCCGAAAGTCGGCCCGCTCAGGACATTGCAATTCAAGACGCCCACGCCGCAGACCGAAACCATGTTCATGGCCAGCTTCAATGCCGCGGTGGAAAGCTTCTCGCGCGAATTGAAGAAGCTGCCCGACGCCGAGCCCAATATCCCCAATACAAATTTCGACACCGGCGGCCCAGTGGAGCCGGGAACGTACTCGCTGGCTGACAAAGCCTACGCGGACCTGCTGGACCGACCTGCAGCAAACGCAATTCAAAAGCATGTCTCCGGAATTGCGCGCGAATATCCTGAGCTATTACGCCGACACCTCAATACCTTTCGCCACAAAAAAGAAGCCCAAAGATTGGGCCAGACTCCAATCCGATCTGAACGATTTGAAGGCAGCGCCGACCGCCGCAGCAGGCGAATAAATCCGCGAGCGCAAATTCTTTAAACTTGTGGACGGCCTGACGCCCGATGTCATCCCGAACCCGCTTTAGGGGTGAGGGATCTGCATTTGCATTGGTTTTTGCATTTGCATTGGAATTTGCCGTTTCCCCAATCTGAAATCTCAAATCTGAAATTTCTTTTTTCCTCCGTGCCTCAGACCAATGTGCCCCTTACTCCGTCCAAATTTTCCTTTCTGCTATACTAATTTCTTCACCGATCGCAAATGAGTCCGTCGAAAACTCCCACCCCCCGGCTTTACTTGATCGACGCGATGGGTTACATCTTTCGCGCCTTCTATGCCCCCATGCCGCAACGCCTGCGCGGTCCCAACGGCATTCCCACGAATGTCCCGTTTCTTTTCGCGAATATGGTCAAGCGGCTGATCCGCGAACAAAAGCCGGACTATCTAGCCGTCGTCTACGATGTCTCCGCGCCGACTTTTCGCGACAAACTCTTCGCGCAATACAAAGCGCAGCGCCCACCGATGCCCGATGATCTTGCTTTGCAACTTCCTTATGTGCGCCGCTATTGCGAAGCGATGCGCCTGCCCATCCTTGAATATGCCGGCTATGAAGCCGATGACGTGATTGGCACTCTCGCTCGGCAAGCCGTGGAAAAAAAGCTCGACGTGATGATCGTCACCAGCGACAAGGATCTCATGCAGCTCGTCGGCGGACGCGTTCGCCTTTTGAATCCCGCCAAAGCCGATCTGATCATCGATGAGGCAAAAGTAATCGAGCTGATGGGCGTGCCGCCGTCGAAAGTGCCCGACGTGATGGCGTTGATGGGCGACACGATCGATAACATTCCCGGAGCGCGCGATCCGAATGACAAGCCGCCGCCGGGCGAGCGCCGCAAGCCCGGCATCGGCGATGTGGGCGCGCGTCAACTCATTCAGGAATATGGCAGCGCGGAAGAAGTTCTGCGTCGCGCCAGCGAAGTGAAGCGCGCCAGCTATCGCGAAGCCCTCGAGAAAAACGGGGAATTCGTCCGGCTCAGCAAGCAACTGGCAACGATTCCGACCGACGCGCCCGTCCCTCTCGATCTGAATGCGCTGAAAATCGCCTCCCCCGACGAAGCTGCGCTGCGCATCCTCTTCGGTGAACTCGGATTCACTTCGATGATGCGCGATCTCGCGCCCGATCCGGCCGCGCAATCCACGCAGCCAACGGACTACAAGGTGCTCGGATCTACAAAGGAGATCAGCGGCTATCTGAAGGAAAATGCTTCGCGCGAAAAGCCGCTGGCCGTCTGGGCCGAGCTGATTCCCGAAGAGGACGTCGAGCCGGGATATGGCAGTCCGGTTTCCTCGATCGAATTCTCAACGGCGGCGGGACAGGGCAGTTCCGCACAAGTCGACGAGGCGGGAGAAACCTTCGCCGCGATCGCCGAATGGCGCGCTGATCCGAAGCGCCCGAAGATTCTCCACGATCCCAAAATTTTCGAGCTAGTCACGCTGCACGAAGCGCCGCCGGCAAAAAAGCCAGCCGACGCGAACCGAAAAAAGAAGGCCGGCCCGTCCGCCGCGCCCGCAACTGCCGCATCACCGCTCGCCGGTGTCCGCGACGCGACGATTCTCTATTCCTATCTTTTGCGCCCTACCACTGCAAATCACGCTTTCCCCGAAGTCGTCCTACGCCACTTGAATCAAACTCTTTCCGGGGCGCCCGGCGAGCGCGCCGATTTTCTTTTTCGGCTTGCGCCTGTTCTGCGCGCCGAAGTCGAGAAGCAAGGCCTCCTCGAACTTTACGAGAAAATCGATCTGCCGCTCACGTCGGTGCTCGCGCGCATGGAAAGCCACGGCGTCCGCGTCGAACCGAAAGCCCTCGGCGCAATTTCAAAACGCGCCGTCAGCGAACTCGCCGCTCTGGAAAAGCAGATCTTCAAGCTCGCCGGCACCGAATTCAAAATCAGCTCCCCGCAACAGCTCGCCGAAGTGCTCTTCGATAAGTTGAATTTGCCCATGCCGAAGCGCGTTCGTGCCAAGCCGCGCTCCACCGCCGCCGAAGTTCTCGAAGAGCTCGCTCGCGTCCACGAACTGCCGCAAAAGGTGATGGACTACCGCGAAATCTCCAAGCTCAAATCCACTTACGCCGACGTGCTGCCCGCGCTAATTGATCCGCGCACCGGCCGCGTCCATACGCGTTTCGATCAGACCGGCACGGCGACCGGCCGCCTCAGTTCGTCGAATCCGAATTTGCAAAATATTCCCATCCGCACCGAACTGGGCCGCGAAATCCGCGCCGCTTTCGCCGCCGAGAAAGGCAATCTGATCCTCTCGGCCGATTATTCGCAAATCGAACTCCGCTTGCTCGCGCATTTTTCTGAAGATCCGGTGTTGGTCGATGCTTTCCAACGTGGCGAAGACATTCACTCGCGCACCGCGCAGGAAGTTTTCGGTGTCGCGCCCTTCGCGCAAACCGGCGAGCATCGCCGCGCCGCCAAAGTGATCAATTTCGGAATCATCTACGGCCTCTCCGCCTTCGGCCTCGCCCGCAATCTCAATATCGAGCAAAAAGAAGCCGCAAAATTTATCGCCGCGTATTTCGAGCGTTACAGCGGCGTAAAATCGTGGCTCGATCGGCAAATCGCGGAAACCCGCATCAATGGCTACACGCGCACGCTCCACGGCCGCATCCGCCCCATTCCAGAAATCACTTCGCCGCAACCGAATCTGCGCAATTTCGCCGAGCGCACCGCCATGAACACGCCGCTGCAGGGCACCGCCGCCGACATCATCAAGATCGCCATGATTGATATCGATCGCCGTCTGCCCGCTGAAGGCTTTGAATCGAAAATGATTCTGCAAGTTCACGATGAACTTCTTTTCGAGGGCCCGGAGAGAGAAATGCCGCGCCTGAAGAAGCTGGTGAAGCAAGCGATGGAAAATGTTTGGGAGCTCCGAGTTCCTCTGGTTGTGGAGATCTGCGCGGGCCCCAACTGGCGCGATATGGACTAGTAGCACAGCCACTCCTGGCTGTGTCTTCAGCGCCCATCGAACCGCGACACCACGAAGCGAAAAACCGACACAGCCAGGAGTGGCTGTGCTACAAAGTCCACGCAACGAATTCATTTTCAGGAGTCACACATGAAATCCTCCCGCTCAACCATCCTCCCCGTCTTGCTCGCCATGAGCATCGCCGCATTTGGCGGCGCGCTTCGTCACACGCATGCCTCCCCTGGCCTGGGAGAAAAATTCGTACTCGTGGTACACGGCGGCGCCGGCAACTGGAAAGATGAATCGCCCGAGCAGCTCGACACAGAAAAAGCAGCAATCAATAAAGCGGCGGAGACGGGCTACAAAATTCTCTCCAGCGGCGACTCGAGCCTCGACGCTGTGGAAGCCACGCTCCGAGTAATGGAAGATTCCGGATTATTCGATGCAGGCCGCGGCGCCTACTACGATCGCGAAGGTGTTCCGGAGCTCGATTCGGCGATCATGAACGGCCGCACGCTGGCAGCCGGCTCAGTGGCATCGGTGAAACACATCGCTAATCCCATCAGCCTCGCCCGCCTCGTGATGGAAAAAACGCCGCACGTAATGATCGTAGGCGAGGGCGCCGAGCAATTCGCAAAATCGCAAGGCATCGAACTCGTCTCGCCATTTTATTTTTACAACGAGCATTACTGGAAGCTCTATCAGGAAGTGAAAGCCAAACAGAAAAATAAATCCGCGCAGCTGTCAGGCAACGAACGCAAAGTGTACGGCACAGTCGGCGCTGTGGCCCTCGATAAAGCCGGCGATCTGGCCGCAGGCACTTCGACTGGCGGCACGCCCTACAAAATGACAGGACGCGTCGGCGATTCACCCATCATCGGCGCCGGCACCTATGCCAACAACGATAGCTGCGCGATTTCCGGCACAGGCGAAGGCGAATTCTACATTCGCAACACCGTCGCCTCCGACATCTGCGCCCGCGTGCGATATCTGCACGTCTCGCTGGAGCAGGCCGCCGACGATGTGGTGATGAAAGAACTGGTCACGCAAAAAGGCGAGGGCGGCATCATCGGAATCGATCGCCAGGGCAATATTGCTACGCCGTTCAATTCCAACGGCATGCTCCGCGCCACAGTCCGCTCCGACGGGCAAATCACAGTAAAGGTATTCGCCGATTCGGCCACGCGCTAAAATAATCGGGGGCGAATTTACAATCCGGGGGCCAACACCATGCAGCACTCAGAAGGATTTCTGAAACTCGTGAAAGACGCCAAGAGCCGCGTCAAAGAAGTCGACTACAAAGAAATCAAAAAGCGCATCGATTCCGGCGAAAAATTAATTCTCGTGGACACCCGCGAAGATCTCGAATGGGCCAATGGCCATCTACCAGGCGCGATTCACATGGGAAAGGGCGTCATCGAGCGCGACATCGAGAAAACCATCCCCGATCACAACGCCCCGGTAGTCCTCTATTGCGGCGGCGGCTTCCGTTCCGTTCTGGCCGCCGACAATCTCCAAAAAATGGGCTACACCAACGTAATCTCAATGGATGGCGGCTGGCGCGGCTGGACCGAATCCGGCTACCCGGTAACCAAGTAGCGTCGACGTCTCTGCCGGCATCCGACGAGCCCAGGATTCGCCAGAGCCCGAAATCGTGGCCCGATCCACTTGGTCGAGACAGAAAAAATCTTTCGCGCCAATGATGCGACTGCCCGAAAACCGCCACGCCCGCATGCTAGAATTCAAGCAGGTTGGGGCGTGGTCCAACCGGTAGGACACCGCACTGTTAATGCGGACGGTGAAGGTTCGAATCCTTCCGCCCCAGCCAAAAGTATCAGTGTCTAGAAACGCCTTGAGCCCGCTCGAAGTTTAATGCCACGATCGCCTGCGAATCCTAATCACAACTCGCCCGCACTCGCGCCGCCGCGAAATTACGAAGTGCTGAGATGGATGTTCGATCGAAAATATAAAATAATCCAGAAGAGGTCCTATCGAGGGAATCGAGCGGATGCTACCGGAGGGATGCAAGCAAAAAAAATGCAAGGGGAAGGAAGCCGGCCCAGCCCTCAATCCCCGAAGGGATCCTCGACTTTCCTTCCCCCTGACGGACTTCTAGGGTGCAGTCCAAAGGCCAAACACATCTACCTCAATCAAAAGGAGTTAGATATCCACAGCCGGGAAATTTTGACACGCGCCTAGTAAAAAGTCGCCGCCCACCCGTTCTAAAGGAGCACACTCGCACCGCTTCATGCTATCGTCATGCGCCAACCGCCAGGAAGGCAGTAGCCGTCGTAGCGGCGCGGCCTTAGCCCGGCATCTTATTAACACGCAAGGATTTACGCAGCATGAAAGCCAACGATTTCCGCCAAATCGCCCTAAGCCTCCCCGATTCAATCGAAAGTTCCCACATGGACCACCCCGATTTTCGCGTAGGCGGCAAAATCTTCGCCACCCTCGACGCTCCGAGCAAAGGCTGGGCCATGGTCAAACTCTGGCCTGATCAACAAGCCGACCTAATAAAAGAAGATTCCAAAGCATTTAAGCCCGCAGCAGGCGCCTGGGGCTTCCGCGGCGCGACTCTCGTCCTTCTAACTGCAGCAAAAAAGGCCGCCGTCCGTCGCGCGCTAATCGCCGCCTGGCGTAACACCGCACCCAGGAAGATCGCCGCCAAACTCCCCGATTCGCAGCCCGTTTGACCGCCGCTTGACGCACCTGCTATCTTGAAAGATTACACTGGGCGCATTTTGCCCACTGTGCATCCCGCCGCTCTGTAGACGGCGGCTTTTCCCATGGGCCTGAAGAACATCGTCATTCGCGGCGCACGCCAGCACAACCTGAAGAATATCTCGCTCGAAATCCCGCGCAACACACTGACGGTCATTACTGGGCTTTCGGGTTCGGGCAAATCCTCGCTCGCCTTCGATACACTTTATGCTGAGGGCCAGCGCCGTTACGTCGAGTCGCTCTCGGCCTATGCGCGGCAATTCCTCGATCAGATGGAGCGCCCGGATGTAGATGCGGTCGAGGGGCTCTCGCCATCCATCGCCATCGAGCAGAAAACCACCACGCGCTCGCCGCGTTCCACCGTCGGCACCATCACCGAAATTTACGATTATCTGCGCGTGATCTGGAGCGCTATCGGCACGCCGCATTGCCCCAAGTGCGGCAATCCCATCGCGCGGCAATCCACCGAGCAAATTGTGCAGACAGTGATGGCGCTCAAGCCCGACGATCGCGTGATGGTGCTCGCCCCGGTCGTGCGCGGGCGCAAAGGCGAATACAAAAAAGAATTCGAGAAATTTGCGAAGGCGGGCTTCGTCCGCGCGCGCGTGGATGGTGAACTAAAAAGTCTCGACGAGCCGATTCCGCTAGATCGCCGGAAAAATCATACGATCGAAATTGTGGTGGATCGGCTGCTGCTGAAAAATGGCATCGCCGATCGCCTCGAAAAATCCATCGAGACAGCGCTCAAGCTCACAGATGGCCTGGTCACCATAGCGGTAGTCGGCGGCGAAGAGCATGTCTATTCCGAAAAACTGGCCTGCCCCGACTGCGGCATTTCGGTTCCGCTTCCCGAGCCGCGCTCTTTCAGCTTCAATTCGCCGTACGGCGCGTGCCCCGAATGCCACGGCCTCGGCTCGAAATACGAATTCGATCCCGCCCGCGTAATCGTCGATTGGTCGAAGCCTCTTTTTGATGGCGGGCTGGGACCTGGTTCGGCGTCGCAATATCTGCAGCGCACGCTAAAGATTGCATCGGTGGCGTTCGGCTTCGATCTCGCCACGCCCTTCGAGAAATTCTCGCGCAGAATTCAAAACCTGATTCTGAACGGCAATCCATCGAACGGGGGCACCGAGAAGGGACTGCACTTTCAGGGCGTCCTGCAGCATCTCGAAAGCAATCTCGACGATTCGAATTCCGATAATTATCGCGAGTGGCTCACGCAGTACATGTCGCCGTCCCTCTGCTCCGCCTGCGAAGGCAAACGCCTGCGCCCCGAAAGCCTCGCGGTGAGAATTGCCGGCCTTTCCATCGCCGATTTCACCAGTCTCGCCCTCAGCGATTCGCGCGCAGCGGTTGATCGCATTCTCGGCAAACTCACCGCCCGGCAGCGCACGATTGCCGAGCGCCCGCTCAAAGAAGTGGCCGAGCGCCTCGATTTTCTTCTCAATGTCGGCCTCGGCTATCTCACTCTCGATCGCTCCGCCGCCACTCTTTCCGGCGGCGAGGCTCAGCGCATCCGCCTGGCCACGCAAATCGGCTCGCGTCTGCGTGGCGTGCTGTACGTGCTCGATGAGCCGTCCATCGGCCTGCATGCGCGCGACAATGGCCGCCTGCTCGCCACTCTCGAAACCCTGCGCGATCTCGGCAACACCGTCCTCGTCGTCGAACACGATGAAGAAACCATGCGCCGCGCGAATTACGTCGTCGATCTCGGCCCCGGCGCTGGAAAAGCCGGCGGCGAACTCGTCGCCATCGGCACCCCCGCAGAAATCGCCGCAAATCCGCGCTCGCTCACCGGTCAATATCTCGCCGGCCTCACGCACATCCCCGTCCCGGCCAAGCGCCGCCCGTCCAATGGCGCAGCGCTCACGATTCTCGGCGCGCATGCCAACAATCTCAAAAATATCGACGTCGCGTTTCCCTTGGGCACGCTCATCTTAATCACCGGCGTCTCCGGCTCCGGAAAATCTACGCTTATCAACGACATTCTCTACAAAGCCCTCGCCCAGAAATTTTATCGCTCCATGGAAAAACCCGGCGCGCATCGCGCCATCACCGGCCTCGAGCATCTCGACAAAGTCGTGCAAATCGATCAAGACCCCATCGGCCGCACGCCGCGCTCGAATCCCGCCACCTACACCGGTGTCTTCGCCCCGATCCGCGAACTCTTCGCCATGCTTCCGGAATCGCGCGAACGCGGCTACCGTCCGGGGCGCTTCAGTTTCAATGTAAAAGGAGGACGCTGCGAAGCCTGCCAGGGCGATGGCCTGCGTCGCATCGAAATGAATTTTCTGCCGGATGTCTATGTCACTTGCGAGGTTTGCCGCGGCCGCCGCTACAATTCCGAAACACTTTCGGTGCGCTACAAGGGCTATTCGATTTCCGATATTCTCGACATGCCCATCGAAGAAGCCTATCGCCTGCTAGAAAATATTCCGCAAATCAAGCAGAAGCTCGAAACGATGGTCGACGTAGGCCTCGGCTACGTTCAACTAGGCCAATCCGCCACCACTCTTTCCGGCGGTGAAGCCCAACGCACCAAGCTAGCCCGCGAACTTTCGCGTCGCCAAACCGGCCGCACCCTCTACATTCTCGATGAGCCAACAACAGGCCTGCACTTCGACGATGTAAAAAAACTCCTCGATGTCCTTAATCGCCTGGTCGATCTAGGCAACACGGTGCTAATCATCGAACACCATCTCGACGTAATCAAACAAGCCGACTGGATCATCGATCTAGGCCCAGAAGGCGGCGCAGAAGGCGGCCGCATCGTCGCGCAAGGCACGCCCGAACAAGTAGCCCGAGTGAAAAAATCCTACACCGGCCAAGTTCTCGCACCCGCTCTGCGCCGCACGTGATGCGTCAGGCACCTCGTCTTGCGCCTGCAAGGAATCTCCTTTAAAGTCGCCGGGACTTCTGCATTGGGGATTGCATCTGGCCACGAAATCGAAACAGCCGCCGACGAATAGCCGCTACGGGATTGCGCCGATTGAGTTCGGCGGCGTTCGCACGTACCCATTGGCCGCGCGGCCCAGCAAAGTTCACACGGGACAATTCGCCAAGCCCCACAAACGCGGCGCAAAAATCAGCGACTTCATCGATTCGCTTCCGCGCATTCTCGCCGCCGATGATTTCCGCGCCATCCGCGATGCGATTCTCACCGCCCGCCGCCAACGCAGCGCAATTCTCTGGGGCATCGGCGGCCACGTGATCAAAGTAGGCCTCGGTCCAATCCTGATCGATCTCATGCAGCGCGGCTTCGTGAGCGGGATCGCCATGAATGGCGCCGCGCTCGTCCATGATTTCGAAATTGCCCTCGTAGGCGGCACTTCCGAAGACGTCGAATCCGCCCTCGGCCACGGAAAATTCGGCATGGCCCAGGAAACCGGCCTCTATTTGAATGAAGCCGCCCTCGGCGCGCAACGCAGCGGCATCGGCCTCGGCGAAGCCACCGGCAAACTTCTAAGCAATCGCCTTCTCCGCGCGCAGCATCCCGAATCCAGCGTGCTGATGAGCGCCTATCGCGCCGGAATTCCGGTCACCGTGCACCTGGCCATCGGCACTGACATTCCCCACATGCACCGTGCCGCATCCGGCGAAGCTCTCGGCGCCGCCACGCATAGAGATTTCCGCCTTTTCTGCGCGCTGGTACAACAAATGCAGCCCGGCGGCGTCTATCTAAATTGGGGTTCCGCAGTGATGCTGCCGGAAATTTTTCTGAAAGCCGTCACGGTTGCCCGCAATCTCGGCACTCCGCTCGTGCCCATCACCACCGCCAATTTCGATTTCATCCAGCACTATCGCCCGATGCAAAATGTCGTGAAACGTCCAACCGCTCGCGGCACGCGCAACTCCAAATCGAAAGGCATCGCCATCACCGGCCATCACGAAATTCTGATGCCGCTTCTCGCAGCCGCGCTAGTGGAAGGCGATCGCGGAAAGGCCAAGCGCTAGATGTCTGGCCCAGACTCCACTCCGCCGCCCGAGAAGCCAGCACCGATTCTCAGCGCGCCGCCCGGCCCCACGCCGCAGGAATTGCAACTGCTGCAATATCCGGAAGACATCCGCACGCTCTGGAGTTGGAAAGAAATCGTAATCTTCGTTCTCGTCTCGGTCGGCTTCTACCTGGGCGTGGCTCTCGTCGTGGCAATCGTTTTCATCGCCACCGGCCAGTCCATGGACGCGCTGCAAAATTCACCGCGCGTCAAAGCTTTGTTTGCGGTGGTCGCCACGTTGGTGGTCTCCGTCGCGCAACTCGGTTTCCTTTATCTGTACACGGATCGCGCGCCAGGACAAAGTTTCTGGCAAGCGATCGGCTGGCGTTCGATGAGTTCCGGCGAACGGCGCCCCCGTTTTGGTCCGGCCATCTACGTAGTCTGCGGCTGCGTTTTCGCGATATTGATCAGTCTCGCATCGAAAGCCGCCGGCCAACCGCACGGCATGCCCATAGAAATTTTCTGGCAGGATCGCCTAAGCGCGACGCTGTTCTTGATTTTGGGAGTGACGCTAGCCCCGTTCGTCGAGGAAACAATTTTTCGCGGTTTCATTTATCCGGTAGCGGCACGTTCATTCGGTATCGCGGGTAGCATAGTCTTCACGGGAATAATCTTCGGCATGCTCCACGGCCCGCAACTCTGGGGCGCCTGGGCGCAGATCAGCCTGCTGGTAGTTGTGGGAATAGTGTTCACCTTCGTGCGTGCAAAAAGCGGCACAGTCTTCGCCAGCTACTTATTCCACCTAGGCTATAACGGCTGGCTCTTCGCCGCCTTCGTAGGCGCCACCCATTTCTTAAAAAATCTTCCAGGACCGCAGTAAGTAGCGCCGGCGTCCCTGCCGGCATCTTACGAACGCGAAAGCCGGCAAAAACCAAAATGATGGCCGGACCGAATTGTTAATTGAATACATCGGTTGAGCGCGCCGATCCGCCCGTGAAGAATGCTCGTGGCGTGAGTCGCGCTCGTAAGATGCCGGCAGAGACGCTGGCGCTACTTAAAGCCGAACCAAGCCCAAGCCTCACGCCCAGCGCCACGCCTTCCGTCCGGCGCGCGACATCGAGTTTCGTAAAGATCGAGCCGACACACACCGAAAATTCAGCTAGGCGAAGCGCGCTGCGAAAGGGAATCGGGTAAAATAAACGTTCAACTGGTGTGAAGAGCCTCGTCAGGGCACGACTAACCGTCGTAGGGGCCGGGGTTTACGACCGGCCCGGTGTAGCTCTGGGTTTTCGCGTTTGATTTTTCGGCAGTAGGGGATGATCGCCCACAAGGACTAATGCGCGTACCCGAACCCATCCGCTGGACGCCCGAAGGCGTCGTGATGCTTGACCAACGCCGTCTCCCCGGCGAAGAGGTCTATCACACCTACACGGATTACCGCGACGTCGCGAACGCCATCAAAGACATGGTAATTCGCGGCGCACCAGCCATCGGCCTAGCCGCAGCAATGGGCGTCGCCATCGGCGTCGATGGCTCGCGAGCCAGAAATCTCGCGGAACTGCGCGCCGAATTTCCAAAAATTTGCGAAACGCTAGCCCAAACGCGCCCAACCGCAGTCGATCTTTTCTGGGCCATCGAGCGCTGCAAGCGCGTCTTCGAATCCGCGGCCCGCGAAGCCGAGCGCGACGGTTCCGGCGGAATGGCCCGTCTGCGCGAAACGATCATCGACGAAGCCCTGCAAATTCACAGAGAGCGCCGCGACGCCGACGAAGCCATCGGCCGCTTCGGCGCCGAATTCATGCCGCAATCCGGCCGCGTAATGACGCAATGCAATGCCGGCGCCCTGGCCACCGGCGGAATCGGCACAGCCCTAGGCGTAATTCGCATGGCCATCGAAGGCGGCCGTAAAATCGAAGTGTTAGTGCCGGAGACGCGCCCGTATTTGCAAGGGTCGCGGCTCACCGCGTGGGAGCTGCATCAAAATGGAATTCCACTCACACTAATCACTGACAACATGGTCGGCCATTTCCTGAAAACCGGAAATGTTGGCGCAATCGTAGTCGGCGCCGATCGCATAGCCGCCAACGGCGACACCGCAAATAAAATCGGCACGTACTCGATGGCCGTCCTGGCAAACGAAAATAAAGTTCCGTTCTACGTAGCAGCCCCAATCTCCACTCTCGATCTCTCATTGCGGTCGGGCGACGCAATCCCCATCGAAGAGCGGTCCAAAGCAGAAATAACGCACATGGCAGGCACACGCATCGCGCCGGATGTAAACGCCGCACATCCAGCGTTCGATGTCACGCCGTCCCGTTTTATCGCCGCAATCATCACCGAACGCGGCGTCGCAACAGCTCCCTTCACAGATTCACTAAAACGATTAGCAGCGCACAAGATTTCGTAGCGGCGGCCTTCAGGCCGGCATCTTCGCCAATCGCGCCCTATTCGTACCTGAGTGCCTCAACTGGATTCATCCGCGCTGCTTTCCAGGCGGGATAGACGCCGAAGCCGATCCCTATTACCGCTGAGACTGTCAGACCTGTTAGCACCCAGAAGAGAGAGACTGTCGTCGGCAGCGACGGCGCAATCAAACGCACAACCAGCGCGAATAACGCGCCTACTAGCACTCCCAGCGCACCGCCAATCCCCGAAAGCGTCGTAGCCTCGAGCAAGAACTGCCAAAGAATATCCTGCTGCCGCGCACCAATTGCTTTCCGCACTCCAATCTCCCGCGTCCGCTCCGTCACCGAAACCAACATGATATTCATCACGCCAATCCCGCCCACCAGCAATCCCACCGATCCCACCGCAAACATCACCACAAAAATCCCGGTCGAAATCTGCTTCCACAAATCAATGAACGCATCCGGCGTAAAAATCTCGAAATCATCCGGCTTATCCGAAGGCAAGCGCCGCAGCCGCCGCAGCATCTCGCGCGTTTCATCCACCACCACGGGCATGTACTGCGCATCGCTAGCTTTCACAAACAGAA
Organism: uncultured Acidobacteriota bacterium; assembly: GCA_963792515.1. Taxonomy (GTDB): domain Bacteria; phylum Acidobacteriota; class Terriglobia; order Acidiferrales; family UBA7541; genus Palsa-147. Next base: position 6,867 of record CAWBWG010000011.1, on the reverse strand, counting down.
CGTAATCGTGAAATTCCGGATGCAGCTTCTTCATAGTCGCAATCGGCAGAAAGACGATGCTGTCTTCTGGATTTTTCCCGCCGCCCAACCCTTGCTTCTGCAGGGCTGCCACTCCAATCACCGTGATCTCCGTTCCTTCCAGAAGAATTTCCTTGCCGACGGGATTTTCGCCGCTCGGAAATAATGTCTCGGCAGTGTCGTGGCCAATCACGGCGACGGGTGAGCGATGCTCTTGATCCGTGTCGTTGAACCATCGTCCGCGATCGAGATTGAGATCAAAAATCCTGGCGATCGATGGCGTGTTGCCCTGAAGAATTACGTTCTTGGCCCAGATGTCGCCACGCCGCACATTCGCGGAGCCCGCGCCAAGTTCCGGACGAAAGATACGCAGCGAAGGCGCCGCCGCTTCGACATGCGGAAGCTGCGCGAGCTCCTCGGCCCACTCTCCCTTGAGTTCCTTGCGCTGAAGCACCTCAGGCGAAAGCCGCCCAAGGGTAGCCCAGGAAAAGCGATAACAAATCACGATGTTCGAACCGAGGCTCTGCACCGAACCAAGCACATTGGAATTCAGACCGGCAACCACGGAACTGATCGCGATCACCGTGCTCACGCCAATCACGATTCCCAGCACCGTCAGCGCCGAGCGCAAAGGATTGCGCCGCAAAGCGTCAAGCGCCAGCAAGACCGTTTCGCGCAGATAGCCGATTTTTTGTTTGCCCATCATCTAGTCGTTCGCAGTTGCGTCGCCCTGACCGATTCGCGGCGAATGCTCCATGTAGGGGCGGGGGTTTACTCCCGCCCGGTTTGGATTTGGGTTGTTGGTTTTAAAACCCGCCCCCCTACTCCGATCGCAACGCCTCCACTGGGCTAAGCTTCGCCGCCTTAGTGGCGGGATAAACGCCAAAAAACAACCCCACGCTAGTCGCCATTATAAATCCCGCGAAAATTGACCAGCCTTCGATAGCGCTCGGCAACGGCGAAAGCCATGACACCAACTTCGCCAGCAGCACCCCCATCAAGATTCCCCACAGCCCGCCAATCGCCGCAATAGTCGAAGATTCGATCAAGAACTGCACAAGAATGTCATGCCGGCGCGCACCGATCGATTTCCGCAACCCGATTTCACGCGTCCTCTCCGTCACCGATACCAGCATGATATTCATGATCACAATTCCGCCCACCACCAGCGAAATTCCCGCGATGGCCACAATGAGCGTGAAAAAAGCGCTGCTGATTCCCGCCCAAAGCGAAAGAAACGAATCATTCGTGGAAATCTCGAAATCATCCGCCGAGGCATAGGCCACATGCCGGCGGCCGCGCAGGATCTGGCGCACTTCGTCAATGGTGCGTTCCAGATTCGCTGCAGACCCCGCCTTGACCCAGATGATCTCCGAATCGTCCGAGCCGTAAATTGCCAGGAACCACGTAAGCGGAATAATTACCCAGTTGTCGCGCGATTGCCCCAGCACCGACCCGCGCTTCTCACCCACCCCGATCACCAGACAGCTCTGCCCGTCCAACCGCATATCCTTCCCAACCGGATCCACGCCCGAAAAAAGTTTGTCGGCAATGTCGTAGCCAATCGTGCAAACGCCCGCCGCGCTGGACATATCGGCCTCGGTAATGTGCCGCCCCTCGATCAGGTTGATGTCATAGATCCGCGTCATGCGCGGAGTCCAGCCGCGGACGTCGGCATTCGCAATGTAATTCATGCCGTATTTCAATTCGCCGTTCGAGTGCGGCACGGTCGAGCCAACGTCTTCGCAAGATTTGCACTCGTCGCGCAACGCCTCGTAATCCTCGAACTTGAATTTGCGCCGCTTCTGCGTGGATTCCCACTGGTCAATATTCGTGATGATCACCGGTCCGCGATTGATCAGAAAAACATCAGCCCCCAAATTAAAAACTTTCTCGGCCACATAGCGGTTCATGCCGTTCACGATGCTTACCACAGCAATCACAGAAGTCACGCCGATCACCACGCCCAACAGCGTCAGCACGCTGCGCAACTTGTGCGCCCAAAGGCTAGCCGTAGCAATCCGCACAGCTTCGCCGAAAGCCATAGTGGTCTTGGTAGCCATCGAGGTGGTTCAGTCTCTCTCTATTATACGTGGGAGCGGGGAAACTACTTTCATCAAGAAAGGGGTTACGTAACGGCGGGCTTCAGCCCAGCATCTTCAAGGCGCGGAACATCGCACGCACCAAAGCGTGAAAGCCGCAGCAAAAGTGTTATCGGCCTGCCGCTTGCAAAAGTCTACTGATTCACCTGCGAATGAAGCTGTTTAGCCAGTTTCTCAATCTTCTTCAATTTATCGGTGAGATCTCTAGGAAGCACGCCGTTCGACACCTGATCCATCGCCCCAGGCATCGCGTCTGCCAGCTCGCGCAGTTCCGCTGCTTCAGCTTTCATCTTCGCCGGATCGGGCGGAACGCGCCGCGGTTTCGGTGGCGGATCGGTCTGCTGATTGTTGATCTTATTCTCGCCCTCTTTCATGCCAGGTGGAATCGGGTGAGTTTGCCCGAAAGTACCCGGAACACTGGGAGGAGTAAACGGAGCCTGGCCAAAACCCAGGCAAACGAAGCTCGTACACACTGCCACAAACACACCAACAGAAAGCAGAGAACCGGATCGCATGGCGCCCCTCCAGGACCGGCAAGAATCTCTGGGGCGGATACTACACCTTTTTAACCGTCGCGGCGCAAGCATCAGCAAAAAGAAAAGGCCGCGGCGAGATCACTCTCGCCGCGGCCCGGGATTGAGGTTCTACTTTGAGCCGGCAGTTAGAACGTCAGTCTCACGCCAAACTCAGCCTGGCGCGGAACCGCGTACCAGTTCACGCCCGAAGACGATCCGGGAGTGATCAGGTTTCTGCGGCCGGTGCAGAGGCTTGGGTCAACAACGCTGCAGCCGGCACCCTGATCGTGAGCTGTGGTGCCGTTTGCCGATCCGGGAAGCCGCCGAGAACGCCAGTCAGCGTATTTCCGGCCGGATCGTAATTGTGGAAGTTAAACAAGTTGTAGAGCGCGATCTGCGGCTCCACCACCACCGATTCCGGCAGCGCATGGAACACCTTGTTCATCTTGATCTCCCAGTTGATGTGGACGTCGAAGGTGAACAACGGCGCCACGCCAACTTCTCCCGGAGGCGCAAGCGGCAGCGTCGGAGTGACCGCGCCGAGTGAGCCCAACTGCCCGGAAGTGAAGAGGCCTGCCGTAACCAACGCCTGACCCGCCGGCGTCAACTGCCCGGCTGCGGTGGAGTTGTAGTTCGAGATGAAGTTGTTGATGCTCCCGTGCTTGACGCTGCGGCCGAAGGCGCCGACGTTGCTGCCCGGCACCACGTCGCCGACGGTTCCATCTCCAGTCACGTCAGTGACAGAAGATGTCGCCAGGCGCGCCGGTGCTCGGGAGGAACAGCGTAAGTGGAGGTGCCGTATCCCAGTGAGTCGCAAACGCGACTCGAGTGGCAAACGGCAGATCCATCACGCCGCCCACGCTGACCTGATTCGTACGGTCAAGCGCGCTCGGTCCGAAGAAATGCAGCGGGTTGTTGAAGTCGATCGCGTTGTTTACGAAGTCCTGGTCTTGAACCATGCTGTCGAATCGCGACAGCGTGTAGGAAGCGATCAAATTCAATCGCTTCACACCAGGCATCGGGTGGTTCAGGTTCGACTTCAACTCCACCAACAGGCCGTTGTAAACCGAGCGGCCGATCGGGAACAGCATGTGGTTTTGGCCGACGTTCGGATTAACGCCCGGGAATGCGCAAGTCGGGGCACGGGCATCCGCTGGCAAACGAGCGCGCCAGAATCGAGGCCATTGCCGGCGAAGTCCACGATCGAAGCGCCCTTCGAAATGGAGCAATCGATCGACGCGGCTCCGAAGCCCGTGCCGCAACCGAACTGAGCGTTCGTCGTCGAAATGGCGTTCTGCGCGTTTGCGACGTTCAGGAAGCGCGCATCGCCTTGCTTGTTCGTATCCAACCCGATTAGATAATGCGTCGAGACGTTGCGGACGTAATCGGCAGTCAGGACCGTGCCGTGCCCGAACTGATGTTGGATACCGCCATTGATCTGCACCGAACGCGGGTGAACGGTAATCCGGTCCGATGAGTTGGTCTCCCGTTGAGTGCCGGTCCTTCCGCCAGCGTGTTGCCGACGAAGGCGCCGTTGGCCTGCGGACCTGCCGCGATGACCGCCGCCTGATATTGCTGCTGGAACGCCGCGATATCGCTGACGACTGACGCCGATCGACGCGCCGCAGAAGTCGGGAGTCGTAGCGCGGGTCGACTGCGTGGAAAGTACGCGGCCGGAGGAATCGCCGACCCCAGGAAGCAAGCCGGGCCGGGTTCCGAAAAACAGACCAGATGTCAAACGTGCCGGGCGGTCGAAGAGAACGTTGTTAAAGATGGCGTTCTCATAGTAGAGACCCGCTCCTGCGCGGATGACGGTCTTGCCGGTGCCCCACGGATCCCACGCCACACCGATCTGCGGTCCGAAGTTCTTGCTCGGAAGGTTGACTTTGTCCTGCAGGTTCTGGAAGAACTGGTTGTTGAACTGTCGCGATTGCCGGAATTGACGGGCAGGTCGCTATCGGCGCGTCCCGTGTCGCGTCCGTAGTGCAGGCCGGCGGTTACCGTCAGGTTGTGACGGACTTTCCAGCCATCTCCAACGATAGAAGTTGACGCGCGAGTCAAACTGTCCGCCGGCCGGAAGACCGAACTGCGGGATTTCCGTGAAGAAACCCTGGCCGTTGCCCATGATGACCGTGCTGACTGGCCAGTTGAGCGGGTTTGTTGCGCCGCCCGGCCCGAATGGAGTGGTGCAGCCACTGTTGGGCAAGCAGTTCGCAAAGGCCTCGTCTCCGGCGTTTTGGACCGACGACACCGACGGATCGACTCCGAAGAACTTGGCGAAGCCGCCGCCAAGAATTCTTGTTGTAACCGACGCCGTACCGAATGACATGGTTGCCGATCGTGTAGCTACCGTCGTACTTCATCTGCTTGTCGCTCTGGAACGTATTCTGCGGAGCAAGAATGTTCGTGCCCGAGCAGAACCCTTCGCCGCCGGCCAGGCAAGTCACGTCACCCGAAGACGGCGTGATGTTGATGGCGATTCCCGGCGCTGGATTGAAAATGCCGGAAGACGAAACGATTCCATTGCGGAACTTCAGGTAGCCGAAGCGAATGCTGTGGGTAAATCTGCCGCTCGTGAAGTCCGTGCCCACCGCATAGTCCGGAGTGTGGTCCACGTTCTCAAACGGCTGATAGACGCCCGGGTTGAAGCCGCGGACGCTGAAGTTCTGGTCATAGGTGAATTTCGCGAAGAATGTCCAGCCGGTCTTGATGTTCAAATCGACGCGGCCCATGTATTCGCGCTGCGCGAACGGCGCGCCGAAGCTGCCGGACAGCGATGCAAAATCGCCGGCCAGTTGCACCGGATTCTGCAAAGTCTGGTCGGTCCGCTCGACGTCACCGAAGAAGAACAGGCGGTTCTTGATGATCGGGCCGCCCAGGTCGCCGCCAAACTGCTTGCGGCCGAAAGCCAGATCTTCAGGAGCGATGCGTGCCGAAATTTGATCGCTGCGGCCGTAGTAATAAGCGCCGCCGTGAATCTGCGTTGGTTCCGGACTTGGTCACAACGTTTACGGTTCCGGAAGAAGTCAGCTCGGTCGAAAGATCCAACCCCGAACTCGCCACTTGGAACTCTTGAATCGAGCTCTGCGCGATATTCTGAGTGGTCGTTCCTACCGTCTCGTCGCTGATGTCCAAGCCGTCGACTTCGATTCGCGCCGTGCGGCCGAAACGTCCGCCGAACGACAGCGAAGAGTAGCCGTTCTTGGTAGGGTCAAACGTCGACCCGTCCTGAATCTGCACGCCCGGCTCGAGTGCCGCCAGGTCGAGGAAGTTACGGCCGTTTACAGGCAGCTCATCGATATCCTGCGCGGTGAGCACATCCTGCACGGTCGCCTGCTCTTCGTTCACGTGCGTCGTTTCCGCAGTCACTTCGACAACCGTCGCCGACGAGCCCAACTCCAGCTTCACGTTAGTCGACGCGATCTGGCCGATCTGAACCGTGGACGACACCTGCGTGGTTTTGAAGTTGGCAGACTGTACTTTGATTAGGTAGTTTCCGGGCACGACGTTGCCTGAGTTGTACACGCCCGAAGAATTTGTGCTGAGGTCAAAGCTGAGACCTGTGTCCTTGTTCGTGATCGTGACTTTCGCGCCCGGGACCGCGGCACCCTGCGGGTCAGTTACGACTCCAGTGATGCTGCCAGTTCCGGCAGTGCCTTGCGCGAAGGCGGCTTGATGGCCCACAAACAACATGGCCAACAGCGCAAACACGACGACGGTTAGTCGCCTAAAGTTCATCGAACTCCTCCTAAAATTTACGTATCCCATTGAGAATCTGAGAACCCCCGAAGTGCACCCACACATTCCGGTACCCTGCAAAGTGCACGTTAAAGCCCAGAGCTAAAATTGATTTAACTTCCTTATTATCAATATCTTACAGCCGTCCTGGCTTCAGCTGGCGACCGTCATTCTCGTTTTTCATATATGAGTTTATAGATGACTGTCGCAATTGCGGAGAATGAACTGTGCTGGCAAAACGCGAGATATTGCGCCTCGTAGGGACGGAACCAGCCTAGAATCGCGCTGAACCACACGTCTCGCGGCAGGTCTGGATGATTCCCGTGCGGCTGCACTTAAATACCCCGCGCGATCTTGCGTGAACGGGAATCAAACTGATCCTCAGGATCATCGCAGTCGTGCCGACGCATGCCTTCGTAGGGGCCGGGGTTTACGATCGGCCCGGTGTAGCTTTGAGTTTTTCACCTTTGACGACGAAACTTTCCGTCGCGCGC
>CAWBWG010000010.1:0-124186 GCA_963792515.1 uncultured Acidobacteriota bacterium | reverse complement strand
CCTGATAAAGCAGAGGGCTGCTACCTGGAATGGCCGGGATCGTGCCATCGGCAAACAATCGTTTTCTTGCCCCCGACGTTATCGGAAATGTCTTCAGCCACGACGCATTCACCAGATCGTGCTTGTGTAGCGTCTGAACGAGATTTGCGCTTCCAATGCGAGCCAGTAGCGCACCTGTGGCAGACTTTCTGTCACTGTTTCAAGTAACGAAGCGCGACGCATCCTGATTTAAAAACCTTGGATTCGACAAGTTTTAATTGTAATTTCTGCGGCAGGCTAACGCCTTCCAGCAGCCGTCTGCCTTCTCCTGCAATTATTGGCGTGACGACAAAATGATATTCATCAATAAGACCAAGCTCTATAAGTTGCGAAGGAATGTCCACACCACCGGCCAAAATATATTTGCCTGGTTCTTGTTTTAATTTAAGCACTTCGTCACGAAGGTTGGTGCGAACAATTTTCGTATTTTCATCTTCAGCGCTCTGTAGTGATCGTGAAAAAACAATTTTGTTTTTGGAGACAAACGTTTTCGCAAATTCGATATCCGCTTTTGACTCATCAGGATTTTTTGCGACATCCGGCCAGTAAGGAACCATCAATTGATAGGTTTTGCGCCCAAAGACGAGTAGGCCGGCATCTCGCAGGAGCTGCGCATGGTGTTGGAGTGCTTCTTCATCAACCATTTGTTTGGTGTGATCGCAGCAGCCATCCAGGGTGGTGTTGATTGCGTAGATTAGCTTTCTCATTTGGTTGCGCCGCTCCCCTTTATATATAAGTCCCTATCTGATTTTAGCCGTCAGGCCGGCGTCGACGGCAATGTTGGAGCCGGCATGAAAAAAATCGGGCGCACCTCGAACCGGCGCACGGCAGGCGATAACGGCCTTGCGTCCCCACGCCAGCGCCTCGTCGATGTCAGCGGCTTCCAGCACCCAAAAACCGGCGATGTGCTCCTTGGTCTCCAGATACGGCCCGTCGGTGATGAGAACCTTACCGTCGGGCTGCGCCCGCAGCGACTTCGCGACGCCGACCGGGGTTCAGGCCGGCGACGAACTTCCTGGCACCGGCGGCAATCATCTCGCGGTTGAGCGCGTGGATGTCCTCCAGAATCGCTTCCGTTTCGACGGACGGGTCCCAATCGTCGGGGTGGTGAATAGCAACCAAATATTGCGGCACGATTTCTCCAATCTCTGGTGTCGGCCATATAAAGGCCGCTAAATAGCGTCGTGCTTGTCGTCCCGAACCCGCTTTACGGGTGAGGGATCTGCATTTGCAATTGCTTCGGCATTTGCCGTGGATTTGGCGTTTGCATTGAGTTTTGCCACCTCTTCCATCTCTAAAAAGCGCGAAGAGCTCTTTACTGCGGTTTCGTCTCAGCCCACTCGTCGCCGAACCTCTCTTGGATGTACTTTTGGGTGTCGGGATCGAAGTCGGTCATATCAAACAACCGGCGGACTTCGACCATTTCGTTATCCTGTCCGGGGATGCGCGAGGCCCATTCGAGCGCCTCTTCCAGCGTCTTCACCTGAATGATCCAGAAGCCGCCGACCACTTCCTTGGCTTCGGTAAACGGGCCGTCGGTAACTTTCGACTTTCCGTCTTTGAAGGTGACGCGCGCGCTCATCGTCGCGGGCGGAGTCAGGCCGTCGAGCGCCAGCAGCACGCCGGCTTTCCCGAGTTCGTCGTTGTACGCACCCATTTTCTCCATGTCTTTCATATTGGGTACGAAGCCGGCTTTTGCGGTTTGGTAGATTTTCGGATACATGATCATCATGAAACGCATCGTGTTCTCCTTGAGTGTTGAGCGGACGCCGTATCAGCGCCGCTACTTTTATATACGAGCTCGGACCGCGCTGGGCCCGGAAAGTTTCGAGTGGCCGGGCGCGCGATGCGGCTCTACTTCCTAGTCCACCGGGGTGATTGGGAATCGACACGCGATTTGCAGATTTTTCGCGTAGCGTATCACCCAGGAAACACTTTCTGGCGGGCCGGTTGCCCGACCTTCACCATATAGTCGAACGGCCCCACCGGAATTCGACAACTCTACCAAGAAATTTTGCCTCTTCCGCGCTTTAGATCTATGCCTTGGGCCTGATCGTCTCAATATCCGGCAGTGGGTCAGTTTCCGATAAGCGCGTTAATCAGGAGTTGAGGCTTGCGCCCGCCATCGCTGCCGCAGACGTTTTGGCGTGTCCGCTTGTCTCGCTCCAAAACAGCGAAATCGAGAAAGCAAACCACCAAGCTGCCGTGAGGATCAGCGATGTGGCATCGTCTGGAACGTTCCTCTTAGGCAGTACCGCCGTCGCAGCACAAGCCAGCAACGTTGCGGCCACGCAAAGCGCCACCGATCTGAGACACTCTACATACCGAAGTGACTTTAACCAGAATAGGCGCACCAACAGCCAATATCCTGCGGCACCGATTGCGGAGCCAGTGAGAAGAATAAGGACGAATCCAAAGCCGCTTGAACGCAAAATCTCCGCGAGAGGAGTCCAATAAATGGGGGTCCACACAATGGAACTCCACAACCCCAAAATAGGTGTCGCCGCGCTCCAGACAGTTGCAAGAATCATGAAACATAAAGCGATGATCGGATGGTTTGCCTTGCGGTCTCGGAGCGAAACTACGACGACCGTCGCGTGAAGAACGCCCATCAGTCCGTAATGAAAAAAATCAATATTAGAGATCGAAGCTGGAAAACGGATGTCCTTCGCTAACCAGAACACGAACACCGCTACAATCAGGAGCCGGAAGTGAAGGCTGTATCGAATCGATCTCATTTCGCCCCGATACAATATAACGGATCGCAACCAACTGCCGGTTAGTCGCCTAACCGGAAACTGACCCAATATTCGCATGGGTTCTGACGAGTCTTTTTTACTTCATCTGCCGAATCCGCTCTTGCAGGAATTGCCGCTCCGGTTCCTGCGTGCTCACCGCAAGCCTACCAGCTCGGTGACGGATCGAACCAGTTTCGCAGAATCGAAACCGACGCCATCTTTGAACACCAGCTCAACCTTCTCTATGTTTTCAATCTTCTCCGCCGGGTTGCCGCCCAACACCACCAGATCGGCGGCCTTGCCCGGCGCGATCGATCCGATGCTCGCGTCTCTGCCCATGTAGAGTGCGCCATTCAATGTGGCAATGCGGATCGCTTCGACTGGTGAGAAGCCGGCCTCCACCAGCAATTCAATGTTGCGCTGGTCGCTGAAGCCCGGTACCACGCCGCCGTACCCGGTGGGATCGCATCCCGCCATCAGCAGTCCGCCCGCGGCCACAAACTCCCGCTCGAATTTCATCTCTTTGGGCAGCATCGGTCCGCCCAAGTCTTGCTCGGCCACCTGAGCGCGGCCTAGCAGATACTCCTTCGCGGCTTGCGGCGACATCGTCCTCAGAGCCGCGCTCTCCCGATCCATTGGCGGGCGATTCGAGCCGAGACTCTCAAACACCGCCAGCGTCGACGTGATGGCCACATGGTGCGCTACCAGGTCACGGATCATCTCGCGCACTTCAGGTCCGTCCACTTCCACGCTTTTCTCGAGATACGCCAAATTCGGAATAAGACCGGGACACTCGTCCGGTTTCTTCCCGGGAAAAACTCGGTGTCCACCGCCAGGCCATGTTCCAGATTGTCGATGCCCAGCGCGGCCGCCTGCCTGAATCCGATGGAGCAAAGATGCCCGGTGATTTTGAGCCCGTGGGCGTGCGCGTGGTCGATGGCCGCCTTCAGCTCATCCGCGGTGAGATAGTTGTAGGCCTTGAACGAAGTCACGCCCTCCGCCGCCCAATAATCCACCGTGCGCGCGGCGTCGTCCGCATCCGCAAGCGTGTGCATCTGGATCACGAAGCGGCCTTTGCCCTCAAGGTAGGGGCCGGTCACGTCAAGCTTAGGTCCCGGCAGCGACCCCGCGTCGATCTCCCGCTTCAATTCCAGATCGGTGTAAGGATCCATGCTTCCCGCAGTCCGCGCCGTAGTCACTCCGCCCGCCAGGTAGAGACGCGGCGCGCTGTCCACTGCCTCGCCATAGTACGCCACGCCACCCGCGGGCTGCTGCGGCGTAGGATAGAAGAGATGTTCGTGCATGCCGACCAACCCGGGGATCACCGTCTTTCCCGTCATCTGCAGCACCTTGGCGTTCGCCGGATAAGGCGTATGCGCACTGGCGGCCTGCACAGCGATGATCTTGCCGCCCGCAATGTCAATGCGCATGTCGTCCTGCGGCGCCGAGCCTGTCCCGTCAATCACCCGCACATGCTCCAACACCAGCACCGCCGCATCTTCCTTCACATAATACGCAAGCGGAGATGGCTTCTGCTGGGCCGCTGCGGTCAGGCTCAACGACATCAAAACGCACAGAATCGCACTTCGTCTCGCAGTCAGCATGGTCGGGACACCCGCAATGAACGCGCGTCTGCGGGCTCGGGCCATTGTTTCCGGTAAATTCTGCGGCATCATTTCTCCTCGTCCTGCATCGGTCTTCGGGCCGGGCGGCTGCCCTGCCATCTTTAATACTGCAGGGCTGAATCATCAGCCCTGACCCGATAGACGCACGGCCGCACCGGAAGTCGACAAATCGTCCCAGAATTTTTACTTCTTCCGCGCCTCAGAACTGTGCTTTGCGGGAGAAATCAGCTGTCCGGTAAGGCGACTTATCGGACATTGGCAGCAGTCATACATGGATTGCGCTTAGGAACGCACGCTGTATAATCTGCGCCGCTATGAAAGTACTAATTGCGTCACTTGTATGTTGCGTGCTGTCCGTCGCGTGTTTGGGACAGACGAGTGAACAGTTGGAATGGGGCGAAAAATACAATTCGGACGGGGCAACTCTGCTTCTGAAAGAGATTGGGAGGAATCGAACGAACGGACAAACCGTGATTACATACAATTTGTACGTGACTGGACTGCCCAAGGATGTGGAGTACACATTGTGGACTAGGCTTGTCGGCAACAACCCGCAAGCCGCCGCCAACGCTTTTGTTAACAAGGATGGACTGGTTGTCAATGTACTGTCTGACCCTGCACACAACGTTGCCGAAGACCCTATCAATTTAAAGGTTGTCGCGGGTCGAGGTGAGCCCAAGTTATTCGCTGTAATTGCAAATGACGGCCGTTATCGAGTGTTCGGGCAAGTCGTTCCGTTTCCTATCGAAAACACCAGTGGGCCTTGTCGGATTTCGGCCACGATGACGGGGCAAAACTACATCGGCGTTTTGATCGTTGTGACCGGATTGCAACCCAAAGAGGAGTTCCAAATCGCCCAACGGTCGAGCAGCGAAGCAGGCCAGACAACGGCAACAGCGGCTGAGGACGGCACCTACCGAACGCTCGTCTTGCCCTTCGTGAAAGGGCAATCCTCGGGAAAACTTAAGTTCACCGTAAACGCGAAAGCCTGCGCCGTTGATATCGAGGTTCCGTGGGGAAAGGAAGTTACGCCATCCCATGACCTTCGGCGATGGTCGCTAGTACATGATTAACGCGATAACTGGATAAGTGGCTCCCGGTACAAATCCACCTGTCTCGATTGTATTATGCTTGCCGAAAATGGATCGTCTTAATCCGCAGCCCAAAGGCCTAACCGAGACAGCGGTCCTCAGTCGTTGACGAACGCCCTAGGGTGGTTCATCGTCGATTGGTCTAAACCGCACGCCGCAATCATTTTTTCGGTATTCACGATTCTCAGCTTGGTCGAGTTATTTCGTCATATGGTTTTATTGGAGAGGGCGCAATTGGGCAAGGATTCTGGTTCTCCTTACCTCGTTACTGTGCTTCTACAATTTGCGCCATTTCTTCCGGGGCGGAATTGTCGAGCGTGTCATGATCGATCGGACGCGGTGCTTGCCGTGTTTCGATTGTTTTGGCGAAACAGCCCCAACGTTAAGGCATTCTTCCGCGCACTCAAAAAGTACCCAAATCTCGCCAAGTCCTGATTAACGCGCTTACCGGAAAGTCGGTATACTGGCTATTAGGCTTCCGTGGCAGGGACGCAGTTTGATGACCGAGGCCGTTGCTGCAGTAAATGATTATTGGATTTGACCTTCTCGGCTTATCCCATTCTGCGCGCGCCAAAGGCCATCGCGAACATCCCCTCGCGACGCATCTCGGAGAAGACGGGAATGCGCGTCATCGCAACCCATGAGCGCGACTACGTCTCCGGCCGGCTAATGGCGGAAATACTGGGAGATTCCTCACTGCCGAAGAATGGCGCGCTAAGAGGGTCGAATTTTGAGTGGATATGCAGTCGACGCAAGTCAAGTGCCTGATTAACGCGCTTACCGGACATCTGAATTTCGCTTGTCCGGTAAGGCGACTTATCAGGAGTAAAGACTAAGTCATTCCGGTGCGCGGAAAACCACGGTGAAAAAGTTATGAAAACGTCGGCTTGCAGAACTCGGTTTCTTGCGGCGCTGTTTCTGGCAATGACTTTCGGCGCGACGATTTCGGCACAACTTCGCCCGCAAAGCCATCCACCCGGAGAGATCGCGGGGGAAGCGCTGCCCCCCAACCCCAAGGGAAACGATCCGAAGCCGGCGGATGCCACCTCGGCAATTTTGACTGCCTTCGACAAATACGAAGTCGTTGGAATCAGCGCAGCGCATGGCAATAAGGACCTCGACGACTTTATTCTCCACGTCGTTCGCGATCCTGCGTTCGCCACGAAGGTGAACGATATCGTCGTGGAGTGCGGCAATTCGATGTACCAGCAGACGCTCGACCGCTACATCGCGGGCGACGACATCCCGCTGACCGAAGTACGGCAAGTGTGGCGTGATACCACCCAGCCGATGTGCGGCGTATCCGCCTTTTACGAAGAACTGTTCCCGCTGGTTCGCAGGATCAATCAATCGCTCGCGCCGGGAAAGAAACTTCGCGTGCTAGCCGGCGATCCGCCGATCGATTGGAGCCAAGTGAAAACCGGCCGCGACTTCGGGCACGGCCAATTCCTGATGGTGCGAGATGCGAACATCGCGTCTGTGATGGAGAAGGAAGTTCTGGCGAAACATCGCAAGGCACTCATGCTCTTCGGCACAGCGCATCTGTTTCACGCGGAGAGCACCGCTGTAGGAATCTACGAAAAGCAATACCCGGGCGTGACGCTGGTAATCGCCGACCACACCGGCTTCGGAAACTGGACGCCGTCGGCGAAATACAACAATGAATTCGAAGCGCGCATGGCTCGCTGGCCTGTTCCGTCGCTCGTACTACAGATGAAAGGTACGTGGCTACTGGACTTGCTGGACGCCGCTTACTCCTCGGGGAATGTCATGTTCGGCGGGACGGATGACGGCAAGCTTCCGGCGGTCCCGGCCAAAGCAAAAGGTACGTTCGCCGAAGTGCCGCCCGAAGCGCTGCTTAAATTCTCGGAGAAGGTGGATGCGTATCTCTATCTCGGCCCCCGGGATTTGCTGCTGAATGAGCCAGCGCCAGCGGCGGTTTTCCTGGACAAGGATTACATGGCCGAGCTGCAGCGAAGGGCCGCGATCATGGGAGGTGGGCCGGCAGCGGATGAAGCCAATCCAGAGAAAGTCTCCGAACGCGACTCCAACCCATTCTTTTACGACCCCGCCGAGCTCGACAAGATGATGCAAGTTCCGGGCAACGAATCACCGCTTTCCGGCAGGGATAACTAGGGGCGACCGGGCTTCTAGGCCAGTTTTACGCGCAAACCGGAGAAGTGGGTTTTAGAACCATGCGCGGACCGCGTGGCCGCGCTCGCCCCAGAAGATGAACCAGCGCCCGGCTGAACGAACTGTATCGAGCTGAGCTGCAATGGCGATCGGCTCGCGCTCTCAGGAGAGCCCCAGAAGCGAAAGAAGCGTACGCCTCGGCGTAGGGACTCTACCTCTAGCTTCCGCAGCATCGGCTGCTGCAAGCAGTCTCTCTCCATATGCGACCGCTTGTTCCGGAAACTTGTGGTTCCATGCGTCTGCTAACAAGGCCTTGCTCAGCACATCCTGGCAATCATTCAGAAACGCCCCACGAAAACTCGTCTCGTCGGCTCCATCGTACAAACCTCCATGAGAGTACACGGGCACGCCATCACATTTTACGAGACGCACGACATAGTAGCCGTCGAATTCCTTCAACACAGCAGCTGTCTCTTCGGGTGTATTCGCCTTTCGTGCATCCAGTATCCATTGGTCTGCAGCGCTGTCGCGTCCAACTTGCGGTGCTCCGATTCGCTGATAGCCGGAGAACGGAAATCGTCCTTAAAGTGCGCCAATCTCCGCTTCCGACAGCTCTTCATCAGCGAAAGAGCGCTCCACTAGCCGACGCCATTCCTTCTCATACCCAGGCTTGGCGCAGCCCTCTACAACTAGGTCAAGACCCATGACGCAACGCCTCGTAGGATCCAGTCTGACAGATTTGAAGACGGCACTGCGTCAAGCGTGTTACTATGGCTTCCTTCCGGTCAAGTCCCGAGAAACGCGCTTACCGTGCAAGTGGATCTCCGAGTTTACAATTGATTACTGGTCTGCTCAAAGACCGATAAAGTTGAATCTACTGTCCCTCGTGCGGTACAAAAACAGCGGGTCAATGTTGGCGAAGATTTCGATGGAATCGTGGCAATCATTGGCATGACGCTAGGGGCTTTGTTCTTGTTCCAAGCAGTTGGTCCCTGGATTGAGGCACAGACGATTCCGATGTTCGGCTCAAGAATTTATGACACCGCGCTGTTCGGTGCCGCAGGTCTTCTTTGGGTCTTTATTACTCTGCGCCTTATCCAGGGCAAGGTCTGGGCATGGTGGACTACTTTGTGGGCCAACATACTTGCACTTGGGTTAGGGCTCTCTATCTTCTATTCGGCTCTCCACCCCCACGATGATTTTGCTCGGTCGGAAAGTGGATTTGGAATAGGCATCTCTATCATCCTGATGACCCCTGCCATCGTCGCGTGTGTGTTGCTAAGCTTGCCGCCGGTACGCAGAAGATTTGTGTCATCCAAATCGAATCGGAGCCGAGTGTGAGCGCATTTACATTCGAATTGACGGTGTGGAATACATCGCCGACCCTTTGAACCCGCCGCGCTAACCGGAAACTGACCCGCCATCCAATATCCGCATCCGCTTCTCGCAAGTCTTTTTTATTTCAGCTGCCGAATCCGCTCTTGCAGGAATTGCCGCTCCGGCTCCTGTTGGGTCAGCGCCAGAGCTTTCTCATAGGCCGACCGTGCCTCAGCAGTTCTACCAAGCCTGCGGTACATATCTGCGCGCGCTGAATGTGCCAGATAGTAATTCGCCAATTCGCCCTGCTCCAAAACCGCATCGATCTGCTCCAGTCCGCTCTCCGGACCATCGCGCATGGCAATGGCCACCGCACGATTGAGTTGCACCACCGGCGAAGGCTGAATTTCCGCCAATCGCTCGTAGAGCGCCACAATCTGCACCCAGTCCGTCGCCGCCACCGATTCCGCCTCCGCATGAACCGCAGCAATCGCAGCCTGCAGCGTATAAGCGCCGAATCGGCGTGACTGCAACGCGCGCTCCAGCAGCGCCACTCCCTCCGCGATCTGCACCCGGTTCCACAGCGAGCGATCCTGATGCTCCAGCAAAATCAGCTCTCCCGTCGCCGATTTTCGCGCCGCGTGGCGCGATGCCTGCAGCAACATCAAAGCAAGCAGCCCAATCACTTCCGGCTCCGGCTGGAGTTCGGTCAGCAATCGTCCCAATCGAATCGCCTCGCTGGTTAACTCGGCCCGCGTGACTTCCGCACCCGCCGCGGCAGAGTAGCCCTCATTAAACACCAGGTAGATCACCTGCAGCACCGCGCCCAGCCGCTCCGGCAATTCCTGCGGCGTCGGCACTTCGTAAGGAATCCGCGCCTCTCGAATCTTTGCCTTCGCGCGCACAATGCGCTGCGCGAGCGTACGCGGAGTAGTGAGAAACGCTTTCGCAATCTCCTCGGTCGTCAGCCCGCACACCTCGCGCAAAGTAAGCGCCACGTGCGCTTCCGGCGCGAGAGACGGATGGCAGCAGGTAAAAATCAAGCGCAGCCGATCATCTTCAAGGCCGTCCTCTTCGCTGGAACTTTCCGCCGAACTCGATTGCGCTTCGAGATAGCGCACCAGATCGTCTTGCGACGCATCAAATCGTGCCCGTCGACGCAGAGTATCAATGGCTTTGAATCGCGCCGTCGAAATCAACCATGGCCGCGGGTTGCCGGGCACTCCACCCGCTGGCCACGCGCTCAACGCGGCCGCAAATGCTTCGTGCATCGCCTCCTCGGCAAGATCAAAATCACCGAGCAAACGGATCAGAGTTGCCAGGATTCGTCGCGAATCCACGCGATAAAGTGAGTCGAGCAATTCGCGTATCTGCTCGATAGAACGCTCGGACATAACGATGACGTTAGCAAAACCAGCTACGTCGAATCAATTTGCCAAACGGCGGAACTCTGGGCTTTTACGGTGCGCTCGCTCATCAAGATGTCGTTTGCCTGGCACAAACCAAGCGGCGCGGTGTCAAAAAATGCAGAGGATCACACCAGCGGCGTTGATACCTCCGCCGGGTGGATCGGATTGGCGCCGCCGCGGCGCATTGAAAAGGAGTCCTAATCATGGGGATGACCGTGGTTGGAAGTGAGGGCGGGCCGCTTTCCGATCCCAACATCGTTCCGTTGATTGACGTGTTGTTGGTGCTCATCATCATCTTCATGGTGATCACGCCGCAGGTGCCCACTGGGTTGCCGACCTCCGTTCCTCAAGCTCCTCCTCCGCAGTCGAAATCCGAACCACCCGATCGTCATACGATCGTGGTCCAGGTGATGCAAGGCGGAAAGCTGATGATTAACCAGGAGCAGAGCGACTGGAATGAGCTTGGCGCACGCCTCGCTGATATTTTCAAGCAGCGTGCCGATAAAGTAGCCTTCGTCGAAGGCGCCGACGAAGTCCCGTTCGCAGACGTGGCGCATGCGATTGACATTATGCGGCGAGCGGGGATCGATCACGTGGGTCTGATCGGGGCTGGCGACAAAGTCCACAGGGAGACTCTCTGATGGCTTTGTCTGACGATAACTTTGAAGCGCGAGGCATTCCAACATATAGATCGGGTGCGTTCAACTGGAAAGGCCTTGCCCGTCTGGACGGATTTCGTTGGCCGTAAGCATTGCGCCCAGGCGAAGATGCCACGCTAAAGCGCGCCGCTACGAAATCTTGGCGGAGGCCCGACCCTATCCCCAGGCGCCGCCTCCTGGGGTTTCGATTCTTAGGATGTTTCCTTTTGTTAGGCGTTGGTGGGATTTTGCTGGGATTTGGTGCTTGTGCTTGCCGGATTTTATTTCGTTGCGGCCTGGTTTTCCGGGGTGGCCGCCGGATAGGCCGTAGGGGCCTTGGTTGCGGCGGTCGCTTAGTAGGCCTACTTCTGTTTCTTCCAGCATTTCGAATTCGCGGATAATGCCGTCGCCTCCTTTGTGTTTTCCTTTTCCGCCGGAATTTTTGCGTAGTGCGTATTGTCTTACCCGGATTGGCAGCGTGTGTTCTAAGACTTCTACTGGCGTGTTTAGCGAGTTGGTCATGTGGGTGTGGATGCCGCTTACTCCTTCGCGGTCGGGTCGGGCGCCCATGCCGCCAGCGATTGTTTCGTAATAGGCGAATGGGGCTTGGCCTCGGCCTTTGCGATTATCTACGCCGCCGAAAGTTATGTTGTTCATGGTGCCTTGGCTGGCGGCGGGAATTTTTTCTGGGATCGCTTTTGATAGGGCTCTTAGTAACGCGTCTACGATTCGTTGCGAGGTTTCTACGTTGCCGCCTGCTACGGCTCTTGGGGGGCGGGCGTTCACGATTGTGCCTTCTGGAGTGATTACTTCTATTGGGCGCATGAGGCCTGAGGTGGCTGGGATTTGGTCGTTTAGCAGGCAGCGGAAGACGTAGAAGACGGCGGATTCGGCTATGGAGCGGACGGCGTTTACGCTGCCGGCGCATTCGGGCGAGGAGCCTGTGAAATCTACTACTACTCGATCATTTTGGATTTCGATTCCTGCTGCTATGCGCAGCGGGGTTTCGGTTATGCCGTCATTGTCTAGGAAATCTTCGGCGCGATAGGTGCCGTTGGGAAGGTCGCGGATTACGGCGCGCATCATTTTTTCGGAATAGTTCAGTAGTTCTTGCGCGTAGTGGTTTAGTTCCTTCCAGCCGTATTTTGCGAGCATGGATTGGAGGCGACGCTCGCCTATGCGGCAGGCTGCGATTTGTGCGGTTAGATCGCCTTCGCGTTCTTTGGGTGTGCGCACATTTGCTAGGAGCATGTTTAAAACGTCGCGATTTACGCGGCCTTTTTCCAGAATTTTTACCGGCGGGATGCGCAGGCCTTCTTGGAAGATTTCGCGGGAGAGGCCCATGGAGCCGGCTTGTGCGCCGCCTATGTCGGCGTGATGGGCGCGGTTGGCTACGTAGAAGAGTGGCTTGCCGCGCTGTGTTTGCGCGGGAAAAGCCGGCATTACTAGAGTGAGGTCGGGTAGGTGGGTGCCGCCGGCGTAGGGATCATTTAGCAGGACCGCGTCGCCGGGGGCTAGTTTGAAGACGTTTGTTGCGGCGATCACTGAGGCTGGCATGGAGCCTAGATGGACAGGCATGTGGTCGCCCATGGCGAGGACGTTGCGGTGGGCGTCGAAAACGGCGCAGCTGTAGTCGCGGCGCTCGGTGATGTTAGGGGAGAAGGCCGAGCGGCGCAGGCCGGCGCCCATTTCTTCGGCTACTGAGTGGAAGAGGCTTTTGAAGATTTCTAGTTGGATGGGGTTGGTTGGGGTTTTCATTTGGGTGGGTTTGGGATGCGTTCGGTAGTTTAATTCGGATTTCGGATTTTGGGGAAAGGGTGTGGGTGTTTTTTCGGGGGCGGAGTGCGCGGAGGCGGTAGGCCACATTTTCGCAAGCAAGCGAACGGCCCTACGACGGAAAATGCCGAGGCGAAAACCCAAAGATACTTCGGGCGGGACGTAAAGCCCCGCCCCTACAGTGATACGTTTGGGATTGGGGGGCGTCTAACTGCGCATTGTGGGTTGGGGAGGACGCGGTGAAGAAATTTTTGCTGGGATTCTTGGCGGGGATATTGACGCTGCCTGTGGTGCTGGTGGCGTTCGCGGGGCTCGGTTTGCTGCCCATCAACGCGAATACTTCGCCCTCGCGGCTTGAAAGTGCATTCGCGCACATGGCCATCAATGCGTCGGCGGCGCGTCAAGCGCCGAAGGTTTCGAATCCTGTGGCGCCGACCGAGGAAAATTTGATGGCTGGGGTGAAGTTTTTCAAGAATGATTGCGCTGGATGTCATGGCACGCCGAATACCGCTGCTGAAAATGAAGCTAACGTGAACCTTTATCCTAACGCTCCGCAATTTGCTTTGCATCCGACGCAAAAGCCGGACTACCAGCTTTTTTGGATTGCGCGCGGCGGCATTCGTTATACGGGGATGTTTGCCTGGGCCGGACAATTTGCGCCGGATGCTTCCGGGCACGATCCTTCGGACGACAAAATCTGGACTGCGGTGACCTTTCTCACGCACCTTAATTCCCTGCCGCCGGCTGTTGATGCGGAGTGGCATAAGAAATAGTCGGGGGGGTGTGGCGGCGGGAGGGTCTGAAAAGAAAGACCCTCCCTTACAACGGCTGAAGCGACGGCAAAGGCAAGAAGGCCGAAAAGCGGGCGGGACTGAAAGGCGCAGGCCCGCCCCTACAACGGCAGAAGCAACGGCGACGGCAAAGGCAAGAGGGCCGAAAAGCGGGCGGGACTGAAAAGCGCAGGCCCGCCCCTACAACGGCGATAAAGTCAGGATTAGATTCTCGTGCGGGTCTACATCTACTTGCCAGCTTGGCAGCACGACAGTCGTCGAACTGTAGTCGGTGATGATTGCTGGGCCGAGAATGCGATTGCCTGCTTGCAGGCGGTTGCGGGCGTAGAGCGGGGTGGGCGTCCACTTTCCGTGGAAATAAACTTTGGATTTGCCCTGCATCGCTGCGGTGGCGTTGCGTCCTTGGGAGCGCTTGCGCGGTAACGATGGTTTGGGGGTTGGGGCGATTAGGCGGACGGCGATGTTTACGATTTCGATTTCGCGGGTGGGGTCGGAGTAGCCGTAACGCCGCTCGTGTTCTTTGTGGAAGGCGATTGGAAAATTCTTTGTCGCTGGGATTTTTAGAGTGGTGGATTGGCCGGTGTAGCGGAGATCCAAAAAGCGTAGTGCGCGGATTTGGCTCAAGAAGTGATCCGTCGGTGACTGTCGGCTTTGGCGAGAGTTGTCTTCGTAGGGAGCCGGCGGGGACGCCAGCGGTACGAAACGTGGGCCTTCCGTGCGAATTTGGATGATTGCTTGGGATTCTAGATTGCGGAATAAACTTTCTAAATTTGAATTCACTTTATGCGGCGTTTCCGTGCGCAATAAAACTGTTTGAGAGAAATCTTTGACGATGTCGGCGCGCAAAATTCCCAGGGCGGATAGGGCGCCTGGGATTTTTGGCACGATTACTCTCGGGATTTCCAACGCGGCGGCAAGGGCGCAGGCGTGTAGGCCGCCGGCGCCGCCGAAGGCTACTAGGGAATAGTCGCGCGGGTCGTGGCCACGCTCTACTGAGATGACTCGGATGGCACGCTCCATCGTTGCTTCTACTACTTCGATTGTCCCTTGGGCGAATTCTTCTGGGCTGCGGAGCGATGGCGATTTCTTTCGAGCGCGATCGATGATTTGGCGGGCGCGCGGCGCGTCGAGTTGAAATTCGCCGCCTAGTAATGTCGCGCCGCCCAATCTTCCTAAGATTAGGTGCGCGTCTGTGACTGTGGGTTGATCGCCTTTGCCGTAGGCGGCTGGACCGGGATCGGCGCCGGCGCTTTCTGGGCCTACGCGGAGTGCGCCGCCTTGATCGATTCTTGCGATGGAACCGCCGCCTGCGCCCACGGTGTGAATATCGAGCATCGGTACGCTTACTGGTAGATCATCGACGATGGATTCGTTTGTTGTTCGCGCGCCGCCTTCGAGGAGAGCTACATCCGTGGACGTGCCTCCCATATCGAAGCTGATGATTTTTTCGTACCCTGCGAGATGGGCTATGTATTCGGCGCCGAGGATTCCGCCTGCGGGGCCTGAGAGAATTGTGCGGACTGGCTCTAGGGCTGCGGAGCTGGCTGAGACGATGCCGCCGTTGGATTGCATAACGCGGACTTGGCTTTGAGTGGCGGGTTTCTTGCTGCTCGGCTTCCCCGCTGGCGCGCTGCGGGCGATGCGTTGCGCGATTTTTTCGATCGCGGATAGATAGCCGCTCATTACTGGAATCAAGTAGGCGTTTACTACCGTGGTGGAGGTGCGCTCGAATTCGCGGATTTCTGGGAAGACTTCGTATGAGGCGGTTACTACGTGGCCTGCGGCGCGTAGGGCTTTGGCGATTTGTTTTTCGTGTGTGGAATTAACGAAGGAAAACAGAAAGCAAATTGCGACCGCATCAGGCTTTGCCCGGCGGACTTGGCGAATTAACGCGCGAATTTCTTTTTGGCTTGGGTGAGCGAGTATTTCTCCTTCGCTTCCAATGCGCTCACGTAGACCTAGGCGGCGCTCGCTTGGGACTAGAGGAGCGGGGCGGCCACCGAAAAAATCGTAGAGCTTGGGGCGGGCTTGGCGGCCGATTTCGAGGACGTCTTCGAATCCGGCTGTGGTGATCAGGACTACTCGGCCGCCTCGGCGTTGTAAGAGCGCGTTGGTGCCTACTGTTGTGCCGCAGATTAGATCGAGCGGGGCGTTGAATTGCGGTGCTACGCGGCGGGAGATTTCTTTTAGCGCGAGCTCAATCGCAGCGGCGGGATTTCTTGGCGTGGAGGGAACTTTTAGGATTTTGATATGGCCGTCGCGAAGGTAGACGCAATCGGTGAAGGTGCCGCCGGTGTCGATGGCTATGCGCAATTTGCGTAGTGTCTCAATTTTGAGGGCGGATTCCAAAAGCATTATGCGAGGACGATTGGTATTGGATGAGGTTTTGTTGTGGTTGCCGTGCGGGAGCGGGCATAAGACGGTACATCATCGCGATGTTTGGGTGGATTTGCGGGGTTGATTGGTGTGGCCGCACAAAGTCAAAAACGCCGGCTGGCAGCCTGCGCTACGGGGCTTGGTGCGAGTTTGCTTTGGGCCTATTTTTTCTTGGGTGTGAGGATGGCTACCATTTGGCCTAGATGATTTAGGTCGTGGCCTGCCATCATTTGCGCCAGGCGCTCTACGCTTTCTTCGCCGCGCTCGGAGTGGATGCCGAAGTGCTTCCATTGTTCGGGCTTCAGGGATTTCAGCAGGCGGAGATTGGCTTCGCGGAGGGTGCGATACACCTCGAGCGATTTTTGCGGATCTTGCTTGGCGTAGCTTTCGGCTTCGGCCCATTTGTCTTGATCGAAGGCTGGGATCGGGCCGCCTGGATTGCCGAGGATGGAGCGCGTGCGGTAGCCGGCTACGATTTCGGTGTCGGCGATGTGGGCTAGGATTTCGGCTACCGACCATTTGGTTGGGGACGGGCGCTTGGTTAGGCGGGATTTGGGCACGCCTTTGATTAGCTTTTCGATTTTTTTCGCGGTCGTGGATTGGATTTTTAGCGGGTCTTGGCCGGATAGGTGGCCCATGATTCGCTGCTTATATTGTTCGACGGTTTCTGGCATGGCGTTGGCTCCTGGTGGTTTGGCCGGGTCGCTTTGGCGCGCCGGCTTGCGCCCCGCGACATTGTATAAAATTTGGTTGCGGGGGCAAAACGGGGGGCAAATAAAACCGCGGGAATGCCGATATTGTGTGCGAACGAGCGCCCCCGTAGCGCAGGCTGCCAGCCGGCGTTTTTGTGCGGCGAGAGGCGATTGTCGTGATGGCAATGGCGTCGGGGAGTGGCACATCGCGATCGAGAGATTTTGCTTGTGCAGCGGTGGGCGGCGAGCGGGCAAGGGCTGGGCACATCGGAAATGCCAGTCGATGGGGGACTTTGCGGGTTTGCCGCGGACAGTCAAACACGCCGGCTGGCAGCCTGCGCTACGGGGGCATTTGTTCGACGCGCGGCACAAAAGCCAAAAGAGCCGGCAGGGACGCCGGCGGTACTTGAGTCGCTCTCAATTTTGGAAACTGATTTGCTGTGCGTTGTGCTGAAATGGCTTTCGCAAAATAAACTATATGTGTCGGGTGTTTCCCGCAGAAGCTGGACTTTCTTGATGCCTAACCAGTCGGACATTCAGATTACTCGGCCTGAAGATCGCGAGTTGGAGACTAAGCGCGGGGAGTTGGCTGCGCTGGAGGCGAACCTTGCGGAGCGCGAGTTGCAACTTGCTAGCTTGCGGGCGGAGCTTTCTTCTTTCGAGCGGAAATATTTGGCTGAGGTGGGGTTGCGTTATGCGGAGCTTGACGAATTGAAGGCACAGTTGGCCGAGAGGCTGGCTGCTGAACATCCTGGCGATTTGCGTTTGCAGGAATCGGCGCGGCAGGCGCGGGCTCGGGCGGATGAGACGCGTACGACCGCGGCTACCGATGGCGACCGCGAGCATAAAATATTTTCGCCTACGCCGGAATTGAAGCGGCTGTATCGCGAAGTGGCTAAGCGCATCCATCCGGATTTGACTTCGGATGATGCGGATCGCGTGAAGCGGCAGGAATTGATGGCCGAGGCGAATCGGGCTTACGAGCACGGGGATGAGGCGGCGCTTTCGCGGGTGTTTGCGGCTTATGAATGTTCGCCGGAATCGGTTTCTGGCGAGGGGACGCCTGCGGAATTGATTCGGACGATTCGTCGGATTAGCCAGGTGCGGCATCGCTTGACGGAGATTGAGGCGGAATCGAAGAAATTACTGCATTCGGATTCGCATCAGTTGCGGATGCGTTTTGATGAAGTGGCTCGGCAGGGGCATGATCTTTTTTCGCAGTTGGCAGCGCGGATTGAATTTGAGATTGCGCGGGCGAAGAAGAATTTGGCCCGGCGGGTGGTGGAGAGTACGACGCGATGAGCACGCCACTTCCTAACGCGGAGATTGTTACTCGGAAGACGCAATCCTTGGCGGTGCGTACCGCGGCTTTGGTGCGTCGCGGGTTGCGCGATCTGACCGTCGAGACGCACTGGCGCGTGCGGAAAGTGGTTTCGGCGCGGCATGGTAGCGTGGCGGTTTCGCCGTTTGGGAAAATCGCGGCGCTGGAGACGCCTGTCGGCGGCAGAGCCATTTCGCTTACCGTGGAAGATATGGAGGCGGAGACGGCGCCGGAGGATTTGCCGCTCGCACCGGAAAGCGTGTTGGCGGCGGGATTGGGGATCAGTTCGGTGCGCTGGTCGCCGGATGGACGAACGATTTTGGCGGCTTCGCCGGATTGGAATCCGGAGGCGCATCTTTTTGATGCGGAGTCGCTGCGTCTTTTGCGAACTTATCCCATTCCGAGTTTGGATGATTCATTTGCCTGGTCGCCGGATGGGATTCTTTTCGGATTGGCTTCGGCGGCGGATTGTAGCGTGAATATTTGGCTCTGCCATCGAACGGCGCCGGAGCTGGATGAAGCGCCGCAGGCTTCGCTCGATCCTAGCTTGGCAATTCGCACTGAGTCGGCGGAGGCGCAGCCTGGAGACGTTACCGTGTTGGCGGGATTTGGGCCGATGGCTTTTTCCACCGCCAGCGGACTGATTGCCGTGGCGCTGCGATTTCCTGAGGAGTGGGCGGACGACCATATTCTTTTGGCTGGGGCGCCGGGGCTTACGACCGGGACGATTGTGCCGATTCAGGGGAATGCTACCGATATGAGTTGGGACGCGCGCGGGGAGAATTTGATTTATTGCGCGGGCGGGAAGGTATTTGCGGCGAATTTGGCTTCGCGGGCGATTTTGCCGTTGCCGTTTAATGCGGAGATTTGCCGGTGTCATCCGATTTTGCCGATTTGTGCGTGCTATTCGTCCTGGCTAAAAGATTCTGCAAATGGAAGATTGTTCATCACTGAAATGAGGACGGGACGCACTTTGGATGAATGCGATGCGGAGGGCGTTCTGGATCTCTGCTGGAGCGTCGACGGTGAGCGAGTGTACGCCGTCACGCGCGATGGATTGGCGTACATTTACGATCATTCTCTCGGCTAGTACCGTCGCGCACTCGCGCCCCGTAGCGCAGGCTGCCAGCCGGCGTTTTTGACTCTCCGCGGCAATTTTCAGACCGTCGCAATAATCACAAATTCATGCCAGAGGAAGGTTCGCTTCGGCGTTAAGCGTGACGTCAGCGAATTCGCCTGCCAGGAAACGCGGATAAGCGGCGGCGGCGATCATGGCGGCGTTGTCTGTGGATAGGGCGCGGCTGGGGAAATAGATGCTTCGTTTGGATTGGGCGCCGGCTTGATCGAAGGCGGTTCTTAGGGCGCGGTTTGCTGCTACTCCTCCGGATACTAGAATTGACTGGGCTTTGAATTCTTCTGCTGCGGACATGGTTCTTCGTACCAAATCTTCTACTACTGAACGCTGAAAACCTGCTACCACATCTAGCGTGAACTTGGAGCAGAGCGGGCGGATTTGATCGGCGCTGCGTTCGCCGCGGGCCAGGGCTGCTGTGCGGGCTTCGATTTCTGGTTGCAGCTCGGGGTGTTTGCGCAGGAGATAGAAGACCGCGGTTTTTATGCCGCTGAAGCTGAAATCGCAGGCGTTGCCGCGAATTTTCGTGGTGGCGAAGCGGATGGCGTTGGCGTCGCCGTGTGGGGCTAGTTGATCGATGATGGGGCCGCCTGGGTAGCCGAGCGCTAGCATCTTGGCTACTTTGTCGTAGGCTTCGCCGGCGGCGTCGTCGCGCGTGCCGCCGATGCGGCCGTAGTGCAACGCGGCGCCATTCGCGCGCTGAGTGATTTCGCTTTTTGGATCGGTGGTGGTGGCGTGGATTACGCGGTAGAGAATTGTGTGGCCACCGGAGACGACCAGGCAGACGGCGGGAAAATTTGGGGCGCGATTGGCTTGATGCGCTTCTAGCAGGACTGCGTGTACGTGGCCTTCCAGATGATTAATCGGGATTAGCGGCTTGTTGAGCGACATCGCTAGGGCTTTGCCATACGTGACTCCCACGATTAGCGAGCCTACTAGGCCCGGGCCGCGGGTTACGGCTATGGCGTGGACTTCGCGTAGCTCCATTTTCGCTTGCGCGGCGGCTTCGCGGACTACTGGGACGATGCGACGGAGATGTTCGCGGGAGGCGATTTCTGGGACTACGCCGCCGTACTGGCGATGGATTTCGATTTGCGAGGCTACTACGTTGGAGAGAATGGTTTGGCCATTGGAGACTATGGCTGCGGCGGTTTCGTCGCAGCTGGATTCGATGCCAAGGATTCGGGCTTGGTGGTTTGGTTCGGTCACATGAGATCCTATTGTGATTAAACATCGTAACACGCGGCATTGGGTGGCGGCTCGGCTGCACTCGAACCGCCCAGCGCTAAAGCGCATTTTTTAGTGCACGCTTTTTTCGGAGCGCTGAAGCGCTCCTCCCCCACATGAATGTGGGGGCTCCCACCGGTAAGTCAAGATCGGAGTTCGGAGCGGGCGCGTCCATTTGACAGTGCGCGGCATCGAACGGTATCGTGCGTTGGTTTGGGAAATAATGCTGAGAAATATTGTTTATAAAAATTATGGAGAGATATGAATCCTCCTATTCGTAAAGTTCGCAAGGCGGTTTTGCCCGCGGCTGGTTTGGGGACGCGTTTTTTGCCTGCTACCAAGGCGCAGCCTAAGGAGATGCTGCCGGTTGTCGACAAGCCGCTCATTCAGTATGCCGTCGAGGAATGCATTGCTTCGGGGATTGAGAACGTCATCATTATTACTGGGCGGCGAAAGAACGCCATCGAGGATCATTTTGATTCGGCGCCGGAGCTGGAGCATTTTCTCGAGGAACATGGCAAGCCTGGTCAGGCTGATATGGTGCGGCGGATCAGCGGCGGAATTCATTTTTCTTATACGCGGCAGAGTGAGGCGTTGGGGTTGGGACATGCGGTTTTGTTGGCGCGGGAATTGGTGGGCGATGAGCCGTTTGCGGTTTTGCTGGGCGACGTGATTTTGGATGGGCCGGAACCGGGCACCAAATCGCTGATCGATGTTTATGCGCAGACTGGGCAGGGCGCGATTATTGTCGAGGAAGTGCCCCGGGAACGCGTGCATCTCTATGGAATTGTGGACGCGCGGCCCGCGCCGGATCTCGGATTTGGGGATCGCTTGATGCGCATTAATGACGTGATTGAGAAGCCCAAGCGCGATGAGGCGCCTTCAACTTTGGCGGTTACCGGGCGGTACGTTTTTCCGCCGGAGATTTTCGATTGTCTTTCGAGAATTAAGCCGGGGAGTGGCGGGGAGATTCAGCTTACGGATGCCATGCGCTTGCTGGCCAAGGAACATGGGCTTTGGGGGTATATCTATGACGGGAAAACTTATGATGCTGGGGACAAGTTGGGATTTTTGGAAGCGACCGTCGAATTGGCGCTTAAGAATGTGGATCTAGGATCTTCGTTTCGGAATTATTTGAAGGGGTTGAAGCTTTAGCGGTTCAAGAAGAAGGAAGATCGGGTCGAACACCCACGGCCAAAACGGGTGGGTCGTAACCCCCCACCCCTACTAACACCCACGGCCAAAACGGGCGGGAGTTGAACCCCCGCCCCTACAGATTGCTAATTCTTCTTTGATTTCTCTTTTGTGCTGGATTCTTTCGAGCTGGATTCCTTGGAGCTTGATTCTTTCGATTTCGATTCTTTTGGGGAATCGGACTTCTTAGTTGAGGAATCTTCTTTCGATGTGGAGGCTTTCGACTCGCCGTCGCTGGATTTGGCTGCGGCATTCTTGCCGGCGTAATCGGTTACATACCAGCCTGTGCCTTTAAATTGGATGGCGGACGAGGAAATCTCGCGGTGAGCTTTGGCGCCGCACTTGGGGCACTTCCTGGTTTCCGGGGCGGAGTACTTTTCGATCTTCTCGAATTTGTGGCCGCACTTTTCGCACTTGTACTCGTAAAGAGGCACTACGATTTTCCTCCGTGAAACGATGCTCGACGGAAATATTATCATGACTGCGGCGTGCGTGCGGGATTGCGTCGCGAGGTTGGGGGTGTTTGGCGCGGCGCGAAGGTCGCCGGCGCTAAAGCGCTTTCTTTTAGGCGCGGCATTTTGGGGAGCGCTGAAGCGCTCCTCCCCCGCATAAATGCGGAGGCTCCCACCGGAGCCGAAAAGCGGGAGGGTCTGTTTTGTTATTCGGATCGCCGCAGGCTGGGTTGGAAGACCCTCCCCTACTGGAACGGCATGTTAGACTGCCGGGCTTATGGGGAAACGGAAAACTCGCGGAGATAGAACGGTTACTTCAACGGCGGGAGAATTCGCTGGCTCGGGTGCGCCGGCGGTTGTTGCGCGTACGCCTGGGCAGGGTTGTCTTTATTTGATTGCTACGCCTATTGGGAATCTTGAGGATATTTCTTTGCGGGCTTTGCGGCTGATGAAAGAGGCGGACTTGATTGCTTGCGAGGATACTCGGGAGACTCGCAAGCTTTTGGGGCGCTATGACATTCATACGCGATTGGAGAGCTATCACGAGCACAACGAGCTTACTCGTGCGCCGGAGTTGGTGATTGTTTTGGAGCAGGGGGCGAAGGTTGCCTTGGTGAGCGATGCGGGGACGCCTTTGGTTTCCGATCCCGGGCATCGGTTGGTTACGCTTTGTTTGCGGCATGGAATTCCGGTGGTGCCGGTGCCGGGGGCTTCGGCTTTGGTTGCGGCGCTCGCGGCTTCGGGGATGCCTACCGAACGGTTTTTATTTGCGGGATTTTTGCCGGCGCGGCCTAGCGAGAGGCGCAAGGCTTTGCGTGGGTTGACGGCGATTCCGGTGACTTTGGTTTTTTATGAGGCGCCGCACCGGATTTTGGAAATGTTGGAGGATGCGCTGGGGATTCTTGGGAACCGCTTGGCCGTGGTGGCGCGCGAAGTCACCAAGCTGCATGAGGAGTTTCGGCGCGGGCGCGTTGCGGAATTGATTGCTGGATTTCGGGAGGCGCCGCCGCGGGGGGAGATTACCGTTATTTTCGCGGCTGCGGATGAGGAATCGCGTTTGCCGGCTTCGGGGGATGCGGCGATTGGGGAGATGTCGTTGGGGCAACGGGTGGATGAATTGATGGAGAAGGAACATTTGGATCGCAAGGCGGCTTTGAAATTGGCGGCGCGGGAACGGGGGCTTTCTAAGCGAGAGGCTTATAAGCAGCTTTTGATACATCGCGATGATTGATGTGAAGCCGCATGGGAATTCCTTACTACCACGTTGATGCATTTACCGGTGAGCTCTTTGAGGGCAATCCGGCTGGGGTCTGCATCCTTCCCGCGTTTCTTGCAGACGACGTTCTGCTGAAAATCGCGATTGAGAACCGGCACAGTAACACTGCGTTTGTTGTTGCGCGGGCGGATGGGGATTTCGATTTGCGCTGGTTTACGCGCAAGCTCGAAGACGATCTTTGCGGGCACGCGACTTTGGCGACCGCTTTCGTGTTGGCGCTGCGGGGGCATGGCGCGTGGCCGGTGCAATTTCATACGCGCAGCGGCGTTTTGACGGTGGCGCAGGATGGCGAACACCTTGTGATGGATTTTCCTTCTATGCCGGCGCGGGAATGTGAAATTCCGGCGGGGCTATTGCCGGCATTAGGTTTGAAAACGGCGTTGGTGATGAAATCGCGCGAGTATCTGGTGGTGGTGGACCGGGCGACGGAGGTACGGGCGCTTTCGCCAGATTTTGCTGCGCTCGCGAAATTGGATATCGGGACTGCCGGGGCGATCGTTACTGCGCCTGGCGATGGAGATGTAGATTACGTTTGCCGATTTTTTGCGCCGGCTATTGGGATTGATGAGGATCCGGCGACCGGATCGATTCACTGCATATTGGCTCCTTATTGGGCTGGGCGGTTGGGTAAGGAGACGTTGAGCGCCCGGCAGATTAGTGAGCGCGGTGGGTGCATGCGCTGCGGGATTGCTGGCGATCGCGTGAGGATTGCGGGTAGGGCGCGGCTTTACCTTCATGGCACGATCGAGATTTAGCCTAAGATGCTGCCCTGAAGGGCACCGCTACGAAACCAGGGCTTCGAAGAAAGTTTCTACCCTTTCCAGGACTTCGTTGGTTGTTTTTGAGGTGTGGACGGCGTGGCGTAGATCGCTGCCGTTTTTTACGCCGTGAGTAAAGCTGCAGGCGAACTGTTTCATTTTGCCGATCGCGTCCTTCATTTCGCTTCTGGCTAGGCGCTGGAAATAATCTGTGATTAGGCGATGGCGGTCTTCGTCGTTGGGGATCTCGTAGCTGCCTGTGGCTACGTACTGCTCGATTTGGCGGAAGATCCATGGGTTGCCGGCGGCGGCGCGGCCTATCATTACGGCATCGCAATTGGTTTCTTGCACGATTCGGACCGCGTCTTCGGGAGTGCGGACGTCGCCGTTGCCGATTACTGGGAATTTTACTGCCTTTTTTACTTCGCGGATTACGCTCCAGTCGGCGTTGCCGCTATAGCCTTGCGTGCGCGTACGTGGATGGACGGCGATTGCTTCTATGCCGCAGTCTTCGGCCATGCGGGCTACTTCTACGGCAACGATATTATTTTCATCCCAGCCTGAGCGGATTTTGATGGTTAGGGGAATTTTGATCGCGTTGCGGACGGCGCGGAAGATTTCTTCCAGCAACGGCAAATCGCGGAGCAGGCCTGAACCGCCGCACTTCACCACTTTTTTTGCGGGGCAGCCTAGATTGATGTCGAGTTGATCGAAGCCTAGATCTTCGGCGAGCGTTGCCGCTTGCGCCATTACTTTGGGATCGGCGCCGAAAATTTGTGCGGCGATGGGATGCTCGTCCGGCTCGTAATAAAAATAATGCATCATGCGAGCTTCGTTGCGGGTTAGGCCTTCGGCGCTGGTGAATTCGGTCATGATCAGGCCGCAGCCGCCTAGTTCGCGGATTACTCGGCGGAAGACGGTGTCGGTGACGCCGGCCATGGGGGCGAGAATCGTGGCGGGGCGAATGGCGCGATCACGAATTTTAAGTTCGGCGGGGAACATGGCGGGCATCTAGAGAAGTGTAGCGTCAATGGGCGGAGCTTCGTCGTCGGAATTGCGCTTGCGTGACGTTTGCGGCGACTCCTGGGCGGTTGCGGTGGGAGTCGTGAAGGGTGGCAGCTGAGGGTTTGACGCCGCGGTTGCGGCTGCGCCATCGGTCGAAGCGGACGGCGAACTTGATGCGACAGTTGCGGCGCGCGGCGTGCTCGACGTCGCTGCCGCGGCGGCAGCGAAAGCGCGGGCGGGTCGTGCATCGCCATCCGCGGCTTGCGAATTCCCGTCGCGGAGATAGGCGGCGGCAATTTCGCGCGAACCGCCGAAGAAACTTTCAACGATTTGGCCGAGGGCGTGGGAGCGGGCGTCTTCCAGGCTCAACGTTGGGCTATAGATATAGGCGCGGCCTTTTTTATGGCGCTCGACGATTCCCTTTCGCGCGAGGCGATCCATGATGGTCATGATGGTGGTGTAAGCGCGCGGGCGGCGCGGGGCGAGTTGATCGCGGATCTCGCGGACGGTGCCTTCGCCGATAGGCCAGAGCGTGTTCATACAATCGAGTTCGAGCGGGGCCAGATCGAGGAGCGAGCGGCGGCGCGGATCGTGGGCGCCGTTGCCGGATTTCTTTTCGCCGTTGCTATGTGGCTCGCTCATCCCTTGGTTCCATCGCCTTTCGCCGCGGATGCGGAAGCGGCGGTGCTAGCGGGCTTTGCGCGCGTCTCTGCTACCGGCTCGTCGATATATTCCGAGGTGCGCAATAGATTGCGGCGCAGCGCGGGATTTCGTTCGGTCCAATCGCCGCTGCCGGCATCGGAGGCCATGGTGGTTTCGATGGCGGCCATTTTCGAATCCAGATCATCCAGAAAATTCAGGGCTACGGCTTCGCGGGTTAGCGGAAGTTTCGGCGAACCGAATTCGAGCTGGCCGTGATGGCTCAGGATCAAATGTTCGATGACCGTGGCTAGCGGGCGCGGAAATTCGGAAATGGCATCGATTTTTCGGCGCACGATGGCTTGGCCCAGCGCGATATGGCCGAGAAGTTGGCCTTCGGTGGTGTAGCCGAAGCCACGGGCGCAGCTTAGTTCTTCAATTTTTCCGATATCGTGAAGAACGACACCGGCAAGCAGAATATCGCGATTCAGTTCCGGATAATGCGACGAGACCAGGCGCATTAGATCGATCAGGCTGACCACGTGTTCGAGCAGGCCGCCGATGTAAGCGTGATGCATGGTCATGGCAGCGGGGGCGCGCTTCATTTTCGGCGCGATGGAAGCATCTTCAACCACGCTTACGAGCAAAGTTTTGATCCAGGGATTTTCGACCGCGTGCACGGCTTCGTTCAGGTGCGCGTAAAGTTTTTCTACATCTTGCTTGGTGTGCGGAAGAAAATCGGCCAGCTCATAATCATTTTCCGAGCAGGGGGCTACGTGTTCGACGGTTAGCTCGAGCTGGTCGTTATAGAGTTTGGCGCGGGCGCGGATTTTCACTACATCGTCGCGGTCGAAGAGCGTAACCATCGCCTCGTAGCCATCCCACATTTTTCCGGAGATGGTGCCGGTGCGATCAGCGAGCTCGAGTTGCAGCCAGGAGCGGCTGGTGCGCGGCGAGGTGCGGATTTCTTTGGAGCGGACTAGAAAAGTGGCAGCGACGGCCTGTCCGTCGCGGAGATCGGAGATGAACAGCGTCTTCACTGCGCTCCAGCGGCCTTTTTCGCCTTCTTGGAAAGTTTTTTGTCCGGCGCGTCGGGCGTCGGCGTCACTTCCTTGATGGAAGTATTGCTGGCCACGGCGGCCGTATCCACATATCCGGGCTTGACGATCACGTAGCTTTGCTCGCGCAATTCGGCCAGATAGCCGCGGAAGAGCGTCGACATTTTCTCGGCGTAAATGTGATTCATGATTTCGCCCTCGACTTTGTCGAGAGGCTGCTGGCCGGCTTCGTAGTGATCGAGAACTTTGATGATCTCGAAGCCGGTCTTGGTTTGAATCACGTCGCTGAGATCGCCCTTTTTCATCGCGAAGACAGTATCTTCGATTTGCTTGGAGAGTTGGCCGCGCTCGAAGGCGCCCAGGTCGCCGCCGCTTTTCGCCGTGGGCCCCTCGGAATTGCGTTTGGCTAGTTCGGCGAAATCTTCGCCCTTCTTCAGGCGCGCCAGAATATCGGTGGCTTTCTTTTGGATCACGGCGGTTTCTTCTGGAGTTTTACCATCGGTGTTCAGGAAAATATCCGCGAGCAGCACGGATTCGGGCCTTACGAATTCCTGCTTGTGATCATCGTAATATTTCTTTACGTCTTCGTGGCCGATGTCCACGCGCGAGCCGGCGTCTTTGCGGATTACTTCCTGGGTAAGCAGATTATTGCGAATGCCGGTTTTGTATTCGTCCCAGGAAAGGCCCTGAGCTTCCACGGCTTTTTGCAATTCTTCCATGCTGGCTAGATTATTTTGCTGCCGCACCGAATCGAGTTGCTTGATGACGTCGGCTTCCACGCTGATGCCCATATCCTTGCCGCGTTGGACGAGCAGTTGCTGATCGATTTCATCGCGCAAGAGATTCTTCTGGCGCTCCGCGTACATGGCTTCCATGCGCTCCGGGGGGCAACCCTGACAATCGTGTTGGACTTCTTCGTGGAGCTGGGCTTGGGCTTTTTCGTAATCGGAGAGGGTGATGATTTCGTTGTTTACACGGGCGATGATTTCTTCGACGACTTTACCGTTGCCTTGCGGCTTGGTTTGCGCGTGTACCGCTGCGGGCGCGGCTGCCCATGCCGATGCCGCGGCGATCAGCGCGCCGACGGCGAACCTTTTGGTGCTCTTGCTAATTCGGGTTCCTTGCATTTTCATTCGTGTTGTCCCAAGGATTGAATTTTAGCCCTACGATTGTAGTTGCAGCAACAGCTTTTGGGTGGCCAGCGCTACTCCGCCCTTTTCATTCTTCCAGTCGAACCATAGCACGCCGCTGGGATCGAGGCGCATGCCGCGGCGGCCGCGGATTACTCGCACCAGTTTTTCTGGCTTGATGGGCGTTTCATCATGGAATTTTATGGCTACTTGATCGCCGCGCCTTTCGACGGATGCTACCAGCAATCTTTCTGCGAGCGCTTTCAGCACCGCGTAGTCGAGCAAATTGACTACCGCCGGGGGCGTCGCGCCGAAGCGATCTTCGAGTTCCTTGCGGACTTCTTCGCGCTGCTCTTCGTTCGAGACTTCGGCGATACGTTTATAGATGCGCAAACGGAGATTTTCGCTTTCTATGTATTCGCGAGGGATGCGGATGTCCTGGCCGAGATTTAGGGTGACGCGGCGTTCGGGAACCACGGCTTCGCCCTTTCGCTCGGCTACGGCGCGCTCCATCATGCGGCAATAGAGATCGAAACCTACGGCGGCGATTTGGCCGTGTTGTTCGCGGCCGAGAAGATTGCCTGCGCCGCGCAGCTCAAGATCGAGTGCGGCAATGCGGAAACCCGCGCCCAAATCGCTAAATTCTTTTAGTGCGGCCAGCCGATGCCGCGCGAGCGTCGAGAGAGCGCCCGATGGCGGCACCAGCAAATAAGCGTAAGCGCGTTGATTGGAGCGCCCCACTCGTCCGCGCAATTGATAAAGCTCCGCTAAACCGAAGCGATCGGCGCGATTGATGATGATGGTGTTGGCGCGCGGGATGTCGAGGCCGTTTTCGATGATGGTGGTGCAGACGAGAATGTCGGCTTCGCCGCGGATGAATTTCAGCATTACTTTTTCTAGTTCGGATTCGGCCATCTGGCCGTGGCCTACGATCACTCTGGCTTTCGGTACGAGGCGCTTAATGAGCTGATTGACCGAGGCGATGGATTCGACGCGATTGTGGACGAAGAAAACTTGGCCTTCGCGGGAGAGCTCCTCTTCGATGGCGCGCTTGATGATGGATTCTGAGAATGGCGCGACAGTCGTTTGAATCGCGAGGCGATCTTTCGGCGGCGTTTCGATTACCGACATATCGCGCAACCCCACCAGCGACATGTGCAGAGTGCGCGGGATGGGCGTGGCGGACATGGTCAGCACGTCTACATTCTTGCGCATTTCCTTGATGCGCTCTTTGTGGGCCACCCCGAAGCGCTGCTCTTCATCGACCACCAGCAGACCCAGATTCTGAAATTTCACGTCTTTCGATAGTAGTCGGTGCGTGCCGATTACGATGTCCACTTTGCCGGCTTCCACCTCCGCAAGAATATTTTTTTGCTCGCGAGCCGTGCGAAAGCGGCTAAGCATTTCAATTTTTACCGGGAAGGCCGCGAACCTGCGCCGGAAAGTCTCGTAATGTTGGAACGCGAGCACGGTGGTCGGCGCTAGGATTGCCGCTTGCATGGAATCTCCCACCGCTTTAAACGCCGCACGCATGGCTACTTCAGTTTTCCCGTAACCGACGTCGCCGCAGAGCAAGCGGTCCATCGGCTGCGCGGATTCGAGATCTTTCTTTACGTCGTTTACCGCTTTTTCTTGATCCGGCGTTTCCTGGAATTCGAAGGAATCCTCGAATTCTTTTTGCCAGTTGGTGTCTTCGGGGAAAGTGTGGCCAGTGGCTAGTTTTCGCTCGGCGTAGAGAGCTAAAAGCTGCTTGGCCATGTCGCCTACCGATTTTTTTACCCGAGCTTTGCGCGTTTCCCAGAGATTGGTGCCGAGGCGATCGAGTTGCGGCGTTACCGCGCCTAGCGATTGATATTTTTGAATCAAGTCGACGCGGGCTAGCGGGACGTAGAGGCGGGCATCTTCTGCGTAACGAAGTAGCATGAATTCGCCGGTGGTGCCTTCGACGGCGATTTGGCGAAGGCCGTCGAATTGGCCGATGCCGTGATCTACGTGGACTACATAGTCGCCGGCTTTTAGATCGGAGAGATCGCTGAAGAAAGAGGCGCTGGTGCCGCGTCCGCCGCGAGGCTTCGTGGGAGCTGGCAGCGATTCGAATAAATCGGCTGGACCGTAGATGGCTAGACGGGATTCGGGAAACGCTACGCCTTCGGATAGCGGGGCTTTGCAGAGAATTAGCGCGGGGATCGAGCCGCCGCTGCTTTCTTCTGCCAGGCGGACGCCGGTAGCAGTGTCGTCAAGTTCGCCGAGGCGATACGGCAATTCATTTTCGTGGCAGAGATCCGCGAGCCGCTCCATTTCGCCGGTGCTCGCGGCGGAGACCATCA
Organism: uncultured Acidobacteriota bacterium; assembly: GCA_963792515.1. GTDB lineage: Bacteria > Acidobacteriota > Terriglobia > Acidiferrales > UBA7541 > Palsa-147. The sequence goes on along the minus strand of CAWBWG010000010.1, from coordinate 94,042 downwards.
CTTGCGCCCCGGCTTGCACGCGCCCGCGCACCTCGTTCATAAAAGCCGCTACGTTTCCGTGATAGCGAGTGGTGGGCTGCGTCAACATCGCGCGGACCAGCGAATCGCGCTCGAGCGCTAAATGCTCAAGTCGCAAGCACGGGCGGCGCCGGAGTTCCGCGGTCCATTCCGATTCGCTGAGCACATAACGCTCGGCCGGAACTTCGCTCAGTGCGCCAGCGGCCAGCTCGCGAGCCGCTTCCAGGCGCGCGAGGTATTCTTCGCTAGCGCGCCGCAATTCTTCGGGTTCGTCTTCGAGAATCACTGCTTCGGACGCAAGCTCGAATAAATTTGATTTTGCGTCGCCGAGCAAAGCCGGATGAAATTCCCAGCCCGGATAGAAAGCTGCGGGGACGCCTTCGTCTTCCCTTCCCGTCGCGTTCGTAGTTTGCAGGCGCTCCAGCAGCTCGGCGCGGCGCGGATAGTCGGTGAGCGGCAGTAGCGTGAGGCGATCGAGCGGCCGCAGCGAGCGTTGTGTGTTGGCGTCGAACTCGCGCAGAGATTCAAGCGTGTCCCCGAAAAATTCAAGCCGCACCGGAGCCGCGGTTTCCGGCGAGAAGACGTCCACAATGCCGCCACGAACGGCGAACTGCCCCGGCGCTTCCACCGTTTCCTGCTTCTCGTAGCCCACGCTGGCTAAGTGCGCGATGAGCGCCGCTTGCGGAAAATCCACATCCCGTTCCAGTCGCGATGCCAACCCGGCGTAAAACTCCGCATCGCGCATGCGTTGCATGGCTGCGCTCACCGGCGTCACCACAATATCCGCTTCGCCTGCTACCAGACTCCACAGCGCGAACGCTCGCTCTTCGGAAATTTCAGGGTGCGGCGAGCGGCTTTCATACGGCAGAACATCATGCGCGGGAAGAATCGCCACGCGAGTGCGCGCCTTGCGCGTGAGGGCTTCGTAGAAATAGCGAATGGGCTCAAGTAATTCTTCGCCCCGGCGATTCGAACTCACTAGCAGAAAGACCGGTCGCGCCAGCGACGAAGCACAAATCGCGGCAATCAGCGCTTTGGCCGGATCGGTGAGTCCCGCCAACGAAGATTCGCCAGAGCCGCGGCGCAAATCGTCGAGCGACGCTTCCACCGACGGATGGCGTCCCACCCGCGACAATAGTTCGGCCACCAGCGGGAGAATCATGCGGGCAGACGCCGGATTCTTTCGATTAATTTTGTCGTGGAATAGCCCGCTTCCAATGGAATGGAAATCACCTGGCCGCCGGCCGCTTCCACTTCTTCACGCCCGATGATTTCATCGGGACCCCAGTCGCTGCCCTTCACCAGGATCGCGGGAAGAATTTCGGCAATTAGCTCGCGCGGCGTGGTTTCCCCAAACACAGTCACAAAATCCACCGATTCGAGAGCTGCGAGAACTTCCGCGCGCTCGGATTCCGGGATTAACGGCCGTTGCGGGCCTTTGATTTCCTGCACGCTCGGATCGGAATTGATGCCCACGACCAGTGCGTCCCCCAGCGAACGGGCTTTTTCCAGCATGCGGATGTGGCCGGGATGCAGAATATCGAAGCAACCGTTGGTGAACACTACGCGCTTATGCTCGTGTTTCATTGCATCGATGCGCCGCTTTAATTCCGCGCGCGTGACGATCTGCCCCAATCGAGAGTCTCCGGGTCCGTTGATGTTTGTCGCAGTGTAAATTCTATCACGCGCGGGTGAGCCGGCTTTGTGTGAGGGCGCCGCCTTTCTCCCGGATACTGTCTGCTGCGTATTGCTCCCCACTTGTTGGCGTGCTAGGTTTTGCTCACTCTGAGGAGAGTGCCTTTATGCGATGGACTCCAGGTGGTGAAAGCTCCGATATCGAAGATCGCCGCGATCAGGGCGGCGGTGGCGGCGGATTTCAGTTTGGCGGATTTCATATTGGGATTGGCGGGGCAATTATTTTGCTGATCCTCAGCTTCGTTTTCAAAGTGAATCTTTTTACTCTGCTTGGCGGAGGCACTGGCGCGCCGCAGACGCAATCGAGCCAGCCGAATCCGGCGCAGGATGCTGCTGAGAAGCCTACCGTTCAATTTATTTCCTTTGTGCTGGATGATGTGCAGACCACCTGGACGACGCTTTTGCCGGCGCAGACTGGGACGCAATATCATCACGCTAAGTTGGTGCTGTTTCGCGATTCCACGCTCTCTGGTTGCGGCAACGCAGCTTCTGCGACGGGACCGTTTTACTGCCCGGAGGATGAGAAAGTTTATATCGATCTCGGATTTTTTGATGAATTGAACCGGCGCTTTGGAGCCCCTGGGCAATTTGCGCAGGCCTATGTTTTGGCGCATGAGCTAGGCCACCACGTGCAGAAACTCTTGGGCATCGAAGGCAAGGTGCACCAGTTGCAGGAAAGCAACTCGCGCGAAGCCAATCCGCTTTCGGTAAAACTGGAATTGCAAGCGGACTGTTTTGCCGGCGTTTGGGCGCACACCACGCAGCAGCGCGGCCTTTTGGAAAAAGGCGATGTGGAATCGGCGCTCGGGGCCGCGGCTGCCGTCGGCGACGATCGTTTGCAGAAGATGTCCACCGGACATGTTAGCCCGGAGTCGTTTACACACGGGACTTCCGCGCAGAGGACGCAGTGGTTTAACGCAGGGTTGAATGGCGGAACAGTTGCCGGGTGCAATACTTTTGGGGCATCGCAAAAGTAGCGCCGGCGTCTCCGCCGGCATCTTACGAGCGCGATCTTGCCAGTGGCGCAAAACACGGACGGACCGAGCAGTGCAATCTCGTCGATTTTAAATTGTGATCCGTCCGGGATTGCCGTTGTGGCTTACGTTTCCGCTCGTAAGATGTCGGCAGGGACGCCGGCGCTACTTGCCGTTTTGGGCGGCTACGTGGGCGGCGCCTAGTAGCGGGGCTTTTTCGTTCATTACTACGTAGATGGGGATTTGCGAGAGCAAGTAGCCTAGTTTTTCTTTTTCGGCTACGGCTTTGGCGAAGCGGCCGTCCTTCAATTTCGAAAGAATCTTTACCGCGATGCCGCCGGCTATGAAAATTCCGCCGCGCGCGACGTTGCGAATTGCCAGATTGCCTGCCTCTGATCCGTAAATATCCACCCACAAATCCAAAGTAGCGACGCACGTGGCGCAAGATTTATCGAGAGCGGCCTGAGTGATGATCGGGGCGGGATCAACATTGGGATCGCTGAATTCGGGATGAATATCTTTCGGATTCAGAAAATCGTGCAGGCTCTTGAAGCCGCGTCCGGAAAGAATAATTTCGGAGCTAACAATTTCATTCCGCGCTTTGAGATAACGCCACAGATCGCCTTGCTGCTCGGTGTGCGGAGCCCAATCGGCATGCCCGCCTTCGGTCGGGCTCGGGAAATGGCGCTGGCCATCCCAGAAAATCACGCCTTCGCCGAGACCAGTGCCCGCCGCGATGATCACTTTATTCGCGCGATCATCCTTCACCCCATCGTGAATGCAAACCAACTCGCTCGGCGCGAGAACTTCCAGGCCGTAGCACGTAGCCTCGAGATCATTCAGCAGACGCACGCTCGGAATTTTCAGCAGCCGCGCGAGAGAATCGCCTTGAATCATCCACGGTAGATTCGAGGCGCGCACCACGTTGTCCACCACCGGCCCGGCCACTCCGAAGCATGCCGCGCTGCAGCTTGATTTCGTTTGGCTAATGTAATCCTGAACGAGTTCCTCGACGCTGGCGTATTTGTGGCTGTCGAGATGCCCTTCGGCGACGGGCACGAGCTTCGCCGTTGCGCGTGTCGAAAGTTCCGAGATTCGATTTCGTGCCGCCGAGATCGCCGGCTACGATCATGCTCGCTCCTGTTCAGTCGCGGTATGCACGCGGCATGCCGATTCACGCGGCAAATCTAGCGGCCCTTCGAGTTTTGAGTCGCATGTTCATTCGACTAGATCACGCCAGCGATGATCTTCCCGGCCCGTCAATTCGCCCGCCGCGCGCGGTCCAGAACTGCCCGCCGCATAATTCGGAAACGGCGGCGGCGCCGACGATTCCCACGCTTGCAAAATCGGATCGACCAAGTCCCAGGCGGCTTCCACGCTGTCGGCGCGATCGAAGAGAGTAGCATCTCCGCGGATGCAATCGTTAATAAGCGTGGCGTAGGCGTTGTTGGCCTTCCCGCCGAATGTAGTCCGATAGTTGAAATCCATGGTCACCGGGCGAATGTGCATTCTCGCACCCGGCGATTTTGCGCCGAACGACAACGTGATTCCTTCTTCCGGTTGAATATTTAGAACCAAGAGATTGGGCTGTAGCTGCTCGCCTTGGAAAACTAGATGCGGGGCCTGGCGGAATTGGATGGCTATCTCGGTGAAGGAACGTGCGAGGCGTTTGCCGGTGCGCAGATAAAATGGCACGCCGTTCCAGCGCCAGTTGTCGACGCTGAGTTTTAGCGCGACGTAGGTTTCGGTGCGCGAGTCGGGCTTCACGCCTGGTTCCTGCCGATATCCGGGAACCGCTTTGCCGTCGATGGTGCCGGGGCCGTACTGGCCACGAACCACATCGCGCCAGATTGTTTCGGCGGTGAAAGGACGGATGGATTGCAGGACTTTAATCTTCTCGTTGCGAACGGCGGTAGCTTCGAAGGCTGAAGGCGGTTCGAGCGAGACGAGCGAAGTGAGCTGCAGAACGTGGCTCTGCACCATGTCGCGCAGCGCGCCGGCGGTTTCATAGAAAGCGGCGCGGCGTTCGACGCCCAAAGTTTCGGCGGCAGTGATTTGGATATTCTCGACGTAGTTGCGGTTCCAGATGGGTTCGAAAATTCCGTTGCTGAAACGGAAGGCCAGCACGTTCTGCACGGTTTCTTTGCCGAGATAATGATCGATGCGGTAAATCTGCGATTCATCGAAGACTTTGCGGGCGCGTTGATTGAGTTCGCGGGCGGATTTCGCATCGCGGCCAAAGGGCTTTTCGATGATGATGCGCGTCCAGGATTTTTCGTCGCGCGGCTTGGCCAGATTGGCTTTGCCGAGCTGCTCGATCACCGGCGCGTAAATTTCCGGCGGCACGGACAGATAGAAAAGACGATTGCCGGCGAGCTGGCCTTCGCGATCCAGTTCTTCCAGGCGGGTCAGCAATTTTTGATAGGAGGCAGGATCGTCGTACTGGCCGGTGACGTAATGCAGGTGTTGCGCGAAATCCTTGAGGGAGGAATCGCTCGCTGAGGAACCGGCGTCCGGCTTAGGGAGGAATTCGCTGCTGGATTCGCGAAAAGCGTCGTCGGTCATCGGCGAACGCGCAAATCCAATCAGCCGGAAACTGGGAGCCAGGCAATTATTCGTGGCCAGCTCAAACAAAGCGGGGAAAATTTTGCGGCGCGCGAGATCGCCAGACGCGCCGAATAAAACGATGGCGCAAGGGTCTGTCGGTTTTTCGCAGTAATAGGCATCGGCGGGAAGGCTTTCGGCTACATCGATGGCACGCGACGACATCGCTGCACTCCTTCAGGCCCCGCTTCGCCGATTATCGAACGGGCGTATAGTTTTATTAAACTTTGCGGCTTCCCGCAAGCGAGCCGGTGCAAAATCCTGGTTGCGCGAGCGATGCGGTCCCGCGGGGCTTGCGACTGCTCGGGCGTCGCCGTTCATGACCGTAGCATGATTTCTTTACAATTTCATGTCTCGCCAGCGGCTGAAAATTAGATTCGAGCAGTGGCGCATGGTTTCCGGGGCCTGAGGTGGAATTCGCGCGGAGGATGAAGTATCGTTGAGATTGGCACGGAAATATTTTCGCATGGTGAAGCGCTGCGATTGGGGAGGCTGGCATGGCGAATGATGGGTGCAACGATCCGAAGCCGGTGACGGCGGCGCAGCCGGCCGCGGCTGGGACGCGCATGGTGAAGTGCGTGAAATTCGGGAAGGAAATGCCGGGACTCGATCGCGTGCCGTGGAAAGGCGAATTGGGGAAGCGCGTTTACGAGAATGTTTCGAAGGAAGCTTGGAAGCTTTGGATCGAGCACTCGAAGATGGTGATGAACGAATTTCGATTAAATCCGCTGGATCCGAACTCGCAGAAAGTGATGGAAGAGCAGATGGAGCAGTTTTTCTTCGGCGAGGGCGCGAAATTGCCGGAAGGATACGTGCCGCAGAAGGCCAAGGGGTAGTCGAACTCGTTGCACAAATGCTCTTCAGGGTGTTCGTGCTTCCCCGTCTAGCCGGACTTGTTGTTCTTCAGGTGGCAGCCCCCTGCTTCAGCAGGGGGAGGAGCGCTTCAGCGCTCCGAAAACGCGCCGCGTGAAACGACGCGCTTTAGCGCTGGGCCCTGAGAGCGGCATTCACGCCGCAACCGCGAATCTTCGACGAAACCCGCCGCTACGCCAGGCGGCCCGTCAGTGGATGACCTACCGTCAGGCGCGGGGCTAGCGTGAAATTTAGTTTGGCGTGGCTCTCACGGAGCGCGGCTTCGGCCGCTTCTGGCGTTTCGGCTCTCGAGAAGATGAAGCCCAAGTAGCTGTTGCCTTCGGGCCAGGCGGCGACGTAATCGTGCAAGCGGGCAGTGATGAGGATTGCGTCGATGCCCGCTACTTTTTCTGCTGCTTCCTGGCCTTCCACGTTTTCGAGCGTGCCGCTTTTTGGGACGGGAATCATCATCACCGCCGCTGCGAGTTTTTCGCGATCGGCGTTGCTTCCTTCCATCTGCAGTGCATGACGCAGAATTAATTCTTCCAGGGAAATCTTATCGTTTCCGAAACGTAGCGCGCGCGCGCAGAGTCCGCCGATGGGACGCGGTGCGATTTCGATTACCCAGGGACCATTTTCATTAATGCGGAACTCTGCGTGGATTGGCCCGGTGACGAGGCCTAGGGCCGCGACCGAGCGAGCGGCGCAATCGATCAGAGCTTGCTGGTCGGGATCCGAAAGGCGCGACGGCGTCACGTAAATTGTTTCTTCGAAGTATGGGCCTTCGAGCGGGTCGGGCTTGTCGAAGATCGCCAGCGCGCGGAACTTTCCATCGGTCAGCAAGCCTTCAATAGCCACTTCCCTTCCCGGGATGTAACTCTCGACCAGAATGCGATCGAGACTCGGTTCGCGTTGGACTTGAATTTCCGGCGACTCCAGCAACTGGCGGATTCGGCGGACGGCTTCGCGGAATTCGGCGTCGTTATTGACGCGGATGACTCCCTGGCTGGCGGAGAGCGAGAGGGGCTTCAGGACGCAAGGATAAACGACGCGCGGGAGCACGGAATCGAGACTCTCTGCGAACGCGAAACAGAAAAAATCAGGAACCGGAAGATTTGCGCGACGCAACACGTCTCGTTGATGGAACTTATTGCGGCACAGCTCGACGGATTCGGGCGAATTGGCCTCGATGCCGAGAGCGCGGGCGGCGTAGGAGGCGGTGGCCGTCGGGCGATCGCCGAGCGCGAGGATGATGTCGGGGCGATTCGCTGCCAGTTGCGCGGCGATGGTTGCGGCGGCGGATTGCGGATTTTCGAAATGTAACGCCAGCGCGCCGTCGGACCAGGGATCTTCGAGTTTGTGGCAGCGATCGGTGCCGAAATGCACTTCGAGATTGAGTTTTTTGGCGGCGTCGGTGAACGCGCGAGTTTGGTAGCCGAGTTTCGAGGCGAGGATTAGAATTCGTTTGGCAGGCGTGGAAATTTGCGGATTCATGGCAGATTATTTTGGCGTTGAGGTGGATTGATTTTGGCGCTGCATTCGTTTCTTTGCGCGCGCCATCAGAACTGGCAGGCCTTTTTGAATTCGATGGGCGCGGGTTTCTGGTTGTTTGGCGTTTCCGATCCAGTTTATAAATTCGCGGCGCAGGGCTGGCGTTACTTGCCGGAAGGCTTCGGCGGCGCCCTTCGTCATTTGCAGCGCTGACGCTAAGTCTTCGGGAATGGGCGGCTCTTTGGGTGGCTCGCCTCGGGTTAGAAGCACTTCCACGAAATCGCCCTTCTCGATTTTCAGGCGATTCCAAATGCGGCTGTGGACGAAAAGGCGATGGCGGCCGTTGCCGCGCGGGACTAGCGTCGAGGTGATCGGAATTCCTTCGATCCAGCCTTGCACGGGAATAAATCCGCCGCCGCCGAAGGACTCCGAGATTTTCGCGGGCACATCCACAGCGCGATTTACGCCAAGTTTATAAAGCCGCGCATGAAACGGCGTTTGTTGGTTTTTGTCAGACATTCTCTGAATCTCGAAGAGCGGCCCTAAGTAGCGCCGGCGTCTCTGCCGGCATCCGACGACGACACATCGAACTAAAGGCAGCACTCACGGGCGGAGCTGACAATAATAATTCGGGCTTTGCCGAATTTGACGCGCCGCCCGAGGTCGTTGCCCTAATCTACCCGTCGGCTCGTAAGATGCCGGCGGGGAGGCCGGCGCTACTTGAGATCGCCGGGGCTACTTATACGAACGTTGATGCGTGCGGGATCGCCTTTCTCATTTTTTCTATGGGGGCCAACTGGTCCCCGGTTGGTTCGGCTCAACAGTACCAAGGCTCGGTTAGGTATGGAATCGTCGTGCGGGCAGCCAGCAGCGGTAGCGCATCGGACTCGCTCTGCTCGATTCCTGCGGCGCGGCGGGCTGCTTCGCGTATGCGCTGAAAAATTTGCCGGCGGCTGCGATTTAGTTTTTCCCCGTTGTGAACGATGCGCTGCACTTCTTCGCAGAGCTGATCGACGCGCGCGTCGGGATGCTTCCACGAATGGACGAGCGCTTTCTCATCGAATGGCCCCGCGAGCTTCTGAATATCGGCCAAATCGAGGAGAAGCGAGCCCGCCGGAATCAGCAGGCGGATCGCGAGCTGAATGGGCGCGACATTCTCGATCAAGTCATTCGCGGCGAGGAAATCGAGTTGCTCGCAGTAGCAATCGAGTGTCGTCCATGGCGAGAACGGCACGAAAGTTGGTTGCAGCGGTAGATCGTGCGCGCGAAAAACTCGAATCACATGCTCGAAATCCGCGCGCGTGTGATTTTTCGCCAGCTTTTCGAGCACCGCGTCATCGATCGATTCCACTGCGCTGGTGATGAAGAGGCAGCCGGTGTCGCGCAGCGTGGCGATATGCTCTCCGTGTTTGCGCAAATGTTCGATTTTGATAGTCGCGTCGTAGGTAAGTTGCGGAAATTCGCGATGCAGCGATTCGATCAGCGGAATGGCGTGGCCGATGCCATTAAAAAAGTCCGGATCGCCGAAAGTAATGTGTTCGGCTCCGGCATGCACCTGGCGGCGAATATCTTCGAGAACTACTTCGCGCGCGACGATGCGGAACGCGCCGTTGTAGACCGGAACAATCGGGCAATGGCGGCAAAGATGTTTGCAGCCGCGCGAGGATTCCGTGTAACCGGCGATTCTCGCGGTGCCGTCAGGAAGTTGCAGCGTGGCGTAACGATTGAGCGTTGGCAGGCCTTCACGGTCGGGAGCCAAGAAATTTTGGCGCTCGAGGGAGATCAGCGGCTCGCGTTGCGATTTCTTCTCGGATCGATTGTCTCCATTCTTTGCCAAGCTCGCTGCCAAAGCGGATAGGCCCTCTTCAAATTCACCGCCGAGAATTGTTTGCACGCCTCGCTTACGGAGATAGTCAGCGTTTACGCTGGCGTACAGGCCGTAAAAGCAAAGATGCGCGGTGGGATTGATTGCGCGGATGGGCGCGATTAGTTCAATCGCCAGGCGCGTGGCGGTGTGCATGGGGATGTGGACGGCGATCAGTTGGGCGTCGCGGATGGCGGCTTCGCCGAGTGGGTCGCGCGATATGTCCAGGCACGCCACTTTTGCGCCGCCAGCTCGCAGCCACGCAGCCGGAGATGCCAAGCCAAAAGGCTGGTGCCCTTGTTCGTAGGTGGCGACTAGGAGGACGTTCATTTTGAAATTTTAATGGAGCTTATCGCGGAATTGATTATGGCATGTGGGGGTGATTGAGGAAAATGTAGGGCGTAGGTTGCGGCGGCCGAGATTTTTCGCGGTGGCTGCATCGAGGCCGTAAGAGCCGGCGGGACGCCGGTGGTACGGGGAGTTGCGACGCGGGCGACTCGTGGATGCGTTATTATAGAGGGTTGCTGAGAGGAGATTTAGACCTAATGAGTGCGGCTTCTAAGAATTCGTTTGGGGCGCGGGCTTCGTTGAAAGTCGGCGATGATTCGTTTGAGATTTACCGGCTGGATGCGCTGGAGCGCGCGGGAGTGGGCGCGGCTTCTAAGCTGCCATTTTCTTTGAAGATTCTGCTCGAAAATCTTTTGCGGCATGAGGATGGGCGGTTTGTTTCGGCTGACGATGTGCGGGCGCTCGCGACATGGAATCCTGACGCGGCTACGCAGAAGGAAGTCGCGTTCATGCCCGCGCGGGTGCTTTTGCAGGATTTTACCGGAGTGCCTGCCGTCGTCGACCTTGCAGCTATGCGCGAGGCTATGCGGAAATTGGGCGGCGATCCCAAGAAGATCAATCCGCTTTTGCCTGCCGATTTGGTGATCGACCATTCGGTGCAGGTGGATAAATTTGGGGTGGAGGGCGCGCTCGCGTTTAACTCCGAACTCGAATTCATGCGCAATATCGAGCGTTATGCGTTTTTGCGTTGGGGGCAGAAGGCGTTTGAAAATTTCAGCGTAGTACCGCCAGACACGGGAATTTGCCATCAAGTGAATTTGGAATATTTGGCGAAAGTAGTTTTTAGCCGCGAAGAAGGCGGGAAGTGGTTTGCGTTTCCGGATTCGCTGGTGGGTACGGATTCACACACCACCATGGTGAACGGCTTGGGCGTATTTGGATGGGGCGTCGGCGGCATTGAGGCGGAAGCCGCCATGCTGGGCCAGCCGTTTTCGATGTTGATTCCGGCGGTGGTGGGATTCAAATTGCACGGGCGCTTGCCCGAAGGCGCGACCGCTACCGATTTGGTGCTTACGATCACTCAGATTTTGCGGAAGAAAGGCGTCGTCGGCAAATTCGTGGAATTTTACGGCACCGGACTTTCGAGCCTCACGTTGCCGGACCGCGCCACGCTTGCGAATATGGCGCCGGAATATGGCGCGACGATGGGCTTCTTCCCTGTTGACGATGAGACGCTCGCTTATCTGCGCTTCACTGGCCGCGATGAAAAATTGGTCGCGCTGGTTGAAGCTTATACCAAGGAACAGGGCCTCTTCCGCACCGACACAACCGCCGATCCGATTTTTTCCGATCGACTCGAACTGGATCTCGCGAGCGTAGTGCCGACGATGGCTGGGCCGAAACGGCCGCAGGATAGTGTCCCGCTGCGGGATTCGAAGCAAGCGTTTGAAAAATCGCTCACTGAGCCGGCCAAGCATGTAGCGGTGCAGAATAACGGCGATCGATTCGAATTGCGCGATGGCTCGGTGGTAATCGCCGCGATCACCAGCTGCACGAACACGTCGAATCCATCGTTGATGCTTGGCGCCGGACTGCTCGCGAAAAAAGCCGTCGAGCGCGGGCTAACCTCTAAGCCTTGGGTAAAGACTAGCTTCGCTCCCGGCTCGAAAGTGGTCAGCGATTACATGACGACGTCCGGGTTGATGCCCTTCCTCGAAGCGCTCAAATTTCACATCGTCGGTTATGGATGCACCACCTGCATCGGCAACAGCGGGCCTCTTCCGGACTCGATTGGAAAAGCGATTAAGGAAAATAATCTCGTGGCCGTTTCGGTTCTAAGCGGCAACCGCAATTTTGAGGGGCGCATTAACGCGCTGGTGCGCGCGAATTATCTGGCCTCGCCGCCGCTGGTGGTGGCGTATGCGCTCGCGGGCCGGATGGATTTCGACATGGCGCACGAATCGCTTGGAAACGACAAAGCCGGAAAGCCGGTTTACTTGCGCGATTTGTGGCCCTCGCCGCTTGAAGTAGAAAATGCCATGCGTGCCTCGGTTTCCACCGAAATGTTCCGGAAACAGTATGGGGATGTGTTCACCGGAGATTCGAGTTGGCGCGGATTGAAGATTCCCGAAGGCGATTTGTATATGTGGGATTCGAAATCGACTTACATCAAATTGCCGCCTTACTTTGACGGCATGCCGGTGAAGCCTGCGGCGGTGGGCGATATTCATGGGGCGCGGGCGCTGGCAATTTTGGGCGATAGCGTCACCACCGATCACATTTCACCGGCCGGCTCGATTCCCGCAGATTCACCTGCGGGCAAATATTTAATTTCGCGCGGAGTGCAGCCCAAGGATTTCAATTCTTATGGAGCGCGGCGCGGCAACGATGAAGTGATGACCCGCGGCACGTTTGCAAATATTCGCCTGCGCAATCAGCTCGCGCCGGGCACCGAAGGCGGCTGGACGATTCATCAGCCGAGCGGCGAGCAGATGACGATTTATGATGCGGCGGTGCGCTACAAAACCGAGGGCGTGCCTCTGGTGGTGATGGCCGGAAAAGAATATGGATCAGGGTCTTCGCGCGACTGGGCGGCTAAGGGCACGAACTTGCTCGGCGTGCGGGCGGTGATTGCGGAAAGTTACGAGCGCATTCATCGCAGCAACTTAATTGGCATGGGAGTGATGCCGCTGGAGTTTAAGCCTGGGCAGAATGTGAAATCGCTTTGTCTCACTGGGCGCGAAATGATTGAGATTGAGGGATTGGCCAAGGATTTTGCGCCGCGGAAGACGATTCGTGTGCGGGCGCATGGGGACGATGGGAAAGAGATTGCGTTTGATGCCATCGCGCGCGTGGATACGCCGGTGGAGGCCACCTATTATCAGCATGGCGGGATTTTGCAGTTTGTTTTGCGGCAGATGTTGTAGGACGGCGATGCCGCCTTGGTAGCACAGCCACTCTTGGCTGTGTCGGATTTCCGCGAGTGGCTGGACGCAACGCTCGTGTACGCGAACGATTACAAACTTCTGTCCCGGATTTTAACGAATGTTCGTCTGCAGCTTGCCTTGAGTTGCAGATAAAGTTGCTAGGCTGAAGCCCACCGCTACGAAAACCTAAAAGATGGCCGAACGGCGGGAGGGCTAAAGCACCCTCCCCTACTGGACTATCATCGTTACCGTTGTCGTATGCGTTGCCGTTTCGGTGCCGTCGGCGTTACCGTTGGCGGTGATGGTGATTTGGTAGGTGCCTACCGGCGTGCCTGAGCTGCGGCCGCCTCCGCAGCCTGCTAGCGCGGCGCCGAACATCACGGCCGCTAGGGAGATTGCCAGGGCGGCGCGGCGTAGCGGCAAGGTGAACATTCCGGGCGATTGCGTTCGTGGCCGCAGGCGTAGGGCGAACCACACCGTGAGCAGCGCGGCCAGTGCCAGCCAGATTCCGCGGGCGAGCGGCGGCCAGCGATTGGACGGATTTCCCGGCGGCAGGCTGGTGTTGTTCGGCACCGTGGAGATCGAAAGTTGTTGGCTGGCTCCCGACGCCGTGGGAGTGATGTTCGTGGGATTGAAAGTGCATGTTGCGTCGGCTGGAAGGCCTGTGCCGCAGGTCAGCGTGATTTCGGTGTTGAATCCAAAAAGTCCAATCACCGGAATTGTGAAATTTGCCGTAGCGCCCGCTTTGATTGTGCCTACGGGCGGCGAGACGGGGCCGTAAGTGTAATCCTGAATGTCGAATACCACGGCGTTGCTGGTGCCGCCACCGGGAGCAGGATTCGAAACGGTAACATTGACCGCGGCAGGGGTTGCCAAGGCGCCCGTTGGAATAGTCGCAACCAATGACGTGGAAGAACCGGCCGTACCCGGCGTTAGGCTGGTATTGCCGAAATTGATGACTGCGTTGGGCAGGAAACCGGTGCCGGTCACCGTCAGGATTACCGTGCCATCGCCAACGATGCCGCTGGTTGGCGAGATCGACGTGATCGTCGGCGCAGGATTGGTGGTGCTGAATGGCAGACTATTCGAGACGGTCTGCCCCGTTGCGACGGTGATGGCATAAACGCCCGTGGAATTTTGCAGCGCCGCCGCGGGAATTGATGCGCTCAGCGAGCCATCACTGTTGAGCGTTGTCGGCGTAACCGGCGTGCCGGAAACCTGGATCACGGATTGGTTGGTGAATCCGACGCCGGTCGCGGTGATCGCGATGGGCGGCGCGGTATTCGATTCCACCGGCGAAATATCGGTAAGCTGCAGCGCGGGCAGGCCACCGAGGGAAATATCCCACGCCCCGCGGCCGTGACTCACCGCGGTCAGCACCCGCGACGCGCTGCGAAGATGCAGCGCCATCACCACTGCATTCGGCAAGCCGGTGCCGAGCGGTTGCCAACTTGTGCCGCCATCAGTGGTGATGAAAGCACCAATATCGGTGCCGATGTAAAGCGTGCCGGAAATACTCGGATCGGCAACGATCGAGTTCACCGGAATATTCGGAAGGTTGCCGGAGATGTCGTTCCATTGGCCGCCGCCGTTGGTGGTCATAAAGACGTGGCCGAGCGCGTCGCCATCAAATCCGGAGAAGCCGGAGAAGGCGACATAGGCGAGAGTGGGATCGGCGGCATCGATCGCGACCGATGTGACCGAGCGATCGGGAAGCCCGTTAATCACGCGCGCGAATCCGACTGAGCCGCTCAACGCATTGTGCGAAACCTGCACGATGCCATCGATCGAGCCTACGTAAATCGTATTCGAATCGCTCGGCGCGATGGCTGCCGTGGTCAGGAAATTGCCCACGCTGCCGGTCAGGTCGGTCGAGATGGCGTTCCAAGTACTGCCATTATCGAGCGTTTGATAGAGACGATTCGTCGCCAGATAGAAAGTTTGCGATTGCGAGACATCGCCGATCAATGGCGGAAGATACGACGCCGGATCGGAAGTATTAATTCCATTTTCCGCCACGGCGAAATCGTTTGCGAAGCCGCCGGTGAGCGAGCGGAATAGGAACGGCACGACGGACGCCGGTTGCTGCAAATCTCCGCAAGTCGTGAAGACGGTATTCGGAACCATGGCGTCGATGGCTGTGAATCCCCCATCGCATTGCGCGACGCCCATGCCGGTCCATCCATCGGTTTTGTAAAGCTGCGGGGAATTTCCTTGCGTGCCTCCGAAAGCGACGCTGTCCGACGACGGATGCACGGTGAGGCCGGGATAAAATTGCGTGATGCTCAGGCCGGAACTGGTCGTGCCGATATTCAGATTGGACCAGGTTTGCGAGCCTGCGGCGATGCTGGTATTGGCGACGTCGGCAGATGTCCAGATGCCGCCATCGTTGCCGACGAACAGCGCGCTGCCGCCGGCGCTGAAACCGAGCGCATGCTGCGCGGAATGAATTGCGGCGTTGGATTTGTCGATAGTTACGTCCTGCCAGGAATTGCCGCCATCCACCGATCGATAGAGCGTTGAACCGCTGCCGCCGCCATCAGAGCCACCCGCAAAGACCAGCGACGCGTTCGCGGGGCTGACGCGAATGGGCATATCGTAAAAGCACGAAGGATCGCACAAATTATTCGGCGGTGTCGAGTGGCTGCGACCAGGTGACGCCGCCATCGAGGCTCTTGAAAAGGTCCGAAGAAGCTCGCACGACGAATCGTCGCCGCTCGCGATAGCGGCGTAGATCACCGTCTTGCCGGAAGCTTGCGGGCCGACACCGAGCGTGATGCGGCCGAATTGCGTTTGATCGGTGGCTTGGTCGAGTCCGGTGAGTCGCGTCCACGATGCGCCCGCGTTCGTCGAAACGAAAACGCCGTTGCAAGGTGCGGAATGATTTGCAGGGCGCGCCGGCAGCGGAATCGCCGCCCGGGTGGCCCAGTGCTGCATAGGCGGTCATGCCCGTTGCGTCACTCGGATCGAAAACTACATCCGTGGCTTCTACTTTTGGCGACGAGTGAAAGCACCGATGTCCAACTTGTTCCGCCATTCGTCGAGCGCCAAATGCCCGACGGAATTGACGGATCGCCGCCTTCTACGCCCGCGAGCACGACCTGATGCAGCGCGGAATTTGGATCGACCGCCAGCGCGCCGATGAACGGCCCGCCGGTGCTGGAATTCAACGGAGACGAAGCGCCGCCGAAAACTCCCACGCCAGTCGAGCTCCACGTTTGCCCGCCGTCAGTCGACTTCAGAATTCCATCTCCATAATAAGAATCTCGCGCGAAATTTTCTTCGCCGGTGCCTGCATAAATTGTCGGCGGATTTGTGGTGGCATCGAGTGCCAGCGAGCCGATGGCGAGCGTCGGCTGATCGTCGGTGAGCGGCGACCAATTTTGCAGATCGGTGGTTTTCCAGACGCCGCCGTCCGCCGCGCCGAGATAAACCGTCTTGCCGGTGGAATCGGTGGGATCGACGGCCAGCGCGGTCACTCGACCGGAAGTATTTCCGAAAGGAGTTTGGCTCGTAGGAGCAGGTCCGATCGACTCCCACGCAAGCGAAGAAACATTCGGATTGGCAACCGCGGCTTTTGCGCGCATCGCACCCAGTTCCTTGATGGCCGCTTCGCGCGCGCCCGCAGGAATTTTTCCAGCAGGATAAGCACGCTGCCGAAAAAACCAATCCGCGCGCCGGCGCGCCAGATCAATGCCGGCAGTATGCGACGCGTGTTTCTTCGGCGCGGATTTTTGGGCAATCACGGGAGCGACAGCGGCAAGCAGAACGAGCGCGGAGAGCACTGGCACCAGAATTTTGCGAAAGGTCGAAGCCGAATTCTTACCTATGCGGAGGCGGTGGTCCGCAATTCTCCCGCTCAAATCAAAGTGCATACTCCTCCGTCGGACAAATCTGATGAAGCGCGACCCCGCCCGCGCCTGGAATGCAGAGGCCTGACCCCGTCGCTTGCGACACGCGATTATACACGGCCCCGCAGACGGCGCGTCCGCAATTGGCCCTCCTTGGCCTCACCTCTCGCGGCGGATTGGATGTCTCGCAGGCAGCGGCTGGTTGCACTCATGGGCGAGGCTCGATAGACTCGGCGAAATCACGAGGTCTCTGCGATGAAAAAACGTGCCATTGGATTGGCTGCCTTGCTCTGTTTGCTGATTGCGCCGCGAATTGCCGCCCAGGACGAAGAGCATCACCATCACGACGATGGCGAACGGCTCGGCTCGGTGACTTTCCCGACTTCGTGCTCGCCCGACGTGCAGAAATCATTCGAGCGCGCCGTCGCGCTGATGCATTCCTTCCAATACCAGCAGGCCAGCGAAGGATTTGACGACGTCGCCGCGAAAGACAAGCACTGCGCCATGGCCCGTTGGGGACAGGCGCTAGCGATCTGGCACCAGCTCTGGGATGAGCCCGACGCGAAGAAAGATCAAAGAGGGACAAAAATACATTCACCAAGCGCAGAGAATCGGCGCGAAGACGGATCGCGAAAAGCAATTTATCGGCGCCGTGGCGCTTTTCTACGCCAAAGGCAACAAGCTCGACTATCGCACGCGCGCGCAGAATTATTCCGACGCGATGGGCCGGCTCTACGCGCAATATCCTGACGACACCGAAGCCGCGGCATTCTATGCGCTCTCGCTGCTCTCCTGGACGCCGCGGACAATAAAGATTTCGCCAACCGCCGCAAAGCCATTCCCATTCTCGACAAGCTTTTCGCGGAGCATCCGGATCATCCCGGCGCGGCGCATTATCTGATTCACGCCGCGGACCGGCCGCAACTGGCAGAGATGGGTCTGAATGCGGCGCGGCGTTACGCGTCGATCGCCCCTTCTTCATCGCACGCGCTGCATATGCCCTCGCATATTTTCTCGCGGCTCGGGACTGTGGCAGGATTCCATCAATTCGAATCTGGCTGCTGCCGCCGCTGCGGATAAAGCCACGCGCGCTGGAACGGGTGACGCGAGCTACGAATTTCACGCCATGGATTTTTTGCAATATGCCTACCTGCAGAGCGGGCGCGAAAAAGACGCTTGGCATGTCGTGGAGGAACTCGATTCCGTGCCGGGAGCGTCCGCGGAACGCAAGACCGACACGCGGACCGATTTTGCCGGCCGGTATTATTTCGAGCTGCATCAATGGAGCGAAGCGGCGAAATTGAAAGTGCCGGAACCTGGCTCGCGTGACGCCAAGGCTTCGGCTTATCGCACGCGCGCCATCGGAGCCGCTCGCAGCGGCGATGCGGCGGAAGCCCGCAAGAATTTGGAAAAATTGAACGAGCCTTTGTCCGGCGGCGCGTACTCGGATGACGATAGCGCGCTCTCGTGGATCGAGAAGCAGGAAGTAATCGGCTGGGTGGATTTCGCCGAGGGGAAAAAAGATGACGCGCTGAAAGCCCTGCGCGAAGCAGCCGACCGCGAAGATCGCCGCGCACCCGAAACTCGGCGACATGCCGGCGCGCGAAATGTTCGCCGACATGCTGCTCGAGATGAACCGCCCGGGCGACGCGCTGGTCGAGTACGAGGTGCTGCTCAAAGAATCCCCGAATCGCTTTGACGGACTGTACGGCGCCGCACGCGCGGCGGAAATGGCCGGGCGAAAGCGAGCAGGCGACGGCCTACTATTCGCAATTGGTCAAAGTTTGCGATAACGGCGTGAATTCGACGCGGCCGGAATTGGCGCGCGCGAAGACACTGGCCGTGAATGCTGGCGGACACTAATCCTGAAGGAGTAACGATGCCCACAGCAGAAGCAGCACGCGCGATTCAAGAATGGCGGGATTTAGTATCGGGCCCTCGTGGCACGCTGGCCGAGTCGCGGCAACACGCCGAGGATTTCTTCGCGAAATATTTAGCGCCGCCGGAACTGAAGGTGGAACACGCCGAAGTAGGAGGCATTCCCGGCGACTGGTTGAGCATGCCGGGGGCGGACGCGAATCGCGTGGTGCTTTACATTCACGGCGGCGCATTTGTGTTGGGTTCGGCTCGCGGATATCGTGCGATGTGCGCGCGACTCGCCAAAGCCACAAAAGCTCGCATATTTGTGGTCGACTACCGGCTTGGCGCCCGAATCGCCCTTCCCTGCCGCAATTCAAGATGCGGCGGCGGCGTACCGCGGATTGCTGGCACAGGGTGTAGCTCCATCCTCGATCGTGATTGCCGGGGATTCTGCCGGCGGAAATTTGACCGTGGCCACACTGCTATCACTACGCGATGCGGGCGTGCCTTTGCCGGCGGCCGGCGTTTGCATTTCGCCGTGGGTCGATCTCGAATGCGTCGGCGACACCATGAAGTCGAAGGCGGACGTCGATCCGCTTTGCGAACATGACGCGATGATTCTCGAAGCAGGGCTTTATCTGAATGGCCAGAATGCTCGTGCTCCGTTGGCTTCTCCGATCCATGCGGACTTGCGCGGATTGCCGCCGCTGCTAATTCAGGTCGGCACCGAAGAAACGCTTTTGGATGATTCGACGCGCCTGGCGCAGGCTGCTGAAAAAGCCGGCGTGCCCGTCACGCTCGACACCTTTGAGGGAATGCCGCATGTCTGGCATATTTTTGCGGACTATTTGCCGGACGCGCAGCAGGCCATCGATAAAATTGGCGAATTTGTGATTGGGAAGACGGCGAGGGCGAGTAAAACGGCGAATTGACACAGTGCCGCGCGCGAATTTAGCGTGATTAAATTTTGAGTATTTGTGAAACCGAGGCTGACACAGCCAGGAGTGGCTGTGCTACAAAGTCTAAACTGCGCCGTTCGGCTGCATTCTGGCTTCGACCTGCGCGTCGTATATGTGCCAGAAGTTGCCCTTGGAATCCACGAACTCGACGCCCACCTTGCACTTGCCGCTTTGCTTCGGGCCCACGTGAACAACGCGGCATTCGCGCTCTTCCTGGGTGAAGCTATTCACCACCAGGATGGTCTGCCCGCGCTCCAGCTCGGCGTTCACGGCCAAGCGCGCGCCATGAGCGTCAACATTCAGAGTGTGGGTCTTGTCGCGAAACGGCATATTGTCGTTCGAGCGCCCGTAGACAACTACTGGGACGTGCAGCGGAAAGCGGCGGCTTCGGCGGACGTAGCCGCGTAGTTTTGTGGTTTTCATAGGCGTGGCCATACCCACTACAAAGATAGCAAGCTAGATATTCTCGCGCAAGGGGTTGGTGCCCGAAAAAGCAACCCCAGTTGACGATTTCTGCGTTTTTGAAGGCGCAACTGGGCCATTAGTGTATTGTTTTGAGACAGTGCCACGCTGCCCGAAGGCCGCGCGCGGCGTTATCAGCGGAACACACACGGCGGACAAATTTTGTCGCTTCAAGCAACCATGCAGCAAGCCATTGAATCCATTTCCACTTGCGCATCTAAATCCTTCAGTATTATTTTTACGGCATAGATTCCGATTTTGGGTGGACATTGCCATCCCAAATCGGGTCAAATGGATACGGGTCGGATTAATACAACGGTTGAAGGGGGGAAACCGATGCGCCGAGTTCTCATAGTTTTCGCGCTTAGTTTGTGCGTTTCGGCTGGGGCGGCCGCTCAGATTCATCCCGCGACATCCGCGCTAGTCAATGCTTCGCCAAGTCTCGCGCCGCCGATTGCGGGGATCACTTCCTATGATCCGGCCACCGAGGACCTACCTCAATTCCAAGCTTATATCGGCTACGCCTGGACGCGTTTCACCGGCATCCCGAATAATCCGCTGGAGATGAACGGCTTCACCGCCGATTTTACCGGCTATTACAAATGGATCGGCATTGAAGGCGAACTGAGCGGCGAACTGAGCAGCTTCAATGGCGAGACCGCCAAGCAATCGTTTCTTGGGATCGGTCCGCATTTTCGGCTTGGCGATACCAGCCGCTGGCAACCGTGGGCTCATGCCCTGGTGGGACGCGCGCACTTTTTCCCAGTGGGAATCGAAGGCGGACAGGGTGGATTCGGATGGCAAGTCGGCGGCGGGGTGGATTACCGCTTCACTCATCTGCTTTCGTTCCGCGCCGGAGTGGATGCCTTGGGATCGATCATCGCGAGTCACAGCACGATTGGCCCGAAAGTTCACGCCGGAGTGGTCTTCAACTTTTAAAGTTTAGACACTAACGCCGGCGCGTCGCTGCTGGCGGCGCGCTGGATTCCCATTTCCACCGTTCGGTGGGCCTGCAAACTAAATTTCGATCCGGCATAGTTTCTCTTCGCCACCATCGCCGGGCCTGCTAAAGTTTACCTTCCACATATTTCTACTCGACGGGGGTCGGAGATGAAATTTCTAGTGGCTGTAATCGTTTTTGTAGGCGCGGCGTTCACCGCGAGCGCCGACACCGTAGCGTTGAAGAATGGCGATCGTCTTACGGGCACCGTGGTGAAATCCGATGGCAAGCAACTGACGCTGAAGACGGATTTCGCGGGCGACATCAATATCCAGTGGGCGGCGGTGAAGGAATTGACGACCGATAAACCCATCTTTGCGGTCACGCCAGACAAGAAAACCATCAGCGGTAAATTGACTACGGAAGGCGATGCGCTGGTGATTACTCCGAGCAGCGCCGCGCCCGTTCGAGTGCCGCTCACTGACGTGACCGTGCTACGCGACGCCGATGAGCAAACCGCTTACGACAAGATGCAGCATCCCGGCCTGCTCGAGAACTGGGCGGGCGGCGCGAATGTGGGCTTTGCCCTGGCGCGCGGGAATACCCAAACTACTAACCTCTCCGTCGCCTTCAATGCCGTGCGCGCCACGAACAACGACAAGCTCTCCGCCTACGTCGCCTCGATTTATGCCTCGAACAATGCGGCCGGCTCATCGGGCGTTACCGCCAACGACATTCGCGGCGGCGCGCGCTTCGATCGCAATATCGTGCCGAAGATTTTCGGGTTCGCCAGCGGCGATTTCGAATACAACGAGACGCAGGATCTCGATTTGCGCTCGATTTGGTCCGGCGGCCTCGGTTATCACGCCATCAAGAGCGATTCGACGGTGCTCGATCTGCTCGCCGGCGGCAACTACACGCGCGAGAATTACAGCACCGGAGTGCTGCGAAATATCGGCGGCATCACCCTCGGAGAAACGCTCTTCCACAAACTCGGAAAATCCACGATCGTGAATGAGCAAATCTTCTTCTATCCCGATTTGACGGACACCGGGAATTACCGCATCGCCTTCGATTTGGGCACGGTGACCAAGATCAAATCATGGCTCGGCTGGCAAACCCAGGTGAGCGACCGCTATCTGAGCAATCCAATTCCCGGCACGAAGTCGAACGACATTATTCTTACGACTGGAATTAACGTTTCGTTCAAGCACTAGACTCTTTGTTTTTTCAGGTGACAGCCCCCTGCCCTTAGCAGGGGGAGGAGCACTTTAGTGCTCCGAAAAGCGACTACGATTATCGATGCGCTTTAGCGCTGGGCTCGAACAGCGCCGCTTGCGCCCCGACCGGAAATCTTCGATCCCGCCGTGCATGTCCCGCAGGATATCTGCCTGGCCGGCAGCACCATTTATGAGATGACTTCATAAGTTCTTCGTACAATGCCGGTAGGGACGTCGCCACTACTTACGGCTGCGTTTGCGGCGCGCCGATTTTCGTTCCAATCACTTCCCCTGAAATAATGATTTCCACGCGGCGATTTTTCTGCCGCCCCTCCGCGGTGCTGTTATCGGCCACCGGCATGGTCTTGCCAAATCCTTTCGCGGTGATTGTGGACGCGTCGAGCCCCTGCTCGATCAAATATTGCCGCACGGATTGCGCCCGCTGCTCGGAAAGCGTCTGATTGAATGCATCGCCGCCGACGTTGTCAGTGTGCCCTTCGACGGCGAGATTCAACCCCGGATGCGCCAGAACGATTCCCGAAAGCTTGGCAAGACGCTCGCGTGCTTCCGGTCGCAGATCGAATTTCGCGGTGGCGAATAGCACATCGCCTAGATTCACGACCAGGCCGCGAGGAGTGTCCCGCGTTTCCAGAACCTTATTAAACTGCGCGAGCAAGCTGGCGCGCAATTCCTGCTTCTCGCGCTCGGCTTGTTCAGCGGCTGCTTTTTCGCGCTCGGCCTGTTCTTGCGCCGCCTGCGTCTTGGCTTGCGCTTCTAGTTGGGCCTTCTCGGCTTCGGCGCGGGCTTGCGCTTCCTTGGCGGCTGCTAAATCGGCTTGCAGCTTTTGCTTTTCTGACTCCGCGGCCTGGCGCTCGGCTTCGGCCTGCTGTTTTTCCGCGAGCTTGCGCCGCTGCGCTTCCGCTTCCTGCTCGGATTTCGCTTGCGCTTCGCGTTGCGCGGCGGCTTCGCGTTCGTTCGCCTGACGCTCGTCGTCCTGGCGCTTCACGCTGATGGTGATGGCATCCTCGTACGCTTGCACCGCCTCGCGCGCCGCCGACGGAACGGCTTTTTTCTGTTTCCGCGTCTGATAATCTTCGGCGCGCGTGAGTGATTCCGAAGCTTTCGCCCAGGATTCGGCGGCGTATTTCGCTGCGTCGTGGGATTGCGCGATGCGCTTGGCATTGCGTGCCTGCAGAAGATCGAGCGGCACGTTCGGATCATCATCGAGCGGCGCGAGGTTTAGATCCTTATATCGGCTGCGTTGCAACAAATCGTATTTCGCGTCGACTGCATCCACATTCCCTTTCGTATCCGGCCGCACGAAATTTTCGAGCACCACTTCCTCACTCGGGAACGACACGGCGAAGTAGGGCTCGGCGGTAACCATCAATCCAAAAGTTTGCAAGCGCGTGGTGACTTGCACTTTGCTCTTCGCTCCATCAAGCAGAAGCTGGCCAAGATTATTCGCGCGGCCTTCGGGAGTGATGGCCCACAGCACATACGTCAGATAAGCCCCGCCAAATTGTCCCGCGGGCGAGAGATTATCGAAATTCGCGCTAATCAACACCGCGCCGTTCTTCGCTTCCACTTTCGCCTGTCCAGTCGCCTGCGGCATCAGCGCCGTGCCACGAAAATCGATGCGCGTCGAGCCCTTGGCCATGTAATTCACGGCCTGAATCGTGCGCGACACATTGATCCGGATTACCGGCGCCTGCCCCGATTGGCTCTGCGGCTGCGACTGCGCGTCGGCGATCGCGGCGTTGACGCTCGCGGCCATCAACACAGCGCACAACAAAATTGTCTTCTTCATTCCATTCCTCTTTCCCATTCGGATTGATCTATGCAGGCCAATGAGTTTGAACGGCCCACATTTTGCTACCGCTCGCGCGAGGTGTCCAGATGGAATCAAAGTTTCGTAACGAATGAGGCTCTGGCTTTGTCGCGGCGCGCGCTAGACCACTGCGTCCGTCCGAAAGTATTTCAGCAGGCTGAGGAATTCCAGAGTTCGCCTATTCATTGCGCAAAGCGATCATCGGATCAACGCGCATCGCCCTCCGCGACGGCACATAACACGCCAGCAATGCGGCCAGCAAAACCGCCGTGGACACCACCACGTAGGTAAGCGGATCCCCGGGACCAACATTCACCAAAAAGCTCGCAGCCATTCGCGCGCACGCGAAAGCCGCAATCATTCCCGCCGCAATCCCCACGACGATCACGCTCAAGCCCTGACCGAGCATCAGCCTCAAGATGCTCGACGATTGCGCGCCGAGCGCCATGCGAATACTAATTTCCTGAACGCGCTGGCTCGTGCTGTAAGAAACGACCCCGTACACCCCAACCACCGCCAGAATGAGCCCGAGAGCGCCGAGCCCGGCCGCAACAGCCGCGCCAAACTGGTAGACCAGCAGCCCATTTTTCGTGTCCAGAGCGCGCCTCATGGTTTCCACATTGAGCATCGGCATCTGCGGATCAAGCGCGTGCACCGTGTTCGTAATCTCTTTGATCATCGCAGCCGGATCGCTGGAATAGGTGCGCACTTGAAGCGTCTCGGGATAAGCGAAGACTTGCGCTATCGGCGCGTAAAAAAACGGACCAATCGGCCCGGCAATGCTGTCGTATCGGCTATTCTTAACCACGCCGACCACGCGCGCCTTGCGCGGCGGGCCGTCACCAAATGTCAGTTCTTGCCCGATGGCATCCTGATTCGGCCAAAAAGCTTTGGCCATCGCTTCATTCACGATCACCACTCCGGGCGATGCCGAATTATCCGCGTCCGTAAACTGACGCCCGCGCAACAGCGGGATGCGCATATTTTGAAAATATTCCGGCGAAACGAAATTGTCCTGCACGATCGGAGTTTCGGGCTGGCCAGCCGGGGCAACGTAGCCGGGAATCCTCAGCGTGTCAGCCGCGGAGTTGTCGCCCATCGGCACTGAAAAAGCCAGGCTGACCGACTGCACGCCGGGCAGTTCTCGCACTCGCTCGACCAGTTGATTGCAAAAAGTACGCGCTCGAGCCTCACTGTACCCCAGCTCTTGCGGATCCACCGCGAGGTTCAGCAGGTGCGACGCGTCGAATCCAAGCTCAACTTTCTGCGCATTGGCCAAGCTGCGGGTGAATAGTCCGGCCAGAATCAAAACCATCAGAGCGCCACACACCTGCGACACCACGAACGCATCCCGCATGCGCGTACGCCGGCCAACTGTTCCTCGGCCTCCTTCGCGCATCGCTGCTCCGAGATCGCCCTTCAACGCCTGCACCACCGGGAAAATTCCTACCAGCATTCCGCTCATCAGCACGATAAAAAAAGCAAAAAGGAAAACACGCCAGTCCATACGCAAGTCAATCAGCACTGGCACGTCCGGTCCGAGCTGCAATGAACCTCCAGCGCGGCATGCCACCACGGCCAGCAGCATTCCCACGATTCCGCCGGAAACCGCCAATAGCAGGCTTTCGGTAAGGAACTGACGCGCGAGACGGCCATCGCTCGCGCCGAGAACCAGGCGAATCGTCGTTTCCCGGCGTCTGGCTGCGCCGCGCGCTAAAAGTATGTTCGCGATATTTACGCAAGCAAGAACCAAAACTAGCGCCGTCAGCAGCAGAAAAAGAGTCGCGCTCTTCAAAGCCTCGTTTGCAAGATCCGGACGCGGCCGGGAAAGCCGCTCTGGAAACAGGTGCAGTTCGAAGTTTGCCTCGGTGTTCGGATTTTGCTCCGCCAGCCGTCGAGCGACGACGTCCAGAACCGCTTGCGCCTGCTCGATCGAAACTCCTGTTCTCAATCGCGCCAGCAAGCTAAAATTGCGTAAGCCGCGATTCTCCAACACATCTTTAGGAACCCAATTTTCCACCGTGACCATGCCGGCCGGCATGTAACCCTGAATATCGAGCAGCGGTTGTGTGCCGTGGAATTCCTTCGGCGCGATTCCGATAATTGTGACCGGGCGGCCATTTACAGCGGCGGCTTCTCCAATCACTCCAGGATCACTTCCAAAACGGTCCTTCCAGTACGCGTAACTCAGGACCATCACCGGATCTGAACCAGACGCCTTACTCTCCGATGGCAGGATGAAGCGCCCAAGCGTGGGCTGTACGCCCAGAACTGAAAAAAAATTTCCGGTCACGTAACTGATGGTCATCGGTTCCACATGGCCGTTCGCCGCAAGCCCGTCTTGCGCCTGCATCGCGCCAACTACATCCGCGAAAACACTCGAAGTTTGCTCGCGGATGTCCTTCCATTCCTGATGCGAAAACAGCCTCTGTAAATCTCCTCCTCGTTGCCGGTAGGCTAGCACGGTAATCTGTTGCGGGTCGCGCACTGGAAGCGGGCGAATCAGCAACGAATCGATTACCGCGTAGATCGCGGTGTTCGCTCCGATTCCCAAAGCCAGCGTGATTACCGCGACAATCGCGAACCCCGGCGATTTCCGCAGCATCCGCAGGCCATGGCGAACATCGCGGATGAAATCTTGAATGAAATAGATCTCGCGCGTCTCGTAAATTTCTTCTTTGATCTGGTCGACGCCACCGAATTCTAATCGCGCGCGCCGCTGCGCTTCTTCGCGCGGCATTCCCGCACGGACGTAACCGGCGATCTGCTCGTCCAGATGAAAGCGCAACTCTTCGTCAAGCCGGTCTTTGGCTCGAAATTTGCGAAATAGACGCCGCATCCACCACATCGTTGAAATCCCCTACTCGGCGGTCTTCAGGATCAGTCCCACGGCAGCGGTAAGCCGCTCCCAATTCAGTTCTTCGGTTTCCAACTGTTTCCGCCCTTTTTTTGTGAGCTTATAAAATTTCGCTTCGCGTCCCGTGTCGGTATCTTTCCATTCGGCTTCCAGCCAACCGCGTTCTTCCAGCCGGTGAAGTGCCGGATACAGCGAGCCCTGCCGTAATTGAAAGAAATCCTTCGAAATTTGCTGCACCCGTTGCGCAATGGCATAGCCGTGGCTCGGGCCCAACGCCACCACCTTCAGAATCAACATATCCAGAGTCCCCTTCAGGAACCCTTCTTTGTCTTGAGTCATCGCCATACCTAGCTTTTCGACATATATGCCCAACTGCCGCGGCTGTCAAGTGCGCCGGTCCGAACTTGGCCGAATAATCCAGAGTTGCGGCGCTAAAACGAAATCGGCCTATCGCCGACGCCTTCGCGTCGTTGCCTGCTTTGAATTGCCGCGCTAAGATGCACCTCCATGCCTGACGTCAATTCTTTTTCCGGCTCCGAAATTTCGCACTATCGAATCATCGAAAAGCTTGGCGGCGGCGGGATGGGTGTGGTCTACAAGGCCGAAGACACGAAATTGCGGCGCATGGTGGCGCTGAAATTTCTGCCGGAGGCAGTGGCCGAGGATAAGCAGACGCTCGAGCGATTCGAGCGCGAAGCGCGCGCCGCCTCCGGCCTGAATCATCCGAACATCTGCACGATTTACGAAATCGGCGAACACAATGGCGAGCCGTTCATCGCCATGGAGCTGCTCGAAGGCGAAACGCTCAAGCATCGCATCGAAGGCCGCGCGTTCAAAACCGAGCAGCTCCTCGATCTCGGCATTCAAATCGCCGACGCGCTCGAAGCCGCGCACTCCAAGGGCATCGTCCATCGCGACATCAAGCCTGCCAATATTTTCATCACCAAACGCGGACAGGCCAAGCTGCTCGATTTCGGCCTGGCCAAGATTAATCGCGATGCGGCCCGCGAACTCTCCGATGGCACCGCCACCCAAGATGCTGGCGGCAGCGCCGCCCGCGACGCACTCACAACTCCCGGCGCCGCCATGGGCACGATCGCCTACATGTCTCCCGAGCAAGCCCGCGGCGAAGAGCTTGATTTGCGCACCGATATTTTTTCGTTCGGCGTAGTGCTCTACGAGAATGGCCACGGGCCGGCAAGCGTTTCCGGGAAACACGTCGGCGATCGTCTTCGATGCCATCCTAAATAAAGTGCCGCCGTCGCCAATCGAACTGAATCCATCGCTTCCGCCCAAGCTCGAAGAAGTCATCAATCGCGCCCTCGAAAAAGATCGCGAGCTACGCACGCAAAGCGCCGGCGAAATTCGCGCAGAACTGAAACGCCTGAAGCGCGACTTGGATTCAAGCCGCCCAAGCGCGGCGGCGGGCTCGGGAGCGATCGCCACAGCTGCGTCGGCGACGACTGCCGCGCTAGCTCGGCCGGCCCAGAAAAGCGCAACGGGCACCGCGATTTTCGCGCTCGCAGGAGTGGTTTTGCTCGCGGCAGGAATTGTCGGCGGCGTAATCGTAGGCAAACGCATGGCCCAGTCCACGCCCCCGCTATTCCATCGCCTAACCTTCCGGCGCGGCTATGTCCGCAGCGCCCGCTTCGGCCCCGACGGGCAAACCATCGTTTACAGCGGCGCGTGGGACGGCAATCTCCCCGAAATTTTCACCGCGCGCCCCGAAAGCCCGGAATCGCGCACCCTAAATCTTCAGGACACGGAAATTCTCGCAATTTCATCCACCGGCGAAATGGCCGTCCTGGTCCGCAGCCATCTCCTCGGCCCGTGGATGTACATCGGAACTCTCGGACGAGTCGCGCTGGCAGGCGGCGGCGCGCCGCGCGAAGTGGTGGACGATGTGCTATGGGCCGACTATTCCCCGGATGGCGCAAACCTGCTGGTAGTCCGCCGTGAAAACGGCATCATGCGCATCGAATATCCCATCGGCAAGAAACTCTACGAATCAATCGGCTGGATCGGCAGCCCGCGGATTTCACCCAAAGGCGACACGATCGCCTTCCTCGAGCATCCGGCCCGCGGCGATGCCTGGCTCGGTTTGCCTGATGGATCTCTCGGGCAACATGAAAAAGATTTCGACGGGATGGATCAGCATTCAGGGATTAGCCTGGAGCCCAAGCGGCGATGAAATTCTTTTCGCCGGCACGAAAGTGGGGGTCGCTCGCTCCGTCTACGCAGTCACCCGCACGGGCAGCGAACGCCTGGTCACGCGCAGCGCCGGCTATTTGACGGTCCACGACATCGCCCGCGACGGGCGCATGCTTCTCGCGCAGGATGACTCCACTTCCGAAATCACCGCGCTGCCGCCGCACGGCGCTCGCGAAGTGAATCTCTCCTGGCTCGATTACTCGGTGGCCCGCGATATGTCGCCCGACGGCGAAGTGATCCTCTTCGATGAAACCGGCGAAGGCGGCGGGACCACCGGCGCGGTGTATCTACGAAAGACCGACGGCTCTGCCGCCATTCGACTCGGAGATGGCGTCGCAGTCGGGCTCTCTCCCGACAAAAAATGGGCCATCACGTCCCCGCCCGACCCTCCGGGACAGTTCATGCTAGTCCCCACGGGCGCCGGACAAGCCAGACTGCTGACACATGATTCCATCACCCATCTCAGTGGCCAATGGTTTCAGGATGGCAAGCGAATCTTGTTCGGAGGCAGCGAGCCCGGACATGGCATCCGGTTCTACGTGCAAGCGATCGATTCCGATAAACCAAAGGTGATCACCACGGAAGGCGTGAACCCCACCCAATTTACTCTGTCGCACAGCGGGGATTTTTTCGCCGCGCTCGGCGCCGACCAAAAAATGTACTTATATCCGATCGCCGGTGGAGACCCGCGCCCGATTCCCGGCGTGGATGTCGGCGAGCGCCCGGTCGGATTCACCACCGACGATCGCTCCTTATTCGTCTATCGCTACGCAGAAATGCCCGCGCGGGTCTTCAAGCTCGATTTGGCCACAGGCAAAAGATCGCTCTGGAAACAATTGTTGCCGCCCGATCCCGCAGGCGTAGATCACATCGGCGGAATCATCATCAGCGCCGACGAAAAATCCTACGTCTATTCCTATTATCCGAATCTGTCGGATCTATATTTGGTCGAAGGCGCGAAGTAGCAGCGGTTAAACACCTACGTCGCGTGCAGATGAACGTCGGCGGCGCTGGAGAATCAAATGAGTGCGGCGTCAATCAAGGCCAAAATCGCGATGGCGCGAAAATTAGGCTGGAGTGACGGCGAGATTCTGAAAGTGGCGCTGGCGAACGTGTTCGGCGCAACGGCACGCCGCAAATTGATTATCGAGTGGGGAGAATACCTGGGATTAGAATCTAACGACGCTTTGCGGCTAGCCCAGAGCGAACACTTGATACCGACCGTCGCCCCGCCGCGGTCTTCGAGCGACTCGACGGCGCAAAAGCCTCCGCGAAAAAATCGGGAAACTGCTGACGAATGAACTTCTCATTGTCCTTTGATTCTGCCACGAGTTCCCGGATTTTCCTTTTCCGGTCAACCGGCGCGAGGGCCGCGTATTGCTCTCGTAGCGCGACGACGAAGTGATCTTTGGCCACGGCTGCCTCCAGCACTATATTTTCACGTTAGCAGCGAGCGCGCCCCAAATCAAGAGTACTGCCACTGTTTCTGGCGTTGCGAACCACCGAGATTCTCCCAGCCAGCGTCGCTGTTCAATATGGCGAACTATTATTCTATACTTGGATCGATGGGGCCGACTCGGACAGGAATTTGCATATGAAGCACAACGCCGCACCAACGGAAATCGAATCAAGCCCGGCAACAGCCGTCGAGCGCGCGCTGAATATACTGGAAGCGGCCTCGCAACGCCGCGAAGGCCTCACCAATTCCGAAATCAGCCGCCGCCTCGGCATCCCCAAAAGCTCGGCAAGCTACATACTGCGCACTCTCGAGCGCCGCGGCTATCTGCGCCGCGATCCCGAAAGCAACCGCTATCGCCTCGGGCTGAAATTGCTGAGTCTCGGCGGCGAAACGCAAACCGGTCTCGACATCGCCGAAATTGCCCTCCCCCACATGCGCGCGCTCGTCGAGCGCCTCGGCATGACCTGCCATCTCGCCGTCGTCGATCAAAACGAAGCGGTCTACATCGAAAAAGTGGAAGCCCCAGGATTTTTCAAAGTGAACACCTGGGTGGGACGCCGCATGTTTTTACATTCCACCAGCGTAGGAAAAGCGCTGCTCGCCTGGATGCCCAAAGCCGATCGCGAAGCGCTACTCCACAATTGCGATTTCAAGCGCCGCACGCCGAAAACGATCACAAGTCTCTCGCGCTTGCTAACAGAACTCGAGCATGTTCACGAGCAGGGCTACGCGATCGATGATGAAGAAAACAGCCTCGGCGCCCGCTGCTTCGGCGCGCCCGTGTTTGACGCACTCGGAAACGTAGTCGCCGCAATGGGCGTCAGCGGCACTCTAACGCAAATGGACGCCGCAAAAATGCCTCGCGTAGCCGAAGCGCTCAAAGAAACCACGCGGCGAGTCTCGCGGCAATTGGTGAAAACCGGCGCGGCATAGTTCGCCTCCGCCACGCGCTCGCGCGAACCACGTCCCTTCCCTACTGCGTCGCCGGCAATTGCGGATGATAGTCCGGATAAGCCGGACGCTTGTAGCTCGGCGGCGGATTCTTCTTCATCTCCTCCAGCACCACCTCGACAGCCTTCTCGAGCTGCGGATCGCGTCCTTCGCGCGCCGCCTTCGGATCAAGTTCCACTTCGTAATCCGGCGCAATACCGTGATTTTCCACTTCCCACTCGCCATTCAATCCATAAATCGCCCAGCGCGGCGCGGTAACAAATCCGCCGTCAATCAATTGCGGATACCCGCCAATCCCAACCAGCCCGCCCCAAGTATTCGTGCCGATGAGCGGGCCGATATCGAGCTTGCGGAAATACCACGGCAAAGCGTCGCCGCCCGAGCCAGCATAACGATTCACCAACATAACTTTCGGCCCATAAATCGCCTCGGTCGGCACGGAGATGTCGTCGCCAAAGCGCGTCATCACCCGATTCAAAATCGGCCGGTGCAAATAATCCACAATGTAATCAGCCAGAAATCCGCCGTGATTGTAGCGTTCGTCGATGATCGCCCCCTGCTTGTCAATCTGCGAAAAGAAATAGCGATTGAAGCTGGTGTAGCCGTCGTAAGCCGTGTCCGGCACATGCACGTAAGCAACGCGCCCTCCGGTCATTTCATCCACTTTGCGCCGATTGCCTTCCACCCAACTCAGATGGCGAAGCTGAAATTCGTCATCGACGGGCACCACGGTAACGTCGCGCGACCCGCTGCCATCCGCATTCGCTCCAACTTTCAAAACCACCTGCTTCCCTGCCGTCTCTTCGAAAAAGCTGTAAACATTGTCGGAGCTGTGCAGCTCGCGTCCATTCACCGCCAGCAAATATTCACCCGCGGCCACATTAACGCCCGGCTGCGTCAGCGGCGCATTCAACCCAGGATTCCAATTTTCCCCGTCGAAAATTCGCGCGAAGCGATAACGCCCATTCTCCAGCTTGTAGTCCGCGCCAAGCAGCCCCGTCCGCACGTGCCGTGCTTCAGGAGCGTCCCCGCCGCCGACAAACATGTGCCCGATGCTGATGTTGCTAAGCATCTCGCGGAAAAGATAATTGAGATCGGAGCGGCAAGCGATGTTGTCGAGATACGGCGCGAAGAATTTCTCGCCCGCCGCAAGATCGAAGCCGTGCGCATGCGGGTCATAAAGGAAATCGCGCTCGATGCGCCAGATCTCGTGATAAATCTGCCGCCACTCTGCGCGCGGATCGACATAAACTTCCATGTCACCAAGCTTCAACACGCCGTCGCCGGATTTCGGCGCCGTTGCCGTCCCCGCGATGAACCACTGCTCGCCGGTCTTGTACAGGATTTTTTCGCCATCCGCGGAAACTGTGAAATTAGAAATCCCATCCAGAAATTTCTCGGTCTTGCGCGTCTTCAGGGTGAACTTCTGCAACGTGAATGACGGTGGCCCGTTGAAACTCGGCGCCGGCGATCCTTCCGCGATGTACAGCTCGCCTTCCTTCCCCGCCGCTAGGCCATAATAATTTCGCGCCGGAATCGGCAGTGCCACGATGCGCTGCCCGATGCGCTCGAAATCGATGTCAACTTTGGGCGGCGGCTTCACCGCGTCTTTACTCTTGTCTTTATCTTTGTCTTTGTCGCTGTCCTTGCTCTTATCCTTATCGGCATCGCTGCCCGTTGCATCTTTGGACTTGCCGCCGTTCTCTTTTTCCTCTTTGGCCTTCTCCTCCTTGGATTTTTCCTCATCGCTCTCAGGCGCCACCGGCGAGGCCACGTCCTTCTTCAGCACCGCCGCATAAACGCTGCGCGTCACCGGCCGGCCAATCGCCGTCATGCCCGCTTCGCTGGCCAGCGCCACGTCCGTGCTCGCCGTGAAATAAATATATTTGCCGTTCTTGTCGAAAGCAGGCGACGCGGTATCGCTCATTCCGTCGGAAATCTGCTCGGCCTTGGCCGTCTCGATCGAATAAATGTAGACCGCATGCAAATTATTTTTGAGCGGCTTGATGTACGCGAGCCAGCGGCTATCCGGCGACCAGGTCTGATTAAATGACGGCCCCTGGTCCAAGCGATCGGTGTCCACGCGCACCGGCGTGCCCTTCTCAATGTCCACGTACCACAGCCCCAAATCCAAATCTTCGTAGGCAATTTTCTTGCTATCCGGCGACCAGGTCGGCGAGTAGCAGTAGCCGGATTTATTCGCCAAGTTGATCTTTTTCACCGGTCCCAGGCCATTCTGCGGCGCAATGTGTAGCGCATACTCGCCCGATTCATCCGAAAAATAAGCGATCGATTTTCCATCGGGAGACCACGAAGGATCGCGATCCGCCACCGCCGGCGAATTCGTCAAATTGCGGATGTCGCCTTTTTCCGCAGGCACGGTGATGATTTCGCCGTGCGTTTCAAAAACAGCCCGCGCTCCGCTGGGCGAAATTTCGGCGTGCAGAATTTTCTTCGCATCAAGCTTCTCGAAATGCGGCCGGATTTCCGGAAAATCTCCAGTGGCCCGAATTTTCACTTCGCGGGTTTTGCCGGAAGCCAAATCGTAAAGCAGCGTCTGCCCAAATTCCTCGATCACGATGCCATCCGGCCCCGCCGAAGCCGACTCGAATTCCAAGCCGGTGTTCTTCACCACTTCAGTAACGTTGTGCGATCCCAAGTCATACTCGAACAATCCAAAAAGCCCATTGCGATCCGAAAGAAAATAAATTTTGTCGCCGATCCACATCGCATTGAAGTCGTTCGAATTATTTTCCTGCGGAATGCGCTGGTCGACGCTCGAATCCGCAAGATTCACCACCCAAATTCGCTGCGTCTGCCCGCCGCGGTAATGCTTCCAGTTGTGCTCCCATTGAAAATCGGGGTTGTAAGCGATCTTCGAGCCGTCGGGCGAATACACGCCATGGTCAGCGGCCGGTATCGGCAACTCCGCGGGAAATCCGCCGGCAACTGGCACGGTAAAAAATTTCGCCGCATCGGTTCCGCTGTCGCGCGTGGAAGTGAAGAGAACGTTTTGGCCGTCGGGCGTCCAACCGATGGCGACATCAGCGCCAGGATGCCAGGTCAGCCGCTTCGGAACGCCGCCCGTAGCCGCAACGACGAATACATCCGTATTCCCGTCATATTGGCCGGTGAAAGCGATCTGCGATCCGTCGGGCGAAAAGCGCGGCCCAAATTCGTGGCCGCCCGTGGTGATTCGCTGCGCATCGCCGCCGTCGCGGCTCACCACCCAAATATTTCCGGCATAGCTGAAAGCAATCTGCGTCCGGCTCAGCGATGGATTGCGGAATAGAAACAGCTCGCGTTTCTCCGCGCTCGAGAGCGACGCAGGCAAAGCCAGCAAAAGCGCCAGCGCACAAAATTTCATTAGCGCCGCAAACATCCGTCCAGGAGCCTCGCAAACTGCATCCATCAATCGCCTCCAGCCATCAAGTGTTGGGGAATATTCTGAGTGAAACCGGGCGCTGAATTTTACTACGTTCTCCTGAAAGCCCCGCGCGATTTGAGCGCAATGCACGCAAATCTATCCTGTCCAGTTCGACGCGCAAAATCCGCAGAAGTTAGCGCGCTTCAAACCGACTTTGGCCCACTGGCGAGGGACGCGCGGCATTAAACGTACCGCCGGCGTCTCTGCCGGCTCTTTTTGAGCGCAAATTTCGCCAGATTTGCTGAATTGCGCACGGCTCAAAACCGGATACAGCGTATTAGGTAGATTGAATGCGCCGCGCGTGGGTATTGCCGTTGGGAAAATTGTGCCCGCAAAAAGAGCCGGCAGAGACGCCGGCGGTACGGGAATGACCGTCGTTAGGAGATGTCGGAAGTATCGTCGAATGTCGTCGTTTCGTCTTGAACTTCAAACTCCGCCACATCATTCCGCCGCCGATGCGCCAACACAATAATCCCAGCAAAGATAAACAAAGGCGGGAACAACATAATCAAAATCCCATGCCGCAAAGCCTCAGCCGTACGCGGCCCAGCCGCCGCAGCGCTCTGATAACACATCGCGCAACCCTGCGCATAAAGCGCCGAAGGCGCCGCAATCACCGCAGCAGCAGCCACAATCCACTTCAACGAGTTAACCGTCGATCGAATCGCTGTTCGCATGTTTAGCACCGACCGAATCTTACTCCCACCCCGCCGCCGGAGCCACACATTTCTCCAGCCAGCACACGAGCCGCACTTCCAGAGCCTGTATGACGACGATAATGCTTTGTCAGGGCATGACTTCAGTCATGCCGAAAATGCCCCAAAATCACTTTGGCTTTAGCCACTGA
This sequence comes from uncultured Acidobacteriota bacterium, assembly GCA_963792515.1. Taxonomy (GTDB): domain Bacteria; phylum Acidobacteriota; class Terriglobia; order Acidiferrales; family UBA7541; genus Palsa-147. The sequence continues at coordinate 58,454 of CAWBWG010000010.1, read as the reverse complement.
GGTTGTAATTTGCCAGTTCTCACACGGGTTCATCCGTCCTTGCCCACTTTCGGGTTCGCCCCAGGCAGCAACGAACTAATCTTCGACGCCACACTATCGGCAGGCTTCGCCGAAGCACCAGCCGCTCCGCCATTCCCTCCGTTACCAAGATAATGCATAGCCGCAGCCGCCAAACCATCCAGCGCCCCGCCTCCATTGCCGCTAGTCACCAACACATCCGGCACAAACTTAGTAGTGCCCTCAGAAAGCGCAGTGATCACATTCACAAGCGCCGTAGCATTCGACCCCAGCGCCCGCACCTGCGCCTCATACCCACGCGCCCGCGCCAATCCAACAGATTCCACCTCCGCCCCGCGCGCCGAACCAGTCTTGCTAATAAATTCCGCCTCGCCACGCGCCTCCTCCGTACGCGCATTCGCATTGTTAGTCTTGATATCCACTCCCACTTTCGACTTCGCCAGATCCGCCTGCATCTCCGCCGTACCCTTGGCATTCTCCATCGAAATGCGCTCGTCCTGCGCAGCCCGCTGCTTCTTATAAGTTTCGATCTCCTGATTAGCGATTTCCCGCTGCGTCAGCACCTTCACCAAATCATCCGGCAAAATCACATCCTGAATATAAACACCGCGCGTCTCCACGCGATACTGATCCAGCTGCTCCTTGATGTGCTTGAACGCCTCTTCCTGCACCTGCTGCCGCGTCTCAATAAAACGAATCGCCGGCATGCTCTGCAATTTATCGCGGAAATGATTCCCAACGGCAGCCTGCAAAACTTCATTCACCAGATTCATCATCGTGCCGACCATCGAGATAACCGCCGGCGCATTCGTATCCGGCACATGAATCTGCACCTGCAAATCGATCCGAAAAATGAATCCTTCATTACTCTTCGCCACGATCTGCGAAAGTTGCGCATCAAGATTGTGCGCCTGCGAAACCGCATCCGCCCAATTCAAAGTCAGAATTGAAGTAGGCACAATCTCCGCCTGATAGCACCGCGGATTCAGCGGATATTTCCCGGTACGCAGCGCCTCCTGCCAAATCCCGCGATGCCCCGGCCGCACCAGCGACCCAAATTTGAAATCCGACCCGGAAGTATCTTGCGTAGGCAATCCAACGTAAGCCTTCACCACAGCCACTTGCCCCTGCTGCACCACCAGCATTGGCACCAGCTCAACCGCCACCAAAAACGGATTCAACGCATACGCCCCATACAGCAGCGGATCATGCTGCAATCCAATACGCCCCCCGTTGTCGAGAAATGCCTGATAATCCTGATAATTGTTGTGCAGATTGTTCTTGTTCCCGAGCAGCACTTCGATAATTTCACCGTCGGTCGCTTTGGCCTTTTCCATCTTGTCGATGTCCGCAAATCCGCCAAGCCGGCTCGCAATATCCCCGGAAGGAAGCGGATCACCTTCAAATGTCGTCACGATACCCACCACGTCCGACAACGCGCCGTCTTTGCCCAAAGGCCGCGGCTCAATGCGCACGAGGTCGAGCTGATTCGGCGAAAGCCCGAACGCATCGGGTGAAAGCCTACCCACCTTGCCCGAGCGCGCGCGCAGGTCCGGCGAAAGCGGCAATCCGTAAACCTGGCTCTTGGTAATGACAATGAATCCGACCGGATGAATCGGCGCAAGCGTTCCCGGCGGCAGCACGGGCCGCTGCACGCCCTTCTGTCCGCCGCTGCTGACAAACGAGCGCAAATCAGCAAAGTTGCCGAAGGATTTTTTGTAAACCGCGGATTTCGCGCCAATAGGCAGCGCTCCGCCAACCTGCGAAATCACCACCCCAATTTCGCCCGCAGGAACCTGCACCCACGGAAATTTCTGCACTTCGTAAAGCAGCCAGGGCATCCATCGCACGCCGGGCATCAAAAGATCAGCCTGATAACCCGGCTCGCCAAGAAACGCGATCGCATTATCCTCGCTCAACCGCCGCAGCGAAGCCCGCTTCAGCACCAACCCAACTTCCGAAGGCCCAACGCGCCGCATCGACATCGCCACGTAAAAAAACACCACCAATATCCCCGCACAAATCCACCAAGAAACGGGAAACCCAAGCCACATGGAAGGGACTCCTTTCGGTCTATCCGGGCATCGTGCGCCATCCGCGCCGTAACTGTCAAGTTACTGAGCCCCGCCGAATCGGAGAAGAAAATTCGATGTCTTTCAGGCAAAAAATGCGCGGCGGAAGCCGCAACTAAGGTGGGAGCCCCCGCATTTATGCGGGGGAGGAGCGCTTCAGCGCTCCGAAAAACCGTCGCTGCTGAAGGTGCGCTTTAGCGCTGGGCAGTACGGATTTTGTTCACACACCAACACCGGTTCCCGAAACTACGCACGGACGAATTGCGGGAGGAAAAAAAACGCGAGGACTAACGCGCCGTAACAATAAATCTCTTCGGCGCAGAACCGATATAGTGGAAGGGATAGCAAGTCACCAGCGTCAAAGCCGGCTCACCAGTAGAATTCAAAACCCCAGTCTCGTTAGGCGCAACAATCGCCAATTTCGCAACGTGATATCGAAAAGTCCCCCGCGCCGTCTCCAAAACCAAAGTATCCCCATCGCGAAGCTCGCCAATCTTCCGAAAGAACGAATCCCGATGCCCCGCCAACCCAATATTCCCAAGCTGCCCAGGCAGCGCCGTCCCAGGAATGTGCCCAACGGCGTGCGCAAGCGTATCAGTATCATCACCCTCGATCACCACATCCGAAACCTTCAATCGCGGAATATCAATCCGCGCGATCAAGATCCCCGATTCGAACTAGAGGCACCACCGGCGCAGCCGGCAATGGCTCCGCCGCCGCCACATCCGCCAAGGGCAACGAAAAGCTTTCGTCAGCCGCAGCGTTTTCCGCGCTTCGATGCAGCAACCCGTTCAAACGATGATTCTGTTCCTGCTGAAAATAGTAAGCATCCAGTTTCGCCAGCCCAAACCACCCAAGAAAAAACACCGCAACCATCCACAAAATAATCTCCGCCGTTTTCTTCAGCGCATTCTTAATCGTCCGGCCAACCGGCGTTTTAGCCGCCGACACCACCGGCTCGAGCGGTTCACTCAAATCGATTTGGAAATATCGCGTTATCCATCGAAGTCTCGCCAACCACCGGTCACAACTCGCAAACCGCAAAGCACTTTTGCGAGAACTCGGTGCTCGCGGCTTAAAACAATCGCGAGCGCCGGGCCTCGGCGCAAGTGAGGCTAGGAAGGTTGACGGCCGAAAACACGGAACGCCAGCGCTCCACCAAACGCCAGCAATCCCGTCAAGCCGATCAGCGGAAGTTCGCTGCCAGTCTTCGGAAGTTCAGCCGGGGCCTCTGGTGCGGGCGCCGGTGCCGGAGCAGGTTGCGCCTCAGACAGGCGCAGGTTGCGGCTCAGGAGCAGGCGCAGGTGCCGGAGCAGCTTCAGGCTGCGGGGCAGGTGCCGGCTCAGGCTGCGTTTCAGTCGCAGGCACTTCCGTATTATTTACCTGCGAAAGTTCAGCGGCCTCCACTTTCGGATACACAAATTCCTGTCCGAAATTGTCGCCAGGATAGAACCAAGCTTTCAGCGCTTCAGGCTGGCCGATAGGACGCTCGTCAAACGCGAGTATCGTTCGCCCAGAAGTTTCCAGTTGATAATTCGGGATCGCGAGAATCGTGGTGATCAGGTGCGTGCCGTCTGCGTCGAAAATCTGCACGATATGCCGGTTCGATGGGCTATCCATCAATCGGAATGTATACGTTCCAGGCGGCAGCACCGTGCCAGGAACCTGCACTTCATCGGTGAATGTAACTTTTGTCGTTTTCGTCCATTCGTCGGCGTGTGCTCGGCTCAAGCCTGCTGCGCCAATCAGCGCTGCGAACGCGATGAGCGCTAATCTTCGTACTGCTTTCATCGAAATATCCTCCTTGCGTTTAGTGCTGGGCTCGTCCTGCGCCAGGCTCGCTCGTCTAGGGCAGCTCGACGCGTTCGAACACGCATAGGAAACCACGTATGCCCTTCTCAGCCAATGCTCGGAACTGTGCATTGCGCACGCGGGGAATCCTGTAAGTGTAATTTGGTCCAGGAAACGGTAATTTCGTAACACGCAGCCGCGCCGATGCCTCAAAACAAGCCACTTCCAGCGAAAGTCTGCCGGCACCTACGAGCGTCCCTGCCGGCAATCCGACGCAAACAAAAAGTACGGGCCCAACGGCACTACGAGCGCAAATCACCGACGGACGACTAAATCCGCCCAAATATTCTAGATGTAACTCAATCCAGGTCGTAAGATGCCGGCAGAGACGCCGGCGCCACTCGAGAGGCGATATGACCGCGCAAGATTCGAAAACATCGCAATGGAACTGGCCCGACTCCCTAGACGCGCTGATCGCCGCCCCCGAATTTCACCAACTGCTCCTAGAAAATGATCGCATCCGCGTGCTAGATGTGCGCATCGCCCCAGGCCAAACCGTTCCAGTCCACACCCACAAATGGCCAAGCGTAGTCCACGTGCAAAGCACCAGCGATTTCATCCGCCGCGACGGCGAAGGAAAAATAATTTTCGATTCGCGCACCGAAGCCGCAGCGCAAGCCGCACCCGCAGTGCAATGGCTCCCGCCTCTCCCGCCGCACTCGGTAGAAAATATCGGCCAATCCGAAATTCATCTATTCACAGTAGAGCTAAAGGAGCCGCAGATTTTGCCGTTGCCGTCGTAGGGGCGGGCCTTTAGCCCCGCCCGCCTGTCGGCCCTCCCGCTCTCATCCTAGCCGCTGCCCGAAGTATCAAGATAGCTGCCAGCCAACGCTTCGCCCACAACGGCAACCCATAAACTCCGATCATTTAATTTGCGCAACGATCCGAGAATGTCAATCAACACCCACCCTCGCAAACTCAAAATCAATGCACTCTTCCAGATTTCGACAACGTGGGGTACGATGCGCACCATAAGAAAACGGAGGAATCCATGCACGCAGACCAAGTAGAAATTTCCTGGAACGAAGCAAAATCCAGTCTGGGCCGTACGCATCGTAGCCGGCGAAGAAGCCGTCCGCCGCCACACCGATCTACCAAAGAGCGTCGACGACGCCTCGCTAAGATCAGCCGCCGAAAAGGTAGTCACCGACGAAGGCTACGAATTCGACGCCGCCGCCATCACCATCCGCCGTTAGCGACCCGCACCGCTTGTGCTAAACTAATTTCACGGTGCGCCCGTAGCTCAGCTGGATAGAGCGTTTGGCTACGAACCAAAAGGTCGGAGGTTCGACTCCTCTCGGGCGCGCCATCTTTTCTTCACAAGCCTCGTCAGGGCACGACTTCAGTCGTGCCGAAACCGCGACAAAATCCGAACGGCATCAGCCGCTGAGGCCATGTGTTCAGGTGGCAGCCCCCTGCTTTAGCAGGGGGAGGAGCGCTTCAGCGCTCCGGAAAATCGCCGCTTCTCACGATGCGCTTTAGCGCTGGGCATCATCAGCGGCGTTTGCGCCGCGACCCAAATCCAACCCAAAAGTAAAACATAAATCCCGCAAGCGCCCACTCGAATCGCCTAAATCCCCTCCGCAAATTCCGAGTGCGACTTAGGCAATCGATCCTCCTCACTAGCCGTCCAAACATAAAACGCAGGCAACAAAAACACACTCAACAAAAGCGCCGCCACCAACCCCCCAACAATCACAATCGCAAACGGCCGCTGCGAATCCGATCCAATCCCATGCGATAAAGCCGCAGGCAGCAACCCAAGCGTAGCCACCAACATCGTCATCATAATCGGACGCAACCGCAAAACCGCCCCCTCCACCGCCGCCGTCTCAATCGACATTCCCAACCCACGCAGCTGATTGATGTACTCAAGCATGATTACGCCAGTCTCCACCGACACTCCAAAAAGCGCCAGAAATCCCACGCCAGAAGAAACGCTAAAATGCGTCCCAGTAAGCAACAGCGCCAAAACTCCTCCAAGCGGCGCCACCCCCACATTAGCCAAAATCAAAAGCGCCCACTTGCTCGAACGAAACATCGCATAAAGAATCACGTAAATCACAAAAAGCGTAATTGGCAACACCACCATCAATCGCCGCTGCGACCGTTTCTGGCTGGCATACTCCCCAGCCCAGTCAATGTGATACCCCGAAGGCAGTTCGACTTTTTTCTCCACCAGCCGCATCGCTTCCTCGACTGTGCTGCCCAAATCCCGGCCGCGCACGCTATATTTGATCGCCACATAACGCGAATTTTCCTCGCGATAAATTTCCGAAGCCCCATCGCGCATTTCAATTCTCGCCAATTCCGAAAGCGCCACGCGCTGCCCCGATGGCGCCACCACGCGAATATTCGCCACCGCCTCCGCCGTATCGCGATACTCCGCCTGATAACGCACCACCAAATCGTAGCGCTGCTCGCCCTTGAGCACCTGCGTCACAGCCTTGCCGCCCACCGCCGTCTCCACCGCGTCCTGCACGTCCGCCACATTAATTCCATAACGCGCCGCCCGCTGCCGGTCCACGCTAATATTCAAATTCGGCTGCCCCAGCACGCGAAAAAGCCCCAAATCCTCAACCCCGGGAATGTTCCGCATAATCCCGACAACTTGATCGCCCTTTTCCTCCAGCACTTTCAAATCGTCGCCATAAAGCTTGATGGCCAATTCGCCCTTCACGCCGCTCACCGCTTCTTCCATATTGTCGGCAATCGGCTGCGAAAAATTCCAAAGCACTCCCGGAATTTTCCCAAGCTCGCGGTCCATCGCCGCAATCAATTCCTCTTTATCCTCGCGAAAAACCGTCCGCCACTTATCTTTCGGCTTCAAGTCCACAAAATATTCCGTATTAAAAAAGCCCGTAGTATCCGTGCCGTCATCCGGCCGCCCAACCTGCGAAACCACCTGCGTCACTTCCGGAAAAGAAGCGAGAATCAACCGCGCCTGATTCATCACCCGCGCGCCTTCGGTCGGCCCAGTGCTCGGCGCGAGAGTCCCGCGCGCCCAAATCGCCCCTTCATCCAAATGCGGCAGAAATTCCGAACCCACCACTCCGCTAACAATCAAAACCATCGCCGCGGTGAACGACAGCAACCCACCCCCAACCGTCACGCGCGGATGCTCAACGGCCCACTGCACCGCAATCCGGTATTTCTCTTTCAAAAATTCCATAGCCGGATTGCGCCACTCCGACATTCCCGACTTAAAGCTCAGCACCGCCAGCACCGGCGCAATAATCAACGAAAAAATCAACCCGCCCAACAGCGCAAAACAAACCGTCCAAGCCATCGGCTTGAACAAGCGCCCTTCCACACTCTCCAAAGTAAAAATCGGCAGATAGCCGACAATAATAATCGCCCGCGCATAAAACACCGGCCGCGTAACCTCCGTCACCGCATCCCGAATCCGCTGCATCGGCGTCCGTTCCATCCCAGTAGTCAGGCTGAAATGCCGCACGATGTTTTCAATAATCACCACCGATGCCGTCCACCACCATTCCGAAATCCAGTGCCCCCAGAGAAAGCAAATTCGCCGGAATTTTATTCAGGTCCAGGCAAATAGCCGCGAAAAGCAGCGCGAAAGGAATCGTCAACGCCACAATGATCGCCCCGCGCACATTCCCAAGAAACAAAAACAAAATCACCGAAACCAGCAAAATTCCCGCCGTCAAATTGTGCAGCACCGTATGCGTGGTCAGATGCACCAGATCGCTGCGATCCAGAAACGGAACGATCTTCACTCCCGGCGGCAAAATATGGTCGTTCAGCTCTTTCACTTTTTCGTGAATGGCCAGCAGCGTCTCGTCCGCATTCGCGCCCTTGCGCAGCAGCACAATCCCTTCCACCACATCAGGATTGTCGATCACCGTTCCATCCAGCCGGTGAATCGCCTTGCCGATCTGCCCAAGCCGAATCTTCGGCGCCTGCGTCACCGTCGCGATATCCTGCACGCGCAGCGCGGTCCCATTCTGCGTCTTCAAAACCGTCTGCTCGATATCCTGCACGTTCGTGAAAAGCCCAATGGCCCGCACATTCACCTGCTGCAAGCCCGACTCGATAAAGCTGCCGCCGGCATTCACATTGTTGGCCGCCAGCTGCTGCTCCACTTGCCCAATGCTCAAGCCGTAAGAAACCAGCTTATTCGGATCCACGCGCACCTGATATTCCCGCGTAGTTCCGCCAAAGCTGCTCACATCCACCACGTTCGGCACCGACTTGAATTCCTTCTCCAGCGTCCAATCCTCAATCGATTTCAATTCCATCAAGTCATATTTCGGATTCGAACTTTTCAGCGTGTACCAGTAAATCTGCCCCACCGGACTCCAGTCCGTGCCCATCTGCGGCTGCAAATTATTCGGCAAATTCACCTGCGCGAGCCGCTCCAGCACTTTCGCGCGGTTCCAGTCGTTATCCGATTTATCGTCAAAGATCAGCATCAAGCTCGATAGCCCAAAAAGCGAAGCCGAGCGCAGATGCTGCAAATGCGGAATCCCGTTCATCTGAATTTCAACGGGGATAGTGACCTGCTGCTCGATCTCTTCCGAAGCGTGCCCCGGCCACTGCGTAATAATCTGCACGTAGTTATTCGCCACGTCCGGATAAGCTTCCACCGGCAAATTGTGAAATGAAATCGCGCCCCAGATCAGCAAAAGCACGGCAATCACGATCACGATGAAGCGATTGTTCAGCGCGTAATCGACAAACCCGCGAATCATCGCGCCAACCTCAACTCTGCCCACCCAATCATCATCTATTGCTCCACCGTACTCTGCAGCACCAGCGCATTACGTCACCACTTTTTGCCCCGGCTCGATGCCCTTCACAATTTCCTGCAAGTTATTTGGCAGCACCGCGCCCAGTAATCACCTGCACGCGCCGAAATTGCTTCTCGCCGTCAGGCACGTACACCCAATCGCTATCGTGCAAATGCAGAATCGCCGAAGCCGGCACCACCGCGTGCGTCTCCTTCTTCTGCGCATGAAACGTCGCCGAAACAAACATCCCCACCTTCATCAATCCGGGATTCTCAACGGTAATCCGCACCTTGGCCGTGCGAATCGCCGGATCAAGCACCGGCCCAATGTTGTTGATCCGCCCGGTCAAAACTTTTCCCGGATAAGCATTCAACACGAATCTCCGCCGTCTCGCCCACATGCACGCTACCCAAATCGTTTTCGTAAACGTCGCAAAGAATCCACACCGAAGAAAGGTCGGCAATCGTGAAAAGATTCGGCGAATTATCCAGCGACTTCACTCCAGCCGCCGCCGTCACGTTCTGCTCGATAATCACTCCCGAAATCGGCGCCAGCACGTCCACCATCCCCGAAACGTGATCCGGCGACCCGCCCAAGCAATCGCAAATGCTCCAGCGCAGTCTCCTCATCCACTTTCGCTTTATTCGCCGCGTCCTGCGCCACCTGAAAATCGTTCAACGAAATCGCGCCCTTGTCATACAACCCCTTCGCCCGTTCCATCTGCGTCTCCGCCAGCGTCTCGTCGGCCACCGCCTTCCGGTAATCCGAAAACGCCCCCGAAACATCCGCGCTGCGAATCCGCATCAACAGCTGCCCCTTCTTCACAAAATCCCCAAGCTGCGCGTGAAGCTCCACCACCCGCCCCGAAGCCAGCGAAACCACCGGCACGGTCCGCGAAACATCGGGCGTCACCGCCCCAGTAACCACCAGTTGCGCAGCAGCCTCATGCGCCTTCGCCGCCACCAAAGGAAATTGCTCCGGTTGATCCACCTGCACCAAATTCAAATCCGGCTCGTTCTCCACCTTCGTCTGCGGAGGCGCCTCCGCCGCGGGATCGCTTTTCGCCCCGCCGCATCCCGCCAAAACCATCGCCAGCACAAAAACCAGCGCCGGCACACGAATTCTTTCGACCTTCATCGCTATCCTCACATCGACTCCCCAAAAAAGTTGCACTCGCAGCTCGACGCACGCACAAGTTCGCGAGCGCACGCGCACGATCCGCCGTACGACGTACTTAGAAGCTAAGAATTTGGGATGGTGGTGCTCGACCTGCGTGGAGGAAAAGTGGTGGCCCGAGCGGGTAAACCGTGCCCGAAAACGCGATCAACCCAGCGGAGGCCCGCGGGTAAGAATGTTCGCGCTCCTCGGGGCAAATTACATAGTCTTGCGACGAAGGAACGACGGCGCCATCCGTCGCCAATCTCGCGGCAAAACTCCAAATCGCCGCGGAATCGCCAAAAGCCTTCGGAAACGCCGCCGGCTCAGCGTGAGTAAACGACCGTGGCCGTCATTCAAATAAATCGCCACCGGCCGGTTCGACCAAACCGTGCTGACGATCAAATCCACCGACGCGTCGCCATTCACGTCCCGCGCCGATATCCGCAGTCCGCCCGCCGGAGCCACCAGCCGAATCGATTCCCACTCCAGCGAACTGAACCGCAGCTGAATCCAATACTCAGAATTCGCAAAATCACCCGGTCCGGTCTCAACGCGCGCCATATCCGGCCGCGAATCCCCGTCAAAATCCGCAATCGCAAACGGCAATCCCGCACGGCCGCTCGGCGCAGAATCGCTGGGCGTATTTGAAGCCTCCGCACCGCCAGCCAGAAGACCAGCCAGCATTGCCAAACACAAATATCGAACAAGCAGCCGCATCACATCTCTAAGATACCACCCTCACCATCGGCCGAAAAACCCGAAACCACCCGAAATGTGCGCACTCAGAATGGCCAGCGTTGGCGGTTCGGTTCGAATTCCGGCTATTTGGTGGCAGCCCCCGCATTTATGCGGGGGAGGAGCGCTTTAGCGCACCGAAAAGCGCTGCGCATTAGCGTTGCGCTTTAGCGCTGGGCAGTCCGCGACTCGCCCGCCAGTCACCTTCTATCCAGCGATCTCGAACTTAAGACAACCATCTCCTGAAAACATTCCCGAACGAATCGAAAAGGAATCTCCAAAAAGAAAAAGCCCCGGGTTTGGAGGGTGCAAACCCGGGGCTTCGGGGTTGAGAGGGGCTGGGGCCGGTAAAATCGTCAGCGCGGAATCAGTAATTCCACCGCCGCGCCAAAAACAAAACTCGAATAATCAGCTGATACGAAACAATCATCAATGCATCTCGCGCATCGAGCATCGTGTTCTTGAGCGACATCGGCGCCGGCATCGCCATGGCCAGGGCCGTCGATTGCGAACCGTTCGCCTGCGCTTGCTGTGCGTAGTTCATCTTGGGCCTCGGTGCTGCGTGTTCCGTCATTGCGCGTCCCCAGCAAAATCCATTTAGTGAATCACGTAAACCGGCGTGTCCTGCTCAATCGCCGCCACCATCGACTTGAAAATATCCACATCCCAGCTATCCGCAATCCGCAGTCTCACAATATCGTCAGTCTCAGAAACCAACCGCCCGCGCAACGGCACTCGCATCGTCCCGGCCACCACTCTCAGGATCACCGGCTGGCCCATCCAGTTCGCGTATCCACCGACCATGTCGTTTCCCCTTTCTGGGGTCTCTCGTCCAACAAGGTCAGTCTGAGCCCAGCCACCGCGGCGGGCCATGGTACAAGGGACTATTCCTTCTGGGAGGAAAGTACTAGCCAAGTAGCGCCGGCGTCTCTGCCGGCATCTTACGACCACCGAAAAACCCACAACCCAAATCCAGGCCGGCGCAAGATGTAAAGTAGCGCCGGCGTCCCCGCCGCATCTTACGACCCCCGAAAAACCCACAACCCGAATCCAGGCCGGCGCAAGATGTAAAGTAGCGCCGGCGTCCCCGCCGGCATCTTACGACCCCCGAAAAACCCACAACCCGAATCCAGGCCGGCGCGAGGAGTAACGAATTACGCTTTCCCGCGAATCTCCAATCCCCGAACGATTACAAATAGAAGACGCCCCAATCCACCGCGCACCCAACCCCCAAATCTTTCTGCTATCCTAAATCGACCAAGCAAACGCCAAACCCGGCGCGAATCCCGGTATTCAAGAAATCCAAGTAAAGTTGGAATCAATCCAAGAAAGGCAAGAATGGGCCCGCTCAGGGATCTGCTACATCAAATTTACAACGTAAAAGAACTGGTCCTGTGGGGCGGAACTCTCGGAGTTTGCGTCATCGTCTTCGTAGAAACCGGCCTCTTCGTAGGCTTCTTCCTACCAGGCGATTCCCTGCTAGTCACTGCCGGAATCATAGCCGCAGCCGGCGACGTGAATCTACCCGTGCTGCTATCGTCCGTCTCCCTATGCGCCATAGCCGGCGACCAATTAGGCTACTGGATCGGCCGCCGTATGGGCCAAAGCCTCTACAGCCGCCCCGATTCGCGCTTCTTCAAGCGCCAACATCTAGAGCGTGCCCACGCCTTCTACGAGCACCACGGCGGCAAGACGGTAATCCTAGCCCGCTTCATCCCCATCATCCGCACCTTCTGCCCGCCGGTCGCCGGCGCAGCCGCAATGCCCTACCCCCGCTACCTGACCTACGACATTTTCGGCGGCATCTTCTGGGTCTGCAGCACAATCCTATTGGGCTACTTCCTAGGACGCGCCATCCCCAATATCGACCGCCAACTCCACTGGGTAATCGCCGTAATCGTAGTCCTCTCCCTAATCCCCATAGCCCGCCAAGCCTACCTAGCCAAGCGCGCCAGCAAACCCCAGTAGCACAGCCACTCCTGGCTGTGTCCGTCTGAGCGTTTCGCGAAGGTTGCTTTTGGCCGGGCAGTAACGGCCGCGTGCCCCATGCGGCGAATTTGCGCGTGGGGTTTTTGAGTCTGCCTCTGCCGCCCCATAAATGCGAAACGGAGAGCCTGGCAGCTCTCCGTTTCGCTATTCCTGATGGCCGGTGCATCTCGATACGAGGTGCATCCGGTTTCGCACCGCAAAAGCGGTGTGCAATTTTCGTTCAGCAATCGTTGCCCGGTGGAGTCATTCTCCCTCCGATCAAACCGTTGCTAATTCGACTTGTACGCTCCAAATCCGGAGATTGCAAGCCAAAAAACAAGCAGTCAATCCGCCGATTTTTGGCACCCCGCGTAGCGCAGGCTGCCAGCCGGCGTTTTTGACGTGCTCCCTTTTTGACTTTGGCGACGTCCCCGAAGGATTTACCCCGAAAGAAAGAAGAATCTAAAACGGGACCGAAAGGATGGCCGGAACCCTGACCCTTCCCAAAACCGGAAAGGATCGCGCACCCACTGCAAACCCTCCGGAAAAGGCTGGCGCAGCCGGCGGTTACCGATTCGCCAAGTACCATTGTCTAGCCCGTTCTCGCGCGCGATCTTTGGTCTAGCTCTTCCATTCTTCTCGAGGGAACTGATCCATGTACGACGCGCTCGTCATCATCGCCTGGATCCTCAGCGTCTGCGGCGCATGCTGGATCATCTACGTTGCGTGGCAGCGCAGCGTGATCTGGGGCGCCGCCTGCTTCTTCATCCCCGTCTGCCAACTCTTCTACGTAGCGCTCCACTGGCGCGAAGCCAAACATCCATTCTTCCTACTGCTCGCAGGCTTCGCAGTCCGCGTTCTCGCCGAAATGATCAAGTAAGGGAAGTTCGCTTTGGGGCGCGGAGAGCCGCCGGCCACCCCACAAGCTAAAGGCGTTCGGACGGCGTGGGCCACCCGCACTTTGACCGAGCGAGCGCTGGTGAGATATTATCCAAATATAAATTCAAGAAACCATACTCTAGCGGAGCTGGCATTGACATGCCTAAGAAGGCTCGCAGCGTCCGAGGTCCTCGGCGGACGAAAAAAGTGCTACCCTCTTTGGAGTCAAGATTCGCCGAGGTTCGAGAAATGATTCGCAGAGGGAGGGAGCGCGGGTACCTTGTATTTGACGAGGTAAACGACCGTATCCCCGCGGAGATTCACACTTCGGATGAGATCGACGAGCTTCTTACATCCCTCGAGAAGTACGGCATTGACGTCTACGAGGACGAAGAGAGCGCAGTGGCAGGCCGCGCTCGTAAGGCGACCGTAGAGCAAGAATTAGCCCACCGCGGTCCTTGTGTGGAACTTATCGAAATCTCGAACGAACTTCTATTCCACCTACGAAAGAAACCTCTCGATATACTCAATCTAGATCCTAATCAGTTCGAAGTACTCATATGCGATCGCTTGCGCGCCATGGGGATGTGGGTGCGGCGAGTTGGCTCCGTTTATGAAGCAGACGGGGGAATTGACATTGTGGCTGGACCCGAAAAGTATCCTACATTTCCGTTCCTTCTGGCGGTGCAGGCGAAGCACCACAGAAGTAAGACGAGGAAAACTGGCGCTGGCCCGGTTCGAGAGTTTCAGGCGGTGGTCCAGAACAAGCCCTTCCAAGCTGGACTTCTGATAACGAATACGTCCTTTACGCCGAGCGCACAATGGGAGGCTCAAAACCGAGCGCATATAGTCCGACTCAGAGACCTCGAGGATTTGAAAAGGTGGATCGCTGGGGATTTCGTGAACGAAGCTGAGTCTCGGGAGATTCCCGAGTATATCGAATATGCCCCCGGAAAACGTATCTGGGTTCCGAAGCCCACCCATTGAGCATCCATGTCTGCGAGATTTGCGGGCCATGAAGCTCGGGCGCACGCTGCAGAGGCTGTGCCGCCCGCCGGAAAGATGCGCAGGACGAGATCCGGTGGGCCGCCCGCCGACATTTTGGAAAGTGACGCTCGACATGTCGGGCTAGGGTGCCATATTATTCGATCGCTAAACCACAAAAATGATCCAATCACTCGAGATCAAGAATTTTAGGTGCTTCAAGAGCCTCTACCTGCGCGACTTGAAGCAATTCAACATCCTCGTCGGCGAAGGAGGAAGCGGAAAGACCGCATTCCTCGAGTCCGTGTTTCTAGTGGGAGGGGCGAGCCCGGAAGTCTGGATGAGGCTCCGACAATGGCGCGGCTTTAGCGCCGTGTTTCGGCTTACCGGGACGCGCGCCTCCTACGAATCACTGTTCAGGGACATTTTCTTTAATTTCGAAAAACGAAGACCTGCTAGCATCCGTCTCGTTGACAGCGACCGCAGCGAGCGAGCCCTGCGGATCAGCTACCCTAGCCACGAAAAGTACTCTAGGACGGCGAGCGGCGCGGCCACTGTGCAAGAGCTTGAAGAAAACGCGTTCCTCGTCGATCCCATCGTCTTTAATTGGACATCGAAGGGTCGGCAGATGAAGGCGAGGGTAGACATAAAAGATGGCATACTGCGGTTTACGGGATTCAACAACGTCTACCCTGTCTGGTTCACTTCTCCCGTCATAAACGAGGCGGCCGCCATTGCTCAGCTTTTCTCTGAGCTGAGCATTAGGAAGCGGACCGCTTCGCTTGTGGCAGTCCTTAATTCCATTTTTCCGTCTGTGCAAGATCTTAGCGTAGAGAGTGTAGCCGGGGACCTGGCGCTCTGCGCCTCCGTAAGCTCAATCGGCCAGAAACTGCCTATAGGCCTCATATCCTCCGGTCTCACGCATTTTCTATCCGTCATGGTAGCCATCGCGACAAATCCTGGTGGCGTACTCTTAATCGACGAGATTGAGGTCGGCTTCTATCACGCGAATCTCTCCCAACTTCTACGTGCGATCTTCTCTTTCTGCCAGGAGCACGCTGTGCAGGTCATCGCGTCGACCCACAGTTATGAGTTTCTACAAATGCTGCTGCCGATAATCAAGGAACGCAAGGGCGGCAGCGACGAATTTGCGCTCCTACGCGCTGAACGTACCGACTCGGGGTCGACCATAAAAATTCTCGGAGATCCCACGGCCGCCATCGAAAGCAATTTCGAAGTGAGGTGACGTGAGCCCATTGGCTGCTCATGTACCTGCACTTTCGCTGGACTACCTTGTCGTCGGAGAGGGAGAAGGAGACGCTTCGTTCATCTCTCACCTATGCTCGGTTCGGGGCGTGGAACTCTCTGCGATCCAAATTGAAAACGCCGGCGGCAGCGGAAAATTCAAGCCTTACCTTGAAGGCTTGAGACTACGCCCGAACTTTGACCGGCTTCGGGGCCTGCTGGTAATTGGGGACAACGACGACACTCCCGAGGAGAATTTCAATCGCATTAGAGGTTTCTTGAAGAGAGGGAAGCTGCCTTATCCCGACCAGCCCCTCCGGGTCGCGAGATTCAACGGGACCGATCCCCCTGCCGTAGTTGTCATGATGTTGCCGTACACGGTGGCCGGCGGCCCGACTCGAGGCAGCCTCGATACAATGCTATTAGTAGGTATGAACGAGCGGAACGCCGAAGTCGCTGCCTGTATCGATGCCTTTCGTGGATGTTTAACCGGCGGTCGAACGAGGAATCAGGAAGACAAGTTTCGGCTAAGGAGCTTTCTTGCCGCCCTTTGGGCTGAGGACCCGAACATAGGACTCCAGTTCGCGCTAAGTCCGACTAAAGGCCTAGTTGACCTTGCCCATCATTCTTTCGACGAGGTCGCGGAATTTCTCGGCGCGTTTACGCAGATGTGCGAGCCCGCCGGCCGGCGCTAGTCGCAGCGGGGCAGCGGGGCTTGGACTCAGGTCGCTTGGAGCTAAGCGGGGCACCCACTTCAACACCTTCGGAAAAGGCTACCCGGTTACTTGAGGAACAGCGGCAGGTGGCCCACAGGCTTCCCTTCTCCGTATTTTTCGACTGGATCATTCGCTTTATCTGGGTGAATAATTCCCCTGTCAGTGTTGACGGAGATGTATAGCTCTTGATCTTGAATTGGAGGTTGGATTTTGGGGGTGGGTGCCCGATCCTCGGGTTTATCGAGGGTGGGGCTTTCCGCCATGTTTCGGCCTTATTGTTCGTAGTTCTTCCGAATAATCCAGGATTTCGCAACACCGGAAGACGCCCGTTGTACTGGGATTTGGGGCTGGTTGCTGACCTGAGCGCGAAGCACGAGGGCGCCAACCGTCGTCTTGCCCCGCACCTTAGCGAATAAAAAGCGAATCAAAACAATCGGGACACTCAAATATTGTTGCCCCACGTAAGTCCCTGAAAACAAAGCACCGCCGCAAAAACAATCGGGACACTCCCCCACCACTCAAAATCCGCGCGCGGATTATTTTTCGAATTATCCCTTCGATTCCAGGCGAAGATAAGGCGAACCCGCGCGCGACCCCCACCCCCCACGACCACGGCGGCGCTCGAACGCCTGGAACGCGTCGCGGATCGTTCGGCGGTTGAACCATTCTGCGGATCGCGATAGTGTGGGGCGCCGCTATTCCACTTCGTTTTTACTTCTGACTCGGCCGGCGTTACTACGAACGAGAAAAGATTTACGGCGGACGGATTTTATGTGGGGAAGCCGGTGAGTTAAGAGCGGACCAATCGAGGGTCAGCAAGCGCTTGGTCCAGTTAGCGTCTTGTCAGATTGAGGGTCCAAGATGAGCGATCCACAAAAGACGGAGCAGGATAATTCGGCGCGAGATCAACAGATCCGTGCGGCACTCGATCAGCACTGGGCTGCGTCCGATGCCAACGATTTCGAAACGGAGCACCGCATCTATCTCGAGGATGCGGTGCTCGACTATCCGCAGTCGGGCGAGCGAACCCGCGGCCGCAGCAACATACAGGGCCAACGCGAAAGTCAGCCGAGCAATAAGCGGTTTACTGTCCGGCGAATCATTGGCAGCGGCGATCTGTGGGTCACCGAATTCATCCTGACGTATGACAGCAAGCCGTCGTATACCGTGAGCATCATGGAGTTCAGTGGCGTGAAGGTTGCGCGGGAAACGCAGTACTTTGCGGATCCCTTTCCAGCTCCCGCATTCCGCGCGAAATGGGTCGAACGGATGGACGCATAATCTCGAGAACGAAATCAATGGAGGGATAAGAGATGGATTGGAAGCGCTTGGTCCAATTTGCGCTGCTGGGCAGCGGTGATTTGGAACAATATGCCATCCTGCTGGTACGCGTTTCGATTGGGTTGTTCTTCGCCATCTCCGGGGCAAACAAATTGTTTGTGGCCGGCGGCACGAAACCGGTTTACGAGACGCTCGTGAAGGCCAAAGTTCCGTTTCCGCGGCAGACGGCTTATTTCGTGGCGAGTGTCGAATTTGTTGCGGGATCATTGCTGGCCGTAGGACTTGTTTCCAGCGCCGCGAGCGTGGCTTTGATGATCGATATGATTGTCGCGACGCTGACCGAGGCGATTTCCACCCTGCCTAAAGGACTTTCGGGTCTTAACTGGCTGGACGATTTCCTCTATCTTCCCGAAGTCCTCTATGTGCTCTTCTTTATCTGGCTGCTCTTCGCTGGTCCGGGAAAGTTCAGCGTCGATTACTGGCTTGCCGGGAAGTTACTGAGCTGATCGACTGCCGCAAATCGATGCTGGTTGCTGGAACGTTGCCTGCGTATAAACCGGCTGACGCACGAATATAGTAGGACCGCAGCCGGAGGGCGGATTTCGACAGGGTATGAATGCCTAAATTGCTTTCAGTAAATGTCGGCCTTCCACGCGACGTGACTTGGAACGGCAAGATCGTCCGCACCGCGGTCTGGAAAAGCCCAGTCGCAGGACGGCAAATGGTGCGCACGCTCAACATTGTTGGCGACGGCCAAGCGGATCTCGCCGGTCATGGCGGGGAGCAGCGCGCCGTGTTCGTTTATCAGATGGACGCCTATCACTACTGGGAAGAGTTTCTCGGACGTAAGGACTTTGTATTTGGCCAATTTGGAGAAAACTTCACGGTTGAGGGACTTCTTGACAATGAGGTGTGCATCGGCGATCGCTACCGCATTGGTGGCGCGACATTTGAAGTGTCGCAGCCGCGCGTGACCTGCTACCGCCTTGGCATTCGCATGAATGACCCGCGGATAGCAGCCCTAGTCGTTGGACATCACAGACCAGGATTCTATTTTCGCGTGTTGCAGGAAGGAGAAGTTGGAGCGGGCGACGAGATTGTGAAAATTGCTGAAGGTCCGGAGCGAATCAGTGTGGCCGACGTCGACGCTCTGCTGTATTTGCCGGGACATTCCACCGAGCAATTGCAACGCGCGCTGCGGATTCCTGCGCTTAGCAAGGGTTGGCGGGGTTCGTTCGAAGCGATGCTGCAGCAATACTTGAGCTCGAAATCGACGGCGGGAAATCCTGGACTAGCCTACGAGGAACAAGCGCCGGCATGGCCCGGCTTTCGACAGATGCGCGTCGCGAATATTCATAAGGAAAGCGATAGCGTAACTTCCTTCATTCTGAAGCCCATCGATGGGCAACCGCTCGCGCGCTTCGAGGCGGGGCAATTTGTTGTTTTGCGCTTGGCTCTCGACGCGGACAAACCGCCGGTTCTGCGCAGCTATTCGCTCTCGGATTTGCCGGCAGCCGATCATTTGCGCATCAGCGTCAAAAAAGAATCGAATGGGATCGGAAGTTCGTTTCTATGCAACCAGACAAAACAAGGCGATCACTTGGATGTGAGCGCACCGCGTGGCAGCTTTACGCTGCGTCCCAACCAAACTGCCGTGGTTCTTCTAAGCGCTGGAGTGGGCGCGACGCCGGTGATGTCGATGTTGCACGCACTGGCGGCCGAAAAATCGCAACAAGAGATTTGGTGGATCTATGGGGCGCGCAACAGCGCCGACCATCCATTTGCGGAAGAAGCGCGTGCGTTACTGAAGCAGTTGGCTCGCGCACGAGGATACGTCGTCTACAGCAGACCCACTGCGGCCGACAAAATCGGCGCCGAATTTGATGCTCCCGGCCACATCGACGCAGCTTTGCTGAAAAAAATTGGCGTGCCCCAGGGCAGCGACTTCTATCTGTGCGGCCCCACTTCATTCTTGCAGAGTATGCGCGATGGGCTGCGAAGCTGGGGCGTGCCCGCCGGAAATGTGCACACGGAAATCTTCGGTTCTCTCGAGGCGATAACTCCTGGCATGGCCCAGGTAGCTCGCGCTCCGCACCCGCCGCAAGGGCCGCGCGGAACCGGCCCCCCAATTTCATTCGCGCGCAGCGGGATCACCGCCGCTTGGGATGCGAAATTCGCGACCTTGCTTGAACTGGCAGAAGCGTGCGATGTTCCAGTGCGATGGTCGTGCCGGACCGGAGTGTGTCATACGTGCATGACGGGTTTGATCGCCGGGTCGATTACGTATAATCCTGAGCCGCTGGAGAGGCCGGCACCCGGCAATGTGCTCGTTTGCTGTTCCCAGCCGGCCGGGGGCGTCACTCTGGATCTTTGAAAGCAACGGAATCGAAGCGGCGCCACGGATTTATGGGAGGAGCGGAATCATGCGTTCCGATATCGTGCCAGGAGCAATTTTCCCCGACTACGAACTGCCCGATCAGACGGAAACGCGGCGCAAACTCAGCGAACTGCAAGGCGGCGACCCGCTGATCCTCACACTCGCGCGCGGCCACTATTGCCCCAAGGAGCATCAGCAGCATCTTGATCTCGCCGCCTTCTTCCCGAAAATCGCGGTGGCCTATACGCAGGTGGCCACGATTACCACCGACGATCACCACACACTTCAGGAATTCCGTGCGTCAGTCGGAGCACAGTGGACATTCCTTTCGGACCCCGGCCGAACGATTCAGAAGGATCTAGACATCCAGGAATACACCGACCCCGAAAATAATCCGATGATCCCGCATACGCTGGTGCTCAAGCCGGGCCTCGTGATTCACAGCATCTACAATGGCTACTGGTTCTGGGGCCGCCCGTCGCTGGCGGACCTGTGGCGAGATCTGCGAGCGGTGAGCAGCGAAATCCGTCCCGATTGGGATTTGAGCAAGCCGGGACTGCGCGAGGCATGGAACGCCGGCGAGTTGTCGCGCTTCCACGGATGGAACAAGCCTGGCGCGCCGAAGCCGCCCTCTGCAGGAAAGAAGTAGTAACGATGACTGCTAGGTTGTCAGTAGATATCGCTGAGCTGGCGCAATATCGCTTGTCGGGAAGAAGTTAAAATCACGAGGCGCAAGCCCGGCGTGATCATAATCCAGTGACTGTGAGGAGCAATGACGAAACCGGTCAGCTTTCAAGCCGACATTCGCCCGCTTTTTACGGAGCGAGACATTCGTGGCATGAGCCCGGCGTTTAACCTGGGCAGTTATGATGACGTCAAGACCAACGCGGCCGCCATCTACGACCGCATTCGGGGAATCGGCGGCGCGGTGATGCCGCCCCCGCCCCCGAGAGGGGAAGGTCCTTGGCCTCAGGATCGCATCGATCTATTCGCAAAGTGGATGTCGGACGGATACCAGCCTTAGGCGAGGGCATCTCAGAAACGCCCGCTTTGTGCTGCAGTTAGAGGGCGCGAGACTAGTGCTGTTGACGGCGCGCGCAGACAGTAGCGCCTGCGCCGGTGGACTCGCTATTTGAGGAATAGGGCTTCGCGGATTTGGTCGCGGCCTACGAAGGATTTGGAAGAGCGGAACTTGCCGAAGAGATCCAGAATTTCGCGATTTTGAAAGACGCGGACGTGCGGAGCCAGCGCCGGCGTCGGCAACACTTCGAGAGTTTGATTTTCGAGAATTCGGTAACGCGAATATTTATCGGGCGTGCGGCTGTGGAAGAGCGAGAGGACCAAGCCACCGGGTCTGAGAATATCGTGGAGGCGCGAGACTACGCGGGAGAGCAGCTCCGGCTCCATGTAATCGAATAGATCCCAGGCCAGCACGCCATGAAATGTCTCCGGCGCGTATTGCAGGATTCCTTCCAGGAAATCGGCGGCTAGAGCGTCAGGAGTGGCGAATTCGCCTTCTTTGCTGAGCAGGACTTTGCGGCGCTTTTCTTCCTCGTCGTTCATGAATTCTTTCCAGGAACGGAGGAAATCTTCCGTGGTTACGCGGAAGCCTTTTTCGATGAAGAAATTCAGGGTGTTCTGCGAGACTTGGCCTAGATCGAGGAGCTTGCCTTTGCCGGAATCGCTGAGCAGCCACAGGAATTCTTTCAGGCCGTTGGAAACGCGGGTGGGAATTGCGGCGGGTGCGGCGGCAGTCTTCGGGCCGGGCACCGCAGCGGCAGCGGGCATAGCGGAACGCGTCTTAAGTTGCCAGTTCATACCCCAGGTCAGCACCATCGGTTTCTCCGTGTTTCGAGTCGAGGGAAAATTCAACGACTGCGCAGCATCGGGACATTATCTTCGCCGGGCTGAATCATCGTAGCCCGGACCCGTACGCTTACGCCCGCCTAGACTCAACTATCGGAAGAACCGGTAAAAAGTTCAGCCGCGAACATTGGATAGGGCTGGTGGCCTGTCCTTTGAAGGGGCACCCAAAAGCTCGCACCTGGAATATAGTACAGGCGGGGGCCAGTGTAAACGCAAAGGTGGGCGAATGGAGCTTATTTGGTACTGTTGCGGGAATGCTGGCGAAGAAAAGGCGAATGAGATTTGGCGGGGAACGGGTGCGAAATTAGCAGCGTCTGGGGTTCGCGAGGTGTGGCCCGGGGACGAAAACCCAAGGCCAAAACGGGCGGGAGATTACCCCCCGCCCCTAATGACGGCGGACTTCCCACATGGCTACTACGTAGCCAACCGTTTCGTGCAGGAAGAGCTTTTCGCCTTCGCGGGTTTGCCACCAGGTGTCGGGGTTGTAGTCGGCGTCGGGGGCGGCGATTACTTGGACTGCCACGTCTTGCGGGAACATGCGGCCGCAGATGAAGGCGGTGCGGCGGGTGTGGTAATTGGACGTGACGATTAGCAGCTTGTGCCAGTGCTTTTCGTTGGCCAGGCGGCGGATTACGTCGATTTCTTCTCGAGTGTTTTCGGCGCGGTGGGTTAGTTTTAGGATCGCGTCTACTGGGACGCCGCGATCGCTTAGATCGTGTTCAGTTAGATCGGCGATGCTGGTGTAGGAACGGAGGAATCTCCCGCTGGCTACGATTCTCGGTGCCCAGCCGGATTTTAGGAGTTCGGCGGCTTTTGTGGCGCGGTCGCCGTTGTAGTTGTCGTCGCCGAGGACGACGATGGCGTCGGAGCGGACGGGATTTTCATCGACGATCCAGATGCGTCCCGCGGCGCGGAGGATGGGATGGCGGGCTACGTAGAGTAGGCCGATGACGAAGACGAGGAAGATGAGGAAAATTGCCTTGCTGATTATTCCGCCTCGCTGCGAGTTGCGGGACACACCGACAAAAGGCGGGCCGAAATGCGGGCGGGGCTGAAGACCCGCCCCTCCGAGAACCACGGCTTTGGCTTGATCGGCTGGCTTCACTGGCCTGGGTCGATTTTGCGTAGGCGGTCGGCGGCGTCTTCCGGGGAGCGGCCGTTGAAATAGACTTCTTTGATGCTGTAGGACTTGCTGCGCGACTCTACTATGGGCAGGATTTCGAAGTGCCAGTGATAATCGCCGGCTATCGTTTTCCAATATTCGCTTAGCTCACCTTTGGTTTGCAGGGTGTTGGGCGCGGTGTGGACGACCATGTGGAAGCCTTCGCAGACTTGCGCGAGGCGGCGTAGCGTGCGCCCGAGCAATGTGGCCAGATTTCTGCGATTCTCGGAAGAGACCAGCGTCTCGAATTGATGATTGTGGGTGCGCGGCTGAATCCAGATTTCGAAGGGGACGCGCGAAGCGTAGGGACAATAGGCGGCGTAATCGCCTACTGTGTCGACCATGCGGACTTTTTGCTTTTCTTCCTGGCGGAGGATGTCGCAGAAGACGCAGCGCTCTTTGTCGCGGAACCATTCTCTTGCGGCGCGCAGTTCGTAGAGAATGCGGCGCGGGACGAAAGTGGTGGCGGTTACTTGCGAGTGGGAATGCGTCCATTCGGCGCCGGCCAGTGCGCCGCGATTTTTGAACACGGTGATGTATTTGAAGCGCGGATCGCGTTTTAGATCGGCGATGCGCACGGCGTAGGCATCGAGGATGGCGTGAAGTTCGTCATCGCTCATCTCGCTCATGGTGCGGCCGTGGTCTTGGGTTTCAATTACGATTTCGTGGGCGCCGACCGGCGACATGCGATCGTAGATTCCGATTGCAGAGCGGCCGGAATCGCCTTCGATGTGATAGAGCGGGCGGGGGTGCGGGATCACGCAGACTTGCCATTTTTGGGCATCGGGAAAATAGAGTAACGCGTTTGATCGCGTTAGATTTGCCGGGCAGAGAGGACACGGATCATCAGGCACTCGGGCTTGATCCGAGGGGCCTACTACCACCCAGCTTTTTGTGATCGGATCTTTACGTAGTTCCATCGGGATGGACGCCGCTGAACGCGAGTATCAGTTTCTTCGCCGGTTGGAGAGGAAGCCGCAGAACCAAAATTTGCTGGATGTGTGCGCCGGAATTCATCTACCGCGTGTAGTGCGCCGGCGTCGGGCCTACTTCCAGGCGATGGCGGTCCCATATTGCGCCTTCGCGGGTGTAGGCAGCCATTTCGAAATCTTGCGTGAGTTCGAGGCAATCCGTGGGGCAAGCATCTTCGCACAGGCCGCAGAACATGCAGCGCGAAGTATCGTACGTAAAAGTGGTGAGGACTTTGCGGCGCGTAGCGTCATCGCGCTGCCATCCCACCACGATCAAATTTTCCGGACACGCCAGTGCGCACAAATTGCACGAAATACATAGCGATTCGCCTGTTTCCGGGTTGATATTCAGCCGCGGAGCCCCGCGATATCGCTCCGCCACCATCGGCCTCTCGAGTGGATACTGCTCGGTGTAAATATTTTTTGGAGATTGATAACGGAAGGTGACCCACATGCCTTTTAATAGGTCGACTAGAAAAAGGCGCCGCAATAATTGATTCATCGTGGACGTAGTTTGACGTTCGGGATTGGGGTTGTCAAGATGAGACGCGGATCTGTAGCAGTATTGCGCGCGCGTAGGGGCCGGGGTTCACGACCGGCCCGGTTTGGCCCTGGGTTTTCCAATGCCACGGCCCTAGGTGTTCGAACACCATGAACGACAACTGCGTGAACGATATCCGATGGATGCAACTAGCGCTGGAGGAAGCTCGCGCGGCCGCAGATTGCGGCGAGATACCGATTGGCGCGGTGATTGTGGCTGAGGATCGCGTTATCGCGCGCGCCGGGAATCGGACCATCCGGGATTGCGATCCTACGGCGCATGCAGAAATCGTCGCTCTGCGCGCGGCGGCAAAAAGAATCGGCAACTACCGGCTTACCGATGCTGCGCTCTACGTGACGATTGAGCCTTGCGCCATGTGCGCCGGCGCGCTCATTCAAGCTCGCGTCGCGAGTGTGGTTTATGGCGCTGATGATGCTAAGGCTGGCGCGGTCCGCAGCTGCTTTCGATTATTGGATGATGCGCGGATGAATCATCGCGCGGAATTTACCGCGGGCGTTTTAGCAGACGAATCGGTGGCGCTTTTGCAAACTTTCTTCGCGGCGCGGCGGTAGGGTTGCGCATCGGCGAAAAGAAAATCGACGAACGCGATTCTTGCTGAGTCTACGAATGTGCGTTTAATTTTGTGGTCGCATGAAGAGGCCCGGCATAAAGCGCCTGCCCTACGGCCGTTCGATGCTTACGCTTTCACGATAATCGCTTTTTAGTTTCGTTGATAAGTGCCTTTGCGTCGGGCAAGTCGGCGGGATTTTTTCCCCGGTGCAGCCACAAAATCTCTCCGCCTTTGCCTACGATCGCTGCGCCTGGCAACAGCAGGATGTCTCAATGGCTTTTGAGCGATTTTTTTAAGCTTACTGCGAAGCCTGCTGCGCGATTTTCTTTTCGTCGCTGCTTCAGTTCTGGCGACGGGAAAAGCAACGATCCCCACGTGGCGCGATCCAATCCGAATTTGCGGTAGGTTTCTTTCTGCGGATCGGGGATGCATTTTTGCGCCATGCCGTATTGGCCGCAGAATTCTGCCGCTTCCTCGGCATCGCCTTGCACAATGCACGCTAGCTGGACGCCAAGTTTTTCCAGTTCGGGACCTTGCTCGCGCAACTGCGCTAGCGCTTCCATGTAGAAGGGTCACCCGAAGTGGCGTAGCCAGATTACTAGAGCTGGATTATTGGCCCACGTGTCGGCGAGATGGCGCTCTGTGTCTTCGCTTGTGCGATAGATGAGATCAGGGGCTTGGTCGCCGATGTCTAGAGTTGGGTTTTCGGTGCTCATTGCTCGATACGGTAACGGCTTTTTGGCTTGCGTGCAATGAATTGAATTAAGAGGCCGAGCTTGAGTTTGGGCATTGGGGGCGGCGGTGGTCGTCGGATGCCGGCAGGGACGCCGGCGCTACTTGGGTTCTCGGCGCTCGGCAATAGTTGAGGGGCGTTGTGGCGTTTGATAATCTAGTGACCTGACCGCGGAGAGGTGTCTGAGCGGTTGAAAGAGCTCGCCTCGAAAGCGAGTGTCCTGGCAAAACCGGGACCGTGGGTTCAAATCCCACCCTCTCCGCCATAACCCTTTCGTCCTTTAGTCACCAAGCGTTCGCAGTTCGCCATCCGCCCATCCAAGTGTGTACGTACACATGTATTGACATATCGAGCTGTGACGAATATAGTGGCGATGTGATGTCTGCGCATGGGCTTTGAATGGGACGAGAACAAGAATCGGCAAAACCTTCGCAAGCATGGCGTTCGATTTGCGACGGCGGTTCTTGTGTTCGAGGACCCCTACGCCATGACGCAGCGCGACTCCGCGTCGGAGGATGAGGAGCGCTGGATCACTGTCGGCGCGATAGGGCTGGGATCAATTCTGCTGGTGGTTCACATGCTTTATGAGAATCACGGCGATGAAGTGATTCGCATTATCTCGGCGCGCGCCGCTACATCCCGCGAAAGGAAAGCTTATGAAGAATCGCACGAAAGAGCAGAAGCGCGACATTCGCGCCATCGCCGCAAAGCGCGACGCCGACATTGATTTTTCCGATGCTCCGGAAGTTCTCGATTGGAGTGGCTCCGAAATCGGGAAATTCTACCGGCCGGTGAAGAAGCCGGTGACGATGCGTTTGGATGCTGACGTGATCGCTTGGCTGAAATCGGGGGGACGCGGATATCAGACCAAGGCGAATTGGCTGTTGCGCCACGCCATGGCGCACTATTCGAGTCAAGACAGCGCGGGCGCGCGCGGCGATGTCGAGGCTCGGAGCAAATCGCGACGGCGGAGGAAGAAAGCCTGATTCGTCGCGTTAATACCGGTTCGGGATCACCGCTGATTCTTTGATGGCGGCGCGCGGCGAGTAGAGCTCGCTTCCGGCCGTACTTCGTGCGGAACTACGTAGGGTGGTTTGGCGTGCGCGCGCCGCTTGTGACGAACGTCACTAGCTCCCAGCGCGGATCATGCTAGACTCACGCGCGAGTATCACCGCTAGGGGATTCCCAGCGACGGCCCAGCCCTAAAGAAGTTCGCGTGGCATTCCGATAGCTCGATCAAGAGTGCATTTTGACGACTACGAACGAAAACGGACCGGCTCATCCGAAGCGGCGCCATTTCGTAGAGGTGTTTCTGGGGACCGGGATCGTGGCGTCTCTGGTATCGTTTCTCTACCCTGTTTTGCGCTATCTGATTCCTCCTCCTTCCGCTGAACTTTCGAGCGACACCGTGCTGGCCGGAAAAATCGGCGAGCTGAGACCAAACGCGGGCAAGATTTTTCGCTTCGGGAGCCGTCCAGCCCTATTGATTTTGACCTCGGATGGAAAATATCACGCGATGTCCGGCGTGTGTACGCACCTCGGTTGCACGGTGCAATACCGCGGCGATCTGCACAACGTCTGGTGCGCTTGTCACAACGGAATGTACGACCTCAACGGGCGCAATCTGAGCGGGCCGCCGCCGCGTCCGTTGGAGGATTACGACGTGTTCGTAAAAGGCGATGAAATTTACGTGCAGCGGCGGCGGAACTCCTAGATGAGTGCGCTGGCGAAAACGTACGCATGGCTCGACGACCACTTCGGCGTCGAAGAGATTGTTCACTTTCTGCGCAAGAAGACGGTGCCGATTCACCGCTTCTCTTATTTTTACTTCCTTGGCGGCATGACGCTCTTTCTCTTCATCATCCAGGTGATCACCGGCATTCTGCTGCTGCTTTACTACCGGCCCACGCCCGCGGACGCCTTCGAAAGCGTGCAATACATCATGACGCAGGTGCGCTTCGGTTGGCTGATCCGCTCGATCCACTCGTGGAGCGCGAATTTGATGATCCTTACCGCCTTCGCGCACATGTTCAGCGTGTTTTTTCTCAAGTCGTACCGCAAGCCGCGGGAGCTGACGTGGCTGAGCGGCATTGTGCTGTTGCTGATCGTTCTCGGATTTGGTTTCAGCGGATATTTGCTGCCGTGGAATACCCTTTCGTTTTTCGCCACTAAAGTCGGCACCGATATTCCGGGACAGGTTCCGATTATCGGCAAATGGATGCTCACGTTGCTGCGCGGCGGCGAGGACGTGACGGCCGCTACTTTGACGCGCTTCTTCGGCTTTCACGTGGCGCTGCTGCCCGGACTGGCGACGCTGTTCGTCGGACTGCACCTTCTTTTGGTGCAGCGCTTCGGGATGAGCGTGCCGCCATCCGTGGAGGAGCAGTGGCAGCAAAAGCCCGCTACGAAAAGCGAATTACCTTTTCTTCCGAATTTTTTGCTGCGCGAGTTGATGGCCTGGTATCTGGCGCTGGCGATTCTGGGAGCGCTGGCCGCTTTCAAGCCCTGGGAGCTTGGCGTCAAGGCGGATCCTTTTGCTTCGGCTCCGGCCGGCATTCGTCCGGAGTGGTATTTCATGTTTATGTTCCAAACTTTGAAAATGCTTCCGGCAAAAATTGGCCCGGTGCCCGGCGATTTGCTTGGAGTTGTGGGCTTCGGAGCGGCGGCGACGGTGTGGGCGCTGCTGCCGTTCTTCGATCGACGAGATAGCGGGCGGGCTTCGCGTTGGGTGGGCGGAGCGGGGATTTTCGCGTTGGCTTACATCATCGTGCTGACGGCTTATGGATACATGGCGAAGTGAATTTGGCGCGTCGTTGAGGGTAAGTTGATTCGCGGCGCGGCGCTGGTACTTTTGGGCGGGGCGATTACGCTCGCCGCCGCTTCCCCGTTGTGCGCGCAGACTAAGAACAGTTGTCTCGAGTGCCATTCAAAGCAGACGGGTGCATTTCATGTGGACAGTGAGGGATTCTTGTCCAGCGTGCACGCGGAAAAAGGGATTGTCTGTGCGAGTTGCCACGGCGGCGATCCGTCCAGTGACGAGATGGCGCGTGCGATGAGCCCTGCGGCTGGATTTCGCGGGCACATCGAGCGCAAGCAAATCCCGGAACTTTGCGCCAAGTGCCATTCCGACGCGGCCTATATGCGCAACTACAATCCGTCCGTGCGCACAGACCAATTCAGCCAGTATCAGACCAGCGTGCACGGGAAGCTGCTGGCCAAGGGCGACGAGAAGGCCGCGGTGTGCGTCGATTGTCATGGCGTGCACGACATTCAGCCGCCCAACGATCAGCGCTCCAAAGTTCATCCGCTGAATGTGGCGCAAACTTGCGCGCGGTGTCATGCGGATGCCGCCTACATGAAGCCTTACGGCATCGCTACGGATCAGTTCGCAGATTATTCGGCGAGCGTGCATCACGATGCGCTGGCGGTGCGCGGGGATTTGAGCGCGCCGACTTGCTCGACGTGCCACGGCAGCCATGGAGCTGCGCCGCCGGGAGTGGAATCGGTGGCACGCGTCTGCGCGACGTGCCACGTGTTCCAGTCGCAATTATTTGACTCGGGGCCGCACAAGGACGCGTTTGCGTCCATGAGTTTGCCCGGATGCGTGACGTGCCACACGAACCATCGCATCGTGCATCCCACCGACGCACTGATTGGAACCGGGCAGGGGGCCGTTTGCATTAATTGTCACGTGGAAGGCGATCCGGGATTTGAGACCGCCAAGGCGCTGCACGATGATTTGATCAATCTGGACTCCTCGATCGCGCGCTCCGACGAATTGCTGGGCCGTGCCGAACGAGCTGGTGTGGAAGTCGGCGAGGCACAGTTGGCGCAGGCGGAGGCGCGTAACAGTCTGTTGAAGGCGCGCGTGGAGATTCATGCGGTCCGGCGCGAAGCGGTGAAGAGCGATATCGACGGGGGACTCAAGATATCGGCGGCGGGTTTGCAGGCTGGACAGAATGCCATGGCGGAAGTGAAGTACCGCCGCAAGGGACTGCTGGTCGCCGTAGTGATCATTATGTTTGTTCTGATCGGGTTGTACCTGATGATTCGCAAAATTGAACCGGAACGTGGAAAATAGTCGAGGAGGCAGTTCATGAGGCGTTTGATCGTTGCGGGTGTATTGCTGTTTGGAGTGGCGTCACCGGCGTTCGCCGCGGGTGCAGGAAGCGCGGAGGATGGAAAAGAGACATTTCGGCAGCATTGCGCGATCTGCCATGGAGCGGACGCCTCGGGCAATGGGCCCATGGCGAAAGCGTCTAAGCTTACGATTCCTAATCTGGCCAGCAAGGACGTGCAAGCTTTGAGCGATGCGGAATTGAAAAAGATCATTACCGAAGGCAAGGGGAATATGAAACCGGTGAAGGGGCTTTCGGAAGGGGATCTGGCGAATCTGCTGGCGTTCATTCGGAGTCTGGCGAAGAAATAGGGCGGGATTTTCGCTGGAAACTTCCCGGATTATTTTTGCTGCGCTTATGAGCGAACCATTTGACCGGCAACGGGCTGTTGATGATGAGCATTTGAAGCTGCTGTCGATTGGGTACTTCATTTCGGCGGCGATGACGGCGGCTTTGGCGCTGTTTAGTTTGATTTATGTGGTGTTTGGCGTTGGGGTGCTCGTGACGTTGTCGAAGCATTCGTTCGGCGCAGGCGGCGCGAATGGGCCTTCTTCTGCGTTTATTGGTTGGGCGATCGTCGGAATTGGGTTGGGGATATTTTCGTTTGCGTTGATTGTTGCCGCGCTGAAATTTCGCGTTGGGATTTGCATCAAGCAGCGCAAGTCGCGCACCTTTTGCATGGTGATGGCCGCGATTTGCTGCCTCGGCGTTCCCTACGGCACGCTCCTAGGCGTATTCACGTTCATCGTGTTCGGCCGCCCATCAGTAACGCGCCAATTCGAAGCCGCCGCCGCCGTTGTCCATCCGTAGGGGCGCCCGCTTGCTGCGCCCGCCGATTGTCGTTTGCCACAACTCGCGCCATTCACCCCGGCCCCGACGCTCGATTATTTTCAAATTCCCTCGTCCAGCTCGATCACCGAGCGCAACAACACGTTCGCGCCATTCGATATATCTTGCGCGCGCGAGAATTCCTGGGGGGCGTGGCTTATCCCGCCGATGCTTGGAATGAAGATCACCCCCATGGGGGCCAGGCGGCCGATGCTTTGCGCGTCGTGGGTAGCGCCGCTGGGCAGCGACTTGGTGGTGAACTTTAATTGCTTGGCGGAATGTTCGATCACCTGCCGCACGCGCTCGTTGCAGAGGGCGGGCTTGTCGTCAATCACTTGCTGAAAGCTGAATTTGGTGCCGCTGGCCTGGCCGATTTTTTGGGCTTCGTCCTTCATTTTGCCGAATAGCATTTCGATGCGGGACTGATCTAAATCGCGAACGTCGAGGCCGAGGATTACTTTGCCCGGGATTATGTTATAAGCGCCGGGAATCGTTTGAATTTTGCCGACTGTGGCGACTTGGCGGCCGGGAATGCTGGTGACGATTTGATTTACGGCTTCGATGAACTTTGCGCCGGCTAGCAATGCGTCGTGGCGCTCGTTCATCGGCGTGGTGCCGGCGTGATTGGCGGTGCCTTCGATGGTTACATCCCAGCGCGAGTTCCCTACTATTCCTTGTACTACTCCGATATCGATATTTTCTTTGGCTAAAGTGCCGCCTTGCTCGATGTGCAGCTCGAGGTAGGCGAAAATGTCGGCGGGCTTGCGGATGGCCGTGGCTAAGTGATCGGGGTCACCGCCTATGAAGGCTATGCCTTCGCGCAGGGTTTTGCCGCTGCGGGTGGTTTGATTCAGATCTTGCTCGTGCAGTTCGCCGGAGACGGCGCGGCTGCCTTGCAGGCCGCCTTCTTCATTTTGGAAGACTAGGACTTCGAGCGGATGGCGCGTGGTGATGCGCGCTTCGGCTAGAGTCTGCGCTACTTCGATGGCGCTGAAGGAGCCGACGATTCCATCGAAATTGCCTCCTTGCGGGACGGAGTCTACGTGCGATCCGATTATTAGCGCGGGCAATTTTGGATCGCTGCCTGCGATGCGGCCGGAAATATTTCCGGCGGCATCTATGGTTGTGGTTAGGCCGGCGGCGCGCATTAGGGTGATTGTGTATTCCCGGCCTTGTTTGTCGGCGTCGGTGTAGGCTACGCGGCTTATGCCGGCTACGGGATCTTTGCCGATAGCGCCCATGGCTGCTATGTGCTGCCGCAAGCGATCGGCGTTGATCGACGGCGGTGACTGCGGCCGCAGCGCCCCCGCCGCGAGCAAAAGCGTCACGAGAAATAAGACCGATTTGGCGCGCGGACCGATGTGTTTCAGCAAGCCAGGGATTCGCATGCGCGGGAGTCTCTCACTTCGCCGCGCGTTTGCAAAGCCTATCGGATGCGTCAAAATCGATCGTGAAATCGCGCAAAAGTTGTCGATTAGAACGACTCTCGGTCTTTTGTTTTGTTGGAGTTGCGGCGTTTCTAATAATTTGGGTTGTCGATTAGAATTTGGTGATTGGGGGTTCGGCGAAGACTGGAGTTGGCGGGTTGAGGGCGTTGTGAAAGTGGCGTTTTTCTCCCGATTAGAACCACCCTCCGTTGTTTGTTTTGTTGGAGTTACGTTAGGTTCTAATAAAATCGTCTCCCGATTAGAATTGGCGGGTTTGCGGGGGGCAGTTTGCGGGTGGCGTTTGCGCGCGAGGGGGATCGCTTTCTGCTTTCTTTGTCCGGTTTCGTTTGGCTTCCAGAACATGGGCCCGGGCGGTTTGTGAAGGGAGGTTGGCTGCGGGGAATTGCCGGCAGTTTGTCTTCAGGACACGCACAGTCCTCCTGTGTTCAATTTGCTGCGGCTCACGGATGGAGCCGAAGATACGGTAACATATGTTGCCGAGTTGGTCAACAATATTTCGAGGGAGAAAAACGAGAGGCAAAGAAAGACGCGCGACCCCGATCCACCCCATGGAGATACGTCCCTTCGAACGGAATCGCGTGTCAGGCTCCTTCGGACCGCTCCCATGGCCGTGCGACGCAACACTTGTCGAGTCTGGGGTTAGGCGATAGTATCTCTGCTCTGACCCGTGCCTGCCACTCTAGCAATCGACGACTTCAAGCCGTTTAGCTGCACTTGTGAAATCCGCTATGCGAACGCCTACTTTCTATTCGATCGAACCGGTCTGATCTTGGACGAGCTGCGAGACGAGTTTACTGACGTGACTCTGGGAATTGCGACTCCTCAGCAGTCTCAGTTCGTGGCCGAAGAGGGAACGTTTCACTTGGAGCTCGCAGCGTCGAGGTTTACTACAGGGGGGGCGCACGCAGGACCGGAACGATTTCCGAAGTATTGCAAACAGTTCTTCGGTGCAATAACCAAGCACTTGGGGATTGCCGTGTTGACCAGAATTGGGCTCCGCTACGTTTTGCGAAAAGAATTCTCGAAGGAGGATGAGTCGAAGGCTGCCTTGGCTTCGATGGCGCTGGTCAACTTGAAGCCAACGAAACGATTTAACAGTTCCGACAGTCCCATCGAAGTCATGTTCCGGTGGGAGGATTCCCAGGCCGGGGCATTCGTACGGTTGAGAGCGGAAACAGTGGAGATAAAGCTCGCGGTTCCTACCGAGCTACAAGACGCCGTTCCTAAGTTGAACAAGAAGTTAAATGTGCTAACATTAGATACTGACTGTTATACTGTGGCACCGGTTGAGATTGAGCAGTGGAACGCTGCGGAGTGGGTCACGGAAAAGTTGCGGATAGTCCGCAGAGAGGTCGATGGCATTTTACAAGGAGGGCCGAAATGACCGACACACGAATTAGCTCGGCCAAGGCACCGCCGACCGACCATCAGACACCGAAGGCTGTAGATATGTCGGTCTTGCCCGTCATCGAGCGAACTGGCCGCGGCGAAGCTCCGGTCAGTGCATATGTGTTCGAAACACGAGGGGCAAATGCAGCCGCGCGCGTAATTGAAATCGACCGTCTATACGAACACGTTCCGGGGACTACTTCGCAGATGGTTAGGGCGCTAGAACTCTTGAAGCAGGCATCAGAGCTTTTGTCAAAGGCTCAAGCCGCCGAGACCCCCATCGAAGCAGACAATTTTGCGCAAAGAGTCGCGATGCTGATGCCAAGGTTGTTTGCTCTGAGGTCGATAGGAGATGGTTTCGGCGTAATTATCAACTCGCTTCATTTTGCGTTCCTGAATCTGGATGGTGCGCCGCCGTCGGCTGAGCAACTAAACGTGATGTGGCGCGTCGTGCGCGAATTGAGAACTCGTCCGGCGATGCCACTCGAGCACGGGATACTCAGCGTGGAGGAGCTCGAGGCGCACGGATTAGCGGTCGACGCTCCGGAATTGGCAGGACTGTTGGAGGATTCTGGATCCGCAAGCAATGACTGACGCGTATGTCGAGACTACCGTCTTAACCGACCTACTTCTTAAGCCCACGACTCCAAAGCAGCTTAGAGCGAAGGCGGCATTAAATAGGCACGAGCGTACTCTGCTTCCCGTGTATTCAATTAAGGAATGGAAAGCCGGGCCGCTGCGTTATTTTGCGTATCTTCACGATAAACTTGTTTTCACGGGTTCTCTCCAGGGAACTTTTCGAGCCCTATCAGCGCTTCCCCGATCTGGCTACCGCCGGGCAACGGCGATGGAGGCCCTCGACGCCGCTGCGACTGTGAATAAATGGAAACGGACCGAGCACACATGCCTTGGTTCGACCGATTCCGAAATGGCGGACAGCTATAGACTAGCCCTCGCTTCTCTAATTGTGCGAAGCTGGAGGAAACGACGCAAATTAGCTGGGCAGGTGGTACAGGAACTAAGCTGTTATGTAGAAGCCGAGCCACATATCGGCAAAGACGGGTTCTTCGTCATGTCGCCTTCCGAGTGCGAACCCGATAAGGAGTGCTCGCTGGCCGACGAGCTCAAAGCCGCCCCGAAACTACTGGATGCACTTCGGAATGCCATTCCCGAGGATTCGGGCCGGCCTGAGGATCAAAAGAGACGCAAGGCGCTTAAACGATTGATTAAACATCCGCATGAGCCCCTCGACCCTGAATCGTGCCGCCACGTTGGCGATGCAATCTTTGCGTTCTTCTGTCCCCGCAACGCAGTCATCTTGACTACTAATCTTCGGGATTTGGGCCCGCTGGCGGAGTCGGTTGGGAAGAGGGCTGAGAAGCCCTGACCCGGCCAAAAGGGCGACCGTTTTTTGCTCGTAGTGGGTTTTGCGACGAGATCCTTCCTGATTTTGTTCTAAGCGAATGGCGGGGTCTTCACCACAGAGTTTTTCGAATCCCATCGCCCCAGGCTCGTCGATCTTAGGCTATTGCTGTCGGCGCGCGCAGCAAGACGAAACTTCTACGGCTGCACTGGCCTTTGGGCTGTTTGCTGCGCCGCTTGCTGTTCGCGCAGTCTGCGAGCGGCGGCGCCTAAGGATTCTTCCTGCGGTTGCGGGACTACCTTCATTTGCGGTTGCCCTGGAGCTGCCGCTGGCTCTGGGGATGTAACAGGTTGCGTTGGTGCTGGTGCAGGAGCGACTGACTTCGGTGCCAGAGCATCAGGTGTGAATTTCGCTGGGTCCAGAGTTATGTCGCCTTGAATAAATGCCGTTATCTGCGTGCCTTCGGGAATCTTCATGTCTTTGCCGTGCATGAGGAGAAACAGAGCGGCGCCGCCGAACGTTACGATGCTCGTGGCTACCATTGCGCCGATCATCGCGCCTTGATGGCCGCCGCCGCTTCCGCCGGCGATGGCGCGGAGGAGAACTTTCTCGCCGTCGGCTAGACGGACTTTATCGATATTGAGATCGAGATGGCCTGCGCGGCCGAGACGGCGCTTGTGCTGCGAGTCCGTGATGGTGGCCCAGGCATTTGATCCGCGGGGGATTACGACGACGCCCTGCACTTTGACGTCTTCTACCGTCTCGAAGGCTACGAGATCGCCGGTATGGGCGCTGGCGGATGAAAGATTCTCGCTGAGAACTAGCTTGATTGGCGTGCCGTCTTCTAGCACGAAGCCTTTTGATTGCTCTTGGGCTGTTGCCGCGATGGGGGCGAATGCCAGGGCCGAGACCAATAGTGCGGAAAGAACGGTTTTGATGGGCATGTGATCCTCTCGGCCCGGATTTCCGGGGCCTTTTGAGAGGCTACGTGGCGTGTTTACTAAGACCTATAGTACTGGAGTTCTATGATGTGCCTAGGTGGGCAATAGCAGATTGCGTAAAATTGGCGCGGGTCGATTTTGGGGTTTTTGTGCCGAGTTTGCGGATCCGCAGGGGGCAGACGCACTGCGAGAACTTAGCATTGATTGGGTTTTGGTTGTCCGGCGGGGAGAGTTGGTGGTGGCGCAATTTGGGTCGTCGGATGCCGGCGGGGACGCCGGCGGTACTTGGGGCCGCGACAGCATCGAGCAGGCGGCTGACGCGCTGCCGCAAATCGCGGCGTAAAACAATTTGGCTTGACATATTCCGATACGGGAATGTAATGTGCGGGCATGGCGCGAGCGGCTACGACGTCGGATGCGTTTAATGCTGTGGCGGAGCCACGGAGGCGGGCGATCCTATCGTATTTGGCTGTGCGGGAGCGGACCGTTGGCGAGATTGTGGTGCGGTTGCGATTGGAGCAGCCGTCGGTGTCGAAACATTTGCGGGTGTTGCGGGATGTGGGGTTGGTGCATGTGCGGCGGGAGGGGCGGCAGAAACTTTATCGGACTAATGCGGAGGCCATTCGGCCTTTGCATGAGTGGACGGGGACGTTTGAGAAGTACTGGGCGAATCAATTGATGCGGATTAAGGAACGGGCGGAGGCGAGCGTGCGGGGCTCGACGAGTGGCGTGGACGAGGTCGAGTTGAAAGATAGAAGAGACAAACCTCAGCGGCTAAAGCCGAAATAATTTGGAGGAATTTGCGGCATGACTAAAGTCATGCCCTGACAAGGCTCGGGGATTTGAGAACTTAATTTATTCGAGGAGGAAACATGATTTCGATTCCGAAAAATGCTGCGGATATGACTATGGAGATTGTGCAGGAAATTCAGGTGCAGGCGCCGATGGACGTGACCTTCGACTCGTTGCTCGAGGAAATCGGGCCGAAGAATCAGACGCATGACGGCCGGGCTATGCCTTTGAAGATTGAGGCGTGGCCTGGCGGGCGGTGGTACCGCGACCTGGGCGATAACAACGGACATTTCTGGGGCAACGTGCAGGCGATCAAGCGGCCTTCGTTGCTGGAATTTTGCGGGCCTTTGATGCTTTCGTATCCGTGCGTTTCGAATGTGCAGTACCGGTTGACGGAGAAAGATGGCGGGACTTTGATCACTTTCCGGCACACGGCGATGGGATTTATTCAGGATCAGCAGAAGGAACTGATGAATATGGGTTGGGGCGCGATGAACGATCGCGTGCGGAAAGTTGCCGAGGCGGGCGGAGCGAAAAAGGCGGCGGGATAGCGGTCGCGAAACGGCCAAAGCAAAGGGCGAAATGCAGATCCCTCACCCCTGAAGGGGATTCGGGATGACAGCGGCTGGATTTATCGCGCAGAATTTCCAACAAAGGAGAAATGTGATGGCTACTAGTAAAGCGGGATTGGCGCAACAGAAAGTGGTGTCGCATGAGGAATGGACGGCGGCGCGCAAGGAATATTTGGTCAAGGAGAAGGAATTCTCGCGGCAGCGCGATGAGATGAGCCGTTTGCGACGCGAATTGCCGATGGAAAAAGTTGAGAAGGCTTATGTCTTTGAAGGGCCGAACGGAAAAGAGACGCTGGCGGATCTTTTTGATGGGCGCAGCCAGTTGGTGATTTACCACTTCATGTTGGGACCTGGATGGAAAGAGGGTTGCCCGAGTTGCTCGCTGTTGGCCGATCATTTTGATGGATCGACGATTCATTTGGCGCAGCGCGATGTGACTTTTTTGGTGGTTTCGCGGGCGCCGCTGGCGGAGATTCAGGCGTTTCAGAAGCGCATGGGATGGAAATTCAAGTGGGTCTCGTCATTCGGCAGCGATTTCAATCCTGATTTTCAGGTTACGGCGAAGAAGGATGCTTCCGGGAAGGCTACTTACAATTATAGCGAGACGGATTTTCCGAGCGAGGAGCGGCCTGGAGCTAGCGTGTTTTATAAGGATGAATCCGGAAATGTCTTCCACACTTATTCGACCTATGCGCGCGGGTTGGATATTTTGATCGGGGCTTACAACGTGCTTGATCTGACGACGCGGGGGCGGCATGAGGAAGGGTTGAAGCATGGGATGGCTTGGGTGCGGCATCATGATCGTTATTGATTAGCTTGGCTGGATAAAAAAACCGGGGCCGAACTGCGGGAGGGCTAAAGCACCCTCCCCTACTGGAGCGGCGAATTGAATTGACTCTGCGGGGAATGCGCCCATACTGCAGATAGCTACTGCTGCTAGACTGTTGTTGCCTGACTCTTCCGTCTATCTGCTCCAGCATGAAACACTCTGGGTGTCTCGTTTTCGTTGAAGTGTCTATGGAGACTTGCTTCGACTCGACAGCCGGTAAGGAGCTAGGTGGTCAAAATATGCTTGAAGGGGATATGCAAGACGATTGAACTTACTCCTAAGAATGGCCAGCCGGGGCGCTGCGTGATTCGGATCGAGCTTGACCATAACGTTTCGCTCGCTTACCGGCTTTATGATGTGGAACTTTTCGTGCCTGCGGAATTTTCTAGTCTGCTGGAGGCGAATCATCCGGTGACTATTACGTTGGAGCAGAATGGGGGGTGAACGGGTTTTGTGCGCCCGCTCGGTTTCGGGATGGCGACAGCGTGCGAGACGACAAACCTCAGCGGCTGAAGCCGGATTCGTGTGCCTCGTTTTCGGCATGACTAAAGTCATGCCCTGACAAATCGCGATGGCATGCCTCGGCGCGTCAGGATGGTTTTTTTGCGGTGTGGGTGGCGCCGCTGCCGATTTTGGCTAGCGTTTGTTGGGCTAGGGCGCGGTAGGGGCTGTCGATGGAGGCGGCTTCGGTCAGCGCGGCGCGGGCTTCGGGGATTTTTTGCATCTTCGCGAGCGTGAAGCCGAGGCGATATTGATTGCGGGCGTAGCTTGTGGGATTGGATTTCAGCAGCGGAGTGGCGTTGCGAAACGCGTTCACGGCTTGCACGTTGAAGGTTTGATTTACGTAGACTTGGCCTAACGCGGAATAGGCCAGGCCTTTTTGCATGGAGACTTGCTGCTGCCATTGGGCTTCGTCGGCGCCTTCGGGTTTTTGTTGCTTACTTAGAATGTCGATGGCTTTTTGGGCGTAGTCCGCGGCTTTGTCGAGTTGCTGGCCTTTTTCACTCCAAAAATCTGAAAGTAGCACTAGCATATCCACGTTTTTTGGATCGGCGGCCAGGACTGCTTGGGCTGCTTCCATCATTTTTGGGAAATTCTGGGCCTGTTCTTCGGAGAAGGCTACCTGCTCGCGGGCGTTGACGGCGTAGGGGGAATCCGGGAAATCTTTGGCGAAGCGATCCATATAATTGGCGCGGGCTTTGGAGTCGGTTAGTTTGTAGGCGGCGTTGAAGGTGGCGTTTTGATAGTAAGAGATGTCGTCTTGCGCGCCGCGGAGGATGCCTTGCTTTTGTTGTTCCCAATTTTCTTTGGACATGCCGGTGGGAGGCGCGGAGGATTTGAAACGGGTGACGATTCCGTTGGCGCGCTCGGCGGCGTCGAAAATTTTGGCTGTGTCGCCTTGTTCTTCGGCGGCGTGGACTAGAATTACCGCGGTGCTTAGATTTTCTGGATCTAGCTTCAGGGCTTTTTCGGCGTATTCGTAGGTCTTGGCGTAGTTCTTTTGGGTTAGGTAACTGCTGGCGTAGAGTTGGTCGGCTAGTAGCTCTAGATCGCCTTTGCCGTAATCGGCTGCGAATTTATCTAGTAAAGTTATTTTGTCGGGGCCGTCTGGGGCGGCGTAGATTTCGGAGAGGGCTTTGTCTTCGGGAGTGCCGGCGTTCACGGAGACGGTTTTGCCCATTTGGGCTTGGGCGATTGTTGCGGCGGCGAAAAATGCTACGGTTGAAATTGTTGCGCGCAATGCGAGGCGATTCATTTGGGCCTCCGTGAGCTGGATTGGGCGGTTGATGAGTGCGAATCGGCGCCGCCCTTGGCGCGATGGGGCGCATATTAGTCCAATGTGGGGTGAGTGGCAATTGTGATTGGTGGTTGAGATTGGCATTATTTATGGTCGGGGTGGCGAACGCGATTGTGGGTTCGTTCGTGAATTGTGGGATTGCGTTACGCGGTCGCAGTGCGGGGCTGACCGGCGGGGCCGAAATGCGGGAGGGCTAAAGCACCCTCCCCTACTGGAGATTCGATGGATTTGGGATTGAAAGGGCGCGTGGCTATTGTGGCGGCGGCTAGTAAGGGACTGGGCAGGGCTGTGGCGGAGGAATTGGCTCGCGAGGGTGCGGAGATTGCGATTTGCGCGCGAGGGGCGGCGGAATTAGAGAAGGCTGCTGCGGCGATTGAGGCTTCATCGGGGCGGGCGGTTTTGCGGCGGGCGATTGATGTTACTCGGGCTGAGGACGTGCGCGAATTTGTAGCGGCGGTGGAGAAACAGTTTGGGCGCGTGGATATTTGCGTGACTAATGCTGGCGGGCCTCCTTCTAAGAAATTTTTGGAGATTTCGATTGAGGAGTGGCGGGCGGCGGTGGATTTGAATTTGATGAGCGCGGTATTTTTTGCGCGCGAGGTTTTGCCTGGGATGCAGCGGAGGAAATGGGGGCGGTTGATTACGATTACGTCGATGTCGGTGAAGCAGCCGGTGGATGGATTGATTTTGTCGAATTCGGTGCGGGCGGCGGTGACCGGGTTGGCGCGGACTTTGGCGAATGAATTTGGGGCGGATGGGATTACCGTGAATAATGTGGCGCCTGGTTATACTTTGACGGATCGTTTGGAGGAATTGGCGGCGAAGCGGGCGGCGGATGCTGGGGTTTCGCGTGAGAAAATATTGGAGCAGATGAGTGCTTCGGTGCCGGCGCGGCGGATTGGGCGGCCGGAGGAATTTGCTGCGGCGGTGGCGTTTTTGGCTTCGGAGCGGGCTGGTTATTTGAATGGGACTACGATCGCGGTGGATGGCGGGTGGGTGAGGAGTTTGTTGTAGGATTGAATACCTTCAGGAAAACACGGGGCGAACTCCAAGATTGAGAGGATTCGATGAGGATGGGATTTTTGCGCGAATGCGGCGGGCGATGGATTGCCGCGGTGGTGGTTGGGATCTGCGTTTTGGCTGCTGCCGCCGGATTGTCTGCTCGCGATGACGATCCTTATGCTCGCTCGCGTGATTATGATTTGATGAACGTGCGGACGCATCTGCGATTTGATGTCGAGCAGAAGAAGATTATGGGCGAGGTTACCGAGAGCGTGGCGATTTTGCGGGAGAACGTCGAGGCGCTGCGATTTGATTCTGTGGGATTGACGATTGAGAGCGTTACTTTGAACCGGGCGGCGGCGAAATTTGATGTGCAGTCGAAGGAATTGGTGGTGGCGCTGCCGAAGAAGGCGCGGCGCGGGGACAATTTTGAGGTGATCATTCGTTATTCGGGCGAGCCGACGAAAGGGCTCTACTTTATTTTGCCGGATAAGAATTATCCGGACCAGCCTAAGGAAATTTGGTCGCAGGGCGAATCGGAAGACACGCGTTATTACATTCCGATTTACGACTATCCGAACGATCGGACTACGTCGGAGATGTTGCTGACGGTGCCGGCGAATTGGTGGACGGTTTCGAACGGCAAATTGCTGGGAATTAAAACCGAGGCGGACGGAACTAGGACTTGGGACTGGAAACAATCGGAGACGCTTTCGACATATTTGATTTCGGTGGTGGCGGGGGAGTTTGTAGAGAAGAAAGATTTGTGGCGCGGGATTCCGGTGCAGTATGGCGTGCCGAAAGGGCAGGAATTCAAGATTGATCCGACGTTTTCGCGGACGAAGGGGATGTTGGATGCGTTGTCAGAGGCCAAGTCGCTGTCGCAGACTCTATTTGGGGAATTGTATCGAGGCTTAACCGGGACGTCAAACAATCCTTGTGCGTATTTGTCAGGGAGTTCCAGGGAGTTAGGGAGTTCCAGGGAGTTCCGGGACGGGAGTTCCGGGGACACCATACCTAACTCTTGACGCGGGGTTCCGGCCGGGTTAGTTTCCCACCATAGC
Organism: uncultured Acidobacteriota bacterium; assembly: GCA_963792515.1. GTDB lineage: Bacteria > Acidobacteriota > Terriglobia > Acidiferrales > UBA7541 > Palsa-147. The sequence continues at coordinate 16,428 of CAWBWG010000010.1, read as the reverse complement.
TCGATTGGCACGTGTGATAGCTCCTGGCATGCCCCACCATGTCACCCAGCGGGGAAACCGCAGACAGCAGACGTTCTTCGGTGAGGAAGACTACCAGCACTATCTCGAGCTCATGTCGCAATTCTGCCGCGCAGAGCAGGTCGCGATCTGGGCATATTGCTTGATGCCCAATCATGTTCACCTGATCGTTGTCCCGCAGTCCGCCGAGAGCCTGCGTCGCGCCATCGGCGAGGCACATCGCCGGTACACGCGGCGGATCAACTTCCGGGAGGGCTGGCGAGGGCACCTGTGGCAAGGCCGCTTCGCCTCGTTCGTCATGGATGAAAACCACCTCCTGACCGCGGCGCGGTACGTGGAGCTCAACCCCGTGCGCCGGATCGGTCCAGGCACCAAGCCGTTATCGCTGGAGCAGCGCGGCGGCTCACCTGAGAGGGCGTGATGACGCCCTGGTGCAAGTCGCTCCGCTCTTGCAAATGGCCCCCAACTGGCGCCGTCCGTCGACCAGCGCCATCAGAGAAGACGAGTTGAAAGCCCTCCGCGCATGAGCGTATCGGCCGGCCGCTTGGGGTCCCATGGGGACATAGTGAATTGCCCTCATAGAGTAGGGGGAATAGGACGACGCAGATAAACTGGCCAATCTGCCTGGATCGCTTTCACTATTCACAATGTCCCCCTCGGTCTCCCGTACTTGCATATATTGCGTTTATTGCGTATAATCCAATTAAGGGTGCCGGTTGGCGGAGCCCTGGTGATACATGTGTTTCGCTAAGGAGGCAGCTCAATGGCGGCTCTAGGAAGAATGACCACGCCGCAACTGCGGCCCCCTACCGAAGCCGAGAGCCGGCTGGCCCGAGAGTCGAGTAGGCGGCTAGGGCCAGCGCTCGCTTCTCTATTAGTTCCAAGCGATGCGGCCGCTCCCGCGGAGACGGTTCAACTCAGTGTGTGCGTTCCCGGCCAGAAACCCGAGCCTGCGCTGGAGATCCCGGCATTCGCGTTCCAATTGCTAGGCCGGATTCTGACCGAAATGGCAGAGGGCAACGTGGTTACCCTTACGCCGATTCACGCCGAGTTGACGACCAAGCAAGCCGCCGACCTTTTGAGCGTCTCGCGGCCCTTCCTGTGTAAGCTGTTAGACAATGGCGACATCCAACATCGCAAGGTGGGTCGTCACCGGCGTGTTAGGTTCGTTGATCTGATGGAATACAAGCAGCGCACCGACGACGCCCGCTCTCAAGCACTTGATGAATTGGTGGCCCAGGCACAGGAACTCGATATGGGCTATTGACTAGTGAAGATGTTTACGGTCGTCTTTGATGCGTGCGTACTCTATCCCGCTCCATTGCGCGACTTGCTCGTGCAGTTGGCGCTGCGTGACATCTTCTCTGCTCGATGGACAGACGCGATACACGATGAGTGGATCTCGAATCTGTTGGAGAGCAGGCCCGATCTCAGTCGTGAAGCCCTGGAGAGAACCCGGAGTCTCATGAATTCTCATGTCCGGGATTCTCTGGTCTCCGGCTACGAGGGGCTGATTCCCGGCCTCTTGCTGCCGGACGAAAACGACCGCCACGTGTTGGCCGCAGCGATTCGCTGCAATGCCGACGCGATCATCACATTTAACTTGCGCGACTTCCCGGAGAGCAATCTTGAGCCGTTCGGCCTCGTGGCTATTCATCCTGACGAGTTCGTTGCAAACGAACTTGACCTTCACGAGGCAGTCGTCTGCGAAGCGGTTAAAATCGTCCGCTCACGACTCAAGAGTCCTCCCAAGACCGTTGAAGCATATCTCGCAGCCTTGGAGCGACAAGGGCTCACGCAGACAGTTTCTGATCTCAGACGGTTCGCAGCGCCTGCTGTAATAGTTCACGTCACCTCGTGACGACGCTACGGCCGTTGAGCTGATCGCCCGGGTGAGTTCCGGGGACACCATATCTAACTCTTGACGCGGGGTTGTGGCCGGGTTAGTTTCCCACCATGGCCCGATTTGCACGTGTGATAGCTCCTGGCATGCCCCTTCATGTCACCCAGCGGGGAAACCGCAGACAGCAGACGTTCTTCGGTGAGGAAGACTACCAGCACTAACTCGAGCTCATGGCGCAATTCTGCCGCGCAGAGCAGGTCGCGATCTGGGCATATTGCTTGATGCCCAATCATGTTCACCTGATCGTTGTCCTGCAGTCCGCCGAGAGCCTGAGTCGCGCCATCGGCGAGGCACATCGCCGGTACACGCGGTGGATCAACTTCCGGGAGGGCTGGCGAGGGCACCTGTGGCAAGGCCGCTTCGCCTCGTTCGTCATGGATGAAGACCACCTCCTGACCGCGGCGCGGTACGTGAAGCTCAACCCCGTGCGCGCCGGATTGGTCCAGGCACCAAGCTGTTAACGCTGGAGCCGCGCGGCGGCTCACCTGAGAAGGCGTGATGACGCCCTCGTGCAAGTCGCTCCATTGCTGCAAATGGCCCCCAACTGGCGCCGTCTGTTGACCAGCGCCATCAAAAGAAGAGGAGTTGAAAGCCCTCCGCGCGCATGAGCGTACTGGCCGGCGGCTCGGCGACGAGAACTTTCTGGCGCTGCTCGAACAGAATCTGGGCCGGATCTTGAGACGCCAGAAGCCCGGCCCCAAGAACGTGCAAGCGAGATGAGTATGCTGTCCCCGGAAGCCCTCACCCGGGAGGGTCCGACCCGCGGGGAGTTCGGGATCTCGGAGTCTGGTTTTTCCGCCGCTCTCTCGGCTCGATCCTCCTGCTCGCTCCTGGTCATGGGCAAGCGGTTCTTGTCGCCTTTACGGTGGCCTTGAGTCATTTCAACGCCTTCCCCGACTACTTCCGGGGCGATATCGCCGGCTGGTCGCACAGCGGCTACATGCCCCGGCTCCGCACGCGGTACGGGCTGGACGTGCACAAGGTCCCTTTCGATTTTCCCGAGCTGATCGGGGCCCTGGCACCTCGAGCGTTCTTCACGAACTCACCACTGCATGATACCAACTTCGCGGTCGAGGGGGTTCGCGTCTGCCTCGCCGCCGCGCGGCCGATCTATGCGCTCCTGGACGACCCCGACCACCAGCGAGGCATTTTTCCCGATGCCGGACATGCTTTCCCGCCGTCCTCGCACCAGGCCGCCTTCGCATTCCTGGACCGCTCTCTGAGCTCAAGTCATTGACAGCCCAGAGGATGGATTCACTTGACGAGGGCACACGCGAGCTCGATCAGGGCAAAGAGCGCGATCCGGCTTGACAGCCAGAGAATTCCCCGTAGGCTAACACGATTGAGAAAATGGACTTCTGAGCAGGACTCTTTTGGACCCCGGTCGAACTAGCGGTCGCTCAATCGAAGTCCGACCCAGGGTCGTGCCCACCCACCTCAACTTGGATGAGGGCGCCATGGATCGACGCATCCTCGTGGTGGATGACAGCGAGCTCATCGGGCAGCAGCTTTCGCAACTGCTGAATGTTCCCGGTCGCGAGATCAGCGTGGCTCACGAGGGCACGACCGCGCTGGAGTGGCTGGTGGAGCGTCCGTATTCGTTGGTCCTGACGGACTTGCGGCTACCGGGTATCAGCGGCCTGGACCTGATCCGGGAGATCCGCGACCGCGACTTGCCCGTCACAGTCATTGTCATGACGGCCTATGCCACCGTGGAGGCGGCTGTCGATGCGATGAAGCTGGGCGCCTACGACTTCATCCAGAAGCCGATCGACACCGTGCGGCTGGAGTTGCTCGTCCACAAGGCCCTGGAGGATCGCCGCCTGGTTGACGAGGTCGCCGACCTGCGCAACCGGCTTCGCCGGCGCAACGCCTACCATAACTTGCTGGGCCGCAGCCGCCGGATGATGGAGGTATTCGCCCGGGTTGAGCGGGTCGCCTCGTCGAAGTGCACAGTTCTGGTCACCGGCGAGACCGGGACCGGCAAGGAGCTGGTCGCCCAGGCGATCCACTTCAGCGATGTCACGCGGAGCGGCAAGCTCGAGATCGTCAACTGCGCGGCGCTTCCCGAACACCTGATGGAGAGCGAGCTGTTCGGGCACGAGCGGGGGGCGTTCACGGGTGCCGATCGGCAAAAAAAAGGCCGGTTCGAGCTCGCCAACGGCGGGACGCTCTTTCTCGACGAGATCGGCGACCTGCCTCTGGGCATGCAGGCCAAGCTCCTGCGGGTGCTCCAGGACCAACGCTTTGAGCGGGTCGGCGGTGGCGAGCCGATCAAGGCTGATTGCCGGGTGATCGCCGCCACGAACCTGAACCTCGCCCAAGCTGTCGCCGAGAACCGGTTCCGCGAGGACCTGTACTACCGGCTGAACGTCGTGTCGATTGACCTTCCGCCGCTGCGTGAGCGGCTTGAGGACGTGCCCCTCCTGGTGAACCACTTCCTCGACAAGCTGATGGAGCGCGGCTTGCCTGCCAAGAGTTTGGCCCGGGAAACACTATCACGAATGCTCCGCTACGACTGGCCGGGTAATGTCCGCGAGCTCGAGCACATCATCGAGCAGGCGGTCGTCACGACCCCAGGGCCGGTGATCGAGCCGGACAACCTTCCTCCCCAGATCGTGCCGCTACGCGAGGAGCCGTTCAGCCTCGACTTCGACCAGAACCGGCCTCTTCAGGACCTGACCGATGAGTTCATCCGGCGAATCGAGCATGCCTACCTGATCCGGGTGCTGGAGAAATACCGGGGACGGATCGACCGCTGCGCCTTGCATTGCGGCCTGTCGCGCCGGAGCATCAGTGAGAAGCTCCGTCGCTATCAGATCGACAAGAGCGACTTCAAGCCGTCGATGCGCGACCGGAAGCGATTTGCAATGGCCGCGGAATAAGGAACCATCGCAACACGGCAGCCCTGACTCGAGGCGCAAAGGAGGGAAGCGCCAGCACCACGGAGAGAGGATTCCGGCCGCGATGCCTGTCTCGATCGTGAAGAAACACAGCGTCGGGTTGCTTCTCCCGCTGCTTCTCGTGTTCAGCCGCGAAGCCCTGGCCCAGCCAAGCGATCTCGACACACAACTCATGCTGACCACCGTCAAGGTGTCCGACACCGACTCGTCCGGGACGGCCTTCATCCTCAGCCGGCCGAAGCCCGGAGACCCCAAGGCCACGCAATTCCTGCTGATCACGGCCGAACACACGCTGAGCCGGTCCAGGGCCAACGAGGTCACGGTCGTCTTCCGCAAGAAGTCGGCCGATGGCGGCCACGAGAAGGCGCCGGTGAAGATCACGGTACGTCAGGATGGCAAGGTTTTGTGGAAGAAGCATCCCACCGCCGACGTGGGCATCTTGCCGATTACCCCGCCACCCGATGCCCTGGTGCCGTCGGTTTCGGTTAATCTGCTTGCCTCGGACGAGGACCTGGAGCGGCATCAGATTCATCCGGGCGACCCTGTCCGCTGCGTCGGCTTTCCCCACCCCAACCAGTTCGAGCCCAATGAGGCAGGCTTCGGCGTCGTCCGGTCGGGATGCATCGCCGGCTACCCGCTGCGGCCAACCCGCAAGACCAAGACTCTCTTGCTCGATTTGAACACCTTCGAGGGCGACAGTGGTGCGCCTGTGTACCTCGTAGACGACCACCGGCTCGTCGCCGGCAAGACCGAACCTGGCCAGGTGCGGCTGATCCTGGGACTGATGGTCGGACAGCATTTCCTCGACGAGGAGTTCAAGATGATCTACCAGACCGGTAAGTTCCGCCATCGGATGGGATTCGGTATCGCTGTCCACGCCACGGCAATCAAGGAGACGATCGACCTCCTGGACGCCAAGCCGGGCCCCGGGTAATCGGTGACCCCGATCTTCACCGTCGCATGCCGAACCAGAACCACGACGCCACGGTGCGCCAGAACATCCAGGCGCCCATGAAGATGATGAGGAAACCGGCGACGAGGATGACCAGTGGCATCAATGGCGTGAGCAGGCCAAAGAGAATGCCGATCACCCAGACGGCCACCCAAGCCCGGGCGAAAAGACCCAGCAGGTCAGTCAGTCGGAGCCTTGCCGCGGCAGCGCGCAGCCGCTCGGCGGCGGCGGCCAGTTCGTCGATCATGGAGTAGGACGAGGGCGACTCGCTGCGCCAGGCCGGCCGGCCGTCGGGTCGGCCGCTCAGGGCCGACAGTTCGCGGCGGGTGCGGACGATCAACTCGTCGGCCCCGATCGGATCGGCGTTGATCATTCGCTCGGCCTCGGCAAGCGCCTGCTCGGCGGCCTCGATCCCGCCGTGGTGAGGATCGGAGGGAAGCAGGACCCCGGTGCCTTTGCTGAGCGCGCTCTGGATTGCCGCCAACTCCTCGCGAGTGGCCTTCAGGTGCTCACGCGCCTGTTCGTGCCCCAGGTTCAGGCGGTCAAGCCGCTGCCTGCACGAGTTGGACTGTCGGACGAGCTCATCGATTTCTCCGCCTCCGAGCAACTTTCTGGCCTCTTCCGTCGGCTTGATCCCCAGGCCGGAACCTGTCGCGGATTCCGCGATTCCGCCTGCTCCCAGATCTCCATGACCTTGAGCCAGCGCTCCCAGAGGCTGTCGAGATCACGGCTGACCTCGTTGTACAGAGCCAGCGTACCGCCCGACATCGCCACGGTGAAGTCGGGATCGGTTGGCAGCGTCTTGTGTCTCTGCCGCAGGCCGTCGAGCTGGTCCATCAACGCGACGGCCCGTTTGCGGAAGTCCTTGAACTGCGCCTCCACGGTGTTCTGGAGGCGGCGCTTGCGATAGTAGATCAGCCCGAACGCCGCCAGACCGAGCAGCCCGAGAACCACCATCGTGGCCAGGGACACGGAGCGGCTGTCAATCGGACCGCCCAAGGGTGCGACCGGAGACGTTTGAACCTGGCAAAAAACGAGCTCGAGCATGAAGAATCCTCAAGAAAATCTGCGGTTGACCAATCACCGCTTCGGATGCACATCCCGCCAATCGTAGGAACATTACCCAGGTGCGGCAACGTTCCCGGAATGCTTGCAAAAAACGAGCCTCCAATCCCCCGCAATGACTGTTGCGCGGAAATCCGGCTTGCCACTCGCGGACCTTTGAATACCGCTGATTCGACCGCCGGATGTTGAAAAAAGCGAATTCAGAGCCCGACAAACCGCCCAGGCCCGTTGAACGAGTCCGGAAAGTGCGGAATTCGCGACAGGCTCTTGTGGAATTGAGGCCGGCATCGCAAAATACTTCTGTCGTGTTTATTCGTCCGGCATACCATCATGGATGGCTGACTTTTTCCTCATCGTTCCGGAGCGGCCATGAAACGCGTGTTCCTCCTCGCCGCGGTGGTGATTGTCGCCTCGACCTGGGCGAGGCCAGCCCGCGCCCAACTCGGCCTTCTGAATCTAGGGACCGGCACGGGGATGGGTACGCAACTCGACAACCAGAAGAACTTGGTCAAGAAGAAACAAAAGACCTCTCTGCCGCCCCTGCCGGTGGCCGGTTCCACGCGAGCACATTCCAGCCGCTCGGCCCCGATCGCTCCTGGCGTGGATGATCATCGGTTTGGCAGGATCGACATGGCGGGCAAGTCCATTGCCGGGTATCCGACCATCCGGGGCGACGTGTCCGGCCCCAATGCGGCGCACGTCTCGCGAGGGGGGGCCAACGGCCAAGGGGGAAAATCACGACACCGCTAGACCATGCACACGCCACAAGAACCGGTGGCCGGGACTGGTGTCGGGCAGACGATCAACAAGGTGGGGCCTTGCCACCGCGACGAGAGCGTAAAACGCCCGCTACAGTCGGGATCTACGCCCCAGCGGACAGCACCCGAAAGAAAGGCGGACCCACCTCCAACTCTGACTCTGCCACCCCGAAGTCCGGGGTGGCTTCTCCCGCGCCTTGGAGCCACCCAACTCACCCGATTGATGGTCCCCGGCGGACGGACTTTCCGTCATGTCGGCGCCGGCTGCTGCTGCTTGACAGGCGTGAACGTGAAATCGTGGCCGTTCCAGTCGATCTCGACCACATCGGACGGGTTGACCTTCTGCTCCAGCAGCGCGGTGGCCAGCGAGTTGGCCAGCCGCTGCTGAATGATTCGCTTGAGCGGCCGGGCGCCATAAGCTCGGGTCGAAGCCTTCCTCGGCCAGCCGCTCCTTGGCCGCGTCGCTGATTTTCAGAGTCAATTGGACCTCGGCGAGCTGCGTCTGGAGACGCCTGATCTGGATCTCGACGATCTGCTTGATCTCGCTCCTGCCCAGCGGGTGGAAGATGATCGTCTCATCGATCCGGTTGAGGAACTCGGGGAGGAACGCCCCGCGTAGCACGTCCTGGATCTCGCGCCGCATCCGGCCTCGTTGCCGGTTCCGGCCAGGTCGGCGATGATCTGGCTGCCCAGGTTCGAGGTCATGATGATGACGGTGTTGCGGAAATCGACGGTCCGTCCCTGACCGTCGGTCAGTCGGCCGTCGTCGAGCACCTGGAGCAGGACGTTGAACACGTCGCGGTGTGCCTTCTCGATCTCATCCAGGAGCACGACCGAATAGGGACGGCGGCGGATCGCCTCGGTGAGCCGCCCGCCTTCCTCGTAGCCGACGTAGCCGGGTGGAGCGCCGATCAGGCGGGCGACGTTGTGCCGCTCGCCGTACTCGCTCATGTCGATCCGGACCATCGCCGCCTCGCTGTCGAAGAGGAACTCCGCGAGGGCCTTGGCCAGCTCGGTCTTGCCCACGCCAGTGGGACCCAGGAACAAGAACGAGCCGATCGGCCGGTTCGGGTCTTGCAGTCCGGCGCGGCTGCGGCGAACCGCGTCGGCGACCGCGTGCACGGCGTCGTCCTGGTCCACCATCCGCGAGGTGGATCTGTTCTTCGAGCCGAAGCAGCTTTTCGCGCTCGGTGGTCAGCATGCGTGAGACGGGTATGCCGGTCCACTGGCTGACGACCTCGGCGATCTCCTCGGAGTCGACCTCCTTCTTCAGCAGCCGGTGCTTCTCTCTGGCTGGGCCGCCGTCTGCCTCCGCGGTGGACCGCTCGGTCTCGGCGATTCTCCGTTCCAGTTCTTTCCGCTCGCGTTCCAGTCGCGGCGCCTCCTGGAACTTCTGCTCGCGGGCGATCTCGTCGTAGTCCTCGCCCGCGGCTCATCCGCTTGTGAACTCGTCGTTGAGCTGCTTCGACGCTTCTGGACGGCAGCGAGGCGTTCACGCATCTGCTGCACGTCGCCCAGGCCCGACTTCTCCATCTCCCACTGGCCGCGCAGGTCCTGCAGCTTCTTCTCGTCCTCGGCGATCTTCTCCTCGACCTCGCCGAGGCGCTCCAGGGCGTGCTCCTCGGTCTTCCGCCTCGAGCATCCGCTCGGCCAGCTGGAGCTGCAGCAATCGGCGCTGGACCACGTCGATCTCGGTCGGCACGGACTGAAGCTCCATGGACAGCCGGCTAGCCGCCTCGTCGACCAGGTCGATCGCCTTGTCGGGCAGGAAGCGGTCGGTGATGTAGCGGGCCGACAGCTTGGCCGCGGTCACCAGCGCCGAGTCCTTGATCTTGACCTTGTGGTGGACCTCGTACCGCTCCTTCAGGCCGCGGAGGATGGCGATCGTGTCCTCGACCGACGGCTCGCCGACGAAGACCGGCTGGAACCGCCGCTCGAGCGCCGGGTCCTTCTCGATGTGCTCGCGGAACTCGTCGAGGGTGGTCGCGCCGATGCAGCGCAGCTCGCCGCGAGCCAGGGCCGGCTTGAGCAGGTTGGCCGCGTCCATCGCCCCCTCGGCCTTGCCGGCGCCGACGACCAGGTGCAGCTCGTCGATGAACAGGATGATCTGCCCCTCGGACTCGGTGACCTCCTTCAGAACGGCCTTGAGCCGTTCCTCGAACTCGCCGCGGAACTTGGTCCCCGCCACCAGGGCGCCCATGTCCAGCGCGACCACCTGGCGGTTCTGGAGGCTCTTCGGGCACGTCGCCCGAGACGATCCGCTGCGCCAGCCCCTCGGCGATCGCCGTCTTGCCCACGCCTGGCTCGCCGATCAAGACCGGGTTGTTCTTGGTCCGCCGGCTGAGGACCTGGACGACGCGGCGGATCTCGGCATCGCGGCCGATAACCGGGTCGATCTTGCCCTGGCGGGCGAGCTCGACGAGGTCGCGGCCGTAGCGTTCCAGGGCCTGGTACTTGTCTTCGGGGTTCTGGTCGGTCACGCGCTGGCCACCGCGGACCTTCTGGAGCGCCTGGAGCATCTCCTTCTCGGTGACGCCCAGCGCCGCGACCAACGTGCCTGGGCCCTGCTCTTGACCTTGACCAGGGCCAGGAGCAGGTGCTCGACCGAGACATACTGGTCCTTCATCCGCTCGGCCTCGGCCTGGGCCGTGTCCAGGACGGCGCCAGGTCGGGGCTAAGCGACTGCTCGCCGCCGCTCACCTTGGGCAGCGAGTTGAGTCCCTCCTCGGCCGCCTTAGGACCTGCGACGGATTGACGCCGAGCTGGATAGCAAGGCGCGACGACCTGCTGCTCGGGGTCCAGGAGCGCGGCCAGCAGGTGCATCGGCTCGATCCGCTGGTGGCCGCGGTCGCGTGCCAGCGACTGGGCCTTCTGGACCGCTTCCTGACTCTTCAGGGTGAGTTGGTCGAATCGGAATGCCATGATTCACCTCCCCGGCAAGCGGCCTGGTGGCCGCTGGCCGCAAGACGGCCCCGCCCGATCACTCAGTCGGCTGAGTCATCAATGCCAACACGAACTTCACATGCAACAAGAAGGCGCAAGCGAAGGGTATTTCAGTACAGGACAGGGCCTTCGCCGACAGCGAGGCGCCCGTCCCGTCGGCCGGAGCCGGCCAAGGAGCACGGAGCCGTGATCGTGGCTGGGTTTCCCGGCCGGCGATCACTTTTTCTCCTCCTCCAACTCGACGTCGATGACGTCCTCGGGCTTCGGGGAGCCGTCGGCGCCGTTGGCGTGCGGACGGCCCGCTCCGACTCCGGCGCCCCGCCCGGGGCCGGGGCCGGTGCGGGCGCCGGGGCCGCCGGCCGAGTAGAGATGCTCGGACATCGCCTGGCTGGCGCGCTGGAGCTCGTCCACGGCCCGGTTGATCGCCGCGACGTCGTCCGACTTCTTGGCCTCGTTGACCTTGTCGATGGCCGCCCGGAGTGCCGTCTTGTCGGAATCGCCGAGCTTGTCTTTGTGCTCCTCGAGCAGTTTCTCGAGTTGGTAAACGCGTTGCTCGGCGGTGTTTCTGCCCTCGACCAGCTCACGCTTCTTCTTGTCCTCGCTGGCGTGGGACTGGCGTCCCGCTGCATCCGATCGATCTCGTCCTTGCTCAGACCGCCGGACGATTCGATGCGGATCGTCTGCTCCTTGCCGGTGCCCTGGTCGCGGGCTGTGACGTTGAGGATGCCGTTGGCGTCGATGTTGAAGGCGACCTCGATCTTGGGCACCCCCATCCGGGCCGGAGGAATTCCCTCGAGGTTGAAGTCGCCAAGTTGTTTTTGTTCTGTAACCATCCCATGGCCCAAGAGCAGTTCGTACACCTGCTGCGGCATAGCGATTTCGACCTCGTGCTCTGCCACGAGTTGCTCCTGCCGGAAGTCGGCTCCGAGGCCTTTGACGGCTTGGAACCATGCCTCGCGGTGATCGACGCCAGCGACCTGATGGCCACCCTGGAATTTGTACGCCTGCTTCGCCTGGAACAGCGCACCGTCCATCTGCTGGTGTTGCTGCCCAAGCTGGAAGATGCGATCGCCTCTCCGCTCCTCCGGCTGGGGGTGAAGGGTCTGCTGAGCTATGAGCAGGCGCCGCGCGAGCTGACGCGCGCGGCCCGCCAGGTCGGCGCGGGGATGTATTGGGTGCCGCGCGAACTGCTCACCCGCTTTGTGGAGTCCATCTTGCCGGAGGTGCGCGGCTGCAAAGCCCTCGACTGCGAGGCGGACATCAGCCGCCGTGAACGTGATGTGCTTGACCTGCTGCTCGCCAATCTTTCTAACAAGGAGATCGCCGGCGAGGCGGACGGTCGCGCCTTCGTCGAGCGCGGGCGCGAGGACCGGCACCAATTCCGATTCATCGTCGCGCCGGAAGACGCCGCCGAGATGGGCGATTTGCGCGGCTTCACCCGCGACCTCATGCGCCAGATGGAAAAGGACCTGGACACAAGGCTCGACTGGATCGCGGTGGACCATCACAACACCGGCCATCCCCATACCCACGTCATCGTCCGGGGTGTCATCGATGACGGGAAGATTCTCAACATCGCAGGCGACTATATCGCCCATGGCGTCCGCCACCGGGCAAGCGAACTGGTGACGCTGGAGTTGGGCCATCAGAGCGAGATCGAAGTCGCCAGAAAGCTCGCCAGCGAGGTGGATGCCGAGCGGCTGACTCGGCTCGACAAAATGCTGATCGCCGAGCAGCGCGACCAGGGCGTCATCGATCTGCGGCCGGGAGAAGGAAGCTCCTACCTCGTCCGCGAGAACCGGCAACTCATGATCGGCCGGGCGAAGCGTTTGGAACGCTATGGCCTTGCTTCCGAGGTCGACACCGGCCGCTGGGTTATCTCCGGCGAGGCCGAGGCGACCCTGAAGGCGCTGGGCGAGCGGGGCGACATCGTCAAGACCATAAACCGGGCGCTGACCGGCCACGGCCTCGCCGAGGAACGCGGCGCCAGCCAGTACGTGCCTCACGGCGACCGGCTCACGGAGCCGGTCATTGGCCGTGTCCTCTGCAAGGGATTGGCTGGCGACGAGCTGGGCGAGCAGGTCTATCTCGTGGTCGATGGCGTGGACGGCCGGGTCCATCATTTTGAGTTCGCCGATCCAACCCGCATCGATGACGTACGCCAGGGTATGATCGTCGAGGTGGCACCTATGGTTGCCCGCCCGAGGGCGGCTGATCTGAACATCGCCGACATGACGGACGGTGAAGGCATCTACCGCCCGAGCGCGCATCTGGAGCGGGCGCGTCAGGGAATCGAACGCATTGGCGGCGACCCCGAGGCTTTCGTCAGGTCCCATGTGCGCCGCCTGGAAGCTCTCCGTCGAGCCGGACATGTGGAGCGGCTGGACGCCGACCAATGGCGTGTCCCCACCGACATCAGCGAGCGCGGGATGCGCTACGACCTGAGCCGGGGCGGCGGCGGCCTTGCCGTCCGCGCTCTCTCGACGCTCGATCTTCAGGCCCAAGTCAGCAGCGACGGCGCGACGTGGCTCGACCGCGAGCTGGCCTCCCGGAGCCGCACACCACTCGCTGTCGCCGGGTTCGGCAGGGACGTGGCGGACGCGATGGAGCGTCGCAAGCAGGTGCTGGTGGACGTGGGCCATGCCAGCCGCCTGCCAGACGGGGGAATCCGCGCGCCCGTCGATCTCCTCTCGCGGCTGGAGCGCGCCGAAGTGACCCGCGTCGGGCGGGCGATGGCCGCCGAACGCGGTCTGACATTCCAGCAGGCCAAAACCGGCGCATATGTCAGCGGCAACCTCGTCGGCTCGACCCAACTCGCCAGCGGCCGCTTCGCCATGATCGACGACGGGTTGGGATTCAGTCTCGTGCCGTGGCAGCCGGTGCTCGACAAACGGATCGGTCAGCACATCACCGGCACCATACACGGCGGCGGCGGTATCGAGTGGAGCTTCGGACGCAAACGTGAGTTGGGCATCGGAATGTGAGAGAGCGACGTGGAACGGTGCCGAATTTCAATTAGTGCTGTCGGCAACTGTCCGTCGTCAGAGTTTTTGGTACAGGGAGCAGCTCGAACCAGACAAGTTCTGGCTCGTCTGGTTTGTGATGTTATGCGGCCTGCCGACGGTGCAGCAAGCGGCGATTTGCAATTGTCTGTCGTTTGATCCTTTCCCTTTCGATCAGAATGGTCTGGCCTCGCCCGAAATAGACGTCGGCGGGGGTCAGATTGCCGATGCTCTCGTGATAGCGCAGGTGATTGTAGTCAGCGATGAAGGCCTCGATTTGAGCTTCGAATTCGCCCGGCAGGTAATAGTTCTCGAGCAGAAATGCCGATCTATTTATAATCTCATCGGCTCTCTCGCCATGAGCGATAGCGTCGTGAAGTGCGTACATGGCCTTCAATTTCGCTGCATACAACGCCAATTTGTTATAGTCGGCGCTCTTAAGCCGTCTTCATATCATGAACCAGTGTATTTCTGATTTCCACAACGTCACTGTGAAATGTCGGCGGGACAGATACAAATTTACTTGTAAGTCGTGCTATAGAAGGATTTAATTTTTACTTTCGCATCGTGATAATTGATATTGTCGATGCGCTTTTTTATGGTTTCGAGCCAGCTTTGACTGTCTGTTTCTTTTGCCGCAAACGCAGTGTGTCCCTTAAGAAGCGCCTTAAGGGACAGGATTTTTCTTTCGAGAGCGGGGTCGTTCCATCGCCTACCAATAGGTCCCCCCTATAAGGCCTTCTCCTAATATTATATAAGCGGAATCCGTTACTGGGGGGAAAGAAAAGGAAGGTATCCGCTTCCTTATTAGGCAAACAAATGATTACCAACCTTCTTATAGTCTACATAAGACGTTCCTGTAATCTATCAATTTGAGTTAACGTCAGGCGGTGGTGCAGACACAGACGCGGCACCCGCGATCGAGCAAATGTTGAATTATTGCGACTTAAACACCTGATTTCTACAAGTATATGATTTCATACGAGCTGCGGCGAAATTCGCGACGACGTGGCACTACGCTTGGGGCGGCCGCGGCGTTTTCGGATGGGTATCGATGATGACGCAGCCTTTGGCGGCGCGGTTTGCTTGGCGCGCGGCGGCAGCGCAATATGGGCGTGACGGAACAGGGCCGCGACGTTTCGCGTCGCGTCCGTGCGCACCAGCCAATCAGCGCCGCGATGCTCGAGACGCACATTCTGCAACCGGTCGAGATCGCGCAACAGTTCCTTCCATTCCGGCGTGACACCCGTTTCGCGCAAGAGATCATCGAGATGCTTTTGCATCGCGAGGGCCAGGAAAGAACAAAACACATGGCCACGGATGGCGGCGTCGGACGAATGGAAGATTGGTCGCGTGCGCATGATCGCCTTCGTGCGCAAGAAGAGATTTTCGACTTGCAGCAAATCGCGATAGCGGAGCACGGCCTGCAGCGGCGTCACTTTCGCGTTCGTCCGCAGCACGAAGATTCCGTCGAAACGCGCCTCTTCGGCGAGCTTTCCAGCGTCGATCTCGAACGATCGTGTGTCCTTGGCATTGCCGATCTTGCGTAGATACCGTCGATAGGCCGAGTTGCCGACGAGCGCCTTGTCGCCTTTCTTCAACTGCGCGTCGAGCGCGGCGACGATCGCCCCGCGATCCTTGCGGTCCTTCTCGGCCTCCGCCTCATTGCGGCAGACGATATAGCGCTTGCCTTCGAACTTCACCTGCTTGACGAAGAGCTGCGTCTCGCCCGCTTTGCGTTCGACGAGCAGCGGCGTGAAAGGGTCCTCGTTTTCGAGGACGATCTTTCGCACAATCGCGTCGGAGCGCTCCCGCGCGCCGAGAATATATTCAAGCTTGCGCGCTTCGAGCCCCTCGATCGTCGCCGCCGAGATCATGCCGCGATCGGCGACGACGCAGACGCGGCCGATGGAAAAGCGCTGACGCAAACGGTCGATGACGGGCAGCAATGTCGTGACATCGGCCGTATTGCCCGGCCACATCTCCGTGCAGATCGGCCGCCCCGCGCCATCGACGATCAGCGCCAGGATCATTTGGCGAAGATCCGGCCGGTAATCCTTGGAATAGCCATGCTCGCCGAGCGTCTCGCCGCCTTCGCCGTAGAACGAGAGGCTCGTCGTGTCCATGAAGACGGCGGAAAGATCGGCAAAGAGATCACGCCGCTTGTCGAACAACCTCTCCTCGATCACGTCCTTGACGCAACGCGGCGCCAGCGCCTCCTCGCTCTTCTCCTCCATCTCCTCACCGAGCCAAGCCATGGCGCGGTAGAAATGATGCAGGTCCAACCCCGCGGTGTCGGGAATGTCGTAATCCTCCATCCAGGACGCGCAATCGCGATCCGAGCCCGACACGAATATCCGATGCAGGGTGGCGACGAACACGGCGCGCTCCACCGCGAATTCGAAGACGCGGTCCTTCAACAGATCGCCCAGAACATCGGCGACGCCGAGTCGTTCCCATATCTTGCCGAACAGCAATGGCCCGCCGATGCGCTTCGCCGAGACCGACAGCGCCCCGTCGGCGTCTTCGTCCAGTGCGTTGATGAGAAGCACCTGATCGGTGAGCTTGGCTCCCGAGGCGAGCAACGAAGCCAATGCGCCGGAGGCGGCGAGTTCGTCGGCGCGGCCGAGATTGGCGATGACGGACTGGCGCACGGCGCCGTCGATGCGTTTGTTCTCAACGATCTGAACGTAGCTCCGTTCGCCGGACTTTTTGAAGCGGAAGAACATGGGGCCCTCGCAATAGAGCACCACGGAATCTGATTCATCAGCTGGTATCAAGCCTATAAAATGGGCAAACGTGGCACTACGTTTTGCGAAAACGCCGAACCCGTCTCAACAATATCAACACCTTACGAGCGCGGAACCCGTTTTACTGTTCAAGT
>CAWBWG010000009.1:0-107774 GCA_963792515.1 uncultured Acidobacteriota bacterium | reverse complement strand
GACCAATATTGATGTGGGCGTAGCGCCAATGACCGGCCAGCACCGACAGCAACACCGTGCCAAGCAGGTCGCGTTTGGTGGGCGCGTTCGGGCTGGTCAGAAACAGCGGGCAATCCGCCACCCAGGCATCGAACAGGCCTGCCTGCTTCAGGTAGTCGATGAAGAACGCCAGTTGGCCCAGCGGCGTGACCGGCGCCTCGGCGTCCCATTCGACGTGCACCCGCCCGGCAAACGTGTCCGCCGTCGCCGACCACGCATCAACCTCCGGTTGCTCACCCGACGGGTGAATTACCAGACCCCGCTGTTCTGTGCTCATGACAGCCAAATCTGCCGGGTTCGACGCCGTTGGCAATCAGGCAACTGCCGGATTTAGGATGTGTGTTCCTGCTCGATCCGCAACCCACCGCCGCCGACGCGGTGCTTGGGATGGCGCACGCGCATGCAGTGCCGTCAATCCGCCTACGATACGATGTTAGGGCGCTCACCTGCGAGGCTGGCCTGTCAGGGGTGATTGACTGGTCCGGGCTCGATGAACTGGCGAAGGCGTTCCGGGCGCAGCTCCAGAGCTTCCGCAAGGGGTTCGTCGAAGTTGTCGATCTACAGAAGATCTCCACCACACAGTGGACGCCGGAGGCCGGACAGATGTGGGATCCGGCCACACCTGAAAGGCTGACCCTAAATCCGGCAGTTGGCTGATTGCCAACGGCGGCGAACCCGGCAGATTTGGCCGTCATGAGCACAGAACAGCAGGGTCTGGTCATTCACCCGTCGGGTGAACAACCGGAGGTTGATGCGTGGTCCGCGACAGCGGACACGTTTGCCGGGCCGGGTGCACGTCGAATGGGACGCCGAGGCGCCGGTCACGCCGCTGGGCCAACTGGCGTTCTTCATCGACTACCTGAAGCAGGCGGGCCTGTTCGACGCCTGGGTGGCGGACTGCCCGCTGTGTCTGACCAGCCCGAACGCGCCCGACCAAGCGCGACCTGCTTGGCACGGTGCTGCTGTCGGTGCTGGCCGGTCATTGGCGCTACGCCCACATCACCTCGCTCCGATGCGACCCGGTGAACCCGTCACTGCTCGGCATGGCCAAGGTGGTCAGCGAGGACTCGGTGCGCCGCAACCTGGAGAAGATCGACGAAGCGCAAGGCCTGGCCTGGCTGCAAGGCCATCTGGACTACACCACCACACCGTTGCTGAGCGAGCCATGGGTGCTCGACATGGACAGCACGATCAAGCCGCTCTACGGACATCAGGAAGGTGCCGAGGTCGGCTACAATCCGCATAAGCCCGGCCGGCCGTCGCACTGCTATCACACCTACATGCTGTCGAGCTTGCGGCTGGTGCTGCGGGTCGATGCGCTGCCGGGCGACGAACACAACGTCGCCCACGCGACGAAGGGGCTGTGGACGTTGCTGGACCATCTGGGGCCTGGCCGGCGGCCGACCCTGCTGCGCGGCGACAAGTCCTGGGGCATCGAGCCGGTGATGGCGCGGGCCGAGCAGGAGCGTCTGGCCTATCTGTTCCGCCTGCGCATGACTGCCAATGTGAAGCGCTCGCTGGAACGGGCGATGCGGCAGTCGGACTGGAAAGATGCGGGCCAGGGCTGGCAAGGCAAGGAAACCAGCCTGCGGCTGCATGGCTGGAGCCGGCAACGCCGCATCATTCTGCTGCGCCGCAAACTGGGCCGCGACCTGGCGGTCACCGACCAGACGCATGCCGCGCAACTGCGGCTGAGCTTCACCGAGGTCGGGCCCGGCCTGGATCGTATGGGAATACGCCGCCTGGTGACCTCGTTGGACAACGAGATCCTGACCCTGGGCCAATTGTACCGCGACCGGGCAGACTGCGAGAACACGTTCGACGAGTTGAAGAACCAATGGGGCTGGGGCGGCTTCACGACGCACGATCTGAAGCGCTGCCGGTTGGCTCGCAGGCATGGTAGCGCTGATCTACAACTGGTGGAGCCTGTTCGTCCGACTGGCCGATCCGGAGCATCATCGCGAGGCGATCACCAGCCGGCCACTGCTGCTGTCGGCGATCGCCCGGCGCACGCAGCATGCCGGCCAGGTGACACTGACGATCAGCAGCGCGCACGGCATGCGCGACAAGGCACGCCGCGCCTATGTCCGCATCGCTGGCTTCCTGGCTGACTTGCGGAAAACTGCGGAGCAGTTGGATCGCCTCGAACGATGGTATCGTATCCTCAGCGAAGCGCTGCGGTACTTCCTCAAAGGCCGGCAATTGCCGAGCCGCCGATCCGCCTCAACCCGGCTTGAAGACCAACCCTCGGTTGAACATCATCGATGCGACCTGGCTAAACATCGCTCCAACTGCCGGATTTAGGGTGAAGAGAGGTTGCTCGTGCAGCATTTGCGAGAAGCGCTGCATCAGCGGACCCAGCCACTCTTCACGCATGGTCGGGATTAGATCGTACAGCATGCAGCCCTGACGGAACAATGAGTGCACGCGGCGTTTAGCGGTGTTGGTCTTGAGCATCCGATCATAGCCGAGGGCTTCGCCGGCGGCTCCGAGCAATGTCAGCAGAACCACCGCGAAAGCGTTGATCAGCCATAGCCGATCACGCCGCTCGGGAGATTTGACACGGATGGTGCCGAGACCCATGCCGAAGCGCAGATCCTTACTGTCTCGCAGAGTGCATTCAATTCCCCACCTGCGACCGTACAAGCCGGTCAGTTGTTTGGCGGTGGCATCGGTACTGCTGGCGGCCAGGCACCAAGCTTGCTTCATGTCTGGATCCTGGACGCAGACCACGGTTCCCACCCGATAGCGATCGGCGGTGACCTCGGCGCCACGCAGCACCCGTGCACGTCCGCCGGCTTGCACCCAGGCGGCTGCTGTGCGGGTCTCACCGGTGGCGGCGGTCACAGCAATGTTGCCACGGAAGCGTATGACGTAGTCAAAACACAGTTCTTCAGTCAGCATTTTGTAGAGTTTTTGATCGCCGAAACCGCGATCCGCAACGATGCACACTTTGGTCTCCGCTGGCAGCAACTCGGCAAGCCGCACCAGCACGCGATGCTCATAGAAGCTGCGGCGATCCTTGAGCGTGCTCTTGTCGACGGTCAGCCACACCAGCGGGGTTGAACGACCGTGATCGCTCATCAGTGCCAGCATGATGGTGGCTTGGTTGTCGGCATCGAAATCTGTCCAGTCCATGGCGACCATGATGGAGCTGCGTTCGCCAATGACGAATGGCACCCAGCGAAACAGGATGTCATCGACATCAATGGCGGTATTGGAGAGCAGACGGTCGATCTGCTTGACGGCATGCTTTGGCTTCAGACTACGGGCAGCTGCGAGGCCTTGGCCAATGGCACAGATCGCCAGGGAGCCGCTATGCAACACGCCAAGGGTAGCGTCGCATAGAGACCTGACCCGCTTGGCGTGAAGATCTTCGCCCAGCAAACCGCCAAGAACCTGGTGAATTCCCTTGTACGAGAACCGCTCCCGGATGACCATACTACCTCCCGAATCGCAGCTGTTAGGAGGCAGACTTGCTGGTTGGCGGGGGGCGGGGAATCGTCTGGGTGAATTCGCAAGAATCGACCATCCGCAACGGCACCGCGATTCTTTCCGAAATCGTCCCTACGGTCACCCGATTCTTTTATTCCATCGAGAAAAATGAGGGGATGAGTGAGCTTGGCGAGGGCAAAATCGTCGGCACTCGGCAACAACACGAGGAATGACTCCCGCACAAGCGCTTCAAACTGCGCATCGGCCTCGCCGGCTGTCTGAGGTTCCAACCCTCTCATCCGGACCTCGCGCGCCAGCAATGACGAGAATTCGACCCGGGTCCAATGGCTGACCGCAAGGTCCCCGGTCAGCCCGGCAATGAATCGCTCGACCCTGCTGCTGGTCGCTTCCTCCAGAATGAGCGGCGCGAGAAAGCTGGTGTCGAAATATCGCATCAAAGCTCTTCATCGCGAACCGCGCGCAGCAAGATCGCGCTCGGCTCGCGCCAGTGCGGCATTCTGGCCCGAAAGGCGGCGAGTGACCGCACAGGCTGCTTCGGTGCGGCAACAGCGGAGACGCGCGCGATCGGCCTGCCGTGGCGCGTGATGACGACATCCTCGCCGCCCTCGACCTTGTCCAGCAACTCGCTGAGATGAGCCTTTGCCTCCGCGACATTGACAGTCACCATGGCCGTGCTCCCGTGACTAGAATTCTGGTCATATCTAGACCGATGTCACGGTCACCGCAACAGGCCGGTATGTAAGGCGTGCGGTGCGCTCTACGCCCGCCGCACGTTGGTGAACAGCGGAATGCTGCCCTTGAGAATGCCCGTCAGATCCTTCCGGTAGGCGGCGGCGAAGAAGAACGCGCCCAGCGGGATATACGGCACGTCGCGAAACGCCTGCAGCTGGATTTCGCGGCACAGCCGCTTCTGCTCGTCCGGATCGGTCGCATCGATCCAGGCGCTGCGCAGTTCCTCCACCTTCGGCATGGTCGGCCAGCCGAACAGCGACTGCCGGCCGAGCCCGCGCAGGAAGCCGTGCGCCGCCGGGCTCATCGCCGAGATACCCCGGCGCATAGTTCGCGTTCAGGCTCCAGCCGCCCTTGTCGAGCGGCTCCTGCGAATTGAGCCGTTGCGCCACCGTTGCCCAGTCGAGCGTCTGGTAGTCCATGTTCATGCCGAGCTTGCGGAACACGTCGGCGGCGACCTCGCTCATGGCATTGATGGCCGGCAGGTCGGTCGGCACCAGGAACACGAACTTCTCGCCGTTGTAGCCGGCCGCTTCGAGGTCCCGTTTCACCTGCGCAAGGTCGCGCGGGCCGTTCAGCACCTCCATGCCCGCGTCGTTGGCGAGCGGCGAGGCGGGCGTGAAAATGCCGACGCCCGCGCGTCCACATCGAGCGGTCGTCGCCGGCCACCGCGGTCATCATGTCGGTCTGGCTGAACGCGCCGAGCAGGGCGCGGCGGATACCGGCGTTGTTGAACGGCGGATACAGATGGTTGAAGCGCAGCACGGCGTAATAGCCGAGCGTGTCGATCACATCGACCGTCACATCCGGGTGTCTTGCGCAACAGCGGCAGCAGGTCCGACGTCGCCTGCTCCCACCAGTCCATTTCGCCCGACTGCAGGGCCGCGGCGGCGGTGCCCGCATCGGGGATGGTGTGCCATTCGACCCGGTCGAAATAGGCGATCTTCGGGCCGGCGGTGCCGACCGGCGGCCCATCCGTGCGCGGCACATAGTCGGCGTTGCGCTCATACACCGCGAGCGAGCCGGGCACGCGCTCGCTCATGACGAACTTGTAGGGACCGCTGCCGATGATCTCCTTCACCTGCTGGCCGGGCTCGGTCAGCGCCAGGCGCTCCGGCATGACGACGGGCGCGAACGGATTGGGCTTGCCGAGCAGATCGGCGAGCAGTCGGAACGGGCGCTTGAGGCGGAACTGCAGCACGTTATCGGAGATGGCCGACAGCTCGTCCACCTGGGCGAACACCGAAATCGCATAGACGTCGCGCCTGGCCCAGCGTTTCAGCGAGGCAACGGCGTCGCGCGCCAGCACACGCGGGGCCAGTTGCGCCATTCGCACCGGCCGAACCAGTCGCACCGGTGGCACCCGTCGCGCCGGTGGTGCCAGCGCCAGTTGGGCCAACCGGGCCGGTCGCGCCTTCTTCAGCTACGAGGGACCAGTCAGAGGTATCGAGGTCTGGGGTCATCGTCGCGGTGAAGCTGCTGCGAGCGATGTAGGAAGAGCCGTTGTAGTAGACGACGTCGTTGACGGCATAGGCCTGGCCGTTCAGGAACGCGCCGCGCCAGTTCATGCCTTTCGAACCCGTGGCACCAGTCGGGCCGGTTGGGCCAGCGATTCCTTGCGCACCTGCCGTGCCTGCCGGACCTGTTGCGCCTGCCGGACCTTGTGAACCTGCGGGACCTTGCGGACCAGTCGCACCTGCGCCGGTGGCGCCAGTGGCACCCGTCGCGCCCGTTGCTCCCTTCGCGCCCGCTGCTCCTGCCGCGCCTGCGGGACCTGTCGGGCCAGTTGCTCCTGCGCCCGTCGCGCCAGTCGCGCCCGTTGCTCCCTTCGCACCCGCTGCGCCTGCAGGACCCGTCGGGCCGGTTGCGCCAGACCCCGAAGGACCAGTCGCACCCGTTGCGCCCTTCGCGCCCGCCGCTCCAGTGGGACCCGTTGCGCCAGCACCCGTTGCGCCGGTGGAACCCGTCGCGCCCTTCGGGCCTGTCGGACCAGTTGGGCCTGTCGGACCCGTAGGACCGATCGGGCCTTGAGAACTATTGGCGGCGATTGGCTTGCCGTCAGAGAAAAGCGAATTCATTGCGGCCGGATTGATTACGAAATCGAGTTGCGCGTCGTGGCCGACTTGCGGGCCTTCCTTTGAAACGAAGGAAACGAAAACATCGCTCGAGGAACTGGTGCTTGGATTCGTGGAGAACAGTCCGATGCCGTTGTTGGTGCCGGGATTTTGATACCAGTATTGCGCGATCGGAGTGATGTCGATTACCACGTAATTCAAAATCATGTCCTTGGTCATCAGGACGGGAATGGCTTCGGTGCTGGGATCGCAACTGGGCTCGGAGCCTTTCAGAATTTTTTCATCCCACGATTGATTGGGTTCGAGGCGGCAGACGTACATGGTGCCGGCGCCTTGCACGCTGTTGACGAATAATTTCAGCGTGGCTCTTTCGATGTCTCCGCTCTGGAGATTGGGAGGAAATACCGAAAGATTGAAACGCAAATAGCCGTTGACGTTGGGGCTTTGCACGACGACGAGTGGAGCGCCGCCATTGGTCCATTCGCGGCCGCGCTGCGAATAGGTGTCGTCAGTGACGGGAGCTTGAGCGCGCGCGAGTCCTGGCGCGAGAAAAAAGAGAGCCGCGAGCGCGGAGAGAAACACGCGCTTCGACGACACACTCGCCGCCAGCCGATTCACAAAGGATTTGAATTCGTTGCTGGAATTTCCCTCGATGGAAATTTTCGAGGATGTTGCATCACTGCACCGGGCTGGGCCGTGGGTTTTCATGAAATCTCTCGCTCCCTGGTCGCGAAAATCGAAATACATTTAATTTGCAAATGCAGACTACGGTCGTAGGAACACCCAAGTTCGCGGGACTTGGGAGAGCAATCGCCAAGCCAACTAGCAGAGAACAGCGGAGTTTGCCGCTCGAGGGGTGAAAAACGCGGCGAGAGTGAAGTAACTACGGAATAGAAGGAGAAGTTAGTGGCGTAATGAGGAAAAAGAAATGCACAGCGGCGCGATTTTGACGGGAGCTTATTCCATTTACCATACGAGCGGCGCGGTGGAGGGAGAGCGAATCAGGCGAAATGAGACGTTTAGTGGACTCGAAGAGGAAAGCATTGTCACTGATTTGTGACGCTTTTCGAGGGACTAGGAGTAACACGCCAGTCGATTTAGTACTCGCGCGATGCGGATTCGAGAGATCTTGTTCGCGGAATACGATGCGGAAGCGGCGCGGGAATGTTGCTTGAAAAGCGTCGAGCGCGGAATTTTTCATTCTGCGGGGCTTCTGCAGGGTCTGGAATGCAAAAGTGTTGCGCAATTTTTGCAAATTGAGCGCATGAGGAGCTGCTGCAGCGCTGCGGATCGCGCGATCGAGTTGCGGCGCGCGGCGAAGTTTTCTTTGGCGCTGTCAGCCTTTCCAATGGTTTCGATATTGCATATGGAATGGGCAGGTGGCAGCAGAAGACTACGCTTGCATCCGGGGACAAATTTAGGTAGTAGGTAACTGCAATAGCGCTGTGGTGCGCGGCGGCAAGTCCTGAGATACAACACGCAGTGTCCAAAGGAGACCCAGCATGTTTGAAGGTGCAAATTTAATTCGCGTCGTGGCGGGCGTTCTCGCAGTGGTAGTGCTGGCGATCATCATCATTCGCCGGCGGCGGCAGAGCGACGAGTAAGCAGCGCGCGAACCGCAGAGAACCTGGCGGCACTTCTTAGTTCGTTGCTACGGTTATATTGCATGGCTGAATCATCAGCCCTGACCCGTATACCGCATGGCTGAATCATCAGCCCTGACTTTTATATTGCATGGCTGGATCATCAGCCCTGACCCGGTGGCGCAGGGAATTCGCAGCTTGGATCAATGCTGCTATTTTTGTGCGTGGGCGAGATTCGTTTAGCGCGGAACTCGCCGACGCGCTTCTGCCGTGCATTTCCGCGTGTCTGCGGGGCACGATGGTTTTGCTGTGCCTGTTGCGATTGCGCGGCCTGTGGGCCCTTCCTGTCGAGCGCGTTTTGAATATTGACTGATCCGCAGCATCTGTTCGCGGTGTGCCTGGTTCCCTTTCAATCGGTGCGATCATCGAATGAAGGCATTGCTGAGATTTCTGGCGCGCGATTCGCGTAGAAATTGCGAGACGCCCGGGAATCACAATCATTCGAGGATTGAACTGGGGGACGGAATGAGCAGACTGGGCATCGCGATATGCGCGCTTTTTATGCTGGTGTTTACGGGCGGGCTTAACCCTGAGCCGCGGCATGAAGGTCTGTTGCTCTTGTCGCTGACGCTGCTGATTTATATGGCGGCTTTTTCCTCGACGAAGAAAAAACAGAAATCCTGACGCGGCGATTGATGGCGTGCCGAGGCGATACGATGGCCGCTCGCGGCGCGAGGCTCGCCTGCTTGTGACGAATTTTTCTGCTGCACGCTATACTTCCTTCATGCGACGGCCAGGCGCGTTTTCATTGGCGATTTTGCTGACGGGCGCCGCGGCTGCATTGCCTGCGCAAGCTCCTAACGCGGATCCCGCATACGTTGTGCGCGGGCATCAGGTGGAAGTGCAGCAGCGGGCGCTTAAGGAACGGTTGGATCGCTTCCATGCTCGAGCAGCGCAACAGTTGAAGCTGGACGCGCCGGATTTATTGCCGTCACTGGAACCACCTCCTCCGATCGTCTTCGGATATCAAATCCTTCCGCGCATTATTTCGGATTCACCGCCCGGTCCGCCTACCATCCCTCACGTGGTGAGTTTTAGCTGGCCGTGGAGCGAGAATTTGATTTCGCAGGAGATGAAAAAACTTGGGAGGCTGGAGGCTGAGTTTGCGATGGCTTCCGAGACGCCTGCGGAAAACAGGAACGGGACGTACGAGGCGATCCTGGTGGAGTACCGGAAAGTGGTGGCTGGCCGGCGAGTGATTGATGCGGACATTGATTACAACTGGCTTTGGCAGCGGCAGATTGCGAACTCGCGCGGGCTTTTCGACCGGCTTACGGCGCGCTTGAATGCCGAGGTGGAGAAAGAGGAACAGTCGGCGGCTGGCACCAGTCGCGACGAGGCGGCTCGGACTGACTTGACGCCGCCGGAGTTTGCGAGGATGGACGCTGCCGTTGGCCGGTTGCGCGTGGTTACGGTGCCAGTGTTTACGGATATTACTGATAGTGCGGTGGTGGAGGCTTTCCAGCGTGGGATTGAGAAATATTGGCACGTGTTCGATGGAGCGGATGAGTATCGCGTGCGATTGAGTATTACGGCGATCGCGCCTGAGCAGCTTTATTGCGGGGCTGGCGCGGATGGGAAAGCGGCGGCGGCTGGTTGCGTCGCGCCCGCCAAAGGCGAGCACATTAATCTTGCGGCGCATGTCGCGCGATTTCCCTGCTGGTGGGGCGGTGCTTACCACTGGTGCGGAATCGTTGCAGGTGGTTGCGGGACGAGCGATTGTGCTGGGGCCGCATGATGTGGCGCCGCGCACTTTAGCGCACGAGTTTGGGCATGTGCTGGGATTTCCGGACGCTTATTTGCGCGGGTATAAGGATCTGGGCGTTGACGGATTTCAGGTGTTGGAATTGGTGCCGAATTTTGAGGACATTATGGCTAGCCCGGGCGCTGGATCGGTTTTGGTGCGTCACTTCAAGGCTTTGATTGCGGCGCGGGAAATTCAGGAGTTGATGCAGAGCGGGTTGGATGCACTTTATACGCGTGGGGACGCGGGTGCGGCGGTGGCGCGATTTCGGGAGGTGTTGGCGCGGAATCCGGAGCACTATGGCGCAACACTGCAGCTCGCGAAGGCGTTGGACCAGGCGGGAAAGCCGCAGGAGGCGCTGCCAGTATGGCGCAAGATGCTGGGAATGGCGGAGGCGGTTGGCGACGCGGAGACACTTCGAACGGTTCGCACGCGACTCGCAGATGTGCACCAGTGAGAGCGCAAAAGCTGGATGAGCGGCGCGGTGGCGGCGATCTATGGGGTCGGTCGGGGGGGCACCATGGATTACGCCCCTCGGGAAGACGCGAACGGACGAGCGTCCCATCCATCGTATCGCCCGCAATGCTGTGCCGCCACGCGAACGAGCTCGTCAGTAAACTCGTGGCGCAGCGTGAGATCAATGGATTGCTTGATTGTTGCCTCTACGTTCCAAAATGAGGGCTCGCCGGAAGAAGTGCTTGAACTTTTCGAAAGGACTAAAAAACCGCAGTCTTTTAATGCATTGGCTAGGCCCGCGGCGTATTGCTTACTCCATGCGCTGAAATGGAATTCGACCGTTCGGGCTTCATCGAGATCGACTCTCTTTTCAATGAATCCGAGGCGCAGTTCCGCGTTTCGGGCATCGTGATCTGAAATGGCCTGTTCGATTTGGCTCTCTGTTAACCGCATTTCATCTTGCGTCACCGCAATGGCGCGATCCAACTCGTGTTCATAAGGCTCAGATCATCCCCATGACGCATCCTAGATAGGTTCGGGTCGCGTGTCTGGGGCTATCTCGGCCCGGTTTTCGTTTCAACCACGACAGCGCGGTCGTATTCGGCGAGCGCCTCTCTAGCTATCTCAAGAGCGATACGCCGCTCGTACTAGTGTGCTGTGTGAGCGCGACTGAGTAAAGGAATCGCCCGACGCAATGCCTCAGCTAATCTCTTTTCAATGTCGGTCATAGCATAGCTACGTGCGTGCTGCGCGAGTCTTCGGAATGCTAGATTCGGATTGTTCCGAGCGTTCCGTGAGTTCTTTCTCAGCAATGAGCCAATCTTCCACCGAACGGCCCTCTCCGCCGCCGCGCTCTAGATAAATTTCATATGCTCGTTGTTCAATTTCTTCGAGTGAAGGCGATTTACGTTCTTTCATTAGGTCCTCGGATCTTTCAATCAGACCATGGTTCCGTCGCGGCGATGTTGGATTCGCTCGATACAGGAAGCCGCGCAACAACCGTTGTGCCTTTACCGTTGGAGTTGATTTCAAGCGTGCCGCGCAATTGCGTGGCTCGTTCCCACATCCCGCGAAGCCCCACTCCAAGGCGTGAATCCTTTTTTAGCGGCATTCCACGACCGGCATCTTCGATCTCGATTTGGACATGGCCCGAGCACTGCAGGACCCCAATGTTCGCGGTCGAACTTCCGGAATGACGATGAATATTTGTGAGGGATTCCTGAATGATTCGATAGATTGAAATCTCGACTTCACTCGGAAGTGGGACGAATTTCTCGTCAATCTGCAAATTCACTTTGATTCCGCTGCGCTGCGCGAATCCGTCGGCTAAACCTTTTAGGGCGCCCACGAGACCAAGTTCATCGAGCAGAGGTGGGTGGAGTAGATAGCAGATCGTGCGAACTTCGGTAGACATCCTCTGAACCAGAGCGATGGATTCAGAAACCAGCACTGCCGGCTCAGGGTCCAGTGTCGCTATCATCGAAATCCGGTCCAAATTCATTTTCAAAAGTGCGACCATCTGGCCCAAGCTGTCGTGCAGGTCGCGAGCGATCCGGCGTCGTTCCTGGTCTTGTAATGTAATTATCTTCGAATTAAGGTCGCGGAAAGCTGCTTCCAGAGTAGGTTGGTTTAAATCTCTTGCGGTTTCCTGACGAGGCTTTGCTCTCGGCACGTCTTTCCTGGCAGCATCACCATCTCGCATTACATCCTCCGAGTGGTAGCTCCGCCTGGGTCGGCAAATGAACGAACATCTCGTAGTCTACTCCATTTTACACCCCACTGCCGGTTGAGGGCATTGGACATGTCCGGTCGCGGAGTCAGAGATACAGTCTTCCATGTTTCCCCAAAAGCACAGTTAATCCTGGATATCGTCGCAGTCGGTAGGAGGTTGGATTTGGCGGATGGTCTCTTTCTCGCGAATTCTTAGTGCCCAACGACTCGGATGATCTAAGGCGCGCGCTACGAAACGTCAGATGCTCGCGTTGCGCATCACTTCATCTCAGCGGTCTTAACGTACTGCGTGATGACACCGCAGGCGATTCGTGCGCCGGAATTTCCTGCTGGGTCCGTCTTTTCGTCGTCGGGATCGGCGTGAATGACAAGCGAGGTCCCCCCTTCCGGGAAAAGCGAGTTCTTCCCAGCTCCGAGCGTAACCAGCTTGGTTGTGACTGAGGTCTTTACCGTTCCGTCCGCGCCCACCTCAATATTCGAAAGGTCGCCCGCATGCGGACCGTCCGGGTTTTTCATCCCGTGTTTCCTCCCGTCGGGATTGAAGTGAGGACCGGCCGATTTGAAATCCGGCGGGTCGCATTTGCCTACACTGTGGATGTGAATTCCATGCGCGCCTGCCGGAAGTTTCGAGACATCGAGTGCGATGCGAATCCCTTCACCACTCTCCGTCAGCGTTGCTGTTCCGATTTGTTTGCCTTGTGCGTCTTTCATGGCCGCCGTGGCCGTTTGCATGGGCTGTTGCTCAAGCGCGGCGTTCGCCAGCAGAAAAAACTGTAGGGCTACTGTGGCATAGATCAAAGGGAGCTCCTTGGCGAGTAGTGATCCGCCGAGAATAACACAGAGGACTAGCATCGCCGGTTGTAAGACAGAAGAAGTTCCTTCGAGGCTGCGGAGGCAACGCGAATGCTTGTATTTTTTGCTCGAGTGGCTGGAAGCCGGTGTGACCGTACCGCGACGATCGCCTGCATCGCTCTACTCGACCCGTGTGTCTATGGTGCCCGCAACTTCGATTTCGCCGCTGTCGCAGATTATCCACTTTCTGATTCATCTCCAGACCAACCCTCAAATGGGCGTCACGGCGCTACCTTCAATCTTGGGGGGGGTTCCAGATCGCCACCACCGTTAGGATTGTGACAAAAACTGCGAGAACACCGATCGCTCTCCGTTGAGTATTCGGATTTCTCATATTTTCCTCCTGAGAACAATGTGTGAGAACTGACGCGTCATATTCGTTCCCGCCAAATTCACGCCGCTGTAACGGCGTTTGCGCCTGAATTCCTAAAGCGATCCCCGCAAGTCTTGCGCTCGATCACACCACCACTGACCTCCGTTCAGACCGGTTGCTCCTGGGCGACTAACTAGAACATTCACCTCCAACTTTTGGTATTGCACTCCACATGCCACACAAGAGCTTTTCGAGAAACGTTTGTTGAATGTGGCACTTACATCGTTGTTTAGGGCGCCGCAAGGTCCTAACCTGGCTTCACAAGAGCCCGAAAATTGTACCGACACCCCTCCGCTTGTGCTCACCGCACCGAGCTTCTGTGCTCCAACGAGCGAACGACTCCACATCACTGCCGAGATCGCGTCCATGCTGCACGTAGAGTCGGGATTTTTTGAAGATGTTTAAGAAGCGGGAGAGCGTGTCAGGATAGTGGATATGGATTTTTGGCGGAGAATAGCCTAGGGCGCGGTCTTCGCGACTATGAGCGTCCGGAACGGTAGTAAACTCGGGTGTATGCGAAAGCGACTTATCACTCCAACCCCGGATAGTATTAGGACTCATGGCGAAGGTTGGTTCGACGTCGAGCGTACGGCCGTCGTCGAGGTCACGTCGGAAGACAAGGACTTTCCGGTCGAGTTGGCCTTCGGCTCGGAAGACGCACGAGGCTGGCGCGCAGCAGCGCCGGGAAGCCAAACGATACGACTAATCTTCGATCAGCCGCAAAAGCTGAGGTGCATTTGGCTGGTTTTTGAGGAGAATGAAATTGCCCGCACTCAAGAGTTCGTTTTGCGGTGGTCTTCGGATGGCGGGAGCTCACTTAAAGAGATTGTTCGCCAGCAGTGGAATTTCAGTCCTCCGGGCTCGATACGTGAAGTGGAAGAATACCAAGTGAATCTTTCAAACGTTACTGTACTCGAACTCGTCATCAAACCGAATGTCGGTGGCGGAGACGCTCGCGCGTCGCTGAAGAACCTCCGTTTGTCCTGATGTCGCGCACGGGTATTTGGCCGCAGCGAAAGATTGCATGGTCATCGGCGACCATTATCTTGATCGTATTTCGCTACACCCGCTATGACATCCGATTTCGCCAAAGGCGGTCCCATCAATCCTGACGCGCTGCGCGACCGCCTGCAAAAAATGTCGGACAGAAAGCTCCGAGAATTCGGAAAGGCCTCTACACATATGTGTTCGCCGGAAACGAATATGGGTAAAGCGCCCCGCCAGGACTTAGTCACACAACCTGAAGAGGCTCGACTAGAATGGAAGCGACGAATGAAGCGTTAGTAAGATCTACGCGATGAAAACCTCGGGCACGTCGAATATCAGGTCGGTCGGAAGCCTGGACAATCGCCTCCCGATCGTACTCTACTTCACTAGTACGAAGTCTTCGCCCAGCACAGCCGCCTCCACCGCCCGTACCAATGCCTCGCCCGCTTTTGTTTTCGCAACATAAGCTCGGACGCCGATCTCTTTGGCTTCCCGGACGAATCTTTCGTCGGCGTGGGACGATAATATTACAATCGCGGACTTTGGCAGAGTTGCTCTGATCTCGCGCGCGGCTTCGAACCCATTCAAGATTGGCATGGAGACGTTTAAAACCACAACATCCGGTTTCAATTTCTTCGCTTCTGCTACGGCTTGAGCCCCGTCTGCCGCTTCACCGCAAACCTCAAACTCCGGATGTTGTTGCAGCGTGGAACGCACCATACTTCTTATAACCGGATGATCATCAGCAATCAGAACTCGAACCCTTCGATCGAGTTGTCTGGCCCTCATCGCAGCAGACTGAGGCATTCGTGAAACTTATGGCGGCGAAAGACATAACGCAATCGGGTGAAGTAGGTACTTGATACCGGCGAATACCCAGCGAATCAGTGAGAAGCCTCGCCGCCGGCCAGACCGAATCGTGGGCTCAATTCTCCGAAGTTGTTTAGTCTGAAGGGTCTTTGGGCTTCGTAGCGGTTTTGTCCGCAGCTATCGTTACTTCAACCTCAACGCCAGGTTTGAGGGCGACGAGTTTTCCGTTCTCATCGTACAAAGTGTTTTCGACGCGGATCTCTTTGTAAAGGTCCTCTGCACCTTCAACCGCGATCTGTGCCTTCTCGGTTTCGATTGGAGGTATCGGAGGTATGATCTTTTCGACTGTGCCCGGCAGAGTTATGGACGGTTTTTCATCCTCCGGTTTAGCGAGCATGGCAAACTCCCTCCTTTCAAGTGGCCTTTGGCGAATAGGCATTTAACCTCGACCTAACGATCGTAGGCAAGCAGCATTATGGAGCTGGGAAACTAAGGCACTTAATTCTAAGAATGTTTCAATGTGAACAGATTTGCGACGGGTGCTATTGCAGTATTTTCGAATGAAGAAGAGAGAGCTGACTCCGAGACAGGTATCGTCGGTTCCATGTCCTACGTGCGGCGTCTCTATCGGGCGTCGTTGCGTCCTGAATTCAGGCGGCCTGCGTTTTGAAGCACATGTCGATCGGAAGCTTTCAGCGATCGAGGCTTTAGAACAGAAATTACGTTAGCCACTCGCTTTCCTCAGATAGAATTCGAGCATGGCATAGCTTCGAATCGGCACGAGTGCATTCACGGCACCCCCGCCTCGTTTTATCCTTCCGGTATTCAGCCCCGAGATATCCTGACCTATTACGCTACGAAATTTGATTCGGTCGAGGTTGACAGCACCTTCTACCGGATGCCCTCGCCGCGGACTTCTCCTATGTCCGATTGCTAGGAGATAGGAAAGGCATTAAGATGAAGGCGAAGACTTGGGACAAGAAAACGCATTTCGACAATTTGACCTGAAGAATTACATCCATTCAATGCAACACGCGAGAATTTTCATCGGGGCCGACAAACTTTCGATGAGAAGACCTTGAGCCCACTACTTCTGGCCGACTGACGCTGCTGTCGGTAAGTCGGCAGAGCTTCGTTTACCCGATGTCACGCGGACTGATCGGCGCTCTTCCCTGCCTCAATCTCGATCAGGAAATCTCCCAGTTCCGACAGTTTCTTTCCGATATTAGTGCTGGCGATTTCAAAAACTTGCGCCGCAATGTTTTCTGTCGGCGCAAAATAGTGGTACGAGTGCCGCCGGCGTTCAAACTCGCAGGTAAAAATGACCTGTTTCCCGACCACGGGAAATACCGCGGCGATCGTCGCTTCATCTGAGCGCGGAAAATGAGAATACGAATTGTACGCGCCACCAGGCTCAGGAGGCCATCCGCGCAACTCTCTCAAGGAGACTATTTTCATAGTTCACTCCTCGTGCCGATTATAGACCCGTTGGCCTACTCACAGCTTCCGCGCCTTCTCACCAGTATCCTTCTCGAGGGAACCAGACTCGAACAGAAAGCGAGCAGCCAAAGATTCATACAGCATATTTACGGCGCCAAATAGGGTTGAAATGTCGGCAGCGCGAATGTGCGATTCGGATAGCCCAGACCTGCATCTGACAATTACTAATGCGAGAAATTCAGCACCCCACCGTTTCGACGAAAGCGTGCGAGGGTGCTAGGACGTGCGAACAGAATTGCCGGGTTGATGGCCCGGGACAGGCGTCACCGACGCGTCAGGTTGTTTTTTCTTGCGCGAAGGGGTGCGCGAAGGTCCCGTGGCGGCGGCGTGCGGAAGCAGGTCGGTGAGGTCGGTGTCAATTCGAGCCATGGCTTCGTCAATGCGGCGAAGACGCTCGTCGCGTTGTTCGAGGCCAGCGGATAAGCCGATCAAGGTGAGACTCTGGCGCACATGATTGTTCAACTCGGCGATGAGCGCGATTCTTTCTTTGGCGCGCTTGAATTCCTGATCGCGCGACACCTTGATCTCATAAGCGAGAAGCGCTGCGCCGGCGAGCAGCCCGATCACGACGTTGTTGATAATCGTCGCCGTCAGAGGAACGCCCTTCATTTCAAGATAAACGTCAGAGATAAAACTCGCGCCAAAAAGCGCCAGGGAAACCACGCCGATTGCTAAAATCCGATCCCACTCGAACCAAGACGATTGCTTTGTCGCAGGCATCATGCCTAACCTCCGAATCCGAGGGGAGTGGGCGATCCCATCGCAGTTGAAGCAGCATTCTAGCCGGTATTTCCATTTTCACTCCCGGCTGACCGGGAACATACTCCTGGGCGCATCGTAGGGCAACGCACGCGGGTCTCGATCGCTCGGTGCCTCCGGTGAGCACGGGAAGCGTTCCCGCGATGCCAGGCATCCTTCCGATCCGTGTGAATGTGGCGTCTGCCCGTCGTCGTAGCAAGCGTTCCTCCTATGTGCGCGGTAACAGAATTCTTCGGGTCGTTGCACTGGTCACAAATTCCATGCTCCGCCATTTGCACTCGCTTACAAAGCCACCTGCATTGAGCGCGGTTAAACACGCGCAACAGGTAGATGCAAAACAACAAAGACCAAAACACTTCTTAGTATACAACGGCGGGCCGCCGGGCCGGCAGCCTACACTCCAGACCCAAATCTTCGTCGTTCGGCTTGTGGGCGTACAAAGGAACTACGGCATCGCTCCCTCGCTTCCACGACGGGTTATACAGCGCGTACGGATGGACAAAGGAGGAAGGCTGTCACGACTGGGCTCGCTGGCCTGTTCTAAACGCGATTATTTCGCCGCCGCGGGTCTCGCCGCAGAGATCGGAACCCGCTTGAGGAGCCAGATATTTAATTTCTGCCGCCTCATCTCCGTCTCGTAGGGCCTGGTCTTTGCGCAGAGCAGCGCGCCGAGTTCGGAGAGTGACAGCAGAGAGCGATACACGAATCTGATCATGTATGGACGAGTTTTCTCTCGAATCGCCGAAATCAACCTCTCCACATTCTCGCGAATGTGAACCTTGTCGCCGATGGCGAGAATCGCCGAAATCAACCTGCCCGAATTCTCCCGAATGTGAAGCTTGCCGCCGATGGTGATCGGTGCTTTGAGCCATCGAACCAAACTGCGCAACGGTTCGGCAATTTTTAGAGCGGGCCACACGCGCCGAATTCGCTCCATTTTGATGGCGATTACGACGAAAGGTGACTTTATCCGCAGAGCTTCGAAATGGCGGAAGGACAGCTGCGGCTGTAGCTTAGTCGCGGGCATCGCTCCTCCTATGAATGAACATCGGCGAAAAACCGCATTAACAATCAGGACTAGCCGCGCGAGGCTATGTTACGTTTGTAGTCAGTTAAATCCGGTAAATCCTGCACTGCGCGAAGAAGAAACAAGTAGGGTAGTAGATAGGTGAGCTCGAACAAATCGGCAATCCGGAAACATGATTGAAGTGCGGATTTTTCTTCTCGACGGCCGGTTTCATGAAAAGGAATCCTCGTGGTCAGGAGTCAACTTGCAGCACATGTGCGCTGCCCAGCTTTTCGACGATTCGATAGTGGGAGATCGTTCGCCCGGAAAGTGGAGAGGGATCGGGCATTGAGGCGAATCTTATTCCGCGCCCAATGCCAAGTCAACGCCCAGCCCAGTTGCAGTTTTTTCTCCTTTCTCAACGGCGGCGATGGCTCGCCACGCTCAATTCGCGGGGTGGTCGAAAATTCGACATCGAAGAAATAAAAATTCAATGAGCGGCTGGTTAAAGACCAGTGGCGCAGCTTGGCGCGAAGATCAGATTGTTTCGCACACTATGTCAAAATGCGTTCCCACTGAACGTATCGATCTTCCAGGCAACCGTGCGCCTGGCAGGCTTATCGCAGAAACCATGCACGCTGCGCTTGACGTGCAAAGCTGGACCACGTCGAAGGCGTTCTTGACTGAGCGGCCTTAGTTCCTAGCACAGTCCTATCAGGCGATCTCATCAATATCAGTAGCCGCGCCGAAACTGAAGTCGGCGGCACTCTCACGTATGCTCGACATTAAGATCGATTTTCGCGACGGAGTGGTGAACTTCACCTACCACAAAAAATCGATTCCACTAGATTGACGCCTGCGCTCGAGCACTACAGTGTTTTACGTAGAAGTAAATGGGAATTTCTTGTAGTGCGACAAGTGCTGAGAGTCCGGTTGGAAAGTGTTCACGTCGTCCGTTTTTGAAAAATTTATACAGCGCCTGTCGAAAACGCAGTCCTAATACTATCCGCTCATCTAAGCGCGATCCGCGATTTACCTCTGACTTTTCAATGCTTTTCGCGCGCGAAATGATTTGGCACTGCGATTGCCCCTCCATTCTCGCGTATGTAGTTGTTCCACACTCGAATGCAGTCGGGCCCGGCCGGTAATCACTGGCCGAATTCATTTTAGGAAAGAAAAGGAGCACCAAACATGAGTGCACGTGTGTGTCCGGAATGGATTTTGCGCGCTCTGACCCTCGGCGCGCTGCTCGTCATTTTTGCCGGAAGCGCGACAGCCCAGAGTTGGGTTTCCACTTCCACGCAAGCAATTGGTCCAGCGTTAGCCAATGCCACGGCGCAGGGACTTTTGCCCGACGCAACTCCCATCCACGTAAACGTTGCGCTGCAGATACAAAAACGTGAAGCGCTCGTCGCCTACGTGCAGCAAATCACTACGCCGGGCACCGCGCTCTATGGACAAGAGCTTGATCCCGCCAGTTTTGCGGCTGCTTATGCGCCTTCAAATTCGGCGGTTGAATCGGTGGTGAGCTATCTCACCGCCGCAGGGTTCAAGAATGTGCAGGTCGAGCCAAATAATCTGATGATCGCGGCCGACGGGACCGCAGCCACAGTCCGCCAAGCCTTCGATACACAACTCGGGCTGTATCAAGTGAACGGCGCATCGGTTTACGCCAATCTCGGCCCCGCCCAGGTTCCCACCACTCTCGGCAGCATCGTCGGCGCCGTTCTGGGACTGAATAATGCCGCCAAGATGAGCTTCCCGCTGGCTACCAATGCGGTCGCGTTGCCGACGTTTCCCGGCTCCTATCGCGCCAAGAATCTGTGGACCGCCTACGACGTCGCCCCCACGCCGACTGGCTCAAAGACCGCCATCGCAATTTTTGCCGAAGGCGATGTCTCCGGCGTCGTGAGCGATTTGCGTCTCGCGGAGAAAGCCAATGGCCTCGCGCAAGTCCCCGTCAAGATCGTGCAAGTTGGTCTAGCCAGCACCGATACGTCGGGCGCCGACGAATTCGACCTCGACACGCAGTACTCAACTGGAATGGCCGGCACCGTTTCGACTCTGTATATCTACACGACCACTTCGCTAAGCGATTCGGACACGGCGTTGGAGTTCAACCATTTCGCCGCGCAGAAACTTGCGCGCGCAGGTAGCGCTTCCTTCGGCATCTGCGAAGTTTTTCCGTATCTAGATGGCGCGATGTTGGCCGATGACAATTCCTTCCTCGAAGCAGCAGCGCAAGGCCAGACTGTATTCGCTTCGACGGGCGACACAGGCTCCTCGTGCGGCGTCGCCGTCGGCGCCAATGGAGTCCCTGGTGCGGGAATTCCGATGGTCGAATATCCGTCCTCCTCGACGTACGTGGTCGGAGCTGGTGGCACCACTCTCCTCACCAATGCCGATGGCACCTGGAACAACGAAATCGGCTGGTACGCGGGCGGCGGCGGCCTGAGTCAGTTCGAGCTTTCCGGTTTCTGGCAGGCGCCCGTGAATTCGCTCTCGACGGTCGGGAAGGGAACTCCGGACGTAGCGATGGATGCCGACCCGAACAGCGGAGTTTATCTCTGGTTGAATGGCGCCGAGACGTGCTGCTACGGCGGAACGAGTCTTTCGTCGCCGCTGACACTCGGCGTCTGGGCTCGCCTACAAAGCGCGCACAACAATAAGCTCGGCTTCGCAGGCCCGGTGCTTTACACCGGCGCAACTCCGGTCCCGAGTCCCGCGTCGCCAGCCGGGTTTCACGACATCATCGTCGGCGCAAACGGCCTCTACACCGCCTTGCCAGGCTACGATTACGTGACCGGCCTCGGCACCTTCGACACAGCCGCATACAACGCCACGTTGCCAAGACACTAGCGAAACCACATTTAATCCCAGCAGCAAAAAAACAGCCCGTCCCGCGAGCGCGGGACGGGCTGTTTTCGTTGCGCTTGGCTTCAGCCAAGCATCCTCGAGTCGCCCGGCTTTGAGCCACTCATCTTAATTTCCGCGAAGGCGCGCATCCCTCCCCCTCGCCGCTGCGGAATTCCCTCGAACTGATCGCCCGGGAACAGCGGCAGTCCGTGCTCCTCGACTCCGCGGGCAACGGCGTCGGCCGAATGTCGGTGAATCCCGATGCGCTCTTCGGCGTCAAAGATTCCGACAAACCCGAAAGGCAGAATACGACTTATTTTTTCCTGCAAACTGGTTCAATCTGTTTGCACCGAACCCAGGAAATGCCAAGGAAGAAATAAAGCGCGATGTCGAAAGGCATCTCACGGGAAAAGAGACGGAGCCGTGGGAGATCCTCTATTTCAAGGTGTACAGGAGCCAGCTCGCAGTCATCGAGCAAGCGCTCGAGACCGCGGCGCTGATGCTGGGGACCAGCAAATCACGCGGCTATTGCTTGGAGATGATCGCCGCGGATTTCCTGGCGGGAGCAAGCCTCGAACCCGGTGCCGAGGATATGCTGTTCCTGGCGCTCGCTCGGTTGATCGCTGTGCTTCCCGTAGCGCAGCGGCTGCAGTTGCTCGAGATGGTGAGGAACAGCCTTGAACCGATTCAAACCCAAGCGGCCACGACTGCGCCTTGAACCCGAAGCGTATCGCAAGCTCACCCGCCAGGTGCTCGCGCGCGATGGATGGCGCTGCCAGGATTGCGGCAGAGCGCGAGATCTCCAGGTCCACCACATCCGTTCACGGGGCCGGCTGGGAGATGATGTCGAAGAGAACTCTGATCACTCTTTGCGCGCGCTGTCACCGAGCCCGACATCTCGCTCTCCAAAAACAATGAAGCAAATGAGGACGCCATGCCACAATCTTCTCTTTTTTCAGCAGCGGACACCAGAAAGCGAAAGAACTGCTTACGACCCGTGGATAGGACAGGTGAGACCAGATCCAGAACACCCACCGTTTGGAGCCTCTTGGGGGCCGTGGATCAGTCGATGTTCTTGCAAAAGGCGCAGTCGCGCTGAAAGGTCTCGAGACCGAGCAGCTCGATCCCCGGAGCCACATAGCTTTCTTTGAAGGGTTCCTCCCGCAGGAGGTCCGTACTCAAATACTTCTTGTTGTCATCCGGAAAAACGGTAACCACCACCGCGCTAGGCCCGAGCTGCTCCTGCACATTCACAGCGGCTAAGAAGTTGCATCCCGAGGAAACGCCAACAGCAAGGCCTAGTCTCGCAGCCAACTTCTGAGCCATCAAAATCGAGTCTCCATCCGAAACAGCGATGACTTCATCCAGCGCCGAAAGATCCACGATTGCCGGTATGAATTCGTCGGAGATGCCTTGGATGCGGTGCGTGCCGACTTTGTGTCCCGTCGAAAGCGTTGGGGATTCGGCCGGCTCCACGGGGTGAATCTTGATGCTTGGGTTCTTGCTGCGAAGGAATCGCCCAACCCCCATCACCGTTCCCCCCGTGCCAACTCCAGCCACGAATGCATCCGGCCGAAGTCCCGCACTCTCCAGTTGCGCGTTAATCTCGGGACCGGTCGTCGTCTCGTGCGCTTCTACGTTGGCATCATTCGAGAATTGGCGCGGCAGGAAAACGTCAGGATGGCTCGCGGCAAATTCCTCCGCCATTCGGATGCTGCCAAGAAATCCGCCTTGTTCCTTGCTGACGGAAACGATGTCGGCGCCGTAGCTTCGAATCAGGTCCCTGCGTTCCTGGCTCATCCAATCGGGCATGAAGATAGATACCGGATGGCCCAGTACGGCGCCGATAGCCGCAAAGGACATCCCGGTGTTTCCGCTCGTGGCTTCCGCGATGATACCGCCAGGATGGATCTTCCCCTCCTCGTACGCCTTCCTCAGGATGTGCAGAGCCATGCGGTCCTTGATGCTGCCCGTCATGTTCAATTGTTCGGACTTGGCGTATATCGAGCGCGTCGTTCCGCGGTAGCGATACTGGATTCCCAACAAAGGAGTGTTGCCCGTTAGCCGTCGCAACGCCCGGAACTTCCGTGCCAGGTATTCAGATGTTTGAGTTTTCTGCATTCCCTCGCCCGGACGCCGAGTCCGTCTTATCCGCACGTGCCATCTCCGCGGAATCGCGTATTTATATCGATTATAGGCCCCGCTTGCTGTGGAGCCTAGGCGGCACCATCGCAAGCCTTGAATTTCCTTATCGCGCAATCAGCCCAAGCAGCGCTGGGCTAACTCCCGAGCAAGTTAGGGTGACAGGAGTGAACAAACGGAATCCACATGGACGCGAATCGCGTGCAATCGAAGAAGTGTGCTCCTGCACCGCGATCATCCGAGAAAAGATATCTTGAAATGGTCGGCGTCGTTAGAGATGCGCGTTTACCAGGAGCTACAGGCACGCCGCGCCGCTTACCCAGCACGATAGAGGCCGACGGCTTGCAAGTCTTCGTCGCGGTGGATCCAACCCTCTTTGCCATCGATTCGGATTTTTACCCAGATGTCGTCAGCAACCCCCCAGCCCGATTCTGTCTTTCCCTTCGTCCCACGTCACCAGGACCTTTCCGGCGAGGATCTCGACTCGGGAATCTTTTTTAATCACAACGTTCGCCGGCGTACCGATTTGTTCGTTGGATTCACTAAACATCCGAATAAAAGTCAATTCCTGTTCGCCGGATGCCGCTCAACTCCTTCGTAGTGGGTCCGAATGTCAGGGCACTGCCTTGAGCCAGTTCCATTTGGAGCCAGCCGCGACTGATGCTTTATCTGGAGGCATATCGCCAACTCTTGCGCGACGTGCTCGCGCGATGCGTGGCGGTGCCAGGATTGCGGCGCGGTGCGCGATCTTCAGGTCCGCCACATCCGATCGCGCGGCCGGCAGGGACATGATGCTGAAGGGAACCTCATCACGCTCTATGCTGCGTGCCACCGAGCCGGCCGGCCAGTCGCGACGCGCCGATAAGTTCGAGCTATCTAAGCGGTAGCTCGTTCCCTTCCGAATCCCGCACTAGATATTCTCCAGGCCAGTGCTCGCTGAAGGCTTTCACGAGCTGCAGGGCTTCTTCGCGCTGGCCGCAGGAACCCACCTCTATGTACTCGCCGTTCGCTTCGAGCTTGAACACGGTATACACGACTTCAACACTCACTTCTAACCGATCAACACCATTGCGCTGGAAAGATACTGCCGCTCGCCGTGCGTGACTGTGATGGGGCTCACAGCTCAGTGAGTTCTGGAATATAAGTTCCCTGCGGCGCGAAATCGAGACTGAGCTTCCCGAAACATTCGTCGTCTTCACTCTGCTGTGACGTCAATCACAACGCTCGATGCCGTGAAGCACTGATCTTAGCGGGGCCGACGCCGCAAGACATCCTCGGCCCAGCTCATTGCCGCCATGGCGCGAGGGAAGCCGATGGTAGTCAGCGTGAGCAGAATCGCGTGGCGGATTTCATCCGCTGAGACGCCTGCGGCCTGGGCAGTTCGTACTGCGGAATGGACGCCGCCTTCCGTCTGAGCGGCCGCGGCGATGGCCACCTTTGCAATGCGCCGCGTGCTCTCGTTCAGCGGACCGGCTTCATGACATGCTTCTCCCAGCCGCTCAAAATGTTTCCAGACGGCGGGGTAAGTCCTCCGCAGATTCTGAATTGAAGAGGGTAGTTTGGATTTCATTTCGTTTACCTCGGAGTATCGCCGCCATTCTACAGTCGTTTTCGAGGGGATTTCAGATCAGTTTCTGACGGCTGGCGTGGATGACGGTTTCGAGGCGGCCCCGAGTGCCCAGTTTCCGGCCGGCGTTGTTGATGTGATTGCGCAGCGTTCGTGCCGTAATATGCAACGCCCGCGCCACATCGGCGGGGCCTTTGCCTTCGGCAAGGAGCGAGAGCACGCGCCGCTCTTGTTCGGTGAGCGGAGAAACCGGCGGAGATGCCCTGCAGTCATCGGAGAGAACGGCGAGTTGTTGCGCAGCTCCGAGTACTCTTTGCGCCAGCTCTTCCTTCTTCCTCTGGCGCGCGATATCCCGGGCCAGATGGACCACCAACCGCCGCTTCGTCCGGTCGTCGAAGAATACCAGGATCGAGACATTCACCCATAGGCGTTGTCCACTGCTTACCTTCACCTCGAGATCGTAATTGGAAACCTCGCGCTTCGCATGCGCGCACTCGAGCACCGAGCAGTCTTCACTGCAAACGGTATTGCCGAGCGGGCCTCTGCCTTGAAACAGTACTGCGCACGGATGGTCAAGAACTTTGGTTGAAGGGTAGCCGAAGAGTTTTTCTGCAGCGCGGTTCCACGAACGGATCAGGCCCAGCTCGTCCACGCTGAACGCGGCATCGGCTGTGCTTTCCAGCAGCGTGAAGAGTTCTCGTTCCAGCATTGGCGAGCCGTGACAAGCGCCCCAGGGGCTAGGTCAAAGTGACGATTGCCGATAATTGCGGGGCGCGGAGAATGTGGACATAAAGATATGGAACTCCGTTAGTCATGTCAAACAGCATTTTATCGAGACCCTGCTCTTATGCGATCCGAGCGATGGCGCATCTTGCGGAAAAGCCTCCGGGGCAGCTCTCAAGCAGTCGAGAGATTTGCGATCAGGAAAATATCCCGGCCGCGTTCCTCAGTAAGGTCTTTCTACCGCTGTGTCGATGCCGCGTGGTGCACTCGGTCCGAGGGACTGGCGGAGGTTATGAATTGGCTGTGCCGCCCGACCAAATCCGGCTTCTGGAGATTGTGCGGGCGATCGACGGGTCGCAATTGGATAATTGTATTTTGGAAGATCATCCGTGTGGGAATCCCTGCAAGTGCCTGTTGCACCCCATGTGGTCGGCTCTTCGAGAACAATTTCTGAATTATCTTGAGCGCACCACGGTGGCCGATTTGGCGCGGACGGACGTCCACCCAAGTTTTTATTCTAAAGGCGACCGATACGCCTGAACTGATTCCTGCAACAAGGTAAGGAGAGCGACGATGGCGACCACAAAGGCAGTGACTCCGAGCCAGGGTCGTTGGATACCCAGCACCTGCGGCATGTGTCTGCATGGCTGCGGAATCAAAGTGTACGTCGAGAACGGCGTAGCGCTCAAAATCGAAGGCGATCCTTCGAACCCCGACAACCTGGGTAAGCTCTGCCCGAAAGGTAACGCTGGCCTTTCCCGCCTTTACGATTCCACTCGAGTGCTGCATCCCATGAAGCGCACCAACCCGAAGAAGGGCCTGCATGAGGATCCACGATGGGCGCAAATCAGTTGGGATGAAGCCTACGAAATCGTGGCGCGCGAGCTGGGTAAGGTGCGCAGCGACGATCCCCGCAAGTTGCTCTGCGCCCTCGGCGACTTCCAGCGAATTCTTTTTTGGGGCTGGCCCGCCGTTTTCGGATCGCCGAATTTCTTTACTTCACTCGGAAATTACTGCGGCGGTTCCTATCATCCGGTGAACGGCAGCGTGGACGGTTCGTTTGCCGCCATCAACGACTACGAATATTGCAACTATTGGATTCAAATCGGCTCCGGCGACGGTTTCTCCTCGCACTTGCATCTTTCAGGAAGCGCCAAGCGTATGGCCGATGCGCGCATGCGCGGGATGAAAGTGGTGTCGCTCGACCCGCGCTGCTCGATCGCGTCGGCAAAAGCGGATGAATGGATCCCGATCATCCCCGGCACGGATCGCGCCTTCGTGCTCGGCATGGCGCATGTGCTCGTTCACGAGCTCTGCCGCTATGACCGCGAATTCCTACGCGACCACACCAACTCGCCGTATCTGGTAAACGAACAGGGCAATTTCTTGCGCGACGCCAGCGGCAAGGCCCAAGTCTGGGATCTAAGTGCAAACATCCCGCGTGGCTGGGACAAGGTTCTGCCCGAGTTTATGGCCCTGGAAGGCACCTTTTTCTTCGACGGCATCACCGTCCGCACGGGTTTCCAGGTGTGGAAAGACATCCTGCTTGAAAATACGCCCGAGAAGATGGCCGATATCACAACGGTGCCGGCCTCGACGATCCGAAAGATTGCGACGGAGTTTGTGGATGCCGCGCAGATTGGCGCCACGATCGAAATCGAGGACAAGACCTATCCGTTTCGCCCTGCCGCTCTCAACTATTACCGCGGCTCGCAATCCCACGGCAACGGCCTGTTCGACAACATGACCTTCAAGCTCTTCAACATGTTGGTGGGGAATATCGACGTTCCGGGCGGGCATCTCGGCGTGCCTCTCGATCACCGCGGTTTCTTCGTGAGCCCTGGCGAAGATGGCATGCTCAAACCCGAACCGCACCAGCTTCATCCCGGACCGGTCTTCAAGTACCCGCCGGATTCGAGTCACTTGATGGAGTGGTTTCCCATCGGTTTCGACGCCGGACAGCTCAATGCCGAAACGCTGTTGAATCCCGAGCGCTTCGGATTGAATTATCGCCCGGAGGCCATGCTGATCTACCACTCGAACCCGTGGTGGAACATGCCGGAGACCGACAAGATCGAGGAAATATTCCAGCAGATGAAGTTTGTGGTGGCGATTGAGATTCAGGAGACAGAATCCACGCAGTGGGCCGATGTGTTTCTCCCCGACCAGACGTTCCTGGAATCCACTCTGCTCAACTGCCTCGAGCCACCCGCCGTCACCGGTCACTCGTTACGCCAGCCGGTGGTGAAACCTCTCGGCGATACCCGGGACGCCTACGAAATCCTCACCGAGTTATCGGAGCGGATGGGTTTTCGCGACAGCTGGAACGATCTCTTGAATATGGTGTGTGGCTTCACTGCCAACCCGAAATATCTGCTGGATCCGGGCAAGCGCTACAACGTCGAGGAATTCTGGGACGTCTACGCGCGTAGCGTTTACGGCGAAGAACGCGGACTTGATTGGTTCATGGAGCACGGGCACGCGGTGCGCTACCGCACTCCGGCAGAAACCTACATGGCTTACGGCAGCTTGCGCATCCCGTTCTATTTCGAGTTCATCAAGCGCACCGGCGACGAGATGCGCCAGAAATTCTCCGAAGTGGGGCTCAAAGACTGGCCGCTCGACAATTATCAACCGCTTCCATTCTGGAAGAA
The DNA here is from genome assembly GCA_963792515.1 of uncultured Acidobacteriota bacterium. GTDB lineage: Bacteria > Acidobacteriota > Terriglobia > Acidiferrales > UBA7541 > Palsa-147. The sequence continues at coordinate 79,672 of CAWBWG010000009.1, read as the reverse complement.
CTCACAGGTGATCGACGACGGGAAGGCTGGGTACGAATATTTCGCCATCACTTTCAAAGAAAGTCTGCATACCTTCGCCGACACCATGGTCATGCCGTGGCTCTCGGAAGTGAGCGAGAAAGATCCCATTCACGGAGGTATCCTGATTAATTCCATGACCGCCCGGAAATTGGGATTCAAGACGGGTGATCGCGTTCGCTTGACGTCACCGGCGGGAAGCATCGAAGGCGGGGTGCAGGTGGTGGAGGGCATCCATCCCCAGGTTTTCGGGGTGAGCAACGCCATTACACGAAACGTCGTGACCAACAAGAGAGTGAAGGCGCGGGGAACGCACTTCAACCGCTTGCTTACCGGATCCATGAAATACACCGACAGCGCGACCGGGGGACTGGAGTCCACCGCGCGTGTGCGCGTCGAGCGCTTACAGAGGTAGAGGATCATGCCGGTTGCAAACATTGCTGCTCTGGGAGCTACGCGCAAGATGCTGGGATTCAGCCGCAGCTCGGTGGAATTCGAGGGCGGCACAATCGTGGATCTGCTGCGGCAGTTGCCCACCCAGGACGGAGGCGCCCTCTACGACACTCCCGTATGCGACGGCAAATTACGCCCTGACTTTGCGATTGTCGTGGATGGGTTGAGTTTGCGAGCAGATCAGTTGGACCGGCAACTGCATGGTGGCGAACAGATCGTCACTATGGCGATCATTCGTCACTTGGCCGGTGGTTAAGAGATATCGCTCTGAGAGGTGATGCAATGGCTCGATGGGGGATGGTAATTGATCTCAAGCGCTGCATCGGCTGCAATGCCTGCACGCTGGCGTGTAAGCAGGAAAACGGCACGCCCGAAGGCATTCACTTCGCTCGCGTGGTCACGCAGGAGGTCGGGACCTATCCTCACACGAAGCGTACATTTCTCCCGACGCTTTGCAATCACTGCTCGAATGCTCCATGCGCCAACGCCTGTCCGACCGGGGCGACTTACATTCGGCCCGACGGCATTGTGATGGTGGACCACAATTTGTGCATCGGATGCCGCGCCTGCAACGTGGCGTGTCCTTACATGAATCGCCACTTCATCGAGCGCGGGCTGCTCAAGCATGGATACAGCACCGACGGAATCAGCCCCATGGAAGCCATCAAATTCGCCGATTACGACGAAGGAACCAATATCAAGTGCACGCTCTGCGCTCCCCGCATAGATCAGGGCCTAGAGCCCGCTTGCGTGGTGACTTGTCCCACCGACGCTCGCATCTTCGGCGATTGGGAAGAAGAAAACGGCAAATTGCAGCGCCTGGTGAAGGAGCGAGAAGGCTGGGCGTTGCTGCCGGAATACGAGACAAAGCCAAACGTCTATTATCTCGATGCATAGGCCGCGAATCTTTTGGGATTAGAACGGAGAAAAAGTATGGCGACACAAGAGTTGTTGATTGCTCCACACCGGTTCGCCGTTGGATATCATCGCCAGACGTTCTGGAACTGGCTGATTGGAACCGCATTCTTCCTGGGCGGCTTGGGCGGGGGATTATTCCTGATCTCGCTGCTGACGGGACACGTTGCGGGAATGGTCGCTGGCTTCCTCATCGTGGTCGTTGGCAAAAATACCGCGCATCTTCTCTTTCTTGGCCGGTCAGAGCGCTTCCTGGCAGCAGCCAGACGGCCGGACCGCTCCTGGATCGCTCGCGGCATCTGGGCTATGGGCATTTTTATGGTGACTGGTTCTGTGACTATCTTGCTCCGGGCTCACGTACAGTTTATCCACCTCTCGCAGTCGGCCGCCAATGTGAATTTCGTGTTCGCCGCTGCTTCGGCATTGTTTATTGCGTGTTACGACGGTTTCCTCATGAGATCTTCGGCAGGCGTGGCGTTCTGGCGGACACTGCTGCTGCCGCTCCTGCTGTTCATGTACGCCTCGCTCGGAGGCATTACCCTGTCGTTGACCATTCGCGAGCTTCGCGGTGAGATTCTGCCTGCTGGTCTTGAATCTCTCGAGCACGCGCTGCTCGTCGCCAACTTCCTAGTCTTGGCAATCTATTGTTACCGCATGAGCCGGTCGCTTCCGGCCGCTCGCGCAACCCTCGGCGAATGGCTCCACGGAACCTACGCCCGCGCGTTTTTCGTCCTCGTTCTGCTGGTGGGACTAGTTGCCACCTTGCTCCTGTCGCTCTTGCACTCTACTCTGCAAACGTCCGTGTTAGTCGTGCTGATTGCCGCCTGCGAGCTCATTGGCGACTTTTCAATCATGATGCTGATGTTGAAGTCCGGCCTCTTCGGTCAGGCGATCGCGCCCGCGCATAACCAGGCCACAGCCGTTGACCGGCCGAGTGTCCCGGTTTCTGTGCGCATTCCGTAAGACAAGCAAGGGAACACGGAGCATCGTGGCCGGGGGGAGAAAACTTTGCTCCGGGGGCCCACGGCTCGAAGAAACGTGAGATGCGAGTGCCTCGCCAATCGGGGCGTACACGAACGCCGGCAAATCCCGCCTAGTGGGCGCTTGACTTCTTTTGGGCTAGGAATAATCGAGACCATTTTTGGTCAGGCATTCGACGGGCTTTAGGCGCAGCGCTGTTTGGGCGGCTTCGATAGCTTGGTCCCATTCGTGGAGGTCCTCGTCGGTGACCTGACAGGGGATTTTGTACGAGGTGGGATGAGAGAGAATTCACCCGGGAGGAAGAAGGGCCATGTTGTGGTCGCCCGATGTCACGATGTGATGCGCGCTTGAAACTTCACTGTCTTTTGACACAACTTCGGATTCGCCTCGGCGACTTTCTCATCGCTTGTCGTTGACGGGCTGGCTGTTCAAGAAAGCTAGCAAGTGGCTCAGGTCACCCTCGTTCAAAGTGGGCCAGCCGAGACCCAGCGCCTCTGCCTTCGCATGCATGCGAGGTCCGTGAGACCAAAGAGCCAGAGCGAAGTTTACTGGTGTAAAGACCTTGCCAGCCCTCCTCAGTTTGGGTCCATTTTTTGCTCCGCTCGCTTCGCTTCCATGACACTGGCTGCACTTTCGCTCGACGAAAAGCTCCTGTCCGATAATTGGCGAGCCTCCGAGCTCGAAATAACGGACGCTATAAAGGAATGCAAATAAATCGGCCATTTCCTGCCCTTGAAAAGTGGGGCGCTCGATACCCTTTTCCTTCATAGCTGCCCACATCTCCGGAGAGTGATTCCACATCCGCCCTGCCAGCTCAGTCAGGGTGCGGGGCAACGGGCGATCCGCGCCGAGGTCCGGGCCTACTCTTCCTCCTTCGCCTCGAATGGCATGACAAGAAATGCATCCCTTTTCGCGGAATAAAGCCCAACCTTGGTGGGGGTTCGCTGGAAGCACGGTGGACTCCCGCTGGGGACCTGCTCGAACATAGCGCACGAAGGCCAACAAATCGTTCATCTCTTCTCCCTCGAACTTAGGCCAGGGCATCTCGAGTTCGCGCATGTGGGATTCCATCGCCGGTGCATGGTTCCACATTGTTTGCGACCAAAAAATTGGCGTATCCACAGGACCAATTTCTCTCAGATTGGGCCCGACGCTGCCGCCGGTGTCCCCGATCGAATGGCAGCGGATGCACCCTTTCTGTGTGAACAACAGCTCCCCGTGAATCCGGTCGCCCGATTCATCGTCGTAGCAGGTAACGTAGAGGTAGGCAAAGAGGTTTGCCATTTCTTCCGGTGTAAACTGCGGATAATTGATTTTGCTGATTCTTATCTGCTCCCACATGCGTGGCGCGTGATTCCACATCTGCGTAACCAAATCATTCATGCTGGCACCTGCGGCTCCTCGCAAGCCGAGATCAGGCGCGAGTGTCCCTCCGGCGCCGAGAACAGAATGGCAGTTGGCGCATCCTTTTCGCTTGAAGGTCTCTGCGCCGGCGAGCGGGTCGCCAGTAAGAAAGGTATTCCATTGATCGGCGCTGCTTCTTCTTCGCCACATAAGGATCCCCGCGAGAATGAGCAGCGCCGCTGTACCAGCGGCAACCCAGACTACGAAGTGGTGACGTACAGTCATGTCCCCTCGCGCCGGTGATTGCGCCAAAGACATTTGATACGCAGGAATCTTGCCTTAGTCCATCGTTGCACTAAAAAACAAGACTGTGCTTGGCATGACGACTTGGCTATGACTCACGTCACGGTCGTTCGTGACCAACGTCACATCGGGATCGTCGCTGATCGCGTTCTCGGCCTGTGACCTAGGGGCCGATTCCTGTTGGAAACGGGCGCTCGCTCGAGAAGCGCGTCGGTTCTGCGGAATTATTCAACGAGTTGAAGATTTAAAGCGATGCGGACGGCGTTGACGAGAACGATGCTCTGATTTACCAGGTCCTGGGTGGTGATGTCGTCGCGGACGAAGGAATCCACGGACTTCAAGGGACAGATGAATTCGACAGCTTCGGAGGAATCTTTCTCGGAACCCAGTTGAATCAGCACTGAAAAATCGAGCGCGGAAATTGCCGAGTCCGCCGGAAGTTTGGAAACGAGCGCCTTCAGTTCCGGCGCCAGAAAAAGATCGAGGCTCTGAGCGGCGCGCTTGTAGATCGAAGTTGCCCGCCTGTCGAATGCCAGCGGATTCCGCAGTGTAACTTGCAGAACAACGCCGTCGTGGTACACCTCGAACGACGGTGGCGCATAATCAACGAAATGGAACTTCTCGGAGCCGTCTTTTGTGAGGGCATCGAGTTGCGGCTGGAACTTTGCCTGTAAACGGTCGGCATCAGCTTGCACGGATGCCTGGTCCGCCGACGAACCGGCCGCAACGACCGCGGTTGCCCGAGGAGCTTGCTCGCGACGGCCCGAATGCGCCGAACCCGAAGGGACGGCAGGCCCAGCAGGAGGGCTGACGAGCGGTGGCGGGGAATCGGGCGAGACCGGAGGGCTGGCGGCCGGATTCGTCCGCTCGGCTATCTCCCCTCGGCCCGGCTGATCGAGGTCCAGCGGATCATGCGCCCCCAAGGCGAGAGCGAATTCTTTGCCGTCGGCGAAGATCTGCGACCGATTGAGGATGGCCTGTCGCGCGTCATTTCCGCCCACGGCCAAGAAAGCAAACGCATCCGGGACGGAAAACACCACCACCAGCATTTCCTTCCCCTCATACTCATAGCTCTGCTTTGCCGCTCGAGTGTGATACGCGATCTCGAAACCAATCCCATCGCAATCCAGCTCGCCGTGGAATTCCTTCCGAATAAGCTGCAGGATCGGCACGACAACATCCCGAAGAGTCCGGTCGGCACGTTGGTTCTGCGTCAATTGCTGTGAATCGAACGCAGCCTTGTATTGCCCGGAAACCTTCAGCAGCATCCGCTCTTGAAAGATCACGAACTCCAAGCCGCGGGTATCTGTCGGGCCCTGCTTTTCGGTGTCGGCACTGACGTAACGCGTCAAAACGAAAGCGAACGGGAATCGCGTTTCATCGATCGTCCGGCGCAGCGACTCCAATTGCGGAAGGTACTTTTGTTCTTCCGCTTTCAGCTTCGGGTTCAAAATCTCCGCGGGACTAACCTGAGCGAATACCGGGCCGGGAGTAAGGAGCAGCACGGCGAAGACGAGAAGCCCGAGGGAAGCTGCGGCTTGCTTGGTCACCTTTTATTTCTCCGAGTAAGCCGAACTAGGGTTGGCAGGGAGTTGATACGGAGGCGTAGCGATCGCGCGGATATAGGTGATGATGGACCGGATCTCGTCCTTCGACAGCACTTTGCCATACGGAGCCATCATAGCGGATTTGCCGACGGCGCTACCACCTAGGGCGATGGTGTTCTGCAGGTTCTCGTCGCTCTCGGCGTTCAATACGGAGCCGTCGTTCATCAGCGGCGGAGTAGGAGTGACGTTGGAGCGATTGGAGGGCCCCGCCGGCGTCGCGTCCGCATGGCACCAGACGCACTGCTGATAGAAGATTCGCTTGCCCTGGGCCTGTTGGTAGCCGAGCGGGATGACGCGCTGGGGATCGTTCCAATCAACTTCCGTATCGTATGCCGTTGCGAGCGAGTCCGATTTTACGACGCTGCTTCTACGGCTGCAGCCCGTTAGAAACAAGCACGCAATCACAAAGAGAATGCGGAGGCGCAAATTCATTTTTGCCCTCCGGCTGCGCTGCCCGTGTGACCTGTCCGCGTGGCTGCCGGGCTCTGCTTCAGCGTGAGCAGATACGCAGTCAGCGCTTTAATTTCGTCGGGCGTGAATGCGCGGCGGGGCTCGATCGTCCCCGGCACCAAAGCCTGTGGATTGCGAAGCCAGACCTCGATCCATGCGGCAGTAAGCCAGTTTCCTGCATCGCCTAGGCTCGGCCCCACGTATCCGCCGGCCGCACCGATCGTATGGCAAGCCTGGCACTGATATTTCACTTCGTAAAGCTGCTTGCCGAGTGCAGCCTGTTGCGGCGAGAGGTCTTGGCGATTGACTGACGCAGGGTTCACTTCTGGGTTCTGCAAGACCATCCCAACGTAATCTGCGATGGTGGCCGCTTCTTGTTCCGACATATTGAACTGAGGCATGCGAAGCACGAGAGTAGGCCGCAGCGTTTGTGGATTTCGTAGAAACTGGATGAGCCACTGGCGGTTAGCGCGGCTGCCTTCAAATGAGAGGTCGGGAGCGAGAGTGCCGCCGAACCCGTTAAATTGGTGGCAAGCGTAGCATTTGTAGCGCTCGTAGACCTTGCCGAATTCGCCGGCAGTCTGGAATTCGGCGCGCCGTTTGGGCACGAGGAGTTTTTCCATTCCGCTCGTCGCCGGCGTTCCTGTCATGCTCAGCAGCGCGGTGGTGACGGCGTCAAGGTCCGCGGGATTCAAGTTGTATTGGGGCATGCGGGCTGCCGGGTTGACGGAAAGGGGGTTTGTGATTTTCGCCTGGATATAAGAAATGAGGTTTCGCGGAATCTTCGACGTGCCGAATTCGAGTTGGGAGACATTTTTCCCGCCCAACGCCGAAAGGTCAGGTCCGAATTCTTTTTGCGTTCCGACCCCCTCGATGGCGTGGCAGCCCGCGCAGCCCTTTTCCAAAAATAGGCGGCGGCCGGATTGGATCTCGGCGTCCGCCGGCGTGCCCAATTCCGGGACACTTTTCAGAAGGTCCGGATCGGTCAACTTCGTCTCGATATATTGCGTGACCTGAAAGAGATCCTCGTCGGACCAGGCATACCGCGGCATTTTGCTGTGCGGCAAAAAAGCCTGGGGATCGCGCAACCACGCTACGAGCCAATCCGGCTTGACCTTAGTGCCGACCTTCGTGAGTTCCGGTCCGATACTGCCACCGACAAGCTTCGTTTCGCCGCCGCGAGTTACCGCGAGCGAGTGGCAAGTCGAGCAGAACATCTGCCGGAAGCGCAATTCACCCTGATCAACCAGGCCTGGATTTTTCGACCAGGCAGCGACTACGGCTGGACTGAAATTGTAGGCTCCGACAGGCCTTGGCCGGAGACTGCTCAAGTAAGCGGAAAGCGCGCGAAGCTCGTCTTCCGTCAGCCGGAACTTCGGCATGCGCGGCTCGTCTTGGGTCTCGACGCCATCCACGGTGACATTGCCGTCGGCATCCGTAAGTGTTCGTGGCTCCTTGAGCCATTTGTAAATCCACTCGCGGGTCACCTTCGTACCGATGTTCGTCAAATCGGGCCCGAGCATTTGCGGCCGATCGATGTCCTGAAGGTGATGGCAGCCCATACAATTCAGTCGGGCGAGCAATTCACGGCCGCTGTTCAATTGAGGCGTCTGGGCCAACTCATCGCGGTGACACGCGCCGCAGGCTCCTTGAATAAAGTGAATCGGCAGTATGGGCTGTTCCCAGGCAAGTGTCGTTTCGTGAGCCTCCGCCACCTCGGTCGCCGGGCCCTGGCCACGATGACATACGACGCAGCCCCATTCCTGAACGTGGTGCGGAATGGGCGGATGCGCGCGGAAAGGCTGCGGGACCGAAGCGCCAGCCAGGCTCGATTGCGAGATGCCCTGGTGACAGGTGGTGCAGCGATCCAACACACCCATCTCTGGGATCCAAATCTGATCGATGCCCGGATGAGAATCTGCGAGCAATCGCTTTGTATCCGGCCGCGTCTGAGCAAAACGGCTGTAATCGCGCTTATAGTGTTTCCACTCGCGGCGAAGATCCTTGACCGGTGAAATCGCTAGCGCGATCACCAATGCCACGCTGCTGACGGCCAACGTCAGCCGGAGCGCGCGCGGAACGCGTCCCATGTTTTCAGCCGGCATGCGACCTCCATGGCCACACCCAGGACCAGCCCGGCCCGCGGAAGAAAGTCCCGACGACAGTGAGCACCACTGCCACGAGAATGAACCAGGTCATCACCCACCACGAAACAGGACGCGTGCGAAGATACTCAGCGCGCGACGATCCGCCAGAAGGCACAAAGTAGGAGTAGAAGATGATCCCACATATCAACATTGTGGGTGCGAGCACGGTCCATGCTTCAAACGCTGCAAGAAATGCCGCCAACACAATCAGCATCACGGAAAATATCCGAAGACGACGTGGACCGTTCTTGGCCCAGAGCGGCTCGCCTTGCACGTTCACGTGGAAATAAGGGATGACCACTAGAGCGACGACGACCAAGGTCGGAATCACTATGCCCGCGACGAGAGGCGGGAAATAATGCAGCAACTCCTGAAGGCCGAGGAAATACCACGGCGCTTTCGCCGGATTCGGCGTGAGAAGCGGATTAGCAAGTTGCTCGAGCGGCGCGTCCCAGAAGAGTGCAGCGAGAACCAGCGCGATCACCAAAACATAAAACGCGATCGCCTCCCGCATCAACAGATGCGGATACGTCATCACCTGTCCCGAAACACCGCCCGTTACTTTCGCCGACGTTTTTCGAGTGACGAACACGACGCGCTGAGGATTCTTGAGCGCATCAGAGCCCACGCCGATTTCGTGACTAGTCTTTTTTGGATCCATCCGGTTCTCGCACAGTCAACCCGCCGTCCTTCTGAACACGCCAGAAATGGACGGCGACCAAAACAATGGCTACCAACGGCAGCACAACACAATGCAGCACGTAGAATCGCAGGAGCGCGTTCTCTCCCACGATATTGCCGCCTAGAAGCTGAAATCGAACGTACTTCCCCAGCACAGGCATGGCCGAGATGATATTCGTTCCCACCGTGATGGCCCAGAAGGCCAATTGATCCCATGGCAGCAGATATCCCGTGTAGCTGAGAAACAAAGTAACCAGTAGAAGCACAACGCCGACGACCCAATTGAACTCATGAGGCGGTTTGTATCCGCCGCGGTAAAAGACGTGGAACATGTGCGCGAACACGGCCAGAACCATCAACTGCGCCGCCAATCGGTGCAGGTTCCGCAGGAAGACGCCGTTCGAAACGACGAAGCGGAGATCCTTCATGTCGCGATAAGCCTGCGGCGTGGCCGGATGGTAGTAGAACATCAAGAGGATTCCCGTGAGCGTGAGGATCGTAAACAGCAGGAACGAGATCGAACCTAGATAATAGGTCGCGCGCACTCGGAGCGATTTTTCGCGCACCTTGGCGGGCAAGAAGTGCAGGAAAAGATTGCCGAACACCGCGACGCTGCGCGTCCGGTTGGTGAGTGCCGGTCCCCTCCGAAAGATGGACTTCCAAACGCGCGTGTTCCGCACATGCGTAAGGGCCTGTTGAAATGTCGATGCGGCCATTGTTTTCCTACGCCCTCAGAACCTGGCTGGGGCTGATCGATTCGAGTTTGTCGACTTGTAGTTCTCCGTCCGGCGTTAGCAGGATCGAAAAGTGGGGTAGCGGCCGCGGCGCCGGTCCTTCGATCTTTGTTCCGTCGGCGTGAAATTTGCTGCCATGGCAAGGACAGGCTATCTGTTCCGTCTCAGGCTTCCACTGCGTGATACAACCCAGGTGAGTGCATACGGCCGAAACCGCATAAAACCCCTCGGGTGTGCGGACGATGTACACCTGCTGCTCGGGAAGATACGTCACCGTATTGACCGGATACAAATCGGGAGCGCCAGCCCGGAATTTCGTGGGCGGCTCGAACAGTACATTGGGTTCCAAGTAGCCATAGGTCACAATCGCCGACCCGCCAGCCGCGATACCGAGCGCCGCAAAGGTGATCTCATTCAAGAAATCGCGCCGGCTGACACCCGCTTCGGGCGCGTTCGGCACATTTGCGGCATTGCCGGGCTTGCTGGCGTCAGTCATCGGTGCAGCATGACCTCGTCGATCTGAACCAGATTGGGCGGGTGAGTGAAGACTTCAAATGATTCCATCGTGATCGTGTGGGCCGGACAGCGCTCGGCGCAAAGGCCGCAGCGAATGCAGATCGTCTCATCCTTCACCATGACCGCGCCTTCGACCGAACCTAGTTCACTGGCCTCGAGATGCTGTAGCGTGCCCGCGTAGTAGGTGCTATTTTCCTGCAACTCGCGCTTCGTCTGGTCGGAGAATTCAAATTCACTGAGAGGTACCAGGCGAAGGCAATTCTCTGGGCACACATCCACGCAGCCGCCGCAGAGAATACATTCCGTGCCATCCGCTTCGTTCCCTTCGAAAATCGTGTTGATCCAACATCGCAAGCAGCGCGATGCCTCAAGCCGCGCTTGCTGCTCCGTGAAGCCGGATTCGACCTCCGTGACGCCCGTTCGGCGGTCAATAGGGATGACGGGAACGGCGAGGCGCGAGTATTCGTCGTAGTGCTCTGCCATTTCGTGATGGTCCACGATCGTGATCAGTACGTTCTTCGGCTTGGGCTTCCACTCCGCGCCGCGTAAGAAACGATCAATTCCTTCTGCAGCGCGCTTTCCATCGGCCACGGCGCTAATGATCAACCGCGGCCCAAACGCGATGTCGCCCGCGGCGAATATGCCGGGAGCTGTGGTGGAAAGCGTTTCGGGATCCACTTTGAGGATACCCTGTCGCGTGATCTCCACACCGAGTTCGGGAGACAAAAAGGACACATCGGAAGTCTGGCCGATCGCCAAAATCGCGGTGTCGCAGGGGACAATGGATTCCGAGCCTGCTTCGAATACGGGATTGAAACGGTGGTTGGCGTCGAATACTGAGGTGCACCGGATGGTTTCGAGCCCGCTCAATTTTCCGTTCTTGCCCACGAATTGCTTCGGCCCGAGAGAGGGATGAATTCTTAGCCCTTCTTGCAGGCCTTCTTCCACTTCCTCTCCGAAGGCGGGCATCTCTTCGCGCGATTCGAGGCAGACCAGGTGGACTTCCCGCGCTCCCATGCGCAGCGCCGCTCGGGAAACGTCCATCAGCTCTTTCATGGCCACGCTCATTTCGCTTTCGTTGAGACTATCGGGAAGCAGCGAACTGCTCAACGCCTCGAGGGTCAACTTCTGCTGCTGTCGCAGCGCCGATCGCGCCACATCAATCGCGACGTTTCCGCCGCCGATCACCACCACCTTCTTGCCGATGGAAAAGCGATAGCCAAGATTGACGTTGAGAAGGAAATCGATTCCCTTCACAACGCCATCCAGATCGTTGCCGGGAATCGTGAGATCGCGGCTGCGGTGCAAACCAAACGCGAGCAGTATGGCCTTGTAACCCTGCGCTCGCAGCTCGGCAATCGTGAAGTCCCTTCCCAGGCGTGCGTTGAGCCGCAACTCAGGACCGAGATCGAGAATTTCCCTGATCTGAGCCTGCAAAACATCGCGCGGCAAGCGATATTCGGGAATACCCAAGTGCAACATGCCTCCTGGGATCGGCGCGGCTTCAAAAACGGTCACGGCATAGCCGAGCAAGGCCAAATCGTGTGCGGCTGAAAGACCTGCGGGACCCGAGCCGATCACGGCAACCCTCTCAGGACGCTTCACCTTCGGCTTTTCCGGAAACACATCGATCGGGTTACGCGATTCCGGGCCGTGGCGCTCCGTCAGAAAGCGCTTTAGCGCACGGATCGAAATCGCGGAATCGAATTTTCCACGCCGACAGGCGGTTTCGCAGGGATGGCCGCAGACCCGGCCACAAATGGACGCGAAAGGATTCGGCTCGCGCGCGTAGCGGTACGCTTCCTCGTATCGTCCGTCCGCAATGAGAGAAACGTACCGCCCAGCTTGGGTATGGACTGGACAAGCCTTCATGCACGGGAAATTCGACTCCAGCCAGTCCAAGTTCACTAACTTTGTGCGTAACTCCACGAGGGATTCCCGACTCCGCTTCGCTACTTCTTCACGGTCAGGTCGACGCTGGTGGCACCGCCGGCAACCGTAATGGACTGCGTCGTGGGCTTACCGTCTTCGCTCCAAGTTTTCATCGTGTAAGTGCCCGGCGGGACGTCTTTAATCTCGAACCCACCGTCCTTATCGGTAACCGCGAAATAGGGGGTGGCGACAATTACGACATAGCCGGACATTTCCGGATGAACGTTACAGAGCAGCGACGCTACACCCGAGACGTTGAACTGAAACGCTTTCTTATCGCCTTTGGGCCAGGTGCCCATGTTGTGCGCCAGCTTCTTGTTGCCGCTGATCGACGGCCAATAAACGTTGTGGCCGACGGGGTCGCTATTCAGGAAATCAACCGTAGTGCCCTGCAGAACAACTGTGACGCGCGGAGCGAACGTCATTTTCCGCTGGTCAATGGTCACATGCGAGGATGGCGCATCGAATTTCTTCCCCGGAATAGTGTCGATATAAACGGCGATGTTTTCCGCCGAGCGTATGCCCTGGACCTCCACTTTGCCTTTCACGTCCCCAGCCCATGCAAGGCCCGCCAGTAACAATGCGCCCAGAAAAATCGCCCCCGCTAGTACGGCTCGCTGAACATTGCTCATCGGTTCTCTCCTCTCAGAATAAGGTCCGTTCTTGCAGCGGAGTCTTTCGACGATCTAGAACAGGAAATCCGTTCCGACCACGAATCCGTTTGCACGGAAAGTGCTGTTCGAGTCCGGCACCGGCTGTTCAAAGCGCCGCTGATACTCGAACTCAAGCTTGAAGTTCGCGCGCACGAGCACCTGAATTCCGGGACTGAACCGATTCCGCGTGTTGTTGCTCGAAAGCCCGGCCTGAAAATCCGTCGGGGAATTGACGACGTCGTAACGCATCAATCCGATGAGCCATGGATATAACCAGTATTCGGCCTCAGCAAATCCTCCTGAGAATGTCACTGGAGTGGCAGATACAAACTCCGTTCCGATGCCATTGGGAATCACGTTCGTGTCGTGTCCAAACATTCCTAGTCCCCACAACTCGAGCTTGCGATACTTGAAGCGGAAATCTCCGCCGGCGCGGTAGAAGGGCTCGCGAATCGCCGGCAAGCCCGGAAAAAGGGTCCCTCCGATATTGAGTGCGTTGCGACCGTAGTAACCGAACGCGCCGAGAGTGAGTGAGGTGTGATCACGCGGACCGGTGGGACCAGACGCTTGCACCTGGCTGCGGACGCTGGCATCCCGCTCCAGGTTGAATCGCTGCGATATGCGCACGTAAACGTCCTTTGAATTGCGCACCGCCGGGCTGTCGTTGTTGCCGTTCACGATTGCCACCGACCAAGTGAAGTTGCCATCGTTTGGATACCCGCCGAATTCAAGGCCTCGCTGCGGAACGCTGAACATGAAGGGGTTATTGGTCGTGCAAGGAGTACTGGCCGGACTGAGGGCAAGCGCGCACAGCGCCGGATTCACAAGCGAGACGCTTGCCTGGTCGTAAATGTCGTAGTCGCTCAAATTGATCGTCCGCGCTTGTGTGAATGGGAGATCCAATTCAAATTGTCCGAATCGAACGTTGAGCGTGTCCTTGGGAAGATGCAAGTAGTGTCCGATGTCATTCGCTTTGATATATCCGTCTCCCATACTGCCCGCGGCGTTCGCTCCGCCAACGGATATATCGTCATCAATCCAGAATGAAATCGATGGCCCAAAGCTTCCCGCAGCCAGGATCGTGAATGTGTTTGGTGCGAAAAGATCGGTTCGCGGCGTGTAACCAGCCGCCAACGGAATTTTGCTGTTGTATTGCGCAAAGCCGGAATACCGGAACGCGATCGGTAGGTTCCCGGGCAGTTCCCCCGGATACAGGGCGTTGGGGAAAGCTTCCTTTTGAGCCTTGGCTCCGAGGAGAACCGGGGGCTCCTTCACAAAGGCGTCGTCGTCTTTCGGGAACTTGAACCCGTTCATCTTGAATGCTCGGCCGAAATCGTTCAGTTCAGGAAAATTGCTGTGACAGGTCGCACAAGAAGTCTGGTACTTGCGCGAAAATGCGGGAATCGCCTTGGCCCGCGGCGCCGTAGCCATGAGCCAGGTAACTGTTCCCGCCGCGAGAAGACCAAGGATCAAGCGAGTATTGACCTTTTGTCCCTTCATCGCTTCCCCCCTAATTGCCCGTTCTCGCTGGCTGTAAGAATCTGAAGCGGCTGCAGCATACGTAAGGATTAAGCGCCAAATGGGGAACGCCTTGCCATGATGCAAATCACGCTGCTATGTGACACTCGTCACACCAACAGTGAGTCGGTTAACTCGCAGTGGACGGCTCACTTGGAAGTGGATCCAGAGAGCCAGCGAGGGGATGCTCAGAGCGCACGATGGACTCGCTGAGCCTGCCGGACCGCTAAAGCTCGTGGTCATTGGACTTCAGCGCAAATCGGAGCGGAAGTAGCGGATTAGCGAGCTGTAGCTTCGATGGAAGGGCCTCCGCCCAATTCCGTGCCAGATGCCTGACCGGGAAACGCAGCGCGTCCGATCAGACGTCGCTCGCTGAGCGCAGAGTGGTAAGGTCAACCGAAGTCTCGAGACATAGCCTTGGCGCTAGTGAAAATCCTTCGCTCTTGAAAAACGCAATCAGATTGAGGTCGTCCCAGTCCACTTCCGTGCGCAACGTTGAAATCTGCAGTGCTCCAAGATTAATCCGCAGTTGACGCATCATCGCTTTTCCGACGCGGTGGCCGCGATAGCGCGGATCCACACCAATCGCGTCAACCGATGCCGTTGGCTCCACGACCCCATATTCGCCGTAATAGAGCGACCCGATCAGAAAGCCGGTCACCCGCCCGTCCAATTCCGCGACGAGCGAAATCTGCAGGCTGGCCTGCCCGATCGCCCTTTGCAGCATTAGCTCGAAATAGGTCGGCCGGCGTCTACCCGTGGAGAGGGCGTCAATCGCTACGATCGCACCGAGGTCGCCCTCGCACATCGTGCGGACCAGAATTGCGTCCGTGTCTAGAATCCCTGGTTCCAGTTCGCGTTCGGTAGCCATCGCTCCGACCTCGCTTTTCATGCCGCGCTCAATTCCGCGGCTCCTGGCGCCGCGACAGGACGCGATGGCGGAAACCGCCCCAAAGTGCTGCGCCCAGTGCACCCGCGAAAATTGAATGTGGATGGGTCAACACCTTGATCGCTGCCCCTTCTTCGCGCGCTCGTTCTTCGAGCGCTTCCGCCAAACCGACGTCCATCGCCAGACCGCCCGTAACCGCCACTGAACTGGCCGCGCCGATCGCGCGGAGCAGCTTGATGTAGCGGCCCGCCATCGATAGGTGAATGCCCTTGAGGATATCGGATGTGGAAATGCCGCGGCTGACCATATTAATGACGTCGGTTTCCGCGAGCACGGCGCAGATGCTGCTCACCACTTGAGGATTCTTGGCACGGCATGACGTCTCGCCGACTTCTTCGAGCGCGATGCCGAGGTATCGCGCGACGTTTTCGAGAAATTGCCCCGATCCCGAGGCGCACTGGCTCGTCATCCGATATGCGAGCACCCGGCTCTGCGAATCAATCAGCATTGCGCGGGCATGCAGTGCGCCGATGTCGAGCACCGCGAGGGCTTCCGGCATCAGAAATTTCGCGCCGCGCGCGTGCGTGGTCATTCCGTAAAAATGGCCGCGGCGGAAATCCACCAGTTCGCCTTCGCCCGTGCTTGCGATGTAGGCGAGATCGCTCGCCGCGACGCCTGCCTCCTCGAGTGCCACATCGAACCCTTCGTGAATCACTTTGCGCAGCTCACGCCGTCGAACTCGTTCCGAGTGCAACGCTAGCGAGGCAGCCGCGCCGTTTGCTGTCATCCGCACGACGGCAACTTTCACGGCGCTCGAGCCAACGTCCACTCCCGCGGTCACAATCGTGGTGATGCTCTCCTCCGGGCGGATTGCAATCGTCGCGCTCATGCCGCCTTCCGTTCAGCTCGCTGCGCAAACAGGGCTGCTCCCAGCGCACCGGTGTATATCGATTCCGCCGAAATGTTGATCCGGCGCTGTCCGTAGTTTTCGAGGATCAACTCTTCGAGTGCTGCGACGGCGGCTGGATTGCGCGCGACGCCTCCCGTGAAGGTGAATTCATCGGAGACGCCGCCGGAACGCGCCAGCAGCGACATCGCGCGCAGAATAATGGCGCGATGCAGGCCAGCTAGAATGTCCTCGCGATTCTGGCCTAGCGACAGCCTCTCGCGCAGTTCCGCTCCCGCAAATACGGTGCACGTGCTGTTGATTTTTATGCGACAAGAACTCTGCTGCGCGAGCGGCCCAAGCTCGTGTAGCCCGAGATTCATCTCGTCAGCGATGTAGCCGAGGTATCGCCCGCAACCTGCCGCACAGCGGTCATTCATCTGAAAACTCGTTACGATTCCTTGTGCGTCCACTTGAATCGCTTTCGTGTCCTGCCCGCCGATATCGAGCACGGTCCGCGTGGACGGAAACATGGCGTGGGCGCCGAGCCCGTGGCAGAGAATTTCGCTTCGAATCTGTTCTTTCGGAAACGGCAGGCGCTGCCGCCCGTAGCCCGTTCCCACTGTTCCCGCCACGACGAGTTGGGTCGAGCGCGCGGCTTCCACCGCTCGGCGCACCTCCGCGCCGTATTCTTGCAGCGACTTTGCTGCCGCCGAGAGAGTGCGCTCGAGCGCGCTCCCGATGTGTTGTGCGAATGCGTTCCCGCTCGAAGTGTTTTCGACAACGAGTATCGCCGCATCGAACAATGCGCAAAGCGTATCGAAAGGAATGTTCCTTGGGTCGCCCAGTTGTTCGGCGAGGTTCATGTAGTCGGCGGCTGCGAGATCACGGAAGAAATCGCTCTTTCGCGTGGCCAAGGGACCAAAGTGCGCCACGGCACGTTGTCGCAGTGCATCCAGGATTTTCTCGAGGACTGCATCCAGCTCTTTCTTGTGCTCGCGGTGCCGCGGAGCGTCCGACTCCTCCCGCAACACTCTCGCCAGCACGTCGAGCCGCTCGAGATGCTGTTCCATGCGGAAGTTGCGCACTAAGTTCGAGAGGAAGCCCTTCTGCAGATGAGAGACCGCCGGATTCGATTCCAGCGCCCCGCGCAGCAGCGCGAGCCGTGCCTGGATGAACGCTTCTTCGCGTGCGATCTCGCACGCAACATCGTAATTGCTGCGGCTGTTCGTGATGCCTCTACCGATGATCGCGCCGGCTTCGGTCAGGACAATGGCCTTCGTCGTTGTTGAGCCCAGATCGATGCCGACGTAAACGAGGATCTCGCTCATGCGGGGCTCGCGGCAGAGCGCTTCTGCTCGATCATTTGCAGATAGCTCTCAATTCGGTTCTTGATGTTCGCTGCCGAGAAATATCGCGGATCAACGAGGTCGCTTTCGATGAAGCCGCCGGGCACGCCGGTGCGCTCCTCCAGCTGCCGGAGCATGAGCAATTGTCCGACGCTGAAGGAATTGCAGCTCTTCACGCTGTTGATCATGAATCCGTCGGCGTGGTAGTCGCGGATGTATTTCTCGAGAAGATTGACGCGCGTCGGCAGACCAAGGTTTGTGTAGCAACCCATGCAATATTCGGCGAGTGTTTCGAGCGGGTGATTTGGATCGTGCCGGAATCCACGATCGTAAAGGCCTCCGACCTTTGTGTACGAGCTCGCTACGACTACGGCGCCCTCCTCATAGAACATCTTCCAGAACTCGCGGAAGCTGGTCCAATTCGGCGGCCCTTCGATCACCAGGCGGTAGCGCTCTCGATCCATCTGGCCTTCCGGCACGACGGGGCCGAGCCCCGCTCTCAGCCGTTCGGCCACTTCCGCGCGCAGCGTGCGGTAATATTCCACGCCCTCCGCCGTGCCGCGGAACGCGGAGAACATCGGGCCGATGTAATAAACGCCACCAAAATACGCGTCGATCGGCGAAGGAATATTCTTCGCGCTTTCGAGCACCCAGACCAAATCGTCTTCGGCTTGCGCCGAGAGCCGCAATTTCTCGCGCAGACGGACTTCGTCGAATCGCCGCCCGGTCACTTCCTCGAGCTTCGGGATCACTTCGGTCCGAAGCTGTTTCACGATGTAATCGCGATGGTGCGGCTGAATCACGCCTTCGCTCTGGTACGGTACGTGCAGCATCGCCACCGGGCAGTCGTATTCTTCGCGCAGCAGCTCGAACCATTTCATGAACGTGAAGCAGCCGGTGTAGGAGAGAAGCAGCAAGTCGGGCTTCGGCAGTTTTTTGCCGGTCGGCCCGATATTTCCTTTCTTCAACATTCCGATGTCGCACTTC
Organism: uncultured Acidobacteriota bacterium; assembly: GCA_963792515.1. Classification (GTDB taxonomy): domain Bacteria; phylum Acidobacteriota; class Terriglobia; order Acidiferrales; family UBA7541; genus Palsa-147. The sequence goes on along the minus strand of CAWBWG010000009.1, from coordinate 61,309 downwards.
ACATACGTGCAGACGTCCTCGCTGTGCCCATGTTTTTCCGCCTCAGCGATGTAGTCACCGGAAAGCTTGCGCATTCCGGATTGCAGAGCGTTGATCTCGGGTAGGACCGGCAAAACGTCGAATGCGCGCATCAGTTCCGTCAGGTTGCCGGGAACAAACGTGTAGACAACTTTGCGCCCCGTTTCCGGCGCCTCGGAGAGAGCGTCATAATGCGCGGCGATCATCTCCTTCTGTAATTCCATGCTGCGTTCTTTCTGGATTTCGGCAACGGCGCCTGGCTTCGTGGTGCTCATGCTTCGCTCCATAGACGGATCGAGTCGGAGAAAGTCCCGGCCTGCTCACGGATCACGGCGAATTGCCCGGTGTCTTCGGAATATTTGAATTGCGTGTGCGGAATCGCTGCGGCGTCGAGAGCGGCGACGAGCATCGGTTGGTCTAGCAGAGCGGGATCGCAAAAGCTCGCTGCGCAGAAGATTACCCCTTCGGCGCGGTTCCGGCGAACCGATTCGACGAGCCATTTCCCGCGGTGCCCGAGAGGTTCGTATCTCGATGCGCTCGAAACGCTCTGCGTGAGGAACGCGTTGGCCAAATTTTCAAGCGGGTCGCCACCGAGCGGCACGTCGCCCTTGAGCCAGCGCAGGCCGAGCATCCAATCGTCGTCCATCACCCAGCATCCGGCGCGCTCGAGGGTGATGAGCAAACCGAGTGGAGGCTGCTCGCAGAACATCCCGACTATAACGACGCGGCTCTGATCCTGCTCGCGGCGTTCCTCTTCGAGCGGCGCGAGGCGCATGTATTCGCGCAACATATCGGTGTGCGATTCGACCGTCAGAACGTTGCCCGCGCGCAGGACGAGGTACAGCTCGGACGCGGGAAAGAGCCACGGCTCGCGGTTGCGCGCGTCGTAAAGCTCTCGGATTGCGCGGCGATGCTGGTTGTATAGGGCGATGCTGTGTCGTAGAGCATCATCAGTGATCGGACTGTCCGCTAGTCGCGTGAGATCATCACGGAGTACGCCCAGCTCCTGGTGCCAGAACCGGCCGCCGGCTGCCGGATCGTAATTCTGCGGAACATCCATGTAGCGAACGTAGCGGTCCGGAAACAGCATCATCCACATTCCCGAAAGATTTCGAATCACGTCGCAAATGGAGGGAAACAGCATCCCGTCGAGCGCATCGAGACGGTGCGAGAGGGCAAGCTCGATTGTGCTGCGCGGGATGTGGCAGATGTAGCTCTGGAAATACGCGTCGCCGCGAACGATTTCCAGGCGATCGCCGCCGCCCATGACTCCTACGGGCAGCATCCCCGCTGCATGGATCAGTTCGCGCGGGACGTATATCGGCATGTGCCCAATTGCTTTGCGGCCAGGCACCTCCTCCTTCCACACCCGCACCGCATTCAGGTCCAAATCCTCGTAGAGAGCTTCGGCTCTGCCGATGAGCGCACCGAGCTCGGGCCGCAGACCCGGCTTCGGAGTTTGCGGAAGCGATGGGAGGAAGAAACTCATTTTTCCACCTTCGCAGGCTCCGCCACCCACGGAGCAATTTCGCGCACGAGCTCTTCATTCCAGCGCGCACCTTCGGCCAAGCGACGCCGCAGGAGCACGAAATCAACTTCACGATGGTCGCGTGAGCCAAGGTGGAATGCGCGGAAGCCGGCGTTCGCCTCGGTCATCATGTTTAGCGCGAGCCACGCGCGATTGGTTTCCATGTTGCGGTCCCAGTGCTCGAGTTTGTGTTTGCGCAGGCTCTCGATTGTCTTGGTAAGGCAATCCGGCATCGTGTAAAGCAACTTCGTGCAGAGTTGCTCGACTTCTGCGTCGAGCAACTCGAAATCAACGGTTCCGCGCTTCAACAACTCCTTGCCACGTTCGTACTCCGTGCCGCTTTTCCAATCTCCAAGAGCGACTCGCCCATATTCGTCGAGCACGCGGTCCGTGATGACCATGGGGTTGGCCACCCACTTACCATCAATTTTCAGCACGGGCACGATCTGAGTTAGGCCGCCGAGCCAGTAGAAACGGTGCGCCGTCCATGGCTCGCATAGCGTGCTGCTCATCATGGCGCGCTCGACGCCGACGAACACCGGCAAAAAATCCGTGCTCCCACCATCCGGCACTGATCCATGCTTCGGCCCCGCCTGGCTGAAAATGGCGAGATCACTCGCGACGGAAAAGTCGCAGGCCATCCCGACTTCCTGTCCGCCGCCGACGCGCATTCCGTTCACGCGGCAGACTACTGGCTTGTCGCAGTGCAGCACGGCCGAAACCATGTCGTTGAATAGACGCATGTATTGGCGGTACTCTGCGGGCGCGCCGGCGTAGTACTCAGCGTATTCACGCGTGTTGCCGCCGGCGCAGAACGATCGGGTTCCGGCGCCGGTGAGCACGACGGCAACGCAGGCGCGGTCATTGCTCGCTTCTCGCACGGCCAGAATGACCTCTTTGATCATGTCGGTCGTGTAGGCATTCAACTCCTGGGGATTGTTGAGCGTAATCCAGACGTTGTGGAGGCCCGTCACCGCGTCGCCGGCTCGGTCGCGCACGGCTCGCCGTTCGAGAAGCACGTCGTGCGGCTCGAAAGACGGTGTGAGATTGTGATTTTTCACAGGGCTTCTCCTTCGTTCACGCATGCGCCAAGCCGCCCGGGACCAGCACGACACGGCGCTTCATCGCATGCCTCGCGACAGCGTCGAAAACCACCGGCGCATCTTGCAGGCGGTGGCGCTCGATGAACGGCTCGATGGCCACCTTGCCTTCAAGCACCAGCGCGAGCGCCGCGGGATATTGGTCCGGCGGGCAGCCCCAGTTACCGCGCGCGGTGGCATCGAATGCCATCAGATTCGAGAGCGGGATTTCAGCTTTCTCTGGGGTGTATCCCACCACGGCCAGATATGCTCCATGGTCCAGTAGCGCAAACGCCGTCGCCTGGCCAGCCGCCGTGCCGCTCATTTCGAAAATTTTGCGGCCGATTCCCGGGCGCCCGCTCTGCTTGACGAACTCTCGCACAGCGGACTTGAGAACCTTTTCGTGACATTCTCGGGCATTCAGCGCCAGCGACGCGCCGTATTTCATCGCCAGCTCCAGCCGCTCTGTATTCACGTCAATCACGATTACTGCGGCTCCGCGGGCCGCTGCCAACTGGACGCCAAATCCTCCGATTCCTCCCGCGCCAACGATGATTGCGACGTCCTCGCTCCCGAGTTCGGATCGCCGGATCGCTTCGAACGGAGTCGTGATGGCGTCGGCGAGCACCGACAGCGCGTCGAGTAAGATTCCCGCCGGAAGTGTTTCTGGAATGACGCAGAGGCCGCGTGCCGGAACGCGAACATGCGTCGCGAAGCCGCCATCAGCGTCATTACCGGGCATGAATTGCGCACGACAAATCGTAGGCCGCCCCGCCACGCACGCGGGACACTTCCCGCATGGAATGACTGCGGGCACGATGACATTTCGGCCGAGCCAGACCTGTGCACTGTCTCCGGTTCTCACGACCCGCCCAGCAATTTCGTGTCCGAGAATCAGGGGCAAGGGATGCCGCGTGGGAACACCGCCGCATGCGTAACCGACGTCGGTGTGGCAGATTCCGCATCCGGCCACTTGAACCACGACTTCGTCGGAATCCGGCTCGAGTTCAAGATCGACTGTGAAATTGAGCGGCTGATTTGGCTCGGCCAGCTGGTATCCAAATACGCGGATTTCTTTCACGGCTATGTTCAACCTTCCATTCAAACCGATTTCGCGCCGGTGCGAGCGGGCGAAGGGTCTGCAGCCTTGTTTCGCTGGATCGGGTTCGGACGAGCAGCCGGGCCGGCATAGGACCATTGCGGCTCGCGCTTTTCCAGGAACGCGCGAATTCCTTCGACCGCGTCCGGCTCGCGCATCAATTTGTCGAGATAGATACTCTCGAGCAGCGGCAGATCCTGCTCCAAAGCACGCAGCACAGGCAGTCGAGCGGCGGCTGCCGCATGGCGCAGCGCCGCTGCCGATCGCGGTAAAAAATCCGATTCGAGCCAGCTCTCGAGCCCTTCACGCAATTTGCCGTCTGCGGCCAGGCGCGACACCACGCCCGCGGCGAGAAGGTCTTTGCCAGTGTATGTGTCGCCGGTTAGGACGATCTTGTTCGCCCAACCCGATCCCGCTTTCAACGGCAGCAGCGCAGATGCCGCCGGCGGGAAAACGCCGAGCTTGATCTCGGGAGAGCCAAACTGAGCCGTCTCCTCCGCCAAGATCATGTCGCAGACCAGCGCCAGCTCGAATCCTCCACCGAGGCAATGGCCGCGCACCGAAGCGATCGTCAGTGCAGGCGCGTTTGCAAAAGCAATTAGAAGCAGGCGCAGTTGCTTCAGCGTCGATTCGATCTGCTCCGGCAAGTGCTCGCGCACGCTCGCGCCGAAACTGAAGCTCGGTCCTTCGCCCGTTAAAACGATCACCTTTAAATTCTGGCTCGATTTCAACCCGTTGAGGGTCCACTCGAGATCCCGCATCATCGCGCGATCGAGGATATTCGCCTTGGGAGCGGCCAGTACGACGGTGGCGACCCGTTCGTCGTGCGAGAGTTCGAGTCTGGTTCGGCGTATGTCCATGCGCGCGTCTGAACGTCGGACGGTGTCTGCGAGTATGCTCCATCCGCACGGGTCTTCTGTGACGGAGATCACGCACTCGTGTGATGGCGCTCCCGGCGGAAAGGCTATCACCTGATGGCGATTCACGAACAATTGCCGTGGTTTCGAGACTACATCCGAAACAACTAGGCTGGTCGAAGGCCACGGAATTGGCCAGGGTGGCGCGGCGGGATGGGCAGCAATTCGATTCTGCAACCTGGCTGCAGTGGGCACAGGAAATGCCGAAGGAAGAATTCAAGCGCGATGTTGAGCGGCATATCACAGGGGAAGAGACGGAGCCTTGGGAGATCCTCTATTTCAAGGTGTACAAGAGCCAACTCGCGGTCATCGAGCAAGCGCTCGAGACTGCGGCGCTGATGCTTGGGACCGGCAAATCGCGGGGCTATTGCCTGGAGATGATCGCCGCGGATTTCCTGGCGGGAGCGAGTCTCGAACCGGGCGCCGAGGATAATTTGTTCTTGGCACTCGCTCGGCTAATCGCCATTCTGCCCGTCGCACAGCGGCTGCAGTTGCTCGAGATGGTGAGGAACAGCCTTGAACCAGTTCAAACCGAAGCGGCCGCGACTACGCCTTGAACCCGAGACATATCGGGAGCTCACCCGCCAGGTACTCGCGCGCGATGGGTGGCGCTGCCAGGATTGCGGCGCGGCGCGCGATCTTCAAGTCCACCACATCCGCTCACGCGGCCGGCTGGGAGATGATGCCGACGAGAATCTCATCACGCTCTGCGCGGGCTGTCACCGAGCGCGGCATCACATCGGCCGTCTGAATAACTGATTAGACACAAACGCCGGCCACGCATGGTTAGCGAGCAGCACGGAGCGTTGACAGAATTCACGCGACGCTTCATCCTCTGGCTAGCGCAAGGACGGCACGCACAGGAACTGCTGTCCTCAAAATACTTCCGCTATAAAAAACCCGCTTTTTCCTCCCGCCCCAGCACGTTGGACGCTGCTCACGGCGGCATTCCGCCGGAAAAATACAAATTGCCATCCCTGGATCGGCGGACTTCCAACGATCGCGGTGCGCGTGTTCGTGCAAAGCAGCGGAACTTCATCCCTTGGGAACCGTTGCTGAATCGGCCCTCTTCACGCACGTCTTCATACCGAAAGTTTGGTTGGAGGCAAGTCTGATCCGGTGGCGGGGAGCATGTGCCGTGATTGGAATGTCGAGCTTGCCGAAGAATTTGAGTCCTCGAGCCGTCCCGAAGTTGAATCGTAAGCGAGCCGTCTTGGTGGTTTCGAAGATCGATGAAATCCTCGCCTGGGAAAAGGTTGCGGACCAGGAACGGGGCGCGCGTTATATTGAGCTAGGCCACTATCTCTGCGAAGTGCGCGCCGGCCAATACTGGCGTGTGGACAATTTGCGGTCATTTGACGAATTCTTGGCGCGGAAGTTCCCCCAATCCCGCAGGAAAGCCTACTACTTGATGGCCATCCACGAGGGGCTACCGCGCAAGATTCATCGAGAGATGCAAAAGGTGGGATGGACCAAGGCCGTGGAGTTGGCCAAGATCGTCCGCAGGGAAGGCGAGGACTTCGACTGTGCACCCTGGTTGCACAAGGCGCAGCAATTGTCCAAAGAACAATTCAAGTGTGAAGTCAAAAAACATCTTACTGGCAAAGATGTGCAGCCGCGCGAGCTGCTTTATTTTCAGGTCTCAAAGAACCAACTGGAGGTCATCGAGCAAGCGCTCGGGGCCGCTGCATCGATCCTCGGGGCGGACAAATCGCGAAGTTACTGCCTGGAAATGATTTGCGCGGACTTTGCTGAGGGGGCAAGCAGGGAACTCGGTGCGGAACATATCCTGTTCGGGGCGCTCGCACGGTTGGTTGACACACTGACTGTGGCGCAGAGGCTACAACTGCTCGATATTGTGAAGAAAAGCGTGGACTCGATTCAACCGGAAGCGCCTGAGTCTTGAACTCGGGACCTATGGACAGTTCAATGGCTAACCATCCTATCGTTGAAGTTGATTGCTGACGATTCGCGCTCGACAATTAAAGTGGGCGCTTCCAATGCAGGCGTGTTCATGGCTATAATAGCCATGAAAGAGGAGACCTCGAATGCGCAGTGTAAATGTCGCGGAACTCAAGAATAGGTTGAGCAAGTACCTCAGATTTGCGAAGGGCGGTGAAGAAGTGGTGATCCGAGACCGCAACCTGCCGGTGGCGAAGCTGGTTCCGTTTTCAGCGGAAGGCGCTGACGACCAGGAACTAGTTCTGGTCGCAGCCGGCGAAATGCGTCTCCCTAAAGTGCGACTCGATGTTAAAGCGCTCTTAAAGATCCGTTCGGGAAGCGTCACAGGAAACAAGTCTATTCGGGCAGTTATAGCGGATAGAGAAGAAAAGTTGTGAAGACAACAACGGCTTTCTGGGATGCCAGCGCGCTGGTTCCCTTGTGTATTCACGACACAGCGAGTCGTCGTGTTCAATCGCACGTAAGAAGATTCGCTCCTGTAGTGTGGTGGGGAAGCCTGCTTGAGGTTCAAAGCGCGATTTGCCGCCTCCACCGTGGTGAGGACATTACAAACCTCGATAAGCAGGGCGCAGTGGCACGTCTGCGATTGCTAAGTTGTGGGTGGAGGGAAATTCTTCCGAGCGACCAAGTTCGTGAGTTGGCCGTGCAATCGCTGGACAGGTATTCGCTGCGGGCGGCTGACAGTCTCCAACTTGCTGCGTCTTTGATTTGGTGCGAACAGCGTCCGTCCAGGAGAACTTTTATTTGCGGCGATCATCGATTGGCTGAAGCCGCAAAATCGGCCGGCTTTTCTGTCCTCGACCTTCCTTGAGCTGTCCCGTGAGCGTACGCGCGTAACTCTCCCAGCCAGTCGAACCGTAGCGGGCAGCAAGCGTTCAAAGTGTGGCAGAAAATCCTTGAGATCGTGCGGCCGAAACCCCAACAGAACAAAACGAGTAGCTCGAAGAGTTGAACCTCGTCGCGGGCGCATCGATTTAAAAACAGCGGCGAAAGATTGTTGTTGAATGATGTTGCGAGCGCGACGGGAGAGTTTCGTTCCCCCTTCGGTTCCCGCAAGAGTCAGTCAGTTTTTGAAATTGGGGAACGCGTAGGCACCCGGAAATACTGGGCTGCTACTTAGGTGTCAGCTTTCAAGCTGTTTGACCGATTGGCCGGGCGCCAACCGAATTGCTGCAAGAGCTTTTCTGTGAACTCCCTGGCCGACTACTATCTGGACGTGATCGCCGCTTTGAATCATCTTTTCGCCTTCGAATTCTTGAGATAACTTCGTGTTGCTGCCGTCAAACAATCCAAATTTCGCCATCGGAGTTTTGCTCCCGCGGTTCGCAGCATGAGCCAATTACGCTAGGAAAAGACTAGGGTATTTGCCCGACGGTGGAAAATTTATTCGGTTATATAGTTCCGTCTCAGGGAGCGTGGGGTCTAGGTTATGCCATCCCAGGCGAGAAATTCTTATTGCAGATGACTCTGATGATCTAAGACGCGCGCTGCGAAACTCCTCGAAACCCACTCTCAATACACCGTTTGCGGCAAAGCCTCAACTGGTGCGGAGGCCATATCGAGAACGCGAGAGCTAAAACCCGACCTGGTTATTCTAGAACTGCAAATGCCGGATATGGATGGATTTGAGGCGGCCCGACAGATATTTGAGTTTGCCCCGTCGATGCCAATCTTGATGTTCTCGATGTATTTCTCGACGCAACATCTCCGGGAAGCACACAAGACCGGAATTCGTGGTTTCATCCAAGAAGGCTCTAGATTTGAGAAGCTACTTGAGGGGGTCGAAACGGTCTTGGGTAAGCAAGACTTTTTCTTGGCTAAAAGCGACGACGCCATTCTGTAAAACTTATTTCTCGGAAGACCCTTTTTCGGACGACTTTCTTGGGACCGTGGCAACTTTTTCTGCCGCTATTGTTACTTCAACGCAACAGCATTTCCGTTCTCGTCCTGCAAAGTGTTTTCAACCCGAATCTCTTTGTAAAGCTCTTCTGCTCCTTCGATAGCGATTTGAGCTTTTTCAGGTCGGAAAGTTCCCACCGCAGGATGATCTTTTCAACGGTTCCTGGGAGCGTCGCGGAAGGCTTTTCGTCTTTAGGGGCATCAGGTTCCGGGCTCATCTCAAACATCTCCTCTCAAGTAACTCAAGCGAAGCGGCATTTTCATCTGTCTCTGACGAGTTCGTTGATTTTGAGGGTCGGGTGCGGTCAGTGGGATACCAAGACAGCTCGCGATTTGTCAGCAGACAGACGAAGGCATCGTGCCATACGATTTCGTCGCGGCGGCAAATTAGACCGGAGGGCTTATGTGCTCGTCACACGCGAACTTAGCCAAGAGAAGTAGAAAAGGATACTGGTCTAAATGCGTCAGGTCTCGGAACCGGCGATTTCTGCGATCCATCGGGCGAGAATGGCTTGCTGTGCGGGTTTGATATCCGTGAAACGCACGCCCATGCCCATACCGGGATGAACGTAAACAACCTTTCCATTGGTTTCGAACAGGCCATCGTCGCGGCAAATTTTGAGAACGATGTCGGTCCCGTTGGGAAGCGGACTGACGGTATCGAGATAACAGCCGCTGATGCTCAGGTCCGAGGTGCGCAACTTGATCTCGGTGCTGGAGCCGATGTCAGTGATGCGCGCTTCAGCAACCAAGGGATAGCGGGGATCGCGACGGCGTTCACTGCCGCTGCCGGCGGCAGGTTGCTTCAATGGATCGAAAGGCATTGACGTCCGGAACTCGCGGGGCCCATCCTAGCGATTCTTGGTATCTCGGGCAAGTTTGACAACCGTGTGGTATCGGCCTATTTCGATTTTTCGGGTGTTTTTGGCGCGTCGATGAGGGCTTGATCTTCGGCTGACTGGATTCGAATTTTCTTCATGAGCGTTTCATATTCGGGGTGTGCGATTTTGTTCGCCCCAGGTCCATCCACGATTGCTGGATGTGCTTTAGCTTTTCGACCGCTGCGTTTGTCTCGTTCATGTTGGTAGTTCAATGAAACGCGCTTCGGCTCGGGGCTGAGTTTACGATAACCGCGTTTCCGACGAAATCGTCTAGCGGCTGGGCTGCCCCAGGGTTACCAAGCGGTGGAAGTATCTGCCGATCGAGCCTCGTCGCACCGTCTAATGTACATCGGGATTCTTTCGCGTCGGGCGTGCGCTCGCAATGGCGGGAAAAGCCATAACGCTAAAGAGAATCAACAGGGGGAGCTTTCTGAGGTTCATCCGATCTCCACGGTTCCGATTTATCTGCCGGATCGCTTTTCGCTGCGATCGAGACCACATATTCGCAACGCACACCGCCCGACTCAATGGGTGAGAGGATGCAATTCTTGAGGTACTAAGGTTCCGCCGGCACACTGAAAACCGTCGAAAAAGAATGGTTGCTAATCCAGGTCCGAAATCAACTCGGACGGCGATGATCTCGATGAACTAAAACGGGTTCACCTCAGGAAGATGAATCTTCAGCTTATAGCAGACGTACAGAACCAGTATCGCGCCGAGTGTGGAAAAAATGAGGCCGGCAGGATGGTATCGTTCGCACGCGTGTGCAGATATTTGATTTTTTTTTACGTGCTGTGATATTTCTTGGTGCAGCCAATTAGCGGCGAACCTTCGCTGTACACACACTCCGCCGCGTGCGAATTCTCCCTCAGGGGTGTGTGCGAATGACAAAAGTCAGTATCCGTAGGCAGTGGAATGATTGGCGTGCCGCCAAAGCCGACCTGAAGGATCTATCCTGCGTCTTTTGGTCTAGTATTAGCGGCGGGGTGTGTACCCGCGCACCACAACCGTTCATGCATGGCTACATAAGTTGCGCAAATGTTTCTGGTGATATCTCCCATTCCTGCGTTCACGGCAGAGCCCCCACTCCATCAAAGTTTGCGTAGTAAAAAAAGATCAGTCGCCTGAGGTGTGGCAGAAAATCCTTGAGATCGTGGGGCCGAAACCCAAACAGAAGATACGAGTAGCTCGAAGAGTTGAACCTCGCCGCACGCGTATCGGTTTAGAAACAGCGGCGAAAGATTGTTGTGCGAACGGAGCTGGGTTAGCAAATCGCCTGGATTGAAATTGCAGAAGCATAGTCAATTCTCCGGCACCCACCTAATCGCGCGGGATCTTGGGTCACATCGAAGCGGAGGACAGTATGCTACGAATTAATCGCAAGACGAATAGGATCGAGACGTGGAAAAAGCGCCTTCACGAGCCTGTGCTAGCAAGGTGCTTGGCGATGTACAAATCGAATGCACGCGGACTCGGCTTCTCACCCCAATGGGGCGTCGAGGAATTTCAAGTAGCGGTGATTGTCATCGCGGCAGCATCGCTGATAGGGCCCTTTCCGAAGCGCCTAGTCTCGTTTACTGGCTATCCGCCAAGTTTGGTCGCTCGTGCGGCGCGCAATATGCGCAAGGCTGGATTATGGAGAGGCGATGAAATAGACGATGCTGCGTGGTTCAACGACGACGGCAGCACAAGACCGGCAGAAGTGGTGTCACATATTCTGGTCGCGCTAGGTATCCAGCTTGCCCGCAAGAGAAATGGCCGATGGGAATACCGCCCTAGCGATTCTTTTCTCAAAAAAACGGCGGGACTAAGCCGCGGCGGTTTGCGGGTCCCGCGGGACGCGGATTCATCGCATTGACGCCGCATCTGTGATTTCGCGGTACTCGCTCAAGATGCTAAGGAGCCGCCATGAGCCGTTCAAACAGAAGTGGCCGCGACTGCGCCTTTAAACCCGAAGCCTATCGCCGGCTCACCCGCCAGATGCTCGCGCGCTTTGGGTAGCGCTGCCAGGGCTTCGGTACAGCGCGAGATCTTCAAGTCCACCAGATCCACTCTCGCGGATCAAAAAATGTGACTCACTCCAGCTCTACATCCAACCCGTAATATCAAATCGAAACGCAAGAATACTATCCGTCTTGGGCACTGTCCCTTCAAAGACTTTTCCGGAGGCATCGAATAAAACCAATTGACAACGGGGATTCCTTTTTATACTGTGCGGAAATTCACACAATCGTGTGACCTCCGACACTGCCAGCAGGGGAGGCCAATTATGAAGATTCGTGTTGTTGTCCCGATTTGCCACGACACTTTTAACGACGAGGCGCTTCGCGAGTTCAGCCAATACGCATCGCCCGGTACGGAAATTTCCATCGCCAATATCACGCAGGGCCCGCGCTCGATTGAAAGCGAATTCGAAGAAGCCATGTCGGTGCCCGGAATTCTGGCGCTGGCGCAAGACGCCGAACGCGACGGCTGCGACGCCGTAATTTCGGATTGCTTTGGCGATCCGGGCGTGCGCGCGGGCCGCGAGTTGGTGGATATCCCCGTGATAGGCCCCGCCGAAGCGTCCTTTCTTCTCGCCGCTGGACTGGGCCATCGATTCTCAATTGTGACTGTGCTGAAGCGCGTTGTGCCCATGATCGAGCACCTGGTTCAAGCTGCGGGGTTGAGCTCAAAGCTGGCGTCGGTGCGCACGATTGACATTCCGGTGCTGGCGCTTGCCGATATTGACGCGATGAAGAAGGCGCTCTATCGCGAAATGGTGGCGGCAATTGAACAAGACGACGCGCACGTCCTCGTGCTTGGCTGCACGGGAATGATGGGCGTCGCCGAAGAGCTGCAAACGCAACTCCACGATGCCGGATTCCACGTTCCGGTAGTGAGCCCGACGGCAGCAGCGGTGCACTTGGCCGAGACTCTGGTAGGCCTGGGATTGCGGCACAGCCGGCTGACGTACATGCAGCCAAAGTCGAAAGACATCAGCCTTCGCGCAGTGGCGCGCTGAACCTGCATCAGCAAAACGAGCGAGGTCAACGCGTTGCTGCAATTGACGATTGATCGGCAGACGGTGATTCCGGTGCACGAGCAGATCAAAAATCAGATACGGCTGGCGCTGGCGATCGGGGAGCTGCACCCCGGCGATTATTTGCCGTCGATCCGCCGCGCCGACAGCCGGTTGCAGGTGGGGCTGGCTACCATCCGCCGCGCTTACGAAGAACTGGCTGATTCCGGGATCGTGACGCTGGAACGCGGCCGCGGAGCTTTCATCAGCAAGGATGCTTCGACGGCGGCGGCTAATTCTCCGATCGATCAGTTCGAGGAAATTTTTCAATTTTTGAGCGGCGATTTGAAACGGCGAAAGTTGGTGCCCTCCACTTTCGCGCGATTTCTCTTCAGCCGCACGCTGCAGGCCGAGCAAAAGCGCCCATCGATCGCGGTGATCGAAGAAAGCGCGACGCTGACTTCCGATTACGTCGAGCAATTGGGGCAAGCGTGGCAATTGCCGATTGCCGGACTGACGGTGGGCGATCTGAAGCAAATGCCGGCGGAAAAGCGCACTGGTTTTTCATGCTTTTTCCTGGATTACTACGTGCAAGGCATCGTGAAGAGTCTATTGCGCGGCAGTTCGCCATTGATCATTCCGTTGGAAGTGGAATTCCGCCCGGAAATGAACGCGGATCTCGGCGGGTTGGCGCGCGGCGCGCAGGTTGCCATCGTGCTCGAAGATTCCGAATACGATCGCAAGGCCACCTACATTCAAAAACTTTTCGAGAAAGCATTTCACGCCAAGCAGCTTCGATTTCAGGCGTTGCGTCAGGGCGACGTGGTGCTATCGAAGCTGCTCGAGGATAAGAAATTTTCGCGCATTTATGTCGGCAATCGCGTTTGGGACCGCCTCGACGCGAGAACCAGAGAGCACCGCCGCATTCGCCGGCCGTTGTTCCGCATCACGGATGAATGCTTGAAGCGCACTTGGGGATTAATTGGGGTCATTTGAAATTTGGGAGGGCAAAGCCATGTCGTACCAGAACGGCCGATTTAGATTATTTCAATTCACGCTGATCGTTCTCGCTGGAATTCTGCTCCTGATCAATTCGGCTTCGGCTCAAACGGGCGCCGCTTCCATCGTCGGAACGGTGAGCGATCCGAATGGCGCGGTCGTTCCCGGGACGAAAATCACCATCAAGAATATCGACACGAACCAGGAGTTCGTGCTCACGTCGGACTCCGCCGGTGCTTATGTTGCGGCTGGCCTGCCGCCGGGCAATTACGAACTGCGCGCCGAGGGAACCGGCTTCGTCACCGAAGTGCGCAAAGGAATCATCCTGAGTGTGGCACAAGTCGCGCAGATCAATGTTCGGCTCAAGATCGGCAGTATGTCGCAGCAGGTTGTGGTGCAGGGCGGCGCGCCGCTGCTCGAAACCGTGACTTCTGCGGTGAGCGGACTGGTGAACGAAACGCAGATGGAAGGGCTGCCGCTGAACGGCCGCGACATTTCGCAGCTCGTGCTGCTGCAAGCGGGCGTGACGCCGACGCCCAGCGCAGGGCCCAGCCCATTTCAAAAGGGCGGATACGCCAAATTTTCAGTAAACGGTCAGCGCTCCACCGCGACGAATTACACCATCGACGGCATGGACGCGAACGATCCGGATTACGCTCTCTCACCGGGCGGCGTTTCGGGCCAGCTTCTGGGCGTGGACGGCATTCGCGAATTCCGCGTCTTCACGAATAATTACAATGCGGAATACGGCCGCAATGCCGGCGCGATCATTCAAATGATCACCAAAACCGGCGAAAACACGCTGCACGGCTCGCTCTTCGAATTTTTCCGCAACGACGCCTTCGACGCGAAAAACTTTTTCGACATTCCCAACCAGCCGATTCCGCCCTTCGTTCGCAATCAATTCGGCGGAAGCGTCGGCGGGCCGATCGCACGCGACAAGACTTTCTTCTTCGCCAACTACGAAGGCTTCCGCGAGAGCGAAGGACTTACGACCATCGCAACCGTTCCGGATGCATTGGCGCTCCAAGGTTTCTTGCCGAGCGCCACGAATCCAAGCGCTTGCACCCCGTCGAATACCGGCGGATGCGTGAATGTCGGCATCAACCCTTTGGTCGCGCCCTTCCTTTCGATCTTCCCCGCGGCTAATGGAACGGATTTCGGCAATGGTTCGGCCGCACTGACCAGTTCGGAACGCCGCAGAACGCGCGAGGACTATGGAATGGTACGCGTCGACCACGTCTTTTCAAACAATCACAGCGCCTTTATTCGCTACATCATGGATGACAGCGATGCCGTGGTGCCGTATCTGAGCACGCTGACTCCGGGATTTCCTGGGAACAATACCAGCCGCAATCAGTACTTCACCATCCAAGATCAAAAGATGTTCGGCTCGAACTTTCTCAATCAAGTATCGTTCGGATTCAATCGCACCACGTTTCTCGCGTCGGTTCCGAATCTCTATCCCAATCTCTCCATTTCGCTCGTGCCGAACCGGCCGATCGGCGTTTTTAACCTGGCCGGCTTGAGCCCGGTGGGAAACAACCTGATCTATCCGCTCTCGGATTATTCCAACGTGTTCCAGCTCAATGACAACATTTTGTGGACGCATGGGCGCCACGCGATTCGCTTCGGCGGAGAATTCCGTCGAAATCAGATCAACGGGCCATTCGATCTGTTCGTGAACGGCGAGTACGTTTTCGAGGATCTCTCCGCTTTCGGAATTCCTTCGCTCACCAACAATCCGTCCATCGAGCATTTCCTTCAGGGCGTGCCGCTGGTCTACGTCGGAGTGACGCCGCAGGGCTCGAACTCCGATCGCGGCTTCCGGCAGTGGATGCTCGGCGGTTACGTGCAAGACGATTGGAGCATTACGCGAAGCCTGACGCTGAATCTCGGGCTGCGCTACGAATTCAATTCCAACCCGTCGGAATCGCAGGGCAAAGAGTCGAACATTATCAATGTCCAGACGGATGCGACGGTTGAAGTGGGCAAGCTCATGAAATCGACGCCGAAGGATCTCTTCGCGCCGCGCGTGGGATTCGCATGGAAGGTAGGTTCCGACAATAAAACGGTGATTCGCGGCGGCGCGGGAATTTTCTACGACCAGATTTGGGGGAACATTTACGGCAACGCGCGATCGTTGCCGCCGTTCTATCAGGCGGTCGAGAACATTTTCCCTGAGTTCCTGAACCCGACGGTAGCCGCACTGAGCGGAACAACTGCCAATGCCACACTGACCTATTTCCCCAAGTGGCCGCAAGTCTACCAATACAATCTGAACGTCCAGCGCGAAGTCTTTGCAAATTCCGTGCTGACGATCGGCTATATCGGAACGCGCGGTAATCATCTCGGGCGCCTGGGCGATGCCAATCCTTTCGAAGTGTCGACCGGATCGCGCATCAATCCCAATTTCGGATCGATCGAGCGTTACGTGACCGACGCGCAATCTTTCTTCAATGCGCTGCAAGTAACTTTCGAGCACCGCTTCAGCCACGGATTCACCGGTCAGGTCAATTACAACTACGGCCATTCGATTGACGACGCGTCCGGCTATAACCCCAGCGATGCCGTGAACGAAACCGGCGCGTCGCAGGACTTCTTCGATCGAAAAGCGGACCGCGGCCGCTCGGGCTTCGATATTCGCCACAGTCTCACGCTCAATTTCCTTTACCTCTTGCCCTTCGGCCCCGGAAAAGCAATCGCGGGGAATACGGAAGGCTTCGCCGGAAAGCTGATCGGCGGCTGGGAGCTTTCCGGTATCGGAAATTTCCACAGCAACGTACCGTTTACTCCGGTGCTCGGCTTTGACAACGCCG
Source organism: uncultured Acidobacteriota bacterium (assembly GCA_963792515.1). GTDB lineage: Bacteria > Acidobacteriota > Terriglobia > Acidiferrales > UBA7541 > Palsa-147. Next base: position 45,107 of record CAWBWG010000009.1, on the reverse strand, counting down.
GCACGCAGTCGATCGTCAACAGCCAGAGGCCCGACGTTATCGGCAATCCGTACGCGGGAACCTGCCCGAATGGCGCTGCGGTCGGCACGATTACCTGTTGGTTCAATCCGAATGCATTCGCCGTGCCCGCACCTGGAACTTTCGGGGATGCCGGACGAAACAGTTTGAGCGGCCCGGATTTTGCGGATTTTGATTTCGCGGTGATCAAGAATACGAAGCTCACGGAGAAAACGGCGCTCGAATTCCGCGCCGAATTCTTCAATATTTTCAATCACCCGAATTTCGCGGTACCGACGAACACGGTTGGGCCGAACGGAGCCGGCGGAAACGGGGACGCGATTTTTGTAGGGCCGACGACTCTCGCCGGAAACGCGGGACAGATTTTCAGCACAGTTAGTTCATCGCGGCAGATTCAATTCGGCCTGCGACTGAGCTTCTGAAAGGACGCCATCGAAAATGCGAACGCGGATTAGCGTGCAAGATGTCGAGGATGCCGCCGTCGGGGGCGCCATCCTCGGCACAGGAGGCGGGGGAGATCCGTACGTCGGCAAATTGATGGCGCAGCGGGCCATCGAGCAGTACGGATCTCCTGAAATGATTCCGCTCAAGGAAGTGCCTGACAACAAAATCGTGATGATCGCCGCGGGCATCGGCGCGCCCACTGTGCTGGTGGAAAAAATTCTGCGCGGCGATGAAGCCGTGACGGTCTTCAAAGCGCTGCAAAATTATCTCGGGAAGAAAGCCTTCGCGGTGATGTCCGCGGAAGTCGGCGGAGTGAATGGCACGATTCCCATTGCGGTAGCCGCCCGGCTGAAGATTCCCGTGATCGACGCCGACTGCATGGGCCGCGCGTTTCCCGAAGTCCAGCTGGTAATTCCGCAACTCTATGGAGTATCGGCCACGCCGCTAATCATCGCCGACGAAAAGGGCAACAGCGCCGTGCTCTCTACCATCAGCAATGAATGGACCGAGTCAATCGCGCGCGCAGTTGCTTCGAAAATGGGCGGAATGGCGCTCATGGCGCTCTATACTATGGACGGAAAGATGGCCAAGCGCGCCACGTTGCCCGACATGTTGAGCTTCACAATGAAAATCGGGCGGACGCTGCGCGATGCTCGCCACCGCAAGCTCGACATTCTCACAGAATTATTGAAAGTGACCAAGGGCGTGAAGCTGTTCAAAGGCAAGATCGTCGATCTCGATCGCCGCACCGATAAAGGACACGTTCGCGGCGAGTTGACCATTCAAGGTTCCGATGATTTCAGCGGTAAATCGCTGAATATGCAATTTCAGAACGAGAATTTGATCGCGCGCATGGGCGACAAAATTCTGGCCACAGTTCCGGATCTGATCACGGTCGTCGATCAGGACACCTGCTTCCCAATCACCACCGAGGGCCTCAAGTACGGCCTGCGCGTCACGGTAATCGGCATGCCCTGCCATAAAAAGTGGCGCACACCTGCCGGCATCGCGCTGGCCGGTCCGCATCATTTTGGTTATGACGTTCCTTACCAACCCATCGCCGTCAACGGAGGAGCGAGGAGATCCCATGCAGCATCGGCTCGGAATTGACGTCGGCGGCACGCACACCGACGCAGTCATTCTCGACGAAAAAAATCAGCTTATCGCAAAGACGAAAGCACGCACGACGGCCGACGTCAGCTCCGGCATCGAGCAAGCCCTGAAACAAATCCTCGAGCAGCCCGGCGTGAAGGCGCAATCCATCGCGCACGCCATGCTCGGCACAACTCATTGCACCAACGCGATCACGGAGCGCAAGCATTTGAGCACCGTCGGCGTGATCCGGCTCGGCGCGCCGGCCTCGCTTTCGATTCCGCCGTTGTACTCGTGGCCGGCCGATCTGCAAGCGCGCGTAGCGAAAAAGACTTTCATCCTGCATGGCGGACACGAGTACGACGGCAAAGAGATCGCCGCGTTCCAGGAAAAGGAAATCTCGCGCGCGATTCGCCAGCTCAAAGGGAAAGTGGACTCGGTTGCCATCACCGGAATTTTTTCGCCGGTAAATTCCGCGCACGAGACTAAACTTCGCGACCGGCTGCAACAGGAACTCGGCGACAAGGTCTCCATCACGCTGTCTTATGAGATTGGCAGCATCGGATTGCTTGAGCGCGAAAACGCCACAGTGCTCAATTCCGCGCTGATGAAAACTGCGCACATGGCATTCTCCGGATTTCTCGCCGCCATGAAGAAGCAAGGCATCCATGCGCAACTTTTTCTCGGCCAGAACGACGGCACATTGATGTCCGTGGAGTACGCGCTGCGCTATCCCATTCTGACGATCGCGTCGGGTCCATCGAATAGTTTGCGGGGCGGCGCTTTTCTCTCGGGACTCAAAGACGCAATTGTCGTAGACGTAGGCGGGACGACCACCGATGTCGGTGTTCTCGTCGGCGGCTTCCCGCGTGAATCGGCGTTGGCCGTCGATATCGGCGGCGTGCGCACTAATTTCCGCATGCCAGATCTCATTTCCATCGGCTTGGGCGGCGGCAGCCTAATTCGCAGCGAGAAAGGCCACGTTCGCGTCGGGCCGGACAGCGTCGGCTACAAATTAGAAACGGAAGGGCTGGTTTTCGGCGGCAAGACGTTTACAGCGACGGATGCCGCGGTTGCCATCGGCCGCGTGAAGCTCGGCGATCCCAAAAAGTTGACCAAGGCGGCGATGGAAATGGCGCCGAAGGTGGACCGCGAGATCAAGCTGATGGTCGAGAAATGTATTGACGCACTGAAGCTGAGCGCCACGCCCGTTCCGGTAGTTCTCGTCGGCGGCGGCAGCATCTTGCTTTCGGACAAGATTGAAGGAGCATCCGAAATTCGCCGCCCCGAACATTTCGACGTGGCCAATGCTATCGGCGTGGCCATCGCGCCGGTTAGCGCGCAGATCGACCGCGTATTTTCGTACGAAGAATACTCGCGCGATGCAGCGCTGTCCGAGGCCAAGACGCAAGTCGTCGAAAAGACGCGCTTGGCGGGAGCGGATGAAAACAAGATTGAAATCGTGGAGCTCGAGGAGATCGCCATGGGCTATCTTCCCGGTCACGCAGTGCGCATCAAGGCCAAAGCTGCAGGTCCGCTCGCTCCCGGACGCACGACAGCGCAAGCCTCCGCGTAATTCATCTTCGCATTTCAATGAGGGAGAATCATGCGATCGATTCACCTAGAGGAACTCACCTGGCCGGAAGTGAAAGCGGGCATCCAAGACGGCATTGATACCGTAGTGTTCGCCGTCGGCGCCACAGAGCAGCACGGCCCGCATTTGCCGTTGGCCACCGATAGTTTGATCGGTGGCTCGCTCGCGGAATTGACCGCGCGGCGTCACCAAAAGGCGCTCGTCGCTCCCACCGTGCGCGTGGGCTGCTCGCAGCATCACATGGCTTTTCCCGGAACCATGAGCATTAATTCGCCAGAACTCCAAACCGTGCTCTTGGATTACATGGAAACGCTTTTTCAGCATGGCTTCCGCCGCGTGGTGATGATTCCTAGCCACGGAGGAAATTTTGCGACGGTGGCAGAAACCGTCCGTACCGCGCGCACGAAATGGCCCGATAGGCACATCGTCGCGTTCACGGATTTGAATCGCCTGCTCGAAGCTGCGTTCAAAATGTCCGCTAAATTCGGAATTTCACCCGGAGCATCCGGAATCCACGCCGGAGAATTTGAGACTTCGATTTTACTCTCGACACATCCCGAGCTTGTGGACATGAGCCGTGCCGAAGAAGGCTATACCGGCGAATTTACGAAAATTATTCCCGAAGTACTGCAGCACGGCATCGCGCGCGTTTCCGCCAATGGCATCCTCGGCGATGCACGCCCATCCGACGGCAGCCGTGGGAAGCATTATCTTTCCGGCTGGGTTGACCTGATCATGGCGGAAATCGCGCAGCAGCAAGTCGCCGCCTAGCCGTAAAATTCGAGCGCGAGCACTCACAACAGCGCGGATCGCTTCCGATAATCAATGCTCGATGCCGCGGCCCTAGCGAGCCACGCGGATCAGGAGCCAGCTCTCGATGAATCAGCAGCCGACTCCCAAAGTCGAATTGCTCGCCGACGATTTCGCTCTCGATCGAGTCCCGCCCGCCGATCGCAAACCCATGCGCGATATTTTGTGGATCGAGCTGGGGATCGTGACCGCCATGTCCGAATTTGTAATCGCTTCTGCGCTCGGGTATGGCATGACTTTTTGGCAGGCCTTCGCCGCGACATGCATCGGCACTGCTTTGTTGCTGTTAGTCAGCGTTCTGACCGGCATTGCCGGCGCTTGGGAAGGCTTGCCCACCGGTTTGCTGGCTCGCTGGACCGGCTTTGGCCGCTTTGGCTCCAGCTTGATCAGCCTGGTGATCGTGATCGGTTGCACCGCGTGGTTCGGCGTGCAGAATTCGATTTGCGCGGAAGCCATTCGCCGCGCGACGCACGGATGGATCAATTTTCCGGTAGCGTCGGCGCTGACGGGATTGGTTCTGATCGTGATCGCCACGCTTGGCGTTCAATGGATTTCGAAAACTGCGAGCGTTGTCGTTCCGGTGTTTCTGGTGTTGGTTGCGTATGGCACTTACCACATTCTCGCCAGCACATCGCTCAGCGAAATCGTGAATGCGCCCGCGCCGGGCCCGCATGTGAGCATACTGACGGGTGCGAGCATGGTCGCGGGCGGTCTGATGATCGGCGCAGTAATCGCGCCGGATTTCACACGCTACTGCCGCAAGGGCAGCGACGTTCTGTGGGCCATGCTGATTCCACTGATCGTGGGGGAGTTCGGCCTCGGCATGGCCAGCGTGATGCTTTCTCATGCGGCGCATACGAACGACGTGATCGCCATCCTCTTCGGTGTCGCGGGCTGGCTGGGCATCGCAGTCGTAATTCTCGCCACCGTGAAACTCAACGACGCCAATCTCTACGCCTCCTCGCTGCACATGGCCAACATCATCCAAGTCGTGTTCGGCTATCGCGTGAATCGCGGCATCCTCACAGTGGCGCTCGGTATCGTGGGCATCGCGTTTTCAGTTCTCGGCATTCTCGATCACATTCTGGGCCTGCTGCTGATCCTCGGTGTCACAGTTCCTCCAATCGGCGGCATCTTCATCGCCGACTATTTCCTGTTGAAGCGCGACCGCGAAGCGCTGGCTGCCACGCGCGCGCCGCTAAAACTGCCTGCCACTTGCGAAGCAGTGAATCCCGCTGGACTCGTGGCGTGGCTGGCCGGATTTCTCGCGGGATATTTCGCGCATTGGGGAATTGCGGCCCTGAACTCAATCGTCGTCGCGGGTGTGCTTTATTTTGTCTTAATGCGCATCTTGGCCGTGCTTGCGAAGCAGCCGATAAAATATTTTTCGCCTGCGCCAACCATCTCATCGCAGTTATAGCATCGGGGATAGCCGGAGGTCAGCGGCCGTGGACGCAAAAGCTGGAGCACAAGAGCGATTTCGTGAAGTGGAGAAAACGGTCCTCGATCTGAGCCATCGCATCCACGCGCGTCCGGAACTTGGATTCGAGGAAGAGAACGCCAGCCGCTGGCTCGCCGATGCACTCGACGCGGCGGGCTTTGCGGTCACACGCGGCGTCTGCGATTTGCCGACGGCGTTTACCGCGCGCTCTGGCCACGGGCCACTGCACCTTGCCATTTGCGCCGAATACGATTCGCTGCCCGGAATTGGCCACGCCTGCGGGCACAACATGATCGCGGCAATGGCCATCGGCGCGGGGATCGCTGCAGCAAAAGCCGCGGATGAAGTTGGCTTGACCGTGCACGTGATCGGCACGCCTGCCGAGGAAGTCGGCAACGCCAGCGGCAAAGTTCTGATGCTCGAGCGCGGCGCCTTCGCCGGAATTCACGCCGCGATGATGGTGCATCCCGCGCCGGTAGAAATGATTGAAGCGCATCTGATTGCCGCGTCGATGTTCGATGTGCACTACACGGGCAAAGAAGCGCACGCCTCGGCATTTCCGGAACTTGGCATCAACGCGGCCGATGCGCTCACGGTCGCGCAAACTTCCATCGGCCTGCTACGCCAGCATCTGCGTCCCACCGATCGCGTGCACGGCTTCACTACGCACGGCGGCGAAGCGCCCAACGTCATTCCAGCCCACACTTCGGCCCGTTACATCGTGCGCGCCGAAAATATCGAAGAGCTAAAGGACGTTCGCGCCAAGGTCTACCGCTGCTTCGAGGCAGGCGCCGTCGCCACCGGCTCGAAACTCGAAATTCGCGGCGGCGACAAGCCCTACGCCGACGTGCGCTACGACCACGAAATCAGCCAAGTCTATCAACGCAACGCGGAAGCCGTGGGCCGTGTGTTCGCGCCGCTCAGCCCGATGATGGCGCGGCTCGCAGCCTCCACCGACATGGGCAACGTCTCGCAGGTAATTCCCTCGATTCATCCGATGATCGGAATCAATTCGCTGCCGGCCGCGAATCACCAACCGGAATTCACGGCCCATTGCATCACGGAGACCGCTGATCGAGCAGTCCTCGATGGCGCGCTCGCCATGGCGTGGACGGCGATTGATTTAGCGCAGCAACCCGCGCTCAGGGACAGGCTCGCACAAAGCAATGCGTGAGCAAGCGTCGCCGCGCGATGCAACGCTTCACAAATTTCAATCGAGGAGAACGCTTTGAATCCGGCAGCCACAGAAACCAGCCTCCAGGCCGTCGAGCGAGTGTTCCGCTGGTTCAATGATCTCGGCGCGCGCAGGATTCCACTGAATCGATTCGACGTCGAGCGCCTCTTCGATCCCGATCTCGCGCTGATGATCGACATGAAAGTAATGGCCAAAGGCACCGACGCTATGGTCCAGCGCATGACCGAAATGCTCCAGAAAACAAAATGGTGGTCCGTCGTTCCGCTGCCCTTCGAATTTTGCCTTTCTGAAGGCGATAAGGCCGCCGCGTACTATCAATATCAATTCGTAGATCCCGCGGACGTGAAAGGCAAAATCCATATCGTCGCAATCTGGCGCGTTCGCAACGGCAAGATCGCCGAAGTCAGGGAATTGAAACAAATCGAGGAAGGCCAGATCGAGCTTCAACAATACGGCGGCTAAATCAGGTTCCACATTCTCAGAAGCTTGAGCATCGCCCGCACAGCACAGGAGAATTTCATGCCTAGGATCGTACGCTTCCACTCATTCGGCGGGCCCGAAGTTCTGCAAATTGACGACCTCCCCAAAGATAAACCCGGCCCGGGCGAAGTCCGCATCAAGGTGCAAGCCTTCGCGCTGAATCGCGCGGACTATCTCTATCGCCACAATATGCATGCCGTCACCCCGCGGCTTCCTTCGCGAATTGGCTACGAAGCTACCGGAATCGTCGAAGCACTCGGCCCGCAAGTAACCGAATTTAAAATCGGCGATCGCGTATCCAATGTGCCGCTCGGCTCGCCAGAATATGGTGTCTGCGGCGAAAGCGCGTTACTTCCCGCCTACACGCTGATGCCCGTGCCGGAACACTTGAGCATCGAAGAAGCCACTTCCATCTGGATGCAGTACATGACCGCGTGGGGCGGCCTGATTTCTTTCGGCGAAATGAAAGCGGGAGACACGGTGCTGATCACCGCAGGAAGCAGCAGTGCCGGGGTGGGCGCGATTCAATTGGCCAAGGACGCAGGCGCGCACGTGATCGCCACCACACGAACTCCCGGAAAGAAATCCTTCGTCGAGTCGGTCGGCGCCGATCACGTAATCGTCACGGACGAGGAGGATCTTGGTGCCCGAGTGAAAAGCCTGACCGGCGGCAATGGCGCCCGGCTCGTTTTCGATTGCATCGGCGGCCCGTTCCTCGAGCGCTGCGCCGGCGCCACTGCATTCGGCGGAAAAATAATCCTCTACGGCCTGCTGTCAGGAGCTCCGACGGTAGTGCCGATCATTCCAATGTGCCTCAACGAAATCAGTCTTCATCCGTACAGCATGATCACCATCTTCAACGATCCAGTGCGGCGTAAAGCAGGGTTGAACTACGTCGCGGGGCGCCTCGCATGCGACGCATTTCGCCCAGTGATCGACCGAATCTTTGCGCTCGACGAGATTGTGGAAGCGCACCGGTATCTCGAACAAAATAATCAGCGAGGAAAAATCGTAGTACGTACGTGATCGAAACCATCTACGGGATAGGCGCTCACTCGCCTGGTCGATAGCGCCGCCGCGTCCTCTAAACCGCCAGTAGCAGCTCCTCGCGCGTAGGAAAGTGCCGGCAGTTTCGCTCACCGCCGAGCAAGCGGGCGAGCACTTTGGTTCGCTGGCACACTTCGTGGCTGCAGATGTGCCGTCGTCCAGTGCCCTAACTCGCGAGCGCCTGGGCTGGCAGCCGGCGTATACCGGGCTAATGGACGATCTCAAGCACGCTCGAGATTTCGAGCCGCAACCAGCCGCGTACGCGCACAGCCGCTAGTCGCACTTAGCGCGCGCTGCGGTGCGATGGACCGCAGCCCCCCAAGCGCTTCGCGCCAGTCAAGCGCGGCTCAGATGGGGATTGTCACTGGAGAATCAGACGCAAAGACCGCGCCGGTCACCGCTCACGCAGCGGATCGAGCCGCCCGCGCCTTCAGATGCCTTCGCCGAGGCGCCCCAGCGAAAGTTTGGACATCCGACGTCGAGTAAACATTTTCGCAATCGCACAGCTTGCACCGCGCTATGAATGTCCGTGGAGAATTCGTTCCGTCGGACTCGATTTTATCGCGTATCTCCGCAACCGTCGCGGACACAGCAATAGGCTGCCGGCAACTAATGCAAGAAATGCCCCGATAGCTTTCAATAATTTCCGCGGTCATTGAATTACCCTCAAGGAAGCTCTTTAAGCAGGCCTCCATCCTACCACGCCGCAAACCATCGCATCGGATGGTATCGTAGCGGTGGGTTCAGCCCAGCATCCGGACTACAGGACAGCTAACTGAGTCACTAGATTCCCTAAGCCGCCACTCCCACTCGCTGGTCCTTCAGAAAAGCCAGCAAATCGGCATCAATTTGCTCCGCATCAGTCGTAGGCATCCCGTGCGGATATCCAGGATAGAACTTCGTAGTGGCATTCTTAAGCAGCTTAGCCGAAAGCGGCCCAGCATCGGCAAACGGCACGATCTGATCGTCCTCCCCATGCATCACCAACACCGGCACATCAATCCTCTTCAAATCCTCGGTAAAATCCGTCTGCGAGAACGCCACCACCCCGTCGTAATGCGCCTTCGCCCCTCCCATCATCCCCTGCCGCCACCAATTCCAGATCACCGCCTCCGAAGCCTTCGCCCCTGGCCGGTTGTAACCATAGAACGGTCCAGACGCCAAATCGTAATAAAACTGCGTCCGGTTCGCGGCCAGCTGCGCCTGCAACCCATCGAAGACTTCTTTGGGAGTCCCTCCAGGATTCCCCGGCGTCTTCACCATCAACGGCGGCACCGCGCTAATGATCGCCGCTCGCGCCACGCGCCCCTCGCCATGCCGCGCCACGTACCGCACCACTTCGCCCCCGCCAGTCGAGTGCCCCACATGTATCGCATCCTTCAAATCGAGATGCGCAGTCACCGCCGCCAAATCCGCAGCGTAATGATCCATGTCATGCCCATCGCCGGTCTGCGAAGAACGCCCATGCCCGCGCCGGTCATGCGCAATCACCCGATACCCATGATTCAGAAAGAACATCATATGCGTATCCCAATCATCAGCAGAAAGCGGCCACCCGTGGCTAAACACAATCGGCTGCCCCTTGCCCCAGTCCTTGTAATAAATCTCAACGCCGTCTTTGGTCGTAATCGTTGGCATTGCGTGATCTCCTTAATTTGGGAATCCGCGGGGCCCACATTATGCATGAATCGCCCATCTTCCGTATCTCCAATTCCATCGTCGGGGCGTCCCGCACCGCCGGCGTCCCTGCCGGCTCTGTTGCACCAAATGGAGTCATGGCAGCGAGAAGCATTGACACTGCCAACGCTCTGTGGCATTCAACGAGCCATGCAGTCAACGCCGCGAAAGCTAACCACCCATCAAAAAGCCGTCCTGATTCACGCGCTAGTAATGTTCCCCGATCAACAAGCCGCCATCTTCTATTCCCCCGCAGCAGAAGACGCCCTCCCCTACGCCCAAGATTTCCTGACCGTATTCAAAGCAGTCGGCTGGAACGTCAACGACGCGGAGCCCGCGGAAATCGCAATCATCGCATCCGCAGGCTTGGCATTCCTGGTAAGCCGCGAATCCGATCTACCTGCCGGCGCCGAAGCCCTTCGCGACACTCTCCGCATCTGCAGCATCGAAGTCCAAACACACATCGATCCCACCCGCAAAATCGCCGCCGGCACCGTCGTCCTCTTCATCGGTTCAGCAATCTGAGCATTCCAATTTGTGACTGACATCCAGCGCCGCTCGCAATTGACTTGCCTCACCTCCCGTCCTAATATCGCCCCCCAAATGCCGGACGCCCAACCCCTCATCGGCCGCACTATTTCGCACTATCGCATCCTCGAAAAACTCGGCGGCGGCGGTATGGGCGTAGTCTACAAAGCTGAAGACACCACTCTGCGCCGTTCCGTAGCTCTAAAATTTCTCCCCGGCGAACTCACCAAAGACGCGCAAGCCCTCTCGCGTTTCCAGCGCGAAGCGCAAGCCGCTTCCGCGCTCAGCCATCCCAATATCTGCATGGTCTTCGAAATCGCCGAATTTCGAAGGCCAACCGTTCATCGCCATGGAGTATCTCGATGGCGTCACGCTCAAGCACCGCATCGGCGGCAAGCCGGTCGATCTCGAAACCCTGCTCAACGCCGCCATCGAAATCGCCGACGCCCTCGATGCCGCCCACGCCGAAGGCATCGTGCATCGCGATATCAAGCCCGCCAATATTTTCATCACCAAGCGCGGCCACGTAAAAATTCTAGATTTCGGCCTGGCCAAGCAAACCAGAGTCGAGCCCGCCTCCGACGCCACGCAAGCCACCAGCGACGGCGTGAGCCCCGAGCAACTCACCAGTCCCGGCACAGCGGTAGGCACGATCGCCTACATGTCGCCCGAGCAAGTGCGCGGCAAGGATCTCGATTCGCGCACCGATTTATTCAGCTTCGGCGTAGTGCTCTACGAAATGGCCACCGGCGCGCTGCCCTTTCGCGGCGAAACTTCCGGCGTAATCACCGAAGCGATTCTCAATCGCGTTCCCGTCGCACCCGTGCGCCTGAATCCCGATTTGCCCGCGGAGCTCGAACGTATCGTCAGCAAAGCGCTGGAGAAGGACCGCAATCTTCGTTACCAGCACGCCGCCGACATGCGCGCCGATTTGCAACGCGTCAAGCGCGACAGCGCATCGGGAATACTCACGTCCTCACAATCCGGGTCATCAGTACCCGCTGAATCGCAGACATCGTTCACCTCTTCGGCAGCGAGTTCGACCTCCGTCGCATCAGCATCCGTATCGGCAGCAGTGCAATCGCAGCCGGCCCATTCTTCCGGCAGTTCAGTTGCCGTAGTGGCGAAGCAGCATAAATTCGGACTGACGGCCGGCGCGCTGATCGCGCTGGTAGTCCTGGCCGCCGCGGGCTACGGCGTCTATTCCATGTTCCGCGGCAAAGCAGAAGTGCCTTTCCAAAATTACAAAATTTCACAGATCACCGATAACGGCAAATCCATCGCCGCGGCAATTTCCCCCGACGGGAAATATGTGCTGAGCGAGCGATGCTGGACGCGGGCAAAGCCAGCGTCTGGCTGCGGCACATCGCCACCAACAGCGATACGCAAATCATTGCTCCCTCAGATGTGACCGTGAACTATCGCAATTTCAGTTTTTCATCGGACGGCAATTACTTCTATTTCCGCGAAGCGCGCGATGCACAAGCAGGATGCCTTTGATATTTACCGCGCCACTGCTCTCGGAGGCAGTCCGCAAATCATCGCCCGCGATGTCGATTCCAACATTGCCTCCTCTCCGGACGGCAAACATATCGCTTACGAACGCTTCAACGATCCTGAAGTCGGCAAGTTTCAATTGCTGGAAGCCAATCCGGACGGCAGCGACGAAAAGATAATTGCTTCCGGCCCGGTGGAGAACGGCCGGCAGTCGCTTGCCTGGTCGCCTGACGGCGCGCATCTGACATTGGTAAATTGGGGAAATATACCGACGCCGATGCAAATCATGGATTTATCATCCGGCAAAATACAGGAATTGCCGCGGACCGCCGGAATCGGTTTTATGGAATCGTCGTGGATGCCGGATGGGCGCGGATTCCTCGTGCAATACGAAGACTCCACCGCAGGGTTCGATCAGGTCGGCTATTTGTCGTACCCCGCGGGCCAGTTTCACGCCATCACCAAAGATACTTCGAACTACGCGGGTGTTGCCCTCTCAACCGACGGCAAGACCCTCGCTACCGTACAGAACAAAGGATTTTTCAAGTTTTATACGCTTTCGGCGGCCGGTACTGGCTCCACTCCTCCCTCTCCCACCATTCCTGAGCAGCAGAAAGGCTTCATGTTTTTTGCGTGGTTGAGCGGGCAGCAGCTGGCATTAGTGGAGGATAATCGTGTCGTCCGGACAACACTCGACGGCAGCAACAAGACCACGGTGCTGAGCGATGTTTCGATCGGAGCCATCGCCGCTTGCCTCGATGGACGCACCATTCTACTGAGCCTCAACAGCCGGGACGTGCTCGGGAACATAAATACATGGAGAATTGGCGCGGATGGTTCGAACCTGAAACAGCTCTCCAAAGGGCGGCAAGAGTACGCCGTGGAGTGTTCAGCGGACTCCAAGTGGGCGTATTTTGCTGACACACGAGCGCAACCGCGTGCAACGTGCCACCATCGATGGCGGCGCCCCTGAGACCGTTCCTGGGACGGACATTCCGCACTCCATCATTGCTTCTCACGCTCTCGGCTTTTCACCGGACGGAAAAACTCTGGTTTATGTGATTGATGTTCTTAGCGGCAGCAATACAGCTCCGAAGATCGTCTTGGTGCCGCTCGATGCCGGTCCGCAGCCGCAGTTGCACTTCCTCGAGCCAAATCCGGCGATTTCCAATTACGGACCCCGCTTCACTCCCGACGGCAAGGCTCTCGTCTATCCCATCCGCCAAAACGGAGTGGAAGACCTGTGGCAGCAGCCGCTCGACGGATCTCCCGGCCATCAATTTACGAATCTGAAGGCCGACCGCATTAACACCTTTTACTGGTCGCCCGACGGCAAGTCCATCGGCGTCCTAACCGCCCGCCGCGAATACGACGTAATCCTCCTACACGACACCGGCTCGCAGTAGCAAACTAGCCCTGCGCAGTATTTCGAGACTTCATCGCATGCGCGATGCAGTGCCCGGTGGCAGCCCCCTGCTTTAGCAGGGGGGAGCTGGACTTTAGTCCAGCGGAACAGCCCGCGCTCCCAAAATCGGCTTCAGCCGCGGGACTTCAAATTGATAAGGGGCGGCGTCAACTTCATTTCGCAATCGCGCCGACGAGTACAAGCTTCAAGACGTCATCGCGTGAGCGATGCAGTGCGGTGGCAGCCCCCTGCTTTAGCAGGGGGGAGCTGGACTTTAGTCCAGCGGAACAGCCCGCGCTCCCAAAATCGGCTTCAGCCGCGGGACTTCAAATTGATAAGGGGCGGCGTCAACTTCATTTCGCAATCGCGCCGACGAGTACAAGCTTCAAGACGTCATCGCGTGAGCGATGCAGTGCGGTGGCAGCCTACTGCTTTAGCAGGGGGGAGCTGGACTTTAGTCCAGCGGAACAGCTCGCGCTCCTAAAATCGGCTTCAGCCGCGGGACTTCAAATTGATATGGCGCGGCATCAACTTCATTTCGCAATCGCGCCGAAGAGTACAAAAACTCCTCCGGCCTTTCCACAAGCCCCGCGTTAACGGGATTCATCCAGACGTACTCCACGTGCTGCGCATACGAAACTGCGTCTCTGATCCTGCGCTGATGATAGCCCTGCTCCCATATTTCGCCGTTACAAATACTTTCCTTTTTGGCTCGGAAGGAGAATCCGCTCTTGATGAATTGCACAGCTTTCTCAATGGATACGAGAGGAGCGGGCGTCAGAATGAGATGGACGTGATCGCGCATGAAAACAAATTCGTGCAGTTGAAATCTGCCTTTGGCTCGATTTTCGCGAATCACTTTCAGCAGCAACTCGCAGAGGGGATGGGACTGCAAGATCGACCTGCGCTGCCAGGTCGAGGAGGAGATGAAAAACGTGCGAATATCTTGCGGCGCGAGCAGCATGGCACACCTCCCTCAGAGGCGTAATCATGCCGCAAAGCGGAATCGAGGAATCAAACGGACATTACGTAGATGGAAGTACGGCAGGCCCAGCGCTAAAGCGCATTATTCATAGCGACGGCGTTCTCCGGAGCGCTAAAGCGCTCCTCCCCCCGAATAAATTCGGGGGCTGCCACCGAAAGACGACAGCTCCCATCGCGCGCATTGAACGCGCTGGACGCGTTGCCAGGTCTCATCTGGGAACCGCGCGTTGGGGTTTTTCGCGGGTTGCCCAAGCTCCAAGACGTCATCGCGTAAGCGATGCAGCGCGGTGGCAGCCCCCTGCTTTAGCAGGGGGAGGAAGCGCTTTAGCGCTCCGAAAAAAGCCGCCTTATATCACCGCGCTTTAGCGCTGGGCACCCACAGCGGTGCTTGCTCCGCGACGTTCACCACTCGATGCTGCCGTCCATTTTCGATCCCACTAAAAACTTGCACAATCTTTGTCCTCACGCCTAAGCCATTTACGAGACGACTTCATTTCAAATTTCCGACGCCTTTGCCCTTGCAAGTGGATTTGCGCACTGCTCGCCCTTTTTCCACAGCCTGTTTAGTCCAGCGGAACAACGCGCGCCCCTAAAATCGGCTTTAGCCGCGGGCCATCCTTTCGGCCCCGCCTCTGATCTTTCTTTCCAGTTTCGTAATTCTCCCTCGCACTGAATCAATCCTCACCATTCCATCGTCCCTTCCGTCATAAAATAAATACTCGCCCGTCCACACCCCACTGGATTCCTGCACATCTATCCCAATCTTCGCATTTAGTTCTAGCCCAACCGTACCATTGCCTAACCTTCAAACTACCCTCACAATAACTGCGCGGCCCGCTCCGCAGGAGCAACAAAACTCCTCATCAGAGCCTCCTGCCTCGCCGCCGCACGCGGCCGGCCCACACAACATCAACCCCCGCGAACAAGGAGCCAGCGCACAAACAATCGGGACACTCAAATATTGTTGCAGGGCCTAAGTCATTGATTTCAAAGGACAGGCGCCAAAACAATCGGGACACACCCCGGGTACCCACAGATGCGTCGCCGACGACAAGTGCCAAACATGAACGAGCTCAAACATTCCGGACTCGGATCAAGCCCGCTTCGCGGCGGCGTCCAAACGCCCGCCTGTCACTCGCCGAATCCCGCCCGCCAAATCGAAAAAGGCGAACAAAAAGCTAATCGGGAACCAATTCGATTAGAAATCGACGTAACTCTCACAAAACAAAGGATCGGTCACTGTTCTAATCGGGAAAAAGGAGCGCACTTTTCAAATCACCATCAGACCGCCCACGGCTCCATCCAGAGAATTTCTAATCGGGAACCATTACGATTAGAAACCAACGTAACTCAAACAAAACAAACAACCCACCACCGTTCTAATCGGGAAAAAAGAGCATGTTTTCGCCCCCAGTACCGCCGTCTATAAGGGCGTCGGCGTAGTCAAGACAGACTTCATCGAATGATCGGCGGCTGCGTTTCGCGCGGCCGCTGCTTTTCGTTTTCCTACCAGGAATCTTGTGTTCAGCACTTCCAAGGCTCGCTACTCGAATCTTCGATGGAACTCTGGTTCCACCAGCCATCTATTCGATCGGCAACTCGCGACCATGATTTCTGCTGCGAACTCCCTAGCTTTCTAGGGAGGCGGGGTGCCCATTCAGCGTCCCGATCCCGTCTCCGGGACCACGGCGGTACTCGAGCTGCCCCGCACACGAACCAGCTGCGCGTAATCGGCCCGGCTGCGCAGCATCCAGTACAACCTCACCGCAAGCTTGCGCGCCACGGCCACCTTCGCCGCACTGCTGCCGTGGCGAAATTTCAACCGCTGATAGACCCGCTGCAACTCCGGATCTTGGCGTGCGGCCGTCTGTCCTGCTTCCACCAGCAACCAGCGCATCATCGAGTTGCCCTGCTTGCTGATGGCCCCGAGACGCTGACGTCCGCCCGAAGATCGCTCGCGCGGATTCAGCCCCAAGTAACTGCCCACTTGCTTGCCGCGCTGGAAACGGCTGCTCGGTCCCATGGTCAGCACGAAGGCCAACGAAGTCACCGGCCCCACGCCCGGATGGCTCATCAACAAAGCCGCGGCGGCGTTTCTCGCGGCTTCCTTCGCCACGGCGCGTTCCAGTTCCTTGATCGAACCGTCCAGCTGCCCCAGCAGTTGCAACAACTCCGCCCGTCGCCGGCTGGCCCACGGCCCCAACCGCAGAGCTTCCAACTCCTGCCGTCCCACCGTGCTCCACAGTCTTTTCTTCCGCCGTAGGCCCTGGCCCATGGCCATCGCGTGTAGTTGATTCATCACCCGCGTCCGCCACTGCACCAGCTTCACGCGATGCACCACCAACTGCCGCACATCGCGATTCTCCGGCGAGGGAATCCAGATCCGCGGAAAGCGCTTCTGCAACAGCAACTCCAGAATATGAAGCGCGTCCCGCGCGTCCGTCTTCTGCTGGCGTACCACCGAGGCGCGAATCTTGGCCGCATCTCCGATCCACAGCTCGTGCCCCAGGTCCGCCAACAGCCGCTCGAACCACTGCAGGTATCCGGTCGCCTCCACCCCGATGCGCGCGGGCTTCGGCAACTCCGCGTAAAACTTCTGAGCCTCTCCGTTCTCGTGATCCAACCGCTGCTCCACCATCTCGCCGGTCTCTTCGTCCAACATGGCAATCTGCTGGTAGCGTGTATGAAAATCGCATCCTATAATCCGCATCGCTCGGCTCCTTCGCTCCGAGCCTTGGTTGTCTGAACACCACCCAAGTCTACTCGGTCGCGGGAGCCGACACCCTTATCTCATCAGCGTCCCTGCCGGCTCTTTTCCGCCGCGAATCCTCAATCCCGCCACAAGCGCAACTCGACTGCACCGTATAAAAGCCGACTAGGAGCCCGAGCGACCCGCAGAGAATTCGATCCCGTAGCGCTGGCGTCCCCGCCGGCTCCGACGAAGAAAATCAACGCCACAACTCAAAGAAAACGACGGACCCGCATCGATCGGTTTGAAGGCAAGAGGTCACTCTTCCTGACATTGACTTGCAAGCACCCGCGGCCTAACATGCCTCACGAAGCGCCCCTTCACCGCATGATTGGCCAAACCATCTCGCATTACCGCATCGTCGAAAAACTCGGCGGCGGAGGAATGGGCGTGGTCTACAAAGCTGAAGATTTGCGACTCGGCCGCTACGTAGCCCTGAAATTCCTCCCCGAAGAATTATCCAGAGACGCCCGCGCCCTCGAGCGCTTCCAGCGCGAAGCCCGCGCCGCCTCCGCCCTGAATCACCCAAACATCTGCACCATCCACGAAATCGATGACCAGGACGGCCGCGCCTTCATCGTCATGGAGTTGCTCGAAGGCCAAACCCTCGGCCGCCGCATCGACGGCAAGCCGATGCCCGTAGACGAACTCCTCGACGTAGCCGTCCAAGTAGCCGGCGCACTCGACGCCGCGCACGCAAAAGGCATCGTCCATCGCGACATCAAGCCCGCCAATATTTTCCTAACCCAAGGCCGCCCCAAAATTCTAGATTTCGGCCTCGCGAAACCTGCTCATTGGAAACCGGGTGCAGGCGAAACATCGAGCGGCTCCGCCGCGCCCACCGCCGGCATCGGCGGAGAAAACTTCACCGGCCCCGGCACCGCCATGGGCACGGTAGCCTACATGTCTCCCGAACAAGCCCGCGGCGAAGATCTCGACTCCCGCAGCGATCTCTTTTCTTTCGGCGTTGTCCTCTACGAAATGGCCACCGGCCGCCCGCCCTTCAGCGGCAACACTCCCGCAGTAATTTTCGAAGCGCTACTCAATCGCAATCCCCTCGCCCCGTTGCGCCTGAACCCCATTCTGCCGACGGAGCTAGATCGCATCATCATGCGCGCGCTCGAGAAAGATGAGCGCCTGCGCTTTCAAAAAGCTTCCGAGATGCGCACCGAACTTCAGCGCCTGAAGCGCGAAACCGATTCCGGCGGCCACACGCCGATAAGTTCCTCGCCAATAGCCGTCGCTCGCGCCGCAAAATCTCTAGCGGTCCTCTATTTCGAAAATCTCAGCGGCCAAAAAGAAGATGAATATTTCCGCGACGGCATGTCCGAAGACATCGTCACCGAGCTGCTAAAAATCAAAGGCCTCCACGTTTTCCCAAGAGCCACAGTCCTTCCATTCCGCGACACATCCCTAACCGCCCCAGAAATCGGCGCCCGTCTAAACGCCAGCTACGTCCTCGGCGGAACTCTACGCCGCGCCGGAAATCGCCTGCGCATCAACGCGCAACTCGTCGACACCAGCCGCGATTTTCCAGTCTGGGCCGAACGCTACGATCGCGAACTAAAAGATGTCTTCGAAGTCCAGGAAGAAATCGCTCGCAGCATCGCGCAGGCCCTGCGCATCACGCTTACGCCGCAGGAAGAGCAAACCATTGCCAAGAAGCCGACGGAAAATCCCGAGGCTTACGACTATTTGCTGCGCGGCCGGAATTATGCGCGCATGGCTAATCTGGAATTTGCCATGCAGATGTACGAGCACGCCATCCGGCTCGATCCGAATTTCGCGATGGCCTATGCGGGTGTGGCGCACGTCTGCGGCGCGCTCGCCGAATACCAAGGAGGCGATCCCGCCGCGATCAAGAAAGGCCTGGAAGCCGCCGAGCGAGCCTGGACGCTCCAACCCGATCTCCCCGAAGCCCTCTCCGCCCGCGCCCGCATGCATTCCGTCCAACAGGAATACGACAAAGCCGTCCTCTTAGCCCGCAAAGCCATCGAACTAAAACCCGATTGCGAAAATGCCTACAGCGTCCTGGGAAAAGCGCTATTCAAATCCGATCGCTGGAAAGAAGCCGCAGAACTAATCGATCGCGCGATTGCGGCGTCGGGAGACGACTACAACGTCTACCCTCCCTACACCAACGCCCTCCGAGCCCTAGGCCAAACCGAAGCCGCCAGAAAACTAGCAGACAAACTAATTACGGTACTCGAGCATCGCCTGGAAATCGCCCCCGAAGACACCCGCGCCCGAGGCCTACTAGCAGTGAATTACGCCCGCGCCGGCAAAAGCAAAGAAGCCGTAGCAGAAACCGAAAAAGCCGTAGCCATGCGCCCCTGGGATTCCCTAACGCTCTACAACGCAGCCTGCACCTACGGCGTCCTAAATATGAAGCAAGAAGCCCTAGCCACATTCCGCTGGGCCATCGAAGCCGGCTACAGAAACGCCCAATGGGCCGCCCGCGACAAAGACCTCGTCTGCCTCCACAACGACCCAGAATTCGAGCGCCTCATCAAGGAGCAACCACCAAAGAACTAGCCACACTTCGAATCTCGCTCCTGGCAATCGCCTCCGGCGAATAAATTTGACAGCGGGCTCAATGAGCGCACACTGGACGTACCCCTTTCTCCTGCTGCCCGCCTCCTGCCACCTGATGGCCCCGCGGACACACGACCTGCAATCTGGCATCTGAAGCGGGCGAACGCGCTTTGACGCACTTCCCTATTTGACGAGGAGACATCTGATGGCATCGCGAATTTGCGGCAGATTCTGCATGGCAACGCTATCGGTCGTTGCGTTGATTTTAATTGGCTGGTCGCCAGCCTTGAGAGCTCAGAGTGTTCCAATCATTTCGATCGCCGCGGGACAAAACGCCGACGGACGGCTCGAGCTATTCGGCGTGGGCAGCGATCACATTCCTTACGACGTCTGGCAGAAGAAACCGAATGGCGAGTGGAGCAGCGCTTGGACTAGTTTGGGCGGACCGGGAGTGGCCAGTATCGCGGTGGGAAATAACGCGGATGGTCGCATCGAATTATTTGCGCTGGACACCAAGAACGGCAGCGCGTGGCATACCTGGCAAAAAGCGCCGAGCGGATCGTTTGGAAATTGGTCTGAGATGGGCAAGACCAGCGGGCTTGCGCAAATCACCGCCGCCAAAAACGCCGATGGGCGGCTCGAATTATTTGCGGTGAAAAGTTCCGATGGGAGCGCGTGGACCAGCTGGCAATCGGCGCCGAATTCTTCCTTCGGCGATTGGAAACCGCTGGGCGATGCGCGCGGCCTGAGTGAAATTACCGTTGCTTCAAACGGCGATGGCCGCCTGGAGATTTTCGCGCTCAATGCGAAAGATGGCAGCGCGTGGCACGCCTGGCAAACGAAGCCGAATTCTGCGTTCGGGAACTGGGCCAGCATCGGCGACATGCGCGGGCTCGTCAAAATTGCAGTGAGCCATAATGCTGACGGGCGATTGGAAATTTTCGCCATCGATTTGAAAGACGGCGCGGCTTGGACGGCCTACCAGACGGCTCCGAATTCATCGTTCGGAAAATGGTCGAGCATGGGCGCGGCGCACGGCTTGAGCCAACTGGCATTAGGAAAAAATTCCGATGGGCGCCTGGAGCTTTTTGCATTGAATTCGAAAGATGGCTCCGCGTGGCACATCTGGCAGACGGCTGCGAATCTTTCCTTCGGGAATTGGGTCATGATGGGGGATCAGCGCAGTTTGTCGCAGATCGCCATCGGCGCAAACACCGACGGGCGGCTGGAATTGAGTGCGCTAGGAGCGGGCGGATTCGCGGTGCATGTGTCGCAAGTCGCGGCCAATGGGAAATGGGAAATCGCCGGCACCTGGCCTTCGCTAGGACAGCCAGTGGCAGCGCGAGTCAAAGTCGACGCACCGAAGATTAGTTCGAACGCGACTACGCCGCAGTAAAGTTCCGACCACGCAATCGCGCAGTCTGTGCGACGAGCGCCAAGGAGTTTCCGTGCTTATTGCTCCTTGCGAATTAGCTTGTTCAACGCAACCTGGTCCGGCGCCAAGAGTTGAGCGATCCGTTCGTGGTCCACATCGGCCACGATGATTTGCCCCACCTCGGTATTCACCTGGCGGAAAATTCCATGCGATTTCATTTTCGCCGCTTGATATTGGTTGTCGTCGCTGGGCGTGACGTAGTGCACCGCGTCGGCCTTGAAGCGATGCACCAGGAAAAGATGGACGAGCGTCATTAGCCGCTTGCGCCGCAGCGATTCGGCGAAAGTATTCTGGTCCCGCACCGATAGAATGCTGCGGTCGTGCCGGTCGTGGATTGGCGCGAAGACTACGTTGGCTACTTTCTCCTGATTCTTGTCGTAAATTCCCAGCTCCAGTAATTCGGAGCCGGCCCGATGCGGCCGCAGTTGCACGTGAAGGGTGCTGGGCAACTGATAATGCTTCGTCCAAATCGCCAGCCACTCCTCGAGCAGCTTTTTGGGCACTTCGGTTTGCACCAAGTGCTGATGCTGCGTTGAGCCTTTGCCCATCGCCATCGTCGTCGCGGTGCGCCCCGATGTCGCCGCCAAAGCAGCGTCTCCGCGCGGTCCGCCGACGAGTGTTTGCGGCGTGCGGTAAGGCGACTCCACCATTCGCAATTTCCGTTGCAACCGCGCCAGGCAAAGCATTCCATCCTGCTTCAGCGCCGTGGCAAATTCCTCGGCAGCCAGTCCGTCGATCTGATGGCCGCCGTAAGTAATGAAGTTGAAAACGAATCCCAATTTCCCCAGCTCTTCGGGAAAGCGGCGCATTTGCTCGTCGCTCATTCCGGTGGTGTCCCAACTAAATGACGGCGAAAGATTGTAGGCCAGCATCTTGTCGGGGAATTCGGCGTGAATCGCTTCGGCGAACTCGCGGGCGTCGGCGAGATCGGCGGTTTTTGTTTCCATCCACAAAATATCGGCGAACGGAGCCGCCGCCAACGACTTGGCGATGGCATACGCAATGCCGCCGCGCACCTGGTAGTAGCCTTCCGGTGTTTTGGCCGTTTCGGGATCCCAATCGACGTAGACGCCCAGTTGGCGAGCTTTCTCGCGCGCAGCGTAGAGCGACGCGCATGCCGCGAATCGCCGCCATTCCTCCACGCTCATCTCCGGCGACTCGCCCTCGCTCTTGCGGAACTCGAGAATTTTCGCTACGGCATCGCCAAACGTCACCAGCTGCGCCTCGCTCTCCCACACTTCGAGAAAACGCGCGGCCACGCGGTCGAACATTGCATCAATCGAAGCCTCTTTTCCCGCCCGCAAAGAAGCCGCAGCCTCCGCGGCCACAGCCAAAATCTCTTTGCGCTCTAGCCAATCTCGTGCCACGGCATGTTCCCCAGGCGCGACCGCATACAGAAGATGTCCGTTAAGTTCGGCAACTCCCAATTCGTAGAAATGCTGAATCAGCGCGAGAAAGCTGGCCTTGTAAGCCGGCACATCGGGATTCGTCGCGCCCAGCAGAAACGGCTGATCGCGCTCGTCTCCGCACCCGTCGATCAAATTCGCAGCTTCGGCGTCCGTTCGCGCAACGATAATCCCGGGCACTCCCATGACGTCGAGCTGAAATCGCGCCGCATTCAATCGTTTGTTCTGCTCGTCTTGCGCCACGAGTACTTTGCCGCCCTGGTGCCCGCACTTTTTCGTGCCCGGACGCTGATCTTCGATGTGATAACCGGCGATTCCGACTTCTACGAAGCGCCGAATCAAATTGCGGACGTGCGGATCGCCCCCGTGCCCGGTATCCGCATCCGCAATAATGAAAGGCCGGAAATCAAAGGCCGGCGTAGACGCTCGCTGCGCCTCAGTCATCCGCGAACGCTGGTACTGCTGATTGCGATCGGCCGTAAGCAGTGCACGCACCAGCGTCGAAGCTTCGTCCGGCACCTGGCTCAACGGATAGCTCGCGAGATCCGGCCCCGGATCTTCCGTCGTACCGCCTTTCGCCGAAGTGGCCCAACCGCCCAGATAAATTCCCTCGATGCCCATGCGCTTCATCGTCACGGCCTGGCCCGGCGAATACGGACCAAACGTAGTGATCGATTTGCGCTCGCCGAAAAGCTGGCGCAAGCGTTGGTAAAAAGCCGCTGCAGCTTCGCGCGCCACGGGATAGTCCGTGGTGATGGTGCCGCGCTGTTCGAGCACTTGCCGCGCAGTGTAGAGCCGCACGATTCCCGCGAATCGCGGGCTGTCGAACCACTGCTGCATCGCGGTAATTTCTTTTTCGAGCGAGCTCATGCGCTCTCTCCTTGCTTCAAGGGGCTGAAGTCGAGATTCTCGGTGATCCGCGTTCCATCGCGCTCGAAGGCCTCGATGTAAGCCTTGATGCGCGACTTCGCGGTCGCCAAGTCGTTGTTGTTGAGATTGAGATTCAAGAGGTCGATGTACCACGGCAATTTGGTGCGATTGGTAACGTACGTGGCCACAATTTCGCGCGCGATGGGCAGCGTGGTGGCTTTCGAATCGTCGTGGACGTCGCGGTCCTTCGCGCGCTGCAGCTTTTCGTACTCTTCCGCAAGCAATCGCGCGAAGAGTTCCGCCCCAAAAGTATCGCCCGCGCGCGCTCCCGTTGCCGGATCGCCCTCGGTCAGCTTCGCGCCTTTGTGCAGCCATTCCCAAAGAATGCTCAGGCGGATTTCGCCGGTGGCCATATCTTCCATCAAATAAAGTTCGTTGTCGTTGCCGAAGAAGTCCGCCGGCTTAAGCGCTGCAGCTTGAAATCCCTGCTCGAATGCATTGCCGTATTGCAGCGCAACACTCAGCAGATCGCGCGCTCCGCGCACGGTACGCGGCGCCGCTTCGAGCAGCACCAATCCATCGGCATCCGCCTGCGAATAAGTGAGCCGCGGAAATTCACGGCCGAGTTGATTGTCGGCGCCAACTTCTTCCCACACCGGCCGAACGATATGCACCATTCTCCAGTGCGCCACCCACTTGCCGCTCGCGCCGGCTTGTAACTCGCGCGTGCCGCCGGCTTTTGCGCGGCGCATTCCCGCAGCGACGCCCGCTTCGGTGCCGACCGGAATATTCGGCTCCATGCCACCCTGCCAAAGCGCGAATCTTCCGTTGCGGTCGGGAGTATTGACCGCGCGCCGCACGCGGTCCTCATAATTGCGCATGTAGCCGTAAGTCATTCCGATCGCGTCGATATTCGGATTGATGAAGCCGGCGTCCCACGCCATTGCATCGGAGACACTGTTGATGTAATCCCATCGGCCAGTATTGAAGCCGACGAAGTGCCGGCCGAGCGCGGCGCGAATTTCCATCAATTGAAACACCGCTTCAATTTGCTCGACGAGGACGTAAGCTTTGATCTCGCCGTCGGCGAGTCCGAGATGTTGTTCGAGCGCCGCGAGCATATCGTTCCAGAGGGCCGCTTCCTCCGCCGTCTGAATTTTCGGCAGATAGAGCACGATCGATGCGCCCGCATCGCGCAATCGCCGCTGGTTATTCACCACGTAAAGCACCAGGTCCACAATCGACGCGGAAAAGCCCGTGCCATCGGCTTCGCGCACGTGGCGGTCGTCGAGATGCAAACCGCGGGCGCGAAAAATCTTGGTAGTGAAACTGAGTTGCTTGCGCCAGTCGGTGACAATCGCGCGGCCGAAAAATCCCTGCGCCCATTTGTTCATTTCGCCCGCAACTTCTTCGGCCACGCGCAAGAATCGCGGATCGCCGGCGATCGCGAGTTGCAAGTTGCGCTGATTCTCGAGCGACATCGTTTCGACTTGGCCCAGCGCATCTTCGCCATCAAACATCCAGCCATCCGCGCCCGAAAGCAGAGCGTACGCCGCGTTGCGCAAGCTGCTCGCCGTGCTGGCGCGCGGCTTCGTCACCGGCCCGGTGCCTTGAATCCATTGGCGCTTTAGGTCGGCGGGAATTTCGCTGCCTTCAAATTTGCCGTCGCGGGCATCTTGCACGCGAATGGAAGTGCGCGGAATCAGCGCTTGCGGATCGAGAAAGGCGATGCATTGCCGGCCGCGCTGTCGCTCCAGCCGCCGCGCCACGCGCTTGGCCATCAACTCTCGCCGGTCGCGATTCAGCGGCGCCAACACTTCCAGCGCTTCGAGCGCGGCCGGCGTAAACACCTCGGGGTATGCCTCGCGCACGCCCTTACGATAATCCAACTTTCCCGTCATGAGCTTTTCCTACGCGAAAAATTTTGAAATCGAGGGATCACTGCGAACAGCACTACCAATCAGGCCATCAATGCTTTCGATGCTTGGAAACCGCCGGACGTGCCACCCGCTGCGGACACTATATACCTTTCAGCTGTTCCTGAACCGCGCGGTACGCCTGATCGATCGCCACATTTGTATAAGCGCTGGCCCCCGCGTCGGAATTCGCAATCGAGATGCGCCCAAATTGCTTTCGCCCGATCACGCAAGGCCGCTCTTCGCGCGACCAATGCGGATCGGAAAGCGAATCATATTCGTAGGCGTAGCCGTGGCCCCAGCGATTGACGGTGATCGCGGCAATGTTGCGCGCGGAATCGAAGCCGCCGCCTGAGAGCATGCGATTGAGTTGCGCGCGAATGTTGCGTTCGAAAGTGGAGAAGGGCGTGCTCAGAAGTTCGGCGCGGCCCATCTTGTATTGTTCGCGGCGCGGTAGGCCGGACTGGCATGGTGTGCGCAACATGAACAGCACCATGGGCTCTTCGGGCGCTCTGGGAAATTCATACGTGCCGAGGCTCACGGGAAAATCCAGCATGGTGAAGCAGTGATAGCTGCCCGGCGAAATTACCTGGCGCACGCCCAATTTTTGAAACGCCTGCCAGTTGCGAATGGCTACGTGCGTGTAAATAAACGGTTCCTTCACCCCATAGTGCAAAGCTTCCTTCTGCGCGGCCGGCAATTCCGGGCAAAGATATGGAATCATTCCGTTGTAGCCGGCCAGCACGCACGCGCGTGTTTTAGCAGTGAGCAGCTTGCCTTTTTGCACGTAGACGACTTCCACTTCTTTCGCGTCCCGCGCATCGAGCTGGCGGGCTCGCACCGCGGTGCTATTTAGCCGCAGACGTATGTGCGAGGAAGGCAGATCGAGCCGGTCGTAGTCGGCGCGCGCAGTGACCACATCTTCCATGGTGCTGCCGGGAATCGATCCCGGAATCAGCGAACGTACCAGCAGCCGGGCGACGGATGCGTTGCCATCGGGAAAATGGAATATATAAGGTTCCTCGGTTTTCTCGTCGGCGTCGGCGCTCGCCTCGGCCAAGCCCAGGCCATCGAATCCGGCGTAGCTGTAAGAGCCGTAGTCGTCAGGATTCCGGTAACACGCGAGCGCGGAAATCCCTTCGATGCCGACAGCCCACAAATCGTGCGTGTAAGTCTGAAAGAACGGCAACACGGCGGGATCCGCGTGGCATATTTTCGTGAGAAACCT
Source organism: uncultured Acidobacteriota bacterium (assembly GCA_963792515.1). GTDB lineage: Bacteria > Acidobacteriota > Terriglobia > Acidiferrales > UBA7541 > Palsa-147. Next base: position 18,756 of record CAWBWG010000009.1, on the reverse strand, counting down.
GGCGTAGCTCACCTTGGCGAGGCGCGCCAGTTTTTGCTCGCGCGTGAGACCGGGCAAATAGTCTTTCTTCTCGGTGTACAGACGCGCGATTTCTCGCTGCACTTTTTCCGGAAGCGGCGACTTGCTGAGAAATTCCGCCCAGGGAAGCGATCCCATCCCTGCAACGAAGCGATCTTCTCCGAAAGTTTCTTTGTCGAAAAAACATGCGGTTGCGAGATTTGCATATAGCTTCTGATCGTAAGCTTTGTAAAAAACTTTCGGCTCGATGCCCAGTTCTCGAAGCAATTCTTTGGCGACTGCGCTGTACTCGGAAGGACTTTCAATCGACTGCGTACCGCCGTTGCTCAGTAGCAGCCGCTCGCCGACGCGAAATTCGTTGCGCCGCGCGTGCCCCCCGAAATCATCATGATTATCGAGAATCAGGATCCGCGATTTCGCGCCGGCTTGCTTTCGGAAAAAATAGGCGGCGGCTAAACCGCTGATGCCGCCTCCCACCACGATCAAGTCGTAAGTTTCGCGGGTGTCCTCAGGAGTTCCGGCCGTGCCCCAGAAAGATCCATCACGCAGCGAGTGGGCGACGTCGAACGCGCCGGGCTGGCTTCCGCGCATGCCATGAGCGCGGGAGGATAAGTACCGGCTGGCGAAGGCGAATGAGCGGCGTTCGCGGCTGCGTGGGCGCTCGAAGGCCATCCGGTAAGACCGGCGCTTCCAGCGCGCCGATGCCCACCGCCAAGCCATCCAGAAAATCGCGGCGAGTGATGCGCCGTCCCATTCCCAATTCACGATCGCGCTTTTCATCGCTCATGGTTTGCCAGGCTGCGCCGCGTGATCCGGCGTCAAGCGCGCGGCCGGTAAAGTGCTCACTCCGTGAGTCTGCTTCGAATCCACCCCGCTGCCTTCGCGCACCAAGTAAAACTGATTCGCTGGCAAGTCGTTCAAAGTCTCAACTAACCCATTCGGCCAGCGAATGACGATTTTTTCCGCGCTTTCGGCTTTACCCAACCCAAAATGCAACCGCAAATCACTCTGCGAAATGAACCCGCCGCCGCTGCGCACTTCCTGCTCGCGGCGGTCGTTGCCCTGCTCGAGGTCACGCTCGCCCCCAGTGCGGCCCGATTCGATTTCGTGCCCACCAACTGCAGGCTGATAAAATTTCCGACCGGCTTGCTATTGCGATAAAGCGAAGGCGTTTCGTTCATATTGTTCACCAGCGCTTCCACGCGCCCGTCGTTGAACAAATCGCCGAGCGCCAATCCGCGGCCGGAATGCAACTCGCTCAATGCCGCTCCCGATTGCGCGGTGATATTCGCAAATTTTCCATTCCGCAAATTCTCGTAAAGCACTCGCGGCTGGCGATAACTCGTGCCGAGATTCTTGCTCTCCACTTCCGGATACACATGCCCATTCACGATCAGAATTCCTGGCCAGCCGGAATTATCGAAATCAAAAAATTGCACGCCCCACCCAAGCCAATTGCGAATCGTTCCCAATCCGGCGCTGAAGGTCACGTCATCGAAGCTATTCTTCCCGCGATTCAAATAAAGCGTCGGCGTGTCGTCGCTGAAATTTGTTTTGACGATATCTTGCCTCCCGGAGTGCGTGTAATCATCGCCGGACAAACCCATCCCAGCCTGCGCGGTCCCATCCTCATTAAAAGCCACGCCGGCCGGGTGGCCGATATCCGCGAACGTCCCGTCGTGATTGTTGTGATAGAGAAGATTGGGCGTCGAATCGCAAGCGACGTAAATATCCGGCCAGCCATCTTGATCGAAATCCGCCAGTCAGCGAAGTCAGGCCGTAGCAACCGGTCGTTTTCGTAATTCCGGATTTCTGCGAGACGTCGGTGAAACTCCCGTCGCCATTGTTGTGATAAAGAGCATTCACTGCCATTTTTAACCCGCGCGGCCCGCACATCACGCTCACGCCCTTCCATTGGCAAAAAACTCCCTGTCCAGGCCGCGGCACCGAATCGTAAGAAAAATCCACGTAGCGCGAGATGAATAAATCCGCTTTGCCGTCGCGATCGTAATCAATGAAGCTGCAACCGGTGCTCCATTCATCTTTGGGAGTCTTCAATCCAGCCTTTTCGGTAACGTCGGTAAACGTGCCGTCCCCATTGTTGTGGAACAACACGTTCTGTCCCCAGAACGTCTCCAGCAAATCCAGATTGCCGTCGTTATCAAAATCGCCCACGCAAGCACCCTGCCCCCATCCCGCGCGCGCCACCCCAGCCTTCGCGCTCACGTCGCTAAACGTCCCGTCGTGATTGTTGTGGTAAAGATGTCCGGTCGGCGCGCTCCCAGCCGCAAATCCTTCGACCGTCGAGCCATTCGGAAGAAAAACATCTGGCCAGCCGTCGTTGTCGTAATCGAAAACTGCCGCGCCATTTCCGGTAGTCTCGATAATGAAATCCTTGTGCGTCTCGCCGCCATACACATCGACGGCCGTCAACCCCGCCTGCCGCGCGATATCTTCAAATTGAACGCTGCCGGATCTGAATGCGGAGGAACCCTGCCGCTGGGGATGCTGTGCCTGCGCGCCGCCCAGTGCGGCGATTGCGACGCCCGCTAAGCAAACGCCAAGAAATCGAAGGACTGAAGAGCGTCTCATACTGTCAGCACTGCGCGCGAAGCGGCCTCATGAAGTCGCTCAAAGCTAATCGCGGGCGCCGTCAACAGTCAAGCGCATCCCGACATCGCGCGCCGCAATTCGATGTACTCTATCCACATGATTCTTCAATCCTACAAACCGCGAAAAAAGTTCATGGAGCTGGCCATCTCGGAAGCAAAACGCGCCGGCGACCGCGGCGACTATCCCATCGGCGCCGTCATCACCGGTTTCACCGGCCGCCGCGAAGTGGTCATCGCCAATGCCGGCAATCGCGTGAAAGACTTCCGGCTCGAGCATCAAACACGTCGAGCTGGAGACGCTGAAATATGTTTCGAGCGGTTATGGCCGCTATCTGCCCGACTTCGTCCTCTACTCCACGCACGAGCCTTGCGCCATGTGCGCGGGCGCTTGCGTGTGGTCGCGAATCGGCGCGGTGGTCTACGGCGTCTCGCAGGAGGATATTGACGCTTACGGCCGAAGCCACGGCACGGAAGACTACAAGTGGCGAGCGTGCCTCATTTCCTGCAAAACGGTCTTCGAAAAAGGCAATCATCACATACCCGTAATCGGCGGCTTCCTGCGGAAAGAATGCCAGAAGCTATTTAGCTACAAACCGGCGCGTCGCTAAGAGAAGGCAACGAGTTGTAACGAACATAAAGTTCCGCCGCTTCACCGCGCAAAAAATCGCAACGCGAAATCGAATCGCGCGCCCGTGTGATACATTTGCCCGCTCTCGCAATCCGCCGGAGGCCCGCGGTGATCGAGCGCCTTTTCAAACTCGCAGAAAATCAGACTACCGTCCGGCGCGAATTGCTGGGCGGGCTCACCACGTTCATGACCATGGCGTACATCATCGCCGTGAATCCGCGAATTCTGTCCGAAGCGGGCATGCCTATTGAAGGCGTTCTCTTCGCCACGTGCATTTCAGCCGCCGCCGCAACACTGGTGATGGGCCTGTGGGCCAATTATCCCATCGCGCTCGCGCCGGGCATGTCGCTGAATGCTTACTTCACTTATTCCATCGTGCTGGGGCGCGGCGTGCCGTGGCAGACTGCGCTGGCCGTCGTATTTTTCTCCGGCCTGCTATTCCTTTTGCTCACGCTCACCAACGTCCGCGAGCAAATTGTGAATGGCATCCCGGATTGCCTGAAGTACGGGACAGCCGCAGGCATTGGCCTGTTCATTGCTTTCGTAGGATTGCGCAATGCAAAAATTATTGTCGCCAATCCTGCGACTTTTGTCGGCCTGGGCAATTTCTCCGACGCGCAGGTGCAAATTGCTGCGTTTGCTTTGATCGTCACCGCCATTCTGATGGCGCGAAAAATCGGCGGCGCGATCCTGATCGGAATCGTGATCGCCACGATTGCAGGAATCCTGCGCGGCCTCAGCCAGTGGCCGGCGCACATTTTCTCTCTGCCGCATCCCGGCGGAACTTTCCTCAAGCTCGATTTTGCCGGCGCTGCGAAGCTGGGCCTTGTCGAACTCATTTTTGTTTTTTTCTTCGTCGATCTCTTTGACAACGTGGGTACTCTGGTAGGCGTCTGCGAACAAGGCGGGTTCCTGCGCGATGGGAAATTGCCTCGAGCCAGCCGCGCTCTACTAGCGGATGCAACGGGAACGATATTCGGCGCGCTGAGCGGCACGTCCACAGTCACGAGCTACATCGAAAGCGCGGCGGGAGTGGCAGCCGGTGCGCGCACGGGTCTGGGCAATCTGGTTATCGCGGCGCTTTTCTTGACGGCAATGTTTTGCGCGCCGCTGGTAGCCGCAATCCCCGGTTACGCCACGGCCCCCGCGCTCATTCTGGTCGGCGCGTTGATGTGCGAATCCGTTTCCAAAGTGAAGTGGGATGATTTCAGCGAGGCATTCCCGGCATTTCTCACCATTGTGGCTACTCCGCTCACGTTCAGCGTAGCCACTGGCCTGAGCCTCGGGTTGATTTCCTACACGCTGGTAAAACTCGGCTCCGGAAAACGCCGGGAAATCAGCCCGCTCATCTGGGTGCTCACCGCACTCTTCCTACTCCGCTACGCCTATCTCGCGGCCGAATAATCTTAATCTTGCCCAATGTCTTCGTTCCAAACTTCAGGGTGATCCTTGATATATCCGCCAAGAAGTGAAGCGCACTCTTTCGAATCAAGATCAATCACCATCACGCCCAGCGAACGCAGCCATTCAATCCCGCCCTGAAACGTCCGACTCTCCCCAACGACCAGCGTTCCAAATCCAAATTGCCGCACCAGCCCGCTGCAATACCAGCACGGCGCCAGCGTCGTAACCATGATCAGCTCGCGATAACTTCGCTGCCGACCCGCCCGCCGAAACGCGTCCGTCTCCGCGTGCATCGAAGGATCACCCTGTTGCACTCGACGGTTATGCCCCGCGCTGATAAGATTTCCGCCGTATTCAAATATCGCCGCCCCAATCGGAATTCCGCCCTCCGCCAGGCCCAGCCGCGCCTCGCCGAGCGCTACAGCCAGCATCGCTGCATAATCAAGTGTCGTTGTCATGGAAGCAAGAATTCACCAGCCGAGATATTGCCTTGCCGCATCGAAAAAACGAAGCCCGAGCGCACAGATGCGCTCATTCCAAACTTGACAGGCGCAATCCTCTGCGGCTATTCTGCCTTCGCGCTATGACTCAGCACGCCCATCGTCGCCATCATCATCACGGCATCGATCCGCGCGCGCTGAGGTGTGCATAGCAATTCGCTAACACAAAGCACTCTTCAGCCCGCCGGTCGATGAGCCCGGCGGGCTTTTTGTTTTTGGAGACGATCGCGATATGAAACTCGATTTTGAAAAAAGCGACGGTTTGCTGCCGGCCATCGTGCAGGACGCCCGCACCGGCGATGTTCTGATGCTCGGCTTCATGAATGAAGAAGCGCTGGCAGAAACGCGGCGCACCAATTCGGCCGTTTTCTACAGCCGGTCGAGAAAGCGGCTTTGGCGAAAAGGCGAGCGAAGCGGACACATCCTTCGCGTGCTCGATTTGCGCGTGGATTGCGATGCTGATGCCGTGCTCTTGCGCGTCGAGCCGCAAGGCCCCGGCGTTTGCCACGAAGGCTACCGCTCCTGTTTTTTCCGCCGCTGGGAAACTGATGGCCAAGTTTCATTCGTCGAGCCGCGCGCCTTTGATCCCGCACAAGTCTATTCGCAGGAACGCCAGCCATGAGCGCGCTCAAGCTGGGCATCCCCAAAGGCAGCCTGCAAGAAGCCACGCTAGAACTTCTAGCCCGCGCCGGGTGGCGCATCACACTCAGTTCCCGCAGCTACATCCCGGCCATCGACGATCCCGAAATCGAATGTTTGATGGTCCGCGCGCAAGAGATGGCCCGTTATGTCGAGACTGGCGCCCTGGACGCGGGGATCACGGGCCACGATTGGGTGGTCGAAACCGGCGCCGACGTAATCGAACTCGCCGAATTCGTTTACGCCAAGCAGCGGTTGGCGCGCGTTCGCTGGGTGCTCGCCGTTCCGGAAGATTCCGGGATTCACGCGGTGAGCGACTTGGCAGGGAAGATTATCGCCACCGAAGTGGTAAAAATCACCGAGAGATTTCTCGCCCGCCACAATGTCCGCGCGCGCGTGGAATTTTCCTGGGGTGCTACCGAAGTGAAGGTCCCGCAGCTTGCTGACGCCATCGTCGAAGTCACCGAGACTGGCGCGTCTCTCCGTGCGCATCGACTGCGGATTGTCGACACGGTTCTTGAGTCAGCTACCGTCTTCATTATGAACCGCGCGGCTGCCGCGGACGCCTGGAAAAAAGAGAAGGCCGATAACATCGTGCTCATGCTGCAGGGCGCCATTTACGCCTCGAACAAAGTCGGCCTAATGCTAAATGTCCGCCGCGACGACCTAACCGGCGTCCTGAATGTTCTTCCGGCGCTGAAAAATCCCACAATCTCAACGCTGAGCGATCCGGACTGGGTAGCCGTAAACACCATCGTCGAAGAAGCGGTAGTCCGGCAGATTTTACCGAAGCTGAAAGCCGCAAATGCGCAAGGGATCGTCGAATATCCATTGAATAAAATCGTGCCATGATGCGCATCGAAAAACTCACCCGCGCCGTGATGGAAAAATTGCTTCGCGCTCGCAGCCAGCGGGATCGCCAAGCCGAACGCGTCGCCGCGCGCATCATCGCGGATGTGCGCCGCCGCGGAGATCGCGCGCTAATCGAGTGGACCATGCGTCTCGACCGCACCAATATCCGCGACGGCAAAATGTGGATTCGCCGCCGCGAGTTCAGCGCCGCCGGCTCTGTAAATGCCAGCATCGGGCGCGCTATCCGCCACGCCGCCCGCAATATCCGCCGCGTAGCAGAAAAACAAATGCCGCAGCCATGGACGCTCGAAGTCGAGCCCGGCGTACGCATCAGCCAAATCGTGCGGCCCATCGAATCCATCGGCTGCTACATTCCCGGCGGGCGCTTTTCGCTCGTCTCCACCCTGCTGATGACGGTGATTCCAGCACAAGCAGCAGGCGTCCAGCGCATAGTAATCGTCTGCCCGAAGCCAAGCCCCGAGCTGTTCGTCGCAGCAAATTTTCTCGGCATCGTTGCAATCGCGCAGATCGGCGGCGCCCAAGCCATCGCCGCTCTAGCATATGGCACTCGCAACATTCCGCGGGTGGACAAAATCTTCGGTCCTGGCAATCGTTACGTCGCCGCCGCGAAGCAATTGGTCAGCCCGGATTGCGCTATCGATCTAAATGCAGGCCCCACCGAAGCGGTCATTCTCGCCGAGCGAGGAAATCCCCGCTGGATCGCCGCCGATTTACTCGCACAAGCCGAACACGCGCCGGACGCCGGTAGCCTCCTCGTCACGACCAAGCCATCACTCGCCCGCGCCGTTCAGCAAGAAATCGCCGCGCAACTCGCCGCGCTGCCCGCATCGAATCCCGCGCATCGCTCGATCTTTCAGTCGTCCGTCATCTTGCTGGCACCCTCTCTCAACGCCGCCATCGCCTTCGTCAATCGTTTCGCGCCTGAGCATCTCGGTATCTTCGACAGCGAGCGCGAAATTCTCCGCAGGATCAACGCGGCCGGCACCATCTTCCTCGGCCCCTGGAGCGCCCAGCCTCTGGGCGACTATTCAAGCGGCAGCAATCACGTCCTCCCAACCGCAGCCTGGGCGCGCACCCGCGGTGGCCTCAGCGCAGCGGATTTCGTGAAATGCATCAATGTACAATCCATCAGCGCAGCAGGTTTCGCGCGCCTGGCCCCCGCCGCGCAATCGCTAGCACGCGCCGAGGGGCTCGCAGCACATGAAAACGCCGTGGAGGTCCGCCGTTGAAAACCATTCCGCCAGTGCGCGATGCCATCCTGCGTCAACCGCGTTACGTCCCTCCCGCCGAAGGACGCGCCGGAAAACTTCGCCTCGACTTCAACGAAAATACGAAAGGCTGCTCGCCTGCCGTCATCCGCGCACTAGCAAAACTCACGCCCGAGCGCCTCTCGATGTATCCGGAATACGCCGCAACCACCCATCGCCTGGCCCGCTCATTCGGTGTCCGCCCCGGAGAAATTATCCTCACCAACGGCGTGGATGACGCGCTCCATCTCCTGTGCGACACCTTCGTAGATCCGCGCAGCCGCGTGCTGCTCTGCGAGCCCACATTTTCGATGTATCGCTTCTACGCCGAACTAGCCAACGCCAAAATCATCACGCTGCGCTACGACGCGGCCATGAATTTTCCCGTCGAAGACGCTATCGACGCTCTTCGCCCCGGCAAGTCCGCGGCGCAAATTTTCTTTCTAGCCAATCCGAACAATCCAACTGGCACACTCGTTCCAGCAAACTCACTAGCACGCATGCTGAAAGCCGCCTCTCGCACGGTAATCGTTGTGGACGAAGCCTACACCGAATTTTCTGGTCTCTCGATACTCCGCTGGATTCGCCGCTATCCAAATCTCGTCGTGCTGCGCACATTTTCAAAAGCAGCAGGCCTCGCCGGCCTGCGTCTAGGCTGCATATTCGCTAATCCAAAACTAATCTCGTTCCTAAAAAGCGCCGCGTCGCCATTTTCCGTAAATACCGCGGCACTAGTCGCCGCCGAAGCCGCCATCCGCGACCAGCGCACGATCCGCAGCTACGTAACCGAAGTGAAACGCGCTCGCAAGGAATTTACGCAAGCGCTCGATCGCCTCGGCATCACGTTCTACCCGAGCGCCGCCAATTTCGTTCTAGTCGATTTCGGCAAGCACGGCGCGCAGCTAATCGGCAAGCTCGAGCAAGGCGGAATCCTGCTCCGCGATCGCGGTATGGAATTCGGCCGCCGCGGTTTCGCCCGCGTTTCTATCGGCACGCGCTCCGAGATGCGCGGCCTAATCCGCGCCATTAAGCAATTCCGGTGATCAACTGATGCCACAAAAAAATCGCCAAGCCCGCATCCATCGACACACTTCTGAAACCGATATCCGTCTGCATCTCAATCTCGACGGCCGGGGAAAATCCCATGTCCGCACCGGCATTCGTTTCTTCGATCACATGCTCGAACTTGTGGCGCGCCACGGCGCCTTCGACCTGGATCTCGAAGCTCGCGGCGATCTCGACGTCGATCAACATCACACCGTAGAGGATGTCGGTATCGTTCTGGGTGAAGCGGTGCAAAAAGCCCTCGGCTCAAAGCGCGGAATTCTCCGCGCCGGATATTTTCTGATGCCCATGGACGAATCGCTCGCCGCCGCGGCCATCGATCTCAGTGGACGCCCGCACTGCGTCTGCCGCACGAAAATCGCCGCTCGCCGCGTAGGCGATTTTCAAACCGAACTGCTCGAAGATTTTTTTCAAGGCTTCGCGCAATCCGCCCGTGCCAACGTCCATCTCCGCGCGCTCTACGGCCGATCGTCGCATCACCAAATCGAAGCCATTTTCAAAGCTTTTGCCCGCGCTCTGCGTTTCGCCGTCTCGCGCGATCGCAGACTCCGCCGCGTACTGCCCAGCACCAAAGGCCTGCTATGAAAATCACCATCCTCGATTACGGTGCCGGAAATCTACCGTCGGTCGAGCGAGCCTTCGAGCGCCTGGCCATGCCCACCGTCCGCGCCACGATCCCCGAATCCCTTTCAAGCGCCGAAGCAATCGTGCTACCAGGCGTAGGCCACGTCGCCGCACTAATCCGCGCACTCGACACTTTCAATTTGCGCCAGCCTCTATGCGAAGCCGTACGCCGAGGCGTTCCGTTTCTAGGCATCTGCCTGGGCCTGCAAGTTCTTTTCGCATCCAGCGAAGAGGCGCCCGAGCTTCCCGGTCTAAACTTACTCGATGGATCAGTGCGCGCCCTGCCTAATTCAGTAAAGCTCCCGCACATGGGCTGGAACCAACTTGAGCGTTCTCGCGAGTCGCGCCTACTGCGCGGCCTCGCCGACGATTCATGGTTTTACTTCGCGCATTCCTATGCCGCGCCAGACGCGAGCCCCGCCGCCGCTGCAACTTGCACGCACGGCGCACAATTCGCAGCCGTAATCGAGCACCAAAACGTTTCCGCCGTTCAATTCCACCCGGAAAAATCCGGCTCTAGCGGCGCCACAGTCTTCGCAAATTTTCTGGAAATGGCCAGATGACTCTCGCGCGCCGCATCATCCCATGCCTCGACACTGACGGCGCTCGCGTCGTCAAAGGCATAAATTTCGTAGGCCTGCAAGACGCTGGCGATCCAGTCGAACTCGCCGCGCGCTATAACGCCGAAGGCGCCGACGAACTCGTACTTCTCGATATCGCCGCCTCCCGCGATCGCCGCCCCACATTCCTAGAAACCATCCGCCGTGTAGCCGCCGAACTCGCAATCCCCCTCACAGCAGGCGGCGGCATCGGCACACTCGAAGACGCCCGCGCAGTAATACGCGCAGGCGCGGACAAAATCACCATCAACACCGCCGCAGTCGACCGTCCGCAACTCATCGCCGAACTAGCCGGCGAATTCGGCTCGCAAGCAGTAGTTCTAGCGATTGACGCGAAACGCGAATCCGAATCCTGGGGCATCCGCGTCCGAGGCGGCCGCGAATCCGCAGACCGCGACGCCATCGACTGGGCCAAAGAAGGAGTGGCTCTCGGCGCAGGAGAAATCCTAATCACTTCGGTAGACCGCGACGGCACGCAATGTGGCTTCGACCTGGCTCTTACTTCAGCGATCTCCCGTGGCGTTTCCGTCCCGGTAATCGCCTCGGGAGGCGCGAAAACTCCCGCGCACTTCCTGGAAGTTTTCACCACCGGCGCCGCCGACGCAGCCCTAGCCGCCTCAATCTTCCACCAGCGCGCGCAACCGATCGGCGAGCTGAAAGAATTTCTCGCGTGCGCAGGCGTTCCCATACGCCAAATTCAATGATCATCCCGTGCATCGATCTACAAAATGGAAAGGCCGTCCAGCTAGTCCAAGGCCGCCGCCGCGCATTAGCCGTAGAAGATGTTCTAGGCCTGCTCGAGCGCTTCCAAAAATATCCGCAATTACACATCATCGATCTAGACGCCGCGCTCCGTACCGGCCGCAACAATCATCTGGTCCGCAAGCTATGCCACGAAGCCAAGCTTCGCTTCAGCTTTAGAATCCGCGTAGGCGGAGGTATTCGCACGACCTCCCGCGCAATCAATCTCCTCCGCGCAGGCGCAGATCAAGTAATCCTCGGCAGCGCCGTCTTCAAAAATGGAAAAATCCGCAAGCAATTTCTAATCAATTTCGCCCGCCAAGTAGGCCGCAAGCGAATCATCATCGCCCTCGACACAAAAAAAGGCAGAATCGTAATCAGTGGCTGGCGTGAAAAACTCCAGGCCCGGCCGGAAGATGTAATCCTGCAGCTAGAACCGTACTGCGCAGGTTTCCTCTGCACCTACGTAGACAACGAAGGCACGCTCCGCGGCACAAATCTCAAGTGGTTCCGCAAACTCCGCAGCGTAACGCAAAAACCGATCATCGCCGCAGGCGGCGTCCGCAGCCAACGCGAAATCCGAGCTCTACAACGCATCCAAATGGACGCCGCCGTAGGAATGGCCCTCTATCGAAATCGCCTAAGTTAGTCTCGCGACGGCTCCGCGATGAGCTCTTGACATTCCACTGCGCTGCTCTAAGATTTGGAGGTGTAACCGATGGATACTCGTTCTAATCCGGTGATGTCGTCGCTTCGACCGCATAAGTTCCTCTTTACGTACCGCTTCTCCCGCGGGAGAGGCGGCGCGGTCAGAACGCATCGGCCAACGACGATCTAAACAGAATTCAAAGCCGATAAAGTTCTACCAGCCAGCCGCCCCGATAGGGACCGAGCTGGCTTTTTTATTTTGTCCGTAAATTTCGTCGAGGAAAAACCGCCATGATCGTAAACATGCAAGCCGGCGCCACCGACGCCCAAATCGACCACGTAATCGAGCGAGTAAAAGAGTGCGGCTTCCAAGCCCACGTAATTCGCGGCGCCGAACGCACGGTAATCGGCTGCGTAGGCAGCGGCGGCCGACGCAACGAACTCGAAGCCCTGCTAGCGGCGCCAGGCGTGGAAGCCCTGGTCCCGATAGCGCATCCATTCAAGCTGGTAAGCAAACAACTCCGCCCCAATCCAAGCGAAATTGTAGTGCGCGGCGTCACCATCGGCAGCGGACGCCCGGTAGTGATCGCCGGCCCCTGCTCAGTAGAATCGCGCGAGCAAATTTTAGAGACCGCCCGCGCTGTACGAGCCGCCGGCGCCGACATGCTCCGCGGCGGCGCCTACAAACCACGCACCTCGCCCTACGATTTCCAAGGTCTAGGCGAAGAAGCCCTGCGCCTACTCGTAGAAGCTCGCGAAGAAACCGGCCTACCGATCGTCACAGAAGTAATGAGCACCGAAGACGTAGACGCAGTTTCCGACGCCGCAGATATTCTGCAAGTCGGCGCCCGGAACATGCAGAATTTTCCGTTACTGCGCCGCCTGGCCCGCGCCACCCGCCCAATTCTGCTAAAACGCGGCCCCTCAGCCACGGTGAAAGAGTGGCTGCTAGCCGCCGAATATCTTCTAGACGGCGGAAACGCAAACGTAATCCTCTGCGAACGAGGAATCAAAACTTTCGAAAGCGAGCTGCGCAACACTTTCGATATCGCCGCGATCGCTCTAGCAAAAGAACTGACGCACCTACCAGTAGTAGCCGATCCGTCGCATGGCACCGGCCGCCGCAGCCTGATCCCCTCAATGAGCCGCGCCGCACTAGCCGCCGGCGCAGACGGCTTGATGATCGAGGTTCATCCATGTCCGGAGCGCGCGCTATCCGACGGCCCGCAATCAATGGATCTCCCAGGCTTCGCCCGCATGATGGCGGAAATTCGCCCAGTGCCGGGAATTGCCGCGAAGGCGGTGATGTAGGCGAGAACTTCCGCGCGCCGCGCTCAAGCGCAACGAGCACGTTCGTAGCAACTCAGTTTCCGGTTTGCGCGTTAATCAGGACTTTGACGCGCATGTCGCCGCGCCGCTAGGATGTGGGCGACCACGAATGCCAACGACAGTTCTAACGCGGTGCCGAGCAAGAGTAAAAAGAGACGCAGCCCGGTCGCGGGCCGAGAAAATCGATTCACGTACTGCAAGATAGATTGTGGAACTAGACAAATCATCGCGACTAAGCCGGCCTTATACTTTTGGAGGAACCCGACAAGTAGCCCCACCGCGGACCCGGTCAAAGCAAGCAGTAAGTAATAGGTGTACGGACGAGGTTGTTGCCCCGAGTTAATCGCCATCACCGCCCAACCCAGACTTGCCTGGACTGTGAATCCCGCCAGCACGCCGACAACAAGAACGCCTGCCGACCTCAGCACAAGAACCTCCTTGGCTAAAGCACCGAAACTGGGGAGTGAGAAGGCACGCCTAGTCCATCGTGCCTGATTGGTTGCCTTACCGGAATCTGAGTCACTACCAAGGCGTCCTATGGTTTACAAACGTCGATAGGCGGCTCGGCTGGCGGCTCTTGGTTTTTCTCGACGCCGCTAGCGGCGATGGGCACGTGGCCGGATCCGGGAGGCGCGGTGCTGGCGGGCGGAGAACCGGCAGTAGTCGGCGTAGCTGCGGGAATTGGCGCGAAATTATATTTGTTGAGCAGCGCGTTCACTCGAGGGAGCCTTTCCAACTGCAATTCATGCCAAGCCGTAATTTTCTTCGATAGACCCGAACACGAATCACCGATCGCCCCGAGCGCCGATTCCGAAGGAGCCGCGTCGCCCGTCTCTACCATAAAATTGATGCGCGCCAGATCCCGATTGATAGGCCCGATTCCCGGTTCTTTCGTCGTGCCGGTAAGTATGATTTCCGTCTGCGCTTCCAGTTCCTTGACCGCCTCAGCCGCCTCTTTAGTTTCAGGGCGAACCTTCAGACTAGCGTCGACGGTTTTCGCGCGATCGGCTGCGTTTTTCCGCAGTGATATCGCGTCGTTAAACGTGTCATAGCTCGATTTCAACCCCGCGCCGATTCGCATCGCCGACTCGAACTGCAAAGTAAGATCGGCGAGAGAGGCATGCACTCGCGGGTCGATCGTGATCGTGAAAGGCTGCTCGAATTTCTGATCGCCGATCACCAACGTCGCGGTGTACTCGCCCGGAACCGCGAGCGGGCCCAGCGTCTGTTCGCGCGGAGTCTCGCCGGCGATGGCGTGATCCGAAAGCGTGTATTCGAGATAGTCGAGCGCATTTCCGTAGTAGCTATATTGCAGCGCCGGCGGCGGATCGTAGTGCAAATCCCAAACAAATCGATTCAGCCCGGCATTTGCCGAAAGCTGCGTGAGCGGCCCGAACCAATAGTCCGGAACATTCTTGATGACCGTGTCGGGCGCAGGAGTCTGGCTCGAAAAGCGCTTAACGAGGTTGCCGCGCGCATCGCGGATTTCGAGCGCGATGGGCTGCACGGGGGCGGATTTCAAAAAATAATAAAACATCGCGCCATCCGGCGGATTCGAAGCGGCGGGGACTTCCGGTGGCAACGGTGTTTCCTGATCGTTATCCCAGCGCACGCGAACTGCATCCGACGGCCGCAGCAAATCAGCACTAGAAGCAGCCATCGAAGCCGCAGCCTGGCGCAGCGGCGAGATGTCGTCAAGCACCCACAGCGCCCGCCCATAAGTCGCCACGACCAAATCGTTATCGTGCACCACCAGATCGCGCATATCCGAAACCGGAAGATTCAGCTCCAGCGATTGCCAGCGATCGCCATCATCAAACGAATCATAAACAGCATCAGTAGTTCCCGCGTATAGCAAGCCCTTACGGACCGGATCTTCGCGGACGACGCGCGCCAGCCATCCGGCTTCGAGCCCATTCGTGATTTTCTGCCACGATTTTCCCGCGTCGCGCGTGCGATAGATGTACGGCGTATCGTCGTGCCTCTCCAAAATTGTGACGTAGGCCGAATTCGCATCGAAGTGCGACGCTTCGATATTTTCGACCGTGCTCTCGGCCTTCAATTCCGGCGGCGACACATTACGCCAGCTCAAACCGCCGTCCTGAGTGACTTCTATGATGCCGTTCCCAGTGCCAGCCCAGATCGTTCCCGCCGCAATCGGCGAAAGCGCCATCGCCGCAATCGCCGCACGCCCGCGCGCGCTCTGCTCCCCTTTCAACGCTTCGTCCTTCTCATCATCATCCGCATCGAATGCCATATCGTCTTCGGAATCCGCTTCGAGCGTATGACCGCCAGGATTCGTGCGATTGCCGGCAGGCGCAGCATCCGCGCGCTCCGAGAGATCAGGACTAATCGTCTGCCAACTCTCGCCGCCATTCGTAGTTTTCATCACGTACTGCGTCCCGAAATAAAGCGAATGAGGATCGAGCGGTGAGAAAAGAATCGGCGCCATTTGCGCCGTCCGGTATTTGTCCGTGCGCACAAAAATGTGCACGATCTGCCCGGTAGTTTTGTCAAAGCGCACCACGCTGCCATACCAACCGCCAGAATAAACAATATTCGGATTCAGCGGATCGGGCGCAATGAAGCAGAATTCGAAACCTCCGATCGAAAACCATTCGCGATAAGTGATCTCGCCATAATCGCTGCGATTCGGCACCGCCGCGGTTCCGCTATCCTGCTGCGCCGCGTACGCCACGTAAGGAAATTGCTCATCCGTGATCACGTGATAGAACTGCCCGGTAGCCTGGTTAAACCACGAACTCCAACTCTTCCCGCCGTCAACGCTGATCGTGGCCCCTTGATCGACGCCCAGAATCATGCGCTGCGAATTCTGCGGATCAATCCACAACACGTGGTAGTCGTCGCCGCCGGGCGCGCCTTTAAAAGCCTCAAAATGTTCGCCGCCATCAGTAGAGCGGTAAGTGGTGGTCTGCATCACGTAAACAACGTCGGCATTGCGCGGATCCACAAACACGCGGCTGAAATACAAATTACCTTCAATGCGCGGATCAGCAGTGATCTTCCGCCAAGATTCGCCCGCATCGTCCGAGCGCAAGAGCCCCTGCCCGGTAATCGCAAAAACGCGCCGCCCGTGATCTCCCGGAGCAACGGCCAATCCGCTCCGGTCCAGCGGTTCGCTCGGCAGTCCCGTGCCGGGCACTTGCTTCCAAGTCGATCCCTCGTCAATCGATTTGTAAATCCAGCCGTCGGGACTCGTGGCTCCTTCAAAGCCATCGCGAAACTCGCGCGGATGCCAAACGGCGGCATAAAGCACGCGCGGATCACCGGGATCAGCAACCATATCCGCAACGCCAGAGAAGTCATCGCGATAAAGCGTCTTCGTCCATCTCTTCCCGCCGTCAGTAGATTTGAAAACGCCGCGCGCCGGGCTGGCCGGCGCGGTTCCGAGAATCGGATGGCCGAGCGCTCCAACCAAAACGATGTCCGGATTCGCAGGATCCACGATGATCGAATTAATGTAATGCACGTCCTCCAAGCCAATGTGAATCCAAGTCGCGCCCGCATCGGTGGATTTGTACATGCCGTTCCCGGGAGTTTGCTCGCCCGTGCCAACATAAACCGTAGCCGGATTGGACGGCGCCACCGCAACGGCACCGATCGAAGCAACGCGCTCCGAATCAAAAATCGGCTTCCAAATCTGCCCGCCGTCGCCAGTTTTCCAAACCCCGCCTCCGGGAGTCCCCATGTAATAAGTGGAAGGGTCGCCAGCGATTCCCGCAACAGCCGAAACGCGCCCCGCCCGATGCGGCCCGATCAACCGCCAGCGCATTGCCGAATAAAGACTGGGATCAACAACGGCGGGAGCCGAAGAGCTAGCGGCAGACGCGTGAGGATCAGCTTTTTGAGCGATCGCTGGCGCAATCGAAAAGCCCACGAGAGAAATCACGACCAAGCTTGCAAAGATGAACCGAGCGCGCATCCCACCCACCTCCGCCTAATCTACAAAGTCTATCATTCCGAGCCCGCCATTGATTTGTCCCGCCGAAATCCGGTCCAAGTCGGACAAGCCCCGCCCGCGATTGACAATCGCAGGGTCCTTTGCCATAGTCTCAAAGCGGTTAGACGAATTCGCGCAAAACGGGCGATTCGCACGCTATCCGGCGGAATTCAAGTGAGCGACAGCAAGGTTCTCTTTCACTCCGAGAAATTCGCAGAAAACCAGGGAGGCACTCTCCTTTCGCTGCCCCGCCAACGCGCCGGATGGGAATGGATGAGTTTTTCGGTCCGCCGCTTGCAACCGGGTGTGTTCTTCAGCGCCAAAACCGATCACGAAGAAGCCGCCTTCGTTCTACTGGGCGGAACCTGCCAGGCCGATTGGGGCAGCGGTGCAAAAACAATTGGCAGGCGCAAGAATGTCTTCGACGGATTCCCGCACGCGCTCTATTTGCCTTCCGGAAACGAAGCCGCGTTCACCGCGGAAACCGTTTGCGAAATCGCCGAGTGTCGCGCGCCATCGGATGCCAAGCTGGCTCCCAAGTTGGTTACGCCCAGCGACGCAATCAGCAGCCTGCGCGGTGGCGGCAACGCTTCGCGCCAAATCGTCGACGTGATCACTCCAGCGTTCCCCGCAGATAAGCTCATGGTCATTGAAGTTTATACGCCTGGCGGAAACTGGTCGAGTTATCCTCCGCACAAGCACGATGTCCACAATCCGCCCGCCGAAGTCGATCTCGATGAGATTTATTACTACCGTATTCGCCAACCAGAAGGTTTCGCGCTGCAGCATTTGTATGCCGGCGAATATGCGGGCGATCAGACATTAAAGGCCCATGACGGCGATTGCGTCCTGGTCCACAACGGCTATCACCCGGTAGTCGCTGGGCCTGGCTACGATGTCTACTACCTAAATTTTCTAGCCGGCTCCGCTCGCGCCCTCAACGTCACCGAAGATCGCGAACACGTCTGGATTCGCTCCACGTGGAAAGACACCGACCCGCGCCTCCCACTGGTGAAAGAATAACTCGCCCCGGAAAAGGATGGCTCATGACCATGCCGAGAAGCCGGTGCGACACCCAGGCGGCAAATCGAGCGAACGAAATTCCCGAAAAGGCGGCCTCGATCAGCGAATCCGCCCGGCCGGCTCCACATTATAATCGCTTAGATATCTCACCCGAATTTCACCTCTCACTCCAGGCGCCATGCCTCCGGCCGCGATACGCTCGACCGGCCGCGCCGGCGAACGGCGGCTATGACCGCTGTGCCCTTGCCAAGTCGGCCGGCTCTTCGCAGAAACTTTTTCTAGTGCAAGGAGGAGCATCGTGTAATAAACAGGTCATCAGCGCAACATCATCCAGAAAGGGAATCGCCCCATGACCCGTCGTCTCACCGCAGCGCAAGCGACCATCGCCTATCTAAAAAATCAATTCTCCGAGCGCGATGGAAAGCAATTCCAATTCTTCGCCGGCTGCTTCGGAATTTTCGGCCACGGCAACGTCGCCGGCCTCGGCCAAGCCCTCGAGCAAGATCCGGAATTCCGCTACTACCTCGCCCGCAATGAACAAGCCATGGTCCACGCCACCACAGCCTTCGCAAAAGCGAGTTTCCGCCTACGCACCATGGTCTGCACAACTTCCATCGGACCCGGCGCCACCAACATGGTCACCGGCGCCGCCACTGCCACCATAAATCGCCTCCCTGTCCTGTTGCTCCCGGGCGATATTTTTGCCGGGCGCAATGTAGCTCCGGTCTTACAGCAGCTCGAATCCGCCTCAACGCAAGACATCTCGGTAAACGATTGTTTCAAACCAGTCTCGCGCTACTGGGATCGCATCCAACGCCCCGAAC
>CAWBWG010000008.1:0-138938 GCA_963792515.1 uncultured Acidobacteriota bacterium | reverse complement strand
TATCGTTCTGAAAAGCCGGATCGACTTCGTTCTTCACGTTGTCAGGTTCTTTGCTCAAATTGTTGTGGTTGTAGGTGATCGTCTCCGGACCGGCTTGCCGTCTTTATCTTTGGTGTCGAAAGTAACCTTGCCGGTCTTGGGCTCCCAAGTCCACGCGTGCGAAATTTTCGCCCCGGGAAATTCCGCGTTCCACGTATAGCGAATCGCCTCAATTTGTCCCCACGAATCAAGGCCGTTGGCTTTGGCAATCTGTTCGATAATTGGCGCGCGTGTCTGCGCCCAGGTAGTTGCGGCGAGCACCAACGCCCCTAAAGCCAAAGCACGTATCATCGTCATCACACGAAAGGAATTTCTCATGGAGTTCGCTCCTCGATGAATTGAGCGGATGATGTGAAGGGTGGCCTAATGGCTGGCCTGCAAACGCTCGAATGGCGTCTCGCCAAACTTCCGTCCCAGCCAGCAATTCACATCCCCACGCTCGGTGGGCCGCGCGCATTATACAGCACACCGCAGATGATTGTGTCACGCCCATGCACAGTAGGGGTGGGGGTTCACCTCCCGCCCGCTGTGGCCGTGAGTTTTCGTCGAGCAGCCCGCATTGATGCACAGTAGGGGCGGGGGTTCCACCTCCCGCCCGCTGTGGCCGTGGGTTTTCGTCGAGCAGCCCGCATTCATGCACAGTAGGGGCGGGGGTTCACCTCCCGCTCGACGTAGCCGTGGGTGTTCGGAGCCCTAGCGCTGGGCCAAAAGCTCCGTTGCGACATCCACCCTTCGTGATCGTCTTCAATTATCTTTCACCGGCCGCCCAAAAAATAAAACATATCCATCAGGATCGCAAATCTCAAAGCCACGCAATCCATCATGTGTATCTTTAAGCGGCGCGCTGAACGCCGCACCGCGTTCCGCAAATTCCGCGGCCAGTGCGTCGGGATCCTCTACATACACAAACGCGTCCAACCTCAAAAAGGAATGACGCGTGTTATTCGGCACCGGCAACACGCCTTCATGCGATTTGATGAAAATTTGCGCCCCATCGCGCCCGATGATTGCGAAAAAAGGCTGCCGCTCCGGCTGCTGGAACCGAGTCTCGAACCCAAGTTTATCGCGGTAGAAAGCAATGGTTCGCTCGACATCACTAACAATGAAGGACGGTGAAATCGCCGACATAATCGCTCGTGTCATAAGCGGGAACGCTTTCGATCCGGATAAATTATAGGATGCGGGCGCGGCATGACGCAAAACTCAAAAGTCCGTCGATCATCGGGTCACCGTCGGCTGTCTGGGCCGGCGATACGCGATAATCGCAGCAGCGGTCGCGACAGACCCGTATTCGAGCAGAATAATCCAGCCAGGAACGACCCACGGTCGGCCGACCGTCCGCAGATGCCAAACGTAAAAAGTCGGGATGATGCTGACGCTCCAAACGATGAGCGGCACCGTCGGCGCCGACCTCAGAAAAGGCAGCAACCACAGCAAGTACCAAGGATATACGACAGGCGCACATAAAAGTGACGCCGCCATCGGCCAGGCAAATGCGTCCGAAGAGCACGCCGCCGACTTTCTTCTGAACCAGATTGCGGTAAGCAAGCCAGCCAGCACCGCCAACCCAACAATAACCTGCGGAGCCGCCCCGTGCTCAAGCGCCGCAAACACCGGATCGTTAAACCGGAAGCTCTGCACGTAAGCACCGAGCGAGCCGATCGGAATCCTCTTGCCGCTAAGAAATGGCACGTACAGAAGTCCAAGCACGCCCGTCCCCAGCAACGCCATCGCGCACACGAACGCGCTTCCAGTAGAGTGGCAGCAAAACAATCGGAATCAATTTCACTCCCACAGCCAGCGCAAATGCCACGGCTGCAACCGAACGCCAGCGGCGCGCCAGCGCGGCGACGGATACCAGCAACAGCAGAGTGCCGACGATATCGACGTGGCCGCTGCCGGCGACGTCCGCCGCCAGCAGTGGATGCCAGGCGTAAGCAAGAACCCAATGCGCGGCTTGCCCACCACGACGCAAGACATCGAGCAAAACCAAAACGATTGCCAACTCGCAAATCACAAACGCAATTTTGAACGCAAAAATCGACTCGTGAATCGCGGTTACCCCGCGGAAGAAAAGCTGCGCGGCCGCTGGATACGGGCTTGGTACGTCCGGGTTGTTCAGCGTGCGAGTCTCGGGAGTGTGCAATGCAATGAGCGCGGGATCGCTGGGAACAACATTAAAAGGGTTATATCCAAGCCGTTGTACGCGGCCGTCCCAAAGATACCGGTGAATGTCATCGTCTGATCCCGGCGACTGCAGGAGAAACGGAACGTGCCACAGGCGGCGAGCACGAGGCAGATGACGACCACACGCCGCGGAAATTCCGGCGTTGAGAAAAATTCGCGAATCGCGAAAAGGTAGGCGATGCCCGCGATCGACAGTGGGAAGATGAAAGCCAATTCGCCCGGGCTGCCGAGTTTGCGAGAAGAAATTGTCAGCGCCACGAGCAAAATGGCGCCGAGCGCGTACACCCTAAGGGATGGGGAGAACTTCACAGTCGCGCCGAGCTCGCCCGCAATTGTTCCACTGACGGTGCCCACTCTTTGAGCCACGCCGCGGTGCGTGGCGCTCGATGCGGAGCGAGCCGCAGTTCGGCGGCGAGCTGCGTCAAGTCGGCGGCCACGTCGATATCGTAGAACGGATCGGTGAGGCTAACAGAAAGTCCGAAGGCGCGGGCGCGCGCGAGCAGCGCTTCAAGCGCATTCGATGTTCCCAGGCCATCGCCGGTGAAAAGGCCGGGATGCGAGGCCGTTGCGCCGACGAGATAATAGCCGCCGTCGTGAGTAGGACCGACGACGATGTCGCAGGTGGCAAGTGCTTCGAATGCGTCTCTGAGTACGGACGCCGGCAGGTGCGGGCTGTCGCTGTTGAACGCAATGACGCGGTGCGGGCCTGCCGCCGCGAAATGCGCAAACACCGACGTGAGCCCCGCCGCGAGTCCGTCACCCGTCTGCGCGACGATGTGAACTTCGTCGCCCGTGGTGCGGGAAAGATCTTCAACATCCGGAGTGCCGGACACATGATGGACACGTTGACATCATCAAGCGATTTCGCTAACGCAATCGTGTCATCCAAAAGGCAGCGGTACAAGTCGATCACCGCGGGTAGAGGAAAGTTCTGCGCCAAACGCGTTTTCACCAAGCCCGGTCGCGGCGCTTTGGCCATGACGACCAGCGTGCAATCACTTTTGGTCGAAGATGCCGTCATCGCCGCGCTAATCGACACTCCGTAGAGGACGGCCGATTCGTCTTCAGACCCTCCGGCTTTTGCGCCGACGCGCCGCCGGCGGAAATAATAGCGCACAATGCGGCTGAGAATGAACCACGCCGCGCCAAGCGTGCCGGTCACCGTGCCGCTGATTTTTGATTTCCCGATGCGCGGATGATAGCTAACCGGCACTTCCACAATCCGCAAGCCGTTGCACAGCGCCTTTCAGAATCATCTCGACAGCCCATCCGTAAGTAGCCTCTTCAAGCGCAAGCGCACGGAGACGTCAGTCCGCGCCGCGCGAAAGGGCCCGAGGTCGGTGATCCGTTGCCCGAATAATTTCGAGATCAAGAATGCCGCGAGCCGATTCCCGAAAGCCGCGTGCGACGGAAGCGCACCTTTCGCGCGCGGCCCAGCGAGTCGCGAACCCAGCGTAATGTCCGCGCGACCGTCAGCGATCGGAGCAAGCAGCAGCGGCAGTTCCGCGGGCCGATCGCTATAGTCGCCGTCAAGAAATACGACCACATCGGGCGAGCTTGCAGCAGCGAGCCCAGTCAGGCAAGCCCGCCCGTAACCGCGGCGCGGTTCGGCAATCACGCGTGCACCCCATCCGCGCAGCAATTTCTCGAGTATCGTCGGTGGAGTTACTGTCGACTACGATGACCTCAGTAACAAGGTCCACAGGCAGATCACCGAGCACACGGCCGATCGATAGCGCCTCATTGCGCGTAGGAATGATGACCGAGACTCGCATTCACGCGGGGATTTCATTCACCACAAGAGCGAAGAAGGCCACTTCCGCGCGAGAATTGCGTCAACACCCCAAGTGCGGCCCGCGCGTCCTACCAAAAGCCCCAGCGATGCAACGAACGGCACAAGCAGTTCCCATATCCACGAAGTTCCCAATTCCGTAACCCACAGAGTCCCGAGGAAGAGAAACGCCACCAGCGCCGCCGGGCGCGTGAAGAGTCCCAAAATCAGCAGAGCCCCGACCGAGATTTCCATAACTGCCTGCATCGGCCCAAGCATCGCGGAGTGGCTAGCCATGATTGCCAGCACATGCCTCCAAGCCTCCGGCGAGTGGCTATGCTGCACGTAGTAATTGAGAACTCCGGCGTAACCCGCCGGCGTGTAGGCCCCTTTGTCCAGATTCTCGAAGAAGGTCGAAAAAAGCTCTCCGCCGACGATCACACGCACGATCGCCAAACCAGCTCCCGCGGTGCGTTGCACGGCGCCTTGCGACCCAATCGTGTCCGTCGTCATTGTTGTTGCCGCTCCCAAGCGATGCTGGACCGCCTTACGAGGATGGACTGCGAGGTAGAGGCGGAACAGGCCGCGCTATAATACTTGCCGATGCGGTCGAAGGCAAACATCGAAGTCGACGCGGGCCGTCGAACATTTGCCACCGGCTTGCTCGTCGATTTGATTGCCACGCTGCGCCGCTGCCGTCCCGGCGATCTGATTGCGATCACCAGCGACGACGCAACCATCGCCGCCGACCTCGAAACCTGGTGCCGCTTCACCGGCAACACGCTAGTTGAAACCAATGTCGAAGCGAGTGGCACTCGCTGGGTGATTCGATGCGGCGCGGCTCCGGCGAATCTCGACGTCGAGCGCCCCGTCGGATCGCGCCTGTGGCTGTACTCGAATTTCGACTGCAACTTGTGCTGCGACTACTGCTGCGTGCGCTCATCCCCGAGCGCGCCTCGGCGGGAGCTCGGCCTCGCGCGGGTAAAACGTATCGCGAGCGAAGCGCCAGAACTCGGTGTAAGCGAAATCTTCGTCACTGGCGGCGAGCCGTTCCTTCTCGCCGATATTGGCGAAGTTCTCTCAGCGTGCGCTGCTGCCGCACCGACCACGGTGCTCACCAACGGCATGCTATTTAGCGGGCGGCAGCTCGCGGCGCTGCGCTCCCTACCGCGCGATCGTGTAACAATTCAGATCAGCCTCGACAGCCCCACGTCCAGATCGCCACGACCGCCATCGCGGCGAAGGCACGTGGGCGCGAGCGTGGGCAGGCGTCGAGCGCGCTCGTGCAGAAGGATTTCGCGTGAGATTGGCGGCGACCGTGTCGACGGATGCGGAGGCCGAGGAGTTTCGCGAATTCCTCGATGCGCAGCGGATCGCCGAAGAAGATCGCGTGATCCGCCACATTGCGTTGCGCGGCTTCGCGTCGCAGGGCGTAGCCCTCGCGCGCCCAGACTTGGTGCCCGAAGTCACCATCACTGCGGAAGGCGTCTACTGGCATCCAGTAGGAGCCGAGGATGCCGACTTCCTAGTCAGCCGCGAAATCTTTCCGCTCGCCGACTCATTCGCCGCAGTCCGCCGAGCCTTCGACCACGAACGCGAACATTCGCGGCGCCTGGCGACTATTTTCAACTGCGCGTAGAAGGGCCTATCCTGCCTAAGCGCGCTCCGCGTCGTCGCCTCGCGGCTTTCCGACGAACCTCACGATCCACGCGCCAAATCTCCGCTCACACCTCAGCCGACTTCGAAATCCCCCGCGCGAAAAATCCCTGCCGCACGGATGCCTCCCGCAAAGCGTCGTACCCATCGAGCTGCGGCGGCAACCAGCGCTGCAATCCCTCGGCATCAAGCACCAGCTCGATGAACCGGATTGTCGTAACTCATCGCAGACAGAGCGTCAGCAAACCGCCGTTGCAGTCGCGGGATCGAGATCAGGCCGAGCAGTAAACATACAATGATTGTAGGGAGGCGAAGTCCAAATCTCAGTAAGCGCGCCTTCCGGCACCAACCGCTCGCTCCGCACCGTTTTCCAGAACGGGCTGCCAATCGCGCCGGCATCGGCCCGCCCATCGAGCACCGCGCGAACAACTTCCACTTCGCTCGTGCCGGTATCACCATGCTTTCCCAAGTCGGTGTTGAATCGCAGCGAGCGATAGTCGCGCCCTTCGATCAACCCTTGCTGCTCCAGAAAATGAACCGGCAAAATCGCTGCGTGGCCACTATCGCGACTCCCAAGCGCCAGTGTCCGATTTCTCAGATCAGCCAGCGCAGCAACCGGCCCTCCAGCTCACCGCCACGATCTTGGTCATCCAACCGAGATCAGTGTCGCGCATAGCAATTGCCCGGCAACGATGCCCGCTCCACTCGTCGGCCTGCAAGTAAGCAAGGTTCGTATTCCAGCCGATATCAATACGCGGCAGAGAATCGTCCGGCGAAGCCAGCAGTGCCGCTACCTGCGCTTCGTAGCTCTGAAACAACACGATCTCAACCGGCACGCGCGCCTCCTCATGAAAATAGCGACGCATGCCCTCCCAAATCGTGACGACCTTCGGATCATACGCAACCGCGCCTAACCAAATCGTTTGGCTCATGATTGTCCGATCCGATGACTGGTGGCGCTTCGTGAACTGCCCCAGCTCGCAATCTTATCCCGCTCCCGATTTCAGAAGAGCGGCAATCCCAATACTGCTTTACCGATGAATTCGCGCAGCACATCGCCAGTCGGCGCCATCACCGCCCCCGCATGCGCGTCGCGAAACAGCCGCTCAATACCAGTATGCTTCGCAAATGCCGCGCCGCCGCAAACCCGCATCGCCGCCGAAGTCACACTAATCGCCACATCACCCGCCGCAGCCTTAGTTTCCAGCACGCGCAGCATCGTCGTCTCGCGAGGCCGCTCAAGATGATCAATCAAGTCGTCGATGCGCGCCGCGAGTCCATCGGTGTCGATCTGCATCGTCGCCAATTGCGCCCGCAGCGTGGGCAAGCTCTCGCCCAAACTCTGACCCAGATGTTCGAATCGCGCAGTCTTCAGATGCGTAGCAGTCGCAGCGACGGCCGCCCGGCAAATCCCCAGCGCCACCGCTGCGCTCGCCAAATTAAATAGCGGCAGCACCACGTTCAACATCGCCTGAAATCCCGCGTTATCATCCGTGAGTTGCAGTCCGTCCGGAACTTCGCAATCCTCGAGCGCCATCGGCGACGAAGCGTTGGCGCGCAATCCCATGCCGTCCCAAGCCCCCGCCACCGACAAGCCGCGCGACCCCGCCGGAACCAGGTAAAGCGTCGAATCGGTTGGACCCGCTCCATCGGGCGAAAGCGACGAGACGACGTAACTCTGCGCCTGCCCCGCGCTCGTAACAAAAGATTTCTTGGCCGTAAGGCGACACTGCCGTTGTTCCGTCGCGCGCCCGCGAAACCGGCGCCCAGAAATGGCTGCGCGATCCAGCCTCGCTAAACGCCAGCGTAGAAAGATGCCGGCCCGCGCCAATATCCTTCAGTACCGGCGCGACCGCAGCGCCAGGTCGCGCCGCCGCAATCGTCGCGGCAGCCAGAACGTGCATCACGTAAACCATCGCCACGGAAGCATCCGCTTCGGCAAGCGTCGCGACCACAGCCGCAAACGTCCGCGGCCCAAGCCCGGCGCCGCCATACTCACTCGGGCAGCATCAAGCCCAGCAGGCCCACCTTCCCCAGCGCATCGATAGCCTCAGTCGAAAACCGGCCCGCCTTGTCATTCTGCGCCGCAGCCGGAGCCAGCACGCGATCGGCGATATCTCGCGCACTCGAAACAGCGTCTCGTGTGTCACGATTTCCCTCTGAAGCTGCAACCGTCCATAGCCGGAAGGGATTGTCCCCGACAACGCCGCAGACGGTCAAACGTTTTTGCCCAGCGTTCCGTCCTAGATTTTTTGCCCATAGGGGCGCCGGGTCAATCGCTGTGCGGTTGCAAAGCAACCGACGCGCCCGCCCGTGTGACGCTCGAGAAAACGTGGCCTATTTACGTACGAATGCCAAGCTTCGACATTTCTGTGGCGCGAGGATTATGAACCGGATCGCCGCAACTCGCTGTTCAACATCGCTCGATAACAAGTTAAACTCCCAGACGCCATGACCGGTGAACCCAGACAGGCCGCGCCACGCCCCTATCTCAGTGCAATCGAGGCGCAACTATTCGTTGCGGACATCAAGCGTTCCTGCGATTTCTACGCCAACAAGCTCGGCTTCGCGGTCCAGTTTACCTCCGGCGATCCGCCCTTCTACGCGCAAGTCGTCCGCGACCGCGCACGCATTAACTTGCGCCACGTCGGCGAGCCAGTCTTCGCCGGCGACATTCGCAAGCGCGAAAATCTGCTCTCCGCATCCATCACGCTAGCTACCGCAAACGAAATCAAAGATCTGTTCCTGAATTATCAAGCCGCAGGAGTCCCGTTGCATCAAGAACTAAACCAGGAACCCTGGGGCGCCACCACCTTCATACTCTCCGACCCCGACGAAAATCTAATCCTCTTCGCCAGCCCAGCCGCCGATTGACCCGCGTTTTCATAGGGGCCGGGGTTTACGACCGGCCCGGTGTAGCACTGGGTTTACGAATTGGATTTTCGAATTCTCGCACCACGATCGCAATTCAATCGCCTAAGGGGATCTTTGATGTACAATTCCCGCCGATAGCGAGTAGCAAAGCGCGCTCCACCCGGTGCGCGCAACCAACGCTTGGGATCGGCATGCAAACAACAATTCTCGTCATGGTTTTTGGAACCGCCCACACGGTAGCCGCGATGTGCACCGCCGGCATCCTGGTCTCCCTGATCGCGCTCTGGGCCGCAAGAACTGACATCGTCCGCGCCCCCGGCCTCGAAAAAATCGTCGTCCTCAGCAATTTGTGTTTCGCCGTCCCCTACGCCGCATTCGGCTCCCTGCATCTATTCGGCGTGGAATTCGTCGCGCCCCTAGTGCCTTCGTATATGCCGTGGCGATTGTTCTGGGCCTATTTCGTAGGCGTCGCGCTCCTCGCTGCAGCCTTAAGCATCGCCACAAAAATTCAAATGCAATGGTCCGGCCTGCTGCTCGGGCTGACCATGTTTTCATTTGTAGCCATGATGGACATCCCGGGCCTGCTCGGCAGCCTCAGAGACAGATTTGCGTGGACGCTCACCCTCCGCGAACTCTCCTTCGGCAGCGGCGCCTGGATTTTTGCGGGAATCGCCATGCGCGGGTCAGCCGGACGCAAGCTCATCACCTTCGGCCGCGTAGTAATCGCCATCACCGCCATGTTTTATGGCGTCATGCATTTCCTGCACCCACTCGCACGACCCGGCGTCCCCCTCGAAGCGCTAATGCCCATCTGGATTCCCGGACGCGTACTAATCGGCTACGTAACCGGCGCAATTCTCCTGGCAGCAGGCGCGTGCATGTTGCTGAACTATAAGACGCACGCAGCCGCAACCTATTTAGGCACCTGGATCGTGCTACTAGTAGTCTGCGTCTACGGCCCAATCCTAATTGCCGCCCTGATGGACCCCGCCATCGACGCCAAAATCGAGGGCATCAACTATTTTTACGATACGTTACTCTACGGCGGCACGATCCTCGCAGTAGCAAGCGCCACGCCACCCACGGATTGAAACCGCGCTCGCCCGTGAGATCAAGGGCCAGGGATCTGCACACTCTTCCTTGGATATGCAATTGCAACGTATATCTCACATTTCAAAATCCCTTCGTCGGAGCATCTGGCTGACACGACGGGCAAGTCGTTGAAGTGAGCCTTCGCGCAGTTCAAAGCAACTCCTGGCGCGGTAAGTACTGTGCAGATTTTCGCAAAGCCGGTATACGAAGAGTGGCGCGCCCGGGGAGATTCGAACTCCCGACCCTCTGCTTAGAAGGCAGACGCTCTATCCAACTGAGCTACGGGCGCGTCGTGTGCAACTGACTCACTGTAATGCGTTTGCCGCCTTTTTCGCAACCGGCAACCGTGGCGCTGGATTCTGACTGTGCCCAATTTTGTGCCCAGCCAGGTGCGACATTGCGTCCAACACAGCATCCTCGGAAGGGTGGACGTATCGCGCTGAGATGCCGATTGAACTGTGTCCGGCAATCCGAGCTAGCGTCCAAGTATCGCATCCCGATTGCCCGAGGCGTGTCAGAAACGTGTGCCTGAGACTGTAGAGCACGAACGGTCGAACGGGCTTCTCGTTGCGCTTGGCTGCTTCCTCGGCGATTATCTCGAACGCTTTGGCGTGATGCTTGCGAACGCTCGACGGCTCAACATGGCCGCTGCGCGTCGGCGCGGGCCAGACCCATCCTTCCTCGGCTTTCTCGGCGACATTCCAGCGAGACTCCAAGACTGCACGGACGCGAGGCGTCATGGGAATTACGCGCCGCGCGGCTGCGGTCTTGCCACTAGTGATTAGGATTGCTCCGTGTCGTCCGTTAACCCATGTGACGTTCTCCCAGCGGAGACGGAAACACTCTTCGGGCCGTATTCCGGTATCAGCAAGCACTGTCGCTATCGAGCCGAGCGGGTCCGTTGCGGCTGAGAGGTAACGCGCCTCTTCCTCGGGTGTTATTACTCGCTCACGCCTACGTTCGCCGGAGAGCACTTTAATCTTCGGCGCTGCGACGATCACTCCCCATTCGACGGCAAGGTTGAGAATACGACGAAGTACGCGGAGAGAGTTGTTAGCGGTGCTGATCTGCATTCCGTCACTAAGCCGATAAGCGGCGAAGTTAGATGCCAATTCGCCGGTGATCTCTTCGAGCGGCGCGTCCGCAAGCGGCTTGTATGCGGTCAGCGCGCGGATGCCGGTTCGATACCATGTCCAATTCTTCCAACAGGTGCTCTCGAACGTCGCGCGAGCCCACGGCTCGACTCGGTTCGTGCAGAACGCTTTTAGCGTCGGCATGAGCTTCGGCTCACGTATCCCGACTTCGCCCTTTGCCAATGACGTTCGGTGCGCCGATTCCATATTGCGCGCGACTTTACCGTTGCCCTGCTTTGAGGATTCGCGCACTAGCTTGCCGCTCCACATGAATTTATACCAGTATGTTTTGCCGCGTTTATAGATCATCGTTTCGTCCTCCGCTTCCGCTGTTGACGTTTCGCTCGCCGCCGTCGATACCGCTTCATGGCGTCGTTAACACGGCACCGAGTTGAACAGTAGGGCTGCGCTGCCAGGCGCTTCTGAAAGAAGTCTCCGCACCGCTTGCAACGAGACCAATTGCCCGGCCTTCCCAGGCGTTCCACTAGGAGTGCATAGGCCGCCTGCACTGCGTTTTCGCATAGCAGTCCTGGGCGCAACTTTCCCACCCGCTCATCGCGCCATATCACGAAGCGGGTGCCTTCGAGCGATTCCGAAATATGCTGGGCAAGAATATCCTCGGGCTTTACCGTCGCAATCCGAAGCGCGGGAGTGACTTCGATATCCCCGATACCGGTGTATCCCGAAGCGATGTTCTTGGCTCTCTGTCGGTCGCCCTGTTCGAGTGCGTCCGCAAGCTCGAAATCTACGAGCAGCCTGCCTCTTGGATCAAACCTCTTGAGCAAGCGCACATCCTTTAACTGATTCGCAGTTGCCCGCGCTACCACGACGGGTCGCCAAGTCGGAAGGGGGATCGTTCCAGTTCTCTCGAAGACAGTTCCATCCCGATCACTCGCCGGAAGCAGCGGGCCTCGACATTCGAGCAGTATGGAAATGTCAAAGTGAGGCGTTATCGCGTGGTTATGGTTATCGCTTCTCACAGATGCATTATACACCAAGAAAACGTAGAATGCCTACAGTGAAGTTGGAGAAAAATATTATGCAAAAGACAGTCTCAGTCCGAACGGCGGCACAGATGCTCGGCTGCACGCGAAAGTACCTCTTCGATCTCCTATATGAGAGCCGCTTACCGGGAGCGCACAAGAACGGGCGGATATGGGAGATTCCAGTCCATGCGGTCGAAGCGTATCGCAAAGCTCGTGAGGCTAAAAATGCCTGACCTTCTCACGATTTCGGAAGCCGCGAGCTTGCTCAGGCTCAAGCCCTCCACGATCCGTGCATGGGTGCTTCGTCGCAAACTGCCCTACTGCAAAGTAGGTCGCCTTGTCCGCATTCAACGCGCTGACATCGAAGGATTAATTGCCGCGTCGGTTGTCCCGGCACGCACCGACGGCGGGGCAGTATGAGCGACAGTCCGACCGCTGAGTACTTGGATCTCGCAGGCGTAAAGCGGAAACACGCGCTCCGTCATCACTCGGATGCGCCCGCCGATTCTGGAGCCGACACCAAGTACATCATTGAGGGCGTCGTGCCTCAGCGACAGTTCGGTTTGACGTTGGGAGATAGTGGCCTGGGCAAATCACCCTTGCTCTATCAAGCCGGAATCTGCGCTAGTGCTGGCGTCCCGTTCATAGGGCAAAAGACCATCCCCTCCGATGTACTGTATTTTGACTTTGAGAACGGATCAGAAGAGAGTCGCGCAACTGAGGAACGGATTGCCCGGTTTCTCGGACTAGAGGCGGTGCCTGAAAGTTTCATGCGCTGGAACGCCGACGATTGCGCGGCAAACTTTGATAAGCCCGGATACGGCATCGAAGATGCGATTTGCGATTGGAGTCGTTCGCTTAGAGATAACGGACGGCCTAAGCTCACGATTGTAGACCCACTTCGCTTTTGGCTCAGGCAAATCGAAGACGCACGGCACGCCGATGAGGAAGTCCAGCGGGTGCGCCGCATAATCCGCGAGGCGACATCGTCTGTCTTGGGAATTCACCATCTGCGTCGCGTGTCTGGCGAAGCCGCGAATCAAATCCCAACTCTCGAAACAGACCCGCGAAGGTGGATTCAAATGATGTGCCGGGGAGCACAAGCGATGGTGAACGGTAGTGATGTACGGCTTGGGTTTGACTACGCACGTTCTCAAGTCGCTAGCGACAGGGATGCGCTCATCCTCGCGGGGTTTCGGCGCGTTCGAGGCCAGGTTGGGCCGATCTATGTTGAGCGGGTTGTTGGCGAGGACGGCGAGCCGTGCGGTTACGAGCGCATAGTCGGTTGCCATCTACTCGGCAACCCCGAACAAGAGGGTGCGTTCGGCAGGCTGCCCGAGCGGTTCACTTTCAAAGAGGCGAAGTCCACCTACGCTAAAACGGACAACCCCACAAGCCAATGGCTCAAAAAATGTGAAGCGTTTGGGTTGATTCGTAAACCGCGCCGAGGTCAGTACGAGAAGGTTAGCGCGAATGGCCTGGGCGAAGAGGCGAAGTGACTGAAGTATCGAGCTAGTGTGCTTGCTTTGCGTGAGATAGCCCATCAGCGGTGACCGAAGAACGTCTGAAGAATTGAAGTTTAAGAGTAGGAAAGGTACTAGCGACTTTACTCCACTGAGCTTCAGTCCCACTTCAGTCACGAATGAAGGACTAAGTACCTGAAAATGTTTGTGTTGCCCCCGTACTTCACGCACTTCACCGATTTTAGAAATGCAGCGACGTGTCGATACGGAGTAACGGTTTTTATTCGGTTGAGGTATTTCGGGCAAGCGATTAGCCGGATCACTGAGATCAGTGCGAATCAGCGGGAAATCAGCGATGACCGAGAACAGGTCAGCGAATTGTGTGCTGGGCGACACATCGAACGCTCTGCGACGTGTTGCTACGACTTGCGATGAAACCTGAGGCATGGAGGGCGAACAACGTGGTCACTCCTCTAAAACCGCCTGTTTGCTGGGTAGCCACACGCGGGAGGTCCGAGAATGCCGTCGCCTGATTCATCGCGCCGCAACCTAGCAAAAGCTAAAGCCAAGTGGAAGTCGCCGATTCCCTGGCGAAGCTCGAAAGAGTCGGGGATGATCCGCAGCCTCGTTTGGCAATGGTTTCAGCGACGGCCATCTCTAACGCGTCGCGTGTACCCAGTATGTCCCCGCTATAAGAGCCGGTCACATCGCTTTAAGGCCGGTCGCTGTCGGTGCGGCTATGACCGAAGCATCGTCGGGGATACTGGCTGCGACTACGTTGGCGGGGCCCGGAAACTGGCCCGGCAACTTGGCGTCTCGCACTCTTGGGTGCTGAGGCTGATTCGTGGCTTTATGAGCGACCCGGCAAGGCAAGAGCGCCATGAGCGAGCATCGGGGGCAGCGACGCTAGCCGCACTCAAAGCTGAACAAGCGGAACGTCAAATGAGGCCGGACTGGTATCGCGTGCGCCGAATTCGTCGCAAGAGCATTCCAAATCCACAGCGGGATGCATTGGAGGCTAAATTACAGCGATACCTTAAGCACTTCCGCAAGACAGGGAAACCTCTACTCGAATCGTAAATACGTCGCCAAGCTGTGACTACCCTATCTCGGGAATGGAACCGTTTCGCAAACGCCACGCCACGGGCCGAAGTGTTTTTCGTCGGCAACTGCTGCTAGGCCCGCTCCCATTATCGTACTTATTGTCGCGGACCTGACATAGCGCATCGTACTCGGCTCGATAGATAGTTGAAAGACGGTGGATTTCCGCGTGTTCGCAGCCGTGTCCGTCTCAGGAATCGACACAGACCACGAAGCACCATCCCAATGATACATTCTGGTATCGACCTTGACCCCTTTCTCATATGTGGCCTCAAACAAAGTTCGTCCGCCGCGACGAAAGAATTGTTGATCGTCCGGCCCGAAACCGTTGAAGTCAACGATACTCAAGAACGAAATGTACGACTTGTTCTGGATTGCCCGCAGAATAGTCAACTCCTTTTGTTCCTCGCTTTCATTATTCTCCCGGACAGCCTGCAACCCCTTGCGCGTCGCCTCGATGAAATTTTCATCGTAAGCCCTCGCGACGATAGAGAAGAATGCGCCTGAATTGGGATCATCGCTGAAACAAGCATAGTTTGCGTTTTGCCCCATGATCGGAGAACCGTCAGCATTGTGACCGATGGGTTCATAAAAGCCATCGGCGTCAAGAATCCGTTTGTAATAATCCCGGTCGCTTAGAGATGGTCTATCCTTGTCATCTTTTTCGCCAGCCGATGGAAGTTCACTTTGTTTTTCGTTGGGGAAGGGCTGAACCGCTTGATATTTGGACCATGGCCCCGCGAGTAGCAGACCTTTCGCATCGTTGATTGGGATCGCGAAATTTAGATTTTCTCCGCCTTTGACGTGCAACGTTGTGATGCCAACCACTTCACCGGCCATGTTGAATAATGGACCTCCACTGCTACCGGGAGAGATCGGCGCAGTGATCTGCAAAAACTTACCACCCTGTTCTTCGACTGTTCGGATTCCGCTGACTATGCCGTTTGAGACCGTTGATTCGAGAGAAAGCGGATTGCCAATGGCTACGATTTCTTCTCCCACCTGAAGTCGATCTGAATTCCCGAGCGCCAGCGTACGGAAGTGCTCGCCGTGCGCCTTAATGACTGCAACATCGCGGGTTTTGTCAGCTTCAAGCACTCCATCTACGAGAAAAAAGGCCCCGTCGGGGAATTTGACGATGGCAGAGCTACCGCTTGCGATGACGTGATAGTTGGTCACGATGCGGCCATCCTTGCTTATAAGGAATCCGGTGCCTTGAGCAATCGGCTGGCCGTCTGTGTCCGACATAATGATTGACACCACAGCGCCATTGGCGGCTTTCGCTATAGCCGGGATGTTCTTTGGAGACGGTGCCGACTGTGCGGCCACGATTCCGGCAACGAGAAGAATCAAAGAAACCAGTTTCATCGCAAGACTCTCGCGCTTGTAGAAGATGTCTCGCGACCGGCGGGCATCGTTCGCTTCAGTTTGGGAGATTGCGCTCGGTCTCGAAGCTGCTTGATTGGTCCTCTCATCGTCCGCGCCGCGTTTCTGATTCCGCATACGCTGTCAACTGAGCTAGACCACGGGCTTCTTCGGCATCGGCCTTTGCTGTCGCCTCTGCCGTTGCCGTTCCCACGATGTAGGGCTCCGCCTTTCCGGTGTTACCTTTCCAAGCGATACGGATGCGCTCGACGATAGAGACAATAAAGGCGACGACAAACGCTCCGATCCACAGGGCGAAGAACGCGACAACGCACGCACTCACGAGCCACAGCGCAAGGTGAATCATCGGCGTCTCAGCTCGGTCGGCATCATCATAGGCTCGCGCATGCGAACTGGTGCGGCAATGGTACTGTTGCGTAAAGGATAGCAGGGTGGCGCGTTGCGTTGACGCAGGCTACTGCGTTTCCATCATCTGACCCGGATGGATGGAGGCCGCGAATTCAGTCGCGTCCTACTTATCGTACGTAAGTTTTGTTTGCAGCTCGTTCCCGAATAGAACGTTATTGAAGTCGTCCGCTCCAAAGACACCCATATGACCAAAAGTGAGCTTCATTTCACGGCCTATCGAAATGATGACCTTATGATTTTCGGGTGTTAGCGCAGCAGTACGTATTGTGCAGTTTCGGCCTCCAAATTTGTCCGTACTAAGGCCTCCGGTAGCAGACTTTATTATCAGCATTTGTGCTATCTCGGTTTCGGCGCAAAAACACGAAGACGAAAGCCTAAGGTTTTGCGTATCGCCACCGATCAAAAAGCAATAGACGTTTACAAAATGGAACTCTTTGGGTAGCGGGTCGAAGTCAAGGTCAGTCGTTTCAAATTCAAGAACTGAATTTCCCGAAAACGTCGGAATGTGAACGTCGTCATTCTGAATGGGAACCTCACGGAATGCGACTGCGCTGGGGCATTTCGCGTAGCGGTCGGCTACGAGCATCGCTCTATAGTGCTCTTTTATAAGGCACAGAATTTTATGATACTGGTCAAAGACATCGGCATCGCGCGTGACGATAAATACCTCCCGTCCGCTCAGGATGGCCGTTAGAACGGACATGACGACGAGGTGCTCGTCGGTGAGCACATTTGGAGATTTCGCTGCTTCCTCGCCTTTCTTGGCAAGCAGAAAGCCACGCGCGCCGAATCGTCCCTGCACTTCGGCCAGGAATTCATCGTGTGTGGGAATTCTTCCAAGTCTTTTCGTCAATACAGCCATCGCCACCGGCCCAATCGCTTTTCGTAGCGCAAGGAGTTTGAGGTAGTAGTCATAGCCGTGATTCGTGTACGTCTCATCGAGAAACAATACCTCGACCTTACTAGCGTCATTTCGTCGAGACATCTGAGTCGCTGCCGAAGACTGTCCGTTGCGCCCCGTATCCACTTGATCTTTCACTGCGGCGACAACAAAATCCCGAAACGCTTTGTTATGAAACGGTGTTTTCAGCCACGGGAGCAATTCTTTCCAAACGTTGGGAGTGATGAATATTTTCTTGCTGCTCAAGGCTTCGATCAAAGACGGATCGAGTTCTCGCGTAAAGATGCTGGTGTCCGGGAACACAATTGCATCGGGCTGCGCTGCAATACGGATTGCGTGCGATAATTCCGCAACGGAGCAGTCGAGTTTTGGAGAGGGCCCACGAAACGAGAGTCGGCCTATCGCCTCCCGGTTCGGAGGCGGATGAGGAAAAGGCGACGGGACTTGCCGTTCCGCGAGAGGCGGCTTTTCGTCGAAAAAGCGGCTCGTCACGCTCATGTTGGGCTTACGAGGCACCGCTACGCCTCCTTACGACAACAATCGCGCAAATCGAATGGGCAGTAAGACCACTCTAATATAGCCCGGCGACGCACCTCCACGCGACGCGGCGTGACGATTCGGCGAAATCCATCGCCGTCTCTCGATGACATCTCTTCACGCTAGTCAGTCCTGTCGAGGCCCGAAACGTGTTAGGTTGGTGACCACACACCCCTTACGTAGTTTCCGCAGACCGTTCATTGTGCGCTGCGTTGCACTAGCCTGGTCGAGGTCGAGCGCCTAGGCTAAACCTCGTGTGCCTGGATTCCGGGCTATGTGCGACTCATATGCGGAGAGTGGTCGGCTTCGGCCAGAAATTGTATTGATAGCCGATCCGAATCAAATTTTCGAGTTCTTTAGAGGTTTCAACCATTCCCGGCCAGTTCACCGAAAGGAATATGTATCTGAGAACCTCCATTGCGACAGCATCCGGCCTTTTGGTCAACGCTTCGCTGGTAGTTGAAACAGAAAAATCGACCACATCATCGAGTTCCGAACCCGTGTCTGCCGAGATTACGCCGCCTTGATAAGTGCGAAACCACATAGCATTCAGGATGGAGCGTAGTGCCGCGTCGATGAGGATCGGCCCCGAATATCCTAGCGCGTTAAGCATTTTGGCAGCGTGTTCAATAAAAACCAGCACATATCCGACCAGCTCAAACGGGTGAATGCCTTCTATCTCCCCATGGGTAGATTCAATCTGGACAGCGTAAAACAGCAATCCCCACACATTGACCTCAAAGATTGACTCCTGACGGACTGGATTCAGAATGATGGCACTCTCATGTTGAAAAAGAATCGGCTGCCCAGGGTTGGGGAACATTACTTGCCGCCAATTTACATAGCTTTTCAGAATGTATTCTCTGAATTCTTCGTGTCGGCACAGTTGCAGCGCGGGAAAGCGCGGAACCACGGCAAACTCAAGCACCGGCCCCACCTTCGTCCTGTTTCCTCCTTTGTCCGTATGCATTTTGGCGATATAGACATCAAACCTTTTTCTCGCTCGCTCTAGAATCCTATCGCGGCGCTCGCGTACTAACCTTCGCCTATCCAATAGGTGCCGTAACTCTACTTCGTTGGCTAGCTGCGCATCATAGCGGGTGCTGAACTCGTCGGTGCGAATCCAAACCCCCTTCCTGCCGTTCAGAAAATGAGGAGCCACGTCGCTCTCGGCTATGTGAATGACATAGCAAACCTTCGAGTCACCAGCGGGTGCCGGGATCGGGTCTGATACCTCAACAACGAGCGGCGGACTCGCTCCGTCGAAACACCATTGCACGACCTTCTGCTTGTAGCCAGGCTCGATGTCCACGCCGGGAAGGTCTTGGATACGACCATCCGCGCTATCGGCTTTTGCTCCGATGACGACAAAGCCGCCAAAGGTGTTGCCGAAGGAAGATATCTTTTTTAACGTTTCTTCCTTGTTCGGGACTAGGAGCTTGAACTCTAGAAGCACATTCTCAACCGCGCCATTGTTTAGCAATTCTCGGAGATCGTCCGTATTTAGCTGCGATACCGGTTTTGTAAAAATTGACATATATCGAACTGTACTCGCCCCTTCCCCCTTAGGCTACAGGAATTTAGTGGTCTGCTAAACATATATAGACAAAGGGCATACGGACTCTTCGGAAAATTCTTGACGAATATAACAAGTCTATGTTATAAACTTGGCATGAATTTAGAACAGTTAAAGCAAGCTAGGTTGCGGCGCGGCTACACCCAGCAACAGGCCGCTACCCGTTTGGGTGTGACCCAGGCCTATTTCTCAATGCTGGAAAGCGGCGGAAGAAAGCCATCTCCTGAACTTGCCCGAAAACTGATGCGTGAATACGAGGTGTCGCCCACAGTGCTACCTGTTTCCGATGCTCCTCGAAACGTGAGCCCTGATTTCCTGGCGCGGGAGCTTGCTTCGCTTAGATATCCCGGCTTTGCACATCTACATCGCACAACAAGGCAACTGAATCCGGCGGAGTTTTTGCTGACGGCTCTAGGCCAGCGCAACCTTGAGGCTCGCGTTGCGGAAGGGCTTCCCTGGCTCGTTTACCGCTACCCAGACATGGACTTTGACTGGTTGGTTCCACAGGCGCGAGTTAGAAACCTGCAAAATCGCCTGGGCTTCGCTGTGACTCTGGCGAAGTTGGCAGGCCGAAACGATGATCTTCAAAAAGCTGAGCAGGAGCTTGCTGATAGCAAACTCGCAAAAGAGGATTCTTTCTGTCGGGAATTGAGTGGGCCAGAACGCCGCTGGCTTCAAGAACATCGTTCGGAGCAAGCGCAACAGTGGAATCTTCTAAGTGATCTGCGGCCCGAAACGCTGCGCTATGTCGAATGACCTTCCATCGCCCTGGGCACAATTCCTAACGGAACTGGACACGCTCCTAGACGAACCCATCGAACTACACTGCATAGGTGGCTTCGCTGTTGTTGCAGGCTACGGCCTCCCACGAAGCACAAACGATTTAGATTATCGAACCCTCTTTCCTCACAACTGTCTAAATGACCTGCAACGGCTGGCTGGGCCAGGTTCAGACCTAGCGCGAAAACACAAAGTCCACGTCCAACATACGGGCGTTGAATCGATTCCCGAGAACTACGACGAGCGGCTAACAGAGCTTCACCCCGGACGCTTCAAAAAGATTCGCCTGTTCGTGCCAGATGCATACGACCTAGTTCTCTCGAAGCTGAGCCGGAACGTCGAGCGAGACCGGCAAGACGTTGAGTATCTAGCTAAGACGATGCATCTTGAGCCTGCAATTCTGCGGGAGCGGTACGAACTCGAATTGAAGCCGAACCTATTCGGTTCACCAAGCCAGCATGATCTGACGCTCAAATTTTGGCTGGAAGCCTACTTTGCGCCGAGCAGCAGCTAGGGCATCTCTCAGAGGCCAAAACGCAACATTACTTTGAGAGTTGACACTTTACGGCCATGCCATCCAAAGAGGTTAGGGACGCGATTCTGTGAATAACGCATCAAAACGGTAAGAACGATGCGATATTCGAGGCCCGTCGGGACTCAGTTTCCGATTTGCGCGATAATCAGGAGCGGGGAAGTGATCGCTTTCTCGTCAGTAGCCTGTCCCTCAATGTTTTTTTGTTCCTTTACCCTGAACAACCTTTGTTTTCCGCCGATGGTCTTTAACAATCTGCCGGACTAGCTTCACAGGTATCTG
This sequence comes from uncultured Acidobacteriota bacterium, assembly GCA_963792515.1. GTDB lineage: Bacteria > Acidobacteriota > Terriglobia > Acidiferrales > UBA7541 > Palsa-147. The sequence continues at coordinate 118,234 of CAWBWG010000008.1, read as the reverse complement.
ATCGAAATACGTTTTCCTTCTGGACATTACAACCTCTTGGGCATCACCGAGACGCTGGCAGACCGGAAGTCGTACGGGTCATATCTTTCAGATACGGAATCCTATGAATAGTCGGAGCTAAGGGGGCCCCGACGATAATGTCACGTTTGTTTAACGTGGCGTCCGCACAGCGACACGAAAGCCCCGACAGCTCGGGGCCTCGCGGTGTGTCAAATTGTGACAAGCGACTTAGAACAGGCCAGCGAGAGCAGTCGTCACAGCCTTGCCTGCTTGTTCGTCCGTAGGCGTCGTATAAACAGCCGTGGAAGCGATTGAGCGGTGTCCGAGGGCTTGCTTCACGATAGCTAGGTTGACGTTCGCGGCGACCAGGGCGAATCCCAGGGCGTGCTTTAGCGAGTGAGGATGGCACTTGTCTGCGGATAGCCCCGCTTGGCGCGCAGCCGACTGAAACGCTCGGAAGAACGCGCTGCGGTCGAGCTTCCCACCCTTTTGACTCACGAACACGTAATCGCTCGAATCGCGCCTCTCCTCAAGCCACGCTCGCAGCACGCGCTTTTCCGACAGCAACGGCTGTCCAGCAAGATCAACTAGCGGTTGCGTGGTCTTGAGACTGCCCTTAAGACGGCGAATGGTAATCTCGCCCGTTTTCAAATCGACATCGCCTAACCGCAGATTGCATACCTCGCTTGCCCGCATCCCGTGCTTGAACGCGAGCAAGATCATCGCCGCATTGCGCTTCGATTCCTTCGCTGCAACCTTCAGAACCTTCAGCACTTCATCGGGTGTTAAGGCTTTCATTGCAGTTCGTCTCCTCTGTCTGCGGGGCTTTCGCATCACTGCAACAATAGATTCAACTGGTGCGTTTGTCCATAGTACTTCGGGTTCAATCTGCGATAGAACTAGCTCGCTTCGGTTCTGAGATGTCGAAAAAACGTTCAGGTGTGAGAGCCCCGTACACCTCAAAAAGGCACCCGGCATTAAATGGGGCCCTCCTCTTCGCCAGCCGTCTGCTGCGAGACTGTTAAAAACCGCTTGACAAGATATGCCGTCTATGGCATATTCCGTCCATGGCATGGGTCGTTGAATTCACCGACGAGTTCGAGGTCTGGTGGAACGATCTTTCGGAGGACGAGCAAGTTGATGTTAATGCCAAGGTTCGATTGCTTGAGGAGTTGGGTCCGGCACTAGGTCGGCCACACGCCGACTCCGTTGACGGATCGCGTCACGCGAATATGAAAGAGCTTCGGGTTCAACACGCTGGCCGCCCTTATAGGGTGCTCTTTGCATTTGATCCACGTCGCCATGCAATTCTTCTCTTAGGTGGCGATAAGACGGGTAATGCAAGTTGGTATTTCGAGAATATTCCCGTCGCGGACAGATTGTTTGACGATCATCTGCAAACCATAGAACGTGAGACAAGATCAAGGCGGGAGGGAGCGAAATATGGCGAGGAATTTTGATGAACTGCGCAAGAAAATGTCGTCGAATGCTCAGGCTCGCTCAGAAGTGTCCGCGAGAAAGATGATTCAGGCATTACCTCTAGCCGAGCTTCGGGACGCTCAAAACATCACCCAAGTAGAACTAGCGAAGCGGCTCAATATCGACCAAAGCGCAGTTTCAAAGATCGAGCACCGAACCGATATGTACTTGAGCACGTTAAGCGACGTAATCCGAGCCATGGGAGGCCAGCTAGAATTGACAGCTCGGTTTCCGAGTGGAGACGTTCACATTCTTGCGCTTATGGGCAGTGAAACCAAGGGTACGCCACCACTGGCGCACGCCAAACGATAGCGCCGTATTCTCGCATCCGATACCCTGGAAGGGCACGATTTTTGAGTGTGCCCAAATTTGTGCCTACCGGGAAACCCGACGAACTACGATGACAAGCGACCGAATCGAACGTAAGTGCAAGCTACGTAGCTACTTGTAACGAACCGCGTACATTCATCGCAAGTGGTCGTAACTTATTGATAATACGCTCCGTTAGACTTAGAAGGCAGACGCTCTATCCAACTGAGCTACGGGCGCTCGTTCACAAGCTTACACGATTCTTGATTCGCTGCCGTGAAAGTTTCTAGATCTACTGGGCGCTTCTTGCGACCGCCAGCAAGATGCGATTGCTGCGAGCACACGACTACTTAGACGTACGGATTTGCTTGAGGATCGCCGCGGCGTTGTCGCCGAAAGTGGCTTCGTATTTTGCGTATTGGCGGAAATCGGCGTATTTCGGGAGCTGAATTTTTTCGCGGATTTCTTTTTCGGTGGCGCCGGTTTTGGCCAACGCCACGACTTGCGTATTGAGATCGTTCATGTAATCGCGGAAGCGCTGAACCGTCTGCCGCGTACCCACCTCGAAATGTCCCGGCACGAAATGATCGGCGGGCAACGCCAATATTTGATCGAGATCCTGAATCCAGTGCGACGCGCTGCCCTCGTCCATCGCCGGCACGCTGTTCGTAAGATACAAATCGCCGGTGGCCACCGCACGCTGCATCGGAAAATAGACGTAAACGTCGCCAAGAGTGTGCGCTGGCCATGCCGCTATTACCTCGACGGGATAGTCACCCAGATAAACAGTCAATTTGTCCGTGAATGTCTCTGTGGCCGGCCGAAACATGAATTCATGTCCGGCAGGCCGCGCTGCGCCAGGTTTCGAAGTCGCTTCGGCCACCGTAATGGTTCTCTCGCGCGTGAACGGCGACGAAATGATAGCCGCGTCAGGTCCGACGATTCCGTTTCCGCCCTGATGGTCCGGATGATAATGCGTGTTTACGATGTAATCCACCGGGAGCTGCGATATCTTGCGGATTTCGCGCAGCAGCTTTCCGGCTTCAAAGCGATCGATGCCCGAATCAACTACCAAAATACTTTTCGGACCGATCAGGAATGTGGAATTCGCGCTGCTGTCGTTGTCGGAGATGTAGGCATACAGATTCGGGCCGAGCGACTCAACGCGCGGCCCGTCTGGAACAGCAAATGCGAACGCAGACACACAGGAAAGCAAGACCAACGCACCGAAAATCCGCGTTCGCAGTTGCCTAAGTTGCCGCCTCATAATTCCTTTCTAGAACAAAAACTTCAGCCCAAATTGAATCAAGCGCGGTCCGCCAGACCCCAAGCCCACGTTATTCTGCGCCACGTCCGGCGTCTGGAACAAGGCGCCAAACGACGGCGAAGTCAGCACATTATTCGGCAGCGCGAAGTTCGGATGATTGAATATGTTGAAAAACTCCGCGCGGAATTGCACCGTCACGCGTTCGGTGACAATCGTGTTCTTCATCAGCGCGAAATCCACGCCAGTGAATCCGGGGCCAGTCACGATATTGCGGCCAGAATTCCCAAAGGTGAGCAAATCATTGAGCGAAAACGCGCTGGTATTGAAAAATTGCTGCACCGTATGCGGGCCGTGGTTCGGATCGCCGCTCACGTTCGCGCGATCGTCGCCCAGTCCGGTGCTGCTTTGGTTTGCGCCCGTCAACACCGAGAACGGCTGGCCAGTCTGTGCAGTAACGATGCCGCTGATCTGCCATCCGCCGCCGACCCGCTCCGGAATCGCTTGCCACAAATTCTTCAGGCTCGGAATGCTGTAAATGTAATTGAACACGAAGCGGTGGCGAATATCGAAATCAGATAGGCCCTTTTCCGCCGCCGTATCGTAATTGTTCTGCGGAAAGATCGTCGTCCCGTTCGCGCCGGACCCGAAAAAGTCCGATGCGCTATCAATCGATTTCGAGTACGTATAAGCGGCCCCAAACGTGAGTCCGTGCGAGAGCTGTTTATCCAGCTTGACCTGCAGTCCGTTGTAATTCGAACTCATCGAATCTTGCGCTTGAAAAATCTGCGCGAAGCCGAAGTATGGGCCGCGAATGATGGTGGGCATCTGGTCGATGTGTTGCAAAAGGAACTGTTGGGCGGGAGGCGGAATTCCCAGGATGTTCATTCGCGTGACGATATCGGGATTGGTGAGCGCATTGACCTGCGCCTGCGTGATGTAGGCCTGATCGATTTGGACGAAGCGCGGCAAATGCGTGCCGGTGGTGCCGACATACGCGACGTCGAGCAACATTTTGCCGGGTAGTTGATGCTGCACGTCGAGATTCCACGCTTGCGAATAAGGCGTGGGCAGGTTGGCCGCCGTGACGGTGATCACCGGGAATCCGGAAGGCCCGAAAGATGCCGGGAACGGAGGATTGGGGATGTAGTAGTCCGGCAAAAACGGCGGATTCAACATCACGTTGCCCGGAATATTCCCGAATACAGTGTCGTAGAAAATCCCGTATCCCGCGCGAAGCACCGTCGACTGCGTCGGGCCGAGCGCCCAGGCGATGCCGATGCGAGGCGCGAAATTGTTGTGGTCGCCGTTATACAGACCGCCCAATTGGCTCTGCGTCGCGATTCCCGACAATTGCAGCTGTGCCAGGTTGGTCTGGTCCGCGTTCGGCGGAAGGTAAGTGGTAAACAAATTCGGGCGCCACGTGCTCGAACGGCCGGTCGCGTCGTGCAGCACCGTATTTAATTCGTAGCGCAGCCCGTAAGTGAGCGTCAGATTGGGGCGCAGCTTGAATTTGTCCTGCGCGAAGAAATCGAAGCTCGTGGTGCGGTAGCTGCGCCCGGAATTGCCCACGAATTGCAGCGAAGAACTCGGCAGTCCCTCGGCAAAATCCACCAGCGGATTCGGAATTCCTTCGGGGTTGACCGTGCCGGTGTAACCGAGTTGGCCGTTGAAGAAAAGATCGTAGACGCGATTGTCGCGAATATTGCGCGCCTCGCCGCCGAATTTAAATTCGTGGCGCGGCGTGACGTGCGAGAAGTTGTCCACGAATTGCAGCGTGTTGATCCAGTTGCCGGCGGGATTGTTGCCCGTCGAGCCGAGATTCGACGTTGCGCTGACACCCGAAACCAGCCCGCCGGAAAAAGTGATGTTGGGAATGTTGCCGAGGCCCATCGGCGATCCCGCCGGCCAGCCGGTATTGAACCCATACGTTGCGGCCTGAGCGCCCGGTTGATTCGAAGTGAAGCCGGTGACTCGCGTGAATCCAAAACGAAATTCGTTGAGCGATGCGGGGCTGATGAACCAGGTATAACCGAGCGATCCGAGCTGCGTCGATTCCTTGTCATTCACACCATAGCCGGGAATTGCTGTGACTCCCTGGCCGGGCTGGAAGGGAAAGAAAATCGTGGCCCCCGTATAGCTGTAGCGCGCCGTCAACATGCCGTGCTCGAGGTGATGATCGATTTTGATCAAGTACTGGTCGGTGCTGTTGGTGAGGTTTGGTGAAGCCACGAAATTTCCGCCGGGCTGAGTGGTATTTGGCTCGGGAAATAGCGTGAAAAGCTGCGCGCTGATGGGATTTACGGTGACTTGCTGAGTTTGACCGGTGTTTGGATTGAAAAATAGACCGGATCTTTGCGCGTCGGTGGGAACGTTAGTCAGGCTGGTGATGCCCGCGACCTGCCGGAAGCCTTCATAATTTCCGAAAAAGAATGTTTTGTCTTTCTGGATCGGGCCGCCGATGGTGCCGCCGAACTGATTCAGGCGCAGTTCGGGAGCGGAGAAATTGGGATCGGCAAAAAAGTTGCGCGCGTCTAGCGCATTGTTGCGGAAAAATTCGTAGGCCGAGCCGTGGATCTGGTTGGTGCCCGATTTTGTGACCAAATTTACGATCGAGCCGCTACTGCGCCCGTATTCCGCGGCATAATTATTCGTCTGCACCTGAAATTCCTGGATGGAATCGATCGAAGGAAGCTGCGCCACGCTGCCAGCCTCGTAATTATTGTTATCGATGCCGTCGACCATGAAATTATTCGAAGTGGAGCGCTGCCCATTCGAGGAATAGCCGGAGATGCCGCCTTCGCCGCCTTGCTGTCCACCGCCGCCGCCTGATGCGGAGACTCCCGCGTTCAGTAGTGCAAGCTGCGCGAAATTGCGTCCATTCAACGGAAGAGTGGTGACTTGATCTTCATTGATCACGCTGCCGAGATGGGCGGTTTCGGTGTCGGTGAGCGTGACGTTGCTTTCGACAGTCACGGATTGCGTGGACTGCGCGACGGCCAGCGCCACATCGACGGTGGAAATTTCATCCACGCGAACTTGGATGTGCTCGACTTTGGCGATGGCGAACCCGGATTTTTCGGCCGAAAGCGAATAGCTTCCGGCTGGGAGGGCGAGAAAGCGGAACGAACCATTATCCGGTGTAGTCGCGCTGCGGGAAAGGCCGGTAGCCGCACTGCTGATGGTGATCGTCGCGCCAGGAACAATGGCGCCTTGGGGATCGTGAACCGTGCCGGTGATTTCGCCGGTATTCGATTGCGCAAAGGTCGCGCCCGCAAGCAGCGCCCAAAACATTGCTGAGACGAAGAGTTTTCGTATCATTAGCGATTCCCCCCAATGATTCAAACTTTTTGGCCGGCGGCGATTCGCGCGCCGCTGGCCCTCTCGTTGGCTGCCTCTAATTCCGCAAAATCTCGCAAACCGGCCGATGCGCCGGCTACTGATTTCCTTTGTAAACCACGCCGCCCTTCATCACAAAATCCACGTGCTGCAGCAAAGTAATGTCGTTGAGCGGATCGCCGTTCACCGCGACGATGTCGGCGTATTTTCCCGGCTCGATCGCTCCGATTTTATCGCTCCAGCCCATCAGATCGGCGGCATTCACGGTGCCCGCCTGCAAAGATTGCACCGGCGTCAATCCTAGCTGAACCATCGACCAAAATTCGCCGCCATTCAATCCGTGAGGGTAAACGCCAGCATCCGTTCCCAGCGCGACTTTTACTCCCTCCTTATACGCACGCGCCACATTCACTTTCGCCGCGGGAATAATCATGGCCACTTTTTCGATCACCCACGGAGGCAAATGCAGGCTGTCCTCGTTTTTCTCGTACCAAAAAAGCGGATAGGTAGTCGCCGAAAGATATGTTCCGTGCTGCTTCATGAGCTGGATGCACTCTTCATCCATGAAAATTCCATGCTCCACCGAATCAACGCCCGCGCGCACCGCATCCTTAATAGACTGCGCCGAGTGCGCGTGGGTAGCCACCTTGCGGCCAAGCCGGTGCGCCTCCGCCACCAACGCCTGCATTTCCTCGGGGCTGTATTGCTCGAAAAGGGGACTATCGCCCTTCGAAAAGGTGCCGCCGGATGCGGTGAACTTGATCACGTCGGCGCCGTATTTAATATTTTCGCGTACCTTGGCCATCACCGCGGGCACGCCATCCGCAACCCCCTCCGCGTTGTAGTGAAATTCGAAAGGCAGCAAATTATTGTCGCCGTGACCGCCGGTGATGCTGATGATTGGCCCGGAAACTTGCATGCGCGGCCCGATCACGTCGCCCTCATCAATCGCATCGCGCAACGCCACGTCGGCATAGCCCTCCGCCCCAACATTTCGGACGGTGGTGAATCCAGCCAGCAGCGTGACGCGTGCATTGCGCGCCCCAGCCAGCGCATGGCGGGGAATCGACACTCCCAGAGAATTGTAGCCGGCCGCCCCAGCCTTCGATGTGAGATGCGTGTGCACATCGATAAAACCCGGCATCACGGTAGCTTTGCGCAGATCGACTTCGTGCGCCCCCGCCGGCACCGCGAGATTCGGCCCCACCTTCTCGATTTTCTCACCGCGAATCAAAATGTCCTGGTTCTCGATCATTTTTCCGGCGTGCGCGTCGAATATTTTGCCGGCGTGGATCACAGTGACTTCCGGCGGCGTCGCGTCCTGCGCGCTTGCGGGAATCGCGCGTAACCCAATAATCAGGAGCACCGCCGCGCACAGAATTGCCGCCGCGGAAATGCAGCGCAGTAGGCTTTTCATTGAATTTCCTTTCCGAACATCTCGCGGGATCTTACCGAAGAACAAGATGAAAAGCTGAACTGTAGGCGGCGGCGAATGCATGGCGACCCGTTCGTCTCGCTTCGTGGCGAAAGTCGAAGCGCATCAGTGACTTGACGGCCAGCTCGACCCATGCGATCGTCCTGAAGAAACAGCACCCCCGAGAGCACGGTGCCTGGCGGGCAAGCTATCTTGAGACTGCATGCCTGTCAAGTACATTTCGCATACATTGGGTATTCATGATTCCCCGCTAAAAAACCGCCCGGCGCCACATTTCCGTACACATTCCAGAAGCCAAAACTACAGCGTTTCCCGTAATTACAACCGAACGGATTGGCCCGAATATGCCCTTGCAATTTCAGCCGGCGATCGAGGTGCCTATGTCTGCGATTGAATACGGCAGCTATTACTGGTGCGTCGTATTGAACGGAACGGAACAAGATGCCGCCGGCGAAACGCTGCATCTCCATGCCGATGAGGTCGCCGTCGACCCGACCGGCTGCCTCGTATTCAAGAGTGCCGGACGCCGCCCCGCCGGAGCCGATCCGAAACATCAGAGCGACGGCAACTCCGGCGAAAAAGATTCCAGCAAGAATGGCAACGACGAAAAAGATTTTAAAGAGGGCCAGGAAGCCGGAGAACGCGAGGGCGAAAAGAAGGGCAACATGATCTACGTAGCCTTCGGCCCTGGAACCTGGAAAGTATTTTTCGCGGCGAAACTTCAAGACGGAACGCCCGCCTCAATCGAGCACTGGAATAACGCCGGCACCAACCGCTTCAACACGAGCGTCGTGCCTCCAAATTCGGGCGCGGCCGGCTACATTCCGAAAAGTTAGTCCCTCCGTGATGGCGAGCAGCCCGCCGACGCGTGGCTTGGCGCCCGTTTGCCGGTGCGGCTTTGTAACGCATACAGCAGCCCGCCTTTGAAGCCAAGGACACGCACACCGATTTTCGAACTCCAGGCCGGTTTCTAATTCCATTTCACGCGCCTGAAGTGAGGCCGTCCCGCTCCACAGATTACGGCAGGCTTTCCGAATTAATTCGCGGCGAGACGCGATCGATCTCACCGTCGAAAATAATTTCGATGTCCAACTCCAGCGCTTCGATCACGAATTCGCGCTCGCCGACATCATGCGCGAAAAAGGCGGCGGCCTTCTCCGCGGCGTAGGCACGACAATTTCCGAATTGCCCTCTGGAGAAGGCCGCCCAGGCGAGCCTATTCCCCCCGGCAACTCAATGATTCACCCGATATGCCTCCGCCAACCATGCGCCTATCCTCTGACGACGTTTAGTTCGCAAAAAACGACTGGCAAAAGGCCGGGTTTCAAACTGCAAAATCCAGGGCCAACTGAAATTTCAAGGAGGATCGCGATGACAGCGAAGACCATGACCGGAAAAGTAAAGGAAACGGCGCAAGAAACGGCCGGCGTCTTGACCCAAGTAGCCAAGTCTATCGGCTCGGCCATCGGTGCCGTCGCCGTCAAGACCGGAATCGTGCACGAGCACGCGCCGCGCAGACTCCATCGCGTCCGCCGGGCGAAATCTGTCAGCGCACGGACCAAAGTCGCGCGGGCTACTCGCGTGAGAGCGCGTTCGGCGCGCCCAAGAATGCGAGCCGCACCCGCGAAAGCCAGAACTTCGCGCGCGAAATCAAAACGGCGTTAACTTTTCATTCAGAATTCCCGGCGGGAAATCTTCAGCCCGCCGGGGAATTCTGGGTCTTTTAATTCGCTTCTCGAGCGCGAGGAACTTTTCTGCCCTTAATCGCACATCCAAAGCGGCCTAAATCCGGCCATTCCAAAAATCCAGACCCGGCGCATCAAGAGCCCGCGCACTACGCCACAGGAAAATTTCCCCGCGTCAAAAGTCTATTGCAAAAATTGGGCCCCGGCCTGATCACCGGCGCCTCCGACGACGATCCCAGCGGAATCGCCACTTATTCCCAAGTCGGCGCGCAATTTGGCTACGGCATGCTCTGGACCATGCTGTTCACCTATCCGCTGATGGCCGCCACTCAGGAAATCAGCGCGCGCATCGGACGCGTCACCGGCAGAGGCATTGCCGGAAACATGCGCCGCTACTACTCGCGCCCGCTTCTTTTCGGCATGGTCGGCCTGCTCGTCGCCGCTAACACATTCAATCTCGGCGCCGATTTAGGTGCCATGGGCGCATCTTTCAGCTTGCTCGTGCCCGGCCACGCGGAAATTTATGTAGCAGCGTTCGGCCTGATTTCGTTGCTGCTACAAATTTTCGTCCCGTACACAAAATACGTCCACTATCTGAAATGGATCACGCTGGCAATTTTTTCCTACGTAGCAGTAGCCTTCGTCGTACATATCGACTGGAAAGCGGCAATCCGCGCCACTCTGCTCCCGTCAATCTTTTCAAGCCAAAGCGGCTACTTCACCGCGCTCATCGCCGTTTTCGGCACCACCATCAGCCCCTATCTTTTCTTCTGGCAAGCCTCCGAAGAAGTCGAAGACGTTCGCACCACCGCCGCCGATCAACCGCTGAAGAAAAATCCGCAGGATGCCACGGCTCAGCTCGCCCGCATTCGCGTCGACACATTAATCGGCATGGCCTGCTCCAATATCGTCGCGTTCTTCATCATCCTCACGACCGCCGCCACTTTGCACGCCCACGGTCACACCGATATTCAAACCGCCACGCAAGCCGCAAAAGCAATCGAGCCTCTGGCCGGCCGGTTCACTTTTTTGTTATTCGCCGCTGGAATTGTCGGCACCGGCATGCTCGCGGTTCCGGTGCTCGCCGGCTCGGCAGCCTACGGCGTGAGCGAAGCATTCGGATGGCCCGCCAGTCTGGAACGGAAACCAAAACAAGCGAAAGGATTTTACGGGACGATCGCAGCGGCCACCGTCGTCGGCCTCTCACTCACCGTTCTGCATTTCAATCCCATCAAACAACTTTTCTGGGCCGCGGTTCTGAACGGTGTGGTAGCCGTTCCGTCATTGGTGGTGATGATGGTCATGGCCGCAAACCCAAAAGTAATGGGCCGCTTCACTCTGTCACGCCCTCTCTTCTGGCTGGGCTGGCTCTCCACAATCGTAATGGCAGCCGCATCCATCGGCCTCTTCGTCACCTTCGGCAAATAATCCGGCCGCGCCTACATGGAATCTCCTAGCGAAGTGGCAGTATCACCCGATGGCCGGAAGAAAACCGCGTCTGTAGAATCTCCGTCGTAACCGCATCGATGCGAAAACATTCAAAGTCCGAACGCTCACGCACTTTTGATCTCCATGCCCGAAAACCCAGCCGATAACGTCTCCGAAAAGTCCGTCGATCGCCGCGACGACACCACCTGGCAGGACTTGCTCCCGAAACTAGCCGCGCTTTTGTGGATCATCGTGATCGCCATCCTCGTAGCCTTCGGCTTTTTCGCCAGTTCGCTCTGCATCACCGTCCTTCTCGCAGCCTTCCTCGCAATTTTGATCGATCCAATCATCTCGCGCCTCGAGCGCTGGCATATTCCGCGCACTCTTTCCTCCGCGCTAGTCATAATTCTAGGAATGCTAACCATCGGCGGATTGTCCTACACCTACTACGGCAAAGCGGCCGCAGCCGTCGACGAAATCCCGCAGTACGCCTGGCGTATTCGCCACGCCGTTGCCCCACTCACCCAGGAAATCGAAAAGGTCCGCGAAAGCGCTGGGGCCCTCACCCCCGAAGACGGCTCCTCGAAAAAAGTCGCCGAAGTTCGCATCAAGCAGTCCACCGACTGGCCCGGCTTCATCGTCCGCGGATTCGGCTCCGTTTGGGGCGCGGTAATCGTCGGCGGTGTAGTTCCGTTTCTCGCGTTCTTCATGCTCGTTGGAAAAGATCGCATGTACGTCAGATTCACCAGCATGTTCGGCTCGAAAATGGATGTGCCGCGATTCATCGCCCGTCTCAATCAGATGGTGCGCGGCTTCGTGGTGGGCAATTTAATTATCGGAGCGCTGATGATGGCCGTCAGCGTCCTCGTTTTTTGGAATCTGGGACTAAATGGCGCTGTAGAACTTGGAATTGTCAGCGGCTTCCTGAATTTAATCCCATTTCTCGGCGTGTTGCTGGCGTTAATCGTGCCGGTCGTCGCCGCCGCATTTCAATTCAGCTCCGCGACGCCCTTTATCATCATCGTACTCACCGTCGGATCGCTACACATGATTTCCGCGAACATCCTGATTCCCAAATTCATCGGCTCGCGCGTACAAATAGGTCCGGTCGCGGCCACCGTCGGCATGCTCTTCTGGGGATGGCTCTGGGGCGTGATGGGACTTCTTCTAGCGGTTCCGCTAACGTCGCTAGTAAAAATAATCGCGGACTCGAATCCATCTCTACTTCATCTTTCAAATCTCCTGGCCGAAACTCCGCGCCCATTACCGCAATGGGCGCGCTACGGCAGCCACACGCTAGATCGCGCCGTTCCTTTCTTACGCGACAGATTCAGCCTCCGCGCTAGAAACTGACAGCGAGCGTAGACTGTCATCCCGAACCGCTTTAGGGGTGAGGAATCTGCATTTTCCGTTTGCCGTTGGCGTCGTAGGGGCCGGGGTTCACGACCGGCCCGAAGTAGCACTGGGTTTTCGTCGTTGAATTCGAGTTCTGACACAGACTCTTGAGCCCATGAGGACACGTCAATCCGCCTGCAAATGTATTGATGAGATGACGTCAATTATTTCTTCGGCGGAACTTTTGCTCCTTTCTTCCGCGCCTCCGAAAGTCCGATGGCAATCGCCTGCTTGCGGCTCGTCACCACCCCGCCTTTCCCACCTTTGCCCGAACGCAGCGCCCCGCGTTCCTCACGCTCCACAGCACTCTTCACACTTTTCGCCGCCGCTTTCCCATAACGTGCCATCTGCCCCTCCTCCTCAATTAAGATGAAAGCTGGATCGTAAGTAAATAATCGCAAACCATCCATACAGCAAAAGTCGTACATTGAAGCCAAGAATACCGAGGCTCGCGTACCGCCGGCGTCCCTGCCGGCTCTTTCCAGCGCAAATCCAGCCAAAGGCTACGTTCGACGGCGCACCACATAGCGAGATCGATCCAAAGTAGCGCTGGCGCCCCCGCCGGCATCTTACGAGCGCAACTCATGCCACACGCAACCCTCAACCTCGGTCCGCCCATCTCGATCAACGCAAATTACGTCTTCGCAAGCCCAACGACAATGAGAATTGTTGCAACCGCCCTAGCCAGAAAGCAGTCAAGAAAGATGCGGCCCTACTTAGCTCTACCAACAGCCTCCTCCAACCTCTGCCGCCGCTTCCAAAAATCCCCCCACAAATCCCCAACCCGTTTCACCCGCGCCCCAATCGTCTCAAGCGTCCAAGAATCCGCCCGCAACTTTCCATTCAATTCCTTAACCGAAACCGGCGCAGAAACCGCCACCGAAGCCACCGGCCGAACAGAATAAGCCGTAGCAAGCGGTTTCCCGCGCGCATTCTGCACCGTATCAATCAACACCGATCCCTTCTTCCGTTTCGCAACACTGCGCTCGAACGTAACCAACTCCGGATGTTCCCGCTTCACCATCTCCGCCACCGCCGCCGCAAACATCTGCACCTGCTCGTAAGAATATTTCGCCTCTAGCGGCACATAAATATGAAATCCAGTGGCCCCGGAAGTTTTCAGAAAAGATCGCATGCCCAACCGAGTCAATTGCGCCTCGGTACTCTTCGCCAATTCCACCACCGCATCGAAACCAGTCCCTTCGGTAGGATCGAAATCAAAAAACACGTAATCAGGCTTATCCAAATTCCCAACGCGGCTCGACCATGGATTGTGATCAATGCAACCGAGATTGGTGAGATAGAGCAACGCCGCCAAATCGTCCGCCACAAAATACTCCATCTCCCCGCCGCGCTCTTTCGAGTAAATCGAAACGGTCCGCATCCACTCCGGGCGCGACGCCGGCGCCTCTTTCTGAAAAAAGAAACTGCCATGAATCCCGTTCGGATAGCGTTTCAACACCAGCGGCCGGTCCTTCAAAAACGGCAGAATATATTTCGACATGCGCAGATAATGCAGCAGCAAATCGCGTTTCTTGCACCCAGCTTCCGGAAAATAAACTTTATTCAAGTGCGAGAGCGCCACGTCTTTGCCGTCCAAGATCACCGAAAGCGATTCCGCAGTTCCTTTCGAAAGTTCCGCCTCGAGCGCGCCTTCGTCCTCGACGCTTTTTCCGCGAGTCGATGCGAATTTCGGCGACGCTCTGGCCGCCTCTTTAACCGCCCGCTCAGTGCCATCTTTCGTTCGGCCTTCTCGCGCGGCATGTGAGCGCTTACCCTTCGGGCGACTCGTCACAGGTTCCGGCTCCTTCCGCTGTTCCGCAAACGTGGCCGACGAAGCATCGCGGTCATTCAGAAATCCGAGAAACACCGGCTGGCGCAGCTTCAAATCGGTAGTCCACTCGTGATATTTCACACGGGCCATCAACGTAGGCTCGACCCAAGTTATTTTTTCCTTGACCTTCGGCGGATGCTTGAACGGCGGCTTTGAAGTCTCGATTTTACGCAGTCGCGCGTAAATCCCGGCGAGCGACTCGCGATCAAATCCCGTTCCCACGCTGCCGATGTAGCGCAGCTCGCTACCTTTATATAAGCCCATCAACAACGCCCCGAAATAATCCCGCGACCGCCGCGGCGCCGTCCAACCAGCAATCACCACATCCAAGTCATGCACAATTTTGATTTTCAGCCAAACTCGCGAGCGCCCTTCCACATACTCGCTATCCATCTTCTTCGCGATCAATCCCTCGAGCTTCTGCTTCCGCGCCACTTCAAACAGCTTCTCGCCCTCACCCACTTGATGATCCGAATATCGAATCGCCTCCGAAGTTTGCAGCAAGCGTTGCAAAAAGTCCTTCCGCTCGATCAACGGCGCGCCCCGCAAATCGTATCCATCGCAAAACAAAATATCGAACGCGTAATAAACGATCGGAACTTGTGCAAGAAGCGTCGCCGACGGATTCTGCACGCCAAATCGAGATTGCAGCTTCTTGAAATCCGATCGCCCCGCATCGTCCAGCGCCACAATTTCGCCATCCACGATCGCTTCCCGCGCGCTAAGCTTCCGCGCGAAATCCCGCAACTCAGGGCACTCAGCGGTAATATCCCGATGCGACCGCGATCGAACCGTCACGCCATTGTCTTTCGTCCACACCACAGCCCGCTCGCCATCCCACTTAATCTCGAAAAGCCAAGCATCATCGGAAAATGGCTTATCCGCCAAAGTAGCGAGCGCCACATTAATCTTCGAAGGCATCGGCGCCCGAGCCGCTCCGGAAAGCGTCGAAGGATCGACGATTGATCCGCTTTTCCGCGATTCCTTCGCGCGCGAACGACCGTTCTTTCGCGCAGTGGGCGCAGTAGGCGGATCAGCACCACGCGCCCCGGCAGCCTTCCGAATAAAAAGCCATTCATTTTGCCGCTTCGAATTTCGCATCTTGACCAAAACGAAACGCCCCTTCAATCGCGTTCCGTTCAGGCTGAATTTAATTTCACCATTCTCAATTTGCGCCCCGGCCGGCTGAGATCCCTCCGCCCGAAAAGTCCCGCGATCCCAAATCCGCACGTCGCCAGCCCCATAATTTCCCTTGGGAATCACTCCTTCAAATTTCCCATACTCCAACGGATGATCTTCCACCCGGATCGCCAGCCGCTTCTCGCCATCCTCCAGCGGCGGCCCTTTCGGCACCGCCCAAGATTTCAAAACGCCATCCACCTCCAACCGAAAGTCATAATGAAGCCGAGCAGCCGAATGTCGCTGCACCACAAACGAGCCGCCATGTAGCACAGCCACTCCTGGCTGTGCACCCTCGCCGCCAGAAGGCTCTGGCGTCTCAGCAAACGAGCGTTTATCCCGATATTTCCGCAGCAATTTCGAAGGCGACGTCAAAGCACCATTCCTCCAGCCATGTGATGCGCACCAAAGCGCATTCGTAGCGCCGGCAGCCTGCCGGCGTTTTTGTGCCGCAAATCCGAAGAAGCCGCCGCGACTCCGAACTTCGAATTCGGAATGTATGCCCGAACCGCCGACCGAATCGCCCCCACCAGCAAGCGCGCCCCGGTAATCGACATCATGCAAGCCCTAAAGCAAAGCCTAGCAGCCAATGGCGGGAAAAAGGAGCAACGCCCGAAGCAACTAATGAAAGCCACAGAAGCAAAAAAGCCCGCAAGAAAACCCGGCTAGCTTTCGTAGCGGTGGGCTTCAGCTCAGCATCTTCGCCATCACGTAAAATCGCGCCACATCCTCAAACCGCTCCGCACCACTATTTCCCAAAATAAAAATCCAAGACCCACTGCTGTGCATTCGCATCCCACCACATCCGCTCAAAAGCCTGCGCCTGATCCGCGGGCACCTCTGGAGACAACCCAAATCGCTCCACAGCTTCCGGCTCGATATCCTCATGAAATTTCTGCCAAAGCTCGTCCTTAGTCCGCGCCGCAACCCGTCCACCCATTCCGCCCATAAAATCCTCCCGCGGAAGAAGCGTCGCCGTTTCGCGCAAAGAGGGGAATCCACGAAGTTGTGTACTTAAGCCGTTGAAACACACCACGACAAACGCATAAAGAGAAGGGAATTAGGAATTAAATCCGAGGTTTCTCGAAATCTTCGCCGCCGCAATTTTAGCCAAATTGCCAAGCGTCTCGATATCCTGACGGCTAACTTGCGCGGTAGTTCCAGCCACGCCAATCGCCGCCACCGGAATGCCAGATCGATCGAACACCGGTGAAGCGACGCAGCGCACGCCAATCCCACACTCCTCATCATCAATCGCGTAACCGCGCGCTCGTATTTTCTGAATATCCCGCTTCAAAGCTTCCTTCGAATCAATCGTCCGCCGAGTCCGCCGGCTCAAAACCGACCCGCGAAAAAGTTCGTTGAAATGGTCAGGCTCCAAATGTGCCAGCATCGCCTTACCGAGCGCCGTGCAATGCGCGTCGATTCGCCGTCCCACCCAAGTATTCATTTTCACCATGCCCGGCGAATCCATTTTCTCCACATACACAATCTGATCCGCATCCAAAATCGCCAGGTGCGCCGTCAATTCCGTATTGTCGACCAAATCCATCAAGTAAGGCCGCGCCTTCTCCCGCGGCTCGGTGGCGGCAAGTAAGCGGTCTCCCAAAGTAAAAAACTTCGGCCCCAGCGAATACTTGCCGTTCCGCGCATCCCGCTGCAAAAAACCGCTGCGCTCCAGCGTCAACAAAATCGTATGCGCGCTGCTCTTCGGCGCATGAATCTTGCGGCTCACCACCGACGCGCCCAAACCCTTGGGCGCATTAGCCAAAATCTCGATGATCGATAATGCCCGGCGAACAGAAGAAACACTCGGTGTTTTGGTCGCGCCCATTGTTCTCCCCGCGTGCGAGCATAAACTGACTCGGTTCAGATGTCCACACGCTCGTCCACGTATATGGACGGAAGCTTCGAGCGCAACGGTGATGGGAATTGACAGCCACCGTGCGCAAACCTAACATCGCGGCCATCGAAGCAAAAGGAGCCCCATGCGCAAAGCAGCGAAGTCGAAATCGAAATCTCCCGAGAAGAGCGCGCCGATCGTCAACGTCCTAAGCCGCCGCGACTGGCTGCGCGCCGGCTGCTCGCTATCCACTATCGGATTGCTCGAAACCGTTTCGCATCCCCTCGCCGCGGCTCCGCCGCCCGCTCCCACATCGGATGCCGACGTTTACGCCTCCATCGGCGTTCGCCCGATCATCAATTGCGATCACGTGAAGTCCGTTCTCGGCGGTTCGCTAATTCTGCCCGAAGTAATGCGCGCCATGGAAAGCGCCTCGCATGCCTTCGTTCAGCTCGATGAATTGATGGATGCCGTAAGCGCCCGTCTCGCAGCATTAGTCGGCGCCGAAGCCTGCATCGTAACCTCCGGCTGCGCCGGCTCGATCGCTCACGGCACCACCGCCTGCATCGCCGGCGCCGATCCAGAAAAACTTCGCCGCATGCCGAATCTAGCCGGCCTCAAAAGCGAGGTCATCATTCCGCGCTATTCGCGCAATCTGTACGATCAAGCCGTGCGCATGACCGGCGTAAAAGTGATCGAAGTCGACACTCCCGAGGCTCTCGCCGCGGCCTGCAACGAAAAAACCGCCATGATTTACATGCTGGGAATCAACGATCTCGGCGTGAGCTGGCTCGGCGATAAAATCCCACAGCAGTATGCGAATCTCGGCGTGAAAGCCGTCGTAGATATCGCCCGCCCGAAAAACATTCCGGTATTCGTCGATGCCGCCGCCGAAGGCATAACCAATCCCGACATTTATCTCCAACGCGGCGTCTCTCTCGTGGGCTACAGCGGCGGAAAAGTAATGCGCGGGCCGCAGTGCAGCGGTCTGCTGATGGGCCGCGCCGATCTAGTGAAAGCCGCCTGGATCAATTCCGCCCCGCATCATTCCTACGGCCGCCCCATGAAAGTCGGCAAAGAAGAAATCATTGGCATGATGGTAGCCGCGCAAAAATGGTTCGAGCGCGATCACGCCGCGGAATGGAAACAGTGGGGAGCCTGGATGCAATTCGTCCAGCAAAGAGTCACCACCGTCCCCGGCGTCACCACCGAAATGGACGAAGGCCCCGGCATGACCCTGAATTGCCCAACGCTCGTGGTGAAATGGGACGGCACGAAGATCGGGATCAGCGGCGCAGAAATAAAAAAGGTACTGGGGCAGGGAACTCCGCGAATTTTTCTGGGCGAATCCACCGGCGACAAAACCGATCCAACAAATAGCTCAGTAACCGTTCGCTCCCTAAATATGGTCACTGGCCAGGAAAAAGAAGTAGCCGAAAATCTAACCGCAGCACTGGCCTCACCGCCAAAAACAACTCCAGCAAATCGCTCCGAAATTTCTCCTGCAGTAGCCGGCCTTTGGGATGTACACATCGCCTACGTATGCGGGAGCGCCGATCACAGTTTCTCGCTACAACAAACCGGCACGCAACTAACCGGTGAGCACAAAGGCGAAATCCTCTCCGGCGAATTGCACGGCTGGGCCCGCGGCAACGAAATCTATTTACGCAGCGCCCAAAGATACGAAGGAAACTGGCTCCGTTATCAATTCACCGGCACCGTCGATCTGCCGCACGCAAAAGGCACGGTAGATCTGGGCGAATACGGGCAAGCCCGCTGGACCGCCGAAAAACGCCGTTAGCATCGTCGAGCATCGTCGAACCAGACATTTGAAGATCTCCCCGTAGGGGCGCCGCTTGCTGCGCCCGCCGATGTAGCGCTAGCGAAAACTGTGGCCATCAGGCATCGCGCGACCAGACTCGACTGTCTTCGCATTCAACCGACATCGTAAGTGCACACGATGTTAACCGAACCGACTGCTTCGAAAACCCCTCCGGCATGCGGAACACCGTCCATATGTATGGACGAAAAGAAGCGCCACCATCCACTTCGTAATTGACACTCCCCAAACACGCTCCTAACATTCCCGCCAATAAGGGGGCGTCAAGTGTTACAGGCGAATTGCTCATGGCAACGATGACTTGTCTCGCTCAACGCCCTCGTGCAGTGCGTGCTCATCCATCACTAAAGTCCCAGCCCATCAATTATGTCTTTCGATCAACGGCAGTCGGCATCGCGCAGAAGCGACGGCCAGAAACGTGTTCGATTGCGCTCAACTAAATTATCCGAAAGAAGTAGCGGCGTAATTTGAAGCAAAGCGACCGGCCTCGGAGGCATTCATGAAAAAGGTGCATGCGATTCTGACTGCGGTGCTAATTCTCGGCGTCCTGCTAATTTCCACGGGCGCCGCCTACGGTCAATACTATCCAGGCCGCGTCACCGGCACGGTTCAGGATTCCTCCGGCGCGGTAGTGACCGGCGCCAGTGTGAAGCTGGCTGCCGCGGATATCGGCTTCGAACGCGAAGCCACCACCAACGCCGCGGGCACCTTCAGCTTCCCGCAACTTCCGCTAGGCACCTACAAATTGACCGTCGTGATGCAAGGCTTCAACACCTTCGTGCAAACCGGCATAGTTACCAGCCTGGAAAACGTAAACGAAATTCAAGTCACGCTGGTAACCGGCGCCGTCTCCACTCAAATCGAAGTAACCTCCGCCGCGCCTCTCCTCCAAACGCAGACCGACGTCATCGGCGGCACGTTCTCCTCCAGCGACATCGAACAACTCCCACTTGGAAACAGCGACTACACGCGCTATGCCTTCTTCCTACCCGGCACTTCAACCAACACCGATTACACCTTCACCCAAATCGCCATCAACGGCTCCCCCAGCCGCTCAGTAATGTTCAACATCGACGGCTCCCAAAACATGGACGCCTATCGCCAACTCCCGGCCATGAATCAAGGCGGCAATTCCTACACCGCCGCCACCCGCCTCCCGCCCGATGCCGTCCAAGAAATCAGCGTAGTAACCGGAGGCGCCGCCGACGCAGAAGCCGGCGCCGGCTCCATCAACGTAATTCTGAAAAGTGGCGCGAATCAATGGCACGGCTCAGTCTATGAATCGCATCGCGACGCCTCACTCGAAGCCCACAATTTCTTCGAAGATCTCGGCAACGAACCCAAAGCCCATTTCATCTGGAATGAATGGGGTGGCAGCCTCGGCGGCGCAATCGTAAAGGATAAAACCTTCTTCTTCGTAGGCTATGACGGCGGGAAAAGCCTTAACGGCACCACGCTCGTAGTCAACGCACCGTCGACCGCGCAAATCGCCACGGCAACGTCGCTCCTCGCCGGCGTAGGGATGCAGCCCAACACCGTCGGCCTCGCAATTCTGAATCTTTACTCCCCGCATCAAGGCCAGTTCACAATTAACGGCGCGGGCACGCAGCAGCCCGAAGCATTTTCCGTGAAAATTGATCAACGCCTCGGCCCCAGCGATCTTCTTACCGGCCGCTACATCTTCGGGAACGGGCGAGACGCCTTCCCACAGGGCCACGACTCACCGGGCGGCGGCTCGCAATTGCCGCAATATTTCGGCGTAACTCCGGTCCGCGCGCAAAACCTAGCCCTCAGCGAAGTCCACAATTTCTCGCCGAGCCTGATCAACACCGCGCGCGTCTCCTACAATCACGTCTTCGAATATTTCAATCCCGCCGATGAAAGCTTCGATCCAACGTCCATCGGTATCGTAACCAACGCGCCCCCGCAAGACGGCGGCCTCCCGGAAATCGATCTCGGTGCCGGGGTCTTCGAAAATCTCGGTACCAACACCAGCTACCCGCGCGGACGAACCAGCGAAACCTTCGAGCTGAATGACGACGTAGTCTGGAATCGCGGCCGCCACAATTTCACCTTCGGATTTAACTGGGAAGCGAACAAAGCCTGGGGACTCAACGACAACAACCTGCGCGGCATCCTGACCTTCGACGGCTCGCAGCTCGGAAATTCCCTCACCACCGATCAGCCGACCGCCATTATCGTCGATCTTCTCGCCGGTCTCGCCGATCCAGCGTCCACCGACATTAACCGCGGCAGCACCCGTTTCGATATAAACGATAACGTGGCCGGCGTCTACGCCAACGACGTCTTCCAACTCACCAAGAAACTCACGGTAATCGCCGGCATCCGCTGGGATTTCATCGGTGTCCCAGACGAAAATCGCGGCCGCCTGACCAACTTTTTCCCCGACCAGGGCTTGGAGCACGTCGGCCAACCCTACGCAAACACCTGGAAGAATTTCTCGCCGCGCCTAGCCATTGCCTATAAGCCTTTCAGCTTCCATGGCCTCGACACGGTAATCCGCGCCGGCTACGGAATCTATTACGTTGCCGAATCTCTCGACGTCCTCGTCGGTCAAGGCCTCGCCGTGATCAACGCCAATCCCGGTATGGCCACCAATCCGTTTAACGGCGAGGGCATCTTCAACGCGCCGCTAGTTTCGACGCCGATTCAGAGCGGGGTGCCGATCTTCTCTACCACCGGCATCGCTTCGCCGCCATTTAATCTCGTAGCTGTCGATCCACATTTGCATCCGCCTTACGTGCAAAGCTGGAACCTGAACCTCGAGCAAGACATCACGCGCGGCGTCGAACTGCAGATCGGCTACGTAGCATCGAAAGGCACTCACATCTACAACTGGGTCGATATCAACCAGCCGCCCGCAGGCTCTGGCTGGACTCCCGCCGCGATCATCGCCGGTCGTCCGGATCCAGTCGCCGAGCAGGAAGCTCGGCCGTTTTTCGGCACCTTCCCGCAGTTCGGCCAAATCAGCCAATTCCAGTCCGGCGGAAATTCCACTTATAACTCGCTACAAATCCTCTTGCGCACCAAGAATTATCACGGCCTGACCACTCAATTCGGTTACACGTGGGCGCACGATATCGATTACGCGTCGGAAACTTCCGACGCCTTCGGCACCAGCGGCTTCGTACCGCGCGATTCCCAGGATCTCGCTCTCGGCCGCGGCAATTCCGAATTCGACGTGCCCCAATCCATCAATTTTTCCTACGTCTACCAAGTTCCCAAAACTCACTTCACCGGCGCAGCAGGCCAGGTCCTCAACAACTGGCAGCTCTCCGGCGTAGTCACCTGGCACAACACCATGTGGCTCCCCGACCTGACTTTCGACGACATCAGCGGCACCGGCGAAGTTCACGATGTTCCCGATTGCACCGGAAAAATCGTCACGCAGCTCCATAATTTCAATGCGTCTTACGTAGTGAGCGGACTTTCCGAGCCCGCCATCGGTACGTTTGGCACCTGCTCGCGCAACAGCATCCCAGCTCCAAGCCTGGGTGAATGGGATTTCTCGCTGGGAAAATATTTCCCGATCAACGAACGTTTCCGCCTTGAATTCCGAGCGGACGCCTTCAACTTCCTGAATCATCCGAATTTCGGAAATCCGGGGCCAGTTCTCGGATTCGAAACCATCACCGGGACCGCCGACAACGTCAACAACGATTCCCACTTCGGCGCAGGAGCTCAAAGGCAATTCCAGCTCAATTTGAAGTTGTTGTTCTGAGACAGCCCGACTCCGTGCCGCAACAGGAGAGGAGCGCAGCCCCACCCGCTGCGCTCCAGGCACGGCCCACAGGACAGAACCGAAGCTAGTGCCCGGCAAACCGCAAAAGGAGTATTCTTCATTATGCTCACAGACGCAGAAGTCCTAAAAATCCGTTCCCATTTTCCAGTCTTCAAGAGCCAGATTCACCTCTGCAGTTGCACCAAAGGCGCTCTCTCCGACAACGTAGAAAATGGCCTGCACGAATTCATGCGTCTCTGGCACACCCACGGCATCCCCTGGGGCATCTGGATGGAAAAATACGAAGCCATCCGCAAATCGTTCGCGAACTTCGTAGGCGCCAAGCCCGAAGAAATCGCCGTAGTCTACAGCACCTCCCACGCCATCAGCGAAATCGCCAGCTCCCTCAAATTCGACAAGCGCAAAAAAGTAGTAATGGGCGAGCTGGATTTTCCAGCCAGCGGCCATATCTGGCTCACGCAGCAGCTCCGCGGCGCGCAAGTCACCTTCCTCGATTCGGTCAACGATGCCGTCCCGCTAGAAAGCTACGAGCGCGCCATCGACGAAGAAACCGCCATCGTCCCGCTAACCCACGTCTCCTATAAAAACGGCGCGCGTTCAAATATCGAAGGAGTAGTCCACGCCGCCCATGCGAAAGGCGCGTACGTAATCGTAGACGGCTACCAAGTCTGCGGCACCGAGCCCATCGACGTCCACGCCCTGGACGTAGACTTCTACACCAGCGGCACGCTCAAATATCTCCTGGGCGCTCCAGGCCTAGCCTTCCTCTACGTAAAAGAAAGCCTGATCGAAAAGCTCCGCCCGAGCGTAACCGGCGCCTTCGCCCAAAAAGTCCTGTTCCAGGACAGCCTCAAAAATTTCGAGCCATCCAACACCGCCCGCCGCTACGAAATGGGCACCCCAGCCATGCCCAGCATCTACGGCTCAGCCCCAGGCCTAGACCTGCTGCAAGAAATCGGCCTAGCCAACGTAGCCGCCCACATCAAGAATCTCCGCGACACCCTAGCGAAAGGTCTGAAAGCCCTGCAAATTCCGCTGAAGACCCCACTAGAAAATCCCGGCCCGATGCTAGTGGTAAAATCGCCGAACGCCGAAAAGCTCTCCGCCAAACTAGCGGAAACCAACATAATCGCCTCAGCCAAATTCGACGGCCTAAGAATCTCCTTCCACGTCTACAACACGCAATCAGACGTGCAAGCCATTCTCGCAGCCCTAGAAGCAAACATGGATATGGTAGTTCCCGAGCGCGAAACAGCCAAAGCGTAGGGGCGGGGGTTCACCTCCCGCCCGCTCTGGCACTGGGTTTTTCATTGCACTCGTAGCGGTGGGCTTCAGCCCAGCATCTTCTGCCGGGGCTACAAAGCGGACCCGCCCAGCCGCCGAAAACGCGTCACGAAGGAAGGCCGATCAAATTAATGTCAGGCCAATCCCCACCATTCCCACCAACCCCCGTCGACAAAGAGCAAGGCCTAGCCCGCCAACTAAGCGCCCGCCAAATGGCCATGATCGGCATAGGCGGCGCCCTAGGCATTGGCTTTTTCCTAAGAACCAGCCTAGGCGTACACATAGCCGGCCCAGCAGTCCTAATTACGTATCTAATCGGCGCCGTGATCGCAGTCCTATTCGCAGGCGCGATCGCCGAAATGGCCGTAGCCCACCCCACAGCAGGCTCCTTCGGCGTCTACGCCGAACTCTACGTCTCCGAATGGGCCGGTTTCGCAGTCCGCTACGCCTACTGGTTCTCCATGGCCGCAGGCATGGGCGGACAAGCCATAGCCGTAGCCATCTATCTCCAATGGTGGTTCCCGAACGTCCCAAGCTGGATCTGGATCGTCTGCGTAACAGCGGGCCTGATCTACCTAAACATGCTAAAGGTAGGAAACTTCGGAGAATTCGAATACTGGCTATCGATGATCAAGATCCTAGCCATCTGCTTCTTCATAATCTTCGGCCTCTCGCTAATCCTGGGAATCGGCCACGGCGCCCCGATCGGCCTACGCAATTATCGTCTAGCAGGCGGATTCTTCCCGAACGGCATACTCTCCGCCTGGACCGGCATAGTGTTCGTAATAGCCAGCTTCTGCGGCCTGGAAATGATCGCCGTAACAGCAGGCGAAGCCAAGGATCCCGAACACACAGTCCCGAAAGCCCTAAAAGATATGGTAATCCGCCTGGTAGCCGTCTACGTAGGCGCGATGCTAGTGCTAATCGCGGTAGTTCCGTGGGATCAAATCCAACCAGGAAAAGACGTCACCGCCAGCCCGTTCGTAACAGTCTTCCGCCTAACCGGCGTCCCCGCCGCAGCCCACATCATGAATTTCGTAGTCCTAATGGCCGCCATCTCCAGCATGAACACCGGCTTCTACATCGCCAGCCGTATGCTCTTCTCCCTAGCCAGAGGCGGCTACGCGCCGAAGCGTTTCGGCGAATTGTCAGCAAGAGGAACGCCAGTAAGCGCGTTAATAGTTTCAGCCTTCGGCCTAGCCCTGGCAGCAGTAGTAACAAAACTCTACCCAGCCAGCGCCTTCATCTATTTCGTAGGCCTGACTCTCTTCGGAATCATGTTCGTCTGGCAGGTAGTCTTCGTAACCCACCTACGTTTCCGCAGCCGCTGGATAGCGAAAGGCAATCCCCTAAAAGTAAAAATGTGGGGCTACCCCTACACGTCAATTCTGGGCCTATCACTAGTAACCGCGATTATTGTGACCACGTGGTGGGTAGAACGAATGAAAATCACAATAGTCTCAGGCCTAGCCTGGCTAGCCCTAATAACGGTAGCCTACTGGCTCTGGAAATCCCGCCAAAAATCCCCAATCCCCACAGCAACTCCAAATCTAGCCACTCCACCGCCAGCCGATTAACCGCGCGCCGCCGCGCGCGGCAACGCATCGGTTTTTTCCGACCGTAGGGGCGCCGCTCGCTGCGCCCGCCCGAGTAACGCGCGAGAACATGTGGCCCCACTCACCTCCGTGCGACCCGACTCGAAATCCGCCGAGTTCGATTCACTCGATAAACGCTCACAAGGTCAACAAACCCATCTCAAATCTGAAATTTCAAATTTGAAATTTCTTAATCCTATGACGCACCCGTCCCGCCCCGCCCCGAATAAACGCCTCCGCCAACCGCCTGCCCACAATCAAATCCTCATCCGCGCGCAACATCCAAACCGCAACGTCAAGCCCCGCAACTGAATCCTCGCTCCCATAAGGCAATTCAATACGCGGCTCCCCCGCTCGCAGCGCCGCAACGACATCCTTCGGCGCAAAAGAAATCTTCCCGCGATCCCACTCAATCCGAACCTGCGGCCGATAATGCGGCACCTCACCCACCACGCGCGAAGCCCGCACTCCACTAACCGCCGCCAACTCCCCAACAATCACCGCCACCCGACGCTCCCATTCCTTCCATTCCGCATTGTGATCGGTCGCCAAGAAAAGCTGCAAAGCGCGATACAAGCCTATAATCTCTTCCTTCCCAACTTTAGAAACCCGCCCAACGCTATCCGACTTCGGCGAATCATTAGCAAACGCCGCCGCAATCAAATCCCCGCGCCCCAACAAAAGCCCAGAACACTGCGGCCCCCGCAAACTCTTCCCCCCGCTAAATCCCACAAGGTCGTAACCCATGCGCGTCAAAATCCGCAAATTCTCCACCGGAGGCAAATCCGCGGCAGCATCAATCAGCACCGGAATCTTCAATCCATTAGCCAAGCGAGCAAATTCCTCGCGCCGGATTTTTCCCTTGGCATCCGCCGAATTCAAAAAGAAAAGCATAGCCGTCCGCTCAGAAACCGCCGCCTTCAATTCTTCCGCAGTCTCAATCTCCACAATTTTCGCGCCAGCATTCCGAATCGCATGGTCATATTCAAACCGATGCGCCCGCTGCATAATCACTTCATTTTTCGCCCCAATAATCTCCGGCAACCGCCGCACCCGTTCCGGATCAGTCCCAGCCAGACAAGCCGCCGTACCCAAAAGCAAAGAAGAAGCACACCCAGCCGTAACCAACGCCGCCTCGCAACCAAGCATCCCCGCGATTTTCCGGCCCACCGCCTCCTGCAACTCCACAATCGAAACCGATCGCCGCGAAACCTCCTGCATCCCCTCCAAAACCTCCTCCCGCATCAGAGCCCCGCCAAAAATCGAGTAAGCCCCAGCCGCATTGATAAACGGCCGCACACCCAATTCCTCATAAATAGAATGCGCAGGGGAGGGAAGCACGAGCCCAGCTCGCAAATGCAAGGGCCATCCCGACAAAATCCCGGAAAGTTTAAGAAACGATCGCCGGTCAACCATGCAGCCTCAGCAGGGGCGCGGGGGCACTCTCCCGCCCGTTTTGACCGTGGGTGTTCGGCCCCAGTTCCCACGCATTCTCGGCACCCAAGTTCGTCATAATTCGCGCAACACCGACGAAACTCACCGTCATCATTGCTTTGCCACCCGCCGCCGCGCTATGCCAAGATGACAAGCCCGAATCCGCAACGGAGAAAAACCAAATGCGAAGGCCGCTCATGGCAATCCTCACCGCCTATCTATTCCTTTGCACCGTCATTCATCCAAGCCCGCAGCAATCCAAAGAAATCCCGAGCAAGCAACTTGTCCTAACCCAAGCCACTCAGTCCTACTACAACCTCCGCACTCTCGGCCTAGGTACGTTCCAATGCACCCTATCCCCGAACTGGGACGCCGTACTAAAAGAAGAAAAAGCCCAAGACCCCGCCGGAGCCGACACCGCTATCAAGGTCTTAAATCAACTCCACTTCATCGGCACCCTAGGCGAAGACGGCAAAATGACGGTAACCCACAACGACCTCTCCGGCCAAAATCAACAAATGGTAGCCGCCCTGCAACAAATCTATTCCGGCATGGAGCAACTAACCACCGGCTTCTTCGAAACTTGGTCGCTCTTCATGCTCAATCATCCGTTCCCGGAAGCCGGCAGCGAATACAATCTGGAGTCCATCCCCGGCGAGAAATATCGCGTCAACTACAAGGAAGGGGACGCCTCCGTCGCAACAACAATGGACCACGACTACGCCATCACCGAACTAAAAGTAACCACCGCTGATTTCACCAGCACCATAGTCCCGCAATTCACAAAGTCCCCAAAAGGCTTCATCCTCAGCAGCTACACCTCCGACTATCAAACCAAAAATCCCGCCGAAGCCACCAAGCTAAAAGTCCTGGTAGACTACAAAGAGGTAGAAGGCCTGACGTTAGTCCAAAATTTAAACGTAAGCGGCACCTACGGCCCAAGTCCGTTCGCCATAGAAATCGCCTTCTCCGCCTGCCAAGTAACCAAAAAACCCGATCAAAAATAGTCCTCGTAGCGGTGGGCTTCAGCCCAGCATCATCGTACGCGGGGCCATCACCGAAGCACATTTGCGTTCAAGTAAGAAAAAAGATCAAAGAAAACACGACCGCAATAATGAGGCCGACAACCACCAGCAAGTTAGCCGCCCCTTCAATCAGCAAATGCCGGCTAAAGATCGGCCCGGCAAATCCAGTTGCGCCCGGCGGACGCTCATAAGGCGCCTTGAGCTTGTACCCCACCCAAGTCAAACCACCACCAACGAGAACGCAAGCCAAAGCATAGAAGTAATGAATGTATTTCGTTTTTTCCTCCGCCGCGGCCAGCTTTCTCCCAATTAATGCGAATAAGTCTCGCGAAGATATTCCGCCGTCTGCCGGTCAAAATCCGTATAACCCATTTGCAGCGCCTCCCGCAAAGCTTCCTCGGTCGAAGATGCGCTGCCCAAATCTCCCAGCAAACGATTGACCGTCGATTGCCCCGATCGCGCCATCACCGACTCCACGGCCGCCAACGCCCAAGCATAAGCCACCGCCGCCGCCGGCCCAGAAAATCCAGTCCAGGATCCTTCGAGCTGCTTCAACGAAGGCATCACTCCGCGATCGTAAGCCGCCACCAGCGACGCTGCATTCGCCGCGCTCCGACGCCCCTCCAGCCACTGCGCCAATCCTTCCTGCAACCAAGTCGGGCATCTCCCCACGGTCATCTGCCGCACAAAACTGTGCGTGAGCTCATGCTTCAACATGCGCGAAAGTGAATCCGTAACCGAATCCAATCCCTGCACCGGGGCGCGAATCCGCCCATCATTCAGCGCTCCCATCCAGTCCGCGGCGTGCGTGACATCGCGAAAACTCTGCTGCGTATAAAGGATCACTCCGATCGATTCCGGCGGCGTGAAATGCAAATCGGATTGCAATTCCCGGTAATGCTCTTCGAGCGTGCGAAGAACGTCGTTGGCCAGCTGCGGCGTCGCGCTCCCCTGATAGTGCAGAACAAAGTGGCTCGATTCGCTCGCCCGCGCGTCAGCCTCGATGCTCTTATCCCGCCGCGCGGCCTCCAGCAAGCCGGCGATGTGCGCGTCGGGCGAAATCCTCTGCGCCGC
Source organism: uncultured Acidobacteriota bacterium (assembly GCA_963792515.1). Lineage (GTDB taxonomy): Bacteria > Acidobacteriota > Terriglobia > Acidiferrales > UBA7541 > Palsa-147. Next base: position 89,029 of record CAWBWG010000008.1, on the reverse strand, counting down.
CTCCCATTCGCGAATCGCGTCGTCCAGCCGGTTCATCCCCGAGTACGCCCATCCCGAAAGTTGCGCGACGGCCGCCGTCCCCGATTTCACTTGCCGCGCCTGCTCCAAAACGTCCAGCGCGGCCGAATACTCGCTGCGCACCAGGTGTACATAAGCGATTTCTATCAGCGTGGTAAACAAATAATACGGATTTTTCGCCGCGAATGGCAGAGCAGCCTGGAATTGCTCGATCGCACGCTCCGCGTCGCGATGCTGCAGTTCGAAAACTGCCGCCGCTTCATGCGCGAGCACCGCGCGATTCATCGCCGCAGGTCCGCCTCCCGCCGCTGCCGTTTCATATTCCGCAATCTTGGTCCCGTCGAGAATGCCGTCGTGCACCACCGCAGCCTGCACTCTTGACCATTCCCCGGAGGACTCATTCGAATGTGCCCGAGGCAGCGGAATGGCCCCAGCCACGACGGCCCCTCCTAGCACCGAGATACCCCCACTGGAAGGCGGTGCCTCTGCAGGCAACGCCAGATCGCCTGAGCGCTTGTCGGTCCGTTCGAGCCCATCGCACTCCACGAATCCGAGTTTGCTCTGGCCCGGGAAGCTGACGCTGCACCATTTCTCAGCCCCGATTTTCAGTTCAAGCCCGGTGATGAGCGCGTCGCCTTTTTTCAAAGTCTGGACGACATCGCTATCCCGGCGCGCCTCCGAATGCACGGCAAGGATGTCAGCCTTCACGGTCGTATTCGCCGCCGGAGGCGCCGATTGCGCGCGGCAAACTCCCGCGGCCGCAAAGAGAATTGCGCCGATCGAAAAAGCGAATTTCGTTAGTGCATTAGCTAATTTCACTGGATCGATCTTCTGTCCTCGTTTCCTTGCGAGTTCATCTATTTCGGTTTCGCCGCAAAATATCCGTCGCGCGCCTGCACTTCCAGCCCTTTGCGACTGGTCAGCTTCACCTTTAGCTTGTGAACTTTTCCATCGAGATTCGCGGAACCGGGCGAGAACGCCAGCACGTAGCTGTATTCCGGCGCGCCGCCGAGCCGCCTGAATCCTTCATTCAAGTCATTGTTGTTCTGAAAGACCGTGCCGCCACTCGCATACGACAGCGGGATCAAGATCGTATCGCCCGCGTCCATTGGGGCCTCCGGCGTGGACGCTTGCAGTCCCCGCGGATCCAAGAGATTCACCGTAACGTTTGCCCGAATCGCGAGGTCCTCGATCCCGGATTCGGCATCATACCTCTTGAGGAATATGCCGTCGGAAACCACGACGACCGTGCTCCGCCCCGGCGCTTTGGACATTCCTCCCACGAGTTCTTTCAGCACGCGTACAGAACGCTCCGCGACCCCTCGTCCGATCTCGTTTACCTCAGTCGCCACCGACTGCGCAAAACTACGCGCGGCCATCACGGCCTTCGGATTGCCGTGGAATTCGCAATTCAAAGCATCATTGGCGGCAAGATCCAAGGCGTGTTCGTCGTGGCCCACGATCGCATCTGCTTGAACGTAATCTAATTTTGGGCAGTCCATTCCGCCGGAACCGAGTGGCTTGATCTTCGCCATGGTCTGCTTCAATTTGTCGCGATCCTGGGTGAAATCGATGCCGCGCTGTCCCGAAGTCGTGAAGATGGACGCGCGCTCCGCGGGGTCCAACGCGTCGAAGTGCCTGTTCGCGGCATCTTTCACCAGCATCAGATCGCTCTGCGATACGTGAAGGTCATCGATCAGGTAAGCGGTATAAATTCGCTCGGCGCTAGGTGCCGGCGCGGTCTGCCCGGGGGCGACCGGCTGCGAACCAGCCCCGCCCGAATGCTCTGCGAAGAATTGCGAGATCAATTGCTCCTGGCCATTATCCAAAATCTGAAAATCGTCCTTGGTCAGGCCGCCTATAGCCTGCCCGTGCGAGTCGCGCACCACCACGCGTACCGGCACCAGCTTCGCATCAATCTTCAGCGTATTCCCCGCCGCCGTCTGCCCATTCTGCGACCGGGTGGAATTACTCGACGGACCTGAAGGGCGGTGAGCAGGCACGGCATCAAGCGGCAAGAGCGTAGCGCCAACCATCGCAATCGAGCCAAGGGCCGCACGCAGAACTCTCTTCAAATTGTTTCTCCCACGCGTGCCGAATTCTACCGTTAAATACACACCGCCAGCAGATTATCTCTAAGGTATGCCGTCCGTCGGTAGGCGCGATCGTCATTTGCCGTCGGCGTTGCCTCGCTCTCAAATCTCAAATCGGAAATTTGAAATCTCCGCAGCCTCTACATTCGCCGTCGTAGGGGCCGGGGTTTACGACCGGCCCGGGTTAGCACTGGGTTTTCACCTTCGCTCTTTCCGTCGTCGGTGGACCCACTCCCCAATCCAAAACAAATTCTCCCCCAACCCGCCGCAATAGCACTTTATTATTGACACAATCGTTAACAAATGCTAGTCTTCCTCCGGCTCTCCCGTTGAGCCCAGCGAAAATGAACAAGCAAGCCCAATCCGCCGCCCGGGCACACCTGGCCCACAATCTCAAAGCGCCGACGTTCCGCCCCAATCCGCCTCCCAAATTTGCCTCCGATCCCCAGAAAAAGGCGAACAAAAGGCTAATCGGGAGTGGAAATTATTAGAAGTCCTCGTATCTCCTTCAAAACAAACAAACGGAGACCGTTCTAATCGGGAGAAAAACACACTTTTCAAACCCCCGAATAGCCCCATTTTTCACAAAACAGGCGAACGCAAGGCGAAACCAGTAGCACAGCCACTCCTGGCTGTGTCGAACGAAACGAGACAACAATCCGCACATCGTAACCCGGCGAAAACCCAGACGAGCCCCGGTCGGATTAGCAGCAACGCCCTTCACACAAAGACTTCACAGCCGTCACTCGTTGCGGAGCGACACCATTGGATCGATGCGGGCGGCGCGGCGAGCGGGGATCAGGCTGGTGAGCAGCGCGATCGACGAGCAGCACTAGAGGAATCGCGGCGAACGTCAGCGCGTCGGTGGCTTTCACGCCGAAAAGCAAAGTCTGCATCAGACGCGTCAGCGCCAGCGCGGCGGCCACGCCGATCGCCACGCCCGTCAACGCCAGCGACATTCCCTGGCGCAGCACCAGCGCCAAAATATTTCGCTGCGATGCGCCCAGCGCGATGCGAATGCCGAGTTCGCGCGTGCCCTGATTCACAAGATACGCGATGACGCCATAAACCCCGATGGTCGCAAGCGCCAGCGCAAACCCAGCGAATGCCGTGAGCAACGCCATCGAAAATTTGCGGCGCGCCAGCGATTCATCGAGCCGCTGCTCCATGGTGCGCACGTTGTAGAGCGGCAAATCCGGATCGAGCCCGTGAATCGCCTCCGCCACCGCCGCAGTCAGTCCAGCCGGATCGCCGCGGCTGCGCAGAACAACATTCATCGAGCGCGAAGGATATTGCGTCTGCGGCAGGTAGAACGCGATGCGCGAATCGGTGTCCAGCGTGTACTGCTTGATGCGGCCGACGACGCCGACGATGGTGATCCACTTGCCGTCGTCATCCAGCCCGCCGAAGCGGATGCGTTTGCCGAGCGGATCTTCATGCGGCCAATATTCGCGCGCCATGAATTCATCGATGACCGCCACGCGCGGTTTTTCTTCCGTGTCGCTGGCGCTAAAAAATCGCCCGCTGCGCAACGGAATTTCCATGGCCTGAAAATAATCGCCGCCGGCAATGCGCTGGTCGGCATTGATGAATTGCTCGCCGGGAGGAGGCGTGCGCCCTTCGATGACGATCGGCCCCCACGCATACATTTCGCTCAAGGGCAGGGAAGTAACAGCGCCAGCGGCCGTGACGCCGGGTAGCGCCTCAAGCCGCTCCCAAAGTTGATGATAGATGGCAAGAATCGCCGGCCTCATCCTTATATTTCGGCCCGCTCATGCTCAGCTCGACGGTCAACACATTCTCAGGATTAAATCCCGGCGAAACATGCAGCAAGCGCGCAGAAGCTGCGAATCAGCAATCCAGCCCCGATCAACAGCACAACCGAAAGCGCCATCTCCGAAATCACCAGCATGCGCCGCAAATTCCGCCCGCGTCCCCAGACGCTGCCAGCGCCAGCCGAACCGCGCCCCGCATCTTTCAAAGTGCCGTGCAAATCGATTTGCGTCGCGCGCCAAGCCGGTGCCAGACCAAAAAGAATTCCTGAAAAAACGCAGAGTGCGACGGTGAAGAGCAGCGCCTCGCCATCCACGCCGATCGAAGCCAGTCGCGGCACGCTCTTCGGCCCCAGCACATGCACCCAATGCACGCACACGAACGAAAGCAAAATTCCCAGCGCCCCACCGCCGAGCGCCAGCAGCACGCTCTCGGTGAACAACTGCCGCAGAATCCGCCCGCGCCCAGCCCCCAGCGCCGCACGCACCGCGATTTCTTTTTGCCGCGAAACGGCCCGCGAAAGCTGCAAATTTGCCACATTGGCGCAAGCAATCAGCAGCACAAATCCCACTGCGCCCAGCAGCACAAAAAGCGAATAGCGCGCGTCGCCCACCACTTGCTCGAGCAAGGGCACCACGCCAAACGTCAACCCGCCATTCGGCGGGTACACTTCCGGATAATCATGACGCAACCGCGCAGTGATGGTATCCATCTCCGCCTGTGCCGCGCGCGCCGAAACACCCGGCCGCAATTTGCCAATAATGTTGTAATCCTCATGGTCGCGAATGCGCGCGGCATCCGGCGCGAGCGGCAAAGGCAGCAGAATGTCGGCCTGCTCCGCGCCATCGAGCGTAGGCATCACTTCGCGCGGCAACGAAAACGATTTCGGCAACACGCCCACCACTTCGCGCGAAACGCCATTCACCTGAATCGACTTGCCGACAATCTGCGGATCGCTTCCGTAGCGCCGCGTCCACATTCCGTAGCTCAGTAACGCAGTGGGCGCTGCGCCCTGCACATCTTCATCGGCAATGAACAGGCGGCCCATGGCTGCTTTTTCGCCGAGCATCGGCAACAAGTTCGAGGAGACGTGAATGGTGCCGACTCGTTCAGGATCGCCATTGCCGGTGAGATTGTCGTTGCCGCCGATGGCGAGAGCGACTTGCTCCAGCCCGTGATGGCCATTCTTGATATCGAAATACTGCGCGGTAGAAAACCAATCCTGCGTGATATTCAAACCAGGGGAGCGATTCCAAAGGATCACCAGGCGATCCGCATCCTTATAAGGTAGCGGGCGCAGCAAGAGAGCATTCAGCGATCGAGAACAGCGAAGTGCAAGCCCCAATCCCAATGGCGAGCGAAAGCGCCACCACGACGATAAATCCAGGCGTCTTCCGAAACGAGCGCAGCGCGTAGCGAATATCAGCCAGCAATGTATTCATAGAAGTGAGCCAAACAAGTTAGACGCAGCAAAGCCGCAGAAGTCGCACCAAGCCAGCATTCGTAGCGGTGGGCTCAAGCCCAGCAACCCAATGCGTACCATAGACAACCGTCCCACACAGCCGTTGCGTCTACTTGGCGTTATATTTCCTCCACTCCGCAGCCTTATCCTTAGCCTCATTCTGCAGCACAATAAAATGATTCACCGCTTTCAGCGCGGGCTCCCAGTCGCTCGATCAACTTCATGCGCTGCTCGTGCAACTGGGCGACTTCCTGAGGCGAGAGTTCCTTCTGGGCTAGCATGGCGGCATCGGCGGCGCGGACTGTTTGCAATTTTTGCGCGAAGTCTGAGATGGTCTTGACGATATCGGTCCAGGCATCGAAGGCCCGGCGATTCCAATCGTCGCGGCCGCGGAAGGGCACATCATCGGCGCGAAGGTAGGCCTTGGAGATGGATTCGATTGACTGCGTGCGGTTGTGGGCAGCCTGCGCGTTGGCGTACTGCTGCAAGTCCGCGAGCTGCTTCGCCGTCATCGGATCCTTCGGCAGAAATGACGCGGCCATGTTGTTCGCGCCCATGACGCCGGGCGGCAGTGTATCGCCCGAACCCGGAGGCGCAGAGAAATCGTCGTCGGTGTAAACGTGCTTCGCGTGCTTCGTTTGCTGCGAAGGCGCGGGCGCAGCATCTTGCGAGAATGCCGGCGCAACATTCAGAAGCAGCAAGCAAATTGCAAAACTAAGAATATATTTCACGCTGGCCTCGCGAGCTGGGCGCGGCGGTGTGGCTCTAGCTTTCGGGCCGCTCTCTAAAGTCCGTCAATTTCTCTTGCCGCTGTATCTAAAATAACGTCCTTCCAAATTTTCTGGCGCGAAACGTTCCAGCAAATGCCCAACCGCAAACCTCTACCTAGGCCAGCCGCCGGAACGTAACTTTAAGGGCATCCCGGGGCGCTCGATGTAATCATTCTCAGCGAGCGTGACCGTAAAATGATTTCATGCTGAAACCAGCTCTCCTCATGCGCATTGCGTTGGCCGCGCTGTGTTTCGTGATCAGCGCGTGCTCGGGAGGCTCGTCGGCGCACCGCGCCGCCCATCGCCAACGAAAAAGTGGGAGGTGGCGCTGGGCCAGCCGGCCGTGGCGCAGCGCGATGGGTACAGTCGCGGAACAAGTTCCGGCGATCGGCGATGACGGGACCATTTACGCGGGGGGCGATCTCGGTCTTCACGCCGATTCGTCCCGACGGCACCGAAAAATGGCATTTCGATTCGCCGGGGCAAGCCGCGAATGTTCCCGTGCACTATGCCTTGATCGACGACAACGGTTACATCTGGTTCGATTTCACCACGAGCGATTCGGGCGGCATTTCGCGAGTCGAGTCCGGACGGCAAGGGTGGCGAAATTGGAACCATGGCGCCGGCCACGCAACTCGGCTCGGCCTACGACGGAACTGTTATCCTGGGGACGAATGCGTCGATGTTGCAACTCAGCAGCGCGCGCGAGAATCCCGAAGTGCTGCTCCGGGCTTACGCCATTGGCATGGCGTTCACTCCGGACGGCGGCATGGTCTTCACACGCTATCGCGATATTTTGAGTGATTCGGACAAGCGGCACAACGTCAAATGGAATCATAAAGTTGATGAGGGCGATTGCGGGGCGCCGGTGGTCGCCGCGAATGGCACGATTTATCTGCAGCGCAAAGGCGGACTGGATGCTTACACGCCTGAGCCGAAGCGTGTTTGGACTTTTGCTTTGACGGATCGCGCGACTACGCCTTCGATCGGGGATGATGGCTCGCTTTATTTTGGCAGCGACGATAAAAATCTGTATGCGGTTTCGTCGAACGGCCAGCTGAAATGGAAATTCGCTGCCGCCGCCGGGATTCGTTCGCAGCCGGCGCTTACCAGCAACGGGGAGATTATTTTTGGCAGCGCGGATCACAATCTGTATGCGCTGGATTCCTTCGGGAAACTGAAATGGAGATTTACGGCGGGCGGTCAGGTTTTTTCGCCTACCGTCGCGGCTGACGGGACAATTTATTTTCAGAGCGCGGATGGGAAGCTTTATGCGATTCGGGACTTGGCTGAGAACGGCGGATTGTCGGGGCAGTGGCCGAAATATGGCGCGGGGATGCGCAATACGGCGCGTGCGGTGCATTAAATTTCGTGGAGGGCGAACGACGGACAACGGCAAAACCCGGCGGCGAAATCACAACGCGAAAACGCAGTGCTACACCGGGCCGATCCGCCTAGACGACCGGCCCCTACGACTGCACCCCCTAAAGGGGCTTCGGGATGCGGTGGCGACGGCGTAGGGCGCGGACCGGGCGCGGGTAATAGAGTTCGGTGTTAGGGCCTTCGGCTGCTACTGGCGGAAGGCGATTCGCGGATAATCCATACTTCAAATCGGCGTAGGAGTGATACCAGGGCATAAGCGCGTCGACGCCTAGCAGAGATTTTCTTCCAGCGCGCCAGTCGTTGCACATCATGGCGCGGGCCGTGCGGAAATTGTGCAGCAGTTTCAGGGGGATGTTGTTGTAGCCGCCGTTGAAATAGTGGGTGTCAAATTGCGAACGCCAGGAGGTGCGCAGCAGCGTGCGGACTGTGTCTTGGCGCAGGTGATAGGCGACGGCGCGCGGCTCGAAGACTAGCTTGTGGCCGGCCTGCAGCAGCCGGATGCACATGTCCACGTCTTCGAAATTGGTGCGAAATCGTTCGTTGTAGCCGCCCACGGCTATCACCGCGTCCTTGCGGATGAGCGTGCCGAATCCGCCGAGGCGTTTGTGCGATGGCCATTCGATTTCGATGCGATCCACTCCGAGATCCTGAGCTAGATAGGTGGAGCGCCAGGCATTCGCCGGGCCTTCGCGAAATTTCTCGATCAAGCGGCCGCCTGAGCCGACTACGCGCGGATCTTTGAAAGCTTCGAGCAGGCTTTCCATCCATTCCTTTTCCGCTAACGCGTCGGAATCCATGGCGGCGACTAGTTCATATTTGGCGTTGGCGAAGGCGGTGTTTCGTGCGGCGGCTAAGCCTTTGTTTTTTTCGTGGCGGATGATGCGGACGGGATATTTGGCGGCGATATCGAGGGTGGCGTCAGTCGAGCCGTCGTCGATGATCAGGAATTCGTCGGGCGGGCGGGTTTGCGCGAGGATGGCTTCGATGGTGGGGCCGACGTAGCGCTCGACGTTATAGCAGGGAAGATAGGCGGAGATTTTCATGCGTACGAGGCGAGAATATCGCCCGTAGGATGCATTTGCAACGATTCGCGGACGGTGGCGACGGGAGTTGAGTATTCCGACGGTGAGTGTTGCCATTGCTCAAATCGCGCTCCTCGGATGCCGGAAGGGACGCCGGCACTACTTGACGCGACGGACGCTCGGGAAATAGCGGGAATTTTTGTTTCTGGTATTCTTGAATTATGTTGGCGGAAATTTAGCTGGGGGAGAATGGATTGTTCAGCGCGCATGCCGGGTTGAATCGCTTGAGGGTTTCCCTTCTGAAACCGTTTGCCACTTGGGAATTTTTGATTTGAGCGCGGGGCGCGTCGTTAAAGTTGAGCGCTTTCGATCGCGGCTTTTGCGCAACGAGCGCGATCTGATCATTTATTTGCCGCCTGGATATGACGAACAGCCGCAGCGGCGTTTTCCGGTTCTTTATTTGCAGGATGGGCAGAATCTCTTTGATCCGGCGACATCATTTATTCCTGGAAAATATTGGCACGTTGGCGAGTCGGCTGATCATTTTATTGGCATCGGCGCGATTCAGCCTTTGATTATTGTGGGGATTTATAATTTGGGGAAAAAGCGATTGCGGGAATATACGCCTACGCGGAGTTTGCGGATTGGCGGGGGAAAAGCAGATCGCTATTTGCGGATGATGGTGGAGGAATTACGGGGATACATGGATTCGAATTTTCGCGTGCTGCCCGATCCCTGGCATACCGGATTCGGCGGTTCGTCGCTGGGCGGGCTTTTGGCGATTTATGCTGGTTTGCGGTATCCGCAGGTGTTTGGGCAGGTGGCTGCGCTTTCGCCTTCGGTCTGGTGGGATCGTGGGTGGATTCATCGATTTGCTGCGCAGGTTGAGGTTCATTCGCGGGCGCGGATATGGCTTGATATCGGGACTCGTGAGGGGCCGCGGATTGTGCCTAGTGTGGAGCGGTTTCGCGATGTACTTTTGGGGAAAGGCTGGTTGCTGAATCGCGATTTGCATTTTGAAGTTATTGAGGGGGCGGAGCATAACGAGGAGGCTTGGGCTGGGCGCGTGGGGGGATTTTTGCAATTTTTGTTTCCGGTTTCGGAGGGGGCTGTATAATCCGCGCGTTCGCGGGCCCTACAGGATTCGGACTGCATTGTTCGCTGGATAACTTATGGCACACGTTGAGGCGCCAACGATTCTTTGCATTACCTCCTACGAAAAGGGGCAGGAGTTTATGCGGGCTTGCAAGGAGGAAGGTTGCCGCGTGCTCCTTGTTACCGTCGAGAAGCTGCTGCAGGCGGATTGGCCTCGAGAGGCCATCGAGGAGGTTTTTGCTACGCCGGCGGAAATTCCTTTGCAGCAACTGATCCACGCGGTGAGCTACATCGCACGCAGCCGGCCAATCGATCGGATTGTGGCGCTCGATGAATTCGACATGGAGAATGCGGCGGCGCTGCGCGAGCATTTGCGCGTTCCGGGCATGGGGCTAACGACGATGCGGTATTTTCGCGACAAGCTGGCCATGCGCGGGCGGGCTCGCGAAGCTGGGCTGCCTGTGCCGGATTTCGTTCACGTGTTGAATTATGACGCGCTGCGCGAATTTATGGAACGCGTGAGGCCTCCATGGCTTTTGAAGCCGCGCTCGCAGGCTTCCGGGATCGGCATGAAGAAAATCGAGGAGGCTTCGCAGCTTTGGCCTTGGCTCGAGCAACTTGGCGATCAGCAATCTTTCTATCTGCTGGAGCAATTCATTCCTGGCGATGTGTTTCACGTGGACAGCATCGTTTCGGAACGCAAGGTGGTGTTTGCGGAGGCGCACGCTTACGGAAGGCCGCCGTTTGAAGTGGCGCATCATGGCGGAGTTTTCACCACGCGGACGCTGCCGCGCGCGGCTGCGGACACGAAGGCACTGCTGAAGTTGAATCGCGAGGTAATTGAAGCGTTGGGGTTGCTGCGCGGTGTTACGCACGCGGAGTTTTTGCGCGCGCATGATGGCGGGAAGTTTTATTTTATTGAGGTGGCGGCGCGCGTTGGCGGAGCTTACATCTCGGATGTGGTGGAGGCGGCTACCGGAGTGAATTTGTGGCGGGAATGGGCGCGCATAGAAGTGGGCGGCGGAAAGCGGGCTTACGAATTGCCGAGATTGCGCCGCGAATATGCAGGGGTGATTTTATCGTTGGCGCGTCAGGAGCAGCCGGACACTTCGGCGTACACGGAACCGGAAATTGTTACGCGGGTCGGCAAATATCATCATGCGGGGTTCGTTCTGAAATCGCCGAAAGCGGATCGCATCAAAGAATTGCTCGATTCTTACATGCTGCGATTTCGGGATGATTTTATGGCCACGCAGCCAGTTCCAGATAAGCCGACGGCTTAATTAGCGCCGGCGTCTCTGCCGGCATCTTTCGAGCTGCATCGCGGGTCGGGCTCGATCACGCGCGCACTGCCGACTCAAACCAACGCCCGATTCTTACTGCGGAGCGCCATCCCACAGATTCGCCGTGGCCGTCATCTGCGGTCGTAAGATGCCTGCGGGGACGCCAGCGCTACTTTACGGCGTCGAAGTCGGCGGGACGCCAGCGGTACGAAGGGCGGCGCATTGACAGTGCGGTTATGGGCACGTAGAGTGCTTGCTCAGTGCGTTAGGCGGCACGTGCTCGGCGCGCGCCCGGGTACGTGGGTTGCCCAGGAGTGCCCATGTCTGTTTCGGTCTCGAGTCGTAGTTTGAGTCTGCGCGCCGTTTTACGCTTCCTTTTGCTGCTTGCGATTCTTGCGATCATTCCTGCCTGCGCTTTCTCGCAAGCCCCACCCAGCGATCCCAATCAGCAGCCTGCGCCTGGCGCCACAGCCGGTCCGAAAGCGACGGAGCAATCGCCGGCAGCCGCACCGCAGCAGCCCGTGCCAGAAATGAGCACGCAAGAGTCGTCGCCTCCCTTGCGAGTGCCGGTAAATTTGGTTCTTGTGCGCGTGGTGGTACGCGATTCCAAGGGCAATCCGGTCGGAAATCTGAAAAAGGAAGATTTTCAGCTTCTGGATGCAAAGAAGCCCGTGCCGATCACCCACTTTTCGGCGGACACTCCGGAATCTCTGCAAGCGCGCGTGGTGCGGCCTGATGCGCAGCCGGGCGAAACCGCAGCGGCGTCCGAGGAATCGCCGGCAAAGCTGGTTCTGCCGTCGCGATTCGTGGCGTTTTTGTTTGACGATACACGGCTTCGATTCGACGAACTTCTGCGCGGACGCAATGCCGCCGACGATTACGTCAAAAGTTCGACGGTGGCTTCGGATCGATTCGCGATCGTGACTATTTCCGGCCAGAATCAACTGGATTTCACCGACGATCGCGACAAAATTCACCACGCGCTGATGGGCTTGCAGCCGCGCGCGGTGGGCGCCGTTGATACCAGCGGCGAAAATGCCTGCCCGCCGGTGAGTTATTATCAGGCATACCAGGCACAGATTCAGAACGACGCCGATGCGATCAACACCGCGGTGGCCGATGCGCTCGCCTGCGCTTATAACAACGATTCACATTTCGCCGCAGCGGCTCAGGGACTGGCGCAGTCGACGATCACGACGGTATACAACGCGGGCGATAACGTGACCTTGTATGCGTTGCGCCGGTTGGATGAAATGGTGCGCCGACTGGCCGCCACTCCAGGGCAGCGCAATATTATTTTCGTTTCCGGCGGATTCATTTACCCCACGCGCGAGCAGGAATTTACGGCGGTGCTGGATAAAGCCACGCGCTCGAACGTGGTGATCAGCACTCTCGATGCGCGCGGACTGTATGTAGTCATGCCCGGTGGGGACATTAGCAACACGACGCCCGGAACAGCGCAGACCATCGGGCTGCACGCCAATTTCAATATTCGCGAGCAATCGGAGCAGTCGGATGTGCTTGAAGAATTGGCGGACGGAACCGGCGGGGCTTATTTTCACAACAACAACGATTTGAAGGGCGGATTTTCGCGCCTTGCGAGTGCGCCGGCTTATTCTTATCTGCTGGGATTTTCTCCGCTGAAGGCCGTTTACGACGGGAAATATCACAACCTGAAAGTGATGCTCAGCACCAAGGAAAAATACGACGTTCAGGCACGCCGCGGTTATTACATGCCCAAGCACGGCACCGATCCCGCCGAAGCCGCCAAGCAGGAAATCGAAGAGGAGCTATTCTCGCAGGAAGAAATTCGGGATTTGCCGATCGAGTTGCACACGCAGTTTTACAAACTGGATGCGAATGCCGCGAAGCTGGCGGTGATGGCGCACGTGGATGTGCGGCGCATGCGCTTCCGCAAGGCTGAGGGGCGCAACGAGAACAACCTGACGCTGGTGGCCGCGCTATTCGATCGCAATGGAAATTTCATCACCGGGAACACAAAGACGGTGGAAATGAAATTTAAGGACGAAACATTGGCCAAGCTCGAGCATACGGGGATGAATATCCGCACGAATTTTGACGTGAAGCCTGGATCGTACGTGGTAAGGCTGGTGGCGCGCGATTCCGAGGCTGCGCTGTTGACGGCCGCGAACGGCATGGTGGAAATTCCGCAATGATGAGGTGGGTCATGAAATTTCGTGGGACGCTGTTGTCGAAAGTTGTGCGGATGATAGTGCTGATGGCGGGTTTTGTATTGTGGCGCGCGATGGCGCCCGCTGGCGTGGCGCAGACGCAGCAATCTGCGGCGCCTCCACAGGCCGCGCCGCCCGCTGCGACGCAGCAGTCTGGCGCCGCGTCGGCCGCGCAACAAGCGCCGGCTCAGGCGCCCGGCGGCCCGGTGCTGAAATCCGAATCGCGGCTGGTGCGCGTCGACGTAGTGGTGACCGACAAGAAGGGCAACTACGTCAGCGATCTGACAGCGAAGGATTTCAAAGTCCTCGAAGACAATAAGGAACAATCGGTGACGAATTTTTCATTTGGCACTGATCCGAGCGCGCCTCCGGGAGCGCAGAAACATTACCTGGTGTTGTTCTTCGATGATTCCACGATGGACGGTGCGGATCAGGTCCGCGCGCGCGACGCGGCGGCGAAATTCATCGATGGCAATGCCGGACCGGATCGCGTAATGGCCGTCGTCGATTTCGGCGGCACTCTGCGGATCGTGCAGAATTTTACCGCCGATGTGGAACACTTGAAGAAGGCGGTTGCGGGAGTGAAGGGTTCGTTTGTATCGCCGAATGGCGAGCCCACTTCTGCGATGCAAACCGACACGTTTGCCGCGGCGGGTGCGTCAGCGTTGTCGAATACCGAGGCGGATTTCGGGGCGCGCAGCGCATTGCTGGCGATTCGCAGCCTGGCGAAAAATCTTGCGGCAGTTCCCGGACGCAAAAGCTTGATTTTGCTGACTACGGGATTTCCTCTTTCGACGGAATCGGAAGCGGAATTGCCGGCTACGATCGATGCTTGCAATAAGGCGAACGTGGCCGTTTATCCACTCGATGTTCGCGGACTCGTTGCGCCGAATTCGATGAACCGGCCGGGAGTCGACGGTGCGCGCCGCAGAAGTCAGGCGCGATTTGCGTTGAACGATTCGCACTCGACGAACGCAAACGGCCGCGCGGGGACTCGCTTGGCGTCGTTTAATCCATCCGGCAGCGCATTGGCGTCATCGCCTCAGCATGGCGGTGGAGGAGGCGGCGGCGGTGGCGGAATGGGCGGCGGAGGTGGCGTCGGCGGAGGTGGCGGTCACGGCGGCGGAGGCGGGACTGGTGGCGGCGGTGGCACGGGCGGCGGCGGCGGTAAAGGCAGCGGAGGTGGCACGGGCACGGGCAGCGGCACGGGCAGCGGTGGCCGCGGTGGAACCGGCAACATTCCTCCCGGAATTCCGATCAATGGCAACACCATGAACCAGCCGCGTTCGATTGTTCCGCCATTTCCACCATCGGCGACGACCAACCAGCAAGTGATGTATGCGTTGGCTTCCGGGACCGGCGGATTTCCGATTCTGAATTCGAATGATCTACTCGCGGGCCTGCAGAAAATCGCCAAGGAGCAGGATCAATATTATTTGCTGGGTTATGCGCCTACGGATTCCGCGGAGGGCAGCTGCCACACTTTGAAAGTGAAAGTGGAACGCAATGGTGAGACGGTGCGGGCGCGCAGTGGGTATTGCAACGTGAAACCGGCGGACGCGCTGGCGGGAAAACCGGTGGAAAAGGATCTGGAAGCGCGGGCTGCGGGGGCCGAGAAGGGGACAATGGGAGGCTCGCTGGAGGCGCCTTACTTTTACTCGTCGCCGAATACCGCGGAGGTGAATTTGGCGATGGAAATTCCAGCGTCGTCGATTGAGTTCGCGAAAACCAAGGGCAAATCGCATGCGGATATTAATTTTCTGGGTATCGCGTACAAACCGGATGGGACTGTCGCCGCGCGATTTAGCGATACCGTCACGCTCGATTTTGATAAGGACGAACTAAAGCGATTCCAGACCGCGCCCATGCGTTATGAGAATCAATTCGAAGTGGCCCCGGGAAAATACCGACTGACCGTGGTGGTGTCGGCGGGCGGGCAGGGATTCGGAAAGTATGAGACGCCGCTTTCCGTGGATGCGTACGATGGAAAGAAATTCACGATGAGCGCTGTGGTGCTGAGCAATACGTTGCTGCGTACGGGCGATCCTTCGTCGACGCTGGACTCGGCGCTGTTGGGCGATCGGACTCCGCTTGTAGTGAAAGGGTTGGAGGTTGTTCCTTCTTCGAGCAATCACTTCAAACGCAGTGACTCGGTGATTTTGTACGCGCAGCTTTACGATCCGTTTGCCGGAGAGGCGAGTCCGCCGAATATCATGGCCGGCTACCGCGTGGTGGATCTTAAGACTGGCAAGGATGTTTTCGGAGCCGGCCCGATGGATGCCGGGACATTCCGGTCGAAGGGGAATACGATTATTCCCGTGGGCTTCAAGGTGCCGTTGAAGGATGTGCCGCCGGGGTCGTACCGGATTGATGTGCAGTCTGGAGAGACGGGCGGGAGTTTGTCGCCGATTCGTTCCGTGATGTTTGAAGTGGAATAGCAGGCGGGCTTAGGCGCTGTCGAGCGATTCATCGGCGCGGATTAGGAAGGCGAAGGCGGCGGCGCCTAGCGTGACGATGGACGCGCAGAGCAGAGCGCGATTCCAGCCATAGTGTGCTGCGAGATATGCGGTTACAATCGGCGAGAGCCAGCCTCCTAGATTTCCGAATGTGTTCATCAGGCCTGATACGGATGCGGTGAATTCCGTGGTAAGGTCGATGCAGATTGCCCAGAAGCTTACCGCTGCGAATAAATTGAAGCCTGCGCCGGCCGCTAGCAATAAAATTGCCGCGAAATCTCCGCGTGTGTTGCTGCCGAGCCAGAGCAGGGTGGCCGAGGCGATCATTCCTGTGGCGATGGCGAGGCGGCGGCCTTGGCGCTTGCCGAAACGTCTTATCGCGAAATCTGAGAATAGACCGCCTAGCGGCGCTAGGGCTGCAATCGCGATATAGGGCATCGTGCCCATTACAGAGCTTCTGGAAATGCTGAGATGGCGGATATCGACCAGATAAATAAAAAACCAGGTGTGGAAAAAATAGATGGGAAAGCCTTGGCAGAAATATCCGAGGGCGAGGCCGGCTACCGAGCGCGAGGTGAGTAATCGCGTCCACGGAGTTTTTGTGACGGGGCGTTCGCTGGATGTGTCATCGCTTGTTGACCGCTCGTTGAGCAGCGCGAGTTCTTCGGCGTTTACGCCGGGATGTTCTTCGGGGCGATTGGTCACGTAATATCGCCAGACCATCGCGGTTATGATCCCGATTGCGCCGGCGATATAAAACGATGATCGCCAGCCCCAGCGTTGCATGATCGAGGCGATGAGGACCGGCGTGGCTGCGCCGCTTACGCCGATTCCGGCGATGCTGAAGCTGGTGCCGAATCCTCGCTGGCCAGTGCCGCTCCAGGCCGCGACAATTTTATTGATGCTGGGCTGACTGCTCGCTTCTCCGACGCCGACCAGGAAGCGCACGATTGCGAACGACCATGCCACGGTGAACCAGCGGGCCAGAGGCAAATTTGGCGCGACCGCTGTGAGTACCGTGAACGCTGACCACCACAGTACCGCGGCGAAAAGTACTTCACGCGCGCCGAAGTGGTCTGCGAGCCATCCGCCGGGAATTTGCAGTAACGCATAGCCGAGTAAGAAGGCGCTGAGCAGCCAGCCCATCGTTTGCGTGCTAAATCCCATTTCATGCTGGATGGATTGGCCCGCGATGCTGAAATTTAGCCGGTCGAGATAGGTGAGAAACGTCATAAACATTACAGCGGCGAGGATGCGCCAGCGGACGTTTGTCGGGCGAGTGAGCGGCCGTTGAGTTTTGCCGGTCAAAGGAGTTGTCATCGGTTGGACGATCGCGGATCAATTTAACACAGCGGCGGTCGGGAGATTTCGGAAGCGTCGGGCTGGTTTTTTAGGCGGACGGGCCGTGCACGACTGTGCGAATAGTTGCTACTGCGGACGAGAACCCAACAGCCGCGGCTCAAGCCGATTTCGCGAGTGCGAACTCTTTCCGCAGCACTGAAGCGCAGCTCCCCCTGCTAAAGCAGAGGGCTGCTACCGAAGAAGCCGAATTCATGCGTGCCAAGATTTCCGCCGCTTTGATTGCGCGGGGATGAATGTGAGAATCTAGTTGTTCATGAAAGCTCCGACCCTTCGTTAATGGCCGCCACGAATACCAATAATTCGATTGAACGAGCCGCGTTCGCCATCGAGACCGAGGCGCTTACGAAAGCGTTTGGCGATCTGCTGGCTGTCGATCATCTGGATTGCCGCGTACCTTATGGTCGAATTTTCGGCTTGCTTGGGCCCAATGGCGCGGGGAAAAGCACGACCATCAAAATGCTCACTACGCTGCTTGATCCGACCTCGGGCAGCGCTAAAGTCGCTGGCTTCGACATCGTGGCTGCGCCGGCGCAAGTGCGTCGGAGCATCGGCTATGTGCCGCAGATGCTTTCGGCTGACGGCGCGCTTACTGGCGAAGAAAATTTGATGCTTTCGGCCAAGCTCTACGCGATCCCGCGCGCGGAGCGTCAGCCGCGAATTGCTGACGCGCTTGCGTTGATGGGCCTGACCGAGTTTGGCCGGCGCTTGGTGAAAACTTATTCCGGCGGGATGATTCGCAGGTTGGAATTGGCGCAGGCGATGCTGCATCGGCCGATGGTTTTGTTTCTGGATGAGCCGACGATTGGGCTTGATCCGGTGGCGCGGCACACGGTGTGGGACCGGCTACGCGATCTGCGCGAGAAATATGGCATCACCATTTTGATTACCACGCACGACATGGACGAAGCCGATGAACTTTGCGACGAGCTTGCGCTCATGCACCGGGGGCAGATCGCGGCGCTGGGCAAACCTGCGGAATTAAAAGCTGGGCTTGGCCCCGCAGCTACGCTGGACGACGTCTTCGCGCATTTTAGCGGGGGCTCGATTCAGGAAGGAGGGAGCTATCGTGACATCCGCCAGGCTCGTACCACAGCCAGCCGCTTGGGTTGAGCAGAATGTGGTGGCGCAGGTTTGGCGCGAGACTTTTGCCATCGCGAATGTAGAATTGCGCAAATTGTTTCGCGATCCTACCGAGCTTTTCACGCGGGCGATTCAGCCGGTTTTGTGGCTGGTGGTATTTGGGCAGGTGTTTAGCCGCGTGCGCGGAATTCCTACCGGCAACATTTCGTATTTGGCGTTCATGACGCCAGGAATTCTGGCGCAGAGCGTGCTTTTTGCGGCGATTTTTTATGGGATTGCGGTGATTTGGGAACGCGATTTGGGTATTGTGCACAAGCTGCTGGTTAGCCCGGCGAAGCGCGTGTCGCTGGTGCTGGGCAAGGCCGTTTCAGCGGGATTTCGCGGAGTGGTGCAGGCGGTGATTATTTATATGATCGCGGCGGCGCTGGGCATCGCGATTCGCTGGCAGCCGGTGCATATTTTCGCGGTGCTGGCAGGTGTGGCGCTGGGTTCGGCGATTTTCTCGACGTTTTCGCTGATCATTGCTTGCATCGTGAAATCGCGCGAGCGCTTTATGGGCATCGGCCAGGTGCTCACCATGCCGCTCTTTTTCGCCAGCAATGCGATCTATCCGATCGCGATTATGCCGGCTTGGTTGAAAGTGGTGGCGCTGGTGAATCCGCTGACGTATCTCGTGGATGCCTTGCGCGGACAAATGATAGTTGGCGGCGAGAGCGTGCATGGGTTCGCCAGCGATTTCGGAATCATGATTGTGATATTTGTTGTGCTGTCGACGATTGCTGCGCGGCTTTATCCTACCTTGCTTCGATGACGGCTCCAGAGGTTGCGCTTCTACGACCGGATGGTTAAAGGCGAAAACCCAACGCCACACCGGGCCCGTCGTAAACCCCGGCCCCTACGAACGCAGATTCGGACTTCTCGGTTCGGAAACATACAGTGTTTTCTGGGTGTTTTTCGGGTTTTGACTTGGCGATTGTGTGCAATACTGAATTGGCCCCAGCCGCAGGAGGATTTGTATGTCGAACGCAGTGCGTTCGTATCTAGCGGCCCTAGTTGCAGCGGTTTTCTTGGTCGTTCTGGCGGTGCCGGCGCGCGCGCAGCAAAATAATGTTTTGGGCGAAGTGCGCTTTGAAGGCACGTCGAAGAGCGACAAGACGTCGGGCGTTTGGATCGACGGTCAATACCTGGGATTTGTTTCCGAGCTGAAGGGCGACAAGAAGGTGCTGCTGATGCCCGGCGAGCACCAGATTTCCGTGCGGCAATCCGGCTACGAAAATTCCGATCAGAAAATCACGATTGAGCCGGGCCAGGTTTATACCGTGCACGTGAAAATGGAGCGCGATCCGCGAGTGAAATACTCCGCGGTGACCTCCGAAATCAAGCTGGCAGTTACGCCCGAGCGGGCTGCGGTTTTTGTTGATGATGTGTTCGTTGGCCACGTGAGCGAATTTGGCGGCACCGGCCGGGCCATGCTCGTTAGCCCCGGAACGCACAAGATCAAGATCACGCTGCCCGGCTATCAGACTTTCGAGACGGACGTGAAGCTGCTGCCCAAGCAGAAGTTTGAAGTGAAGACTGATCTGGCCAAGGGCAGCATCGCCGACGCCGGCCCGGACATCAAAGAACGCCAATAAAAATTCTAGAGGCTGCTGAGCGGGCGCAATCTGCGCTATAGTTTCGCGCGGAGATTGCGCGGGCTCTTGCCGGGTTCGTCGTTGCGGCATAGCGCTCGAACAGCCAAGCATGTCGCCGACCACGGAACACGTACCGGGAATCACAGCCGCACCTCCGTCCACTAGTGAATTTCAGGTTGAGCTGGCGCGCATTCGCGCGGCTTATGACCGTCGCAAGAGCGAAGTCCCGCCTGATCGCTATTCGGATGCGAATCCGCGTGCCGTGATTTTCCGGCAGGAGCTCGAGCAGCGCATTCTTCGACTTTTGACGTTGAATCGTTATGTGCCGCTGGCCGAGCAGCGCGTGCTTGAGGTGGGCTGCGGCGAAGGCCGATGGCTTCGGCGCTTCTGCGAGTGGGGAGCGTTGCCGGAAAATCTCGCTGGAATCGACTTGTTGCCCGAGCGCATCGCGGCGGCGCGCGAATCGAATGCATCCGGCGTGCGATTTTATTGCGGCAGCGCCGACCAAATTCCATTTAACGATGAAAGCGTCGATCTGGTTCTCTGTATGACGGTTTTTAGTTCGATTCTCGCGGGCACGCTGCGCGCCGCGGTTGCCGCAGATATGCGCCGCGTACTGCGGCCTGGCGGCTGCATCCTGTGGCACGACTTCTTCGTGAATAATGTGGCGAATTCGGATGTACGCAGGGTAGGGAAGGCCGAGCTCGCGCGCCTGTTTCCCGGCTGCGAGATCGAGCTGTCTCCCGTCACGGTGGCGGCGCCGCTCGGTCGCGCGGTCGCTACGCTGCCGTTCGTCTATGCAACGCTGGCGCGATGCAGGATTTTCTGCACACACTATCTGGGATGGATTCGCAAACCATGAAAACTGATTCGCACGGCGGAGCCATTCCATTTCACCGCGCTTCACTGGGTGAAGAAGAAGTGCGTGCGGTCATCGCAGTAATTCGCAGCGGTTGGCTGACCATGGGCCCGGAAACGGCGCGATTCGAGAACGACTTTTCGGATTATGTCGGCGCGCGGCACTCCGTGGCAGTCTGCTCGGGCACCGCGGCGTTGCATTTGGCGCTGCTCGCCGCCGGAGTGCGCGCTGGGGACGAAGTAATCGCGCCAACCAACACTTTTACGGCCACGGCGGAAGCGATCGGCTATACCGGCGCCCGGCCGGTGCTTGCCGATATCGATCCGCTGACTATGAATCTCGATCCCGAAGATTTCGACCGGCGAATTACATCAAAAACTCGCGCCGTGATTCCCGTGCATCTCGGCGGGCAGCCGTGCGATATGGACCCAATACGCGAGATCGCCTGCCGCCACAATCTGCACGTGATCGAAGACGCCGCGCACGCGCTGCCATCGATTTATAAATCGCGGCACATCGGCGCCATCAGCGAATTCACCTGCTTCAGCTTTTACGCCACCAAGACACTCGCCACCGGCGAAGGCGGGATGGTCACAACGCGCAACGGCATCGCCGCTGAGCGCATGCGAGTGATGCGCCTGCACGGAATCGGCCGCGACGCCTGGAAGCGCCATCAATCTGGTGAATCGGCCGATTACGACGTGAAGGAAGCAGGCTTCAAATACAATCTCTCTGATTTGCAAGCCGCCATCGGAATCGCGCAGCTCGCGAAGTGCGATGCCATGTGCGAGGCGCGCCGCAAAATCGCGGCGCGCTACTCGCGGGCATTTGAATCCGATGCGGCGCTTGAGATTCCGCTCGAGCCTGCCGATACGCGCAGTTCCTGGCATCTTTACATTTTGCGATTGCGGCTTGAGCAGCTCTCGATCGACCGGAATCATTTCATGCAGCAGTTGTGCGAGAGGGGCATCGGCTGCAGCGTACATTTCAAGCCGCTGCATTTACATTCGTATTATCAACGGCAGTTCGGCTATAAGCCGGGTGAATTTCCGCGAGCCGAGCACGAATATCACCGCTGCATTTCGCTTCCGATTTATCCGGATCTGAGGCAGGAGCAGGTGGATCGGGTGATCTCCGCCGTTCTCGAAATAGCACGGGATGGCCGTCGCGCGCATGCAAAGGCGGCGCATGCTTCCGCGTAGCGTCGCGTCTGCCTCGGACAATTCTGCAGGCGACACGTGCGGGTCGTTGCGGATTGTGGCGCTGGGAGGAATTTACGCGCGGGGCGGGAAGCGCGTTTTCGATTTCGTTTTTTCTCTTGCCGGCTTGATTTTCCTTGCGCCTCTGATGCTGGCGATCGCTTGCGCCGTAAAGCTGACATCGCGGGGGCCCGTTTTCTTCCGTCAAATTCGCGTTGGCAAAAGCGGCGATTCATTTCAAATCTTGAAGTTTCGGACTATGTGTGGCGATGCGGAGTCGCGCGGGGCCGAAATTACCGTTGCTGGCGACCCGCGCATTACGCCGCTCGGCCGTATCCTGCGCCGTTACAAGATTGACGAGCTGCCGCAGCTTTGGAATGTTCTGCGCGGCGAAATGAGTGTGGTCGGCCCGCGACCCGAGGTGCCGTTTTATGTGGCGCGCTATACGAGCCGGCAAGGAGTGGTGCTCGATGTGCGCCCCGGAATTACCGGGGTCGATGCAATCGAATATCGCGATGAAGAGGCGTTACTCGCAGCGGCGGCCGCACCGGCGCGTTGCTACGAAGACGCAATCCTTCCAGACAAGCTTGCACTCAGCCTGGAGTATTTGAAACGGATCACGATTCTTGAGGACTTGAGAATACTTTTCGGAACTCTTCGTTCAGTGGTTTGGCCTTCTCAGCGCGCTGCGGTTTCCCCCGACTGTAGTACTGCGGAAGATATAGCGGAACTGCTGGGTCGCGAGCCGGTGAAGATCGATCTCGACGCATCGCGGGCACTCATCGAGGGCCGAGCAGTTCTAGTCACCGGCGCGGCCGGTTCGATTGGGTCGGAGCTTTGCAGGCAAATTATCGCGCTAAATCCGGCGAGGCTCGTCTGCCTGGATTTCGATGGCGCCGGAATTATTCGCCTTCGCCAATTGCTCGATCGCTTTGCCGGCTCCAATCGCGCGTCGTTCGTGGTTGCCGACGTAGGAAACCGCCGCGCCATGCGCGACTGCCTTGCGGCGAACAAGGTCAACTGCATTTTTCATGCAGCGGCGCACAAACATCTGCCCGCTTTGGAATCGAATGTGGTTGAGGCGGTGCGAAATAATGTGTTCGCGCTTGAGGTGCTGCTGCAAGCTGCCGAGGACGCGTCCTGTGGCGGTTTCGTCCTGATTTCATCCGACAAGGCGGTCAATCCCAGCAGCGTGATGGGCGCCACCAAGCGTATTGGCGAGCTGATGCTTGCGTCACGGCCGCAGCTCCAGATGCGTTGCGTGGCGGTGCGCTTCGGGAACGTGCTGGGATCGAGCGGCAGCGTTGTGCCAATTCTCGCGGAGCAACTCCGCAGCGGGGCGCCTTTGACGATTACGGATCCGGAGAGCAAGCGATTCTTTATGACCGGGGGCGAAGCGGCGTCGCTGGCGCTCGAAGCGTTCGCAATCGGCAGACACGGTGAAATTCTGGTGCTGGAAATGGGAGAGCCGGTGAAGATTGTTGATCTCGCGAAGAAAATGGCGGGTTTGTTGCGACGCGACGAGTCGAGGGTGGAAATTGTTTACACCGGACTTCGCGCCGGCGAAAAACTCGAAGAAGAACTCTACTATGCGCACGAAATCGTTACGTGGAACGCCGGATCGCGAATTTGCCGCGCGCGGGGAGAGTGCCCGAGTTGGGATAAATTGTGTCAGGGGCTTGGCCAGTTGCGTGTGAGCGTCAGTGACGGCGATCCTGCGAGTATCCGCGCGGCGTTGAGAGAAATTGTCCCGGAATACGCTCACGCGTCTCGAGCGGCAATCGAGATCAGTTCCCTGAGCGGATAATGCCGGTCCAAGTCTGCGAGGCTTTTGGCACGACGGAAGTCATGGCCTGACAGAAGTGGTTTGCTGCGTTTATGAGATGAGTTATGGACTTGATGAATCGCACTGAGCGCTTTTTGAAATTCATCGCCGCAATTGTGCTGGTTCTTTGCCCGGTCACCGCGGATTGTTCATTTCATTCGCCGCTGCGTCCGATCGGCGTTGAGACGGTCAGCGTGGTGCCGTCGCGCGGTGCCTTAACTGTGAAAAATGAAATGTTTCATAGCGTGTCGCTCGGACGCGACATGCATTATCGAATCTATCTGCCACACAATTATGCACAGGCGGATCGCCGATTCCCGGTGCTTTATCTGCTTCACGGCATATACGGCAAGTTCACCGATTGGGACACGCAATCGCACTTGCGGCATTACGCGCAGAATCTGGATCTCGTCATCGTCATGCCCGATGCCGCCGATAGCTGGTATGTGAATTCGGCGACTGTGTCGCAAAACCGCTACGAAGATTACATCGTTAAGGATTTAATCCAGGAAGTGGATGGAAATTACCGGACGCTTGCGGTGCGCGAGAGCCGCGCCATCGCCGGTGTTTCGATGGGCGGATACGGGGCATTGAATTTTGCTTTGAAGCACCCGGAATTATTCGTATTTGCCGGGAGCATTAGCGGGGCTATCAACGCGCCGACTGATTTGGGCCCGCGCCAACCTGATTTCCAGGCGAATTTGTTGCAGGTTTTCGGGCCTGCGGGGAGCCCGGCGCGGGCGGAGAACGACATTTTTATTCTGCTGAAGCATGCTGACGTTTCGCGCTTCCCTTATATTTATCTCGCTTGCGGGGAAAGCGACCCGTTCTTTCCCCTGAATCAGCAATTTGCTGCAGCGCTTCTTGATGAGCACGCGCGTTATGAATTTCACCAGGCTCCGGGGGCGCATGAGTGGAAGTTCTGGGATAAAACTGCGAAGGATTTGCTGCCGGTGGTTATGCGCAGGATTAATGCCGGATCGCCGTAAGGGGTACGCTTCGGAGCGTGGCGCGTTGTTGCATGAAGAGGCCGGGCATAAAGCGCGGGCCCTACGGGACGAATTGTGACTGCCTCAAGACGAACGATCACGAGTGGAAACGGCGGGGCCGAATTGCGGGAGGGTTAAAGCACCCTCCCCTATGAAGAAAAAAGCAGGCGCCGGTCACGAGTCGGCGCCTGCTTTTTTGCCTGCCTCTTACTTCGGGGAAAAACTGTGTCAGCTCTTGCGGGTGGGCGACGCCTTTTGCAGCGTGGAAATCAAGCCTGTCGCTGCTTCGGGAGCATGGACGCTTCGCTCGGTGATGATGGTCTCAGCATCGACCTTTTCACCGTAGAGGTGCTTGTTGCCGTCGTTGTCGGGACGTAGCGTGGAGCCTTCGAGCGATACGCCGGCAAATACGCCGCGTGCGCGGGAGTAGGTTAGGATTTCGGCGCGCATTGTGACGTCGGTGTCAGCTTCGGCCTCGCGTCCTTTCGGACCGGCGGCCGCGGTGGCGTCCGCGCCTAGCTTTACTTTGGAATGGATCAGGCTGTCGGCCCCGCGGTTGTCCATCACTAGGAATACGAAGTCCGTCGCGTCTACGCCGATTTGGAATCCGAAGCTTCCGCCTTCCATAGCAAACATCGATGGAGCGCCCCACGGCCCGCGATAGTCTTTGCCGGTGCGGCAGACCATAGCGCCGCGGCCGTAGGTGCCGCCTACGACGAATGCTGCTTTCATTACTGATGGCATCACTACTACGCAGCGGGCTTTGTCGAGCAAGTCTTGCGGGATGTCGTCTGGGACATTTAGAATTTCGTGCATTACTTTGCCGGAATTGAGCAGGCGGTCGTCTTCGTCTTTGGTGCTATCGCCGCTTCTGGCGATCGCCGGCATGGCGAGCAACACAATTGCGGCCAGGATTGCGAACAATGTCTTCATTTCTCTCCTCCGTTAGACCTGAAATCGGGGCCGAAGTGCGGGAGGGTCTAGAGAACCCTCCCCTACTGGGTAAACGTCAATCGCCGCTGCGGCCTGTGGCTAGCACCACTACGCCGCCGGCTAGGGCGATTACGCCCAGGATTGGGGGTAGCGGGACCGAGTGATGTTCTTTCTTTGTGGCTTCGATGGGGCCGATATCCACCACTTTCTTGTGAGTGGTGTAGGTAAACCCTTGATAGCCTAGCGAGACAATCCCGATAATGATCAACACAATGCCAATGACAGTTTTCGCGCCCATCAGACGCTCCTTTGCGCGTTGTGCGGTCAGGCCCTACGCATCAGGCCGCCGACTAGCGCCACGAGAAAGAGGACCAGGAATAGGAAGAACAGGATGCGTGCGATTCCGGCCGCGGCTACTGCAATGCCGCCGAAGCCCAGGACCGCCGCCACGATCGCTACCAGAAAAAAGCCAAGAGCCCAGCGCAGCATATTGCCTCCTCGATCCGAAATTTTGTTTCTCGCGAGTCCCGGTCGCTCGAGCGCTTTTTCCGTCGGCTGAGAACCTGGGCCGCGTGTAACTTGTCCCTTTTACGCGTGCGATGACGAAAGCTCCATACTGCGTAACCCTTACAGGGATACGCGGTATCGTGTAAAAATTTCAGTGATAATAGGGCATCCGCCCGTGTCCGATTGGAACTACCCGCGAATATAAAGCCAGTGTTTTCAGTAGGTTCCAAAAGATTTGCGAAACTCCCCTCAGACTGGCGCGCTGGGTGCACTCTGTACTGCGTGTATGAACGAAGAGAGCCTCCCCAGCCAAATAGTGTCAGGTCAACTATCTACAGGCGATTTACCCCCGACGAGTGGTCAAATTTTCAGGTTAATCAAAACTTTGGAGGCAAATGATGGGATCGATGCGCGTGGTAGTCGCAGATGATCACGAAATCGTTCGCAGAGGTCTGTGTTCATTGATCAAGGAACACCCGGGTTGGGAAATTGCGGCAGAGGCTGCCGATGGCAGGGAAGCGGTGGAAAAAACGCGTGAGCTTAAACCGGACGTTACGGTAATGGACATCAGCATGCCTTCGATGAATGGGCTCGAGGCGACCCGCCAGATTGTAAAGGATCATCCGGAAACCAAAGTTCTCGTGCTGACGATGCACGAATCCGATCCGATTATTCGCGACGTGCTGGATGCCGGTGCTCGGGGCTATCTTCTCAAGACCGACGCGGGCCGCGATCTAGTCAGCGCGCTCGAAGCGTTGCGGCGCGACAAGACTTTCTTTACGTCTAAAGTTGCGCAGGTTGTTCTCGACGGCTATCTCAAGCGCGATTTCGAGCCCTCCGAACTAGACACGCGGCGCGGCCGCTTGACCCCACGCCAGCGTGAAATCGTGCAGCTCCTAGCGGAAGGAAAAAGCAGCAAGGAAGTAGCAGTAGCGCTAGGAATAAGCGTGAAAACGGCAGAGACGCATCGCGCCAATGTAATGCGGCGGCTCGAGTGCCACTCCGTAAGCGAGCTGGTTCGCTACGCGATCAGAAACCACATAATCGAAGCTTAAAAAGTGTAGCTCAGGTCTTCAGACCTGAGGCTCGTCGGGTCTCGCTGCTGACGTCGCCGTTGGCTTTGATGTCGGCCAACTCCACGTCAAACTCAGCGGACCGCGCGCCCCATTCTGTCGGGCTTTCGTACAGTACCCGGCACTGCGGGGACTATGCGGAGCTATGTCCCCTGGCACATGCTCGGGTCAGGCGTCCTACCGAGTAATTCGTTAAGCCATAGGGATTTCCGGGTATTACCAGCAAAAGCGTCTTGGTGTTTCATAGTGCTCGAAATTGGCTGGGTGGCTCGCAGTAGGCGCAACGTTGCACCTGGCTCGTGACCGCAACAGGGAGGTACTGATGAACTGGGATCAGGTCGAAGGCAAATGGAAGCAAGCGACCGGTAAGGTGAAAGAGAAATGGGGCAAGCTCACCGATAGCGATATCGAAGTGATTCGCGGACGTCGCGATCAACTCATCGGCAAAATTCAGGAGCGCTACGGGATCGTGAAGGAAGAAGCGCAGAAGCAGGCCGATGAATTCGCGAAGACTCTCGATCTCGCCGATGAAACGGATTCCACCGCGAGCGCCACGCGTGAAACGGCGCCGCGCGAGGAAGCCGCAAGCTCTGACCGCAACGAGAAAAGCCGCGGCGCCGGCCGTTCCTAGGAGAGTTGAAACGTGTGCTTATTTGAACAGATTGTTTCCGGGGCGAAGAGTAACGTGCTAGTTGGAAGTTTGCTCCCTGCTCTTGTTGCCCGATTGCTGAAGCCAATCACGCCAAATTAAATTTTGAACCGAGCGCCCTCGTGTGCGCAAGCGCACCAGCAGGGGAGCCGGGATCGAGGTGAAACGTGAGTCAAGCAGCCACGTGCTGGTCGAATCTGAGAAGTACGAAAGTCCGGCGTGCCTCGATGTCCGGCGCGCCTGCCAGACAGCGCCACATCGCGCATGCGCCTGCGCCGGTGGTCGAGACGGTTGCCAGCGAATCGCAGGACGCGAACTTCGACAGCTTGGTGAAGCATTGCAATCAGCGCGTGTACCGTCTCGCGCTGCGAATCACCCGAAATCACCAGGACGCCGAAGACGCGCGCCAGGAGACTTTCCTCAAGGCTTACCGGCACCTGGATCAATTCGAAGGGCGTTCGCGATTCACCACCTGGATTTCGCGCATCGCCATAAATGAAGGTTTGATGAATTTGCGCAAGCGCAATGATAGCCGTCGGGTTCCGCTGGATGAAATCGCGGAGACGGCGATTGAGGGCGACACTTTGGTGAAGCTGCGCCGGCCGATCGAAGATCCAGAAGTGAGTTTCACGCGACGGCAGTTGCGCGGTGCGCTCAATGCGGCGATCGCGGCACTGCGACCGCTTTATCGGGATGTTTTCGTGCTGCGCACGGTGGAGGAGCTTTCGACCTTGGAGACGGCTAAGACGCTTGGGCTTACTGTCAGCACCGTAAAGACGCGGTTGCGCCGGGCGCGAATCGAGTTGCGCGCTTATCTCGCGTCCTGCGGACAAATGGTGCAAAACGCCGGAGCGCTGGCGCGCGAGGGAAATTCCGAAGCGGCGTAATTGACGCGAACCGCGTAGGCTCCGGACTTTAGCCGGGCGTCTTGCGCACTCAAATCTAGGTAACTCGAGGTTGCGGTGTGCCGGAATCGCGCCTTCGAGTAACTCTTTGCACGAAGAGGCCCGGCATAAAGCGCGGGCCTTACGTTCGGAATCGTCAGATTACGATTTTGCGCTAGGTGCGATAGCTCGCATTTATTCGCACATATTCGCCCGTAAAATCGCAGGTCCAAATTCGCGCCGCCGCACTCCCGCCTCGCAGATCCACTCGAATCGGAACGAACTTTGCCAGCATTTTGCGGTGCGCTACGCGCTCGTTGAAGGGAACTTCAATTCCGTGGCGGCAGAGCGCCATGCCTGCGATTTGAATCTCCACTTGCGTGGGATCGAACTTGATGCCCGCGCGGCCTGCTGCCGCGAGGATACGTCCCCAATTTGGATCGCCGCCGGCTAGAGCCGTTTTTACCAGCGGAGAATTCGCGATCGTTCGTGCGATTGCTTCGGCGCCGGATTCGGTTCTCGCTCCGCGGACTTCTATTTCGATCACGCGCTTCGCGCCTTCGCCATCGGCCACAATCGCCAGCGCTAGCTTTGCGCAAATTGTTTCCAAGGCTGCGCCAAACCGGCGAAAATCTGCGCCGTCGCGCCGCAGCCTTGGTGTGTCCGAAGCGCCATTGGCGAAGACTGCGAGAGTGTCGTTTGTTGAAGTGTCGCCGTCGACGGTGATTGCGTTAAACGTGTTCGGGACTACGCGGCGTAGCGCTTGATTTAGAAGTGCCGGCTCGATCGCCGCATCAGTGACAATAAACGCGAGCATGGTAGCCATGTTTGGCTGAATCATGCCAGCGCCCTTTGCGCAGCCGAGCAGGCGGACTTCCTTGCCGCGAATGCGAATTTTTTCGGCGGCCCACTTCGGGCGGGTGTCGGTGGTCATTATCGCGCGAGTGAAGGAGCGGAAGGAATTTTGCGCGCGGGATCTTGTCGCGGCCAAATCGGGGATGGCGCGCAGGATTTTCTCGGTGCGCATGGGAAGGCCGATAACGCCCGTCGAGCAGACGAAGATTTCATCGGAGGCACAACTCAGCGCGCGGGCCGCCGCGGCTGCGGTGGCGCGTGACGCCGCCATGCCCGCTTCTCCCGTGGCACAATTCGCGTTTCCTGAATTTACGATCAGCCCGCGCATGCGACCGCGGCTCTGCCGAAGATTAGCGCGCGAAAGAACCACCGGCGCGGCTTGAATTAGATTTTGGGTGAACACCGCCGCGGTTGCCGCCAGAGAATCGCTGACGATTAGGCCGAGATCGAGTCCCGACTTTTTGAGCCCGCAGGCGCGCGCCGAAAACGAGAATCCCTTGGGAAGGTCGCGATCAGTAGGATTCGATTTCATTCGACGGGTACTGGCTCGACGCTCTCATCGAGAATGTGAAACGCGGCATTCGCTGTGGAAAGATTTGCGACCAGCGCCGTGAGTTGGCAGGTTCGCGCTTTCGTGCAGTGAATGCAATCGCGGTCGATCTTCTCATGCAGGGAATGGCGCGTCGAGGGCTCGAATCCCAGGCGCACGAAGAAGTCGGGTGAGCTAGTGAGCGCGAAGACGCGGGCGATTCGCCGCCGTTCTGCGCGCTCGAGGGCTGTTTTCACCAGCCGCGCGCCGAGCCCGCGTCCGACTTTTGCCGGGGCCACGGCCAGCGAGCGAATCTCGGCCAGGGCCGGATGATAGATTTCCAGCGAAACGCAGCCTGCCACTCCGGAGCGATCGGCGGCTACCAGGAAAAAGTCGAGATGCCTGCGAATATCGTGCTCGTCGCGCGGAAGCAAAATGCCTGCGCCGGCATAGTGGTCGATGAGCGCGCGAATTTCCGGGATGTCGGCGGGGCGTGCGCGTCGGACTCTCATCGCGCGGCCACCCGCGAGCCCAGGCGCTCCTGCAATTTTTCGAGAGCCGCGCGCACCGACTCCACCGACGTTCCGCCGGGCACGCTTTTTCTGCGGATTGCGGCGTCGAGCGTGACTGCCGAAAAATAATCGGCGTCGAATGTGGCGGAATGTTGCCGCAAAACTTCGAGCGGCAGTTCGGTGATCGATTGCGAGCGCTTTTCCGCTTCGCGAATTACGCGGCCTACGATCTCGTGCGCTTCGCGGAAGGGAACTCCGCGCGCAACCAGATAGTCGGCAGCTTCGGTGGCCAGAAGACCGGGGCTTGATGCCGCGGCGCGCAGTTTCGCTTCGTTGAACTTCGTAGCGCGAAGTGCAGCAGCCGCGATGCGTACCATGGCGTGGGCTTCGTCGTGCGCCGCAAAGACCGGCTCCTTGTCTTCCTGCAAATCGCGCTGATAGCTGGATGGCAGGCCCTTCATGGTTACCAGCAGCGATGTCAGCGCGCCGAAAATCCGCCCGCTCTTCCCGCGAATCAATTCCCAGGCATCCGGATTCTTTTTTTGCGGCATTAAGCTGCTTCCGGTCGAAAATTCATCTGGCAGAATTGCAAAACCAAACTCGGCGGACGCGTACAAGATCAGGTCTTCGCTCAACCGCGAGAGATGAGTGGCGATAACGGTGAGTGCGAAAAGATACTCCAGGGCAAAATCCCGGTCGCTGACCGCATCGAGGCTGTTCGCGCTGACGGCCGCAAATCCGAGCTCGCGCGCCATTGCTGCCCGATCGAGTGGAAAAGCGCTGCCCGCCAGAGCGCCCGAGCCCAATGGGCAAACATCTGCCCGTGCCGCAGCGAGTTGCACGCGTTCGGCATCGCGCAAAAATGCTTCGGCGTGCGCCAGAAGCCAGTGCGAAAGTAGAATCGGTTGCGCGTGCTGCATGTGCGTCATGCCCGGCATGGGAATCTGCAGATGATTTTCTGCCTGGATCGCAAACGATTCGATCATTCCCGCCAGCGCGTCGGACATCGCGCGCGCCGCTTCTTTGACGAACATGCGAAATTCCGTGGCTACCATTTCATTGCGGCTGCGTCCGGTGTGCAGCTTGGCGCCGATGGGCCCGAGCGCCGCGATGAGTGCCACTTCCACAAAATGATGCACGTCCTCGGCGTTCGATTGATCGAGCCAGTTCTGATCTGTGCGCGCGCGATTTTCGATCGCATCGAGCGCTCTTAGAATTTGAGCGCACTCGTCCGCGGTCAGCAGCCGGGCTGTCTGCAAGCCTCGCGCCCACGCTCGATCGAGCGCGAGTTCGTAAGGCAGCAAGCGACGATCGAAGCGCCAGGAGCGCTCGAACTCGTAGAAGTTCGCGTCGGGTGCGTGCTCAAATCGGCCGCCCCACATCTTGTCGTTCTTCGACTCGCTCAACGCCGCTTCACTCCCTCTTCGCGCTGTGCTGGTTCTTCCGGTACCGTGATCGGCAGCGCAAACAGATTGATGAAACCCTCGGCGTCTTTCGGGTTGTAGCCGGTCATGCTGAAACTTGCGAGGTTTGTGCGATAGAGCGAATTTGGAGACGTGCGACTGGCGACCGTCACGTTGCCTTTGTAAAGTTCCAGGCCAATCGTGCCGGTGACGCGCCGTTGCGCGCTGGCGAAGAATGCATCGAGCGCTTCTCGGAGCGGCGTGAACCACATGCCGTAGTAAACCATCTCTGCGTAGCGCAATGAGAGAATCTGCGAATAGTGCGCGGTTTCCCGATCGAGCGCGAGAGTTTCCAATTCGCGATGTGCGGCCACGAGCAAAGTCCCGCCCGGCGTTTCATACGCGCCGCGCGATTTAATTCCCACTAGCCGATTCTCGACGATATCTGTGCGGCCTACGCCATGCGCCGCGGCCAGCTCATTCAATTCTTCCAGGAGCGCTACGGGCTTCAACTTCCGCCCATCGACTGATACCGGCAAGCCTTCTTCAAATCCGATTTCGACGCGCGCGGGTTTATCCGGCGCATTTTCCGGGGAAACGATCCATTGCCACATGGCCTCATCGGGCGCATTCGCGGGATCTTCGAGGCAGCCGCCTTCGTGGCTCAAATGCCAAATATTGCGATCGCGGCTGTAGATATTCTTTTTGGTCTGCTCGACGGGAATGTGATGCGCGTTGGCGTAAGCGATGGCATCTTCGCGCGAGGAAATTGACCATTCGCGCCACGGAGCAATAATTCGAAGCTCGGGCGCGAGCGCCTTGCAGGCCAGCTCGAAGCGCACTTGATCGTTGCCTTTGCCGGTGCAGCCATGTGCGACGGCATCCGCGCCCACTTTGCGGGCAATCGCGACCTGGCGCTGCGCCAGCAACGGCCGTGCGAACGAAGTGCCCAGCAAATATTTATGCTCGTAAACAGCGCCGGCTCGCAGCGTGGGCCAAATAAATCCGGTGACGAATTCCTCGCGGAGATCTTCAACGTAAGCCGTGCTGGCGCCGGTTGCGAGCGCCTTGCGCCGTGCGGCATCAATATCTTCGCGCTGTCCCAGATCGCCGACCATGGCGATTACTTCGCATCCATACATTTCTTTCAGCCAAACCACGATGATCGAAGTGTCGAGGCCGCCCGAATACGCGAGCACGACTTTCGTGGGATTTGCGAGAGCGCGCGGCGCGGCCATGGAACTGACTAATGGTTCGGCATTCTTCGCCGCCGCGTGTCCGTTGGCGGGCTGGGCCGGGGCATGGCCATTCTTCGCTGCCGCTTTTCGTTTTGGCTTTTCGGTTATGGTTTTCGTTGGCATCCAATTCCTCTTTTAGCTGAGCAGCGTCAGCAGAATCGCTTTCTGCATGTGCAGACGATTTTCGGCCTGATCGAAGACGATCGATCGCGGCGAGTCCATGATCGCTTCGGTGACTTCCGTGCCGCGATGCGCCGGAAGGCAGTGGAGAAAGACAGCGTCGGGCGCCGCCAGCGAGAACATTTCTTCATTCACTTGATACGCTGCGAATGCTTCGGCTCGCTTGGCCGATTCGGCTTCCTGGCCCATGCTCGTCCACACATCGGTGTAAATCACTTGCGCGCCGGTAACGGCCTCGCTCGGGGATTCGAACAGTTCGACTTTGCCACGCGTGTCGCGGGCCGCTCGCCGCGCGTCGCTCACTACTGCTGGATCGGGCTCATAGCCTGCGGGCGAGGCTACCCGGACATTCGCGCCCAACCGCGCGCCGACGCTAAGCAAGGAATGACAGACATTATTTCCGTCACCTACGTAAGCCACTTTCAATCCTCGCAGGCCGCCGAAGTGTTCTTCGAGAGTGAAGAAATCCGCAAACGCCTGGCAGGGATGATAACGATCGGTGAGCGCGTTGATCACCGGGATGCGCGCGTTCTGCGCCAATTCTTCTAGTGCTGTTTGATGAAAAAGCCGCGCGACGATTCCGTGCGTCCAGCGTTCTAGGCTGTGAGCCACATCGGCTACCGATTCGCGCTCGCCGAGATGCGAAAGCGTGTGATCGAGAAAAGTAGCGGAGCCGCCGAGGCTCGCGATTCCCACTTCGAAAGTCACGCGTGTGCGCAGCGACGGCTTTTCGAAAATCAGCGCGAGAAAGCGGCCTGCCAGCGCGCCGCGGTAGCGGTCGGGGCGCGCCTTCACATCCGCCGCCAGGTGTAGAAGTTCGCGCACTTGGGGAGCGCTCCACTCCATTCCGGTGAGCAGATCGGTCTGTAGCGGAATTGTTGTGGTGCTTGCTGTTGTGGTTGCCATTGGGTGTTCTCCTACCTCGTCTCGAGCGGAAGCTCGGTTTGCAACGGAGCCGCCACCGCGGCTGCTGCACGCGTCGCCTTGACCCCGCTTGATTCTGCTTTCGCGCTGTTTTTCGCTTCGATCGCTTTCGGTCGAGGCGTTTTTTCAAAGACCATCCTCAACTTCGCCAAAAATTCCTTCACCTGCGCGGGCCGCACGATAAATGGCGGCAGGAAACGCAGGATGTGCTCGTGCGTGCAGTTGATCACCAGGCCGCGCTTCAGCGCTTCTTCGACGAATGGCGCGCCCTCAACGCTCAAGTCCAGCCCGATAATCAATCCTTCGCCGCGCACTTCGCGGATAAAATCGAAATCGAGCGCCATCTTTTCGAGCGCTGCTCGAATTTCCTGTCCACGCTCCCGCACATTCTTCATCAGCTTTTCGTCTTCGATGATTTCCAGGGCCTCGAGCGCCGTCGCACAAATCAGCGGCCCGCCCCCAAACGTCGTCCCATGCATTCCCGGCACAAGCGCGTTGGCAAACTCCTCATTGGCGAGCACCGCGCCGAGCGGCAATCCAGCCGCCAGAGGCTTGGCGACCGTGACGATGTCCGGCAAGCTCGCGAATTTCTGATAGGCGAACGCGCGGCCGGTGCGGCCGAGCCCGCACTGAATTTCGTCCGCAATCAACGCGGCATGATTTGCGCTCGCCAATTCGCGGGCGCGATTCCAGAACGCCTCGCTGACCGGATAGATTCCGCCTTCGCCTTGAATGGTTTCGAGGACAATTGCACAAACGCCGGGATCGAATCTCGCTTCGAGATCGGCCACATCGTTGAAGCGCACAAAATCCGCACCAGGCATCAAGGGCGTGAAAGGTTCGCGGTATTTGGCGGGATAGGTGATCGCTAACGATCCGTAAGTCCGGCCATGAAAGGAATTCGTCAACGCCAGCACGCGCGTTGCCGCCGCTCGGCCATTTTTCGCACGCGCTTTTGCATAGGCACGCGCGATCTTCAGTGCGCCTTCGATGGCTTCCGTCCCGCTATTGGTAAAAAATACGCGATCCAGTCCCGACCATTCCGCCAATTTTCGTGCGAGGGGACCTTGATAAGGATTGTGAAAGAGATTCGAAAGATGAATTGCGCGTGCCGCCTCGCGCCGGATCGTCTTAACAATTCGCGGATGCGAATAGCCGAGCGCATTGACAGCGATCCCGCCGAGAAAATCGAGATACTGGCGGCCGCGTTCGTCGTAGAGGTAGCAGCCCTTGCCATAAACGAATACGGCCGGCGGGCGCCGGTAGGTGTTCATCAAATAGCGGGCTTCGTCTCGCAACGCTGTCGTCATGCTCTTGCCGGCTGCTTTGCGCTTCATAGCGATGCCACCTTGTGTTCATCGGCGGCATACATCGGCACGACTCGAGTTCCTGGCCCCTTCGCTCCATTTGCCGCACTGAGCAAAGCGCCGGGGCGCGTGCCGCCGACGATTCGCACTTCGCGCACGCCGCCGGCCAGCGCGCGCTTCGAGGCTTCGAGCTTCAGAATCATTCCGCCGGAAATTTTATTTTGACGAATCAATTCTTCGACATCTGCGCCGCTTACCGCCTTCAATACTTTGCCGTCATCCAGAACGCCCGCAACGTCTGTCAAGAAAATCAAGCGGTCCGCGTGGCAATATTCCGCGCAAGCGGCGGCCATGTGATCGGCATTGATGTTGTAAAGCTCGCCATCCGATCCAAGTCCGAGGCACGATGCCACGGGGATCAGATTCTCGCGCCAGAGCGATTCCAGAAATTCGACATCTACAGCGGTGAGATAGCCAACAAACCCGAGGCCACCAACCGCTTCGTTGTGGCTCATGGGCTCGGCGCGGAAGCACGCACCGTCTGCCGCCGAAATGCCGATGGCACGTTGTCCCGCGAGCGAAATCGCGCCCGAAAGACGCTTGTTGAGCAATCCGCCGAAAACCATGGCGGCGACGTCGCGAGTTTCGCGATCCGTGACGCGCAGTCCGCCGACAAATTTGCTCTCGATGCCCATACGCTTCAAAGTCGCAGTGAAAATCTTTCCGCCGCCGTGAATCACGAGCAACTCGTGCCCGGCCTGCGCTAGTTTCACCACTTGCTGCGCAAGCGTCTGCACCGTCTCTTCGCTCTCCAGCAGAGCGCCTGCAATTTTGACCACCATTCTCATATCAGCCCGGTCTCCTCGGCCCATCCCATCATGCAGTTGAAGTTCTGCACGGCTTGTCCCGCCGCGCCTTTGCCCAAATTGTCGAGGCACGAAACGATTACCAACCGCTTGCCCGATTCATCCAGCGCAAATCCGATGTCGCAGAAATTCGTTCGCGTTACGTGCTGCAATTCCGGCAGCGAGCCGGTTCGCGAAATTCGCACCATCGGCCGCCCCGCGTAAAATGTCCGGTACGCAGGTTCGATTTCGTCCAGCGTCCGTGTCCGATCGAGCCATACATATAAAGTGGAAAGAATTCCGCGCTCCACGGGCAGCAAGTGCGTCGTAAAAATGAAATCTTCCGGGGCCAGGCCAGTATGCTCGGTGACTTCCGGCGTGTGCCTGTGGCTGAATAATCCGTAAGCGCGAAAATTCCCGTTCACCTCGACAAAGTGCGTCTCGGGTTTCGGCTCTTTGCCCGCGCCGCTTGCTCCCGATTTGCAATCGCAAACCACTCCGCGCGCTGAATCCATCCAGCCCGCTTCGATCAACGGCCGCAGCGCGAGAATCACCGAGGTCGGATAGCAGCCGGGATTTGCCACCAGCCGCGCGGCCGGCAATCGATCGGCATAAAGTTCCGGCAAGCCATAAACCGCCTCGGGAAGCGCCGCACTCGAAGACGCCGGTAATTTGTACCAGCGCGAAAAAGTCGCCGCATCCGCAAAGCGAAATGCACCGCTCAAATCCACCACGCGCAATCCCGCATCCAGAAATTCCGGCACAAGCTCGAGAGAAGCCTCGTGCGGCGTAGCTAGAAAAGCAGCCTGCGCCCCACTTTTGCGAATGGCCTCCACCGAAAACGGCTTGCAAGGCGCTTCGCCCCAGCCGCGCAATTGCGGAAACAATTCCGTCAGGCAATGAATATCGGAATTTGCCTCGCGCAAATAAAATGTCGGCTTGTCCAGCGCAGGATGCCGCAAAAGAATCCGGGCCAACTCGTAACCCGCATAGCCCGTGGCTCCGATGACGGCGACCTTCACGCCCTCCGTCATCGCAACATCTCCTTCAGCCTTTTTTCGAGCGTCGCGCGCGCAGTCCGCGTCGGGCAAATCACCAAAATGGTGTCGTCGCCGGCCAATGTGCCCGCCACTTCCTTCCATCGTTGCGCGTCGAGCGCCGCGGCCAATGGCTGCGCCCCGCTCGGCGGCGTTTTCAGCACCAACATATTTTGTGCCGGCCGGATGTCGATCAAGAATTCGCCCACGGCTCTAGCCAGCGGGGGCAGGGTTGCCGGCGCGGCGTCTTCGGAGGTCGCAGTCAGCGAGCGATATCCTTCCGCCGTCTTCACCAATTTCAATTCGCGCAGATCGCGCGACAAGGTCGCCTGCGTCACACGCACCCCGCGATGCACGAGTTGCCGCCGCAGCGTGTCCTGATTTGCCACTTTCATCTGCGCCAGCAGATTCAGTATTTGTCCTTGCCGGAATCGTTTATGCGTGTTCATGTTCAAGCGTCTGAGTAATTATGCAGACGTCTGTATATTCATGCGTGCCGCCGCAGGTGTCAAGAAGTAATTGCGAGAACTTCCGGAACGCGTGCTCGCCTCCGGATCGCTCCTGCTGAAGATTGTGGGGAAGAACTCGCTCTGCTATTCTCGCCACTGAGAGGTTCGCGTGGCGCAAACGGTTTCACGCAGCGTTCCCTACGATCTATCCTCCGCGCGCACCGCCGCGATTCCCTGGTTCGTTTGGAGCGGCATCCTCGCGGTTTCGTCCATCGCCTTCGGCCTGTACTGGGACATTTCCTGGCACCAAACCATAGGCCGCGACACCTTTTGGACTCCCGCGCATCTGGCCATTCATTTCGGCGGCATTCTCGCGGCGTTCACCTGCACCTATCTGATCTTCTCGAATACTTTTTCGCGCGACCCGGCGGCGCAATCGGCCGGAGTCAAAGTGTGGGGATTCCGCGGTCCGGTCGGCGCCTTTCTTACCGCCTGGGGCGGCGTCACCATGCTCACCTCCGCGCCGTTCGATAACTGGTGGCACAATTCCTTCGGCCTCGACGTCGAAATTCTCAGTCCGCCGCACGTGGTTCTAGGCATCGGCATTCTCGGCGTAAGCACCGGCATCGTGCTTTTGCTCGTTTCGGTGATCAACCGCGCCGACGCCGATGCCCAGCCCAAACTCAGCCGCCTCTTCCTATATCTCTGCGGCGTTCTGGTTTTTCAGCATCAAATTTTGGTCAGCGAATACAGTGACGCGACGCTCACCCACAGCGCCATTTTCTACACAGTTGCCGCGCTCGGCACTCCAACGCTGCTCGTTGCGTATGCGCGCGCGTCCGGGCATCGCTACGGTGCCACGATCATTGCGTCGATCTACATGCTGCTAACCTGTGCGGGACTATGGATCCTTCCGTTGTTCGCCGCGCACCCGCGCCTCGGCCCCGTTTTCACGAATGTCACGCACATGGTGCCCATGGCATTTCCGATTCTTCTCGCGCCCGCGGCGTTTGGCCTCGACGTTGTGCTCAATCGTTTATCAGATAGAAATCGCTGGCTGCAGGCCGTTCTGGCGGCCACTGCGTATCTGGCGCTGCTCGTAGTTGTGAGCTGGCCGTGGGGCGACTTCATGATCAGCCCTGCCGCGCGCAATTGGTTTTTCGGGCAGAATTATTTTCCGTATCAAATGCCGCCATCGGACTACCACTTTGCCTGGGAATTTCAGCGCTTCGAACCGATGCACGCGAAATTTGCTTTAGGCTTCGTGTACGCCTGGATCGGCGGCGTCGCGTCCGTGTTCGTCGGAATTGTTTTCGGTAATTGGCTCTCTCGCCTTCGCCGCTAGCCGTATCGTGAAAAAGTTCACTCCACTCGCGTTGGTTCTCTCGCTGCTCTTCGCGCCCGTTTGTGCGGCCCATGTCGGTAGCCCCGATGTTTACTTCCAGGGTCAGGCCGGCCCCTATCATCTCGTGGTGATGATTCGCACGCCGCAAGTGATTCCCGGCGTTGCGGAATTCGAAATTCGCAGCGACACGCCCGGCATCCGCGAAATTAAAATCGTTCCTCTCTACATCGCCGGCGAAGGCTCGAAATATCCGCCGCCGCCCGACGTCATCAATCCCACCCCGGGCGATGCGCAATTCTTCGCCGGAAAACTCTGGCTCATGGGCTCGGGCTCCTGGCAAGTGCGTATCGAAGCCGATGGAGACAAAGGTTCGGGCACAGTCGCTGTCCCGGTTCCCGCATACGCGCGCAACACTCTGGCGATGCAGCGCGGGCTCGGCATTCTTCTCTTCGGGCTGATGATGCTGCTGGTTCTCGCGATCGTCTCCATCATCGGCGCAGCCAAACGCGAAGGCCAGCTTCAACCGGGAGAGCAGCCGACGCCGCCGCAATATCGCCGCGCGCGTTTTGTGATGGCTGCGGCGCTGGTTGCTGTAATTGGAATTTTGGCGCTCGGAAATATGTGGTGGCGCGTCTCGGCCGCCAGCCATGCTGCCGTGATGATTTACGTCCCGCCGAAGCTGGGAGTCTCGGTGGATCCCAGCGGCCGAATGAATCTCGAAATCGGCGATTCCAGATGGCACTCGCTGCGCACCGACATTGTCGGCACCGCGTTGATTCCCGATCACGGCCATCTCATGCATCTTTTTCTTGTACGCGCGCCCGCCATGGATCGCTTCTATCATCTTCATCCCGATCGCACCGGCACGATGACATTCATCGACGCTCTGCCCCCACTTGCCGGTGGTCACTATCGAGTGTTCGCCGATATTGTTCGCGCCTCCGGGTTTCCGGACACTCTCATTAGTGAGATTGATGTGCCCGATGTCGCCGGAAAGCCGCTCCCCGGCGATGATGCCGAGGCAAGCGCGCCGCCGCTAACCGGCATGGCGCAATCCGACACAACTGCGCCGCTTTCAAACGGCGCACAAATGATTTGGGAGCGCGACGCAACGCCACTAGTTTCGAATCGGCTGTTATGGTTTAAATTCCGCGTACAGGACGCAAACGGCAAATCGGTAACCGATCTCGAGCCTTACATGGGAATGGCTGGCCACGCCGAATTTATTCGTTCGGACTTCAGCGTTTTCGCGCACGTCCACCCGGACGGCTCGATTCCCATGGCCGCGTTTGATCTCGCCGAAGCCACGCTCCCCGGAAATACAAATTCAAGCGCAGCACCAGTGGAAGAAATGCCCGGCATGGCGATGATGAAAGGAAGTGCTGCGCCGGTGTCGTCCGAAGTTTCTTTCCCGTATGGTTTTCCCAAGCCGGGCCTTTATCGGATTTTCGTGCAAGTAAAGCGCGCCAGAAAAATCGAAACCGGAGTCTTCGACGCGAACGTGAAGTAACCCGCCAGACTTGCAATACTCCACACGGAGTTCAAGAGGGTGCCGTAGGAAAGGGTGTTTTAGCCCCCCGCTGTTCGGCCCCGCAAGCCAGCAGGATTATTAGGATTTCAACTGAGGCGCTAATTTCAAAGGCCGCGCCAAACGCAGCCACGAAAGAAGTTTCACCACAATCCACGAAGGATCAATATCTCCGCGCCGAATACTAAACCGCGCCGACGTGGGATAAGCATGATGATTGTTGTGGAGTCCTTCGCCAGCGGTAAGCAACGCAACGATTTGTAGGTTCGTCGCGGTATTTTCAAAATTACGTGAGCC
This sequence comes from uncultured Acidobacteriota bacterium, assembly GCA_963792515.1. Taxonomy (GTDB): domain Bacteria; phylum Acidobacteriota; class Terriglobia; order Acidiferrales; family UBA7541; genus Palsa-147. Next base: position 48,039 of record CAWBWG010000008.1, on the reverse strand, counting down.
CAACGCATGATTCGCGCCATTCACCACGGCGCTAAAAAAGATGTAAGTTCCCGCTTGTACTAAAAATGCAATTCCGCCCCAAACCGGCCCCAGTAACCACATGCAAATTGCAATCCCGCAAAATACACCCAGCAAGCCATAGCGGAAAAAGTGCCGGTCGAGCCAGCCATTACCCACATCCGGCGCAAAAGTCTCGACCGTTTCTTTTTTGTGGGCCTCGCGTGCATAGTAATAAATGTTGCCAAGCAAAATCTGCCAAAGCCCTTCAAGCACCGGGCTGTGCGGATCGCCCTCGACGTCCGTATGCCGATGATGCTTGCGATGCACCGCCACCCATTCCTTAGTGTTGATCCCGGTCGCGAGCCACAATTGCACCCGCATCGGAAACGCCACCACCGGATTCAAATAAAGTCCGCGGTGAGCGAGCGATCGATGCAAATAAATGCTGGTGGCAAAACTGGAAAGCTGCACGCTGACGGCTACGAGCAGAACCGCGTAAAGAAGATGAACCACGGGGCTGGCTCCGTTTCTCGCTAGGATATCCGACGCGCCTCAAGAATATTCACGTTCGCATCGAGCGTCAATCGCGCCGTCGCAAAACGAACGCATCTAGTTACGCCCGCCGCAGCGCTAGGAAATTGGCGGGCGTTTCGTGTGCCAATCCGTGTGCGCCTGATAGAGATTCGCCGCCGCAAGCGTTTTGGCATCCTCGCGGACCCGCGCCGCGAACAAAATCCCGATCGGCAACTTCGCCGAAGTAAATCCGCAAGGAACGCTGATGGCCGGAAATCCGCAAAGATTTCCCATCCCGCCGAGCGGATCGGCAAAATTCAGATCCTTCTCCAGATTGGCATCAAGCGCGCTGGCCGCCACCGGCAACGTCGGCGCGGCGATCACGTCGTAATTCGCCAGCAACTCGTCCATCTTCTGCTGGCAAATCCCGCGCAGTTGTTGCGCCCGCATGTAATCGTCCGCCGGAATCTGCTGGTTGATGTAGCCGCTGATGTGCCCGAGCGGATCGGTGAGCTCCGCAACTTTTCCCGATTCGATCAATTCTCGAAACGCCGCCGCGCCCTCCACATTAATAATCGTTCCCGCCGCGGCATCGAACGGACCCTCGGGAAGCTGCGCGTCTTCCACCACTCCGCCCTGCTTCTCGAGAACGGCGATCGCTCCCTGCGTCGCAGTATCAATATCCGGATCGATTTTCTTCCACGCATTGGTGAGCCAGCCGACCTTCAATTTTTGCCGAGCAGGCCCGTCATATTCGAATGCGGCCTCATCGCCGGGAAGGGAACTGCGATCCTTCGCGTCGTGCCCGGCGAGCACCGCGAGAATCAATCCGCAATCATCCGCGCTGCGCGCCATCGGCCCGATTTTATCGAGCGAATAGGCCAGCGCCATCGCGCCGTAGCGGCTCACTCGTCCGAATGTCGGGCGCAATCCGGAGATGCCGCAGAATCCCGAGGGGCAAATAATCGATCCCCAAGTTTCCGTGCCGATCGCGAATGCCGCCATCGCCGAGGAAACGATCGCGCCCGAGCCGCTCGATGATCCGCAAGTCCAGCAACCTTCGTTCCACGGGTTTTTCGCCGGTCCAGTAAGCGATGCCGACGCGAAGCGGTAGCCCATGCCACCAGCCAGCTCGATCATCGCGGCCTTGCCGATCAGAATCGCGCCGGCTTTGTTCAACTTCTCGATTACCGTCGCGTCGTAATCGAATGCCTGATCCGCGAACGGCTTTGCGCCCCACGTGGTCGGATAACCCTTTACCGCCAGCAAATCTTTCGCCGCGTAAGGTATTCCGTGCAGTGGGCCGCGGTAATGTCCGGCGGTAATTTCTTTTTCTGCCGCGTGTGCCTGCTCGAGAGCCAGGTCGCGCGTCAGTGTCGCGTAAGCATTAAATTGCGCGTTCAACCGTTCGCTGCGCGCCAAATAACTTTCCGTGAGCGCCACGGGCGAAAGTTGCCGCATGCGAATGCGTTTGCCCAATTCGCGCACGGAAAGATAGAGAATATCTTCGCCGGGCACCGCGCGTTTTTTTTCAACGGCGGGCAGCACGGCGCACCTCCGTCAAATCCGGCACCACGCGCAAAACGGTGGCGGGCTGATCTCCATTGCCAAGCGGATAAGCGCGAAGCTTGTCGAGCGATTTCTGCAACTCGCCCACCAGCCGCCGCACTTCGGTTTTCTGCTCGGCGGAAAGCCGGTCGCCATATCGCCGAAAAACATCCGCGACTCGCGCATCAATTTCGGCCTGGCGCGCCGAAGCCGCATCATCAACTCCCGAAGCCACAGGCTTCGCAACGCCCATGCCGTGGGCCGCTGCAACGTGCCGCGCCAAAGCGTCGCCCCCAGGCGCGATCGCCGCAGATGCAGTCGCTGTTGCCAACGCCGCAGCGCGCGCAAAATCGCGGCGCGTTAATTTCTTCGCATCCTTCACCGATTCTTTACCCATACTTCGTGGCCTCGTTTCACAAATCGCCCCTGCCGAAATTCCGGCGGCCCAGACTAATGGAGACGCGCACCTGCGTCAACCCGCATGACCGCTTCGCGAAAGGTGCGGCGCCGCGATTGATTCTTTGTGGACACGGATCAAAACCGCGCCCGGCTGCAACTCGCCTCGCGATATAAAATTTCCGCGTTCAGGAATCCCGGCCCTCTGACGCTCGCGACCAGCAACTTCCGCCCGCCAGCCGGGTTTCACTCCTGGATGGCGATCTCAATCTCGGCCGTCCGAGCCGCAATTCGGACTAGGAGGCATCATTCATGAAAACTAAAATCATCGGCTTCTTCGCGGCGCTCGCACTCATCCTCACGTTGACGTTCCCGGCCGCGGCCCCCGCAGCCCCGCCCACCGCAAAGGGCGCGACGGCTGTCGCAGTGCCCGCGGCTCCCGAGCGCCATCCGGAGATCCACGCCGCAATTGAATCGCTCGAACATGCGCGCATGCACCTGAAAGAAGCGCGTCACGATTTCAACGGCCATCGCGAAGAAGCTTTGCGCGCCACCGACGAAGCCATTCGCCAGCTCAAGATTTGCATGGAGTTTGATAAGTAGACACGAGAGCAATCCAAATCTCGACAATTTTTAGGGAGCAGCGTTCTTCGAGGATTCAATTTCGGAGGACGCTGTTTCTTTTTGCGGGAGCTGGCGATTTCGCAAGCGAAATGATCGGCAGCTATTCGGAAGTGGTGCCAGGTAGAGCAGCAGCGGGCGCCGCAGTTTTTGAATCCTTGCCGGATACTTGCTTCACGATTTTCCCCGCCAGGCTGCGGCTCGTTGCGCAGGCCGAATCGTTGATGCGGCACTGCGCGAGAGTCATTCTGCAGCCGCATGTGCAGGTGTCGGTATTCATGCGCTTCAGCGCGGCCTGTTTCTGCTCTGCGGAGAGGCCGCTGAAATCGACGCCCGGCAAATCCGTGGCGTGCTCAGCGTTCTTCAAGAAAATCTGCCCCATATCCTCGAATGTTTCGATCTTTTCACTCACCTGCATTCCCAGCAGCGCGCGAATTTCGTGATCGTAGACTTCGCCGGGAAATAGCCCGACGTGTTTCTGCACCACGCCGCCGTCTTTATTCACCAGGAACGATGTAGGCAGCGCCGGAATTCCGCCGAATTCTTTTTCGAGCTCGCGGCTCACGATCAGAATCGGATAATTGACGTGCATGGTGCGCGCGAAATTCTTGACCATTTCCGGTGGCACGTCTTCATCCTCGGAAACGCCGATGATTTGCAACTGATCTTTGTAGGCCGCTTGCAGCTTCACCAGTTCGGGAATTTCCTCGCGGCAGGGCGGGCACCAGGTAGCCCAGAAATTCACCAGCACCACTTTGCCCTTGAGCGCCGCGGTGGAAACGACCTGCCCATCCAAATCGTGCGCCAGAAATGCCGGCAACGGCTCGGGGTTTTTCACGAAGCGAATTACGCCGTCGCCATCATCGTCGCCCTCGTCTTTCGAATCGGCGCTGTCAGGCGAATTCTTCGAGGCCGCAACTTCTTTTGGAGTGGAGCGATGCGTCGGCGGTGCAGGCGCTGAAGCCGTAGCGAGTTTCGCGGTGGCGCCTTTGTGGTTCGCGTGCGCTCCCGCAAATGCAGCCGCAAGCAGTGCGAGGACGCCGCAAATCGCAGCCAGAAATATTCCGTTTCGATTCATGTCATCGCTCAACGAGCAACCTTAATTATGAGCCACACTGCGGCAAACTCCAAGCGGCGAAGAGTTGAGTTTGCAATTCCGAGGTGGGATTGGGATTCCCGGATCGGCATGCTACGCGCGGAATGGACGGCCGCCGAGCGACGCTAAACCCTTTGTAGTCAGCGGAGATCATAAATCCCGCGCGCCCGGAGTTTGGGCCTCTGGCTTGCAATATCCAAAGTCGCGGGTTGCGTTCCACACGATCCGCAGGGTTGAGTGAGTGAGACGGAAGGGGCTTGCTCACAAGGCCACACGGGTCGTTCCCACCTGCCTCTGAGAGGGAAGCTAGGATGGATGACCCCATGACTCGATCACGCCTAGATCGAGTCACCGGAACGCAACCTATTGGGGCCCCAGATCCCAAGCTGGGGCCCCTTCTTTTTTTCTCTGCCGATTTTGGTACCGCCGGCGTCCCTGCCGGCTCTTTTGCCATCTCCGCGTCACCAAAATATTGCAAAGCACATTCTAAGTTTGTGTTTGGAAACTTGGGCGCGTCTCGTTGCTCGGACCCAACGGCGGTGTCGTTGATTCGGGTACAGCGGATGTCGTTCGGGCTTTCGTTGGCGCTGCGAACTCACAAGAGGCGGCAGAGGCGCCGGCAGTAAGAAATGGCGCGACTAGTTGGCGATCGGCGGGACTCGGCGTAAGACTGGAATTCGGGCGCGGCGCAAGACATCTTCCACCACCACTTCTTTCAGGCGCGAAGCGTCGTAATCGAAATGCAGCAGATTTTTTTCTTCGTCCAGGCGGAATCGTTGCAGTCCGTAGGTGTTTGCGAATTGGCCAAGCGCACGGAATTGTTCCGGCTTAAGTGCGTGTTGCAATTCGTAGGTTACCGTCATGTAAGTCATGGCCGCGATTATAACAAGCTTTACAGATTGGCGTGGCGCAGGCGTAGTGCGTTCACGATCACTGAGACCGAACTGAACGTCATTGCGGCGCTGGCTATGATGGGGCTTAACAGCAGGCCGAAGAATGGATAGAGGGCGCCAGCGGCGATGGGCACGCCGAGGATGTTGTAGACGAAGGCGAAAAATAAATTCTGGCGGATGTTGCGCATGGTGGCACGGCTTAGATTGCGGGCGCGTACGATTCCGCGCAGATCGCCTTTCACCAGCGTGATGCCGGCGCTTTCGATGGCTATGTCGGTGCCGGTGCCCATGGCGATTCCGACATCCGCGGCGGCTAACGCCGGCGCATCATTAATTCCGTCGCCGGCCATCGCCACGATGTGCCGCTCGCTTTGCAGCCGCTTCACGATTTCAGCTTTCTGCGCCGGCAGAATTTCCGCGAAAACTTGATCGACTTTGAGGCGCTTCGCGACGGCGTCCGCGGTCGTCTGGCTGTCTCCTGTGACCATGACGATGCGAATTCCTTCGCGATGCAGCAGGTCGATAGCTTCAGCCGTCGAGGCCTTCACCGGATCCGCCACGGCGATAATTCCTTCGATCGTCTTGTCCTTCACAACGAAAATCACTGTGCGGCCTTCGCGGCGCAGCGCCTCGGCTCGCTCGCTCCATTCAGGGGTGTTCACGCCGAGGCTTGCGAGGAACGCCGCATTTCCGAGCGCGAGCGGCTGGCCTTGCGCTTCGCCAGTAACACCCTGACCCGATATCGCGCGAAAATTCTGCACGTCTGCGGGCGTGATTTTTCTCTGGTTGGCTGCGCGCAGAATTGCTGCTGCGAGAGGATGCTCGCTGCCGCGCTCGAGCGACGCCGCAACGTGTAGCACACTGTCTTCTGAAACGCCGGATGCCGCGATAACTTTAGTCACTTGCGGACGGCCTTCTGTCAAAGTACCCGTTTTGTCCACAACCAGCGTGTCTACTTTTTCGAGCGTCTCGAGTGCTCCGGCATTTTTGATCAGCACGCCGGCCATCGCGCCGCGCCCCGTGCCCACCATGATGGCCATCGGCGTCGCGAGGCCCAGCGCGCAAGGACACGCGATGATCAGCACCGCGACGGCGTTCACAAATCCATGCGCGAATCGCGGTGATGGCCCCCACACCGACCAAATAACGAACGATAGCGCCGCCACGGCCACCACCGCGGGCACGAAATACGACGCCACGACATCGGCGAGGTGCTGAATCGGCGCGCGCGTGCGTTGCGCTTCGCTCACCATGCGCACGATTTGCGCCAGCAGCGTCTCGGCGCCCACTCGTTCCGCGCGCATCACGAAGCTGCCCGTTCCGTTGATGGTGCCGCCGGTCACGCGCGTTCCGGCCGATTTTTCCGCGGGGATCGGTTCGCCGGTAACCATCGATTCATCCACCGAGCTCGATCCTTCGACGACCACTCCATCCACCGGAATTCGCTCGCCCGGCCGCACGCGCAGCAAATTTCCCGCGACGACGCGTTCAATCGGCACGTCGTCTTCGATCGTAATCGGGTGGCCGCCTTCAGATTCTTCGGTGCGAACGAGCCGCGCAGTCTTCGGCGCAAGTTGCAGCAGGGAACGGATCGCGCTGGACGTACGGCTTCGCGCGCGCAACTCGAGAACTTGTCCGAGCAGTACGAGTGCCGTGATCACCGCCGCCGCTTCGAAATAAACGGGCACGGCGCCATCGCCCATTCGAAATGCCGCAGGAAATATGCCGGGGAAGAGAATCGCGACGACGCTGTAGAGGTATGCGGTGCCGGTGCCGAGCGCGATCAACGTGAACATGTTCAGGCTGCGATTAACAAGCGATGCCCAGCCGCGCTCGAAAAATGGCCAGCCGCCCCAGATCACCACGGGCGTCGCAAGTGCGAACTCGATCCAAGAAATCGCGCGCATCGAGAGCAAGTGCTGCACGGGCTTGCCGGGAAGAAGATCGGACATACTCAAAAGAAACACGGGCACGCTAAGCGCCGTCGATATCCAAAATCGCCGCGACATTGACGCTAACTCGGGGTTTTCTTCTTGATGCGCGGTGGCCGTGCGCGGCTCAAGAGCCATCCCGCAAATCGGGCATGAGCCAGGACCCGGCCGAATAATCTGCGGATGCATCGGGCAGGTGTAGTCAACACCCGTGGGCGCGATCGGTTTTTCTGAAGCTTTTCCGGCTGCGTCCGGTGAGAGTTGTTCGGCGTCGAACTTTTTGGCGCACGATTCGCTGCACAAAAAATATGTTTTGCCGGCGCGTTCGCGCTTTGCTGATGCGCGTGCAGGGGCGACTTTCATGCCGCAGATGGGATCGCCGACGGCGCTTTCCATTGCGGATTCTGCTTTCGTCACGTTGTGTGCTCCATTACTCGCGCCCTCATCGCGCGTGCGTATAAATCAGTTCCATCAATTCGTCATACTTCGCGTCGGCATCCGCTTTGCGGCCTTTGCGCACGGCTTGCGTGACGCAGTGCTTCAAGTGATTGCGCATGAGCGCTTGCCCGACGGCGCGTAGAGCTTCCTGAACGGACGAAAGCTGCACGAGGATGTCGGGGCAGTAGCGGTCTTCTTCGACCATGCGTTGCAGGCCGCGAATCTGCCCCTCGATGCGCCGCAGGCGATGCAAATTCGCAAGTTTGATCTCGGGATCGATGCCCGCCGCCTTTCGAGCGTGAGCTTGTGCTTCGCATCCGCAAGCAGCCGCCGCGGCGCCAGGTTTCATCGCTATATACCCCCTAGGGGTATACTATTTCAAACGTTTGAGAATAGCAACAGCGGACAGCACAAGGCACGCCAACACGAATTGGCTTCGGTCAACGAACGCTGGAGCGGGGCCGAACGGCGGGAGGGCTAAAGCACCCTCCCCCAACTGGGGATTTTGCTGCTATAGTCCGCTGCGAATTCTATGGGCTTATTCGCGCTGAAATCGATTGACCGGGCGATTCAGGAATCGGAGCGGGAAAATCAGCTCCGGCGGACGCTGGGTCCGTTTTCGCTGATTGCGCTGGGCGTTGGGGCTGTGATCGGGGCGGGAATTTTCACGCTTACCGGCGTGGCTGCGGCGAACTTTGCCGGGCCGGCGATTGTGATTTCGTTTGTGCTGGCGGCGATCGGATGCGTTTTCGCGGGACTGTGCTACAGCGAATTTTCGACTATGATCCCGATCGCGGGGAGCGCTTATACCTACGCTTACGCGACGATGGGTGAGCTGATCGCGTGGATTATCGGCTGGGATCTGGTGCTGGAGTATTGCGTGGGCGCGGCTACCGTGTCGATCGGGTGGGCGCAGACTTTGGTGGCGCTGCTCCATATTTTCGGGATTGATTTGCCGGCGAAATTTATTGCCTCGCCGTTTCAACCGATTCGATTGGCTGATGGGACGCCGGTGCACGGCATCATTAATTTGCCGGCGGTTTTCATAGTGGTGATCGTGTCGGTGATTTTGATCCTGGGAATTCGCGAATCGGCGGGGATCAATACGATCATCGTGTTTTTGAAGGTATCGGTGGTGGTGACGTTCATCGCTATCGGCTGGAAATATATCAGCCCGGCGAATCACACTCCGTTTATTCCGGCGAATACCGGGCACTTCGGAAATTTTGGATGGAGCGGAATTGTCAGCGGCGCGGGCGTGATTTTCTTCGCTTATATTGGATTTGATGCGGTGTCCACGGCGGCGCAAGAGGCCAAGAATCCTAAGCGCGACATGCCGCTTGGAATTATCGGATCTTTGCTAGTGTGTACCGTGCTTTTCATTTTGTACTCGTATGTTCTGACGGGCGTGGTGAATTACAAGGAATTGAATGTGGCCGCGCCGCTTTCGTTGGCGCTTTTGAAGATTCCGATTCCCTGGTTGAGCGTGGCGATGAATCTGGCGGTGTTGGCTGGGTTGACTTCGGTGATGCTGGTGATGTTGTTGGGGCAATCGCGGGTATTCTATTCGATGTCGCGCGATGGATTGTTGCCGAAGCTTTTCAGCAGTGTACATCCGAAGTTTCGGACGCCTTGGCGCTGCAATTTGGTGCTGATGCTTTTCGTTGGGTTGTTTGCGGCATTCGCGCCAATTGCGGTGGTGGGCGAGATGACTAGCATTGGCACGCTCTTTGCATTCGTGATCGTTTGCGCCGGAATTTTGATCATGCGGCGGACGCAGCCCTTCATCCCGCGTCCCTTCAAGACGCCGTGGGTGCCGCTAATTCCCATCCTCGGGATCATCACAAACTTGTTCCTCATGTCCGGGCTGGGCTGGTCGAATTGGGCGCGGCTCGTCGTCTGGCTGGCGATCGGCCTGGTGATTTATTTCACCTATAGCCGCAAGCACAGCGTCGTGCAACGCGAGTCCTCGAAGTAAGTGCTTCGATCAAACCGCGGCTGGAACCATCTCGAAAGTTATTTCTGAATGAGGAGGCTTTGGACGTAAAGGAGCATGTCGCCTTCGTCCCAGGTTTGGCCGCCTATGATTTTGCGGGCGATTTTGCCTTGGCGATCGATCAAGTAGGTTTCGGGATACATTTTGGTGCCGTAATCGAGAGCGATTTTTTTTGTGGCGTCGCGATAGGTGGGGAAGGTTACGTGATTGTCTTTTAGGAATTGCTCGTAGGCGGGCGCGTCTTCGTCGAGGCTGACGCCTAGAACCACGCCGCCTTGTGCTGCGATTTGCGCTTGCAGCGAATTTAGCGATGGCGTTTCCTCGACGCACGGTGGGCACCAGGTGGCCCAGAAATTCAGGACGACCACTTTGCCGCGCAAATCGGAAAGATGCGTAAGCTTGCCGTCGAGAATGAATTCAAAATCTTTGGCAGTGGTGCCGGCCAGACTCGATTCGCCCTGACGATACTCGGGCATGGCGAAGCCCACCAGCAGCGCGGCGATGCCGAGTAAAACCACGATAGTGAGGATATTCCGCTTCACGCGTTTTGGCCTGCCCACCTATAATACTCGCGTTGGCCAGTTGCCGGCGAATCCTTTCCCGACACGCCGCGAGTATCGCCACCTATGATTTCCGCCATCATTCCAGCACGCAATGAAGAGCTGAATATCGCGCGGGTCGTCGAATCGCTCGACGGCCACGCAGAAGTGTGCGAAATCATCGTGGTGAACGACGAATCAAGCGATCGGACGGCTGAGATTTTGGCGGAGCTGGGTGCGCGCGTAGCGAAATTGCTTGTGATCCGCGGCGGCGAATTGCCGGCTGGATGGGTGGGAAAGAATTTTGCTGCGGCCACGGGCGCGAGTGCAGCGGTGGGTGAATGGCTACTTTTTGTCGATGCGGACACGCAATTGCTTCCAGGTGCGGCGCGGCATGCGCTGGCCGATGCTGAGGAGCATGCGGCGTCGCTGGTTTCTTATTCGCCGGAACAGCTGATGGAAACCTCGGCCGAGGAGATTCTGATTCCGTTCGTCTATTCGCGGCTGGCGGAACGATTTTCATTTGAGCGCGTGAACGATCCTGCGCTGCCCGATGCCGCGGCGAATGGGCAATTTTTGATGATCCGTCGCGACGCTTACAATGCGATTGGCGGGCACGAGGCGGTGCGGGGGCGGGTACTTGAAGACGTGGCGCTGGCGCGATTGGTGAAGGCTAGCGGGCGGAACATTTTCTTTGGGCCGGGGCAGGGAATTGCGCGGACGCGGATGTACCGGACTTTTGGGGCGCTGTGGCAGGGTTGGACGAAAAATTTGTATGAGTTGATGGGCGGGACGCCAGGCTCGTTCGCGCGGGAAATGCTCGAGACTTTTCCGTGGCTTGAAATTGGGCTGCTGATTTGCGGGTTGTGCGTGGCCGGGCGCAGCCGGTGGGTTCTGATTGCGGCAGCCGCGATTGTCTTGGCGGGGAGCCACTTGCGTTATGGGCGTGCGCTGCGGCGGAATCGTTATCCGCTTTCGCTCATCCAATTCTATATGCCTGCCAGCTTGTTGTATTCGTGCGTTCTGACTGCGTCTGCATGGAAGGATGCGCGCGGTGCGGTGGCCTGGAAAGGGCGTCGGTATCCGGCGGGGACGCGATGATTCGGATTACGCGGAAGATTGAGTTTTCGGCGGCTCATCTTTACAACAATCCGAAGCTTTCGCCGGAAGAGAACCGGCGGATATTCGGCAAGTGCAATAATCCGCATGGACATGGACACAACTACACTCTGGAAGTGACCGTGGCTGGCGAGCCCGATCCGATCACAGGCATGGTTCTCGATCTGAAGGAACTCAAGGACATTTTGCAGCGTGAGATTATCGAGCGCATGGACCATCGGTTTTTGAATTACGAAGTGCCGGAGTTGGCCGGGCAGATTCCGACTACGGAAAATGTCGCCCAATTGATTTGGAAACTGCTCGAGCCGAAAATCGCTCACGGGCAACTGGATCGCGTGAGACTTTACGAATCGCCGGATCTGTTCGTTGATTGCACGCGGAATGGTGCGGCATGAAGCTGACGTTGCACCGGCGGTATGCGTTTGCGGCATCGCACCGGCTGCATAGCGCGCAGCTCAGCGAAGATGAAAATTGGCGAGCTTACGGCAAGTGCAACAATCCATTTGGGCATGGGCACAATTATATTGTGGAAGTTGCGGTGAGCGGACCGGTCGATCCAGAGACAGGCATGATTGCGAATCTCGCGGATCTCGATTCCTACGTGCAGCGCGAAGTGCTCGACGCGTTCGATCACACGTACTTGAACGAACAGGTGCCCGCGTTTCGGGAAATGGTTCCAACCACCGAGAATGTGGCGCGCGAGATTTTCCGCCGGCTCGAGAAATTTCCCTCGGCCCGGCTCGAGCGCATCAAAATTCAGGAAACCAGCTTGAATAGCTTCGAGTACGATCGCCAGACGCCAGAAGGAGCAACCTCGTGAAAGAAACCAGCGAAACTACCATTACGTTGCAGCCAGCCACCGAGACAATTCCCGATCTCGTGCGAAAAATATTGGTGCAGCTCGGCGAAGACCCGGAGCGCGAAGGTTTGCAGCGCACCCCCGAACGATTTGCGAAAGCATTGCAATTCCTGACCAGCGGATACCGCCAGGACCCGGAAAAGCTTTTCAATGGCGCGGTCTTCAGCGTCTGCTACGACCAGATGGTGGTCGTGAAAGATATCGAAGTCTTCAGCATGTGCGAGCATCACTTGCTGCCTTTCTTCGGCAAATGCCACGTAGCTTACATTCCGTCGAAGAAAGTGATCGGCCTGAGCAAAATTGCGCGCCTTGTTAATATGTACGCGCGCCGTCTCCAAATTCAGGAGCGCCTCACCAGCCAAATCGCCAAAGCGATTCAGGAAAAATTGAGTCCCGAGGGCGTCGGCGTAATTATTGAGGCGCGTCATCTCTGCATGGTGATGCGCGGCGTCGAAAAGCAAAATTCTACGGCGATGACCAGCGCCATGCTCGGTGCCTTCCGCGAAAATAAGCAGACCCGCGACGAATTTCTCTCGCTGGTGAGCACTCCCAAGTCCTGACGCGACGTCCGCGTGCCGCCCAACTCGGAATTTTCGCCCCCGGTTTGCACAAAAATGTTGCTTGGAGCCTGCAAACCGTGTGTGCTACGCTGAAACAGTAGACGAAGAGACGAACAGCGCACAGGGGTAGCGACGTCCTAGAAAGGGGAATGCGTTTGAGCGAGGCCAAGATTGAAGTGATGGAGCAGTTCCGCCAGCACACCAAAGATACAGGCTCTCCAGAAGTGCAAATCGCCCTGCTAAGTGAACGTATCAATTACTTGACCACGCATCTACGCGCCCACGTCAAGGATCACGCATCGCGCCGCGGGTTGATCATGATGGTCAACAAGCGACGGCGGTTGCTCGATTACTTGAACCGTCGCGACCCGGATCGGTATCGCGAGATTGTTGAACGGCTTAGTTTGCGCAAATAGCGCGGCTCACCTGAGCGGCTTCGACCGCAACTGCCTCTCGAATCGCATCGCAGTCGTGTCTGGAAAGCGTCGGCGTCAGGCGCAGTTGCGTAGCTATTGCGGCGCTCGCTGAGCTGAACGCATTCCGCACTGCTTCTCGCCTTCGCTCTCTTCCTACACTGACGGAATAATTTCCTTCAGATTCGAATAGCGCCCGGACGGTTCCTGGCGCGGAGGATCGTAAAGAATATGGTGCATCAAGTGAGCGTGGAAATTGGCGGCAGGCTGTTGACGTTTGAGACGGGCAAATTGGCCAAGCAGGCGCATGGCGCGGTAGTGGCGCGTTACGGAGACACGGTGCTCCTGGCCACCGCGTGCATGGACAGCAAGGCGACCGAAAAAGATTTTCTGCCTTTGACGGTGGATTATCGCGAGTACACCTACTCCGCCGGAAAGATTCCTGGTGGATTCTTCAAGCGGGAAGGGCGTCCTTCGGAGCGCGAAATCTTGACTTCGCGCATGATTGACCGGCCGTTGCGGCCGTTGTTTCCCGAAGGCTGGTCCACGGAAACTCAAATCGTGGCCATGGTTCTTTCGGCCGATGCCGAGAACGATCCCGATGTCATCGGCGTCACTGCCGCTGGCGCGGCGCTCTATATTTCGCCGATTCCTTTCGATAAGCCGATTGCCGCGGTGCGCGTCGGTTTGCTCGATGGAAAATTAGTCTGCAATCCGACGGTGGCCGAGCAGAAGACCAGTTTGCTGAACATTATTGTTGCCGGCTCGGATGAAGCGATCGTAATGGTGGAAGCGGGCGCCTTCGAAGTTTCCGAGGAAACCGTCGTCGACGCTTTGGCTTTCGGCCACGAGCAAGTCAAGAAGATCGTCGGCGCGATTCGCGAACTGTACAAGCTGGTGAATCCCACGAAGCAAACCGTTACTCCGCCGGCATTCGATGAGACCCTGGCGCGCGAAATCGAGAAGAGCTGCGGCGAGCGTCTGCACGATGCTCTCGACACCGCGAAGTATCCCAAGCTCGAAAGCTACTCGCGCATCGATGCCATCAAGAAAGAAATCAAGGCGACCATTCCCGAAGACGACGAAAACAAGATGAAGCTGGCCATGCGCGCCTTCGAGCGCCTCCGCGAAAAGTATTTCCGCGAGGATATGCTGGTGCGCCGACGGCGTCCCGATGCTCGCCCGTTCGATCAGATTCGCAAGATTACTTGCGAGACGGGTTTGCTGCCGCGCGTACACGGTTCGGCGCTTTTCACTCGCGGGGAGACTCAGGCTTTGGCGACCGTCACCCTCGGCACCAAGGAAGACAAGCAGCGCATGGATCTTCTTTTCGAAGAGGAATCCTTCAAGCGCTTCATGCTGCATTACAATTTCCCGCCATTCTCGGTGGGCGAAGTGAAATTCCTGCGCGGCCCTGGCCGTCGCGAAATCGGTCACGGCGCGTTGGCCGAGCGCGCGCTTTTGAATCTACTTCCGTCGGAAGAAGATTTTCCGTACGCCATGCGCGTCGTTTCGGACATTCTCGAATCGAACGGATCTTCGTCAATGGCCACCGTCTGCGGCGGCTCTCTCGCGCTAATGGATGCCGGCGTACCGATGAAATCATCGTGCGCGGGAATTGCCATGGGCCTGGTTGTCGAAGGCTCGAACTACGCGATTCTCACAGACATCGCCGGCGCCGAAGACCACTACGGCGATATGGATTTCAAAGTCGCCGGTACTCGCACCGGAATCACCGCTCTCCAGATGGATATCAAGGTTCTCGGCGTTAGCATCAACATGATGCGCGAAGCGCTGGCGCAGGCCCAAAAAGCCCGCTTCCAGATTCTTGGCATCATGGAAGCCACGATCAAGACCGCGAAAACCGAAATTTCATCCTACGCCCCGCATCTCTTTATGCTCTCGATTCCCACGGACAAAATCCGCGATCTAATCGGACCGGGCGGCAAGAAGATTCGCGCCATCACCGAAGCTACGGGCGTGAAAATCGACGTGATGGACGACGGCAAGGTCCACGTCTTCGCCAGCGATGGCAAAGCTGCCGAGCAAGCATTGAAGATGATTCGCGACGTCACCGCCACCGCCGAAATCGGGAAGACCTATCTCGGCACGGTAGTGCGCATCGCGGAATTCGGCGCCTTCGTCGAAATCTTTCCCGGCACCGACGGCCTTCTGCACATCAGCGAAATCGCCGAGCAGCGCATCCGCACAGTGCGCGACGCGTTGCGCGAAGGCGATCAAGTAATGGTGAAGGTGCTGGCGATCGAAGGAAACAAAATTCGGTTGAGCCGCAAAGCCCTAATCAAGGAACAGCGCGACAAGCAGCAAAAAGATACGGGCACAACCACCACAACTCAGGAGTAGTCCGCTTTCAAACCGAAAACGGCCCCGCTTCAACGCGGGCCGCCTCAGCTCCAATCTCGCTACACAAAAAAGGCAAAACGCCGTCATCCTGAGCGAAGCTAAGGATCTAAGCGCCTAATCGTTGCAATCACTCGCGGCAGCTACGAAGTTTGCGCGCGAACCGGAAAACACGAGCTATTTCTAAATCCGCTCGATGTTCGCGCCGAGGTCCTGCAGCTTTTCCTCGATCTTCTCGTACCCGCGATCGAGGTGATAAATGCGGTCAATGTAGGTCGTGTTCGACGCCACCAGCCCGGCAAGCACGAGCGAAGCACTCGCCCGCAAATCCGAAGCAATCACCGTAGTTCCGCTTAGCGGCGTCGGCCCGTGGACGACGGCGTGGTGGCCGTCGATGGTGATATTCGCGCCCATGCGAATCATTTCTTGCGCGTGCATAAAGCGGTTCTCGAAAATCGTTTCGGTAATCTCCGATTTGCCCTCAGCTTGCGTAGCCAGCGCCATGAATTGCGCCTGCATGTCGGTCGCAAAGCCGGGATATTCTTCGGTCGTAATATCGGCGGCGCGCAGCGCTTTCGGCGCGCGCACGCGCAGACAAGAAATCCTTCCTTCTGTATCTCCACGCCGCAAGCCGCGAGCGTCTCAATCACCGCGGTCAGATGCTGTGGCGCGCAATGCGTGAGCTTGACGTCGCCGCCGGTAATAGCCGCCGCAACGATGAATGTGCCGGCTTCGATCCGATCGGGAATCACCGCGTGCGTCGCCCCATGCAATTTGTCGACGCCATGCACGTGCAGCGTCGATGTGCCGCGGCCTTCGATCTTCGCTCCCATTTTGATCAGCAGATCGATCAGATCTGTCACTTCCGGCTCGCGCGCGGCATTGGTGAGAATCGGTTTCGCCCTCGGCCAGCACGGCGGCAGTCAAAATATTCTCCGTGCCCGTCACCGTAATCTTGTCGAAATGAATTTGCGTCCCGCGCAGCCGCTCGCAACGCGCTTCGACGTAGCCGTGATCGATCGAAATCTTCGCGCCCATTTTCTCAAGCGCCTGAATATGCAAATCAACCGGCCGCGCCCCGATCGCGCAACCGCCGGGAAGCGAAACCCGCGCGAATCCGAATCGCCCGACCAGCGGCCCGAGCGTCAAAATCGATGCACGCATCGTTTTCACCAGTTCGTAAGGCGCTTCCGCATGCGAAATAGTTTCCGCCGCGATGGTGAATTCGCTCGGCGGCAAATCAGGGCTCTCGACACGCGCGCGCATGTGCGCCAGCAATTTGGCCATCGTAATGATGTCGCGCACCCCGGGAATATTCTGCAGGCAGACGGGCTCACTAGTGAGCAGCGCAGCGGCCATCGCCGGCAGCGAGGCATTCTTCGACCCGCTGATGCGCACCGTGCCTTCGAGCCGCCGTCCGCCTTCGATTTTGAAACGATCCATGTCAGTGCCTGTCGATAATCCTTAGATTAAGCTCGAGAGCCTTAAGTAGCGCCGGCGTCTCTGCCGGCATCTTACGAGCGAACAGTAACCACAGCCAGCCGTCATGGGCGGACCCGCCGCCTAGGCATTGGCTGAATGTGAACGGCGGGCCGCATATGAGTCGCGATTGCATTCAATCCTTAGTTCGAGGCAAGCGCAGCCCCGTCGCGATCGCCTCGCGCAAATTGCCTTTGCTCGCCGCCAGCAACCAACGGGCCTGTTGCGCGTCGACGCCCGCCTTCAGCATCACCAGCGCCGCGCGCAGATCGTGTCCCGCCTGACGCACGGCGTGTTGCACCGATGACGTTCGGATGCCGCTGGCCGATTCGATGATGCGCACCGCGCGCTGCCGCAACTTCTCGTTCGTCAGACTCACATTGATCATCAGATTATCGAATACAAATCCCATGCGCACCATCGCCGCTGTAGAGAGCATGTTGAGTACCAATTTCTGAGCCGTTCCCGCTTTCAGTCGCGTGGAGCCGGCGATCACTTCGGGGCCCGGTGGCGGAGCAATCGCGATGTCTGCCAGACGCCCAATCGGCGTGCGCCGGTTCGCAGTCAGCGCCACGGTCGTCGCGCCGCGGCGCTTCGACTCGCGCAGCGCGCCGAGCGTGAACGGAGTCGTGCCGGCCGCGGCGATTCCCACCACCACGTCATTCGGTCCAACGCGCCGCGCGGCAATTTGTCGCGCGCCATCGCGCGCGGAGTCCTCTGCGCCTTCCACCGCATGCGTCATCGCGCGCAATCCGCCCGCGAGGATTGCCTGCACTTGCGTCTGCGGCACGCCAAACGTCGGCGGACATTCGGCCGCATCGAGCGCCCCCATCCTGCCCGCTCGAGCCCGCGCCAACGTAAATCAGCCGGCCGCCGCTGCGAAAGGCCCGCACAATTTTGTCCACGGCCCGGGCGATCGCTGGAAGCTCGCGCGCCACCGCTCGCGGCACGCTGGCGTCCTCGCGATTCAGTATTCGCAAAACCTCAATCGTCGATTTTCGGTCGAGCCCCGACGAACGAGGATTTCGCCGCTCCGTCTCAGGCAATTTAGCTCTGCGAGATTTCACCTCGGAATTATAACGTTTCAATCGGCGCCACATGAGAAGAAGCGGCCGGTGAGCGCAGCGTGTGACCGTGCCAGTTATCGGCCAGCGGCGCGGCCCGAAACGAGGCCGAGACCTTCGACAATGGCATCGTGCAGACGCGGCCGTATTTCGCGGATCTTGATATTTTCAGCCGAAGGATAAACGCGATTGGTGAGCAGAATCACAAAAAGATCCTTCTCAGGATCGATCCATAAAGAAGTTCCCGTGAATCCATTGTGGCCGTAACTTTTCGCGGAGAAATATTTCCCGGTAGAAGAAGGCTCGACCGGCACATCCCACCCGAGCGCGCGAGCCGAATCGCCGATCTTCACGCGCGCCGTGAATTGTTCCACGGTCTCGCGCTCCAAGAGCCGGTGATGCGCGTAAATGCCGCCGTTCAGCATCATCTGCGCGAAGATGGCCACGTCGCCGGCCGTAGAAAAGAGCCCCGCATGCCCCGCGACGCCTCCCATAGCCGAAGCATTCGCATCATCTACTTCGCCTTGCAACTGTTTTCCGCGGTATTCCGTATCTTTTTCGGTCGGCGCGATTTTCGATCGAAGATTTTTCGCCGGCAAAAATAATGTGTGATCCATGCCGAGCGGCTCGCAAATATAATCCGTAGCGAAGGCGTCCAGATCGATTCCGGTAAGCCGCTCGACGATTTCGCCGAGCAAAATAAAACTCAGATCGGAATATTCCACATGTGTGCCGGGTTCGCGGACCAGCGGTTCCGCAAACACCAGTTTCAGTATCGCGCCCTTGCCGTCCGCCGATTTATAAAAATCGCGATGCGCGGGAAGCCCGGCGTCATGCAGCAGCAAATCGCGCACGCTTGCCTTCGCGCGCCACGATGGATTCGGATCGGCGGCAGAAGCCAGCGTCCATTCCGGCAAGTAACGCGAAATCGGCAGCGTGATATCGATGCGATGTTCTTGCGCGAGCAGCATGATCGCGGTTGTCGTCACCATCGGCTTCGTCAGCGACGCCAAATCGTAGATCGTGTCGGCCGTTACAGCCGCGGAATTCTTTTCATAAGTAAGACGCCCGAATGGATGCATCACGAGCTGATCGCCATGGCCGACCGCCAGAACTCCGCCGGGAAACGCGCCATCCGCCACGCCGCGATCCAGAATGTCGAACGCATTCTTCAATCGCGCAGAGCTCTGCGCGCTCGCCGGCTCAAGCTTCATCGGCGCCGCATCGAGATGCATACCATCGCCGCGCTTCACCACGCCCGGCACGGTAACCGGAATTTTCCCCGAAATCGCAATCTGCCCGAAAATCGCGCGCGCCACCGCTCGTTGCGACACATCCTGCGTGCTGAACTCGGCGATCCACGTTTTCGCGGCAGGGAAGCGCTCGACCACAGTACGGGCTGCCGAATCCTGCAAAGATCATCGGCTTCGCCGACGCCAAAATCTGATTCACGAATGCCGCCTGCTCGTCCGGCAATCCCAACGTGCCTTTTCGATCGGCGACGCGCACCCAAATGGCCACGATGGCCGCATCGTAACTTTCCGGCGGCGGTAATTTCAGCGCCTGAACTTTCGAGAATTGCGTATCGGCGCGCAGCACCGTGACCGTGTCGACGTGCTCGCGTATTTCCGATTTCGAAGTCAGCGCCGGGAAAGGCATCCGGATCGCCCGAAAGTGCCACCACCAGCAGCCGCAACGGCTTGGTCGCATCGAGCGGCAACGCATGCGCGTCGTCGCGCAGCAACGTAACGCCCCGGTCCGCGATATCCTGCGCCGCAGCTTCGAATTCCGGCTTGCCAAAATTCGCGTTGAGCTTATCCACGTCGACGTAGCGACTCTTTCGCCAGCCCCAATTTTTCCTTCGCGCTCAAAATGCGCCGCACCGATTCATCAACTCGCGCGATCGGCAATCGTCCGCTCTTCGCAGCTTCTTCCAGTCCCTCGAGCGCCGCATCGACCGTCGGCGAGAGCAGCAGCACATCCGCGCCCGCAAGCACAGCGCGCACCGCCGCTTCACCGGGCGGATACCGCGTGGTGACGCCGCCCATGTCGAGCGCGTCGGTGACGATCAGCCCGTTGAAAGCCAAGCTCCTTTCGCAGCACATCGGTAAGAACGTGCGGCGACATCGTCGCGGGCAATTCCGGATCGGGCTCGAACGCCGGCGTTGCCAGATGTCCGGTCATGATGCTGCCAACGCCCGCCGCAATCGCCGCGCGAAACGGGAACCAGCTCGACGCTTTCGAGCCGCTGGCGATCGCCAGGCACAGTCGCGAGCGTCAGATGCGAATCCACGCTCACATCGCCGTGGCCGGGAAAATGTTTCGCCGTCGCGAGTCCGCCATTTTCCTGCACGCCGCGAACGAATTCTGAAACAAATTTCGCAACGCTCTGCGGATCTTCGCCGAACGAGCGCACATTGATGATCGGATTATTGGGATTGTCGTTCACGTCGGCATCGGGCGCGAAAATCCACTGAATCCCCGCGGCGCGCGCCTCGAGCGCCGTCACTTTGCCCACGGTGTAGGCATCTTTCGGATTTCCCGCCGCCGCAACCGCCATCGCGTAGGGAAATCCGGTGCCTTCATCGATGCGCATCGCGGTTCCGCGCTCGAAATCCGCGGAAACGATCAGCGGAATCTTCGCGCGTTTCTGCATTTGATTCGCCAGCACCGCGGCGACGTAAACTCCCCCGCGCTCGATGCCCAACGGTTGCCGCTTCGTTCCAAGAATAAAGCCGCCGACATGATTCTCAGTAACCTGCCGCACCAGATCCTTATATTCGCCGCTCTCAGTGGAGGTAAATTCGCCGAAGAAATACACGACGAGCAACTGCCCCAATTTCTCGCGCAGCGTCATGCTCTTGAGCGTTTTTTCCACCCAGGCAGACGATGACGCGGAGCGCTGCGGTTTAGCGGTGGCGGATTTCGACGCGCGGCCGGCGAGTGTCATTGCGAAAATTAAGCATAGCAGGAAACGCGCAGGCCCACGCATTCACTCCAGCCCATGTTTCTGAATTGACGACACCAAGGAAGCCGGATTTGAAGCGCGGATTGACGCAATCATCCCGTCGCTGTATATAGCACACGGCTACATGCGACACAACGCACGCGTCCCACCGTCGATTCTGCGACTCCTGACTCTCTGCATCATACTCATATTGTTTGGAGCACCGTCCGGCTCCGGCCAATCTCAGCCGAGCGATCCGAAATTCGCCGCAGTCGATGCCGTGCTTCAATCGGCCGTCGACCACCAGGAAATTCCGGGCGCCGTGCTGCTCGTCGGGCATCGCGGAAAAATTGTGTACGAAAAAGCCGTGGGCATGCGCGCGCTGATGCCAATTCGCGAGCCTATGACGACGGACACAATTTTCGATCTCGCGTCGCTGACCAAAGTGGTCGCCACGGCGCCTGCGGTGATGAAACTCGTCGAAGAGGGGAAATTGCGACTCGACGATCCCGTCGTGAATTACCTGCCCGGATTTGCTTCAAACGGCAAAGATCAGATCACCATTCGCATGTTGCTTACGCATACCAGCGGTTTGGCTCCTGATCCGCCGTTTGAAGCTGCACAGGCCGGAATGTTTTCGCTGGCCGGGGAAATCAACCGGGAATCGCTGCTTGCTCCGCCCGGAATGCGATTCATCTACAGCGACACGGGTTTCATCGTTCTCGGCGAATTGGTTGAGAAGCTGTCTGGCATGACGCTCGACAACTACGCGCGCGTCAATCTTTTTGAGGCGCTGCACATGCGACACACGAGATTCGTGCCATCGCCCGACTGGATTGCGCGCACCGCGCCGACCGAGGAAGTCGAGCTAGCCGACGACGACAAGCCGGGATCCGGGAAGGGCCGCATGCTGCGCGGCTCGGTGCACGATCCGACGGCGCGCGCGGTCGGAGGTGTGGCCGGCAGCGCGGGCGTTTTTTCGGATGCGACCGACTTGGCGAAATTTTGCGCGATGGTGTTGAACGGCGGAACTGTTTCCAAAGGAAAAGGTCAGAGGATTTTGTCGCAAGCCTCGATCGCGAAAATGATTTCGCCGCAATCGCCGCCGTGGGTTCCGGCGGTGCGTGGCTTGGGCTGGGATATTGACTCGCAGTATTCATCGCCCCGAGGCGATTTTTTCCCGCTCGGGTCATTCGGGCATACCGGCTTCACCGGTACATCGATCTGGATCGATCCCGCGAGCGAGACGTTTGTCATTTTACTGACCAATTCGGTTCACCCATTCCGACGACCGCCAATTTCGAGTTTGCGCAGCAAGGTCGCAACCGCTGTCGCTGCTGCGCTGCATATCAACGATGCTCACGGCGAGAGCTCGGCGATAGAGCGCGGTGCTCACGCCGTTCGCCCTTACGATCTCGCCGGCACGTTGACGTTGAGCGATCACACGAAGACCGGCATCGATGTGCTCGAAGAGCAGCAATTCGCGCCGCTGCGGGGCAAGCGCGTCGGCCTAATCACGAATCAAACTGGCGTCGATGCAGCCGGTCGCCGAACGATTGATTTACTCGCGCACGCGAACGGCGTGCAGCTCGTCGGCATCTTCAGCCCGGAGCACGGTCTCGCTGGGTTGGCGGACGCGAACGTTGCGTCGACGACCGACACCACTACGGGGCTCCCGGTTTTCAGCCTGTACGGTGAAACGCGGCGGCCCACCGACGAAATGCTGAAGGGGATCGATGCGCTGGTGTTCGATATTCAAGACGCGGGCGTGCGCTTTTACACTTACACAACGACGATGGCCTATTCGATGGAAGAGGCCGCGAAGCGCCACATCGCGTTCTATGTTCTCGACCGGCCGAATCCGCTAGATGGCGAAACGATCGAAGGGCCAATGCTCGATCGCGCCAAGCTTTCCTTCACGGGATATTTTCCGATGCCGGTGCGCTATGGCATGACACTCGGCGAGCTGGCGCAATTCTTTAACTCCGAAAATTACATCGGCGCGGATCTGCACGTGATTGCGATGAAAGACTGGCATCGTCAGGATCGTTTCGAAGCCACCGGACTCATGTGGATTCCGCCGTCGCCAAATCTGCGCAGCCTGAATGCCGCGCTACTCTATCCCGGGATAGAAATTCTGCAGGCGGCAGGCGTTTCTGTCGGCCGCGGCACGGACGCTCCCTTCGAAGTCTTCGGCGCACCGTGGATCGAGCCCATAGAGATCGCGGACGAGCTCAATCGCCAATTTATTCCCGGCGTGCGATTCGTCCCGACACATTTCACTCCATCGTCAGACTTGTATAAGGGCCAGCTCTGCGGCGGTCTATCGCTCGTAATCACCGATCGCGCCAGCGTCAACGCGATGCTCATGGGCCTCGAAATCGCCTCGCTTCTTAATAAAAAGTATCCGAATAATTTTCAACTCGCGAAAATGATAGAGCTCTTAGGCTCAAGCGCCACGATCGATCGGCTCAAGGCCGGCGACGCACCATCACGCATCGTCCTAGATTGGCAACTCGATCTCGAAGTCTTCCGAAAGATGCGCGAAAAATATCTGCTTTATCATTGAGACGAGGTCGCAGGCTGAAATGCGAATCTGCTCGTTGCTGCCATCCGCCACCGAAGTCCTCTTCGCTCTCGGCCTCGGCGAATCCGTCGCCGGAGTAACGCACGAATGCGATTTTCCGCCCGAAGCCGCCGCCAAACCCGCTCTGATCGGCCCGCGCGTCGACCCAAATGCAAAATCCGGTGATCTCGACCGCAGCGTCCGTGAATTAATGGCCCGCGGCGAAAGCCTTTACGCAGTTCGGGATGACCTGCTCCGTGAGATCGAGCCTGATTTAATCATCACACAGGATCTTTGCCACGTCTGCGCCGCATCACCCGACGATCTCGCCTCAGCTCTGGCAAAAATGCCGAAGCAGCCGCGCATCCTGACGCTACAACCTCACACACTCGCCGACGTCTGGAACGATATCCGCCGCATCGGTGAAGCCACCGGAAAATTGCGCGAAGCAGATGAATTCGCGCGTCGCCAAGAAAATAAAGTCGCCGCGATCCGCGCCGCAGTGAGCGCAGCCGCAAGCCGTCCCCGCGTAGCCTGCATCGAATGGCTCGATCCACTCTACGTCGCCGGCCATTGGGTTCCGGAAATGGTGGAAGCTGCGGGAGGCATCGATGTGCTTGGCCACGCTGGCGAGCCGTCTTTCGCGGTCACGAGCGATCTAGTAGTCGCTGCGGAGCCAGACGTAATGTTAATCATGCCCTGCGGCTTCAGCATCAAACACACCGAAGACGAACTTCAGCGCACGCCTCTTCCGCCCGAATGGAAACAACTCCCAGCCGTGCGCAACAACCGCGTCCACATAGTCGACGCGAACAGTTATTTCTCGCGCTCAGGTCCGCGTCTGGCCGACGGCGTAGCAATCCTAGCCGGCTTGCTACATCCAGTAGGGGCGGGGGTTCACCTCCCGCCCGATTTGGTTTTGGGTGTTCGTTACCCGGTCAACGCTCACGATTCGCTCGCCGGCTCCAATACCGGTAAAAAATAAGCCCCGAAAGAATCATCGCCAGCCCGATCGAAGATCGCAGCGGCCGGTCGATCCACAAATTCACAGTCAAAGCCGTAGCTCCCACCAGAAACAGCGCCGGCACAACCGGATATCCCCAGGTCCGAAATGGCCGCGGCATATCCGGCGCAATCCGTCGCAGCCGGAACAGAGCCACCACCGAAAGCGCATAAAAAATCCACGCCGCAAACACGAAAAGCGAAGTAAGCTCCTCGAAAGTTCCGCTGAGCGCCATCAAGCTAGCCAAAATCCCCTGAAACACAAGCGCTCCGCTCGGCGTGCGAAAAGTCGGATGCACGCTCGACGTCACGCGAAAGAACAGCCCATCGCGCCCCATCGCATATGGCACGCGCGCCCCGCTCAGCAGCGACGAGTTCAGCGTCCCAAGCGCCGACACGATCATCACCAATGTGAACCACCGCGCCGCCCCGCTCCCGGCAAACGTCTGCACCACGTCCGAGCCCACATGCTGCGAAGTCGCCACGCTGCCAAACGGCAGCACATAAAAGCACACCGCGCTGAATACTAAATAAATTCCCGCAACCAGAATCGTTCCGCCCGCCATCGCGATCGGAAAATTCCGCTGCGGGTTCTGCACTTCCGATCCCACGCGATTCAAATCCTCCCAACCGTCATAAGCCCACAGCGCCGCGGCAAGCGCGGCCAGAAAACTAGAGAACGTAGCAGCTCCAGTTTTTGTCGGCCAGAACGGATGGAAATTCGCGGAACTGCCGTGGCCCAACGCAAACGCCGCCGCAACGATTGCCAAAATCGAAGCCACCTTGATCATCGTCAGCGCCACCTGCACGCGCCCGCCGACGCGAACGCCCAAATAATTAATGACCGTGAAGACCGCCAGCGCCAGCACTGCAACAGGCTGCGCCCAAGTGAAGGCAAATTCGTAAGGCGTGCCGGAGAAAGGAACAGTGAAATGAAAAGTAAAAAGCGGCACAGCGATCGCAGGAACAAAAACACTCAAGAATCGCGCAAAGCCGGCGGCAATCGAAGCAGCCGAAGCCGACTCGCCGACCGTCGAGTGCATCCATCCAAAAAGAAATCCCCAAACCGGCCCCAGCCCGCGGCTCAAATAAGCATACTGCCCGCCAGCTTCTGGAATCGCGGCACCGAGCTCCGCAAACGATAGCGCACCGAAAAGCGAAAGTAACCCACCGACGATCCATGCGGCATAAACGACGCTGACCGAGCCGCCCTCCGCAGCCATTTGGCTCGGCTTCAGAAAAATCCCGGTGCCGACCATAGTGCCGACAACAATCGCCGACGCCGCCCACACGCCAAGTCCACGAACAAGTTCCAGCGGCTTTTTCGCAGCCCCCGCGCTCATTCGCTCATGCCTTTATCGCGAATCGCCACACGCTGAGGCTCCGGCCCGCCTCCCCAAATCGCGCTCACGATCGATCCGGACACGAAAGTCACCAGCGTGCCCGTGAGCGCGTACCATGTCCAAGCCAAGTGCGTGAAGCGATTCACTGCCACCATAGTAGCTAGTCCAACGAGCATCCCGGCAATCGCTCCCGTAGCATTCGCCCGCGAGTTCCAGATCCCCAGCAGAAAAACACCCAGCATCGCGCCATAAGTGATCGATGCAATCGACAATCCCGCCACCAGCACCGGTCCCCAGCTAACAAGCCCGAGACTTCCGAGAGCGATTCCCCAGATCACCGTCATCCATCGCGATCGCTTCAGCAGCGCGCTCGAAGACTGCAGCGTATCGCCGGCCGCACCAGCAGCGCGGCCGCCGCCGAAATCCATGATGCTCGATGACGCCAGTGAGTTCAACGAGCCGCTGGCATTAGACATAGCCACCGCCAAAATCGCCGCCAGCACCATTCCAGCTATCCCCGACGGCATCTGCGTCACGATGAACGACGGGAAAATCTGATCCGGATCCGCAGGCACGACTCCCGGCGCGGCATGCTGATAAAACACAAACAGCATCACCCCGACCACCAAAAAAAGCGCAAATTGCACAAACACGATGACGCCGCTGCCCAGCAAAGCCGCCTTGCCATCCCGCTCATTTCGCGCCGCAAGAATCCGCTGCACCAGAGTCTGGTCAGTCCCGTGGCTGGCCATATTGAAAAAAGTCCCGCCGATCACGCCGGACCAAAACGTATAACTCTTCGTCAGGCTAAACGAGAAATCGAAGACGCGCAGCTTTCCCCCGGCGGCAGCAGCCACGTGCGTGACTTCACCCCACCCACCCGGAATCCGATGCAGCAACAAGAAAAAAGCCACCGCCGAACCAGTAAGATAAATCGCCAGCTGCATAACATCCGTCCAGATCACCGCCTTGAACCCACCCTCAAAGGTGTAAAAAAGCGTCAGCAAAATCACAATCAATATCGCCGTCCGGCTCCCAGTCCCCAGCGCCAAACTCACGACTTTGCCGACCGCCGCAATCCGCACGCCCTCCGCCAGCGCCCTGGTAACCAAAAACACCCCAGCCCCCGCCGACCGGACCCTCCCCCCAAACCTCTTCTCTAAAAGCTGGTAAGCCGTGTAGAATTCCCCCTGGAAGTAGCGGGGCACCAGCACCAGGCACAAAACCACCCGGGCCACCAGATAGCCCATCACAAGCTGGAGAAATCCCAGATTACCGCCGAAAGCAATGGCAGGGGTCCCGATGATGGTGAGGGTCGAAGTTTCGGTCGCGACAATCGAGCAAGCCAGCGCCCACGCCGGCGCCGTACGGCCGCCGAGGAAATAATCGCGGACATTTTTCTGTCCGCGCCGAAACCACGCACCCAGCAGCGTGATCCCGGCGAGATACAGAATCACGATTCCGAGATCGATGGGGTGAATGCGCATCCGGCAGTGTGAGTGAGCGGCGCGATGCTAACCGTCCGCTCCGCAAAGTGTCAAGGAAAGCCAGCCCACACGCGATAAGCGCGAACCGCACAAGGAGCATCGTTCATGTCGTATTTTCTTGGAATTGATGGCGGCGGCACGAAAACAGACTGCGTTCTACTCGATGCGCAAGGCCAAGTTCTTCGCCGCTCCCAAGGTGGCCCATCGAATCCTCTGCGCAGCGGCTATACCCGCGCATGGTTCTCAGTTAGCGGCGCAGCGGACACTGTGCTTGCCCGGCAATCTCTAAAAGCCACCGACATCCGCGGAATTTGCGGAGGATTCGGCGGCGCAGCTCGTCCCGCAGTCGCCAAGCGCATGAGTGTTTTCCTAGAGCGTTCGTTTCCCAAGGCTGAGGTCAAAGTCACCAGCGACATCGAGATCGCGCTAGCCGCGGCGGTTGAGAAGGGCGTGGGCGTCGTGCTAATCGCCGGCACTGGCTCCGTAGCCTATGGACGCAACGCGGAAGGGAAGACAGTTCGCGCCGGCGGATGGGGCCCGTGGCTCGGCGATCAAGGCAGCGCCTTCGATATCGGCCGCAGCGCGCTCACTGCCGTGCGCCGGAACGAGGACGGCCTGGGGCCGGCCACAGAACTTTCCGATCGAGTTTTTAAGAATCTCGAGTGGCGCAACTGGGGCACTTTGATCGAACACATCGCCAAGAATCCCGATGAAGTTTTCCCGCGCGTCTATCCTTTGGTAGCACGCGCCGCGCAACATGGTGATGAGGTTTCGCGAAAGATCCTGGATTCCGCCGCGGACGCGCTAGTCGAGCTCGCTGATCACGTCATTCGCCAGCTCGGCTTGACCGGCGAGAAATTTCCGCTAGTTCGCGCGGGAGGCGTTTTCGGCCATTGCGCTTATCTCGATTCGATCGTCGATGCACGCCTCGCCGCCATTGCCAACCGCGCCACCATCGGGCCTCTGCAAACTTCCCCGGCTGAAGCTGCCGCGCAAATGGCCCGGACGGCGGCAGGCCGCGCTGCCGATGCCAACTGATCCCGGTCCGCTCGATGACATCGCCCTAGCGCGCGAAGCCTCCCAGCAAGATCTCGCCATGCTGGTGCATGAGAAGGACGAAAACGTACTACTCGGCATTCTCGAAAATCCAAATCTCGACGAGTCGCACATCCGCGTCCTACTCGAACGCCTGGACACGTCAGAACGCGTACTCAGCGGCATCGCGTTGCAGAAGAAATTCTTAGCCTCCGAAGAAGTGCGCTTTGGCTTGGCCGCGCATCCTCACTCGCCGCGTCAGGTCGCCATGACCATGGTGCGCCAGCTCTTTCCGTTCGACCTGGTCCGCCTCGCCCTAGCCACCACCGCCCAAGCCGAAGTGCGCCGGCTCTCCGAAGAAGCACTAATCTCGAAAATTCCGCAGCTTCCGATCGGCCAGAAGCTCACGCTCGCCAAGCGCGGCCCAGCACGAGTAGTCGGCGCAATCCTAAACGAAGGCCACGCGCAAGCCGTCGCCGCCGCGCTCACCAATCCGCTGCTCACCGAAGCGCAAATTCTAAAATCGCTCTCGCGCTCCGAGACCCCGGATCGCGTAGTCGGCGCCATCGCCCGTCATCCCAGATGGTCCAGCAGCTACAATGTCCGCCTAGCTCTCGTGCGCAATCGCCACACCCCGCTAAATATCGTCCTGGCCTTTCTCCCCAATCTAACCATGCGCGATCTAAAAGATATCTCCACGCTAGATAGCCTCAACCCCAACTTGAAAATGTACCTCCGCCGCGAGGTAGCCCGCCGAGGCAACGCCAAAGACCCAGCCCGAAAGTAGCGCACTTAAGTAGCGCCGGCGTTCCTGCCGGCATCTTACGAGCAGAAATCACGCCACGTACTCAAATCACGGGCGGAGCGAAAAAGTTCGATGAATGCGTGCTATCCAACTAAGCGATCCGGCCGTGTTCACGGCTTTGGCGCTACGAATCGCTCGTAAGAAGCCGGCAGGGACACCAGCGCTACTTACTGCTAGAATATGTCGTTCGTATGGCCATCTCTCGCACGCAACTACGCTGGCTCATCGCCGCCGCTGCAGCCGCCTTCCTCGCCATCATCTTGACCTCAACAATGCGCCAAACGCGCATCAAGTACGAAGTCTGCGTGAACTACCGGGGAAGCCAGCATTGCGCCACTGCCGAAGGCGCCACTTCCGACGAAGCCATTCGCAGCGCCCGCGACATCGACTGCGAACTCCTCTCCACAGGCCGCGACGACA
The DNA here is from genome assembly GCA_963792515.1 of uncultured Acidobacteriota bacterium. GTDB lineage: Bacteria > Acidobacteriota > Terriglobia > Acidiferrales > UBA7541 > Palsa-147. The sequence goes on along the minus strand of CAWBWG010000008.1, from coordinate 18,608 downwards.
ACGTAGTCTGCCTCGACCAGCAACCCTCCAGCGTCCGCCAAATTCGATAATCGCCCGCCGCATCCAACCCGTATACACTCCGGCATACATCCCTTTACGATGGATTGACTTGACCCCCGTCCATGCTTAGCATCGAATTAGTGCGAGGGGTTGAACCACTGTTTCCAATAGGCGCGCTATGAGTGAACACGTTCCCGTTCGCGGGCTCCGATATGCGTACCGGACTGACGTCGAAATCGGCTGGGGGGCCGAAGTCCTGAAGTGTGTTACGCGCGATATCGGCGATATGGGCATGTTCATCGAAACCGAAGATCCCTTGTGGCTGCGCGCCGAATTCACCGCGCGCGTGAAACTCGGTGAAATCCTCGAAATCGATTGCATCGTTAGACGCGTCGAGCCGGGCAAGGGCATGGCGGTGGAATTCAAAGACTTGCCGGAAGCCGAACGCGAACAAATTGATCTTTTCCTCGGGAAGCTGAGCCGGAAGTGACTCGTTGTTTGAACTGTGGCGCCGAGCGCGCTGCAGATGTCTGCGAAGCCTGCGGTCTTTCTTCTACTCTCGCTGAATTGGCGCTGCGCCGCCGTCTGCTCAATCGGACTGCGCTGTTGATGCTCGGCGCGCTCGCCTTCGTGGTAGCGGGCAGCGAATTTCCTCCGCTGGAAATCGATGGCATCCTGATTTTCGTAGGCCTGCTGGTTTTTCTGACGCTGGGGCTGGGAATGTGGGTAGAGCGCCGCGCGTTGCGTCATTCCGAAGTAGAAGCCCTGAAGCGAATCTACTATGGCTTGATTCCAGTGCCGTGGCTGCTGGGTGCGTTGCTAATCGGCAATGGGTGGCTGGATCGCGCCCCTCGCGAATCGTGGCCAACGCAAGTGATAAGCCGTGTCCGAATGTTCGGCCCGCTACCAAGCAATCGACTGGTAGTTCGTTCCTGGCGCGAAGACCACAATGTAGAACGCATCCCAGTAACCCGCACGGATTTCGACCGCTTCCATCCCAACGACCAAATAGTAGTAAAAACCGGAATCGGCTTGGTAGGAATCCCGTGGGTAGTAAGCGTAGATCGAGAGTAGGGGGGTCTTCAGACCCTCCCGCCTTTCGGCCCCGCGATTGTGGCGTGGTTATACTCCTGAATACTGGCGGCGCTTCATGAATTCACCCGATCCCCCGCGGCCCTTAAAATCTCCGTTCTCAACAATCACTTTCCCGCGCGACAATACAATCTTCGCAACACCTTTCACCCGTATCCCCTCAAACATCGAATAATCCACCCGCATATGATGCGTCGAAGCGCTGATTACCATCTCCTCGTTGGGATCGAACACGACGATGTCTGCGTCCGACCCCACTGCAATCGTCCCCTTGCGCGGATAAAGCCCAAATAATTTCGCCGGCGCAGTAGAAACCAACTGCACAAACCGATTCACAGAAAATCGCCCGCCATTGACCCCGCCAGAAAAAACTAAACTCATCCGGTTCTCAATTCCAGGCCCGCCATTAGGAATCTTGGTGAAATCGTCGCGGCCCAACTCTTTCTGCTCCTTAAAACAAAACGGACAATGATCCGTAGACACCACCTGCAAAGTATCCTTAGCCAACCCCTGCCAAAGCTTTTCCTGATTCCATTTCTCGCGCAGCGGCGGAGTAAAAACATACTTCGCCCCTTCAAATCCAGGCGCATCCATATTCTCCAGCGAAAGATAAAGATACTGCGGACAAGTCTCCGCATAAGCCGCCAACCCGCGATCCCGCGCCTCGCGCACTTTCTCCAGCGCGTCATTGCAAGAGAGATGCACGATATAAACGGGCGCCCCTGCCATCTCCGCAAGCGCGATCGCCCGCGAAGTAGCCTCAGCCTCCGCCGTAGTAGGCCGCGTCAGCGCATGATACTTCGGCGCCCGTTTCCCCTCCGCCAGCGCCCGCTGCACAATCACGTCAATCGCCCCGCCATTCTCCGCATGCATGCAAATCATCCCGCCATATTTCGCGGCAGCGAGCATCGCCCGGAAAATCGAAGCATCGTCGAGCATAAATACGCCTGGATAAGCCATGAAAAGCTTGAACGAAGGCACCCCTTCGCGCACCAAAGCCCCCATCTCCTCCACATGCGCGTCACCCAATTCCGTAATAATGCAATGAAACGCATAATCAATAGCCGCTTTACGATCAGCCTTCGCCATCCACGTATCGAACGCATGACGCAAAGTCTGCCCTTTGTACTGAATCGCGAAATCGATCAGCGTAGTAGTCCCGCCATGCGCCGCCGCAATAGTCCCCGACTCAAAATCATCCGCACTCTTAGTCCCGCCAAACGGCATATCCAAATGCGTATGCACATCAATCCCGCCAGGCATCACATAACGCCCAGCCGCGTCAATCACGCGCCCAGCATTCTCAGGATTCAAATCCTGCGCGATGGCAACAATCTTGTCGCCAAGAATCCCCACGTCGCCCCGAGTAGTGTCCGAAGCCGTAACAATAGTCCCACCGCGAATCACAGTATCTAGTCGCATTCGTTCTCCTCGAACCCGGAGCGTAGCACAATCCCGTACCGCCGGCGTCCCTGCCGGCTCTTTCGAGCGAGAAAGTCGGCAACAATCGAAATTCTGAATGGGGCGAGACTCTCAACCCAAGGCGCTCGTTGGTGAATTGGGTCCGATCGTGAGTTGCGCTCGTAGCGAGATTTGTAATCGTAAGATTCCGGCAGGGACGCCAGCGCTACGTTGGGACGAAACATCCGCCAATTGAAATTCTTTGCGCTTCCGCCGCAGTGCTAGAATCGCCACGCGACCGCATCTTGGGAGAATCCCGGCGAATGCCTCTCCGCGAAACGGCGCCAAAACTGGCGCCTGAGCAATACGAAGCGAATTTCGCAGATATCTCTCCGCGCATGACGCCGAGGCAGGCCGCCATCGAAGCCGCCCGCTGCCTCTACTGCTTCGACGCCCCTTGCACCATCGCCTGCCCCACGCACATCGACGTCCCCGCCTTCATTAAAAAAATCGCCTCCAATAACCTGCGCGGTTCAGCCCGCGTAATCCTCGGCGCAAATATTCTCGGCGAAAGCTGCGGCCGCGTCTGCCCCACCGAATCCCTCTGCGAAGGCGCCTGCGTAATGGTAGAAAAAGGCGAGCAAGCAATCGAAATCGGCCGCCTCCAGCGTTACTCGGTAGATCACGTCCTAGATCGCAACATCGATCTCTTCACCGCAGGCGCACCAAACGGCAAAAACGTAGCCTGCATTGGCTCAGGCCCAGCCTCGCTAGCCTGCGCCGCGGAACTGGCCAAGTGGGGCTACGCCGTAACCATCTTCGACAAAAATAAATTACCCGGCGGCCTAAACACCTACGGCATAGCCGCCTACAAAACCCGCGCCAAAGATTCCCTACGCGAAGTAGAAATGGTCAAGCGCCTCGGCGTTAAATTCGAGCAAGGCAAAGAAGTAGGCCGCGACGCCCCATTCCCGCTCCTAGAATCGCAATTCGATGCCATCTTCATCGGCGTAGGTCTAGGCGAAACCTGGTCTCTAGATCTACCGGGTTCCGATCTGCATGGCGTTTACAAGCCCTTGAATTCATCGAACGAACCAAAACGCGCAATTTCGCAGAAGTAGAAATCGGCCGCCGAGTAGCCTGCATAGGCGCAGGCAACACCGCAATCGACGTCGTCACCGCAGCCCACCGACTCGGCGCAGAATCCGTCCATCTAATTTACCGCCGCGGCGAATCGCAAATCCCAGCCTTCCGCTACGAATTCGAACTAGCCCAGCGCGACACCGTTACGTTTTCCACTGGCACACGCAACCGATCCGAGTAATCGGCGAATCGGGCGCAGTCGCAGGCCTCGAGTGCGTGAAAACGCAGCCGGCTAAGAGTGCCAGTAAAACTTCCGCGCCCGATACAATCCCCGGTTCCAATTTCGTGATTCCCGTCGACATGGTAGTTCCCGCCATAGGCCAAAAGCCGGTAACCGAATTCCTGCGCCCGGTGCAGGGAATCGAACTCAGAAAAAATGGCACCATCGCGGTAAACGAAAAAAACCAAACCGGCAATCCAAAATATTTCGCAGCCGGCGACTGCGTAAACGGCGGCAAAGAAGTAGTCGACGCGGTAGCCGAAGGCATGGCCGCCGCAAGAGGCCTGGACGGGTGGCTTGACCACCCTCGCGCCAAAAAATTCCGACCGATGCCTGATAGAAAAATGCCATCCGTAGGGGCGCTGGCTTGCTGCTCCCGCGGCCCGCAGTGCGGGCGAACGTCAACCGTCTAACATGCGCCTACCCGATTCTTGGACCGACCGCCTTCCCGTTCTCGAAACTCTCGAAGACGCCTTGGTCCCCAGTCCCGCGTTACGCCCTAATTACCTGGCTCATCTTCTACCGCTCTTTCTCTACCAAGCGGCTCGCGGCAACGGCCCGCTGCTGATGATCGATGTCGTCTTCGTCCCCATCCACGAAGGCGGCCACTTGCTATTCCGCTTCTTCGGCCAATTCATATCCGTAGCCGGCGGCACATTCCTGCAACTCTTCGTCCCGTTCACCCTAGCCACCTATTTCGCCTTCCAACGCCAACCGCAAGGCACCGCCTTCTGCACTTTCTTCTGCTTCGAGCAGCTCCTGCCAATCTCGCGCTACATGGCCGACGCGCGCGCCCAAGAGTTGCCGCTACTGACCGTAGGCGATCCAGAATTCGTAATCCACGATTGGAATTATCTATTCACCGCATTCGGCGTCGTCGATCACGACACGCAAATCGCCGCATGCGTCCGCGCAATCGGCTGGCTAGGAATGTTCGCCACAGTCTTATGGTTCGCTTGGGTCAGTTGGTCCAGTTGGACCACCGCAGCCCGCACCCGCGCAAGGAGACCATCGATGGCCGATCTAAAAGTAAAATTCTGCGGCATCGAATCGCCAAATCCATTCTGGCTAGCCTCGGGTCCGCCATCAAACACCGCCGGCCAGGTCATGCGCGCCTTCGACGCGGGCTGGGGCGGCGCCGTCTGGAAAACAATCGGTGAGCCAATCCAAAACACCAGCTCACGTTACGGCGCCATCGACTACAACGGCGTCCGCGTAATGGGCTTCAACAACATCGAACTAATCAGCGACCGCCCCATCGAGGTAAATCTAAGAGAAATCGCTGAAGTAAAAAAGCGTTACCCAAAGCACTTAGTAATCGCCTCGCTCATGGTCGAATCCAAGCGCGAAGCCTGGCACGATATCGTAAAACGCGCCGAAGACGCCGGCTCCGACGCCCTAGAACTAAACTTCGGCTGCCCCCACGGCATGAGCGAACGAGGCATGGGCGCAGCCGTAGGCCAAGTCCCCGATTACACCGAAATGATCACCAGTTGGGCCAAAGAAGCCGCCCGCACCCCGGTAATTTCAAAGCTCACGCCCAACGTAACCGACATCACGCAAATCGCCCTAGCAGCCGAGCGAGGCGGCGCCGACGCCGTCAGCCTCATCAACACAATCAATTCTCTAATGGGAGTAGATCTGGAAAGTTTCGCCCCGCGCCCAATCGTGGCCGGAAAATCCTCGCACGGCGGCTACTGCGGCCCGGCAGTAAAACCAATCGCCCTGCATCTAGTTTCCAGCGTAGCCAAAAAAGTAAAAATCCCAATCGTAGGCATCGGTGGCATAACCAATTGGACCGACGCCGCCGAACACATCGCTCTAGGCGCCTCCATCGTCCAAGTCTGCACCGCCGTAATGCACTACGGCTTCCGCATAGTAGAAGACATGTCCGACGGCCTAAACGCCTACATGGACGATCACCACTACCGCACGATAGAAGATTTCCGCGCCCGCGCCGTACCAAACGTAAAAGACTGGGGCGACCTGGACCTAAATTACAAAGTAATCGCGGATATCAATCACGATCTCTGCATAGGCTGCCAACTCTGCTACGTAGCCTGCGAAGATGGCGCCCATCAATGCATAGAGCGCGCCCCCGTAGCAGCAAATCCCAACGGCAAAAAGAACGCCCACAACATGGAAGTCCACGTCCCCAAAATAATCGACGAAGAATGCGTAGGCTGCAATCTATGCGCCCTAGTCTGCCCAGTAGACAACTGCATCACCATGCGCCAAGTCAACACCGGTCAACCCCCAATGTCCTGGAACCAAAAGGTGGCCAGCGTCTAATCTGCATTTGCCTTTGCCGTCGTAGGGGCGGCGGCTTGCTGCGCCCGCCGATCGCGGCAAACCCACCAACTCGCCACGTGCGAAGCCTCCCAAACAACCTGCGTCTTCCTCGCCGCTACAACATCCAATAAACTGAGCCCCCATGAAACGCACCGTAATCCTCGGCGCAGGTTTCGGCGGCCTACAAGCCACGGTAGATCTGGATCATCTACTAAAATCCCACCCAGATCACGAAATCGTGCTAGTAAGCGATCAAAACTATTTTATGTTCACGCCGCTGTTGCCGCAGATCGTCTCGAGCTACATCGACCCGCGCCACATAGTCCAACCAGTCCGCGACATTCGCGGCCATCGCAATTACCGTTTCCAGCGAGACACAGTAATATCGATCGACGTCCCGCGCCGCCAGGTGCAAGCAACCTCCGGCCCCGTCCCCTACGACTATCTAATCTTCGCCCTAGGCAGCCAATCAGAATATTTCCAAATTCCCGGCGCGCGCGAAAATTCCTTCGATTTCAAATCCCTCGAAGATGGCGTGGTCCTGCGCGATCGAGTTCTCGACATTTGCGAGCACGCCGATCACACCACAGATCCCAGCCGAACGCAAACGTCTCCTAACTTTCGCAATCGTAGGCGGCGGCTACACTGGCGTCGAGTTGATTACGGAGATGCGGGATTTTCTTTTTCGCTACGTCGTCGGTCGCTATCGAGGCATTCCGCGCGAAGAAATCCGCCTAGTCCTAATAGAAGCCACGCCAAATATCCTAGGCGGCTTCGATCCCATGCTCCGCCCGCACGCCCTAAAGCGCCTAAACGCCGAAGGCATCGAACTTCGCACCAGCAGCCCAGTAACCCGAGTCTTCGAAGGCGCCCTAGAACTAAAAGGCGGCGAAATCATCGAAGCCAGCACAATCATCTGGGCCGCCGGCGTCAGAGCCCATCCGCTAGCCGAAACGCTCCCAGGCCCGCACGACCGCATAGGCCGCGCCAAAGTAAATGAATTTCTGCAACTAGAAGGCCACCCCAAAGTGTTCGTAATCGGCGATTCGTCCTCGCCAGCCTCAGCTCCAGACGCTCCTCGCGTAGCCCCAGTAGCAATCGGCGAAGGCAAAGTAGCCGCCAGCAATATCGCGCACCTAGAGCGCAACGAGCCTCTAGAAAGCTACAAGTATGTCTCCCAAGGAATGTTGGTCTCGCTAGGAATGAACGACGCGGTAGTAAGCATCCTAGGCCTACGCATCCACGGCTATTTCGCCTGGCTCTTCTGGAACGCAGTCCATCTCTACAAACTAGTAGGCCTAAAAAAACAAATCCAGGTAGCCCTAGATTGGTCCCTAGGCAACATCTTCCCCCGCGACGCCGCCATTATCCGCCCACCCAAAAACTGCAAATTCTGCGATTCCAATCAATCCGCAACCCCCGTTGTCGTCCCGAATTCCCGTTAAGGGCGAGGGATCCGCATTTGCATGTGCTGCTGTTTGTGCCGTTGCCGTTTCTTGAATCTGAAATCTCAAATCTGAAATTTGAAATTTCCGTTGCCTTTTCTTTTGCGTTCGCTACGCCGTCGCGTTCGTTCGGACCCGTCACTCATCCGCTCCCTAATAAATCCCTCTCCTCAAATCAATCAAATGCGGCAATTCCAACTGAATCTTCGCCCCATAATCCCCCAACGTAATCACAATCCGTTCCGCCGGCCCCACATCGCGATCCGACCAACTCCCCACCGGAATCGGCGTTCCAATTTCCGCAGGCTCGTCGCTCTCAAAATCCTTTCCCTTAGCCGTCAAATCCTTAGTCTCAATCTGCCAAACCGATTTCGCCTTGATGTCCAGCGCCAAATACCGTTTCCCCAGCAATATCAAAACCAGATTTTTCTTTTTCTCGATCGTATAAACATTCCACGAAATCGGCACATGCCCGCCAATCTGCAATTGCGCCCGCTCCTCAATTTTCCAGGTAACCCGCCCAGCCGCCGGAAGGGAACCAGCCAGAATCAAAACAAGAAGGGAAGTCCGCCGAAGAATTTCAATCGCCGCGCGCGAGGCCGTCATCTTCCGAGGCCCACTAATCCCACGAAACCCGAACCTGCCGTCCGCCAACAATCACGTGCCCCTTAGCCCGCCCGTACTCCACCAAATCCCGCAGCAGCGCCACATCCATCTGGCAATATTGCACCACTTGTTCTTTCTTCCCCTCGCGCCACCAAGCCACCGCGTCAATCCCAGTCCCGCTCTTAGCGCTACCAAGCGTATCCTTAGCCAATGAATCTAGTTTGATGCGATGCCCAAGCTGCCGGTGCAAAAGTTCATGCACGTCAAACGAAAGCTGCCGTATAGCGTCAATCGCCGCATACCCGCGCAAAACTTCAAAATCAAATCGATTCCCATTAAAAGTAACAATCCGCGTAAAAGCCGCCAGCTCGACAATCAATTTCGTAACATCGTCCTCAAACCAGCTACGAAAATCATTGTCCTTATCCCAAGTCACCGCCACCGCAACGCCAAAGTGGCGAATGTTTCCCCATCCGCCCTCGACCTCATGCGAAAGCCTCAGCGTCTCAATGTCGAGATAAATTTCCCGCGTGAAGAGGTCCACTAATAGATGCTCGATTCGCGTTTGCTGCCGGTGTAATCCACGTACACGATCTTCGTATCCGTATAAAACTCAATCGCCGCATGCCCCACTTCGCGCGGCCCCACGCTCGAATCCTTAGCCCCGCCAAACGGCACATGCGCCTCGCCGCCCACAGTAGGCGAATTCACATGCGTCATGCCCGTCTCAATCTTATCCACAAACTCAAAAATCTTGTTCGAGTCGGTAGAATAAATCGAGCTGGAAAGCCCAAAGCGCACAGAATTCGCCACGTGCAGCGCCTCATCAAAATCCTTCACCCGCACGACGCTAAGCACCGGCCCGAAAATCTCATCCTGCGAAAGCGCACTCTCCGGCCGCACATGATCGAATACCGTAGGCGAAACAAACCATCCCTTGTCATACTTCGCCCCGCTAAGCCGTTCCCCGCCGCAAAGCAGCTCGGCCTCTTTCTTCCCCATCTCCATGTATTTCAAATCCGTATTCATCTGCGACTCATCGACCGCCGGGCCCATCTCCACGCCCGGCTCGAGCCCATTGCCCACAGAATACTTCTTAGCCCGCTCCACCAATTTCTCAACAAACGCATCCGCCACGCTTTCCTCAATCACCACGCGGCTAGTAGCCGTGCACCGCTGCCCAGTCGAAGCAAACGCCCCAGCCAAAGTCGATTCCAGCGCCAACCCCATATCCGCATCCGCCAAAATCACCACCGGATTCTTCCCACCCATCTCGCACTGCACTTTCTTCAACCGCTGCGCCCCGCAAGCATAAAGAGCCGTCCCAATTTCATTCGATCCCGTAAACGAAAGCCCATGCACCGCCGGACTCTGCACCAATTCATCGCCCGTCTCGCGCCCCGAGCCCATAACCAAATTCAAAACCCCAGCCGGCAATCCCGCCGCCTCGAAAATCTCCACAATCTTGATCGCCGTCAAAGGCGTAATCGTAGCCGGCTTAAAAACCACGGTATTCCCGCAAACCAGCGCCGGCGCAATCTTCCAAACCGGAATAGCCACAGGAAAATTCCAAGGCGTAATCGCCCCCACCACTCCAAGCGGCTGCCGAATCGTATAAGCAAAATTCTTAGGCAATTCGCTAGAAAGCGTCTCCCCATTCAAGCGCCGCGCCTCGCCAGCCATAAACTCGGTAATGTTAATCGCCCGCTGCACCTCGCCCAGAGAATCCTTCAAAGTCTTACCCTCTTCGCGAGTCAAAAGCCGCGCCAACTCGTCCTTCTTCTCCTCCATAATCCGCACAACTTTAAAAAGAATCTTCCCCCGCGCCGGCGCAGGCGTCCCCCGCCAAGCAGGAAACGCAGCCTTAGCCGCGGCAATAGCCTCTTTCATCTCCTCCCGCGTAGAAAGCGGCACCGCAGCCACAATCTCATCCGTATTAGCCGGATTCCGCCGCTCCGCAATCTTTGTAGACCCAGATTCCACCCATCGCCCACCAATATAATTCCGGCACAGTTGCGCCGCAGAAGTAGCAGTAGCCATTAGCCTCAATCCCCCCAAAGCTTTTTAGCAAATGTAGAATTCGAAAAACGCGCCGTCATTCCGAGCCGGTTTTTGGCGAGGAATCCCTCTTTCTTTACTTGCCTCAATCCGCCGCCTCCGTCCTCCGCCCGCCCGAGTAACGCCTAACTCATTCGTGAGTCACAACCGAACTCGCGCCGCCCCAAAGTTCCCTGAAAAGTCGCCGCCGCTTAAAAAAATATCCGACGATCGAGAACCAAATCAGCAGGAGCGATGCCCCAACGATTGTGTGTGGCGCGCCGCCCTCGCTTTTCATGACTACGTCATGAAATAAACCACTTGAAAATAAAAACACGTAATAAGCCGACAGACAGTACAGCCCCCATAGCCCCAGCTTCGCCCTGCGCATCAGTAACACGCCGGAACCGGCAACAAATCCAGCCATTACCAACATGACGACTACGAAAAGGAGTGAGCCGCGGGCGTCGTCGACCACGACGAGAATCGCAATTAATGCATAGAACGCGCCAAACGCCACAATCATCGAGCCCAATAACGTGCCTCGCCGGTAGTCCTTCGGGTCCGTCGCTGACGGCAAATCTCGCAGGTAGTCCGAACGCGCCATCTGCTCGTCGTTCACCCTCAATCCGCGGCTTCGGTCTTTCGCCCGCCAGGGACCGACACCGTCCGCGTAATCTCTCCATACGATTCCGGCCGGCGATCCCGGAAAAACTGCCAAGTCTGCCGCACCTGATCAATCTCGTCCAAACACAATTCCGCCACGATCACTTCTTCCTTATCCCGGCTACCCTGCGCCACAATCTTCCCCCGCGGATTGCAAAAATAACTCTTCCCGTAAAATTCCCCCATCTTCCACGGCAACTCAGTCCCCACGCGGTTAATGGCCCCAACAAAATAACCATTAGCCACCGCATGAGCCGGCTGCTCAAGCTCCCACAAATACTCGCTCAACCCAGCCACAGTAGCCGAAGGATTAAAAACAATCTCCGCCCCATTCAACCCCAAAATCCGCGCCCCCTCGGGAAAATGCCGGTCATAGCAAATGTAAACGCCCACGCGCCCATGCCGCGTCTCAAAAACGGGATACCCGGTATTCCCCGGAGTAAAATAAAATTTCTCCCAAAATCCCGGATGGCAATGCGGAATATGATGCTTGCGGTATTTCCCCAAATATTTCCCGTCGGTATCGATCACCGCTGCAGTGTTGTAAAAAAGTCCGCTCATCTCCTTCTCGTAAATCGGCACTACCATAGCCATGTCATACTGCCGCGCCAATTTCTGCATCCGCTCGATAGTCTTCCCGCCCGGCACTTCCTCAGTCAATTCGTACCACTTGGCATCCTGCTCGGCGCAAAAGTAAGGCCCATAAAATAATTCCTGCAAACAAAGAATCTGCGTCTTCTTCTTAGCCGCCTCGCCAATCAATTTTTCATGCTTCACGATCATGCGCTCGCGAATATCCGCCAAAGAATACTTCTCCGGCGACCACTCGCACCGCGCCTGAATCAATCCGCATCGCACACTACGCGCCATATTCGGCCTCCGCGCCCCAGTTCCGCGAAAAGTTTACTCCCCGCTCAACCCCGCGGCAACTCCGAAAGACCGAGCCTACGCGCCGCGAAACCTTTATAATCCGCCCCACGTCATGGGACATGTGGCCGAGAACCTCCGCCAATCTTTCCTAAGAGTATTCCCAGATTGCGTAGCGCTAGGCCAAGCCGTAGCCTTCAACATGTTCCTGGCATTTTTCCCCATGATCCTATTCGCGCTCGGCATTCTCAGCAGCATGACCATTTTTCGAGGATGTAGTCCGCGATCTCCCCGCCCAAATTCAAAACATGCTCCCCGAAGGCAGCAGCAGCATCGTCCTCGATTATTTCGTCCGCCGCACCGCCCACCCCTGGCAATGGATTTGGCTAGGTTTCGGCGGCACGCTAATCGCCGGCACGCAAGTCTTCATAGGCCTAATCCAAGGCTTCCGCCAAATCGACAAACTCCCCGCCGCCCCATCCGTACGTGCGCATCCAACTCCGCGCCGCCATAATCCTCTGCCTAACCATCATTCCATTCCTGGCCTTCGAAATCGTAACCATCTTCGGCCGCCCAGTCCGCCACTGGATGCTAGCCAACTACGGCCTCGGCCCGTGGGTCCGCATCCTAGCCGCAGCTGCCTACCATGGCCTAGCCATGATCTTCGCCCTAGGCGTAGTCTTCGTAATCTACCGCCTAGGCCAACCGGACATGACCGACTGGCACGACGTTTTCCCCGGCGCCGCGGTAGCCACCATCCTCTGGTGGATCGTCGACATCGGCTTCGGCTTCTACGTCCGCTACGTCCCCTACGGCACAGTCTACCGAGGCCTAGCCGCAGTAATCGGCCTGCTCCTCTGGATGTATCTAACCGCCATGGTAATTTTCATAGGCGCAGCCTACAACGCCGTAACCCGCGAAGGCCCCTTCACGCAAGACACCGATCTAAAATTCACGTAGAGGCGCGGGTTACCCCCCGCCGCTCCCGTAGGTGCCGATCCGCCCCGGCGAACGCCCGTGGCTCGCGCCTTAGCGGTTTCTCCGAGCCCTCGCAGCGCCACAAACTCCGCATTCACCCCCACCGCGCCACTCGTCGGCCTATCCAAAAAATTGCTATAATCGAAACTGTCGGGCACCCACCGAAGCCGCCACGGAGGCGCCACTCCGATGAACGAAATCCACGTACTCTGCTACTCCGGCTACCGCCCCAACGAGCGCCCCCAAAAATTCACAGTAAAAGGCCGCGAATTCGAAGTAAGCGAACTAGACGGCCAATGGTATTCCCCCGACGCCATCTATTTCCGAGTCCGCGCCAACGATGGCAACTATTACGTCCTACGCCACGACGAAGGCCAAGACTCCTGGACCCTAGACGCCTTCCGAGCAAATCGCCAATGACCTACAACAGCTCCGAAGACCGCCGCAAGCACAAACGCATCCTCCTACCAGAACATCAATTTTTGCACTGTATAGGCGTTGATCCGAAATTCGAAGGAGAAGTATCAATCATAGGCTCAGGCGGCCTATTCGTGAGAACAAAGCAATCCCTAACAATGGGCCAAACAATCCATCTAAAGGTAGAAGACCCCAACCTAAATCTAGAAACCGAAGCCAAAGTAAGAGACGTAAACGAAAAAGGCGCAGGCGTAGAATTCACCAACCTAGACGCCCCGCGCCAACGGGTCCTACAAGATTTCCTACGCACGCTAAGGCCGTAGCCCCTCTTTCGTACCGCTGGCGTCCCTGCCGGCTCTTACGACCGCGATCAAAACAAAAACCAGAATCGACGGCGGACTCAAGCACCAGTCTTTCGTAGGGCCCGCGCTTTATGCCGGGCCGCCCCTCGAGCCCTACCACCATCGCGCCAAAAACTCGTAATCCAACCCAGCAACTATTCCCTCGAATTAGGGTTAAACTAAGGTACCCAGCAATCCTCCACAGAATTCGGATGAAAAGCACCGCCGTGAAAAAAAGCCCAATCCGGACCAAAGAAGCCCATTCCTTCAAGCCGCCGCAATCCTACTAGCCGCCACCCTATTCCCATTCCCCCAAGCCCAAGCCACCCCGCCAGCAAAAACGTGGAAAGGCAAACTCCCCATCACCGAACTAACCGAAGATCAAGCCATCCTCCACGCCCTAAACCGCCTAGCCTACGGCCCCACCCCCAACCAAATCGATCAAGTCCGAAAAATAGGCCTAGAAAAATGGATCGACCAACAACTAAATCCCAACTCCATAGATGACTCCGCCCTAGAAGCCCGCCTAGAGCGATACCCAACGCTAAAAATGAGCAGCGACAAGCTGGTAGAAAAATTCCCGCAACCCCAACAAGCCGCAAAAAAAGAGGGCATAACCAAAGAGGAATATCAAGAAAAGCAAAAAGAAAAAGCAAGAGAAGCGGTAGCCAAGATCGATCAACAAAATCCCAACGCCCAAGCCGAAGAACAACTAGCCAAGATAGTAGGCCCGCAAAGAATCGTAGTAGAGCTAAGCATGGCCAAGCTCGATCGCGCCATCTACAGCAACCGCCAACTAGAAGCCGTAATGGAAGATTTCTGGTTCAATCACTTCAACGTCTTCGTCGGAAAAAATCAAGATTGCTGGCTGCTGACTGCCTACACCCGCGACACCATCCGTCCCCACACCCTAGGCAAATTCCAAGATCTCCTGCTAGCCACAGCCAAAAGCCCGGCAATGCTGGTTTACCTGGACAACTGGCTAAGCGCCGATCCCATCGCCGCCCAACGCATGCAATCCGAACTAGCCATGCGCCGCCGCCGTTTCGAAGGCATCTTCGGCCCTCCAATGCCCCAGCCCCCAGGCACCCCGGTACAAGCCGGCAAGAAAAAACAACAGCGCGGCCTAAACGAGAATTACGGCCGCGAAGTAATGGAGCTCCACACCCTAGGCGTAGACGCCGGCTACACCCAACAAGACGTAATCGAAATGGCCAAATGCCTAACCGGCTGGACCGTCCACGCCCCAGCCCGCAACCCAGATTTCTTCTTCGATGATCGCATCCACACCCACGGAAAAAAGCTAGTCCTAGGTCGCACTTTCAATTACGGCGGCATGAAAGACGGCGAAGAAGCCCTAAAAATGCTAGCCAGCAACCCAAACACCGCGAAATTCATCTCGACAAAACTAGCCCGCCACTTCGTAAGCGATAATCCGCCACAAGCGTTAGTAGATCGTATGGCGCAAACATACCAAAGCACCAACGGCGAAATCCGCAACGTCCTAAGAACAATGATCTACTCCCCAGAATTCTGGTCCAAAGAAACCTATCGCGCCAAAATAAAACAACCCTTCGAACTAGCCGCCAGCACGGCCCGCGCGTTGGGCGCTCAAGTAGACGTAACGCTACCTCTAGCCCAATGGGTTGGCCGCATGGGCGAGCCGCTATTCCAAGCCCAGCCGCCGACCGGCTATAGCGACAGATCCGAAACCTGGGTAAACACCGGCGCCTTGCTAAACCGCCTAAATTTCGCCCTATCCCTATCCTCCAACAAAGTCCCAGGCACAAAATCCGATCTGGCAGAATTGCTGGGTCCTGACGCCGAAACCGACCCACACAAAGCCCTAGCCAGCGCGTTAGCAGCATTCCTAGACGATCAAATAGCCGAGCAAACCCGGCAAACGCTACAAGCCAGACTTGAAGATCCGCAAATCCTACAAGCGGCGTTAGACGATCCGGTCAAGCGCGTAAACGAAAGCCTAATAGCTGGCCTAGTCCTAGGCGCCCCAGAATTCCAACGAAGATGATTCACAATCACATATCCAAACAAATCATCCGGGTTCGTTGACTTTGCGCGCATTTACGAGTCCGATCGCAACGATCGCATATCCCAACTAGCGCTGCCGTCCCTGCCGGCATCTGACGTCCGCGAGCGTACTCAAAAGCCGAAATCACGCGCGGACCAACCCGTAAAAATCCCACAGCCGTGAAATCCCCCATCCCCCACCACATCACAACCACGCCCCGCCCGAACGCATCCAATCTCTGACTAGCGCGACCCACCCCAACCGGCATCGCGCTCTTCTGCAAACATTAAATCGCTTGCCACAGTTCTTCATAAGCTCTTATATGTCGTTGAGGTACACAATGCCGTGGGGCGAGGAGTACACGGGAGCCACCCTGGTGGACATGTACCTGGCAGAGCTGGCCGCACACGCCTGGGACCTGGCCAGGGCCACCGGACAGCTCGACAAGTTGGACCCTTCCCTCGCCTTGCCGGCACTCGAGGGGGCACGGGCCATGATCAAACCTCAGTACCGCAACATGGTCGAGCCAGGAGCCCCTTTCGGGGCGGAGGTCTCCCCAGCTCCCGGTGCTGACGACTGGGAACGCCTCGCTGCCTTCATGGGACGCGACCCACGGACAACGCTCGGTCGATAACGGGCGAGCGGGGCACCGGGCCCCGATCGACATGGCGTCTTGAGCCTGGGTAATAGCCGGAGGTAGCGATGGGTCACTCCCGAACGCCCACGCAGAACACCGCTGGCGACGGGTTCCCGGCCGATCCGATCGACGGCTACGTGCGCGCCTCCATCATGGACCGCTGTCACACCAAGTAATCGAGCTGGCCGCCACCGGGCAGCTCGGCATGGCCGCCGCTGGGCAGATCCGGCTGGCCGTCGTCAGGCCGGGGTCGACGAGCGGCACCGCCTCGACCGGCCGGGGTCGTCGACGGCCGTGCGGCCTTCCCGGCTAGTGCAGGTAGCACCCGCGCGTCACCAGGCCGTTGCTGCCTGCGCCACGTGCCCTGACCCGGGCGGCCGGTCCGGAGGAGTCACGTCGCCGGTGCGGGCGGTTCGGTCAGTGAGGCGATGCAGGCGGTGAGCAGGCGCCGCATCTGATCTTGTTCGCTGGCATCCAGATTGGCCAGCATGTCTTGCTCGACGCGGCGAACCGCGGCGCTGGCCACCTTGAGCTGGCGGCGCCCGCGGGCGGTCAGCTCGGTCGGCAGGGCCCTGCCGGCGGGTGCCTGTGCCGGGCGGACAACGAGTCCCTGGCGTTCGAGGGCCTGCAGGAGCACGTTCATCGACTGCCGGGTGACGAAGGCGCCGCGGGCAAGCTCGGAGTTGGACAGGCCCGGTCGCTGGGCGAGCAGCTCCAGGCAGGCGTAGTGGGTGATCGTCATGCCAAGCGGCCTCAGCACGGCCTCCAGGGCGGAGTGCAGGGCGCTCGCGGCCGCCTTCAGCATGTACCCCAGCGATGTGTCCAGCTCGATTCCGGGCTCGCCTTGACTCATGTCAGTAGTCTGACATACATTGTGGTGTGTCAGAAGACTGACATACCATGAGGAGGCAGGAATCGTGGCCGTCACCGGACCCGACTTCATTTCACTGCAGGTGCGCGACCTGGAGCGTTCCGCCGCTTTCTACGAGCAGTACCTGGGGCTGAAGCGCTCCGACGCAGGACCGCCGCACGCCGTCGTGTTCGGCACCAAGCCGATCGCGTTCGCCGTCCGCGACGTCGTCGCGGGCACCGACCTGGACGCGATCGCGCAGCCGGGGCAGGGAATGGCGCTGTGGCTGCACGCCCCCGACGCGCAGGACATCCACGACGCCCTCGCCGCCGCCGGCACGACGATCATCTCAGCGCCCGTCGACGGGCCGTTCGGCCGCACCTTCACGTTCGCGGACCCCGACGGCTACCAGGTGACCCTCCACGACCGCGGCTGAGCCGGGCGTCCTGGTCTTCGGCGCGGCAGCGCCCTGAGCGGGCTTCTCACAGCGGCAGGCCGGCCGCCCGGGTGCGGCCGGGGCCGCCTCCCAAGCAGCCGCACAGTTGCGTGTTTTTCATCTGACGCGTAGCCGGGCAAGGCCGAGAAAACGAGCGGGAGGGCCCGTCAGTCGTCGTGACCGCCCCGGCGACCCGCCGGGCGTTCGCCCAGCCGAGTGAGCTGGTGACCACGGCGGACAGGTCAACGGGGCGGCCCGCGGCGAATGAGGCGGCGATCTTCAGGAACGACGTGAACGACGCCGTCGCGCACGCGGCCGGCGACAAGCCGTTCACGCTGACCGTGATTCGCCCCTCCTGACCTGCCTTAGCTTGTTATTTAACCTGCTGGCCGTTCGGCCTGGACGCCGAGATATCACGGACCCAGTCGATCCCGGCCATCGGCCAACTGGCCGACTGTTTCCGCCCTTGTATGAACAACCCGGTTTGCAATGATCGTTGAGTGGCACCGCCTCGACTGGTCGAGCGGCCCGCCATCGTCCGGGACGCCCCCGATCAGGCTACGTAGCGCAGTTTGAGTTCGTCGGTGTGGCCGGACCAGCTCAGGTGGAGCGTCCAGCAACCGGGCTCCGGCAGGTCGATGATCGACGGTCCTGGCCCGTCCGGCACGGACACCGGCGCCGTACGGGTGCTGCCTGCAAGCGTGGCTGTGATGATCAGCGAATCCGGCGCGACGAGCGGAACCCTGGACACCCACAAGATCTTGTTGCTCCTGTCGTGCAGCGGCGGTGAGTGCAGTGCGTCGCGGGTCGCCCACAGGATTGCCACGATGTTGCCTGCCTCGCCCATCACGTGCGGCATGGCCAGATCCGCTGGGGAGAACCCGGACCGTGCCCAGACCGGCAGCGGGCTAACCGGCGGCCGCCCGGCACACCCGTTCGAGGTCACCACACCTGCTTGAGCTCTGCTCGCCTGGCCTGCGTTCGCCCCGGGCAGCACTCGTCCCCGCCGTCGAGGGCTGAGGGCGCCGGAGGCTGACTGCTACCGGTACACCCCGCGGCGAGCAAGGCTGCCGCTGCCAGCGAGGCGAAAATCACAGCGCGCCGCATATCCCGACGGTACGCCTCCGACCGCGCTGGACATATCCAGCTGC
>CAWBWG010000007.1:0-120326 GCA_963792515.1 uncultured Acidobacteriota bacterium | reverse complement strand
GTTTCTTTCTGACCGTGAAGGCAGCGAAAACATTTGGATCATGCATCCGGACGGAAGCGGTGTGAAACGAGGTTTCGAAAGATCCCAATAGCGAGTTTGTTTCGCCGAGCTGGTCGCCGGATCGGAACTGATATTTTCGTTTCAAAGGCAGGATTCGGAATTGGATCGAGCGAAATCTGGATGTACCACATCAACGGTGGCTCGGGCGTGCAAATCACGAAGTCCAAGCCCACACCGACCACAAAAAGAGCAGATAGGCCGAACGCAATGGGAGTTGTGGCGTCGCCGGACGGAAAGTACCTCTATTACGCGACGAAGCTCGGATCGCTGAACTACAACGCACAATTTCCCATGTGGCATATTGCCCGGCGCGACAGAAAGACGGGCGACGAAGACGACATCATCAGTCAGCCGGAGAGCGCGTTCCGGCCCAGTGCTCTCGCCGGATGGGAAGGAGATTGTGTACGTAACCCGCTATGAAACGGAGACCGGGCTGCGGTTGCGAAATCTTGAGACTGGGGAAGACCGTTGGATAAGGTATCCCGTAACGCGCGACGACCAGGAATCGTTATTCACTCGCGACGTTTTTCCGGGATATGCGTTTCTTCCGGACGGGAAGGAAATTGTCTACAACCAGAACGGAAAGATCCGCCGGCTGAATATCACGACTGGGGCTGAAAAAGTAGAATCCCATTTACCGCGCAGGTGTCGCAAGAGCTGGGACCGAAGCTGGACTTTCCACAACTTGTCGAGCAAGGGCCCGTGAAGGTGCGCCTAATTCAGGACGCTGTTGAATCGCCGGGCGGCAAGAGAGATGGTTTTCTCGGCGATGAGCACACCTTTACACCATGGATATTCCGGCGGGACAAAAAGCCACAACGATTGACTACCGGGAATGCTCGATTGAATTCGAACCGGCGTGGTCGCCGGACGGAAAATCCATCGCTTATGTGACGTGGTCGAGCGCGGGTGGGCAGCTTTGGAGGGTATCGGCTGCGGGAGGAACGCCGCAACAATTGTCCAAGACGGCAGCGTTGTACAGCAATCCAGTTTGGTCGCCAGATGGAACGAGGATCGTGGCGTTGCGAGGGAATGCTTAACGACCGCGAAATGAGCGAATTTGACAGCGGGCAAACGCAGAATGCTGATCTCGTCTGGATTCCGGCGCAGGGTGGCGATGGGACTCTGATTTTGCCGGCGCGCGGCGCAGGCTCGCCCCACTTTACCCACGACAAGGACAGGATTTATATCTACACGCCGCAGGGACTTGTGTCGCTGCGTTTTGACGGCACAGACCGCCGCACGCATCTGGTGGTGAAAGGGAAGGGTCTCTATTTTGCGGAGGAGCCAGTCCCCGCGGAGAACGTGAAGGCAAGTCCCGACGGGCAATGGGTGCTGGCGCAGGTGATGAATCAGCTTTACGTGATAGGAATGCCGGTCGTCGGTGGAGAAGCACCCACGGTGGATGTTGCGACGCACGTCCGTGCCCGTGAAGCGGCTGACGGACATCGAGAGCAGACCACTCTGCATTGGGCGGATGACGGAAAGACAATCACTTGGGCCGTGGGAGCCACAGTTGTTTCCGGTCAGCCGCTAGGCGCTACTGCTTTCGAACCGCCGAAAGAAGAAGAAAAGAAGGACGGCGACAAGAAAGACACGGGGGCGCAAACGGCGGACGCCAACAAGGATGAAAAGAAGGAAGAGAAAAAAGAACCGAAGAAACTTAAGAGAAGAGGAGCAAGAATGTTCAGGAGATCGCAGTCGATCTAGAAGTTCCGCGGAAAACGCCGAAGGGGACCGATTGTGTTGCGTGGCGCGACCGTAGTGACCATGAAGGGTGACGAAGTCCTGAAGAACGCGGACATCGTGGTAGAAGACAACCGCATCAAGAGCGTGGGAGCGAGAGGCGCGGTTCCTTCAGGGGCCAGAGTGTTTGACGTCGCCGGGAAAACGATCGTGCCTGGTTTTATCGACACGCACGCACACTGGACCGAAATTCGGCGCGGCATCCTGGACACACAGAACTGGGCGTTTTTGGCCATCTTGCTTACGGAGTAACCTCCGGACTGGACGTGCAAACCAGCACGAACGATATGTTTGCGTATGAAGATTTGGTGGACAGCGGCGACATTCTCGGGGCTTGCGCGCGTTTTCCACCGGGCCCGGCGTCTTTTCCGACAACAACTTCCAGTCCGTCGAAGAAGTGAAAGGCGTGCCGACGAAGTACAAGAAATACTATGGCACGCACAACATCAAGAGTTACGTAGTGGGCAACCGCAAGCAGCGGCAATTCATGGTCATGGCGTCGAAAGAATTGGAAATGATGCCGACGACCGAGGGCGGATTGGACTTGAAGCTCAACCTCACGCATGTCATCGACGGTTTCCACGGGAACGAGCACACGCTTCCGATCACACCCCTGTTTAACGACGTGCTGCAAATGTTTGCGCAATCGGGGATTTCGGAAACGCCGACGCTGATCGTGAATTACGGCGGCCCGTTTCGGCCAGGAATACTGGTTTGAGAACACGAACGTGCACGACAACGCGAAGCTTAACCATTTTACGCCGCATAACCTGCTCGATGAAAAAGACCAACCGGCGGCCGGGTTGGTTCCGCACGGACGAGTACGCGTTCCCGAAACTTTCGGCACAGATGGCGAAACTTTTGAGAGCGGGCGGTCTTGTCGGCGTGGGCTATAAACGGCCTCGCAATGGGCCAAGGATGTGTGAGCAACATCCGAAAAGCGAGGAGGGGTCCGAGATGGAAGTTATAATGATCGGGATCGACTTGGCAAAGAGTGTGTTCGCGGTTAGCGGTGCGGATAGCTGCGGGCGGGTGGTAATCCGCCGGCAACTGCGGCGCGCGCAGGTGCTGGGGTTCATGCGCGGGCTGCCGCGCTGCGTGGTGGGGATGGAGGCAACGGGTGGCGCGCAGTACTGGGCGCGCCAGTTCACCGCGCTGGGGCATGAGGTGCGGTTAATGAGTCCGGCGCTGGTAATGCCCTACCGCAAGGGTAACAAGACCGACCGCAACGACGCGGACGCGATCCTGGAAGCAGTCAGCCGACCGAGCATGCGGTTCGTAATGGTCAAGAGCGTAGCGCAGCAGGACCTGCTCGCGCTGCACAAGGTACGGGCGCAATTGGTCAAGAGCCGCACCGCCCTGTGCAATCAGCTGCGCGGTCTATTGCGCGAGCGCGGCGTGGCAATGCGGACGGGAGTGGCGGGACTTAAGCGCGCCCTGCCGGCGGCGCTGGCGGATGAGAGTAGCGAACTATCCGGCGAGATGCGCGAGTTGCTGAGCGAGATGAGCCAATGGCTGCGGACCCTCGAACAACGCATTGCGAGCTGCGAGGCACGGATCACGCGGAAGTTTAAGCACGATGAGCGCTGCGCACGCCTGGCCGAGGTGCCGGGAGTGGGTCCGCTGACCGCCACGGCGTTGGTGGCCGCAGTGGGTAATGCGCAGCGGTTCAAGAATGGACGCGAGTTGAGTGCCTATCTGGGGCTGGTGCCTCGCCAGCATTCCTCGGGCGGCAAGACCGTGCTCCTGGGGATTACCAAGCGCGGTGACCGCTATCTGCGCACGCTGCTGATCCACGGGGCGCGCTCCGCACTTCGACAGTGCAAGCTTGAAGGAGATGCGCGCAGCCGCTGGATGGCACGAATCAGCGCCGCGCGCGGACCTAATGTGGCCGCGGTCGCGATGGCCAACAAGAATGCGCGAATACTGTGGGCGCTGCTTAGCAGAGGTGATCGTTACCGCTCGAGCAGGGTACTCACGCGCGCAGTTTTGCGCCCCGGCTCTCCACCCCCGGTTGAGAGAGCGCGGGGCGCAAAACCGCGTGTGGCCAAAGACTGATGGGGGCACTGAACACCGCTCTTGCCGAGGTTGCGTAGGGTGTCTTGTGTGACGCTGATGGCGAACCGGTCGGACCGGCGCTTCCAAACTCTGTCGCCACGCATGGCCGCGAGAGGCCGCCAGACTGATCAGCAGAACGAAGCGCGCGGAAATCCATCAAGGCCAGGGCTTCATCTGACGCCCGATAAGCAGGCCGAATATATGACTGCAACCGAGTTCCAAATCGCGTCAGCAATTCAACCCTTGACACGGGCGGGGTCCATATATGCCTGGCGGAGGACGCCGTCTCGCAGGCGGTGGATTCTCGATCTAGCCCCCGTCGCAGGGCCATGTCGTTCCGCGTAGCGTTATTGGCACTCGTGGCAATCACGGGCGGCTTCGCCGAATTTCTCTCTGTGCCGCGATCACCGTGCGATCCACGCCATTCTGGAGTAACTGCATGGCCGTCCGCGCCGGCGCGGTGGTACGCCACCGCGGTTGAGCCGGAGAGCGCCGGGTTCACAGAATATTCGTGGTAGAGAATACCGACCGATAAGAACCACGCCTTGAGACGCGAGCCGGGGAGCGGATCCTCGTGAGGAAAAGCCATCTAACAGCTTCGATAAAGTTCCTGGAAAAGGGTTAGTGAACAGAAGAGCATTCTTGAAAGCAATCGGATCGGCGGCGCTCCTACCGATTTTGCCGCGGCGCCTGTCGGCGAGTACGAATTTCCGCCGCCGCCGTCCTTCCGATGCCACGTGGCCATCGCAGTCGGCATGGAAGCGACTCGATGATGCAGTCGGCGGAAATTTGATTCCTGTAAACTTTCCTCTTTCGCTATTCAAAACTGATCCGGCAGGCGCCGCAGCCAAGCGTCTCTCGGAGAACCTGAGAAATCCGTATTACATCGGCGATCAGCCGGGGCTCACGCAGACCTTGGGATGGGTCGACGCATGGGCCACCAAACCAAGCGTTTACGCGGTCGCGGCAAGAAATGCCCACGACATTGCTGAGGCCGTGAATTTTGCCCGCGAAAATGACTTGCGCCTGGTGGTCAAGGGCGGCGGCCACAGCTACCAGGGCACGTCCAATGCGCCTGATTCGCTTCTGATTTGGACCCGGCACATGAACGATATCACGATGCATACCGCATTCGTTCCGCAGGGATGCGAGCATACTCTGCAACCGCAACCGGCGGTGACGCTCGGCGCTGGAACGATCTGGATGCAGGCATACGACGCGGTTACGACCAAGGGTGGGAAATACGTTCAGGGTGGCGGATGCACGACAGTAGGCGTGGCGGGTCTGATTCAAAGTGGTGGCTTTGGAAGTTTCTCGAAGCACTACGGCCTTGCCGCGGGAGGTTTGCTGGAAGCCGAAGTAGTCACTGCCGACGGCAAGATTCGCGTCGCGAATGCATGCACTAACCCCGATCTGTTCTGGGCGCTGAAAGGCGGCGGAGGCGGCAGCTATCGGCGTGGTGAGTAAGTTGACACTGCGTCTTCACGATCTTCCCGAGTTCTTCGGCGTCGCCAACTTCACGATCAAAGCGGCGTCGGACGATGCCTATCGGCGCCTGATCCGCGAGTTCGTGAGCTTCTACCGGGAGCATCTCTTCAACGACCATTGGGGAGAGCAGGCCCACGTGAACCCCGACAACTCACTCGCCATCAGCATGGTCTCCCAGGGCTTGGACACTGGGCAGGCGAAAAAAGTCTGGCAGCCGTTTCTCGACTGGGTGGCGCGTTCGCCGCACGCATATTCGGTTGAAGGGCGGCTGGTTATCGGAAGCATGCCGGCGCGACGCTTGTGGGACGTGCAATGGTGGAAAGAGCATTGGCCTGAATTGCCTTTTCCGAATCCAAATGCCAATCCCCTGATCGCATTGTTTGATCATGTCCTCGGATACCTGCATCAGCAGCCAATTTTCGTCGTCGACCATCGGCCTGGCGCGGGACCCAATAACGCGTGGTGGAGCGGAGACGCGGGGCAAGTTGGCTGGTTCATCTGGGGTTACGAGTCGCTGTGGTTGCCCGCGTCCCTGCTCGAGAATGACGCGCAGCAGCGTCTCGCCGACGCGTTGTTTGCAAGCTCTCGGTATTCAGGTGTCGAACTGCACTTCAATAAGGGACTCGCCGGAGCGCCGCCCGATGCGATCGCCGAGGCGAAGGACACCGCGATGAATCCAGCCGTGCTGACCGCCTTCGCTCTGGCGATCGCAGGCGACGCCCAGGGACCCGCATATCCGGGAATTCCCGGGCATGAGCCATCGGTTGTGGCAGGCCGGAAAGCTGCGGAGCGCGTTGATCGATGCATGAGTCAACTTCGTGCACTCGTGCCGTACCCGGGATCGTATGTGAGCGAGAGCAATTACTTCGAGAACGGATGGCAGCACTCGTACTGGGGGAGCAACTACCCTCGGCTCGCTGAAATCAAAAGAAAATACGATCCGGACGGGCTGTTCTTCGTCCATAATGGAGTTGGCTCGGAACAGTGGAGCGCGGACGGCTTCACGAAGCTATGAGCCGCGGCGCTCAGCTTGCGCGTAGGCGATAGGCAAGGCCACTGGCTTCGGAGGATCAGATCGTAGGCGAATCAAACGCGCCTCTCTTCGCTCGTCTGATCCCTGTTCGATCGGCCGTGCAACCCCTCGCGTGGGGAAGTTCAGATCGTTGCTGGCGCGGTCAAGAGGGAGAGATTCGAACTCTAAACCTTCGTCCGAATCTTCGATGTCACCAGATTCCGCGCATCAGCGTAGCGAACGAATGGAGCCGGATCCGAAGAAGAGCCGAATCCTTGGCGAACAAATTCTCTCCGGCACGGATGCCTTTTTCGGGCCGATTAGTGCGCCGAACTCGGGCCGAATCCCGCCCATCGAATGCTGAAGGGTCTCGGGAGTTCAAATCCCCCTCTCTCCGCCACTCAGTCCTCGATGTGGGATATTCTCTGCGGAGTCTGCCGAAAATCCGCGCATACCGGCCTAATCTGCATCTCTTGCGGCACCAGAGACAGGCGAGTTCGAGCGAGTCCGTGAGGAATTCGGCGCTTTATCTCTGTTTCGAATTGGTTCGTTGAGGGCGCGCCGGCACGGCTCGTTCCGATCAGATTCAGTATTTTGAGCGCTTGATCTCACCGCCACCTTCAAGTCCGTCAGTCGCATACCTCTCGCTGCCGCTCCCACTCGAGACTGAACCACGTCGCTGCCCAGTCCTTTGCCCGAGATGAGGTTTTCGGCAGAGACAAGATGCCGGATGAGTAGGCCGCCGGAAAGGCTAAAGAGTCAATGAAGACTGGTTTCCTTAGTTATTCTGCTTTTAGGTTAAGTTTTTTCAGCTTGCAGTCCAATTTTGTTTTCATAGCGCAGTTCTTCGAAATCATCCTTCACGCGCCCTGAAAGTGACTGAAAAACAAGGACACCTGCATGAACTTCGATCATCCAAGGTCCAGATTTTCGGCGGGCCCTACAGGTTGTTAATAATAGGTTTACTCGGTCTACTTATTTTTTTGCTATGTAATCAGCGCCTTGCGCGCGCGGATCAATTGCGCTTCCTTCCGTAGTCGCGATCATGCATAGTGTCGCGGCTTCGTTGAGCTTGCAGGTTTCCTCGGTTGCTGATTCCGAAAGCCTCGGCGACATTCTTAGACGCCGCATGGTAGCCGTGGCCCTGGTCGGCGCCTTCCTGCAGCACCTGGAAGATATCAGTTCGGTCAGGAGCTGGCGCGATTTGACACACCGTTGCGTGCAACGGAGACAGAAAACCCCTTCCTTTAGGCTGCTGGCAAGGCACCGCTCTTGCGTACGACAGGACGAAGCTGGCGGAGACATGAGATCTAAAAAAATCAGGTTTGAGCTAACGGGAAATTTTGGATGGAATCATAGCGATGTCGAGAAAAGGGATCATTATCGCAATCGTTGCCCTCGCCCTCGCGGGAGGCGGCGCCGCCTGGCTTACTTTCCAAGCCCGCCCTACCGCCAGGTTTCGCCGGCGTCAACGGCCGAGGAATGTGTAGGACTAAAGTCCGACTTGTACGAGCATAGAACTCTTGTCATCTGTCTCTAACAAACGGGCACGCGGTATTGACCCCACTGCAATCCCCGTCAGGCGAGCAGGGCCGGGTCGAGTAGATTATTGGATTCCCCCGTCCAAGACGAAGGCTCGGTTCTCTCGCCTCCTACATTTTTCGTTGGGGCCAAGTTGCTGATCAGCGTTTGGTCGCTGAGTGGAGGCAAGTCAACGATTTCAACAGCGGCCACCGCAAACCGGGGAGGCGTGCCTCACGCGCCAATAACTCAAACGAAGGTCTCGACCGAGCGTAGGTGGACCTTCTTCGCTATAAGCGGTTCTGTTGTTTCGTAGGCGATGCCAAAGCTTGGCGCAAATATCAGCATTCTCGCGGCAGCGCTGCTCGTATGCTCTTCCGCGATCGCTTCCGGGCCGCCGGCGAGAACAGCGGATAAGCTAGTATGCGATGTTGCCGCGGATATCGCACTGGAAGCCCAGGATTACCCAACCGCCATAGACCTGCATCGCAAACTTCTGCGGTTGGAGAAAAACAACGCGCTGGCGCATTATCATCTGGGTTTTGCGTACGGGATGACAGGGAATGTATCTAAAGAAATCAGTGAGTACCGCACAGCCATCAATCTCGGGCTCAACGCGTGGGACCTTTTCTTGAACTTGGGACTTGCTTACTACGACCAGCGCGATCTCCCTGGCGCAACGGCAGCTTTGGGGACCGCAGTATTACTCGGCCCGGAACACGCCGAGACTCATTTTAATCTGGCGGTGATCTATGAAAAGGAGAACAGATTGCCGGAGGCGCTGCAGGAGATTACCGCAGCGCTGGTTCTAGAGCCAAAAGATATGGATGCAGCCAATACCCACGCGATCATCTACGCGAGAATGGGAAATCTCGTGGGTGCTCGCGATATCTGGATACAGCTCGTCCAGACAGCGCCAGACTACGCTCCGGCTCGAAGTAATCTCGCTATTCTGAATCGGTCGTGCGGAGAAGATTGCACTTCATTCTCCTACTTACCTCAAAGAGAGATCCTGTCCGAGTCTGTGGACGAACATTAAGCGGTCATCCACGGCCGCGAACAGAGCAAAGTGTTCGGATGCGCTCAATGCTCAGGAGCTGGCGCGATTGGAGACACCGTTGTGTGCAGCGAAAACAGAGAACCCTTGCTTTGGGGTGTGTGGCAAGGCACGGCTCTTGCCGTACGCGAAGGCTGGCGGAGACATGAGATCCAAAAACAAATGGGTTTGAGCTAACGAGAAATTTTGGATGGAATCATAGCGATGTCGAGAAAAGTGATCATTATCGCAATCGTTGCCCTCGCCCTGGCGGGAGGCGGCGTTGCCTGGCTGATACTTTCTAAGCCCGCCCTACCGCCGGGCTTTGCGGGCGCAAACGGTCGCCTCGAGGCGAAGCAGGTCGACGTCGCGACCAAGTACGAGGGTCGGATCGCCGAAGTTCTCGCCGATGAGGGGGATAACGTCGCCGAGGGCCAGGTCGTCGCGCGGATGGACACCGACGTGCTCGAAGCCCAGTTGCGGAACGCGCAGGCAAGGATTCGCGAGGCCGAGGATAACAAGCGGACCGCGCAAGCCGACGTTGTCGTGAAGCAGGCCGAGTTTAACTACGCGAATAAGCAATACGTCCGATCTAAAGGGCTGGTCACGCGCGGCGCGGTCAGCCAGCAGGAACTCGATATCGACCAGGCTCATGCGGAAGCAAGCCGGGCGGCGTTGCTCGGCACGCAAGCCCAGGTAGTCCGTGCCCAATCCGCAATTGACGCGGCAACGGCCGAAGCCGAACGCATCCAGGCCGAGATCAAGGACAGCGTGCTCAAATCACCGATTAAGGGGCGCGTCCAAAATCGACTGGCCGAGCCTGGCGAGGTCCTTCCAGCGGGTGGCAAAGTTTTCGCGCTGGTCGATCTGTCGAACGTTTATATGTACGTCTTCCTGCCGGAAACGGTGGCGGGCAAAATTGCCTTAGGCGCCGAGGCCAGGATTGTTTTGGACGCTTACCCTGACTATCCCGTCAGGGCGCTCGTGTCGTACGTTTCGCCCAGCGCACAATTCACGCCGAAGACCGTTGAGACGGCCGAAGAACGACATAATCTAACTTTCCGGGTCAAGCTGCAGCTTAACAAAGAACGTCTGCGACAATATGAACCTTTTGTTAAGGTCGGGATCCCAGGGATGGGCTACGTTCGGCTCGACGCCGGGGCGCAATGGCCGGCGTCGCTGGAGTTTCGCGGGGTTCCTGCGAACCTCGGGAACCCTACCGGCGCGGTCGGTAGCGCTGCCGACGGTTCCAACTCATGACCGACGTCATCCTCGAGCCGGTCGTTAGCGTCACTAACGTCAGCCAGCGTTACGGGGCTGCGATCGCCTTAGACGCGATCGACCTCAAGATTCCCGGCCAGAAAATGATCGGGCTGATCGGTCCCGACGGGGTTGGCAAGTCGACGCTGCTCGGCATGATTGCCGGTGTCCGCAAGATCCAGCACGGCAGCGTGCGGGTTCTAGGCGGCGATATAGCTGACGCCAGCTTTCGCAATAAAGTGTCGTCCCGCATCGCCTATCTGCCGCAGGGACTCGGCAAGAACCTCTATCCAACCTTATCAATTTTCGAGAACGCCGACTTTTTTGGACGTCTGTTTGGTCAGTCGCGCGACGAGCGCGAATGGCGGATCAAGGACCTCTTCGACAGCACCGACCTGTCACCGTTTCGCGACCGTCCGGCCGGCAAGCTCTCGGGCGGCATGAAGCAGAAGCTCGGGCTGTGCTGCTCGCTTATCCACGACCCGGATTTGCTCATCCTCGACGAGCCCACTACTGGCGTCGATCCGTTGGCGCGGCGGCAATTCTGGGAACTTATCGATCGCATTCGGTTACGCCGCCCGGGGATGAGCGTTTTGGTGGCTACAGCCTACATGGACGAGGCCGAGCGTTTTGATTGGCTCGTCGCGATGAATGCCGGGAAGGTGCTCGCCACTGGAACGCCGGACGAACTGAAGGGCAAGACTAACCAGCCAACGCTGGAAAAAGCCTTCATCCAGCTCCTGCCCGAAGAGTCCCGCCGCGGCCATAAGGAACCGGAGATCACGCCCTACAAACCAAGCGGCGGCACCCCGGCAATCGAGGCCCACGGGCTGACACAGCGCTTCGGTTCGTTCACCGCCGTTGATCACGTCAATTTCCGGATCGAGCGTGGTGAGATTTTCGGCTTCCTCGGCTCAAACGGCTGCGGCAAGACCACCACGATGAAGATGCTGACCGGATTGCTGCCACCGACCGAAGGTACGGCATTGCTGTTGGGCAAGCAGGTCAAGGGCGGCGACGTCGAGTCGCGGCGACGCGTCGGCTTCATGACGCAGGCGTTCTCGCTATATACGGAATTGACGGTGCGGCAGAATCTGCTGCTCCACGCGCGCCTTTTCGATATCCCGGAACCCTCTGCCACAGAGCGGGTAAACGAGCTGCTGGCACGTTTCGCACTCGAGTCCGAGGCCGACACTTTGGCCGAGAGTTTGCCCCTCGGTATCCGGCAACGGCTCTCGCTGGCAGTCGCGGTGATTCACCAGCCGGAGATGCTGATCCTGGACGAGCCCACGTCCGGCGTTGATCCGGTCGCGCGCGATGGCTTCTGGGAATTGTTGATCAAGCTGTCGCGCGAGAACGGCGTCACGATCTTTCTCTCGACGCACTTCATGAATGAGGCCGCGCGCTGCGATCGGATGTCGATGATGCACGCGGGCAAAGTGTTGGCGCAGGGACCGCCGGCCCAGTTGGTCGCTGAACGCAAGGCCAAGAACCTCGAAGATGCGTTTATCGGTTACCTCGAAGAAGCGGCCGAAAAGAGTGTCACTGGCTCGGCGACACCCGAGCCCGCAGCGGAACCGACCGCTCCCACAAGTCATCTCGACGAGACTCCCAGCCGCTTCAGCCTGGGCCGCATATGGGCGTTTGCACGGCGTGAAGCGGTCGAGCTGCAGCACGACACCGTTCGGCTCTCATTCGCGATTTTTGGTCCGATTCTCCTGATGATCGTATTTGGCTATGGCATCTCACTCGACATCGATCATCTGCCGTTTGCGGTGCTTCGATTCCGATAATACGCCTGCCAGCCGCGATTATATCGATAGCTATCGCGGTTCGTACTACCTCACTGAGCATGCACCATTGCGGAGTTACGGCGATTTGGACCGTCGTCTACGCAATGGCGAGTTGCGCCTTGCGATCGAGATTCCGCCCGCGTTCCAGCGCGACCTACAGCGCAACCGACAGCCGGAGATAAACCTGATCCTCGACGCCGCAATACCGTTTCGGGCCGAGACGGCTCGCGGCTACGTCGAAAGCGTTCACGACCATTATCTCACGCAGCTACGCAAAGCGCGCGGGCTTCCACCGCTCCAGAAACCTGTGCGGTTTGAGGCGCGGGCGCTGTTCAATCAGGCGTTCAAGAGCATCTATGCGCTGGTGCCCGGCGATATCATGCTCCTCCTGATTCTCATTCCCAGCATGTTGACCGCGTTAAGCGTGGTGCGCGAGAAGGAGTTGGGCTCGATCGCCAACTTTTATGCGGCTCCGGCCACCCGCCTCGAATTTCTTTTCGGCAAACAATTGCCCTACCTCGCGGTTGCGCTGATTCAGTTTAGTGCTCTGGTCGCACTCGCAGTCTTCATGTTCCAGGTTCCATTCAAGGGTAGTCTTGCGACCCTTGTGCTGGGTGGCGTGATCTATGTCCTCGCTAGCACGGGCTTCGGCCTGCTGATTTCGGTGTTTGCGACTACGCAAACGGCGGCGATTTTCGCGGCCGCTATCATTACTATTCTTCCGGCCACGCAGTTTTCCGGGATGTTCGTGCCGGCTTCCTCGCTCACCGGTGGTGCCCGCATCGCAGCGCGAATTTTCCCCAGCACCTACTTTCAGGCGATCTGCGTCGGTACCTTTACCAAAGCGCTCGGCTTTGCGGCACTGTGGCGCGACATTGTGGCGCTCCTTATTCTCGCTCTTATCTACTTCACTACTTCAGTCGTGCTGTTGAAGAAGCAGGAAGCCTAGGCGGTGCAGCACGTCAGACATATCATTCAGCTCGGCGTTAAAGAGCTGCTGAGCTTGTTCCGTGACCCGGTCTTGTTGCTGCTGATTGTCTATTCGTTCACGTTTTCGGTCTACACGCCGGCGAAGAGCGCCGTGATGGATGTGGTCAACGCTTCGGTCGCGGTCGTCGATGAGGATCATTCGGCAGCGTCGCGACAGATACGCGACTCGCTGCTGCCACCTCAGTTTCTGCCCGCAGTGGAACTGCCTTTTAGTGAAATCAATCGGACCATGGATGAAGGTCTCTATACCTTCATCATCGATATACCATCAAAGTTTCAGGAGAATCTTACCAAGGGTGCCACCCCGACGGTCGAGATAATCACTGATGCGACCGCGATGAGCCAGGCGGGTCGCGGCCCGTCGTATATTCAGAACATCATCAACAGGGAAGTTCAACCTTTCTGGGCCAATCGCTCGCAAATCCTCGAACCGCGAGCTGGTCAAGCTGGTCACCCGAGCTCGCTTCAACCCGAACATGCAACAGGGTTGGTTCGTCGCGATCAACCAGATCATCAACAACATCTCAGTGCTGGCGATCTTTCTGACCGGCGCCGCCGTCCTGCGCGAGCGCGAGCATGGGACGATCGAGCATCTCCTGGTAATGCCGCTGAGTCCCTACGAACTCATGTTTGCGAAGATTTGGGCCAATGGCCTGGTCGTCGTCGTAGCGGTGATGCTGTCGCTATATCTGGTCGTTAAAGGCGCGCTTGGCGTGCCGATTGCCGGCTCGATAACGCTTTTTGTCGGCGGTCTGGTGGTCTATCTCTTCTCGGTCACGGCCCTGGGCATCATGCTCGCGACGCTGGTCCGCTCGATGCCGCAGTTCGGCTTGCTTGCCTTCCCGGTGTTCATCATGATGAGCCTGCTGTCAGGCGGTCAGACCCCGCTCGAGAGCATGCCGGTACCGCTGCAGAAGTTTATGCAGTTTGTGCCATCGACGGCCTTCGTCAGCTTTTCCCAGGCCGTACTCTTCAGAAACGCAACATCGAGTATGGTGTGGCCCGACCTGCTCAAGATGTTTCTGATCGGATCTGCATACGTTACCTACTCGCTCAGCAGATTCAGAAAAATGCTAGCGGCAATTCAATAGAGGAACTGTCGGGTGAAAACGAGCGCTTCGGCAATTTTCGTTGCAATCAGATTGTCAGCCTCTTTGCTGTGGTGCTCTGTATCGCGGGATGTTCACCCACGGCCGAGCCGAAAGGTATCTGGGGCAAGCTGTGGGGGATTGAGGTCGGCCCGGACTACAAACGTCCCGGAAGTGAAGCCAGTCGAGGATTTCCGCTCGCAGATCGGACCGTCAGAGGCGACCTCACTCGCCGACTTGCCTTGGTGGCAGGTGTTCAACGACAAGGTCCTGCAGAGTCTGATTGTCACCGCTCTCGAACACAACTATGACCTCGAACTCGCCGCAGACCGTGTCGAGCAGGCGCGCGCACTGGTTGGAGTCGCAGCGTCGCAATTATATCCGCAGATCGGTTATCAGGGCTTCGCCGGGCGCGAGAAGGCTTTCGTGCCTCTCGAACAAGCAGGAGGAAACATAACGTTCAATGCTTTTGGAGGTTTGCTTAACCTCGTCTGGGAGCTAGATGTGTGGGGACGGATTCGGCGTTCCACGGAGGCCGCGCGCGCGAATCTCTTCGCTCAGGAGTATGTGCGCCGCGGCGTCATGCTGACGTCTGGTGAGCGATGTAGCCGCCAGCTATTTCAGCCTGCTCGAACTTGACCGCGAACTCGCGATCGCGCAAGAAAGTTCTCGCACCTACAAACAGACCCTCGATCTTTTCACTCAGCGCTATCAGTTCGGCAGGGACAGCAAGCTGCCGGTCGCTCGTGCTCAGGCCGCTTACGATTCCAGTCTCGCGAGTGTTGCGAGTCTGAAACGCGCCATCGTTCAGCAGGAGAACGCGATTAGCATTCTGTTGGGTGCATACCCCGAAGAGATTCCGCGAGGGGCTCAACTGACCGAGCAAGCGACGCCGCAGCACGCCGCTTGGGTCTGACCACCGAGGTCATGCAGCGCCGTCCTGATATTTTGCAGGCCGAGCAAAACGTGATCGGCTCAAACGCTCAGGTTGGTGTCGCGGTGGCGAGTTTCTTTCCGCGTATCGGACTTTCTGCGCTGTACGGTGCGCAGAGTCCGAATATGAATCACTTGTTGGACAACAGCTTCAGCATCTGGAACATCGCTGGCGGCCTGGCGGGTCCGATCTTCCAGGGTGGACAGATACTCGAAACCTATTACGCGCAACAAGCCCTGTGGGAAGGAACCATCGCGCAGTACAAGCAGACGATCATCGTGGCGTTCCGCGAAGTGTCCGACGCACTCATCGCACAGACGACCCTGGTCGACCAGCGGCAGCGCTTGAAGCATCAGGTCGCTCTCCTTGCGGGAATCGGTGGAGCTGTCGCTGACTTCGGTATAACGCGGGACGGGCGAGCTACTTCGAAGTGCTGGAAGCGGAGCAGTTGCTGTTTCCGGCGGAAGACGCACTCGCTCAAACTCAGCGCGATCAACTGCTTGTGGTCGTCAGTCTCTACAAGGCGCTCGGCGGCGGATGGAATCTGAGCGACGCGCAATGGACTCAGCCGCACTAATATAAGAGCTGTCGAAGGTCTGACGATTGAGAAAGTAGAGGACTTTACCATTGCGGCAGGGCGTGACCTTTCGAGGTGATGAAAATATTCGCAGGCTTGATATCGCGATGGACGATGCCCCGCTCGTGTGCTGCTTCTAGCGCATCGGTGACTTCGAGCGCGATGTCGAGCAGACGCTCGATATCCATTGGGCGGCCGAGGATGGCATGCTTGAGCGTGGAGCCTTCGAGCAGCTCCATGCACAGGAATGGCTTGCCGCTGGCGTCGCCGATGTCGTAAATGGTGCAGATGTTGGCGTGATTTAGGGCTGAAGCTGCGCGGGCTTCGCGGCGGAAACGGTCGAGGGCGATCGGATCGCGCGCCGTTTCATCCGGCAGAAACTTCAGCGCCACCATGCGGCCGAGGCGCGTATCTTCGGCTTTGTAGACGACGCCCATGCCGCCGCCGCCGAGCTTTTCGATAATGCGGTAATGCGAAATCGTTTCGCCAATCATAATTTGCGCGAGCGCCGCGCAATATTAGGTCGCGAGTTGAATCAAGTCAACGAGTCGATTAGCACAGCCACTCTTGGTCGTGCTGGCGCGCCGCAGTTCGCCAGTGGTTTGCGGAGCTTCTGCGAGCGCAAGCGGACACAGCCAGGAGTGGCTGTGCGACACGAGCCTGCCATATCGCGCATTCTCAGAATTTTGTTGCGCGCAGGACGTGGCCGCCTTTTTCTGGAACCGACTTCGCCGCGCCTGGAAAATAGCGAGCGGCCATTGCTTGCGGGCCGATATCTTCGATTTCGGTGAAGCCGACTTCGCGGAGCTTGACGCAGAGATCGTCGGTTTCGAAGTGGGTGAGCCAGGCTTCGCCTAGTTCGGCTACGCGTGCGGCGCGTTTCTCGTAATTCGCGCGGGCTTCTGCGGAAAATGATGAGGGCGGATTGCTGTAATCGAAGACTACGTGCGCGCCGTTTGGCAGGCCGACGATAAAACGGAGCGTGGCCCAGAAAGCTTCCGCGGTGAGATATGGAACAACGCCGAGCCAGGTGAAAAAAGTTTGCTGCGAGGAATCGAAGCCGGCTGCCGCGAGTCCATCCGACAAACTTTGGCGCTCGAAATCGGTGGGAGCGAATGTAAGTACATCTGGAATAGGGATCGCGGCATCTGCCAGGCGCCGGCGTTTCCATTCTTGCGTGGCGGGATGATCGACTTCGAAAATTCGCAGGCGGTCGCGCAAGTTGCTGCGGTAGGCGTAGGTGTCGAGCCCGGCGCCGAGAACTACTAGTTGGCGCACGCCTCGTTCGACGGCTGCGGCGAGGGCGTCTTCGGCGAAGCGCGTGCGCGCCGCGATGAACATTCGCATGCCTTTGCGCAACGGCAGCGCTTCGGCCTCGCGTGCCACGGTCTCCGCGTCCATGCCGAGGATACGCACAGCGAGCGGATCGGTGAAGATGCTTCCCTTCTCCAGAATTTGATGCGCGGCGCGGTGCGAGGCTGCGGCGAACGCAGTGCGGCTTGGCATTCCCGATCGCATATAGAAAGATTATCAGCTTCCTCGCGCTTATGTTTTGCGCCTTATGCAGCACAGCCACTCTTCGCTGTTTCGGCTCAAGCTTCAAGAATCTCAACTACGATCTCACATCGTGGCACTCGGACCTCGACACAGCCAAGAGTGGCTGTGCTACTAGAACGCTCGCGTTGCCTGCTTGACTCCCCTGCCTCGCGTTCCTATACTCCCCCGCGCCACGAACTTTTTCTTGGGGGGACTCGATGTCCAAATTTCCGCTTGTCGCGTTGCTGATTTTATCGTCTGCATCCTTCTGCTTTGCACAAGAACATGGGGATCATCACGGTCCCAAATTCACGCCGCAGCAAAGTAACACCACGCAACTGCTCATCGCCGTGAGTCCGGTGAATTCGCGCGTGGTGTGGGCCGCCGGAACGGGCGGCACCTTCGTAGTGACCAAAGACGGCGGCGACACATGGACCTCCGGCGTCGTTCCCGGCGCTGAAAACGATGAGTTCCGCGATGTGCAAGGCGTCAGCGATCGAGTCGCTTATCTCATGTCCATTGGCGACAACACCACCGACTTCAAAATCTACAAGACCACCGACGGCGGCGCGAACTGGACGATCGAGTTCACCAATGAGACTGAGAATGCTTTCTACGATTGCATGGCTTTCTGGGGCCCGCATCGCGGGATCGCGCATAGCGATTCGGTGAACGGAGTGTTTCCGGACATTCGAACTACCGATGGAAAAAACTGGGAATCGATTTCTGCAAATATGCCGCCGGCGCTTGATGGCGAAGCTTCTTTCGCAGCGAGCGGGACCTGCGCTACGACCGAAGGCGAAAAGAATGCCTGGGTTACCACTGGCGGCGCAACCGTTGCGAGAGTTCTAGCCACACGCGATGGCGGTGACAACTGGAACGCGTACGACACGCCGCTCGTTAGCAACCCGAGCGCCGGCGGAATTTCCATTGCTTTCCGCGATCATCGCAATGGAATTCTCGGCGGAGGGGATTTGTCTTCGAACACCAGCGCGCAAACGGCTACTTCGAACGATGGCGGGCAGACTTGGACGCTTACGAACGCGCCGCCGGTGCAGGGTGCAATTTTCTGCCTTGCCTACGTCCGCGGCATGACGCTGAGCGATAATGACGATCACCGCGACAGTGAGCACGATCGCGCCGTGGTGATCACCACGGAAACCGAGCCGGATTATTCCTCCGGCGAAGCTGCATGGACTCCCGATGAAGGCCGCACGTGGTTTACACTGCCTAACGTGAGCGGATATTGGGCCGTGGCTTTCGCGAATCCGCATGCGGGATGGTTCGTCGGAAACAATGGACAGATCCTGAAGATCAGCTTCTAAACTGGATACGGCAATGCAATTTAAAGACGTCATCACCGACCGGGCGCGGTTCCGTGAAGTCATGGGGGAACCGCCTCCGGCCTGCCTGGCGAAAACCATCGCGGCGCTCGACAAGCATTGCCGCGACTTCATTGCCAAGTCACCGTTTATCCTGATTGCCTCTTCGAACCTTCACGGACAGATGGATATTTCGCCGAAGGGTGATGCCCCGGGATTCGTGCGCGTGCTCGATGATTCGACGCTGGCGATTCCGGATCGGCCGGGCAATCGACGCGCCGACACTTTCACGAATATTCTGGAAAATCCGCGCGTGGGCTTGATCTTTCTTCTTCCCGGGAAAAGCGAGACGCTGCGCGTGAGTGGAAGAGCCAAGATCGTGCGCGATAGCGAGCTGCGCGAATCGATGACTGTGCGCGGCAAGGTGCCGGATTTTGCGCTGGTGGTCGAGGTTCAGGAAGTGTTTTTTCACTGCTCGAAATGCATCATTCGCTCGAGCTTGTGGAATCCGAAGGACTGGCCTTCGCTTGACGGACTTGCAAATCTTGCGCAAGTGATGGTCGATGAAGCCAAGCTGACGATGACGGTTAAGGAATTGGACGAAATTATTAAGCAAGACGAATCGGAACGGCTTTATTGATTTAGCGAATGTGCGATGCGATGTGAGTCGCACGTTCGAGTTGGCGACATCAGGCCCAGCGCTAAAGCGCATCTCAGTGCTGTGGCGCTATTTCCGAAGCGCCGAAGCGCTCCTTCCCCCGCATAAATTTGGCGGCTCCCACGGTATAAAACAAAGCGAAGTCGCGCGATACCTGAACACGGGCGTGACGCAACGCGAGACCGTCACGCCGGCGCTTTCGTTCCGCTTTCCGGTTCGCCGAAGCCGCAGCGGGCGCGCATGCCTTGGCGGAATTTCTCGCGCTCTTCCGGCGTCATTCGCTCCCACCGTTCATCTATGCGCCCCCGAAATCCCCGCCGCCCAACGCCGCGGCCACTGACGCCTCCGAACAAGATGCGGCAAAGCGCCAGCAGCCCGAAGGCTTGCCAAAAAGTCATTTGCCGCCATCCAAAGAGTGTCGGTGCGAGCCAGTTCCACAAACGCATGACTACTTCGCCGCCGATGAAGATGAACAGCGCGAGTGCGAAGGGAGCCAGCACAATGAATAACAACTTTCGTTTTCTCATGTGACCTTCCTTATTTCCTGGTGAACTCGTCGTAAACATTCCGCAAATGTTCGCGAAGCTGCAGCACCGCATAGCGCTTGCGGGAAAGTAGCGTGTTGACGCTCACGCCGCTTTCTGCCGATAGCTCTTTGAAGCTGCGCCCTTCGAGCTCATGCGCGACAAATACTTCGCGCTGGTCATCCGGCAATTCGCTCAACGCAAACTCCAGTTCATCCAGCAGCACGTTGCGGGCGTATTGCGCTTCCGGGCCGGCATCGGGCGACGGCAACAAGTCTTCAATTCGGAGTAGCTCGCCTTCTTCGTCCGCGATCGATGCATCGCTGGATGTCTCCGGCTTCCTTTTGCGGAAAAGATCGATGATGCGATTTCGGGCTACGCGGAACAGCCAGCCGGTTACGTGCTCGATGGGCATCAGCAGGCGATTGGCTTCCACCAGTTCGTAGAAGACCTCCTGCACGATGTCTTCGGCGTCGGCGGGATTGGGCACGCGCCGGCGGATGAAATTGCGAAGCCGCGACTCTTGTCCCGCGACGACTTCGGAGATGCGTCGGTCTTGCTCGGTCATCGCGGCGATGCTCGATGATTCATCCATCTACTCCTGAAGACGGGTGACGGGCGCGAATATTGTAGGGATTTTGGGGGCCAGAGCGGTTTAAATCGACTAGAGCGGAGTTTGTCGAGTTGTTCGCGGAGAGCGTGTTTCAGCGGCTACAGAGGTTGCAGGAGAAGTCGGGTGTTGCCGGTCCCGGCTGCGTTCGGATCGACCGAGCTCCCCTGCTACGGAAACGTCAAATGCGAAAACCCAAAGCCAGAGCGGGCCGGTAGTAAACCCCGGCCCCTACGAATATAGATCTCTCATGCCTGGCCAAATCTCCTCTTGACACGTATATATATGATACGATATAGATACTCTCATGACTGATGCCAATATCCAGCGTTTTCTGCCACTTAAACCGCAGTGGTTCCACATTTTGCTGTCCCTCGCCGGTGGGGAGCAGCATGGTTACGGGATCATGCAGGACGTCCTGCATCGCACGCGCGGCAAAGTGCGGCTTTGGCCCGCTACCTTATATGGGTCGATTAAGCGGCTGATTGAGGCCGAGCTGATCGTGGAATCCGACGAACGGCCCGCTCCCGAACTGGACGACGCGCGGCGGCGCTATTACCGGCTGACAGCGCTTGGCAAGAACGTCCTCGACGCGGAATGCCAGCGCTTGCAGGAATTAGTTCACAGTATCCGCATGACGCAAGCGCCGGTGACGGAATGAGCGGCGACGGGATGAATCTTGCGCTGCGGATTTACCGCCGGCTGGCGCAGGCTTTTCCCCACGAATTCAAATTGGCTTACGGGCCCGAGATGATGCAGCTCGGGGAGGACGTCGTGGAAGAAATCGCCAAGAGGCACGGAATTTTCGGGCTGACCCGGTTGATCGCTGACATCGCGATTCGCGTGCCGATCGAATACTTGAGCGAGATGCGCGGCGACATGCGTTATGGATGGCGGGCGCTGCTCAAGTCGCCGGGATTTGCGCTCGTCGGGATTATTTCGATGGGACTGGGAATTGGGCTGACCACCAACGTCTACAGCACGAAATGGATGCTGCTATTTCGCGAGATGCCTGCGGCGGCAAATGCCGAACGCGTGGTGTTGATTCAGGCGTCGGAGGATGCTGACCTCGCTCCCCAGTCGTATTACTACATCGAGCAGTTTCGCCAACAGAAGAGTCTTTTCAGCGGTGCGGCTGCAATCAAGACTGGCGTGCCGTTCAATGTGACGTTTCAAGGCGATTTGAATGCGAAGCCTGAGCGCGTATTCGGGCAAATTGTTTCGCCGGATTATTTTTCGGTGCTGGGCGTGCAAGCGCAGCAAGGTCGAGTGCTGAACGACGCGATCGACAAGAGCGGCGAAGAGCCCGTAGTGGTGATCAGCGATCGTTTCTGGCGCAATCGCCTGAACTCTTCTCCGAACGCCGTGGGGCAAATCCTGCGCGTGAATGGGCAATTGGCTACCATCGTGGGAATCACTCCGAAGAATTTCAATGGCGTGTTGGCGGTGAACCCGTCCGAGCTATTTGTCCCGACGACCGCGCCTGCCGGGATCGCTCCGGAACTGGCCAACGACGTGTTACAGCAGCCTTACGCCCGGGAATTCTTGCCGATCCTGTGCCTTGCGCCGGGGGTCACGATTGAGTCCGCAGAAGCCGGGCTCGACGCGATCATTCGCCGGATGGATGAGCAGGATCCCGCTTATTCATCGCGAATTGACAAGGGGCGGCGCATTGCGCTGCTGTTCGGAGGAACCAGCGCGCCGGTTCCGCGAAAATTGAAGCCCGTGATCATGGGATTTTTTCTGGCGCTGATGGGATTGGTAATTGCGCTGGCGTGCATGAATCTGGCGAATATGCTCATTGCGCGCGGGGCCAACCGGCGAAAGGAATTTGCGATTCGTCTGGCGGTAGGAGCCAGCCGATTTCGTTTGGTGCGGCAGATGATCAGCGAGGGCATCTTGCTTTCGCTGCTCGGTGGCATCGCCGGATTCGTGCTGGCGTACGGGCTCTCGGTGTTGAATTCTCATTTTGCGCCGCCGTTGACGATACCGATCGAGTCCGATTTCAGTCTCGGATGGCGCGCGGCATTTTTTGCCTTTGGCGTGGCGATTCTCTGTGGCATTGGATTCTCCCTATTCCCTGCTCTGCAAGCGACGAAAGCCGAAGTGGTGCCGGCGCTGAAAGAAGGATCGGCGCTGCGATTGCCGGGGCACCGGCGATTTGGTCTGCGCAATTTGCTGATGGTGTCGCAGGTGGCGGCGTCGCTCATGCTCTTGTTGATGACTGGATTCCTGGTTATCGGAATCAGCAAAGGAACCAGCATCGAAACTAAAGTTGATCCGCACTCGATGTATCTTTTGTCTCTCGATCCGGTGCGCGACGGCTACGCGCCGGAAAAAGCGCAGGCGCTGTTCGCGAAACTGACTGACCGGCTCAAGGCTTCCGCGCCGGTGAGCAGCATCGCGCTGACGGCGGAACCTCCGTTTTCGGCGGGCATTGATGTCACGCCGCTGAGCACCTTAAGTTCGACGGACTCCACGCGCGTGCAGCAGCCGGTGGAGGAACAAATTGTGGGCGCGGGCTATTTCGGCGTGCTGGGCGAGTCGATGCTGGCCGGGCGCGAGTTTGAGGAGCGCGATCAACGCGGCCAGCCGGATGGATCGCCGGCGATCACCTTGCCCGCGGTGCTGAACGAGCGCGCGGAACACCGGCTTTTCGGAAATGAAAATGCGATCGGCAAGCGCGTTCGCGACGACAAGCAATCCTATGAAATCGTGGGCGTGGTTCGCGACATGAAAGATGTCCAGGGCGTGAGCGAATCCATCATTTATTTGCCGTTGACGCCTCGCGATTTTGCGCGGCCGTCGGCCGGCGGAATCACGGTTCTGGTGCGCTCGGATGCCCGCGCGGATGCGCTGAGCGGCATTCGTAAGGAAATCGAATTCATCGATCCGAATCTGAATATCTTGAATGTGCAAACGCTGAGCGATTATCTGGATCGCAGCCGGGCTTCGCTGCGCTTCTCCGCGCAATCTTATGCGGGGATCGGAGTGTTCGGCTTGGTGTTGGCCGCCATCGGACTCGCCGGGATTACCGCGTACGCAGTTGCGCAACGGCGCAAGGAAATCGCCATCCGGACGGCGCTGGGCGCGACGCGCGGGCAGGTGGTGCGGTTGGTGCTTCGCGAAGGTGCGGCGCTTGTCACGGTGGGAACGGTGCTGGGATTTTTGGGAGCGATCGCGATGGCAAAAGTTCTGGCTGCGCTGGCCAGCATGTTTGTGGACGCACTTCGCTTCGGCACGACCGATCCGTTGTTGCTGATTGGCGCACCGCTGCTGCTTGCTGGGGTGGCTATGCTCGCGTGCTACTTGCCGGCTCGCAGGTCGGCCACGATCGATCCACTACAAGCCCTGCGCGAGGAATAAACACGAGAGAGTCCGCGTAAAGCCTTGCCAGTTTTGTCAGGGCATGACTTTAGCCATGCCGCAACCGCCGCAAAAATTAGTCCGGCTTTAGCCGCTGAGGGCCTGCTGCTGGCGCTCGCAGACAGACTCGGCAGTCCTCCGTAGTGCGAAGGAAATCAAAAGTTTATTTTCTTGCCTTCGGTTTTCGACTTTTCGGTGCCGCCGATTTGGCTGCCGCCTTGCGGGTCACAAATTTGTAGGCCATGCCTAGCAGGTCGCGCAGTACATCGGGATTGATGCGCGAAAATCGAACGAGCACTCCGTTGTAATCCACGTAGTGGTCCGTCAGATAGTAGACGTCCGGAGCCTCAGCCAGTAATTGGGCGCGATCCGCGAAGTCTACGCGAACCACAAGCGTGCCGGGTTCGACCGAGCGATGGGACGGCAGACAGGCTAGTAGGTTGCCGTGAATTTTCAGCGCGGGTTGTCCGTAACAGGTGCTCTCCTCCACTCCGGGCAGAGTCAACCCAACCTTTCGCACCGTATCGAAGTTTATGACGCCGCTTTGCTTTGGCATTTGTAGCACAGCCACTCCTGGCTGTGTCCGCAGCAATTTTCGCCTAAGCGCGCCCTAATATCCACCGCTGCGTCAAATCGCAAAAAATCCACAGTCTAAGGGTGCCTGTGGTACTAAAACCGCCGCCTCGCGCTCAATCAATTTGCCAGTGGAACTAATCCGTCAGTCCCTGCGTATGAAAAAGTGAGGACGCGACGCATGATCAAAAAGATTCTCAAGTATGCCGCCATTACCATAGCCGTTTTCGTCGTCGCGCTGCTTTCCTCTGCCCTGCTCTATCGAAAATATCTGCAACACAAAACCGCCGAAGCCCGCGCCATCACTTCCGCAAACGGCATCGACAGCCTCGAGGCGGTGCGCATCGGCGGCATCGAACAATGGATCGAAGTGCGCGGGCAAGACGTCAACAATCCAATTCTTCTTTTCATCCACGGCGGCCCTGGAATCGCTTTCATTCCACTGGCCGGCTCGTTTGATGGCGAATGGGAAAAACACTTCACCGTCGTGCAATGGGATCAACGCGGAGCAGGCAAGACTTACACTTCCAGCGATAGAGAAGCACTACGCAGCACCATGAATATCCCCCAAATGGAACAAGACACCCTCGAAGTGGTGAACTATCTTCGCGCACGATTCAAACGCGAGAAAATATTTATCGTCGGCCACTCCTGGGGCAGTATTCTCGGTCTCTGGCTCGCGCACCAGCACCCGGAACTGATTTACGCGTATGTTGGCACGGGGCAAGTCGTGAGCATGGCGAAAAATGACGCAACGGGCTATGAGGAAGCTCTGCGGCA
The DNA here is from genome assembly GCA_963792515.1 of uncultured Acidobacteriota bacterium. GTDB lineage: Bacteria > Acidobacteriota > Terriglobia > Acidiferrales > UBA7541 > Palsa-147. The sequence goes on along the minus strand of CAWBWG010000007.1, from coordinate 95,394 downwards.
AGCACGCGAAAATCACAATGAACAAGCGGTGACGGAACTGGAAAGCATCGCACCATATCCTCCGCCGAGCGTGGACTTCAAAAAACAAAGCATCGCCAGAGGGTGGGAGGCGCAGTTGCTCGGGCCCCCTGCCGACACCCCCGACTTCACCGACCTACCGCGCATTCTAAAGGACGTGGTGTCGACACCTGAATATTCTCTCCGCGATGATTTCAGCTTTGTCCGAGGCGTCCAGATGTCCGGCAGCCCGATGCTTCCGCAATTGATGAATGTCGATCTCGAGAAACTCGGCCCCGATTTTCGAACGCCGATTTTCTTTTTTGAAGGACGCCACGATACCTTCTGCCTTTCCTCGCTAACTCAGGAATACAGTGAAAGCATCAATGCGCCGCAGAAGGAAGTGGTTTGGTTCAAGCATTCGGGACATTTTCCATTTTTCGAGGAACGGCAGAAATTTGCGGATGAATTGTTGGAGCGGGTTTTGCTTCTCGCGAATTGACTGACTGCGTCATTTCAGCCTTCTGAGTTTCCCCTGCTACCGCGGCGACCGGCACACGCAAGAGTTCATGTGCTACTCGAGCTGCCAACAGAGCGGGATCTTCGATGAACTTTCCTGAACCCCAGATAGATGTATATACATCTATGTAGGTAGGGGCGGAGAATCAAAGGAGGTCGTGAATATGAACAACGCGCTGTTCGGGACTTTCACTTTGACGATAGTGGCAGGCGCCGTGGCCGTTCTGGCCGCGATAGCCTATGGCTTGCAACGCGCACTCACCGCAGCGCAATGGCCGCATCGCGATCGCACGCGAGCAACGGTGGGGATTATGGCGCTCCTGAGCGTTTGGTTCGTGGCAGAGCTGCTGCTCTCCACCTACGGGTTTTTCCGCACAGCCTCTTTCCGTATACCCACAATTCAATACGGCCTGCTGATTCCGATCGTCGTGGGACTTATTCTTTTCTGGCGCTGGCCGCTGCTGAAGCGTGCCGTTGAAGCGGTTCCGCAAGAGTGGCTCGTCGGAGTGCAATTGTACCGCGTGGAGGGATTACTTTTTCTCGTCGTTTTTGCGCTGGGCCTCGCGCCGGCGGAATTCGCTCTGCCGGCCGGCTTCGGCGACATAGCCGTCGGGCTCCTCGCGCCGATCGCCGCCATCGTCTACGCGCGGCGGCGGGGCAATGCGGCGGGCCTTGTGCGCGCCTGGAATTTCCTGGGCCTCGCCGATTTGACCGTGGCGTTGACCACCGGTTTCCTGTCGGCGCCCTCGCAGCTCCAGAGACTGGCGTTCGATAGGCCGAATACGCTCATCGGCGCATTTCCGTTGGTGATCATTCCAGTGTTCCTGGTGCCGCTTTCGATTTTGTTCCACCTCGCGTCGCTTTATAAACTGCGTCAGGCTCACACTGCGGCGCAGCTCGATTCACCACGGCTCGCGGCAGAACGAACTTAGTTGCGGAATCTCGAAGCGCGCAAAAGGCCTTATACTAACCGCCATTGGGGCGGGACTTAAAAGGCGGGTGCGCAAACATGTCGAGCGCCACAAAAGCAGTTTCGAAACCGGCAGCCTCGAACGAGAAACAGCTCGCGGGATTCATCGGCAAGTTCGACGCGAAGAACGCCGCGTTGATTCGCTCGGTGCGCAAGGCGCTGCGCAAACGGCTGCCGACAGCCAATGAACTAGTTTATGACAATTACAATTTTTTCGTAATCGGGTATTGTTCGACGGAGCGGCCTTCGGATTGCATCGTCTCCATCGCGGCCGCAGCGCACGGAGAGGGCCTGTCGTTCTACTATGGCGCGACGCTTCCCGATCCGCATAAGTTGCTGCAAGGCGGCGGCAGCCAGAATCGATTTATCCGGCTTGAGTCCACGGCCACACTGGCGCGTGCCGAGGTGGAGGAATTGATCGCCGCCGCGATAGCCCAGGGCGAGACGCCCTTGCCACGCAGCGGAAAAGGCAAGCTCATCATTCGTTCCATCTCGAAAAAACAGAAGCCGCGCCGCCAAATGTAGTATTTGCATGTCGACTTTCACCTCCGCCGCGCCGCGGCTTCGTGGCGCAGGCGGCCCGCCGACGTTTTTGCGCGGCGATGGCGTTGGTGCGTGGAGCGTGGTCGGGACGGCGCGGTATGACGGCGGTCGCATTGATGGCGGAGCGCTGGAGCATTGCGGCGAAAAATCAAAAACGCCGGCAGGCTGCCTGCGCTACGAGTGCGCGATTCGGCGGCTTGTGGGTAAAATCAAAACCGTCATGGCCCGCCGCCACGGAAAATTTGAAGAACGAATTGTCTCGCTCGCACCCGATGCGACTTCCATTCTGTTTGCGATCGGTGCGGGACGAAATTTGGCCGGCGTCAGCAAGTGGTGCGCCGATGTTGCTCCCATCAGCCGATTGCGGCGCGTCGGTGATTGCTGGACCCTGGATATCCGCGAGGTCGCAGCCCTGCGCCCGAGCATAATCATTGGCTCAGTTCCCTTCCGTCCGGAAGTCGTTTCGGAGTTACTGAAACTTCCGGCCACATTCGTCGCCCTAAATCCTCGCAGCCTCGAAAATATTTACGCTGATATTTATCGCGTTGGCGGCCTGACGAATCGCACAGCAGCCGCAGCGAAAGTTGTTTCGCGGATGCAGAAACAATTTGCTGAAATCAGCCGCCGGGCAGTGCGGGCAAAATCGCGGCCGCGCGTTTATTGCGAGGCTTGGCCCAATCCGCGAATCAGTTCGCCGCCGTGGGTGGCGGAACTTGTGAAACTCGCTGGCGGCGGAATGGTGGTGCCGGCCGGCGAGCGCGTGAGTGACGCGCAGGTGGCGAAGGCCGCGCCGGATATAATCATTTTGGCATGGACCGCGACGGGCGAACGCGCCGATCCTAGCCGCGCGCTCGGAAATCCGCGCTGGCGCGATGTGCCCGCCATTAAGAATCGCCGCGTGATCGTAATCCGCGATGAATTGCTGAACACGCCGGGGCCGCCGCTTGTTGATGGCGCTCGGGCGCTGCTTCGCGCGATTCATCCGGAGCTTGAGCGATGAAGCCGCGCGGAGCGAAATCGCGCGCGGCGGCGCACACGACTGAAGCTCTCATCGTCGTCGCCGCGCTGATCGAATCCGACGGCCGCATTTTAGCCTGCCAGCGGCGCAAGAACGATGTCTTCGGGCTCAAGTGGGAATTTCCCGGCGGTAAGGCGCGCAAAAATGAAGCTCCGGCTGACGCTCTGGCACGCGAATTAAAGGAAGAGCTGGGCGTCGACGCGACCATTGGCGAGGAAATCTACCGCACCCGTCACCGTTACGCCGAGCTAGCGCGGGAAATTGAATTGATTTTCTTCGACGCGCGCGCTGACAGGAACAAAATGCACAATTTGGCTTTCGAGCAGATGCGCTGGATTGCGCCTGGCAGAATTGGCCGGCACTGGACTTCCTCCCCGCCGATCGAGAATTCGTCGCGATGCTCGCGCGCCGAACCACAGGCTGAGAGCGAGCCCGCGACCCGGGCCGATGGCGTCATTACCGGCTCTTCCAATTGCGAAATTCGCCAGGTGCTGGGGCTGCGCGCGGACTACATTGTGCCGAGAGCGAATTCGTAGCGGCGCCCTTCAGGGTGGCATCCAATGGAGCCGAGAGAAGATGCCAAGCTAAAGCGCGCCGCTACGAAACAACTCACACTCCGGCTTGAGTTTGTTACTGTGCGCCGACCGTTTCGCTGGTAAGAGCCGGCGGGACGCCAGCGCTACGATGCTGGCCTCAGCCGGTTTATCGCTCCAGGGCGTGTTGCACATCTTCCGGGCTGCGAGCAATCACCGTCAGATAGGCCTGCGTGGGCCGGTCGGGCATTGCACGGCCTTGTTCCCAATCCCGTAGAGTACCTAGAGGAATATGATACCGCGCGGCAAATTCCTCCTGCGTCAGACCCAAAGCCCGCCGAATAATTTTTGCCTGTGGCGTCCGCTTCATGCGCTTCAAATCAGCGACGCTCAAAGGTTGCGCATCGGGGACCGCCAGAGCCGCGCGTTGGACTGCCCTCTGCGCCAATCGACGTGCTTTATTCCTCCGGCTGGACGTAAGTTTCTTCGCCATGATCGTTTGCCCTTGGGCCTCGGTTGATTCAAATAACATCATAGTAGTTAAGCGTCCGGTTCCATCGACTTCGCTTACGAAAGTCATTAATCTGCCAAGCGAAGCGGCTGCCATGGCGATCCTCGCCCAATTCGGCGCAAAGATGGAGCTGAAAGGCCTCCGCCAACCCGCCAAAACCACAATTTCTAATCGCGTGCGAAATGATTAGAAATCACCGTAACCCCATGAAAACAAACGCCGCAGCCCATTTCTAATCGCGTTAAAACGATATTAAAGGGCGCTTCCGATGCCCCTCAAATCACCCTTGCCCCCCAGCGGCCACCGGCAACCCAGCCGGAAGCCGCCCATCTCAACTGCCGATTTCCACAGAGATTCGCATTCGTGCTATATTCTTCTTGAAGAATTTTTTCAGCCCGCGCGTTTGACAGGAGTTTTGAAGATGGCGTCGAAAGGTAGCCGGGCCGTCCTTGAGCCCGAAACGGAAAAACCAGCCTACTCGAATGAATTGCTGATCGGCCTTTATACCATGCTGCAGAAGTGCCGGATGTGCGACGAAAAAGCGCGCATCCTCTTTCGCCAGAGCAAGTTCGGCGGAAACTTCTATTCGGGCGCCGGGCAGGAAGCCACCGAAGTCGGCGCCGCCTACACCCTGCGCAAGGACGACTGGATCGCCCCCTCCCACCGCGATTGGACCTCGAACATTATTAAGGGCGCGCCTTTGAAGTACTGCTATGCCCAGCTTTTTGCCCGGGCTACCAGCCCGGATCGCGGGCGTTCCTCGCCGGCGCATATGGGTTACCCCGAACTGAATGTGATAACGCCGGCCAGCAGCATTGCCGGGCAGTTGGCGGTCGGGACGGGCGTCGCTTTTGGCTTGAAGCGGTTGAAGAAGGATTCCATCGTCGTATCGTACTTCGGCGACGGCGCCACCAGCATCGGCGGCTTCCACGAGGCGCTGAATTTCGCGGGCGTGCATAAGCTTCCGATCGTTTACGTCTGCCAAAATAATTATTGGGCGGAATCCGTGCCCCTGCGGCTGCAAACGGCGCTGGAACGCCTCTCGGATCGCGCCAAGGCTTACGGCTTCCCCGGCTACAGCATCGATGGAAACGACGTCCTAGCCGTCTATGAAGCTGCAACCAAAGCCATCGCGCGAGCGCGCGCCGGCGAAGGCCCCACCATGCTCGAGTGCCGCACCTATCGCTGGTACGGGCACTCGGAAATCGATCCGGCCAAGTACCGCTCCAAGGAAGAAGTGGAAGCCTGGAAGAAACGCTGCCCGGTGGCGAACTTCGAAAAATACTTGATGGACAAGAAGGTTCTGACCGAAGCCAAGAAAAACAGATCGTGACTGAAATCAACCACGAGATTGATGAAGCCGTCGAGTTTGCAGAGAAGAGTCCTTTCCCCGACGCGTCGGAAATTGGCAAGTTCGTCTGGGCCGACTAGCGGCAGGAAATCGAGGAAGAATGTCACGAACGATTACATATATTGAAGCAATCACCGAAGCGCTCGATCAGGAAATGGAGCGCGACGATCGCGTCTTCATCATGGGCGAGGATATCGGCCCGTCGGGCGGCGTTTTTAAGGCTACCGCTGGGCTGTGGGAAAAATACGGCGAAGAGCGGGTGCTCGATACGCCGCTGGCGGAGAACAACATTATCGCCTCGGCGCTTGGGGCGGCGATGGTCGGGTTGCGTCCGGTGCCGGAAATTCAGTTTGCGGATTTCATTACGCCGGCGATGGATACGATTGTTCAGCAGGCGGCGAAGATTCATTACCGCAGCAATGGCGCTTTCAAGGTGCCGATTACTGTGCGCATCTGTTGCGGCGGCAGTTCCGGCAGCGGGCTTTATCACTCGCAGGAAAATGCCGCGTGGTTCACGCACGAGCCGGGATTGAAAGTGGTGATGCCGGCGACGGCGTACGACGCGAAGGGATTGCTGCTCGCCGCGATTCGCGATCCGAATCCGGTGCTGTACTTCGAGCACAAGAAGCTGTATCGCTCGATCAAGGGCGAAGTGCCCGATGATGATTACATTGTGCCTCTCGGCAAGGCTGCGATTCGCCGCGAAGGGCGCGACATGACGATTTTGACTTACGGCTCGATGCTGCAACTTTCGATGGAAGCCGCCGAGCAGATGGCGAAGAACGGCGTGGAAACCGAAGTGATCGATTTGCGCACGCTCAATCCGCTTGATAAGGACACGATTCTGACGAGCGTGCGGAAGACCAGCAAATGCCTGATCGTTCACGAAGACAAGCGCACTATGGGCATAGGCGCAGAACTAGCCGCCATCGTCGGCGAAGAAGCCTTCGATGATCTCGACGGCCCCATAATGCGCATCACCGGCCCCGACATTCCGGCAATGCCGTTCAGCCCGCCGCTGGAAAAAGCCTGGCAGGTCAACACCGAGAAAATTGTCGCGGGGATGGAAAAGCTAGCGGCGTATTAATCGGGAACGCCGCATTGGATTTCTCCGGGCGGCCATTTGGCCGCCCCTTTTTTATTTCTGCTACGAAATGAAAAGCGGTAGCGGCAAGCATTTGTAGCGCAGGCAGCCTGCCGGCGTTTTTGTGTGGCGATGGCGAATGCGTCGATGCCTGGCTCGTGTTCGGAACGGCACGGATTGGCGGCAGTCGGAGCCGATTGAGCGGCCCAGGCTTTGCCGAGGACAGTCAAAAACGCCGGCAGGCAGCCTGCGCTACGTGAGGCTGCGCGGCTGCGATTTACGCCAGCACTCTGCCGCCATCCACCGCTAGGATTTGTCCCGTTACGAAATTCGATTTTGCGAAATACACTACCGCGTCGGCTATGTCGTCGCCTTTTCCCGTGTGATGAACTGGGACGCGGCGAATGTAATCCTCATCGCGGGCTTCACCTGGGAATTGGATTGTGCCTGGGGCGATGCTATTCACCAGAATCTGCGGTCCTAGCGCGCGAGCGAGACAATGCGTTAGGTGAATTACGCCTGCTTTTGAGACGCAGTAATGTATGTAGCCCGGCCAGGCGAGCAGGCCGCCGAGTGAGGACAGATTTATGATGTGGGCCGGCGGGCTGGGACTGCGGCGTAGCAGCGGAAGGGCCGCTTGGGCGCATAGGAATTGGGATTTTAGATTGATGTTCATGATGCGGTCCCATTGTTCTTCGGTGAGCGTTTCGAAATCGGCGTGGAAGAATGTGCCGACGTTGTTGACTAGGATGTCGAGGCGCGGGAATTTTTTCTCGATTGCGCTGAAAAGCTTGGCGACCTCGGCTTTTTTCGTGACGTCGGCTTGGATGGCGATCGCGCGCCGGCCTGTCGCGCTTATCGTGGCAACTACGTCATCGGCTTCCGCTTTCGACGTGTCGTAGTTCACTACGATATCGGCGCCCTCGGCGGCCAGGCGCAGAGCGATGCTGCGTCCAATGCGTTTCGCGGCGCCGGTAATTACTGCTACTTGGCCTGCGAGTGAAGATTCGGGCATTGAGTTCGCTCCGGGATGTGATCGCGTTGCGATTTCACCTTAGCATTGCGGCGTGAGGTGTCAATCTCGGCTCAGGGCGTCGCGCGAATTCTTTTGGGGCGATTGTGCTTCGTGGTTTGATCTTGCATGAAGAGGCCCGCCATGAAGCGCGGGCCCTACGTTGTTCGCCGCTTTCAGCGGCTGTTTGACCGTGCTGCTTGCGGCTTCTACAATCTTTGCGCTTGCGGAGGTCTTATGAAACTTGATGTGCTGGCGATTGCGGCGCACCCCGATGATGTGGAGCTTACCTGCGGCGGAACTTTGATCAAGATGGCCGGGCTTGGTTATCGCACCGGGATTTTGGATTTGACGCGCGGCGAAATGGGCTCGCGCGGTACGCCGGAGATTCGTGCGCGGGAAGCCGCGGCGGCGGCGAAGATCATGGGCGTGAAGGTGCGCGAGAATCTGGGATTGCCGGATTCGCGCCTCGAGGTGAATGAGGAATACAAGCTCGAATTGGCGCGCATGATCCGCGAGCTGCAGCCGCATACGGTGATTCTTCCCTACTGGGAAGGGCGGCATCCCGATCATTACAATGCCGGCCGCCTTGGCTATGAAGGCTGCTTCCTTGCTGGGTTGAAGAAGATGCCGATCGGCGGCGAGGCGTTTCGGCCGTTCAAGATTATTTATTCGATGGCCTATGAGGAAAGCGTGCAGCCGAATTTCGCCGTGGATATCACCAAGGAATTCGACCGGCGGCGGCGGGCGATTCTGGCTTACAAATCGCAATTCGCGCCATCGGCGAAGGAGAAGCGCTCGAAGGTCTACATCCCGCTCGACGCGCTTGAAACGCGCATGACGGTGATGTCCAGCTATTACGGGCGGATGATCGATGTGAAATACGCGGAGCCATTCTTGACGCGGGAAATTTTGGCGATCGATGATATTGCGAGCATGCCGGTGCGGTCGGTTTAACGGATTTGATAGTTCAGGTTGGGTTGCGGGAAAACCCAAAGCTAGACCGGGCCGGTCGTAAACCCCGGCCCCTACGAAGGCACGGGATGACAGCGTGCGGTGCTAAAAGTCTTCGCCGCCTTGGGCGTAGCTGAAGCCGGGAATCTTTTGGCCTTGGGAATTGCGCTCGACGCGGACGCGCAGCGGGGCTTCGGTTTCGGCGCCGGCTTTGCGCAGCAGAGCGAAAGTAGTCAGCGCTTCGCTGTAAACCTTGGTTACCAGGAAGTTTTCGCCGCTTCCGTCCTGCTTCCAGACTTGCCCGACCTGAATTTTATGCACCGCCATAGTTGTCACGAACGAATTTAGACAGAATCCAGCAGTGCGTCAATAAGCATCCGAGGAATCGCACAAGCGAAAGAAACCCTTTTAGGCCCCGCCGACATCGAAGTATCCAGTGCGGTTGGCTGGTCGGGTGTATACTGCCGTCAAGGCTTGCTGGAGGTTCGCATGAAACCATGGGTCAGGCAAATTGGGGCTTTTCTGCTGACGGCGGCGCTGGTTTATCCGGCATTGGCGCAGGGTCAGTCGCAGTCCGGACAGCAGCAATCGGGGCAGCAGCAGAGCCAGCAGCAGCCTCCGCCGCAATCGCAACCGCCACAGTCGCAGCCAGCCGAGCAACAATCGCAGCAGCAACAACCACCCCCTGATATCGTGCCGGATTCGACGCAGGCTGATGTGCCTTCCGAGCCGGGCGCGAAACCGGGAGTGAAGGGCGGTAGCGAGGCGGATGTCAACGCCATTGGCAACCGCAAAGTTGGGCACGGGCCGGACTTCTATTCCATGGAGCATGAGATTGCGCTGGGCAAGCAGCTGGCGCAGGAAGTGGATCGCGTCTCGAAATTCATCACCGATCCCGTGGTGACGGAATATGTGAACCGCGTGGGGCAGAATTTGGTGCGCAACTCGGACGCGCAGGTTCCCTTCTCGATCAAAGTGATTGATTCGGATGTAGTGAATGCGTTTGCGCTGCCTGGCGGATTTTTTTACGTGAATAGCGGCATCATTTTGCGGGCCGACGAGGAATCGGAGATGGCCGGCGTGATGGCGCATGAGATCGCGCATGTCTGCGCGCGACATGGCACTCGCAACGCGACGAAGGCCAACATCATGCAAATGGCCACGATTCCGCTGATTTTGCTGGGGCCTGGCGGCTGGGCGGGATATGGATTGTATGAGGGCCTGAACTTCCTGATCCCGGTGACCTACCTGAAATTCAATCGCGATGCCGAACGCGAGGCCGACTATCTGGGCCTGCAATATATGTACAAGGCTGGATACGATCCGAATTCCTTCGTGACTTTCTTTGAAAAAGTCGAGGCCGACGAGAAGAAGCATCCCGGAACGATCCCGAAGATTTTCTCGACGCATCCGCCGACGCCGGACCGCATTGAAGCTACGCAGAAGGAAATTGCGGTGTTGTTGCCTTCGCGCGATGAGTACATTGTTACCACTTCGGAGTTTGATGTGGTGAAGAGGCGCTTGGCGGCCATTGAGGCGGGACAGAAAGTTACTGAGAAGAAGAGCGCTAAGGACAAGCCTACGCTGCGGAAGAAGACCGAGCAGACGCCGCCGACTACGACGGGGACTGGGAGCACGACGGACAATACCGGCGATTCGACGGATGATGATCGGCCGGTGCTGAAGCGCCGCCCGGATTAAAAACTTAACTCAATCAATTTGAGTAAGGGCGCCCAGAAAAATCGGGCGCCCTTTTTATTTTGCGGAACGTACCGCTGGCGTCCCCGCCGGCTCTTACCGGCGTGATTGCCGCGAAGGAATCCGATCGTGCTCGGATCGCAGAAGCTACACCTTGATGGAATTCGGTTGAAAGATCCGTCCGTGAGTGTTGCCGTTGGCGGGATCGTCTTCGTCAGAGCCGGCGGGACGCCAGCGCTACGAAACCGATTGGCGCACGTGGTTGATGGGTGGATTTATTGGCACAAAGACGCCGGCAGGGACGCCGGCGGCACTTAAGAGCGTTCGACCACTTCGGCTACGCCCATGCGCTTTAATCCTTCGGCGTAGTATTTGCGATAGAGGACGTCCCACTCTTCGCTACCTTCGAGGATTTCGCGCTTTTGAGAGGTGATTTTCGTGCGGACTTCTGTGTCTACCTGCTCTTCTACCTTTAGGAGTGCGGTGAGGATATTTACAATTTCGAGGCGAATGGTGTCACGGTCCTCGATGAAATCCACTTCGTCAAGCGAAACCAGCACATCAATAATCTTGTGCGAAACGCGGACCGTTTTTTCGCGACTGAGTCTCATCGTATGGCGCGCGAGGCGCCGAGTAACGCTTCGCTAGCGCAGGATCAGCTTGCGCTGGCGTGCCAATTCCCCTTTCACTTTCTTGTACATGTCCTGGTAGCTGACGCCGGTGCGGCGCATTTCATCGGAATGCTGATTCAGAATCTCGCGGACTTCTTCGTTCAAGCGATCTTCGACGCCCAATTCATCGGCCATGGCTTTGCGCACGTATTGCGCGGTGGTGTCGGGCGTCTTGGTTTCGATCATCTCGCCGGCTACCAGGCGCTTCACTACTTCCTTGGCCATGTAACCGACGAAATCGCGCTGCAGCAGCATTTCCGGCTTCTCCGGGATTGTCGATGATTCAAATTCAGTCTACTGTCTGCCTCGCCGGAGGTCAAGGAATGGCCGAAGGAGGCCGCTCGGCGGCGGACTGAGGCGAAGAGGAAACGAAGTGGCAGAACGGAAAAGGAGCCGACCGCAAAGCACCTGGGCAGGCTCCTCTTGCGTCGCTAGTTTGCCTTCTTGGCAGCCGGATTACTCGCGAACAGCTCTGCGATCGTTGGGCTTTGGCTGCCGATGAAGCGAGCCGATAGATTTTGGCCGAGCAACGGATCGGATTTCGCGCCGGCCAGGGCTTTTTCGACGTGCTGGCGATGTTTATCCGGCGGACCTGATAGGGTGATCAGCGCGGCTGCGAATTCCATCTGCGGATCCTCGCCGCGCAACGCGATGGCTTTCTGCACCCACGCGTAGCCGTCAAGAGCCGCGGCTGGATTGTCCGCTTGCTTGCCGATCCATTGCCTGTACGTTTCGGTGAGATATCCAATATCAAACCATGCTAACGCGTCGGAATGTCCTGCGAATTCGGCGGCAGTGGCGCGGGCGTACAACTTGGTGAGCAATTCCTTCGCGGCTTGCGGATCTTTGCGGGCGTAGAGAGTGGCGCGGCGCAGCGTTTCCATGCGGACGAGGACGGGAGCATTCGAATCCAGGATCGAAAGTGTGTCGCGAACCAGATTCTTCGTGTCGTAATTTTCGCCGCCGCTGAGATTCCAGTCATGGCTGACCCATGGGAGCGATTTTGCGTTGCCAATTTCGAATTGATGGCAGATGAGTGGTGGGCCGGCATAGGCCGCAAGCGTGAATAAAAATAACGTGGCCAGGATTCCGGCCGCGACGCGGATCGTAGTGGAGCTTTGAATTTTGGTTTTCATGCGCGAGATCCTTTCGAGAGATGCTGAGTTACGAAAGGCAAGACGCGCGGGGCGATGCTGGCGTTAACGGAGGTGAGAATCTGACGGATTTATTTGGCTGCGCGAGACGCCTCCGGCCAATTGCGCTCCCAATTGCGCCAGAGTTTTATGTCGCCGAGACCCAACTGGTCCCACCAGCGATCGAGCATGGGGCGATCGAGGCGCAGGATGCCATCGCCGGTGACTTCGCGCGGAGGAGGAACGAGAGATGCTAGCCGGTCGTAGACGCGAGTTCGATCGGATTCGTCCACGCGCGAGAGCAAATGCCATAGGGTGAATGCGTCGCGTTTGCGGGCTGCCGCGAGGACAACACTTAGCGCGGCTTCTCGTTCGGCTGGTGCGGGGCTGCTGGAATCGAATTGAGTTAGCGCTTCTCGGAATTTCTGCGATGAATCTTCGAAATACGGTGTGCCGGGGCCTGAGTTCGGATGCGTGGCGCAGGCCGCGCCCGTCGGAATGAACGACTCGTGCCCGTCGAGTTTGAAGCCGACCCAGCCGAAGGAAGTTTGCAGCAGGCCCGCGCCGGAATCGTCTACGTGGAGAGTGTAGACGCAGCCGAGATCAACGGCGACGGCTGAGGGCGTGTCGACGACGAAGCGGCCTGCGGGGGCCCAGATTTGCGCGTGAATCGTGCCGCGGTCGAGAGCGAGCCGCTTGGTGCCAGAGCGCGATTCGACGGCGCGTACGCGCGTGTCTGGATCGACCTGGATGTCTCCTGTCGCACCGTCTACGATTGACGCGCGCGAGTTGCTATCGGTCTCGAGAGTTTCTCCAATGCGCAAGGATGCCGCTTTTCCATCGATGCCGATTCCGTTTGAACCAATCCGTGGCATTCCGGCTTGCGTTGCGACGCGCCAGGCGGGCTCGCTCAACGAGATCCGGTGCAAATAATTCTCGTACTGCACAGCCGCTACCGTGAGTGCTGCGGCCGTTGCGAGACATGCGGACGCAACTGCGAAACTGAAACGGAATCGCCGGCGCAGCGGAGAAGACTGCGTCGCTGCGTTCAGATTGTGAAAATCCGGCGCTGAAAGATTGTGACGGAAGCGTCCCAGCGTGCTCTCGAGTTTTTGGATTTCGGGATCCGACTCACCTGAGCCATCCCAGAGATAATCATCATTCATAAGTTGTCCTTCTGGCACCAATTCCCTACTCAGGCATCGCACGGCTTTTTCATTTCGTCCGGGATTGCCGGGCAAAGCATCTAGAGAGCCGCGGCATGTGACGAACGGACACCGAGTTTCTCGCGCAATTGCTGCATCCCGCGATGCAGATTCACGCGCACCGAGCCGGGCGCCAGGCCGGTGCGCGCGGCAATTTCGGGGCCGGTCATGCCTTCGACCAGCCGCAAAATTAGCGTCTCGCGATACGCGTCGGGCAGCGTGCGGATGGCTTCCAGAATCGCTGACGCCTCCGCAATTTGGGCGCTGCTAGCGGCGCGGTCTTCGATTTTTTCGACTACCAGCGATTCGCTCAAATCCGCAGTCGGCTTCGCCCGCCGGAAGAAATCATTGGCGCGATTGCGAGCGATCGCCGCCAGCCAGGCACCGAAGCGCGCCGCCTCGCGCAACGAGCCGAGACGCGGCATGGCTTTCAGAAACACATCCTGAGTCAGGTCGTCGACTTCGTTGGGCGGCACGCGCGCGAGCAGAATCCCGTGAACCATGTGCGCATAGCGATCGTAGAGACGGCCATAGGCGCTGCGATCGCCGCGGCGCGCCGCTTCCACCAGCATCGCGTCGTCCGATGGCGGCTCGGCTGCGCGCGCGTGCGAATCGCTCATACCCGGTAATCCCACGATTCCCGCGCGAATGTCAACTCGGCTTCCTAGGCTTGCCGGCATGGGATGCTCGCGTACTAGCAGCTAGACGCGCCAGCAAGGCGTTGCGTTAACAGGCCTGATACAGAATTTCGTGGGATTTCCGAACCGCCGGCGTCTCTGCCGGCACTTTTGGCAATGCGTGATCGAACGGGCTGAGATCAAAGGCGCGGCACAACATCTGATGCGTTGACATGATCGGGCGGCGAGGTCCGGCCGTGATTGTTGCCGGTGGTTGCAGTTGTAATCGTAAGATGCCGGCAGAGACGCCAGCGCTACTTTCCGTTTCGGGAATTCCATGGTTGCCGAATTCCATTGCGGTACTGTGAGCCTCTTTGACCTCTTTCCGCAACTTTCAACCTGGCGAGCGTTTCAGGGGAGTTCGTGGGCCAGCAGCCCTCGGGGCGAAACCCACAAATGGCACGGCTCTTGCAACGATCCCCCCGGCGCAGTACGCTAGGGCAGCATTTCTCCCTCCGCGGGACGTGCGTCCTATTCACAGCAGGAGCAATGTGCGACGAGCGAGGCTCTGCTATAGCACCAATGCGGGTGCGCCAGTGCGCCAGTGTGCATCCGGCGGACTGAGAGCGTTGTTGTATGCCTTCCTCGCGCTCTGCGGCGCCGCGACGGCACGCGCCGATGTTCATCCCGTTCCGCTCGAGAAGAACACGCCGTCAGCAAAATGCCTGGAATGCCATGTTGATCAGACCAAGGGCAAATCCGTACATTCCGCCATGGCGCTAGGATGCACTTCGTGCCACGAGGTGCGCGTCAATCGCGACGTAACGCGCGTGAAATTGATCACCACCACCGTTTACGGGCTCTGTCTGACCTGCCATGTTGATAAGGATGCAACGCAAATTAAAGGGGCGGTGCATCCGCCAGCAGTCCGCGACTGCCTGAAATGCCATGATCCGCATTCCTCCGACAACAAGTTTCAACTGCTGAAGCCCATGTCGGGCGGCGCCAAAGAAAACCTCTGCCTCGATTGCCACGCCACGGGCGCCCACCCTTCCGCGGCCGGCAGCCGCCATGCCGCACTCGATCTGGGCTGCGATACCTGCCACGTCACGCACAAAACGGGCGACCCTCTCAACCTCGAATTTAAATTTCATCTCACCAAAACGGTTCCAGCGCTGTGCGTCGATTGCCATGACGTGAAAGACGCCAATCTGGCTAAGGCCCATCAGAATCAGCCGTTCGAGAGCGCTGATTGCCTGGCCTGCCATAGCCCACATGAGTCCGAGCGGCCCAAGCTGATGCAGGCATTCGTTCACCCGCCGTTCGCGGAAAAGCAATGCGAGCTTTGCCACCAGCCGGCTAAAGACGGGAAAGTGGTGTTGACGCAGGCGTCGGCCAAGGAACTGTGCGTCACGTGCCACGCGGACAAAGCCAAGCAGATCGAAACGGCAAAAGTGCAGCATCCCGGGGCGCAGGGGGATTGCACGGACTGCCACAACCCGCATGCCGGAGCGTCGCCCGGCTTTCCGAAGCCGGATGCCGTGAACGTGTGTCTGGGCTGCCATATCACGCAAGCCGACGAGGGCAAAAAGCGCGTGTTGCATCAGCCGGCATACCAGCAGGGCTGCGCGACCTGTCACGACCCTCACGGCAACGACAGCGAACATCTACTGCGCGCGCAAGGCGATGCGCTCTGCCTCGAGTGCCATGGCCCCGATTCGGTGCCCCAGAAGCTGGAAGCGGAGCACGTGCTGACCATTTTCAACGGGGCCGTGAAGCTTCCGGATGACTATTACAAGAAGAACCGCGTACCGATCCTGCCGCTGCGATTCGGATTTGGCCATCCCGTCGACGGGCATCCGGTTTCGGATGTGCCCGATCCGAAAGACATCACCAAAGTGCGTTTCTCGCTGAGTTGCATGAGCTGCCACCAGCCGCACTCCTCGGCGCACGCCGGACTACTGGTGAAAGACCAGGAAAACAATATGGCCTTCTGTGACGGCTGTCACAGAAACCGGATCGACATGAGCCGATAATTTGGAGTGAAGCAATGAAAAGGATTGCGATACGAGCGGCGTGCCGAAACGGAGCAGCCATCGCGGGGCTGCTGGCGGTAGTACTGGCTTTACCGTTCGCCAATTTTGCCGATAACCAAAAGAAGAAGAAGGCCGATACGGCGGCCGACCAGGCGGCCAAGCCGAAAGTGCAGATCGATTTATCGATGCTGGTGTGGCCCAGCCCTCCATCGATCGCGCGCGTGCGTTACCTGAATTACTTCGCGGGCGAAAAGATCGACACGAGTCCCGCACCTAAGAAGAAAAAGCAGAGTTGGATGGACCGTTTAGCAGGCGAGCAGCCACAGACCGAGAAATTCGATGTGAAGACGTTTCCGTTCCAAATGATCTCGCCCTACGGGATTGCCATCGATTCCAAGGGTCTGGTGTACGTCGCCGATCAGAAAGTGGGAGCCGTTTTCATATTTAATACCGATACGCGCGACGTGCAACTGATCCGCAACGGCTATGAAGCGCATTTCGGGTTGGTCAACGGACTGGCAATTGACGATGACGATCGCCTGTTCGTCTCGGATGGCAAGCTGCACCGCGTGCTGGTGTTTGATGGAAAGCATCAAGTGATCAACAAGATCGACGAAGGACTCGTGGATCCCGTGGGCCTGGCGATCGACACGGAGAACCGCTATCTGTACGTAGTGGATACGCAGCAAGACCAGGTGATCGTGTTCGACGCAGACACTTTGAAGCTGGTGCGCAAAATCGGCACCGCGGGCAAAAACCATTGGCTCACCACGCCGGGAGATTTTGGCGCGCCATCGAATGTGGCGTTGGACAAAGACCGCAATGTGTATGTGACCGACACGATGAACAACCGCGTGGAAATGTTCGATGCCGACGGGAAGTTCATCGGCATGTTCGGACAGCACGGCGATGGACCGGGATACCTGGCGCGGCCGAAAGGAATCGCCATCGATTCCGACGGGCACATCTGGATCGCGGACGCGTATCAGGATCGCGTGCAGGTCTTCAACCGTGAGGGGCAGTTGCTCACCTGGATCGGCGGGCACGGAAATTTTCCCGGACAATTCGGAGCGCTGGTGGGCATCGCCATCGACAAACAGAACCACGTCTTCACCAGCGAACAATATCCGGGCCGGATGCAGATGTTTCAGTACGTGACGGATGCGGAAGCCGCGGCGGAGAAAGCGCGCCGCGAAGCGTCGCCGCAACAGGCCGCGCCAAAGCCGGCCGATTCGGCGTCGCCGAAGGCTGACCCGTCCGCCAAGGCACAGAGTTCCACCGCGCAGTAACCGGCGGGCAAGAGTTTTTGGTTGGTCGGGTGACAACCAAGAAGAGAGACGAACAAGAGCAGGCCTACTTGTCCGGCTTTCGTAGCAGCAGTTTCAGTAGCAATGGAAGTGCTGCAGCACGATTGGGAGGTTTGTTCATGAAGAAAGTATTGTTAACCCTAATCGTCGTGCTGGGCAGTGCAGGAATTGCTGCAGCCCAGTCCGGCTTTTCGCCGTCGACGGACGTCCTCGGCGCCCACCTTAACTATGGCCGTGGTTGCACGGCTTGCCATGCTCCGCATAGCGGCGCATCGGGCAACGGAGCCAACAAATCCGGCGACCCAAATGCCGGAGCGGTTGCGCTCTGGGGCCAGGATGTCGGCAATCTGTACAACAAGGTCATCAACACTGGCCAGTCACGAGCCGGCACGTTTTACGTCGAGACTCTGCCGGCCAGCCTAACGGCCACCACCCCCGATGTCTTGGGGCTGTTGACCTGTCTCAGTTGCCATGACGGCAACTATGCCACGGGCGCGATGATGAAGAACCAGGTCTATGAGACGCTCCCATCCACTTACGGTACCTTTAACGAAATTCCTACGTTACTGGGCGCCGATAGTCTGGGGTACCTCAACGACCATCCAGTCGGACTGAACGCCATCATTGGTTGCGGCGGACAGTACAACTGGGATTGCACCATTACCGCCGGAGCGATTAACGTTCCCTCGGGCACCAATTTCGCCAAGTTCATCACGAACTATGGCTTTTTTGTCGCACCTGGGAACTACAACAACACTTCGCCAGTCGTCGTCTGCACGACCTGCCACAACCAGCACCTGATGAACGTGGTGAAGGTCACCAACGGACCGAAGACTGGACTGCCGTCGGGTTATTACCAGACGATGTTTTTCATCCTGGCGCCTTATAACCCGGCCTCAACCACCGCTGGTTCGAACCAGAACGCGCAATTTTGCCGTCAGTGCCATGGCGGCGAAGCGAACGAGTCGAACAACGGTACGGCGGGGACCACTTTCTAACTTCAACCTACGAGGGGAGAGCGAAATCTCTCCTCTTGTTTTCTCAGTCAGTAGCCTGAAAACGCTATGAACTTTCAATTGGGTGTCGGCGTGCTCGTGCTAGCGGCGCTCGGGACAGCGTCTGCTCAAGACTCAGCACCGTCGCAGAGCGTGCAGATACACGCGACGGGCCGGCCCGTGGCTCGGGTAAACGGCACCGTTCTCACCGATGGCGACCTGTTGCGCGAGATGTTCGCGATCTTTCCCTACGCGCGCCAGCACAATGGCGGGTTCCCCAAAGAAATGGAAGAAAGCATCCGCGACGGCGCCATGAAAATGATTATTTTCGAGGAGCTGGTATATCAGGAAGCTTTGCGCCGCGGAATGACAGTGCCCGCCTCGAAATTGCAAAAGGCCGAAGCGGACTTCCGGGCCCAGTTCGCCAGTCCAGCTCTGTATCAAGAATTCGTCCACACGGAATTCCACGACTCGGAAGAACTGGTGCGTCAGCGGGTGCGCCGCTCCCTGTTGATCGATGACTTGCTGAAAATTGAGGTGCAACAGAAATCGACCGTGTCGGACGCGGAACTGCGATCCTACTACGACAAAAACCCCGCGCGATTCGAGCACCCGGAATCCTTCGCGTTTCAGACCATCTCGGTTCTGCCGCCCAAGAACCAGACTGCCGACCAATTGAAAGAAGGGCGCCGGCGCGCCGAAGAGGCGTTGCGGCAGGCCAAGGCCACCAAAAGCTACGAAGAATTCGGAATGCTCGCCGAAAAAATATCGGACGATGACTACCGGGTAATGATGGGCGACCACAAGCTCGTCGAGCGTGCCAAGCTCGATCCCGCCGTAGTGCATGCCTTACTCTCCATGCAGCCAGGGCAGATCACCAGCATCATTCAAATCGAGCAAGCCTTCACCATCGTGCGGCTGAACCAGCACGTAACGGCGGGCAAGGCGAAATTTGCCGACGTAAAAAACGAGTTGCGCAAGGAGCTGGAAAGCAAGAAGACCAACCAGCTCCGTGCCGCGCTGGATCAGGCCCTGCGGCGCAAGGCCAAGGTCGAAGTGCTGTAAAGAGAGCAGGGGGACTTGCTTCGGATTTCTCGAGTCGCGTATTGCCTAGCCGCGGGGCTGCTGCTTTTCTGGGCTCGCCCGGCGGCCGCGCAGGTGCAAGCCGGCGACGTCAATATGAACCTGACCGGGGTAGTTTCGGGAGGATATTCCGCGGACTACGGGAATCAGACGGCCTCGGAGCACAGCTTGAATTTCGGCGGGACGGCGACTCTCGCAGGATACTTTTACGATCCCAATTTTCTATCGTTCACTGTGACGCCGTACCTGAATCAGTCGCGCGCCGATTCCAATTATCAATCCATCTCCGACGCCAGTGGTGTGAATTTCGCCGCGGGAATTTTCAATGGCAGCAATTATCCGGGTTCCGTCAATTATTCGAGGTCGTATAACAGCGAAGGGAATTTCGCGCTGCCGGGGCTGCCCAGTTACACGACGCACGGAAACAGCGATTCATTCGGCGTCAATTGGTCGGAAAACGTTCCGGATATGCCCAGCCTCACTTTTGGATTTCAAAGAGGAAGCACGGATTATTCAGTTTACGGCGCGAATGACACGGGAAGCACGACTTTTGATTCCATCAATATTCATTCGGGATATTTGACGCACGGATACGCCATGGGCGCGTTCTTTCAGTATGGAACGTCCAATTCGGTGATCCCGCAATTGTTCACTGCTACCGATCAATCGGTAAACTCGGATACGGGCACGGATGGATTCGGATTCAATATTTCGCACGCTCTGCCAATGCGCGGTGGGTTTTCCGCCACTTTCACGCGCTCGTCTTTTAGCACCGACGATCAGGGCTTCAGCTTCAATGGCACCGTTGATTCCATCACCGCAAACGCCGGAATCCAGCCCAGCAACAAGCTGCATCTGTCAGTGGGGCTGAATTACTCGGATAATCTGGGCGGAACGCTGTTCGAAGCGGCTTCCTCGAGCGGGGGCGTTCCACTGCCTCCTAACGGTAACGAGAAATCCGATTCCTTCGATGCGTTGGGCGTGGCCAGTTACGCGATTTTGCCGAACCTGCAATTGCTCGGCGATGTCGAGCGCCGCGATCAATCCTTCCTCGGCGAAAGCGTGGGCGCAACTTCCGCGGGCGGCAGTATTCTCTACACGCGGCCGTTGCTGGGTGGTTCGTTCAACGTGTCCGGAACCGTGAATGACACGCGGCTCGACAACATGGACGTCAATACCATCGGGCTGATCGGCACGGTTAACTTCTCGCGGCGCATCCATAAATGGTTTTTTGGCGCGTCGTTCAGCTACGCGCAGAACGCGCAGACGTTGCTGGTGACCTACACGACCGGTTACTACAACTATTCTGGCAATGTAAGACGCCGTTTCGGTTCGGTGTATTGGAGCGCCAGCGCGTCCGGATCACGCACTGCATTGACGCAGCAAGCAGGAACCGAAAGCCGCAGTCAGAGCTATTCCACCGGATTCACCTTCGGACGCTGGGCCAGCCTAACGGGAAGCTACGCCGCCGCCAATGGCAATGCAGTGCAGACCGGAGCCGGGCTGGTCGTCACGCCGGTGCCTACGCCGGTTATACCTTCGAGCCTCATCATTCTGTACGGCGGCAGGAGTTATTCTTTCGGGCTGGGGGCTTCGCCGGTGCGAAGACTTACGATCGGCGCGAGCTTCTCGAAGTCCACCAGCGATACAGGCGGAGACACGCAGGCATCCTCGAACAAGAACTTGCAGCTCACCGTTTACACCCAATATCAGTTCCGCAAAGTGTACCTGACGGGTGGCTATGCCCGGCTGGAGCAAAGCTTCAGCGCCTCGCCGCTTCCCGCTGCCAACGTTTCTACTTATTACTTCGGAGTTTCACGGTGGTTCAAATTTTTCTGATCCGCGCATCGCGATTGAAACTACGCGCGGTGACCGCGACCGTGTTTGCCCTTTTGCTGCTGATTCCTGCCTGGGGCTCGCGGAAGGACAAGAAAAAGCCGGAAGACCAACCGGTTCCCGATTTGCTGCTCGAGGGCGGGCGCAAGCTGAGCTACGAACGAAATTTCACTTGGGAGCGCGACGTCAAGCCCAAGCGCGGCTTCTGGAACAAAGTGCTGGATGTGGTGGCGGGCGAGCCGGAATTTCATTCGTTGATTCGCCCCTACGGCATCGTCGCGGATTCGCACGGGCGCGTGATTGTGACCGACCCGGGCGCCTACGGGATCCACATCTTCGATTTCGCCCAGCAGAAATACAAATTCATTTCCCGCCGCGATAAAGGCAAAGACCATCTGCTCGCGCCGCAATGCGTGGCCGTCGATGCTCAGGACAACATCTACGTCACCGATTCGGAAGGCGGGAAAGTTTTTGTATTTGAGCCCAGCGGCAAATTCAGCCGGGTGATCGGAAGCTTGAAATACGGCGAAGGCTTCTTCAAGCGCCCCACCGGAATCGCCGTGGACTCGGCAGCCAACCGCATTTATGTCACCGACACATTGCGCGACAAAATCTTCGTAATGGATCTAGCCGGCAATGTGCTGCAGACCATTGGCAAAGAAGGATCCGGCGAACTGGAGTTCAACTTCCCCACCGAGCTTCGGCTGGATGGCGGCGACTTATTTGTGGTCGATGCGATGAATTTCCGCGTGCAGGTGCTCGATCGCACGGGAGCATTTCAATACTCCATTGGCCACATCGGAGACGATAACGCCGCGATGTTCCGTCCCAAGGGAATCGCCATTGATTCCGAGGGCGATCTCTACGTGGTGGACGGGCTTCGGGGCGCCGTGCAGGTTTTCAACCGCAAAGGCCAGCTTCTTTACTACTTCGGGCAACGCGGCACAGCCGTCGCGCAATTCCAATTGCCGTCCGGATTATTTATCGATCACAACGATCGCGTTTTCGTGGTCGATTCCCTGAACCGCCGCGTGCAAGTATTTCACTATTACGGTTTGCCGAAACAATCGGCGGGAGGAAATCAGTGAGGCCGCGGTTCCTGCTGATGTGCGCCCTGGTGATGATGGCTCCAGCCGCGATGCGCGCGCAGGTGACTGGCGATGTAATCGGCGTCCACGATTTGACCACTGGCAGCAAGTCGCCGGTAACCGGCGCGCGGCCCGGTTCCTGCACGTATTGCCATGCACCACATTCCGGATTCGCGCCGGCGCCGCTTTGGAACCAAACCTTCTCGACGCAGACCTACACGACCTACACCAGCACAACCTATCATCAGACCGGAAACACCATCCCTCCGCTCGGAGGAGATAGCAGCCTTTGCCTGAGCTGCCATGATGGAACCGTCGCACCCGGACAAACCATCGTGTACGGCGCCGTGACCATGACGGGTTCGATGTCTGCCGTCGATGTGTTCGGCACGAACCTGCAGAACTCGCATCCGTTCAGCCTGGTGCTGCCGCTAAAAGATACCGTCGAAATAGCGGCGACGCTGGTTTCTCAGGGAAAAACGGCGGACCCCACTGGAGCGGTGCATCTGGTGCAGGGAAATATCGAATGCACTTCCTGCCACGACCCGCACGTGCAAGCCAAGGACACCATTTCTCAGAATTTTCTGGTGCGCGATAGCTCGAGTGGCCAGATGTGCCTCGCCTGTCATGATCCGACGCGCGCTTTAACCGGGCAGATCAACCATCTCGCTGGCTGGCCGACGGGAATTCACGCCACCGCCGCGAATAAGACCACGCTGCAGTCCGGAGTGGGGAGCTACTCGAACGTAGGGCAGAACGCATGCCTCTCCTGCCATGAACCTCACAACGGCCAGGGCCCCGCGCGATTGCTGCGCGCACCGAACGAGCAAGACTGCCTCGCGTGTCACAGCGGCGGATCGAATATTTCTCCCGGAATTCCCAATGTGTTCGCGGAATTCGCCAAGGTCGGCCACCCATTTCCCGCCGGCGTGAACACGCACGATGCCGCCGAAAGCGTGGTGCTCAACAACAATCGTCACGCCACCTGCGTCGATTGCCACAACGGCCATCCCGCCAATCAAGTCACGAGTTTCACGCCTCCGCCGCTCATTCGGCCCTCGCAGAATGGCATCGCCGGAGTCAGCGCGGCAGACGGCGTGAGCACCGTGTATCCCGCCGTAAACGAGTACGACAACTGCTTGCGTTGCCATGGCACGAGCGCGGGAAAAGTTGTCAATCCGATCTACGGGTACTTGCCCAATCGGCTGGTGTCCTCGGGCGATATTCTCAACGTCATTCCGCAATTCGCCATCAGCAGCACTTCGAGTCATCCCGTAACGCACGTCAGCAATAGCGCTTTGCCGCAGCCCAGCTTGCTCGCCAACATGCTGAATCTCGATGGCGTGACCCAGGGACGCAGCATGGGCGTCCAAATTTTCTGCTCCGATTGCCACAACAGCGATGACAATCGCGAATTCGGCGGCACGGGACCGAATGGCCCGCATGGAACGAAGTGGACGCACATTCTGGAGCGGCAATACATAGCCAGCGAGACGACGGCTCCAGGCCAACTCATCACCAATCTGAATCCGAATCCCGATCTCACGGTGAGCGGCCCGTACGCGTTGTGCGGCAAGTGCCACAGTCTTGCCAACGTGGTGTCGAACGCCAGCTTCAGCGAGCACGCCCGTCATATTAACGATGGGTTCTCCTGCTCGGTTTGCCATACTCCGCATGGAATGGGCGCGACTAGCGCCACTGTTTCCGGCGAGCGGCTGGTCAACTTTGATGTCAACGTAGTCGCGCCAAACGGCGGTCCAGTTTCCTATAGCCGGGCCACGAATTCCTGCGCGCTGACCTGCCACGGACAAGCACATTCACTGAGCACTCCGTCGGTAACCAGGAAAGCACGCCACGCCGCAACCTTTGCCGCAACCATGGACGCAGCCGTTGCCTCGCCCGCGGTAGGGGCGGAAGTTTACTGTCCGTCCAGCATAGCTGCGGGTGTCCGGCGCCCTCGTTGCTTCTGCCGCCGGGAATCCGATCTAGCTTAGCGGGCGGCGTAATTTCCGCACCGATTACTTTCGCCGATAGCCGAAAATGTAGTCCGTCATCACGGGCGGCCCAGTCATAGGAATTTCGGTGGTCGTCTCCGGCGCCAATCCATTCTCGATGCGATCCGCCAGTTTCTCCGATGAAAGCAAAAATCCACCGGGTCTAAGCATGCTCGCCACATTCGCGCGCACCAGCGACTGCTCAAACGCGCCATAGTAGACGAACACATTCGTGCCGATGATCAAATCGAAGCGTTGATCGGGAGCCAGCTCGATCCGTTGATAGACGATGTTCAAATCCAACGGCGTAATGCGGCGAACGATGGCGGGCGGAACGGCTATGGCGCGAGATTCAATCCCCTCGGCGCCCTGCGGCACCGGAATTGCCGGCACGGGCTTGCCGATCGACAATCCAAGATTTTGCCAATAGGAAACGAACGCTGCACGGAATTCATCGCTCCACCGGCCCGCCTGATACCACGGCAATTGCAGCACGTACGATTTACCGTCGACCGCATTTTTGAGCGCCCGCTCGATATGCACGTTCACACTCGAGCTGATATCCATCGTATAGATCTCGATCGACGCAGGATCCGAAAGTTTCAGACGGACCAGGCTATCGAGCACCGCAAAGGGCTGGATGGTCTGCGGCGGATAAAAATCATAGCCCTGCTGCTTGTTTACGAAATCAAGCCCCGGGCCGACGATCGCAATCCGGCGCACGCTGCCCGGCTTGAGCGAGCCGTTTTGCAGCAGGGCGCGCAGATGGGCGTCAACGTCATAGTCGGGCCACAGATTCGTATCGAGTGAAATCCCGCGCGCTTCGAAGGATTGCCAGCGATTTTCCTTGGCGGCCTCGGAATGAGCGTTCACGAAATCGTCGCGCAGCCGCGCCAGATTTTCGAGCAGATGCTTTTTTACTTTTAGGCGCGCTGCCGGAGTGTCAAACGAATAGCCCTGCTTCTCGAGAAATGCGCGCATTTCCCGGAATCCTTCCGCCGAGTGCGGCGAAGCGAGCGCGCGGACCAAATCGCCGGCGCGTTGCCCGGCGAAGGAATCCACCAGCGTGCTGCGCCCAAATTTAGGCAAGTATTCATCATCAATGCGGTATTCCTGCGTGAAGGTGACGCCAAAGCGCAGCAAATTGCTAAGAGTATCTTCCTGCCCACGATCGAGGCGCGCGCGCACTTCGCGATCGCTGGCCGCAACCCATGCCGCCCATTTCGATTCGTCGAGCGGCGCGGCGCTTCGCAATCGCTCCGGCAAAGCATCCTGATAAGCGGCGAGGGCCGGCTGCGCCTCGCTCCAGGAAATGTAAACGGAATGCGCCGGCGCTTGAGACCAAGCTAGCAGCGCAAGGAGCGACAATAGCCCGAAATATGATCTGGCTTTCACAATGGATAGAATCTCTGCACATTCGCAGCCATTCCGCTGTGTTGTCGCAGTCCGTTCCGGGCTTTAAGGAGACGCGACTCAGTTGCGGACCGGCCGAATAACCTGTAATCTAAATTCGTTGCATGCAGAATGCGTTCGCATCACGAGGGCGGTTAGCTCAGCGGTTAGAGCATCCCGCTTACACCGGGAAGGTCCAGCGTTCAAATCGCTGACCGCCCACCATCACCGCAAAAGTGACGCCGTACAAGTACAACGGGGCCGTAGTTCAGCTTGGTTAGAACGCCTGCCTGTCACGCAGGAGGTCGCGGGTTCGAACCCCGTCGGCCCCGCCATTCTTTTCAATCGCTTGCGGCGATCGATTCGAAATTTGTGTCGTGAGTTGTGTCGTAACTGAGTCCGGTGGTCCACCTGAGAGAGCATCAAGCGCCTTGCGCTTGGCGTCCAACCTGATATGAGAATAATGCTCTAGCATTCGAAGTGAAACGTGCCCCGCAATCGACCGTATTATTTGATCGCTGGCCTGCCCCTCGGCAAGCTCTGTCACGGCGTGGTGCCGGAGATCATGAAACCGCAGCCCGGGGAGTCCGGCTTCCTTGGCAATTTTTCGCCATGCCGTCCGCCACGAAATCATAGGCTTGGTTGGGTCGGGTTTCACAGTTACCGATTTTGGCCCAGGTCTCGTTTTCGTGTGGGTAACGGGCCCTTGCCCCTCCCCATGAGGAAATACAAACCACTGGGAGCGCGGCTCGACGCCGAGAAGCTGTTTTGCTCTCTCCCGTAACTCGAGAATCGCTCCCCACCCGTCGCCGTTGAGCGGAATCACGCGCTCCCCCGCCTGTGTTTTACTTCGGCGCACGGTGAGTGTCCGTTCTATGAAATCGACGTCGCACCATCGTAGTCCGCGGATCTCGCACCCTCGCATCGTGGTATTCAGTGCCAAGATTGCAGCAAGCCGCGCAAGCATCCACTCTGGTTTGCGAGCAGCAGCTTTTAGTAGCTTCACTTTCTCTTCATGCGTCAATGCCCTACCCACGCTCCGTCCCTCGGGCAGCGGCTTTATATCCTCTGCGATCAGATGCCAACGTTTCGCCCTCTTTAGAACGCGAGCAAGGCAGCCAGTCTCCATATTCACCGTGCGATTGCTCAGTCCCGCGTTCTTGCGCTTGGCGACATATTCTCGAACCGAGTCCGAACTGATGCGGGTTAACGGCGTCGCACCAAAGAATAATCGCAGACCCTTCAGGCGCTCTTGTTCTGTACGCACGCTTCGAGGCGCCAGATAGGCCTTACGATCTTCGATGTATCGATCCGCCGCCACGGAAAAGGCGAGTCGGGCGAACTGCTGACTCGACGGCGCGAGCTTCCCGACACTCGCCTGCGAGATCAGTTCTTTCTCGCGCTGAAGCGCTTCGCGCCAGTCGGTTGTGCGAAGCGACTGTCGGTAGCGAGCACCGTTAACGTAGAATTGTGTGTGCCACGTCCTACCGCGTTTTACGAGTGCCATATGACCCGCCTCTCTGTTTCGATTGCGATACTCTCGCTGCACGCCACCGTGCTACTCGATGCGCCTCACGATGTGCAATCGTGCAGTAATTCTGGTCGGAACGCTTTTGAGCAAAGAACTGACCGCAATACGGACACACTCCCCATCCCCGCCCAGCGGCGATCTTCATCAAGAGCATCGCGTAAAGAGCGGCCTTGGCCTGAGGGCAGTAGAGCGCAGGTCGAAGATGCTTTCCCGACGACCAGAGCACCAAACGCACAGAATCGAGCGCTTCAGACATTAGCTGCGATAGTAGCCACCGATGGTTTGCATCCGCTTTCGGACCGTGACGGTAACCGTTCCACCGCTCAATGGCTTCCTTCTCCTGTCCCGGCTCCAGGCCAAAAACATGAATAAGAACCCGCCCAAAATCTAGGTCATCATCTAGCGCCGGGCTAATGCCGAGTCTCCTGTCCCCTTCTCGCTTGAGCGCGAGTGCGTTCGTGACGAAGCCTCGGGCGCGGCTGATTGCCAGCTTGTCTTTTCTTCGCAACGCGCTGAGTAAGGCGACCACCGCTTCGAACTGCACCCGTTCGTAGTCCCACATCGTACTCAGCGCTTGCTTAAATTTTGCGTGGATCGGACTTGAGATCACCCAGAGTAACAACTCGGACCGGCTGAGTTCCGGCCAACTCCGACAGAAATGTCGCTAAGCCGTCTTTGTCCTTCGCATCGCAGGGCACCAGAACGGCAAGTTCTGTTACGGTCTTGATATGGCCACGTTGCACGAGCATTAGGGTAAGGAGTAGCATCGCGACTGTCAAGGAGGAATATGACAAAACAAACAGAAATGAGCGCAATCGAAGCGGCCCGCAGACTCGGCGTCGGGCTCGATTATTTGTACTCGCTGCTTTGGACTGGAAAGCTGGTGGGCCGCAAGGTCGGAAAGCGTTGGCGCATTCCTGTTGAGGCGGTCGAAGCCAGGCTGAAAACAAAGGATTGAGCGATGTCTGACGGTGTTCCCCAACTGCTCACCTTGCGTGATCTCGCTGACAGACTTCGAGTATCGCCCCATACAGTCAGAGCCTGGGTCCGAAAAGGTGCGCTCAAACCTACTCGAATTTGCCGTCGCTTATTGTTCGACCCCGACGTTGTTCGTCAGTTTCTCTCAAGGTTCAAGTGACGTGGCCAGATCCTTTTTTGAGCGGAACCGTGAAGAACGACCTGAGTTGATCGACGGATTGCTTCGCGAAGGTGAGCTAGCCGCCTTTGCCGGCCCTTTTGGGATGGGCAAATCCCCGGTTTTAGCTGATCTCACCGTCAGACTAGTCCACGGCCTAAACTGGTGCGGCCGGAGGGTGCAGCGACGGCCTGTCATCGTCTTCGACTGCGAAACTCCCGGTCCAGACTACAAGAAAACGATCGAAGTTATCGCGGGCAGACTCGGAGTCCCCGTACCTCGCGTGCCCAGTGAACTGGATGTGTACCTAGAGCGTGACTACCTAACCGAATCGAGTACAGAGGCACTGTTGAAGGCCACAACTGAGCCGGGACACGATTCGAAACTGGCCTTGATCGAGAGGGCGCTCAGATCGAAGCCCAATGCAATCGTTCTGGTAGATCCCGTGGAAATGCTCTTCCAACTGGATACCACGAAAAAACCGGAGGTCCTAAGGCTCTTTCGAAAATTGAGAGAAATCCTGGCTAGGTTTCCGCACGGGGCAATCCTCGGTACGTTCAATCTTCGCAAGAAGGACCGGAGGGGCGTAAAGGCAGACTTGCTTTCGGACGCGAGGGATTGGCTCGAAGAAGTGTCCGGCTCGCTAGATATAGTGAACCGATCCGACGCACGGCTGGGGATCGACATGCTGGACGACGAGGTTCGAGTGATAAATGGCATCGTTCGCGGGCGAGAAATGCACCCAATCTTGATTCGACCCGTCGCGGACAAGGACGATCAACTCGCTGGCTTTGAGCAAGTCACCGCGGATCAATTCAATTTGCTTCGGAGCCTCTCGCAGGCTCAAAGAAATTATTGGGACAAACTGCCGAAAGAGTTCAAATTTGAAGACATCGCGGATAAAACCGTGCCACGCTCAAGCTTGTCCCGACTCACGAAGGCCACGTTGAGCCTCGGCATACTTGTAAGGTGCGACAATGGGACGTTCAAGAAGGTCGGGTAGCGGTTGGGCTGGAACCCGGACGTACTTTTGAGCGAAACTCGAACGAAATCAATTACCTGAGAGGTTCCGATTGAGTTGGAACGGTCGGTGGAACGTGGAACTTCACAGGTTCCAAGTTCCAGAAGCGTTTCGCCGCAAGTTCCAGGGTATATAAACTCATAAACGACGAAGAACGAAGAGGATCCGAATTCGGTTCCAGAATGTCGCGATGTTCTCCATCAGAGCTTACAGGCGGTTTCACATCGCGGTTCTGATGGCTGAATCGCGACGGAAGCTATTCCGTTATTTGGCTGCGCTTCACCCACTCTCCGGAGTCCCGTGGGGCAGGCCTTCGGAATCGCGAGTATCATGGGATCACATCAAGCACGACGAGGAGTGAGTCATGGGCAACCGAGATAAGCGAGGCCGCGAGGTAAAGAAGCCGAAACGGGACAAGGTCAAACCGGCGCCCGAGAAATCACCGTACCGACGCCCGCCGGCGACTCCCGCATCACCGAGCGCACCGCCGGCGCCGCAGACGCCGCCACAAAGCTAGATCGCGAGGCATAGAGTCCGCACGATTACATCCCCCGCGGTCCAGTGAACCTGGGCGCCGTTCCAGGCCGGATCGGGCTCACGAACCGTGTCAGCCACATCTTCGAAAATTGACGTGCCGAAGGCCGCGGCATGCCCTAAGACATCGTCTCACTCATCCCGGACAGGTGGCCACACCTACGGTAATGGGTCACCCGGAAACCTCGCGCAGTCCTGTTTCACCGCGCATACGGGGCGAAGTAGGCCTAGACGACGTTTCGTCATAGCTTGGCCGCGGTTGACTCGTCCGCGTCCATCGCCGGGCGTTCCGCGCTCAATCCCCAAGCCTTCCGCACCGACGCGAGCGGGTGCCAACCCTTTTCACGGTAGCGGCGCTGAACATGTTTGCCGCCCTTGATGCGGCGCATTCGACGGCCGCGATCGGAACCGTGCGCGTCCGGGTGAAGCGCGAGGTCGCGCGCTCGGCCAGCCAGGATGGGAAGTAGCCAAGGGCTGGATGGGAGGCGGTCAGCGTGGCGCTTACACAGTTCGGCTAAATTTTCTCGGCGGTTCCACGTTGATCGAGCGATGGGATGTCCGCGAAAAGGCCTGCGTCGGCAGGGCGGTGGGGGCTCCGGCAATAGAGGCCGGCGTTGCCGATCGCGGCGGCTCCAGGAGCTCCATCAGCCGGCAGGCAGCGCGCGCCAACGGTAGCTGCTGGAATTGTTGCCACGCTAGGCCACGCAGCATCGGCGGCAGATCCCCCGCTACCTCGTCGCGGAGCAGTTTCCCAGCTCGGCGCACGCGGTTCCAGTTCATCTCGCTGCGCACGGAAGGCTCCTCTCTCTGGGCTCCCGCCTATGTGCCATCGTCGTCTTCGCAGTCAGTGTCGAAGGAAGCGACATCCTCGCGAGCGGGTGTCGCACCGAGGAGAGTCGTAGGGTCTGCCATCGGCGCCGGCATCCGTGCGGTGGAGGGCATCCCGCGCGACCTGTTGAACGCCTCAGCCAACTGTCGAATCGTATGTTCTGGCTGCGGTGCCGCAACGATACGGGCGTCCCGGCTGACTGACCGTTCTGCGCGATGAAGACGTTGGTGCGCCAGCCCCTGGGCGTCGGCAAAAAGCCCGTGTGCTGGAACAGCATCTTGCGGTCGGCAGTTCCGTCGTCAGTCAGAGCCATCCTGAACTCGCTGCATGCGACTACAGATGGCAGGGCCAGAGCGGTCACAGTCTCGGCTACGCACTTCGAGAAGTTGATCGCCTCGTGCGCCACGGTCCGGAGCAGCTCGGCGGGATTGAGCCCAATCTGTCCGCACACCGCGTCGGCCGCTCCGCTAGACTGCTGTTCGGAGGCGTCGAGAGTCTCCCAGGCTTCAAGGAATCGCGCAGCTCTCGGATCGCTGGTTCGGGCCAACCGAACCAGTTCGAGGAAGTCTTCGAGGCTGATCCCGAGCGCACAGGCCGACGCGATCGTGCCGTCGAACGCGCGCTGTACGTCACGCGCGGACAGCTTCCCATTCTCGCTGCCAATAGGTTCCCCACTGCGCCGAGCCTTTGCGAGTTCATTTGACACAAGCAGATTGTACTGCGATGTCCCGACGGATCGAATGAGAATCGAAGCGCCTAGCAGGCCCCGCGAATTGCGGCCTCCATCGGAATGTCTGGAACGCGCTCGACACGCTGGTCGCTACATATGTTGCTCGACGTGAAAACCGCGCTCGCGATTATCGAATCGCTCGGTTCCTACCGGCCAAAAGCGGAAGAGTTGACAGCGACTCTCCGGGTACCGGCGACCGGTGAGCCACCCGCGATCTAAAGCGTTGGCCGTAGCACTCAGCAGCCAACTTATAACTTCTGGCCGAATTCGTTCGAGTTTAAGCGTGAGTCTCGACGATGGCCGCTCACGCCGTCCGTCTGAGTAGCTCCGCAATCCTAGTCACAATGATTTGCCCCTCCACCTGCGAGCTTCGCGCGTGCGAGATTACCCTTTGTTTCGTACCCCGGGTCAGAAGGGTCTGTTTCCCACCCATCTGTTTCGTAATCAATCTCTTTTCGTTTTGTTCGTTTGGCCAGCCATTGATCGAGCCGCGTGAAACTCCAGTATCCGATAAGGAGTAGGCATATCTCCCAAGCCGAACGGTGGAACATGATGGCAGCGGCAACGATCAAGAACGCGATTCCCATGACGGCCTCCATTGCTCTTTCATAACGTCGTGTTGCTGCCTGTCTCAAGGTTCCCGGATAATCCTCGGCTATGTCCGCTTGAATGCCTAACCTGGCCCGCAGCAATCACCCTTTGTTCTCACCTGACGATTTCCCGCAATGTTTCAGGTCAGGATAGTACCGACATGTAGTCCGCAGAACGGCACCCCCGAAAGTTTCAGCGTTGGTTGCTCTCGAGACGCACGGCTCGGTTTTAATCTTTGTCCGGCCCCAGAACCACACTTCGCGCAACTCTCAATCGCGAGGTTTCACTCAGGCTTCTTAACTGCATCGCAGGTGATTGCAGGGTCTTCGTAGCCGTTCTTGCGACATCTCCAGTAATGAAGAGTCTCGATTCGGTTTTCAGCAACGTAAGTCTGACCGTAAAAGCGGACTTTAAATACCTTCCCTTTCTCAGTGAGAGTTAAATCGTCGCATTGCAGATATGGCTCTTCGGTTTTGGCGTTGACGTTGGTGCACTGCTTGTATTCGCCGTTCGCCCAGTCGCGGCTATAAACCGTCGCCAACTTGTCATGCTGGATGACAGATTCGTTTAGATACTCCCAGATGCGCGGCCCGCTCCAAAGGGCTAATAAGCCTCCGAGTAGCGATACAACCTTTACTAGCGGACTCCTTTTCATCGCGCTGTTAGCCTTCATCAACCTTCACAAATCGACCGAGGCCTGAGCACTTGACATGAAGAAATCGGCTCCTTAATGCGTCCTCCAAAGGGCTTGGCCGCGCTCGTCAACGACCACCACAGGCAGGGGGATGCGGCGCATCGCATGTGACAGCCAAGGAATAGCGGCCGCCTTGTGGTCGAAAAGTCCTACAGAAACTTCTTTGCCAGATTGCGGATCAAGTGCGTACGCCCCCAAATCCGTTCGATTTTTCGGGTCCGATTTTTCTGAAATCATAACCGCGGGCGTTGCATCCGGTCCCAAGTCCACTTCTACACGCTGGCTGCCGTGCCTGTCGTACAGAACTAACGTGGGCCACTCTTTAGGCCCGCCTAGCCCCAAAGGGTCAGGCGAAGTGATAGACAAAACTGCGAGCAAGCGCCCGTCACTGTGAGTCAAGGCTATGGAAGGTTCCCCCGCCTCCGATAGCCCTAATACCGCGAGCAGCTCATGATTCCTGTTCACCAGCCGCAGGTCTTCAGAAGGCACGACTTCATCAAGCCTTGTTTCCGGCTTTTCCGGAAAAAAACCGTGATAAGCCGAGATCGCAAGTGCCGCGGGAAAGGAGTGTCGGTCCCGGCTCTTGCTTGGTGTAGAAAAATGTTTTCCGTCCGGAGTGCTCATCGAAAAACTGGGCTCCGGCTCCATGAGGACGACAAGATAGCTTAGGTGCGACGATTCCGACTGTCTTTGGTGGATGGTGAGCATGACAGTCTCGATCGCCGCAAAATCTATTAATGGCTCGTTCTCCGCGTCCCAAAGACTTAGCATGACGCCTCCATTCGTCAGTATCTGGAGTTCGCCGAAATCTTGCATGTTCCCGTCTAAAAGCCGCAGGGTCTGTGGAGGAATATACTTCTCGACGGCAATCCCGAGAGGCGCGTTGGGGCGACGCGCGCGTGACATCACGACGTAGGCCAGCACAGCGCCGACCGCAAGCCCGATCACCAAACCTCTGAGCCACCGATTCCCATGGCCTTGCGGTTGTTTGGGTTCGTGCACCATTCTTGCAAGCTCTGACGGCTATAGCCGATTTATCGGCGAAAGCCTACAGCCATAATTGGAGGCGTGTCGAGCGATATCTGTGTCCGATTTGGAAAGCGGATACGCACCCTTCGCAAGCAGAGGGAGTGGACACAGGTCTACATGGCGGAGTATGTCGGTATGGACCGCAGTTTCATCTCGGATCTGGAAAATGGCAGAAAAGAAATTTGTATTCGCAATCTCGAACTACTCGCCTCTGCTTTCGGCATGACCATCTCAAAACTCATGTCGCGCCTGTGAAATCCTGCGTTCTTGGTCGCGCGTTCTTCTGACAGCAATCATCGTCGGTCGCAGTTCGGACGCGATACCACTAGAGTGTCTGCAGCCGTTTGCGGCCGCCCGATCCGCCGCATACGCGAAGAGCAGAAGATCAATCAGGAAGAGGCTGCGGAGCGATGCGGGTTGCATCGGACGTACTACAGCGGCGTCGAGCGCGGGATCAGGAACGTGTCGCTCGTGAATATCGAGAAGATCGCCAAGGGACTGAGGAAGAGCCTGTCGGACCTATTTGGTCATATCTGACCATAAGCGCCGCCGTCGATTCGAGACTCCGCCGAACGATGGGACCTAAGCTCCAGCTACCGTCCACCGTGGTATCGGATCTGGGGAAGGTCTTGCTCCGGATCCCAGCCGACGTTAAATTCATCGTATGGAAAAGCGCGCCTCGTGCTGCCGGCGTAAACCACGATCCAGTTCTGATTGACTTCCAACAGTTTTACCTGCTGTACCCAGGTGACCGCGCGAAGTCTTGACCCGGTGCGGCCATTTGCCAGAGAACAACCGTAGTCTTGCCTTCGTCGAACCATCGTTTCAGTATAGCGATCTTGCGATTCTCCTCAACCGCCCGGAGAAGAATAATCTCAGCGTCCGTGGCTTGACGGGTGGTGCTGCCCATCCGTACCCACGCTTTACCGGCGAAATGAGGCCGCGCAGGACTCGCGCGAACTTCGACGATTGCGAGCCTCTTACCATCTTTCAGGAAACATTCAACAGACACGGGAATAGCTGGCGTGCATCGGTCTCTCGCGATGTCTGAAATGATCCGCTGCGCTTCGTCGTCTCCCACCTGAAGACCAGCGAAGGATTTATCCGGTGCCTGCCCAACGATCACCCAGCCACAACCGCGTCCGTACATGTCATTTGCGAAAGCGATCATCGATTTGCAAAGGCCCTCTCTGTCCAGGCCCTGCTTTCGCTCCAACGTTTCGGACTCTTCCGCCGCCAGTAACTCCTCGATCTGTTCGAGCTTCACGACGGCCATTATACAGGCGGGCGGATATTAACGGTCGTGCTACTCTGCCGCACTGTATGGAGGATCAGCAGCCGTGCGGTTCTGTCGGCCGGACAAGTCGAACATCGGTGTCTTTCACTGCTGCCCTACATGTGTCCACCAAGAGTTCATGTAGTGTATTCTCCAAAGTCGGCCGAGAGCCCGAGATGGAAATCCTTGCTTCCTTCGACGCACGGAGTCGGGATGCGTTATTGGTGGGTCAACCAGAATCAAACATTCCGCCAAGAGATCGCGGGCGGCTATCTCTGGTCTCCAAAACGCAACGCTAACGGCGCTCGCAATCCATTCTACGAGTCGATGCGAGAGGTTTCGCCGGGCGACCTGATCTTTTCTTTCGCAGATACTCGAGTCGCCGCCATCGGAATCGCCAAATCCTATTGCTGGGAGTGTCCGAAACCAACTGAGTTTGGCTCTGTGGGGCAGAATTGGGAAAATATCGGATGGAGAGTGAACGTTTCGTTTTCTCAGGTCTTGAACAAAATCCGCCCCAAAGATCACATGGGGGTTTTGAGAGCTGTTTTGCCGGATCGCTACTCACCGCTCCAGCCTAACGGAAACGGCATCCAGTCAATCTATTTGACAGAGCTGTCTCAGAGCTTCGCGGAGGTCCTCGCCGGTTTGATCGGAGAAGAGGCACGCTCACTGATCGCCGCTGCCGAGTCTCCTGTCGCCCTTGAAAGTGGCAGAATCGTGACGGGTGACGACCTGGACGTTTGGGAACGCAAGCTCGAACAACAAGTCGAAAGCGATACATCCGTGAAAGAGACCGACAGAGAGGCGATTGTGCGGGCCCGGCGTGGCCAAGGCCTTTTTAAGCAGCGTGTTATGCGAATTGAAACCCGCTGCCGCATCACGGGTGTTGATAATCCGATTCACCTTCTGGCCAGCCACTGCAAGCCCTGGCGGGATTCCTCAAACGAAGAGCGTCTCAATGGCGAGAACGGCCTACTCTTGACGCCTAGTATCGACCATTTGTTCGACCGCGGATTTATCGGGTTTGAGGATTCCGGAACTCTCATCATCTCGCCGGTCGCTCACAAACCTTCGTTGCAGAGTATGGGAGTCGAGACCGAGCGGCTGATCAACGTCGGAACCTTCACTGAGGGCCAGCGACAATTTCTTGACTTTCACCGCAACGCCGTTTTGCTGAGAGTCGCTCGATGAATTTCTTTGTCGCGGTCACCGATTATGATTGGTTCCGATTGCACGCGTCCAAAGTTGCCGCGGACGAAGTGAATTTCTGGCGCTCATCTCCTGGAGCAATATTCAAGCCTGCCGTAGTTCCGCAGAGGACTTGGGATAGATGAGACGTAAAACGAGTATCGAAGCCCTGCTCCGGAAGTCGCGCGGGGATTTTGCTCAGCTGAAGGCAGCCTACGAAGCGTCGCTGCATGAACAGGTCGTCCGCAAAGACCTCAAGGTCGAGATCAAACACATTTTCGAAGACCTTCGTTCGTGTCTTGATTATTTAGCCCAAGAGTTGCATGAGGCATTCTGCAAAGCCGGGGGGACACCGCGCCGGCTGTACTTTCCGATCCAGCACAATGCGACCCAGTTTGCGCAGGTGATGGGGCACGACTATCCGGGACTAGCAGCGAATTGCAAGCCCGTCTTCGAAATCATCGAATCACTGCAGCCGTTCCGAGATCCTTGGCTTGGCCAGTTCAACGCCCTCAACAATAAAAACAAGCACCAAGACCTCGTGGAACAAAGCAGAACGGAATCCCGACGCGTCACGGTCACGCGGCCTGGGAGCGGTGAGGTATCGTGGGGATCTGGAGTGACCTTTACTGGCGATGTCAAAGTAATGGGCGTTCCAATTGACCCGACAACCCAACTACCGGTGCCTAACGGCGTGGCCACAACTAAAGTCACGACGTGGGTGGATTTTAGGTTTCGCGAGGGCGGACAATCAGTGCTTCCGTTTATAGCCAATTCAATTGAGCACGTCGAAGCAACCTACCGGGCTATCGCGAAGTTCTGCTAAGAATCTGGTACCACGTTTCCGCGCACCTCGACAGGTACCGTTCCACAACCGAAGGGTCCCTAATGGAGCTTGCAACTTCCGGAGACGCCCCGTAGGCGGAGTCAGCTGGCACTTGTCCGGTTGCAGGTTAATCAGGCACTTGGCCGACTGCTGCTTCCGTTGTCCTGCCGGATCGATTGCAGTATCTTCTCGTTCAGTGGAACACGAATTCACCTGTCCATATTGTGGGGAAGAAATTTCGATGGTGTTGGACTTGTCGGTCGGCCGCCAAACCTACATCGAAGACTGCGAGGTATGCTGCAAACCAATCGAGATCAGCTTTACCGTGGAAGATGACGAACTCGCCACCTTCAATGCCAAGACCCTCGGCTAAAACTTCACTTGTCCGGTTTGCGCGTTTATCAGGCACTGACAGGACTAAGAGCGGTAAAATGGCACTCCAAGCTGCAGTCTTATGACCATGAGCCTAAATCGCTTTAGAAGGATTGTGCTTTACGCGACTACTGGAATTGGTCTCCTGCTTGCGGTTGCTGGACTCCTCTTTGCTGTTGAGCAGAGGCGAACACAAGCAGAAACGGGTGAGGTTCTCTCGGCATTTTTCTCGCAAGAAGTCCTGCACGACATGGACCAGTGGGGTGCAGGGCGCACAATCGAGATTATCGTTCTGCGCAATCCAGCTTGTCTCATTTGTTCTGTGGATGGAAATGGGCCCGACAGACTATCCTGGTTTGGACAATCATTGAAATCGCGATGGAGTTCCGTCTCAGACGCCTGGTTTGCACAATCATCACGAATTACCCGAACCAGTTTCTTCCTGAACAGCGTATTTTCGACAAACATCAGCGCAAACTTGCGTCTGCCAAGCGGGGCTCGGGCGGTTTTCGTTAACCCGAGCGACATCTTATGGACTAAAACAAACGACTTTGAAGCGAGATTCCCGAACAATTTTGGGTATTTTGTTGTCTCGCACGTTGGGCTAAATCTGAGGAAGACCGAGGCACTACTGTACGTTGACCACTTTTGCGGGGGATTGTGTGGTAGTGGCGAGTACGTTCTAATGCGCAGGACAGGCGGCGTGTGGCATGTTATTGATCGCCGCAGCACATGGGTGTCATGAAGAATCCCTCGTTACCAAGTGCCTGGTAAGTCGCCTTACCGGACACTGCGGTACCAGCACTCCTCATGTCCGATTTACGCGTTATTCAGGAATTAGGGCAGAAGCCTACTGCGCCATCGCGTCCGCGAACCAGACCAGGAAGTTCAGGACCGAGATTACGGCGATGTGGAGTCTGGGTTTCCCTCTTCCAATA
This sequence comes from uncultured Acidobacteriota bacterium, assembly GCA_963792515.1. Taxonomy (GTDB): domain Bacteria; phylum Acidobacteriota; class Terriglobia; order Acidiferrales; family UBA7541; genus Palsa-147. The sequence continues at coordinate 57,150 of CAWBWG010000007.1, read as the reverse complement.
ATCGAGCACGTGACTCCGAGCAAGGCCGTAAGGCTGCCGACGCGAATACAGAACAGCTCCACTGGATGATAGAAAGGGTAGCCTCCAGTGATGACGGCATGGACAAACATAAACGCATTAAGAATAGTAGATGCTGTGGCGCAATATAGCCCTGCAACCACTGTGATTGCTCTCCATCTCGGCCGAACGGTTTCGGCCGATCCGCGCCAAACAACCCACGCCCAGACGACATAGCCCCAAAATAGTAGAGAAGTGAGTAATGGAATAGGTTTTATGTAGGGCGGCACGGCAGTCGAGCGTATGCGCATTCCGACGAAATGAAAAGAATGGATTCTCAAGTCCGGGTAGTCGCCTAACCGGACATCTGGATTCTGGTACTCCACTTCTCCGGTAAGCGCGTTAACCAGGAGTTGAGCAGCAGCGTCTAAGCGTCATCTGGTTTCGTCAGTGGGCCGAACTCCTCCGGGCGCGCACTTACATATGTAAAAAGCAAGTCTGTCAAGTTGTGAGGGTATGAGAAAAACTCTTGGTCTAGAGGCTCCAACTCAGCGAGAATTTCTTTGGAGAATTTATCTGCGACCGAGCGTATAGTTTCCACCGTCGTTGGCAGTCCACCAGGAAAAGCCGTGACTATCGCGCGATTGCAAATATTCGCGGTTCTCGGAGCACCAACTGTTTCGAGAGCTTGCACAACGAATGATGCTGATTCCGCGCTGTCGTTGGAAAAGTATTGGGAGAATCCGCCGTTATTGACTTCCGATTCGACAGCCCAAATGGCCGAAAAGACTTTCTGAGGAAGAGTTTGAAGGGCAAAGTCTTCTTCGTTGCCAAATCTCGTATTTTCAGACTCGGACAGATTGATGAGAATGTCATTTTTGTTCATGTTCCGGACCTTGGAATTGTCTACTGACTAGGGCCCAAATTAGACCACGCCTGCTATTTGTTCGGCAATGGTCCAAAGTCCCGGTAAGTCGCCTTACCGGACAAGTGCCCGTGGCGGTCCACGAATAGGTTTCGCCTACTCGAACAGAACTTCTAGCCGCGTTGCCGTCAAGCGCCGAGCGGGCCCCAGCTGGCGGGAGCACTTCCGAGTGCACCGTGATCCGGGCACAATACGCAGTCGCCGGTTCATTCGTTCGCGCGTGTTCCGCTGCAGGTGGTAGTCTGACGCGGTAATGAGAAACCGCGACATCGAGGCGACTTGGCAGTACCACGATGGCACGAAGCACTCATACTCAAGTATTCGTAACAATCGTCATTTCCTGGACTGGGCGAATCGGCCGCGGCCTTTCAAAGTCTATCCGACGATAGAGCCGGTCCCCCTGCCGCGGGACGTGCCGCAAACAGGGGTGGCCGCGCTCTCCGCGATCTCAGAGCCAGTGCCCTCGTCGCGGCCCGATGCGGTCCCTGACCTCAGGACCTGGCGCGCATCCTCCATTTCTCGGCGGGGATTACGAACAGCGCGCATATCCAGACGGAGAAATCTACTTTCGCGCTGCAGCCTGCACCGGAGCTCTCTACGAGATCGAGCTGTATGTCGTGGCTGGCGATCTCCCAGGCCTGGATGCCGGTGTCTATCACTTCAATCCGGCGGATGTATCGCTGCGGCTTCTGCGAAGAGGTGACTTTCGCGGGAACCTGGCTCGAGGCGACGGCACAGGAAGACGCGGTGGCTCACGCACCCGCGACGATAATCTGCACCGGAACGTACTGGCGGAACGCTTGGAAGTACCAGGCGCGCACCTATCGCCATTTCGGTTGGGACAACGGCACGCTGCTGGCGAATATGCTCGCCGTTTCCGCGGCTTCGGGGCTGCCGGCTGAGATCGTGCTTGGATTCGTGGACGCCGATGTGAACCGCTTGCTTGATCTCGATACGCGGCGTGAGGTTTCACTCTGCCTCGTGCCGATCGGGCGCACATCGGAGAGTTCGCTGCCAGCCCCAGAGAGGCTCCGGCGCTCGGCCTGGAGACGATCCCACTTTCGCGGAGCGAGGTCGAATATCCAGCGATGCTTCAGATGCACGACGCGTCATCGCTTGAATCTGAAGAGGAAGTCCGCCAGTGGCGTGAGAAAACAACCGACGCTTCGATCTTCCGCTTCGGCGGGCGAGGAAGTTCGCCTCCAGCCACCGCCGGAAGAGGAACAATCGAAGGACACGATCGAACAGGTCATCCTGCGCCGCGGCTCCACTCGAACGTTCGATAAGACGGCGTCGATCACAACGGCACAACTCTCATCCATTTTAGACCGCGCCACGCGAGGTCTTCTGGCCGACTTCCTTGAACCGCGCGGCACCCAACTCAACGATCTTTACCTGATCGTGCATTCGGTGCAGGGCTCAAGCCCGGCGCCTACTTCTTCCGGCGTGAGGGGAACACTTTGGAACTTCTGAAACAGGGCGACTTCCGCGCCGAGGCCGGCTATTTGGGGTTACAGCAGGAGCTGCCGGCGGACGCCTGCGTAGACATTTTCTTTCTCGCCGATTTGAAACGCATCCTAGAGCGCTACGGGAACCGCGGCTACCGCGCCGTCCAGCTGGAGGCGGGCGCCATCGGCGGTCGGATATACCTGGCTGCGTATGCTCAGCACCTGGGTGCGACCGGACTGACCTTCTTCGACGATGACGTGATTAGCTTCTTTTCGCCGCAAGCGCAAGGCAAGAGCGCTATCTTTCTGCTTGCGGTTGGGAAGCCGCTGAGACGCAAAACAAAGTAGGACCTCCAAGCTCGCGGAAAAAATAAAAAATGAAAGTGGCTCGCAGGCCGCGGAGATGTCCCCGTCGTCGCCATGCCCCCGCGCCGGACAACTCAGCCATCGCCGACCGCACGCCATTTCGCATTTTGATTTCGCGCGCAAACCGCATTTACGGTGCTCCGTAAACTCCGCCGAAAATCCCCGTAAGATCGCGCGAAAGTTTGCGCGGCTCTCAACTATTTTTCGCGCGTCGCCATTTTTCTCTTGACACGTTTCCGTACATTGTGGCATATGTAGTGTTAGAAACAGAACGGCTCCGCCGGATGCTAGCAACATCCGACAGAGCCTAACTCCCAAAGTGAGGTGAGTCACAATGGAAGCTAGCCCGAATCTATCAACCGTCCATCCGCAAGGCAAGGAATCGCAGTCACCGACAAGAAGCACTCACGCGCGCTGTCTCCGGCCAATCGCTCACTAACTTTCCCGCGATCTTCCAGGGATTCGCGGCGAAAGGTATTCCCGAGTCTGAGATCAAGCCGCGAGAGAACGTGTTCACGTTCGACGCATGGAAAGCACTAGGACGTGTCGTGCGTCGCGGCGAGCATGGCGTCAAGGTCGTGACGTTCATTGACTGCCGCAGCAAGGAAATCGACCAGGACACTGGCGAGCGCAAGGTTATCCGCCGTCCCTGGACGACGACCGTGTTTCACGTCTCGCAGACGGAAGCACTCAAGGGGGGTGGCCAATGACCACCCCCACGTTTGCGTTTCCCGTTCGCCTGAGCGAGAAGTATCGTCCGCGCAAGGTGGCGGAGTTTGTCGGACTCTCCAAGGCCAAGCGCGTCCTGGCCAAGTTTGCGGCGCAATCCCTACGCGTGCTCGTTTCTATTCTTCGGGCCGCCGGGAGTCGGCAAGACTTCGATGGCGATGGCTATGGCCGAGGAAATGGGCGCGGAGTTCCATCATCTGGGCTCGCAGAAGTGCAACCTGGAGAACCTTGAGGAAATCTGCCGCATCTGCCAGTACGTTCCGCTGACTGGCGGATTCCATTTTGTGCTGATCGACGAAGTGGATTCCGCGTCCCGCGCGGCGCAACTCGCCTTGCTCTCGAAACTCGACTCGACGGACGCGCCCAAGGGAACCGTGTTTGTGTTCACCTGCAATTCGACGGACGGACTAGAGCCGCGATTCCTGAGCCGATGCCTACCGATAGACTTCTCAAGCTACGGGATGGCCGGAGAGATCGCCGAGTATCTCGACAAGGTGTGGCACGCGGAAGGCGGAAACGGGAACGGGCCAGACTTCGCGCGGCTCTCGAAAGAATGCCGCAACAACGTCCGCGATTGCCTGGGGCGACTGGAAGTCGAGCTAATGGCGCTGTAGGGCCGGAGAGGGACAACGATGCAGAAGACGTACAGCACGAAAGCCGCGGCCGACGAAGATTGGCGTCTCGTTTCGGACGCTCAACCGATGGCTTGCTCTCGGATTGATTCGCGCCGTCGAAGGTACTCGCCGATGGGCGGCGGCCGCACGCTCTGGCGCTGGACGGACGCGGACATCGCCAAAGGCCGCAAGGTCAAGGCCACGCAGAAGCCCGGCCCGAAGGCGGACGCCAAATGAGAGCCGCAATCTACGCGCGAGTCTCGACGACGAACCACGGCCAGGACGTGACGCTACAGACGCGCGAGCTACAGCAATTCGCCGCAGGCACGCGGCTGGGAGATCGCGGGCGAGTACGTTGACGCGGGCGTGAGCGGCACGAAGGATTCCCGGCCGGAGCTCAACCGTTTGATCGCCGACGCCCACAAGCGGCGATTCGATGTCGTGTGCGTCTGGCGATTCGACAGGTTCGCTCGCTCCGTCTCTCACTTGCTGCGGGCGCTTGAGACGTTCAAGGCCCTCGGGATCGACTTCGTTTCCTTCTCGGAGCAGATGGACACGTCGACTCCCGCCGGCAAGATGGTCTTCACCGTCCTGGGCGCCGTGGCCGAGCTAGAACGCAGCCTGATCGTGGAACGCGTCCGAGCCGGACTGCGGAACGCACGCGCCAAAGGGAAAACACTCGGACGGCCGCGCGTCGCCGTCGATGCTTCGAGGATTGCCGTGCTGCGCGCGTCCGGCCAGCCGTGGCGCGCGATTGCCAAGACGCTGGGTGTTTCGGTCGGCACGGTCCACGCGGCCGTTCCAGTGCGTTCAAAAATCCCCTCTGAAATCGCTCCCGTAAACGACTGATTCGACGCGACGGAAAGTCGCGCGGCGACGCGTTCAACAATCAACTGATTGTTGAAACTGCATTCGGTCATTGCATTCAATTAGCTGGACAAAAACAAGACGGCTGAGCAACTGACCATGTTATCGGAGAATTTGCACGGGGCGTAGACTAGCTGAAGACACCAGAGCAACTCTTCGGCCTCCGATTTATACGCTTACCTCCTGATTTAACCCCGAAGTAGAATTCGACGCGCCATAGCAAGAACTGGTTATCTATTGCCGATATAACGCACTTCGGCAGAATTCACTTGACTGTCAAGTAACCTGAGATAAAGTACACGGCGATTGCGTTATTGATCTAATAGTTTGGGTCTGCCGAGCTTGATTGGGGGCGATCAAGATGACCGCACGAACTCGATATTTCGTCGCAGCGTTCTGTTTAATAGTAATCACCGCGTTGACCCCGACAACCCCGGCATTTGGCCAGGCCGTCGCGCCGCTTAATGATCAAACCGGCGTCTCGCCCTACCAATCGTACGGTGGCGTGAGAGAGAATATTTCTCTCGCGTCAGGTAATTTAAACCTTCAGGTTCCTCTCATCTCGCTGCCCGGACGGAACGGTCACGATCTCACTCTCGCGCTGGAATACGACAGCAGCTTCTATAACTTGATCGGCAATAATCAGATCACGGGCAAGACCAATCCTCCGCTGTATGAATGGCAACCGCAGGGCGAAAACCAATTACCCTATATCGACGGAATGTGGCGTCTCAACATCCCCGTCCTCAGCGCCTCGGTGAAATACATCGCCACCATCGGCGCAGCGAAGGAGTTTTGCTGGACCAACTTTGTTCTCGTTCTCCCCGATGGAAGTAAGCATGTGCCGGCGAGTCTCGATGACCAAGCGGCTTGTTTTACTTATAGCGCGGCCGGCGGAAGTATCGCCTACCCTGCGGGCAACTCACCCGGCCCAGTAAAGACGGCCGACAATTCCTATATCGTCCTCGACACAACTGGTTCTACTGTCGCCATTGCGCGCCTGAAAGACGGCACGATAATTCAGTTTCCAGTCTCTTACAGTACGGACCAGATCGGGAATTTCGATGTCATGGCAAGCAAAATAGAGGACACCAACGGCAATTGGATCACGATAGCAGCAAGTAACGGCGTCTCCGTGTCAACCATCACAGACAGCCTTAACCGCACTCTTACCGCGACCTTTAACCAAACCATACCAACCGGCTTCACCTATAAAGACTCGAGCGGAACGGTCCGGACCATCTCCTTCACATACGCCACGCAGAATGTAAATTTAGACCTTTCGTTGCCCAGCGTTGCAGGTGGGGTTGGTCCGACTTCGTTCAGCGCTCTCAGCTCGGTGCGCCTACCAAATGGCAGATCCTACACGTTTACATACAATTCCGCCGACGGCGAACTGAACAAGATCACATATCCGACGGGCGGGTACACGCGCTACGACTTCCAAACCTTCACCCACTGGTGGGAAGCTCCTCTACAAACTGTCGCTCAATGCCCCGACGGCTGCACCGCTCCCCCGAGCGTCGCGGCGTCATATCGGGAAGTCATTGCCCGCCACGTTTGCTCCGATCCTTCCGGAGGTTGCACAACAGGTGAGGAGGCCACTACCACCTACACCCCGGCGATTGGAAGCACAACGGTAAGTAACTCGGCCGAGTCCGTCGTGGACGCTCTCGGAAACAAAACACTTTATGGTTTTAGTTCACGTAACAGCTCCGACCCTCCTGTCATTTTCCCGTCCTTCCAGTTCCCGCGGGAGATGTCGCGTTCGATCTACCAGGGTTCCTCCACACTGCTGCGGTCAATCGTGACCACATATTCCGCGCTCGACGGCAATGGGCGTCCGACTCCGGGCTCACTCCCAATTCAGGAAACCACTACCTTGGCTGACGTTAGTCCAAACCAGGTCTCCAAAGTCACTTATAGCTACAACACCGCTACGCTCTATGTGGGGACCGTCCTTTTCGACAACGTCCTCGCGAAATGCGAGTACGATTTCGGTGCGAGCTCTCCTACCCGCTGCACGGACTACACCTGGTTGGCCGTCAATCCGATCAACTCGGTCGATTACACCTCGACGAGCCTGAATATCCTAGACCGCAAAGCTTCGGAGATAGTTTACGTGGGTTCGGGCACCACCCAATTCGCGAAGACAACGTACGAGTATGACAATTACACGACTTCAATCGCTGCGAGCGGCGCAGTTCAACACGATACGGCATTTAGCTCCTCCGTCACTACCCGCGGAAATGTCACCGCCGTCCAAAAATGGCGCAGTACCGACGGCGCCACACTCACAACTCGCCATCAATACGACGACTCAGGAAATATCGTCCAAACGACGGATCCTCGCGGCCTACTTACCAAATACAGTTACGCCGATTCCTGGTCGAACGCTACCTGCGCACCCGCCGTCTCCGCCGCGTACGTCACAACCATCACGAATCCCCTTAACCAGATGACCAAAAGCACCTATAACTCTTGCACTGGAACCCGCGCGTCAGCGATCGACGCCAACACTCAAACGACGACCTTCACGTACGACTTGTTGTCCCGCCTCACTCAGACTACCTATCCACCCGATTCCACCGGCCTTATCCCCCAAACAAACATCACTTACAACGAATCCACCGTGCCTCTTAGCGTCACCACCACGAAAAAAATCACCTCTACTTCCAATCTCGTGACGATTGTCGTCGTGGATGGCCTCGGAAGGGTAACTCGGACCGAGCTCACATCAGACCCCCAAGGCACCGACTACGTCGATACCACCTACGATCCTCTGGGCCGGAGGGCCACCGTTACAAACCCCTATCGCAGCACGGGTTCATCAACCGACGGATTCACCGCGTACACCTACGACCCGTTAGGACGCGTCATTCAGGTGACCCACCCAGACGGGAGCTTCATCACCACCGCGAATAAGGGCTCAGCCACCCAAGTCACTGACGAGGGCAACGGCACCAGTTCCGTCCAGCGCATCTCTCAGACCGACGGCTTGGGCCGCCTCACCAACGTCTGCGAAATCAGCAGCGCGACCCAAATGGGAACCGGAGGCACTCCTGCGTCCTGCGGGCTGCTCATTTCTGGCACCGGATTCCTCACTACCTACGGCTATGACGTCCTTAACAACTTGACTGCGGCGTCCCAGGGCGGCCTCGTCGCACGATCTTTTGTTTTCGACTCCCTCGGCGAATTGACGAGTTCCGTTAATCCGGAATCCAACACTCCCACCACTCCGACCACCTACACGTATGACGCCGATGGCAATTTAGCAACAAAGACCGATGCTCGCGGAATCAAGACGACTTACACCTATGAGCAACTCAATCGGTTGTCGGCTAAAAGCTACAATGACGGCTCAACTCCATCGGTTGCATTCTCATATGACGCTTGCCCGTTCGGAGGTTGCCCGAGTGGTATCACTCCTGCGTTCGCAGTCGGGCGCATGGTCGCGGCAACCACTACCGGTGCGCAGACATACTTCAGCTATGACAAGCTCGGCAGGACTCTAAACGAGTGGCAATGTACGCCCACAAATTGTGGCACGAGCTATGTTCCGCTAGTTTTTGGATACGATCTCGCGAGCGATGTCACCTCAGAAACAAACGGCTTTGGCGTAACCCTTACCTCCGTTTACGATGGCGCCACCCGGATACAAAGCCTCACCAGCAGCCTTTCAGACGCGAATCACCCCGCGAACCTCCTCTCGGGAAGTGCAGTACAGCGCATTCGGTTCGCCCACCCAACGAGCGCTCGGCAACGGGGTCACCGAAGCTCTCGCCTATAATTCTCGTGCATGGTTGACGTCCTTGGAAGCAGGCGGGCTCACAGTCACTACCACTCAGGGCACCCCTGGAACCGGATCGGTAGTAATCGGAGGTGCGGAGCAGAGTGACACTCCGCCAGGCACAGCTGCCACCGGCTCTGTCGCGATCACTGGCGCGGAATCCACTGGCTGTGATCCCACCGAGCCGCCCCTCGCCGGGGCAGCCTTGCACTACGATATCGGACAACGGAACGGTGAGCGTCACCGTGAACACGTTTACAGCGAGCGTGACGTTTAACGCGGTCTCAAATAAGACCGCCAGTAGCATCTTATCCGCCCTGGCTGCTCTACTGAACGGGAGCGGATCACCGGTGACGGCAACTGTTGCCGGCTCGAAGCTGAATCTCGTCTCAAAGACGAGGAATTCAAACTCAAACTACACCCTGACCGCCTCCGCTACTACCGCTCTAGCGAAGCCTTCGTACGTCGCCACCGCTTCCGGCCCCACTCTCACCGGCGGCACCGGCGGGATCACAACCTATGACACGGGCACCGTCACCGTTACCGTCAACGGCGATCCCGTTTCCGCGTCCTACGCCAACGGGAGTACGGCCACTACAGTCGCCGCCGCCCTCGCGCGCGCCATGAATGCAGATGGCTTCGTAAATGCCACAACAAGCGGCGGCACCATCACCATCACCAGCCTGTTCGACGGCACGGATATGAACTATTCACTCTCCGCCACTTCTCAGACGAACAACCCCGGCGGATTTTTCCCGTCACCCTCGTTTACAGCCACGCCCTCAGGCTCGAACCTGACCGGTGGAACCGACACTTCCACCACCCCAGCCGGCCCGACATTCTATACTCTAAGTCTAGGCTACGCCCCGAATGGCGATGTGCTTACGGGAAATGACAGCATCAACGGCAACTGGACCTACGCCTACGATGATTTCAACCGTCTCAAGAGCGCCTCAGCTACTGGTCAGTCTTATACGTACGATTACGACCGCTTCGGCAATCGCTGGCACCAGAATGGGCCGCAAACCATGATGCTGGCGTTTACTGGGAACGGCCTCGGCAACGACAACCGCATGGACACCTACAGCTACGACCCCGATGGTAACCTCCTTAACGATGGCGTCCACAACTACACCTATGACGCCGAAAACCGGATCGTCGTTATCGATGCGGGTCCTTCGAGTGGCGGCACAAGTTACACCTACGACGCTATGGGCCGCCGTGTCGAAAAGAACTTCGGCGGCGCCATCACGGATTACATCTACGATTTGGAGAGCCACGCGTCTACGGAGATTAGCGGCGGTGCATGGACGCGCGGCGAAGTATACGCCGGTGGCAGCTACCACGTCGCAACATACGCAAACAGCACCACCTATTTCGACCACTCCGATTGGCTAGGAACCGCTCGCGCGCGCAGCGACATCACTGGCGCACGATGCGGCACCATCACGAGCCTCCCGTTCGGCGATGGCCAGACCATCGTCGGCTGTGACCCCACCACGCGGCATTTCACTGGAAAGGAACGCGACACAGAATCCGGCCTCGACAATTTCGAGGCGCGATACTTGACCCGCGCGGCCGGACGATTCATGTCGCCCGATTGGAGTGCGAGCGCGGAATCCGTTCCGTACGCGAGCCTCGACAATCCGCAAACCCTGGACCTATACGCATACGTCGGCAACAATCCCCTGCGATATGTGGATCAACACGGTCACGTCCAAAAGGACAAAAACGGGCACGTAATATTCCACAAAACCGGGAGCGGGACCGTGTCTTTTGGCACGTTCACTACCAAAGACGGAAGCACGGTAACAATATCTTGGAGAGTTGACTCGGGCTTCATTAAAGCCGACGATGGTACAAAAATAGACGCGACCAAAGCGACCAGTGACATTCAGGTGACGATAACGGATAAAAATGGGAAGGCGACAACGGGCGGGGCGGACCTACTGGGTGATTCGCGGGTGCAGGCGGGGGGCAACGTCGCTGACTGTCACGGCACGACCTTTGCCGCCGGGCAGGTTTGGATCAATAACGACCAGGTTCCAAACTTGATTAAGGGCGACGGTTATAGCCCTATCACGGACCCGAAACCAGGAGACATAGGGGTATACACTAGGGATGGTTCACTTAGTACTACAGATCATAGCGTGACAGTCCTATCGACTGGGCAGGATTTCATCTCGAGTGTCGGCGGCAAGGGAGGAATCACGAGCTATACAGTCACAACGCCGGGAAAGGCTTGGAATGACCCAAACGATACGATCACATACTATACTCAACATCCGACGAGTCATTAGCGTTCTAGCGGCGGTCTTGATTTTGGGTTTCGTGCTTACAGGTTCTGCACAGGCTCAGACACCCTCAAGATGCCGTCGATGGCTGGATAAGGTGGTGCAAAGCTCCGGCCGCCTTCATGCCCTTCCTTGGGAGAATCAAATTGCCGTGACGGAAGATTTGCCGAGCGATCCTTGGGGAGTGGCTTCCCTCTCGGACAATGACAAATTGGAGGCCATCGAATGCCTCTTGACCGCCGAAAATGATATGAGGCCAGCTGCGTTCAGCGGAGCGATGCGGTTGGAGATATCGCAGACGTTCTCTCAAGCGCATGTGGACATCGCTGCGTTATACGCGATCACGTACATCTACCTCGGCCGCTTCGATCACGCAGGTGCCATTGCGCTTCGCGGCGAGGGCGCGTCGTACACTGACCACAATGGCAACTATGTGACTCGCGCCAGCGCCATACACAAGGCCTACAAAGCCTACCGAGTGTGGTTCGAAAAGGTACGTCACGAGGGGCTCGAGGCTGCGCGAGTATCTGGCGCTCTTCCGCTCGATGGCAGCGGGCTTCGCTGGTACTGACAGTTGATTGGATGACGAAGACGACTCTGAGGCCGAGGAAACTTGACACCTGTTCGACCTTCAAAAAATAAATTCGACGTGTGGCCCCGTACTTTCCGACGCGATTGCCCTTCGGATGTGAGTCGACAGCGATACTGCACCACACGCCCGATGAGCTTAATCTCGCCATGTCAGCTCTAGGAGTTTTCGGCTCTACTGAAGGTTGCGCCGTCTAGATACTTAATTTCCGCCCGAAAATTTGTGCCGTACTTTGTGACGTAACCCCACTTGGCTAGCCGAGTTAAGTGCTGTCTTCGCGTGTCCGCTGCTGGCCACGTTTACGTGACGCGACCGCTCGCAACGTCAACACTGTCGGCTACTTGGGTCCTCTTTTGTCACACGCTGTGATCGTCACTTCTTAATTTGCAAGCGGGGGGCGCGTTCACTGCCGAGCTGAGGCCATTTGTTCCACGACGATGAAGCGCCCACCTAATTTTCAGCATGCCTAATTTCGTGCCCACCACCAAACGCTACCGAGTGCGACGCAACGCTTTGTTTGTGTCGTTGTTTGTGTCGTAACCCTGCCATCCCTGCCCGTGTCGGAGGGTCTCGCGTGCTCTCGTTCAGTTACACCTGAGAGGGGCGCCTAATGTGCAGAACCAGCATGAACATTGCGTCTCCAGCTCGCTCCCTCTCACTCTGTGTCGCCGTCTGTTTTTCGCGGCGGAGTACTGTCACGCAGGAGGTCGCGGGTTCGAACCCCGTCGGCCCCGCCAATTCAATCCGGTAGCTTCCGAGCTGCTGCTTCCCTGCTCATGCATTTTGTGACGTAGTGCGCGGTGTAATTCTCCGTCTCATCCCTCGCAGCAGTTCTCCACCGCTCGTGAAATTATTTGAGGTAGGTCCGCACGATTTCGATCACGTCGGCGGCGGCTTCTTCCGCGGACTTTGAATTCTTGGGCATGTGATTGCGAATGTGGTCTTCCAGCAACTCGCCCATCAGGCTGTTGATGGATCCCCGGGCGGCGGCGAGACGCTGCAACACGTCCGCGCATTGATCGTCTTCATTCAAACCGCGCAGCACGCTTTCCAGCTGCCCGATCACCTTCTTGGTGCGGTTCACTAACTCCAGTTTTTCGCGCGATAAGTGTGACATGGGGCCTTGACTACCCTAGGGGGGTATAGTATCAATTCTCCTGTCCGGCAGCAATCGCTTGCGAAAGTAATCGAAACGGGGTGGAAGATTCAAGAGTCAATACCTCCGGGGACCTGCGGCCTGCTGCGGCGCCGCCGAGCGCGCTCCCGGAGAGTTGTAACCTCTCTGTAATCTGCCCACCGAATAATGGCCGCTTTTTCGCTGCCTTTTCGTTTCGCAAGTGGGCTGCTGGGAGCGTGCAGGCCAATTATCCGAAACTGGCGGCTTCGCAGATGGGCGCCGCAGATTAAATCAATCTTGCGGTGGGACGAAAGGTAATTCCATGAAACGCGTGAAGCTCGAGCCGCTGGCCGCTTGTTTACTCGCCGGCTTCTGTCTGGCGAGTTGCGGCGGCGCAAAAGACCCGAATGCCGGAGCTCCCCCGCCGCTTAAAGTCGAAAGCGCCGAAGACTCCAACGTATTGCAAGTGGAGAATCCGGAGAAGTTTCCGCTCATCGCCGCGGCTGAGCACGTTGCCGCGTCAGAACTGACGGCCACCGCAACGGTCAACCCGGACATTTCGAGAAACGTGCCGGTGATCTCGCTGGCCACCGGCCGAGTGGTGGAAATCAAAGCGCGCCTGGGCGATACAGTCGAAAAAGGCCAGGTCCTTCTGCGAGTGCAAAGCGCCGATATTTCCGGCGCGTTTTCCGACTACCAGAAATTCGTTGCCGATGAGCAACTCGCGCGCACGCAACTGGAACGCGCGAAAGAGCTCTACGACAAGGGCGCGATCTCTCAGAACGATTTGCAGGTGGCGCAGGACGCGGAATCGAAAGCGCAGGTCGACATGAAAACCAGCGCCGACAAACTCCGAGTGCTTGGAAATAACGATCTCGATCAACCCTCGGCGATCGTCGACATCCGAGCGCCGATCTCCGGAGTGATTACCGATCAGCAGGTTACGCTGGCGGCCGGTGTTTCCGGCTTGAGTTCCACGAATCCGTTCACCATCTCCGATCTGAGCTATGTCTGGATTTTATGCGACGTGTACGAGAACGACCTCGCGTCGGTGCGCATGGGCGACAAAGCCGAGATTCACCTCAGCGCCTATCCCGATAAACGTTTCTCCGGAACGATCAGTAATATCGGACCCATTCTCGATCCCAATATCCGCACCGCAAAAGTGCGCATTGAGGTGCGCAATCCGGGCGTGATGCGTCCCGGAATGTTTGCCGCCGTCACTTTCCACGGCCAGAAAAAAGAGACGCACGCCGCTGTCCCCGCTACCGCGATTCTGCATCTGCACGATCGCGATTGGGTCTACGTTCCGGCGAAAGACAAGAAATTCCGCCGCCTGCAAATTACCGCTGGAGATATGCTTCCCGGCGACATGCAGGAAATCGTGGCGGGCGTCGCGCCAGGCCAGCAAGTGGTAAGCAATGCGCTCGAATTTCAAAACACGGTGGAGCAGTAATGATCCGCTCGATCGTCGACTTCGCACTGAACAATCGCTTCATCGTGCTCAGTGTGGCCGTGGTGCTATTTGTGTGGGGCCTGGTCGCGTTCAAGCGATTGCCCGTTGAAGCGTATCCGGATGTCGCGAATACCTGGGTTCAGTTGATCACTCAGTGGCCGGGCCGCGCCGCGGAAGAAGTCGAGCAGCAAATCACCATCCCCATCGAAATTCAGATGAACGGAATTCCGCATCTCGAGCACGTTCGATCCGCATCGCTCGCCGGGCTGTCAGTCGTCAATCTCATTTTCGACGATGATTCCGACAATGATTGGGACCGGCAAAAAGTTGTCGAGCGCCTGGCGCAAGTGACATTGCCTCCTGGTCTTTCCGCGCAAATCGGTCCGGATTTTAGTCCCGATCGGATCCGTCTATTGGTACACGCTGAAGAACACGAATCCGAATTACGATTTGATGGAGCTCAAATCCATCCAGGATTGGACGATCAACAAATACATCAAGGCCGCGCCCGACGTGGTCGATGATTCCTCGTTCGGGGGCCTGACTCGCGAATATCAGGTCCGCGTCGATCCGGACAAGTTGGTTTCCTACGGGCTGAGTCTGGCGCAGATTGAGCAGCAATTAACGAATGCCAACGCCAATGCCGGCGGCAGCTTCATCGAGCAAGGCGCGCAGCAGGTCAATGTTCGAGCCGTGGGACTGGTCCGCAATGTTCAGGACATCGAAAAAATCGTCCTGAAGACGCAGAAAGGCACGGCCATCCGCGTCAAAGACATCGCCGTTGTGACCCAAGGATCAAAAATTCGCCTGGGCCAAATCGGAAGAGCCATTCACCGCTCCGATGGCGTGGTAGTCGACGAGAACGATGTAGTAGAAGGCATCGTGTTCATGCGTAAAGGCGCGGACACCGCGGCCACCATGGACGGAATTCACATAGCGGTGCAAAAGCTCAACGAGCACATTCTGCCTCCGGGCGTGAAGATCGTCCCGTACCTGGACCGCGACGATTTGGTGCACTACACCACCCACACGGTGCTGCACAATCTTGGCGAGGGAATGATCCTCGTCGTCATCGTTCTTTTCCTCTTCCTTGGAAATGTCCGCGGCGCTCTCATCGTTTCTTTCACCATTCCGTTTGCGTTGCTATTCGCGTCCATTTGCCTGGACCTGCGCCACATCTCCGCGAACTTGCTTTCTCTGGGCGCACTCGATTTCGGCATGGTCGTGGATGGCGCCGTGGTGATGATCGAAAACATCGTCCGCCACCTGAATCGCCCTGAAAGAGAATTTCACACGCCAACAGAACGCATCCGCGAGGCCGCACATGAAGTCCAGCGGCCGGTGTTCTTTGCCATCGCGATTATCATCACCGCTTATCTGCCGATCTTCACTTTGCAGCGCGTGGAGGGGAAATTATTCAAGCCCATGGCCTGGACGGTGGCGTTCGCTCTGCTCGGCGCGTTGATCTTCTCGATGCTGATAGCCCCCGCGCTGGCCAGCCTTCTTTTTCAATCCGGCGTCAAGGAATGGAAAAACCCAATCATGAATTTCTTGACCACCCATTACCGCAGCGCGGTTACGTGGACCGTCCGCCACCGTTCCGTGACCGTCGCAGTTGCCGCAGTATTGTTCGCCTTCGCGATGTTTCTGGGCTTTGGAGGGCCGATTGGCTCCGAATTTCTGCCGCATCTGGATGAAGGTGCGATTTGGGTTCGCGGCACGCTTGCGCCCAGCGCCGGGCCCACCGAAAGCGCACGTCTCGCCAATCGAGCGCGCCAAGTTCTTTGCTCGTTCCCGGAAGTTCCTCAAGTCGTCAATCAAATCGGCCGCCCCGATGACGGCACAGACACCACGGGCTTTTTCGACATGGAATTTTTCGTCGATCTTCTGCCCAAGGAGCAGTGGCGCCCCGTTTTCCATGAGGATAAGGATCTGCTGATCGCCGCGATGGACCGCGAACTCGAAAAAATGCCCGGAGTATTCTGGGGATTCTCGCAGCCGATTTCCGACAACCTGGAAGAAGCCGTAAGCGGCGTGAAAGGCGCGCTCGCCGTGAAAATTTTCGGCGACGATCTCCGCACCCTCGAAGCAAAAGGCGATGAAATTGTCGGCGTGATGCGCAGCGTGCCCGGGGTCGAGGATCTTGGGCTTTTCCGTGTCCTCGGCCAGCCCAATCTGAATTTCGAAGTGGATCGCGATCAGGCCGCACGGTTCGGCATCAATGTCTCTGACGTGCAAGATGCGATTCAGACGGCCGTCGGCGGTAACGCGCTCACACAAGTGCTGATCGGCGAGCAGCGCTACGATCTCACGTTGCGGTATCTGCCTAAATATCGCGACACTCGCGAAGCAATCGAGCGCATTCGGCTGTTGTCGGCAACCGGTGAGCGCGTTTCGCTGGCGCAGCTTACCAATAGCAGCGTCACCGACGGCGGTTCGGAAATTTACCGCGAGGCCAATTCGCGTTATGTGGCCATAAAATTCAGCGTGCGCGGAAGAGATTTGGGCAGCACCGTCGAAGAAGCCATCAAAAAGGTAAATGCTCAGGTGAAGCTGCCGGTGGGCTACACCATCGACTGGGCTGGCGAATACGAAAGCCAAAAACGCTCGCAGCGACGGCTCATGATCGTCCTGCCCGTCACGCTCGTCGCCATTTTCGTGATCCTGTACGCGATGTTCACCTCCGTGAAATGGGCGCTCCTCGTTCTGACCAACGTGATGATGGCCCCGCTCGGCGGCCTGCTGGCTTTGCTGCTCACGCATACCAATCTCAGCGTCTCGTCCGGCGTCGGCTTTCTCGCGCTCTTTGGCGTTTCGGTGCAGACCGGCGTAATCATGGTGGAATACATCAATCAACTTCGCGCTCGGGGCTACACTATCGAGCAGTCCGCCGTGGAGGGAGCGGTTCTCCGTCTTCGGCCCATTATGATGACTATGCTCGTCGCAACTCTCGGGCTCCTTCCTGCCGCGCTTTCACATGGAATTGGTTCCGATTCGCAGCGTCCGTTTGCGATCGTGATTGTCGGCGGACTGATGTCCAATCTCTTGATTGGCATTTTCCTTTTGCCTACCCTTTACACCTGGTTTGCCCGCGAGCGCGATGAACTTCCCGCTGCGGACACTGAGGCGGCGGTGTAGGATTCCTTCGCACCACCGGCCGCCTGTAAAATCGCGCCTTAAGGAATGAACGGGACCCCGAAAATGACAAAAGCTGAAGTCTGCCAGCTCATCAAAGACATCGGGATTATTCCTGCGATCCGCGTTTCTTCGGCGGAGGATGCGCATTTTGCGGCGGATACGGTGACGAAGGGCGGCATACCGATCGTCGAAATCACCATGACTGTCCCCGAAGCCGTTGAACTGATCTCTCATCTGGTGAAACACCATCAGAAGATGGTTGTTGGCGCGGGCACGGTGCTCGATACGGAAACCGCCCGCCGCTGCGTGGATGCCGGCGCCAGTTTTTTGACTGCGCCCGGCCACAAGCTGGAAG
Source organism: uncultured Acidobacteriota bacterium (assembly GCA_963792515.1). GTDB lineage: Bacteria > Acidobacteriota > Terriglobia > Acidiferrales > UBA7541 > Palsa-147. The sequence continues at coordinate 39,465 of CAWBWG010000007.1, read as the reverse complement.
TGCTCGAATTCGCCACCAAAGAAAATGTCGCGATTCTGCCGGGTGCGTTGACGCCGACCGAAGTGATCGATGCCTGGCAGGCCGGTGCGGATCTGGTCAAGGTGTTCCCCTGCGCAGCCGTGGGCGGCGATAAATACATCAAGTTCTTGAAGCTCGCGCTGCCCCAGATTCCGCTGATCGCCGCGGGCGGCGTCACCCAGCAGACCGCAGCGAATTTCATACTTGCCGGAGCGTGCGCGCTGGGAATCGGCACCGACTTGATTCCTGCCGACGCGATCGAGCGGCGTGAGACGGATCGAATCAAGGAGCTCGCCCATCGTTTCCTGGGCTTTGTGAAAGATGCGCGCCACCGATTGGCGCCGGTGAAGGAAGCGCAGGCTGCGGCCAAGAGCGATTTTTCGAAACTTGATAAGCGTACCAGGGCGGGTTAGCGAAGCGTTGTTGGTTTTGCGCTGCAGCGCGACTGACTGCGGGTTCAGGAGGGCGAGTACCGCGCCAAGAAATTACCGACGACCCGACGACGTGTATCGCTTCTCGGCCCACACAGGCGGGGCGCCGAGCAGCCTGTCGAATTCGCGCTTGGTAACGCCATAGCACTCACAGGAATGCTTCTGCAGGCCGTCCGGATTTAGGATGGTAACGCGGCCGCGTACGTAGTTGATCAGCCGCGCTCGTTTGAGCGCGCTAGCTGCAACGGTGACACCGGCGCGTCGTACGCCGAGCATCATGGCGAGAAACTCCTGAGTGAGCAAAAACTGGTCAGTTTGCATGCGATCACGGGTCATTAACAGCCATCGGCAACAGCGTTGATCAAGTCGATGAAAGGTGTTGCAGGCGGCAGATTGCGCGACCAAGTTGAAGAACGCATGGGCATAGTGGAGCATCAGCCGGCGCATAAAAGCGCTGCGCTGCATTTCGTTCCAGAACTGCGCCGCCTCCATTCTCAGGCCGGAACCGGCCACCTGCATATAGACGCTGTTGGGTGCCTGCTGGTCGCCGAATGCGACCGGCATTCCGACCAGGCCTTCGTTGCCGATGGTTCCAACCTCGGCAGCATCTCCGTTGACCATGGAATTGACGAGCGAAGCGACACCGGTTTCGATGAAATAGACGAACTTAATTGGACTGTTGGCTTCGTAGAGCACGGCTTTGTACTTCAGAGTTACGGGAGCCAGACGAGGCAGAAGTCGCTGGTACTCTTCGGGTGGTAGAAATGCCAGCAGACGATTCTGCGGCATCCTCGGTGCTGTGCGAGCGCCTCGCACGCGTCGAGCAGCTTTTGGTGACTTCATCGTGAGCGCTTTCCGTCGGACCGAGCCCGTTGATCCCGGCGCAATTCATCCCACTTGAAGAGTCAGCGGCGATCTCTACGAGTGACGGCCCACGATCCTCCGTATACGCCATTTTACCAACACAGTCCATACATGAGCTATATGCTGACTGGGCCCGTCTCGTGGCAGGAAGTGCGTGCGAGAGTTACCTTTGGTCTACCGGGACCGGCCCGCCATCACAGCCGTGCGTGTGTCGGTGAGAAGGTGGAACAGAATATCGCGCGGGATTTTCTTGGTGACCGGGTTGACCAGCCACGCGACTACTGCGGGACTACTCCGGCTCAATACAATTGATTCGATCTGCACGAACACCCCTCCTTTTTTTCCCTCGGCACGCCAGTAACAATAAAGACGCCACATATAGCCGTGATTCTTTTCCATGGGGCGCTCGCGTTCGTTTGGTTTCCCGATGTCGTCGACTTCAACGATGCGCGTGGAGCGCGACACGATTTGATAGCGCGTGGATCCGAACGGCGTGTCGCTCACGTCGAAATTCGCATTTAGAACGACTGTCACGACCGAATCATTAAAAAGCTGAAAGTAGATCTTGGAGTCGTTGCCGTTGCGCTCGATCAGTTTCGAACGACGGATTTGGGGTTTGTAAGCAATCGGGTCGTTATCGTAATCCTGCAGAACCGCGAGCGCAGCCGAGAGCGTAGCCTTGGGTATGAAAATCACCGCCGCCCAGTGATGGATGTGGCCGCCCGGAACGGCAATAGTGCGACCGTCTTCGCGCGCGTGAAGTTCTTCGATATAAATTTGGCCTCGTTGAAGTTGCTCGTAGGCTTTCTGGCGGTGAGTTTCGGGCAGGCGGTCGACGATCAGGAATGCATCGTAGCGCAAATCATCGTCCATGCGGGCTTCTGTAGCGTGAACGTAACGGTCGAAGGAGGCGGCAGTCTTGGATTGCAATTCCGAATTGTCCGCGGACGCAATGGCCGAGCCTACGAGAACGCAGGATAAAAGCAGGGTTGTTTGCGTCGAGCGGAGCTTGAAATGATTCGAGGATAGGCGCATGGGCGTCTGACGCAAAACCACGGGATACTGTGGTGTTCGAGAAGTGGTTACCCTATTTTTCCTGGATCGACTGCAGGTAATCGCAAAGATTCTTGATGCGCTGGCGGACGGCCTCTTCGTTGTAGTGTTCGAGATATTGAAACAGCGGGCCCCAGACCGGCATCTCCACCGAACCATGAGAAGTGAAGCCGGGACCAAAACGAAGAACGCCGGCGACGTAGTCGTACGGAAATTTGCCGTCGTGGCGTTTGGCGAGGGTGGTGAGGTCCGGCACGCGACTGCTGAGATTGGGAGTCGCGGGGCCTTGACCCTTGCCATCGGCGCCGTGGCAAGCGGCGCAAAATTGTTTGTACATGGTCTTGCCCGAGGGGACGTAGGTGGGCGGGAGTTGCGAATTGTGCGAATTATCCGCCGAAGAAGAGTGTGACGATTCTAGACTTGATTGGGCTGCTGCGGGGACGGTGAGCAGTAAGGCGCAGATTAATGCCAAACAGCTGGTGGTCAAAGTGTTCTCCCGGTTGACTCTCAAAGCACGGAGAAAGGGTTGACGGGAAGAACAATCTCCGGGGAGTGGACAACCAGAGAAACTATAGCAGGAAAGTGGCGGATGAGATGGAGAAGGAGCGGCGCTGAGGCGGGATAGTTAGCTTTTATCCGTGAGCGGGTGCATGTTGGCTTGCGAAGAGTTGGCGGGATGCCAGCGGTGCGGAGTCGGCACAAATCGGCACCGGTCTTCTTTTAATTTTCGAGATCGAGGTTGCACCGTAGCCGCATTTTTCGTAGGGGTTAGACGGCCGGGCGCCGCAAGCCGGCGCGGCTACGAAGAAAACGACGGATGCCGATGGGTAGATCAGATCGACGGCCAGGGAAAAACTTATCGTCGCCTCTGGGCATTTGATTGCTTGCTTGAATTGCGGCTATCTTCTAGCTTTGTTAGCTGTGAGGGTCTCGAATGACGGTGTGTCGCGTTAACCGCTGGATTTGTGTGGCGCTTGGCGTCGCGGGCTTGATTTTGGGCGGGTGTGGCGGCGGTTCTTCGCCGGGTGTTACCAACCGCGACACTACTCCGCCTACCGTTTCCATTACTTCGCCTATATCCGGCGCGACTGTATCCGGGACGATTTCGGTTAGCGCCACGGCTTCGGACAATGTGGCTGTCGCGAGCGTGCAATTGCAGCTGGATGGAACTGACTCCGGGGCGGCCGATACTGCTTCGCCTTACAACTTTTCGCTGGATACCACAACGCTGACGAATGAGAACCATACGCTGACTGCGGTTGCGACGGATACTTCCGGGAATCAGGCTACTTCGGCCGGCGTTTCGATTACTGTGGCGAATCAAGGCCCACCGCCGCCTCCACCCACGCCCGGCTACGCGGGCAATGGGGCGGGATGCCCACTCTCAAACGATCAGAATCAGACTAGCGATGACGTAACGCAGTATCACTGCCCGCTGCCGAACCCGACCATCGCGGGCAATTTGCTCGTGCTGCTGCTGCGCTACAACGCGCCGGCGCAGACGCCGTCCTTCAGCGACAACGTGGGCGGCAATAACTATCAGCTCGGCATTTCCTGCACCGACAACGCGAATTCCGTGGTCTCAGCGATCTACTTCGTGCAGGGAGTGCACGCGGGCGTCAACGATGTCGACGTTCATCTTTCCAGCACGCAGTTCGTGCAGATGCAACCTTACGAATTTTTCAATGCCGGCGCGCTCGATCAGGCTACGTGCCAGTCCGGAATCGGCACGCAGGTCGCGGCACCTGCGCTTGACGCGCTCGGAACTTCGGGCGATCTAGTGTTTCAGCAGGCCGTGGTCGACAGCGTGCAGCAGATTTCGGGTTGCACCGAGGGATCGCAGGGCAATATCGACTGGAAACTGCGCAGCGCGATGATCGCCGACCGATTTCCTTCGTGCGTGCAATTCGGTGTTTATAGTTCGACGGCTTCTTTCGCGCCTTCATTCACTCTCGGCACTTCTGCCAGTTTCATCACTGCTGCGGCCGCTTTCCAACCGGCGAAAACGGGCGCCGCGCCGCCGTCGGGCATTCGCGTGGTTTATGTGCAGCACGATGATACGGACAACGAGCAAGCTAGTTCCGTCCCGCTCGAAGCGCCGATCAGCGGAAACATGTTCGCGATTCTGTTTGGTGCGGGCTGCCAGGCGCCGAGCACTACTGATTGTTCGTTTCCCACTTCGGTTTCTGACGGAATCAATAATTATTTGCAGGTGGGCGGCAATGTGATTAGTCCGGCCGGCGATGGCGGTGCTTCCGTCGGCGCGGTGTGGTATGCGAAGGGTGTTTCGTCCGGAAACTACTTCCCTACTTGGACGATGCATCCGCGATCGGCTGGCGGATTTGGGAACACGATGTTTTTGTACGATATCTCAGGGGCTTCGAGCGCTCCACTTGACACTTCGTTCGGATTGAGCGGACTGGCCAGCAATTCTTCTGACCAAAGCACTACGGGCGCTGGCGGGGACCTTTCAACTCTCACGGCTACTCCGTCGCAGGCGAATGAAGTGGTGGTTGCAGCGGTCGGGGCGGCTTCCAATACGTTTACCGGAATCACTAGCCCGGCTGGCGGTCAATTTCTATCGAGTTATTATGTGACGGAGACGAACTCGAGTCACGATGATCTGAACGGCGGATGGATGTTGTTTTACAACGAGTCCGCTACCTCCGCGGTGACTATCACTTGGACGCAGGATGAGTCGGGGCGTGCTGGAGTGGGCGACTGGATGTCGATTGGCGTAGCGTTTCATTAAAAGGTGGGAGTCGCTAGCCTAGCTACAGCGAGTCAATAGCTTACGATTTCGATGGCGTTGCACGGGCGGGCGCATTCAGCTGTAATCGCAGAGACGATTGACCCGGCGCCCCTACGGGAGATAAATTCAAAATATGATGACTTTTTTGCGCCGCTTCGTGCTTCCAGCCTCCATCGTTTTGCTGGCCTCGTTTTCGTTGCTGCATCCATTGCGGGGCTTGGCGGCGAACGCTGACTTGGAGACGGCGTTGAACGGTGCGCGGCAGCGGATCGAGAAATCGGATTACCGGTTGAGCGGGCGGCTCATACGCGTGGAAGGCGATGGCAAGCGCACCACCTACAAATTTTCCGCTAAGGCTCACTGGTTTCCCGATGGCCTGCGCATGCTGTGCGAGATCACCGGAGCTGGCTCGGAGAAGACCATCCTGTTATTGCAGATGAACGCGAGCGGGCACGTGACTATCGATGCCGTGCTTCCTGGACAGAAGGCCGCCAGCGCGCTGCCCTTTGAACATTGGAACGATCCACTGGCCGGAACGGACTTTTCCTACGAAGACATGCTCGAAGACCAATTTTTCTGGAAGGGTCAGGAACTGCTGGCAGCGGAGAAATACGGCACACGCGATTGCTTCGTGCTGAAGAGCAAGTCTAGCGCCCAGGACCGGACTTACTATGATTCGGTTACATCGTGGCTGGATCGCACCATTTTGTTCCCGGTACATGTGGTGAAAACGGTTCGCGGCACCGGACAGCAGAAGGAATTTATTTCGTATGGGTTGCGGCAGGTGAGCGGGGTTTGGTCTGCGACGAAAGTGGAGGCAAAGGTAAAGGGCAAGACTGGTTCTTCGATTCTTGAAATTGATGGGGGATCGGGGAAGGCCAATCTTGCGAGCAAGGATTTTGATCTAGCCGGTTTGGCGGGCAAGCAGACATAGTGAAGCGAGGCACGATTCGGGTCACGCGGAGGCCGATGGCGCGCGTTTTCACGAGCGCTATACCGGCGAGCGCGTGGATTTCATTGCGATTGGGTAGCAATTGACCGAGCACGCCTTCGATCGAAGAGTCAAAGACGAAAACCCAAAGCCACACCGGGCCGGTCGTGAACCCCGGCCCCTACGGTCACGGCGTTAGTTGCTTTTCGGAAATTCCTCGGGCGCGATAGAGGCCTAGGGGCCACCAGTTCCAGTCGCCGGCTAGTTGCAACAGCGCGGGGCCGACGATCATCCGCACCACTGTGGCATCGATGAATACCGCTACTGCCAGCGTGAATCCCAGCATTTGAACTACCAGAAAACTTCCCACCGTGAATGCGGTGAAGACAGCGATCATAATTGCGGCGGCGCTAGTGATCAGGCCAGCCGTTCTTGCCAGGCCTTCGATCACCGCCGATCTTTCGGATAGGCCGCGGCGGCGTTCTTCCAGGACGCGGGCCACCAGGAAAACTTCGTAGTCCATGCTCAATCCGAAGACAATGGCAAAGGAGAGAATCGGAACGATCGGGTATACGGTGCCGGTCGGTCCATCGAGGCCGAATAATTTGCTGCCGTGTCCTTGCTGAAAAACCAGAACGAGCGCGCCGAACGAGGCGCCGACGGAGAGCAGATTCAGCAGAATCGCTTTGATAGCCGCGAATAAGGAACGCAGGCCGATCAACAGCGCCGCCAAACTCCCCAATATCACGCTCAGGATCACCTTCGGCAAACGCTCTTTCACCACCGCGTCATAATCAGCATCGAGCGCGGGAACGCCGCCTACGCGCAGGACGGCGCCGGGCACACCGGTTATCGCCGCGACATCGGAGGAACGCACCTCGCGCACCCATTGAATCTGTGCGTTGGGCGAAAGAGTCGAGGTGGGCAGCAACTCAATCAACGTGGCTTGGCCATCGCTGCGCAGAAGACTTTTGCGAATTTGCTCGGGCACATCGTTGACAGCGTCCGGCGTGTCGGACATTCCCGTGAGCGTCGGAAGCGAGATGACCTCATCCGCTCGCGCATCGCTCTGGAAGCGTTGCGTCAAGCGGCTGACGGCTTGCCAGCCGCCGGGCGAGAGCGCAGCAGTCTGCGGCGGCAACTCGAGGATCACTCGGAGCGATTGCACGATCCCCGACCGCCCCATGCCTTGCAGCGTGTGCAGGGCTCGCACTGATTCGGCTGCGGCCGGGAGCGAGTCGTGGTCCGGAATCCCGGGAGAAATTTTGCGCGCTTGGAATGCCAGGAGCAGTAGCGGAACGCCGGCGACGAGCATCGCAGCCCAGGGCCGGCGGGTGATGATGCTGCCCCATTTTACCCACCGCTCACTCGCCGCGCTTAGGTTGTGCCGGGGCTTCGATCTTTTGCCGGGCATGCGCACTCGGGCGGCATTGATGCGATGCCCGAGCAGGCCGAGCACCCACGGCAGAATGAATGTGCAGAGAATCACGCTCAATATGGTTACGAGCAGGCCAGCGATTCCGATCGAGCGCAGTTCGCTGATGGGCACCGTGAGCAGTGCTGAAAATCCGATCGCAACTGTGGTAGCCGAAATGAGCAACGTCTTCCCTGCTTGCCCGGCAGCAATATCGGCAGCGGTGCCGGGATGATATCCCTCGGCCAATGCTTCGCGAAAGCGGCTGACCATCAGCAACGCGTAGTCGATGCCCAAGCCCAGGCCGAGCATCGTCGCGAGATTCTGCACCAGAATCGAGAGATGCAGATAATGCGCGAGTAGAGCCGCCGCACCCATCGCCATCGAGATCGAGAGCACTCCAATTCCAAGCGGCAATAGCGCCGCCACTAAACTGCCGAACGCGATGAATAGCAGCAACAGAGTCACCGGCATCGCTCGTTCTTCGGCATGGCGCACGTCATCTGCGCTGACCTTGCGAAGATCGAACGTCAGTGGCGATTCACCGGTGATCGACAGTTTGATATCGGGATATTGCGACCTGAGCTGGCCTTCCATCCAATCTGCTTTTTCTCTGAGCTTGGGGACCAAAACCTCGACCGCTTCATTGTGCGGATCCAGCCCGACGATGATCAGAGCGCCGCCATTCTCACCCGTGAACAAAGGATCCGACCAATCCACGCTCGAGACGGCGCCCGCCACTCCAGGCACGCTGCGCATTGAACTCGTTAAGGAGTTCAATGCATCTACGCTTTCTGCTGAATCCGGATTGGGAATACCGGTGATCACCAGTACCAGGCGATGGGCGTACGGAGACTGGAAACGTTGGGCAAGTTCCAGATCAACTTTTTCGGATTCTCCGTTCTTGATGTGAACCGCGGTCTCGAGGCGGCGTTCGACGTGGTAAGAAAATGGCAGCAGCACCAGCGCCAGGAAAAACCCCGACATCGCCAGCCAGAATCGGCGACGCGCGGCGTTATGGTCGGTCTTCAAGCCTGGCGTTACCATGGAAGATCCATGCCGTTTCCTGGTTCGTGTGAAAACAATGAAACAATTTCGATGATCGAGCACATCCATAATATAAGAACGAACTGGATAGTCACTAGGGTTCGGCGTTGAGCGTAGTTATCGATCGGATGCGCGGAGCCGGCGGTAAAGTTTCGTGGCAAGTGCCGGCGCTCACCAGCCCATTTGGTCCATGCGCTCGAGGATGATCGCGCTGTATTTATTCATGCGCTCGGGTCGCCGCTTGAGGGGAGCCGGTAGAATTGCGGCGAGGCGTGCTGCTTGTTGACGATCGATATTGCGAGGTGCGGCATTGTCGTAGTAGCGGCACGCTGAATCTGCGCCATAAATCGCGGGGCCCCATTCGACTACGTTTAGGTAGATCTCGAGAATACGCTGTTTGCCCAGGACGAATTCGGCCACCGGCACGAGCGTGGCTTCTGCGCCTTTGCGGAGGAACGAGCGGCCTGTTCCGAAGAATAGGTTTTTTACGAGTTGCTGCGTAATGGTGGAAGCTCCGCGCGTGCGCTCGCCTTCTAGATCGTCTTCGGCGGCGATTTGGACTTCGTGCCAATCGAATCCGTGGTGCTGGTAGAAGCGAGCGTCCTCTGCGGCGATCACGGCGTGTTGGAGATTGGGGGAAATTTCGTTGAGCGGGATGAAATTGTAACGCTCGTGATACGGCTTGTGATTAATCCAGGATTGTAGCCGGCGCTGGATGTGGACTGCGGTCGTGGGCGGGTCGATCCAGCGGGCGGAGAGAAGGATTAGGGCGGCGAGCGACCATAAGAGGGCTACGCAGATGGCGAGCCATTTAATGATGGATTTTAGGCGTCCAGTTCGAGGCGAGCCTTGGGTGGGGATGTCTGGCATTGCGGTCACCTTTCAGGATAACAGCGTGGGTTGGGTCCGCGTTCAGCGATGTGGTGGACTGGCGCGGGGCGTGACGAAGGGAAACAGAATCGCGGACGGACAAGATGCGGATTTAAATGGAAGTTGGAGTATCGCCGCACAAAAACGCCGGCTGGCAGCCGGCGCTACGGGAGTTTGCCGGGGCTATTGCAATTTTGTGAATTCTGATTTGGCTTGCTTGAGGATGGGGAGATCGGGATCGGCATTCTTCCATAGCGCGAGAAAATCCTGGTAGGCGCTTTTTGATTTTGCCGGATCGCCCGCCTGGGCGTAGGCGCGGGCCAGGCCAAGATGGGCTAGAGCGCCGATCGGGGCGTTGCCGACTACGTAGGAGTGATCGAGAATTTTCTGAAACTCTGCGGCGGCTTCGGGGCCTTGCTTGGCCGCTAGATACGCTTCGCCTCGTAGGTAAATCGGATATAGGGCGAAGGTGAAGATGCTGTTGGTCTGGCCCAACTCGTATGGGGCTGCTGGTGCGAGTGCGTCGATGGCTCGCTTGCCGTCGCCGGCGTGCAGTGCTGTCGCGGCGATGATCATCGGCACGTATTCGGAACGCACGATGGTGTCGTCCTTGAAATTTTTCGCTAGTTCCGCGGACAGGCGCTCGGCCTGCGCGGAATCGCCGGCTAGCGCGAACGCGATGGCTGAGAAGGCTTCTGCTTGCCTTCCGTTTGCGCGGGCGAGTGCGGCTTGCGCGTCCTGCTTCGCACCGGCCATATCGCCTAGTAATACTTCGCGGATCGATGCCTGTGCTTGGTGCTCCGCCGCTGTTTCTGTTTCACCGATTCTTTGTGCGGAATCGACGGCGCGGCGCATTAGATCGCGGCTCTTGGTGAGTTCGCCGCCGAAGGCCGCGGTTTCGGATTGCAGGAACAGAATTTGATCATCGATTCCCGGTTTGCCGGTGGCCTGTGCGATTTCGTGATCCATGCCGGCGGCGTCGTGTTGCAGGAAATTCTGCATGTAAACGACGAGCGGGACCCACGGCGATTCGACATTGCGGGTGCGGGCTTCTTGTAGAGTGGCCTTGGCTTCGTCGAGGCGGTTGAGCCACTGGTCGGTGTACATCAGATTGACGAGATTGTCTCCGCTGGCGGGGTTGATCCTATAAGCTTCCTGTGCTGTGCGATGGGCATTGTCGTAATCTCCCAGCGAGAGATACACGAGCCATAGCATCAGTTGAGCGTCTTCATCGCGCGGGTAGGTCTGCGCCCACAACTCCGCCGCAGTGCGGGATTCTTCCAGATTGCCGACAGCGAAAAATTGATAATACGCGGTGATGCTGAGCGTTTCGCCCGCCGTGGTGCGGCCGCGAAGTTCGTAGGCTTTGCGCGCGGAATCGGCGGCGAGGCCTAGCTCGCCGAGAGGATAGTAACTTTCCGCGAGGCGAAGATATGCCATGGCGAATTTCGGATCCAAAGTGATGGCCCGCCGGAAGAGCGGGATGCCGGCTGGGTAATCATTCACTACGTCGATGGTGTGATTGCCGAGAGTGTAGGCTTGCAGCGCTTCGAGTGACGGAGTGGTTACATTTTCCGGCGGGGCTTCGAATTTTTGCACCGAAGCGAGCGATTCTCCAAGTTTGCTGCGCAGCTTGGTAGCTGCGTCACCCAGCGCTTTGAGAACTTGCTCTTTGCCGCTCGCTGTCTCTTGTTCTTCTGCGAGCGAGTCGCCATTGCGACAGTTGGCTGCCTTCACACCGACCACATACTGGCTGCCCAAACTGCTGATGGAGCCTTCGATGGTGACGGCGCTTGCAGTGCGCTGGCAAAGTTCGCGCGCTACGGTTGGAGTGAGGCGCGTGTCTTTCGGTTGGGCCATGAGCGAGAGCGTCTGCGCGATGCGTTCGTCGGAAATCAAGCTCAGAAACGGGGATTGCGCTAATTGCGCAGAAAGACCTTGCCGCAAAGTGCCGTCGAAGACGGGATCGCCGGTGGTGTTGGCGAACTCGCCTAGGACGATGGTGTCTTTGTCAGTGAGTTTGGGCGCGGGCTTATGCAGAAACAAATATCCCAGGCAGGCCACTGCAAGAATGAGCCCGGGCGCGGCGATCCAGATCCATTTCTTGCCTGTGGCGGGAGAAACGGTCGCAGCGAAGTTTCCTGGGCCGGCCGCAATGCTGGTCGCGGTGATGCTCGGCGCAGGATTCGCTCCTGAGCTTGAGCCCGAATCGATTCCGCGCTTGAGGCGTTGCAGGTCTGAGCGCATTTCCGCGGCGCTTTGGTAGCGGAGTTCACGATCGGTTTCGAGCGCTTTGCCGATGATGCGCTCAAGCTCCGCCGGCAGATTTGCATTTACTTGCGAAGGACGCGTCGGAGTTCCCTGCAGAATTTCGTGGAAGATGACCGCGGAACTTTCGCCGCGAAAAGGCGTCGCACCAGTGGACATTTCGTACAACACCGCGCCGAATGAAAATAAATCGCTGCGCGCATCCAGTTCTTTGGCGCGGGCTTGCTCGGGGGACATATAGGCCACCGTTCCGAGCATGGTGCCGGGGCTGGTGAGTTGGCTGGGATCGATTTCGAGAGTGGCGCGCGTTTCAGCGTCGGCGGGCGTGATTTTGGAGGACGTGACCTTGGCTAGCCCGAAATCGAGAATTTTGGCGTGTCCGCGTCGGGTTTCAGGGTTTGTACTTGCAAACCCTGACCGATAATAAGTCACGAAAATATTTTGCGGCTTGATGTCGCGATGAACGATGCCTTGCGAGTGTGCGGCATCGAGGGCGTCGGTGACTTCGATGGCGAGCGGTAGGAGTTGATCAAGGCCCATCGCTCGGCCGCCGATCGTGTGCTTGAGCGTTTCGCCTTCGAGGAACTCCATGGCGATGAAGGCGCGGTGATCTTGCTCGCCGACGTCGTGGATGGTGCAAATGTTGGGATGATTTAGGGCTGAAGCGGCTTGCGCTTCGCGTTGAAACCTGCCGAGCGCTTGCGGATCGCGCGCCACATCGGCGGGAAGAAATTTCAGGGCCACGAAGCGATGCAGCCGGGTGTCTTCGGCTTTGTAGACTACGCCCATGCCGCCGCTGCCGAGTTTTTCCAGGATGCGATAGTGCGAGATACTCTGGCCTGCGAGTGGTAGAGACTCGGCCATAGGCTGCGATATTAGTTTGCGGGGAGAAGTTGAGTCAATGAGAACGCGGAAACTGTGGGGAGAGATCACGCCCTCGTATGCCCGGACGGCTTGCCAGAAAAGCGGCAATGATAAGTGAAATTAGTGTTCTGAGGACGCTCCGGCAGTGCCAGATCTTCGGCAAACGATCGCTTCCGATTTGCTCTACTCTCAATTAACATCAGCGTCATGATTGGCGGAGCTCGCCGGCAGCCGCGCGACGACATGGCCTGCCTTCGCCGCGCGTCGCAAGGGTGCGGGAGATTTCTAATGGTAGAACGATTTTCGCTGCGCTCGTTCTGGAATACCGTTCGACTCCTCGCCCTCTGCATTCCCTTCTTTGTTCCGCCGCAAACCTCGGCACAAGGAACTGACCTCGAGCCGACTCCCACACGGAAGTGCACGCGAGCCGATTTCGACGCGTACCTGCAGTTTTTGATCGGCCCGGGAGACTACTACACCATCATAATTAAAGCTCCGAACATTTCCCCGGATACCTGCGTGTTCGACGGCCTTATTTTGTCACTCCCGATGTTCGTGCCTGACCGCGTTTCAACGAATCCCCCATTCACATTGTGCCAAGATTGCGGCCCTCCGCTGCCGGCAGGGGCGCACCCATTGATGGCTCCGGCGACGATCAGTCCAGGTCAAGTCGTCCAACAAACGATTCGCTGGAAAACCGCGCCGCCTGACGGGGTAACCTGCCTTCAACCGCAATGGATGAGTGGTTCAGTTTCGATCGTGGCGCCGTCTCTTCTGAAGGAGGTGTGCTCAAACATCGAAGTCACGCACTTCAGCGTGCTGGACGCACCGATCAGTGGCCAGGCGATGGGCGAAGGCCAAGCTCAGCGATTCGAGCTGACGTCCACCAAAAGCGCTTACTCCCAAGGGGAGGGCTTTTCTCTGCGCGTTTCTGATGCCTCACTCGGCGCTGCGAACTCAACTAAGGAGGAGACTTGTCCCAGACTCTACTTAAGACAGAGATCCCCGGACGGAGCGACTCGAATCGATGAGCTTGAGCCTTTGGCATTCAAGGGATGCCCGAAGCCTGTTCTCGGCCACGATCGAGGCGATTGGAAGTCCGGTTTCGACTTGAGTTCCGGAGCGAACAGCCGCTGGAGGGGATTCGGCGAGCATACCATGCAGGTTTTCCAGTTGGCGGGGTCGGTGGACGATCCCGAGCTCCGATTCCTTTCGTCGAATATTTTGCGAGTTCAAATTGCTGATGCGGCGAAAATCCCGCGGAAATGGGGCCCGCGAGTAAAAGGTGTCGGTGTGGACATAACGCTCGACAAGGATACGTTTCGAATCGGCGAGGACATTCCGCTGCATTTGGCGATCGAGGATTTCGATGCGGACGTTCCGATCTATAGCTGGGATCCTTTGTGGGACCCGTGTTTTGTTGTGGCAATCGAAGTCCAGGATATTGGTGGCCGCGCACTTTCTGAGAGCGAACGCTTTCCGCTTTCATCGATTTGTATGGGCGGGCATGGCTTTGGACCCCGGCCAATCGCTAAGGGCGAGGTAATTCCCTTGGAAAAGTCGCTTCGGGGAGAACAGTGGCTGCCAAACCATCCTGGCAGGTATGTCGTCGTTGTGACTTGGGCGCCGTGCGCCGGGTGCTCCACGGGCGGAGCGGAATCCGGATTTTCGTGGAAGTGCTCGGTGTATGCTGTGGTGCGCGCTAAGGCGACGATAAATATCGTGGGCAGCAAAGACACGCCGGGCAAGTAGCTAATTCGAACTACACGCGAATATTCGCCTCAGAGAGTACCGACACATTGGAATCGGCGTGCCCGGGGACATGCGGCAGCGAACTCCAAAGGCCGGCCTGAACGGCGGGCGCGGGGACGGCTGGAATTCGCCGTAGCGGGAGGGCTACACCGGCCCTCCCCTACGGAAAAGTGCCAGGTCAACTGCTACTTGGAATCGGGAGAACCGTCCGACCACTTGGCTACGGGAATTAGGAAGATGGTTAGGTGGTCCTCGGGCATCTCAGCCGCGTATATCGGAGAGGCATCCAGATTTGCGCCCCAAGTCTTAGCTTCGGTTTGCGGCACGAAAAACATGAGATGGGGACGCCAGGCGCCATTCCCATCGCCCAAGCTACCATCCTTCGAGAGCATGTAGCTCATCGCGCCGGGCTCTAGCGCGGGCAAATCCTTTTTATCGAACGCGGCTTTGAGGCTCTCGAACATTTGAGTTTTGGATTGTCCCGCCAGCACGTATTCGGTTTTCTTGATTGTGTGAGGGAGGTAGGTTCGTGCTGCTGCGGCGTTGAGGCAGAGCGGGCCGCGCAGGTTGGGATTCCAAAAGTCCGGACTGTCGATTGCGGAAGCCCATCCTCGTTCGACGAGGCAGACGAAACCGTTCTTCCCCTCCACGGCGACCTCATAGCCGTGCTTGCCGAGGACCATCACTCCGGCATCACGTGAGATGGAATCGGGAGCGGCGCTGCGCGCCATGGCGATTTCGGCGTCGCGGGTCATCAGGTATTGCTCGACCGGGGCCATGGTGGGATAGGGTGATTTGGTGTCCTGGGCGTGGGCCGGGCGCGCGGCGCTCAGCAAGATGGCCAAGGCGACGATTGAAAATGCGATTGTCGTGACAGTATTTCGTTTCATTCATTTCTCCCGGCGCTTTGGATTCTGCTTCCTGTGCGATGCGGTGCGGCAGGGTATCTTTTCAATTGCCGCTGGGGTGGAATACGTTGATATCAAGATAATCCGGGAATGTCAATGTTTAGGCGTCGTCCCGCCAACCCGAAGCAGTCAATAACAGGCTGAGCGTAGGAGAGGAGATTCTCCAGGCTCCCGCCTTGTCCCCGGATGCTCGTCCGCGTCGAGAAGCCAAAACAAATTTCCGCAACGTCCGTACGAGGTCGAAGTTGAGGTTCAACTCGACCCGCGGCCGGCGATTGCTCGAGCTCTTGCGATGCCGCGCGGAAAAAGGCTACAGGGCTAGAGGCAACTGATATGCTTGGAATTACATCACGAGTAGATGACGGTTCGTTGGCGTGGTCGGATTTCAGCCGAGGGCAAACTTGAACGCGCGATTCACTTTAATGATTTCTGTTGGGGGATTGCTCATTGGGGCGGGGCTTGCTTGCCCGTTGCGCTTGAATGCGCAAGCGGCACCTGGTCCGATTCTGCGATCGCCGGCGGGACAGTCGGCTCCGGATGATAACCCACCGCCTGAACCCAAACCGAAACCGCCGGAACTGCAAGGACGGAAGACTTTAGCCGGGCCTTGGACCATGAATCGCGATGAGAGCGACGATCCGCGGCAGAAGGTGCGGTCGGCGGAGGGCCCGAGCAGCAACCCGGCGGCTCTCCTGGCCGCGGAAATGGTGGCGGGTATCCGGGCGGCTATCCCGGAGGTTATCCGGGAGGCGGCGGGCGCGGAGGCTGGCCAGGAGGCGGAGGAGGGCCCGGCGGCGGATCGCGAAATTCCGGGCAAGATCTCGAGGACAATACAAAATTGCAGGAGGCGGTCTATCCGTCGCAGTCTCTCAATATCGAATTGAAAAATCCGGAAGTCGATGTGACCGACGATCAGTCACACAAATTGCTGCTCTATACCGACGGCCGGAAATTGCAGAAGTCGACGGACAGCAACCAGCAAGAAATCTTGGCGCATTGGAGCGGAAGCGAGCTGGTCTCAGATGAGAAAAGCCCGCTCGGCGGGAAAATGAGCCGCACATTTGAATTGGCGCAAGATGGCCACAAGATGTACGAGACTCTGCATATCGACAACGGCCGGTCCGGCAGGCCGGTGCTCATCCGATACGTGTATGACGTCGCGGGCGCGGACGTTCATAGCGGCGAGGATGCCGATCCGAATCGCCCGGTTCTTAAGAGACGCGCGGACGACAGCAGCGTGCCGCAGTAACGATGGCCGCCGTAGGAGCCGGTCCGCCTAGACGGAGGCCCGGTGTAGCGATGGGCTTTCGCTTTTGATTTTCCGGTGGGAGCCCTCTGCTTCAGCAGAGCGAGGAGCGCGTCAGCGCTCTGAAAAAGCCCGCCACAACCAATGCGCTTTAGCGCAGGGAAGTCATGCCAGGACAAAACATCGCCATGATGCAGCATTTCCGCCGCATTCAGAATTGACTCCGACACAGCCAAAAGTGGCTGTGCTACAGACTGCTCCCGCAACGCGCGAAGCTTAGGGCTTCTGCTGTTTCTCTTCACTTGGCGGCACCAGCCGAATTCCCACACGGAAGCGCCGGTATTCCGAATAGCGGACGGTCATACGAATATGCACGTCGCCAGAACTAAAGCGCAGCGTATCGTCCGAGCGCGTATAGGTGGGAAACCAGTAGTGCCCTTCGATATTCTCGCGGTAGGTCACAAAACGCGGAAACACATTTTCCGCGCCATGTTTGCGAATGTCCGGCACGGCCTTCCCGTCAGACTTTACGATCTCCAGATCCTTGTCATCCACCCACACGCGGCCTTGAAAATAACGCTGATTTTTTTCCAGCTTCTTCGGCGCTACGTCGAATATGTAGGTGCCGAGTTCATCGACCTGTTCGCGTCCCACGTAAGTGACGTCGTATTTCGGCAATTCCTGGGTCGTAAGAACGAAGGGCTGAACGTTCCTAAGATCGGCCAGATCCTGCTCGGAGAGGGTGATGCGCTCGAGCGTGGGCGCGGGCGCGTAGGTGATATTTTCGTAGCGCTGTCCTGAGGTCGTAAAGATGATATCGCTGGTCATGCGATATTCGCCGTCCGGCTTTCCATTGTCGTCGATGGTCTGCACCACAAAAGTTTGAACGTAGGTGAAATTGTCGCGCTCCGCTTTGAACTCCGCTTCGCGAGCTGCAAATCGTTGAATGATCTGGTCGACCGGAATCGAGGGCGGGTCTGTCGAGATCCCTGAAGCGGTTGGAGTGGGAACGGAAACCTTCGGAGGCGTCGCGGCGGATGAAGGCGGTGGCTGCGGCTCGGATTCTTGCGCAGCGAGCGGTAAAGATAGAAATGCGCTGGCTGCTAGCACAAAGGCTAGTGTTCGAGCTCTGCGGATCATAAGGTTTCTCGAATGTTTGCGTCGCATTTTGCCGTACGCCGTTTTTGCGCAGTTTGCCGCTTCCTCAGTATAGGAGCTTTCCGCTGAAGTAAAGGTTGTTTACGAGGCGACGAGAACGAGTGGCTGTTCGGATTGTGCACGTCCGAAGAAAGTTTGCCCTGCAGAAATCAGGGCTCGCCCGATTTCGGGTTTGCGTCGCGGTGCTTGCGCATGCGGACTTGGCGGCCTTCTTCGGTGAACTCGACGGTGTCCATGAGCTGGTTGATCAGGAAGACGCCGCGGCCGCTTTGCTTCAGGAGATTATTTTCGTCGAGCGGACTGGGGACCGCGGCGGGGTCGAATCCCGGGCCGGGGTCGCGGACTACGACTACAAGTTCGCCTTTAGCGTCGAAGGAGACACAGCATTGCACTTGTTTGCTGGGATCGTCTTTACAGCCGTGATGGATGGCGTTGGCCAGCGCTTCCTGGACCGCCAGCTGAACTTCGGTAACTTTCATTTCTGGCCAGCCTTTGTTGGCAAGCAGCTCTTTAACGCCGGCGCTGACCTTTGCGATGGCCGCGGCATCGGCGGGAATGACGATGTTGAGCTGGCAATTCGAACAGAGCGGAATCAGCGAACTGAGCGTGTCGATGCCATCGAGAGCCAGGCGAAGCTCGTCGAGATTGCGGCGCAGCTCAAGTTGCGCTTCGACCTGGCGTTGCAGAGCTTCGAGCCCGTCTTTCTGCGCTTGCGTGAGATTGCGAGGGTGGTAATCGATGACGCAGAGAGTGCCGAGGGCATCACCTTCGGGAGTGACGAGCGGTTTGCCGGCATAAAAGCGGAAATGATCTTCACGGACGAGCGGATTATCGCGGAAGCGCGGGTCATCCATGGCGTCGGGCACCAGAAAAATCCCGCGATTCTGGATGGCATGGGAGCAGAAAGAGACGCTGCGGGCCGTCTCGTGCACTTGCACTCCGACGCGCGATTTAAACCATTGGCGATTTTCGTCCACCAGGCTGATGAGCGCGATAGGAGTGCCGCAGATTTGCGAAGCCAGCAGAGTGAGGTCATCGAAGGCCTGTTCGGGTTCTGTATCCAGGATGCGGTATTTGTGTAGGGCTTTAAGCCGGCGGGCTTCGTCAGTCATGGCGACGTCCTCCTCGCTCCGGGATGTTTCATATCATCGTTGTTGGTTGGCCGCTAGGACATCGTGGGGAGGTGCGCCTGCGGGGACGTCGGGCATGCGCCGTCGCGGGAGGGCTAAACCAGCCCTCCCCGACGCGAACGTGCCAGGTCAACGGCGCACGGAGTTACGTCGCGCTTCTTGCGGCGCCCTTGCCAAGGAAATTTACTAGCTCGGTGTTTACTTCGTCTGCGTGCGTCCACGAGATGCAGTGCGGGCCGTCCTTCACTACGACTAGTCGAGCACCCTTAATCAGCTTCGCGGTGCGGGCGCCTGAGGCGCTGAACGGCACGATCCTGTCCGCGTCTCCTTGCATCACCAGCGTGGGCACGTCAATTTTGCTAACGTCGTTCCGAAAATCTTCGTACCAGGTGGGCACGCACGCGAGAGTTGCGACGGGCGAGGAGCTCGATGCGACGTTCCAACTGGCTTGGATTGCCTGCGGGCTTACGCGCTTGTTGAGGTATACGTCGGTGTTGTAGAAATCATTGAAGAAGCCGCCGAAGAAGGCGTAACGGTCTGCAGTGATGGCCTTCTCGAGTCCGTCGAAAACACTTTTGTCGACGCCTTCCGGATTGTCAGGCGTCTTCAGAAGGTAGGGAGGGACTCCGGAAAGGATCACGGCCTTGCTCACGCCCTTCGATCCATATTTCCCAATGTAGCGGGCCACTTCGCCGCCGCCCATGGAAAAACCAACCAGGGCAAAGTCACGCAATTCGAGGTGAGCGATCAGCTTGTGCAGATCCGCTGCGAAGGTGTCGTAGTTGTAGCCCGTGGCGGGCTGGCTGGATTTGCCGAAGCCCCGGCGGTCGTAAGTGATCACGCGGTGTCCTGCGCTCACCAGCGCCGGAATCTGCTTTTCCCACGACGTTCCGTTCAGCGGATAGCCGTGAATCAGGACAACCGGATGACCCGCGCCATGATCTTCATAGTGCAGCTCGATGGTGCTGGAGTTTTCTGTACCCACTGCGATGTACGGCATTGCGTTCCTCCTTTTTTCGGTTCAGCTCGTTTGCGATTGAAAATTACTTCGCGGCCATGCGCCAGATTAGATGCCCGGCGCGGTTGAAAGACTTCATCGAAATTGAACTCCGTGGCTGGACCGTAAAATTTCGCACGTGGATGTTACTGCAACGTGAATTCCCTTCCCTCGGAGATTTCTCCGGGAGCCGCGGCACTTTCGTCTAAGACTTATTCCCGGCTTTGGCAATACAACGAATCTTGTAGGATGATTTTCGGACCGGCGGACGGAAGTCAAAAACGCCGGCTGGCAGCCGGCGCTAAGGGTGATGCCAGCCACCAGAGATTCGGCTTGGCTTGCGGCTGGCGGCGATGGCAGGCGTAGCCGCGATCGCGCAGCAATCGGGCTACACATTCGACGGCTTCGGCGGAGGCTGCGAGGACCGCGGAACTGAAGCCCTGACCGAGTTGGCAGACTTCTGGAACCACGCCTACGATTATGAGTTCGTTGGGGCCGCGATCGGAGAGCCTCAGCGGGACCAGCGATTCCAGGATTCCGGGATCGTGAGCTGTTAGACGAAGGGCGGCGCGATGATTCAGCAGATCCTTTTCCGTGCAGAGATGCAGGCTTCCGGGCTTGCCCTCGGCGCGCACGGCATCTACGAGAACAATCAGAGCGGCGTCTTGCAGATACGGAGCGAGGTCCAAGCCGGGCGTGCCGAGATCCAGGATTTCCACCGTGGAATCACATTCGAATTCAGCGCGGAAACGCTCGATGACCAGTGGGCCGAAGCCATCGTCGCCGAGCAGCACGTTGCCGAGCGCCACTACGCGTGCGGTCTTGCGCTGGGGCTCTGAGTCCATCGCAGCTCGATCCATGATTACAAGACCTTTACTTGCGCAATTGGTTTGCCGCTGATGTCGAAGGTGTGGCAAGCACAGGCCATACAGGGATCGAAGGAATGGACGGTGCGAAGAACTTCGAGGGGCTTCGACGGATCGGCCACCGGATTTCCGAGCAGCGAGCTTTCGTAGGGGCCGATGACGCCTTTTTCGTCGCGCGGGCTGGCATTCCAGGTGGTGGGAACTACCGCCTGGTAATTCGAGAACACGCCTTTATCTACGACCACCCAGTGCGAGAGCGTGCCGCGCGGAGCTTCATGCACTCCTAGCCCCATGATTTCGTGATTGGGGAATTCCGGTTGGTTGTAGGTGGAGGGATCGCCGCTCAGAATGTTGTCGGCCAGCAATTGCCAATGCTTCAGCGCGAGATCGGAGAGCATGGCGGAGCGGATGGCTCGGGCGGCGTAACGGCCGAGCGTGGAGTGCAGATTATCGGGTGCGGCCTTGAATCCGCCGGCGGAAGAAACGCGTTCGAGCGCCGCGTCCGTCCATTTGCGCGTCAGCTCGTGTCCCGACGCGTAACCGACCAGCACATTCGCTAGCGGGCCGACTTGCATGGGATGGCCGTCGTAGCGCGGCGCTTTCACCCAGGAATATTTTCCGTCCGGCTGAAAATCGGTGTACTCCGGTTCGGTCTTCCCTTTCCACGGGGCTTGCGGGCCTTTGCCTTGATACCAGGCGTGGGTGACGTCTTCGGCGACGGCTGCGCGGATGGCGGTGTCCTGCCAGTTGGTGATGGGCTTGACGTCTTTCAAATTTCCATCGTGAATGATGCCGCCCGGAAGATCGAAGCTCGTGGCTTTCGCGTCGAGCGGCAAATCGGGAACGGCCAGGTAATTCGAAACGCCACGACCATACTTGAACCATTCGGGATAATATGCAGCCAACAGGCAGACGTCGACGAAGTAGGCTTGCTGCACGAAGGGGATACATTCTTCGAGCAGGGATTTCAGGACGCCGAGGCGATCCATGTTCATGGTCGCCAGGCTATTCAGATTGATAGCGTTCATTACTCCGCCGACGGCGAGATTCTGGATGTGCGGCGTCTTGCCGCCGAGGATGCCGACCACCTGATTGGCTTTGCGCTGAAAATCGAGCGCCTGCAGATAGTGCGCGAAGAGGATCAGATTCAGCTCGGGGCTCAAATGCATGGCCGGATGGCCCCAATAACCATGCGAGAAAATTCCCAACTGGCCGCTGGCGATCAACGCGTTGACCTTGCCTTGTACGGCTTCGAGTTGATGATGGGAATTGCCGGGCCAGTTGCTGACTCCATCGGCGACCGCCGCGGCGCGTTTTGGATCGGCTTTGGGAATTTGCGTGACATCGATCCAATCGAGAGCTGAGAGTTGATAGAAATGGACGATGTGGTCGTGTAATGCGTGGGCGATGAGAATCAAATTGCGAATATATTGGGCGTTGGGCGGAATTTCCAGATGCAAGGCGTCTTCGACGGCGCGCACCGACGCCATGGCGTGAACGGTGGTGCACACGCCGCAGAATCTTTGCGCGAACACCCAGCCTTCGCGCGCGTCGCGGCCGAGCAGCACGGTTTCGAGGCCACGCCACATGCTGCAACTGGCCCACGCTTTTTGCACCGTGCCGCCATCGACTTCAACATCGATGCGCAGATGGCCTTCGATCCGCGTGATCGGATCGATGGTTACTCGGTTTGCCATAGCTCCCCCGGATCGAACTTGGATTGCGGCTCTTGCCGCCGCACGCGCGCCACTGCTTCATCCCAGCGTTTCGCCGGAGCGGGAAGAATGGGAAAGCGCTTGACCGCGATGCTGAACACCGCGATGGCGATCGCAATGTAGCCGACGCCGATGAAAATCTCGGCGATCGATGGAAAGTAGGAATAGTGGCGCCCCGGCTGGAAAGCCAGAGTGGTGGGATCGAAGCGGTAAAGCAGCCCACCGAAAATCAGGAAGAGAGTGGACTGCAGCAGGATGGTGGGAGTGGTCCGCCATTTTTTACGCAGCAGAATGAGCGCGGGAATCAGGATGAAAGACTGCTCCACCTGGAACAGCACGCTATAGAAATCGGGCCTGAAGGCGTTGAAGAATTGCCCGCGGACCAATATATCGATCGAGCGCAGCAGTACCCAGAAAATCCCGGTGCCGCTCATCCACAGGCCCAGCTCTCCCAGAATCTCCATATCGAGCGGAAGCCGCCAGTACAGGCAGGAGGCCATCATCGTGAAAATGACGAAGGCGAAGCCGCACACGAACGCGTCGATCAAGTACAGGAGCGGCAGCATCTGCGTTTGCCAGAGTGGATGAACCTTATGGCCGGCGAATAGCATCAGAGCGCCAAGCGAGGATTGGTGCATCATGGGCAGAACGAAAGCCAGCGCCAGCATCGCCGGAAAGATTTTCTCGATTATGGGCCGGGCGACGTTGACCAGATTTTTTTGCCAGGCAGAGCCGCGCAGATGCACGTCTTCCATCACTGCCGGCAGATTCTCCACCAGCAGCGGCAAAAAGGCATAAGCGGGCATGCACAAGGCCACTTCGAGCAGCGCGGAATGCGGATTCCAGCGCCACGGCAGCAGCACGTTCCAGAAATTCCACGGGCGCCCGATGTCCACCGCAATGGCGATGATCCCGGTGGTGTAAAAAAGGAAGCTGGTGAGCGTGGCCACGCGCATGACTGGGTGCAACCTCTTGCGCCCGAAAATCCACACCGCCAGCCCCAGCGACAAGCCTCCCGATCCCAGCGCGGTTAACGTCATCACGTTGAAATTTTTCCACACGCCCCACGTGTAAGCGTCGTTCACGCCCGCGAAATAGCCCAGGCCGGAGGTCAGCCGCACCGCACTGACCACCAATCCGATCAGCGATAGCACGGTGAGGAACAGAAACAGGCGGTTGAAATAACGCTCGCCGATGAGCGGAACGTAGCGTTGCCAGGGGCTGACTGGGGTGCTCATAGCTGTGCGGTTTCGCCGCTGGATTTGGCTTCGCGCGCGGCGGTTTCCTGATGCTCCTTGAAAGTCCTTCTGACGAAGGCGAAGACAGCGCCGAAAGCCAGAATCGGGCCGGCCATAAACTGGTAGAGCAGGTGGTGCATCTTGGTGGCGTAACTGGCCGCGGAGCCGGGGCCGAGTTTGGGAAGCCCGAGCTTTTCGAACGGGACGTGGGAAAGATAAAGGACCTGGGTGCCGCCGGCTTCTTTTTCGCCGTAGACGCGATTCTCGAAGAATTTTCCGGGACTTGCGGCGATCCTTTGCTTGGCCTCAGCAAGCAGATCGTCGCGCTTGCCGAAGATCACGGCGTGAGTGGGACAGACGGCGGTGCAGGCCGGCTCTTCATTTTTCTCCAGGCGAAAATGACAGAACTCGCATTTCACGATTTTGGGATTGAATTTGTCCCATTCGAATTTTGGAACTAAGAATGGACAGGCCACCTCGCACATGCGGCAACCGATGCAGCGGCTGGCATCCCACTGCACCACGCCCCATTCATCTTTGTGCAGCGCCTCGAAAGGACATCCGGAAACGCAGGCGGGGTCCAGGCAATGCATGCACTGGTATTTCACGTAGGAGAACGCGCCGATGGCCGGCTCTTCGTAGAGCTTGATGATGTTTTTCGTGTGGCTATTCAGCTCCACCGGCATCTGCCAGAGTCCGCCGGAAAGGCTGGTGTCGGGAACCAGCCCGTTGGCTTCGGTGCAGGCGGAGACGCAGGCCTTGCATCCGGTGCAGACGGTGGCGTCATAAAGCATGCCGACGGCATCCGCGCGAACCGTAGGATGCTCCACGCCGCTGGGGGTTCTGGTCTTATCCGGCTTCGGAACAATGGGAGCCAGGGCCGCGGCCGCCGAGCCGCGCAGAACGGTTCTGAGCCAACCGCGCCGGCCGAGATTCATCGCGCGTTCTCCTGGTCATCGCTGCGATCTTTGCTCTCTTTGCCGGGGATGGCGTTATCGCCCGGAATCGGCGAAAAGAATTTTCTCGCCGCGACCATGCCTCCTCCCAAAATCGCTCCCACCGCCAATCCGGCCAGTCCAGTCGCCATCGGATTTACCACCCCTTGCGGCGTGCTGATCGCCGGATAGGTGTCTGGAGGCGTAGCCAGGTGAATTTGCACGGTCTGAAACATCGGCACGCGGAAGGCAATGCTTTTTTCGGTACAGCCGATGCACGGTGCGCCGATGCCGATGGGCCAGACGTCAGGAATCTCGTTAAAGTGCCGCGTCGAGCAGCCGGCATGCGTGTCCGGACCTTTGCAGCCGAGCTCGTAGAGGCACCAGCCTTCACGATGGCCTTCGTCGCCGAAGGTTTTCACGAATCGCCCGGCATCGAAGTGCGCGCGGCGCGGGCATTGATCGTGAATATTGCGGTCGTAGGCGAACTTGGGCCGGCGCTCGTGGTCGAGTTCCGGCAAAGTGCCGTTCGCCGCATATTGCAGCACTACGCCGAGAAGCGTGTAAGGATTCGGCGGGCAACCGGGAAGATTGACGATGGCTTTTTTGGGCAGCAGGTCGGCGACGCCGACTGCGCCGGTGGGATTCGGGTCCGCTGATGGAATCCCGCCCCACGCAGCGCAAGAACCGATGGCGATGATGGCGGCGGCTTTACCGCCCACATCCTCGAGAACTTCCATGGCGGGCCGGCCGGCCAGCTTCATGTAAATGCCTTTATCGCGCGTGGGGATGGAGCCTTCGACCACGCAGACATATTTCCCCGCATAGTTGGAGACCGCTTCGCGCAGCACTTGCTCGGCTTGCGCGCCCGCCGCGGCCATCAGCGTTTCGTGATATTCGAGCGAGATTACATTCAGAATTAGTTCGCCGACGTCCGGATGCGAGGTGCGCAGCAGCGTTTCGCTGCAGCCGGTGCAATCTTGAAAATGCAGCCAGATGACCGGAGGGCGGAGAACTTTGCCGAGGCCTTGCGCCACTTCCTCGGCCGTTTTCATGTCGGTGATCGGCAAGCCGAACGGGGCCGCGATCATCAGCGAGGAGCAGAACTGCACGAAGGCTCTGCGGCTGACACCACAACGCATCAGCCGCTCGTCGATCGATTCTAAAGTTTTTACGGAGTTCAGGAGGCTGCCAATCATAGGGCGGCCTCAACTTTCTGGAAGGGACCTTCAGGGTATGCCGAGTTTTTCATCATCGCAAGTGGTAAAGAACCCCCATTGACGGATACGCAACATTAGTTCGCCGCACAGCGCGATCAGCGTTCGTCGTTCACGAAGCCGTTGAATTTCTCCTCGGGGTACTCCGCATTTCATCCGATCATTTATAAGATGAGTTCACCCCTAATTCCCCACTGCGACTGATGCCGAGTGCACCGAATTGCGCAACCACTCGAGCCACCGATCCAAACCCTCGCCCGTTCTGCACGAAAGCTCAAACATCTCCGCCTTAGGATTGACGTCGCGCGCATTGCGGCGCAGGTCGGCCAGGTCGGCTCCGTCGGACGTTGCCAGATCGATCTTGTTCAGAAGAATTACGTCTGCCTTATGAAACATCACCGGGTACTTTTTCGGCTTGTCAGCCCCTTCCGCCAAGCCGCAGAGGACCACGCGCAGCTTCTCGCCCAAATCGTAAGAGGCCGGGCAAATGAGATTGCCGACATTTTCGATAAACAGGAGTTCGATATCGTGAAGCGGAAATTCGGCCAGCGCCCGGTCAATCATCCGCGCGTCGAGATGGCACACAGTCCCGGTAGTAATTTGGTGCGAAGGAACGCCGAGAGCGCGGATGCGCTCGGCATCGAGTTCAGTCTGCAGATCGCCTTCGATTACCGCGATGCGCATCTGGTCCCGTAGCGCGCGGATAGTGGCTTCGAGCAGCGTAGTCTTTCCCGCACCCGGAGCGGACATTATATTGATGGCGGTAATTCCCTGAGCCGCGAAGCGCTCCCGGTTGCGCGCCGCGGTCTCCTGATTGGCTTGCAGGACGTTCGCTCGAACCGCGATTTGATCCATCGCCATCCCGGTGATCTCACTAGTCCAGCTCGATGTATTCCAGTTGCAATTCTTCGCCCGAAACGATTTCGACGGGCAGGCCGCATTTCGGACAGCTCAGCCGAACATCGTGCATCGGATCGTTCACCCGGCCACAAATGGCGCACCGCAATTCCATCGCGACACACTCGATCGTAAGCGCGGCATTTGCGGCTAACGTGCCGCGGCGAGCGACCTCGAACGCAAATTCGAGCGCTTCCCGCGCGACGCTCGTAAACTCGCCCAGGCGAACCTTGATGGCGTGTATCGTGCGCGCACCGTTTTCGCGCGCGGTGGCCTCGGAGATCTCGATGATGTTCTGCGCCAGCGATAGCTCGTGCATAAGGAACCGAACATCGAGCCGCAATTCAGAAAGGCCGCCGCAAGTGTTCTAAGTCCTGCTTCCCGGGCGGTCAATTGTGGGAAATACGGGCCTTTGTATCCGTATGTTTACGGTGAGCCGGGAGCTTTTTTGGCTCTCGCGCGGATAAAAGCGCGGCTCTGGACCGGAGTATACAGGAACTAAGTCCACGAGCTACTCAAATCGTATCGGCGCTTGGCTCGATAACTTGATGATTTAGTCTGCGGTAGCTATCGAGAAGGACCCGACCTCGTTGTTTTAGGCTCATCCACGCTGTTGGCAATGCAAAGAACCTTGTAAATTGAATTTCAGTCCGGCCCGACCGGCTGGTTGTGTTAGGGTATGCCTCGTGATGATGGAGCTTGGGGCCCTTCTGCTGTGCTAACCGCGTCATGAGCTACATTTTGGGAATTGATGTCGGCGGCACCTTCACGGATTTTCTTGAAATCGATGATTCCGGCCTGGTCGAGATTGTAAAAACCGCGAGCACGCCGCGGCGTCCTGCGGACGGGGTGTTGGCGGGCCTCGCAAAACTTGCCTCACTGCATCGCTTGCCGCTGGCGCAATATCTTTCACGGGTCAGCTTGATCGTGCATGGCACGACGATCACCACGAATGCCATCATTACCCGAAACTTCGCCAAGACCGGGTACCTCACCACCAAGGGATTCCGCGATATTTTGAATTCCCGCCGCGGAATCAAGCGCAACGCATTTACCGCCAAAGAAGCGCCGCCGCAGCCGATCGTGCCGCAATATCTTGTACGTACTGTGGAAGAGCGTGTGGATCGCGACGGAATGGTCATCACGCCGCTTGACGAGGACGACGTGTGTTCCGCGGCGCGATACTTTCGCGAGCAAGGCGTTGAGGCGGTTGCGGTCAATTACATGTTTTCGTTCTTGAATGCCGGGCACGAACGGCGAACGCGGGAAATTCTGGGCGAAGAACTTCCCGGGGTTTTCACAACCATTTCGAGCGAAGTGCTGCCTCAAGTGCGTTTCTATGAGCGCGGGTCTACTACCGTGTTCAACGCTTGCGTGGGCCCTTTGCTGCGCGCTTATATCAGCGACTTGCAGCGGCAACTGGGAGAGTCGGGATTTCGCGGGCGGTTTCTTACCATGCAGTCGAACGGCGGCGTGATGTCCCTCGAAGTGGTGAAGGAATTTGCCGCGAACACACTGCTTTCGGGTCCCGCGAGCGGACCTGTTGCCGCTAGTTTCTTTGCTCGCCGGTATAAATTGGCGAATCTGATCAACATCGATATGGGCGGAACGAGTTTGGATGTCTGCCTGGTGCGCGACGGGCGTGTCGGCACTTCGAATCACTCTGAAGTTGCGGAATACGCTTTGGCGCTGCCTTCGATCGATATCCACGCGATTGGGGCGGGCGGAGGGAGCATCGCGTCGGTGGATTCGGGAGACATTTTGTGCGTTGGGCCTGAGAGCGCGGGTGCGGCGCCGGGACCTGCGGCATATGGGGCCGGCGGCTCGCGGCCAACCGTTACCGACGCGAATCTGGTCCTCGGATATATCAACCCCGATTATTTCTTGGGCGGTGAGCAACGGTTGAATCTGGAGCTCGCGGCGGGCGCAATCGAAAGAGATGTCGCGCGGCCGATGAACCTTGATTTGGCGGAAGCCGCGCGCGGGATCGTAGCAGTTGTAAACGCGCAGATGGCAAACGGCGTGCGACAGGTTTCGGTGGCGAGAGGATTCGATCCACGAGATGCGGCGCTGGTGGCTGCGGGCGGAGCTGGACCGCTGCACGCTTGCGGAATTGCCGAAGAGTTGGGACTCGAGCTGATTCTCGTGCCGCGAACTTCGTCGGTACTGTGCTCCACCGGCATGCTGGCGACGGATTTGCGCCACGACTTCGTGCGCTTCGCATCCATCAGACTTGACGATCCGGAGCAGGCCGCCGCGGGACTAAACAAAACTCGCAGCGAACTGATTGAGCGCGGGCGGAAGCTTCTCGAGGATGAAGGCGTTGCGGCCGGGCGTCGCCGGTTTGAATTCAGTTGCGATATGCAGTTCGAGGGGCAGTTCAATGTGCTTGAAACTTCGATTGCGCTACTGGGCGCCGGTCCGTTGCGCAGCGGGCAAATCGAAGCTGTCGCGCGAAGCTTCAGTGAGCATCACGAACGCGTTTACGGATACACGCTGCCGGGTTCGACCATCGAGATTCAGTCCATTCGCATGAGCGCGATTGGCGTCACCGATCCCCCGCCGTTCCGGGAAATTGCGCGAGGTTCTCGCTCCGCAAAAGATGCGATGAAAGGCCATCGCCGCGCGTGGTTCGGCGCCCGCGCGGTGAAAACGGCAATTTACGAAAGTGCTCTACTGAAGGCCGGGAATGAGATCGCTGGTCCGGCCATCATCGAAGCGCCGACTACGACGATTAAGATCGATCCGCAATGGAATGTGAAAGTCGATCCGATCGGCAGCTACCTGATCTGGAAAAAAGGAACGTCGCTTAGCGGCCCGCTGGCGCGATTGTCTCAACGAGCGCCGATCGCCAGCTCGCGGCGACGCAAAAAAGATAAACGCGTCAAGCGCCA
This sequence comes from uncultured Acidobacteriota bacterium, assembly GCA_963792515.1. Classification (GTDB taxonomy): domain Bacteria; phylum Acidobacteriota; class Terriglobia; order Acidiferrales; family UBA7541; genus Palsa-147. Next base: position 10,000 of record CAWBWG010000007.1, on the reverse strand, counting down.
CGAAACGAGCGTCGCATGACCCGCCGCGTCAACAATTCGAAACGCAGCATAGACCCGATCCTGGTCTCGATCATTCCGAAGCGTCTCGACGCCATCGCCGAAGAAATGGCGCAGACTCTGATGATGACTTCGCGATCCGGAATTTTCGCCGAAGCGCGCGATTTTGTTACCGGACTTCTGGATTCGGAAGGACGGCTGCTGGCCCAGAGCCGCTACTTCCCAGGATTTGCCTGCGCGCTTCCCTACATTGTTCCGCCGGTGATGGCGAAATATAAAAATGAGCTCCACGAAGGCGACGTGGTGATCGTGAACGACCCTTATTCCGGCAACAGTCATCTCCCGGACATGAATGTGTTGAAGCCGGTGTTTGATAGCGGCAAAGTGCGTTTCTGGGCCGTGTGCAAGGGGCACATGGCGGATATCGGCGGCGCCGGAGTGGCGGGCTACGATCCGCAAGGAGAAACGGTTTGGGATGAAGGCGTCATTGTGCCTCCGACCAAGCTGGTGATTCGCGGCGAGCTTCAGAACGAAGTGCTGAATCTTCTGCTGAGCCAGGTCAAACTTCCGGACATCGTGCGCGGAGACATTCTCTGCCAGGTCGGCGGCGTAAATATCGGCGTGCGCGGCGTGCGCGAGTTGCTCGGCCGCTACGGAATCGAGTGCGTGAACCGCCACATCGATGCATATCTCTCCGCTTCCGAGCGAGCCATGCGCGCGAAGATTCGCTCGATTCCCGCGGGGAAATATTTCGGGGAGAAATCGCTGGATAATGATGTCGCAAGCGACCGCCCGCTCACTGTCCGAGTGGACGTCACGGCCAACGCCGGCGAAATCACTTTCGATTTCAGCCGCAGCGACGCACAGAGCCCTCGCTACATGAACAGCACCGACGCCTTTACCCGTTCGATGGCCATGCTCACCGTCTTCGGAATCCTGGAACACGGGCAGAGCAACGACGGCTCGCTGCGCCCATTCTCGTTCGTGAATCCGCTGGGCACCTGCGTTCACGCGGAATTTCCTCATTCCACCGTGCTGGCCACGTGCAGCATGGCCGAAGCCGTTCAAGAAGCGGTACAACTCGCGCTGGCTCCGGTGGTCCCTGAAAAAATAGCGGCGCCAAGCACAAAATTAATTTTTCCAATCATCAGCTATATTCATCCAGTGAAGAAACGCCTGGATGTGAATGCCGATTTTTTCTTTCGCTGCAATCCGTCGGGAGGCACGCTCGGTTACGATGGCTGGGAGCAAGGCGGACCCGCTCAGGAAATGGGCATGGGACGCTGCCCCGATCCCGAAATTCACGAACTCACCCATCCGGTGCGTATCCAGCGATTCGAACAGCAGCTGGACTCAGCGGGCGCGGGCCGTTTCCGCGGAGGCAATGGACACGTCTATCGCGTGGAATACTTCGTGCCCAGCGTGAAAGCCGTTGTCTTCGGCTCGGGCAGCCGGGCGCATGCAGTTCCGTCGGGAATTTTCGGAGGACACAATCCGGAAGCAAGCCAACTCAGCATCGAACGCGCGTCAGGCAGCCGGGAAATTATTCCGCTGAATAGTTTTTTCCACGTGCAAGTGGGCGACGTCATCGAGTTGTGCGAAATGGGCGGACCCGGCTATGGTAATCCTCTCGAGCGCGACGTCGAACTGGTGGCGCGCGACGTACGAGATGGCTACCTTTCGATCGCCAAGGCGGCCAAAGTTTACGGCGTTGTGACCGACGAAGCTGGACGGATAAATCGCGACGCGACCAACGCTCTTCGTCAGAGGCACCGTTCACACTAAGCGGAGTCTTGCGGAACCAATCGATGCGACTCAAAGGCAAATTGGCAATCGTCACGGGCGGTACGCGCGGCATCGGGAACGCAATCGTCCGGAAACTCGCTGCTGAGGGCGCGGCGGTCGGCTTCACTTATTTGAAAAATGAAAAACTGGCCCACGAGCTGGAGCAATCGATCCTCGCCAGCAGCGGTCAAGCATTTGGCATGAAAGCCGATGTGCGCGACAGGGCTCAGGTAGACGCATTCGTCGCGCGAGCCGCGGAACAATTCGGCGGGATCGACCTGGTAATCAACAACGCCCACCAAGCGTATGAAGCCAAATTCTTTGAAGACGCCTCCTGGGAAGAATTTCAGAGAGAAATCGACCAACTAGTGAAAGGCCCTTTCAACACGATCCAGGCTGCTCTGCCGCATCTGAAAAAGCGCGGCGGTGGAACGATTATCAACTTGGGCTCGACCATGGCCCGCGCTCCACGGCTCAAACATTCCTTCTATGTCACCGCGAAAAGAGCGCTCTACGGCCTCACCGAATCGCTCGCCATCGAACTCGGACGCTACGGAGTTCGCGTAAATATGGTTACGCCCGGCCCGTTGAATACCGAGCACAACGCTAGTCATTCCGCCGAGCGCATGAAAAAGTTCGGCGATGAGACGCCTCTAAACAACCGCATAGGCACGCCAGAAGAAGTCGCAGATGCGGTCGTCCTGCTGGCATTAGACGAAGCGCGCCTAATTACCGGCGCGGATGTTCTAGCCTCCGGCGGCTTCGCGATTGCCTGACGTAGGGGCCGGGGTTCACGACCGGCCCGGTGTAGCACTGGGTTTTCGTCTTTGAATTCAAGTTCTCATATAAGCGCTCACGCCGGGGACGACACTTCGATCGGCTGTCTAATCTATTTATGAGCTGACTTAATTTCAAAACCTGCATTTTTTCGCGCAACTCTCAACAGATTTAGTATGCTGCACACATCATGCGCCTTCACCGGAATTTAATTTTTCTCGCCATCCTGGCCGGGTCCGCAGTCACCGGTTCCCTTTTCTCGCAAGAGACCAAACCCTTGGCCGAACGCCTAGCCGCACAGAACGCGCTATTCGACGAACAGTACGAATCGGATCTCGCCCATTTTCCGGAGCGCGCCACCGCGTTCGGCGACTATCGCTACAACGCTAAATTGAACGACCGCTCGCTCGAAGCCATCGCGCGGCGGCACAAAACCGACTCAGACTTTCTAAGCCGTCTGCAAGCGATTCCAACGGACGGATTCTCGGATCAGGATCAGCTCTCGCACGACCTGCTGATTCGCGTTCTGCACCAGCGCGGTGCGGATTTCGATCTCAAAGAATATGAAATGCCGGTGAGCCAGGCGAGCGGCGTGCACACCGACCTGGCGGATCTGCCGCTATCGGTACCGCTCGATTCGGTGAAGCACTACGAGGACTACATCGCGCGGCTGCGGCAAATTCCGCAAGCGCTCAGCCAGACCACCGCCGTTTTGCGCGCCGGCATGACGGACAAGTTGATGCCGGTCCGCTTCCTGCTAGAGAAAGTGCCGGCGCAGTGCCAAGGCATCATCGACGCCGATCCATTTCTTCTGCCCACAAAAAAGTTTCCGCAGGATATTTCGCCGGAAGATCAGAAGCGCCTAACGCAGGAGATCACCGACGCAGTCAACCACGACGTGATTCCCGCCTATCGCATTTTCATCGCATTCGTGCGCGCCGAGTACGCGCCCAAGGGCCGCACTACTCTGGCCGTGACTTCCCTGCCCGACGGCGAGAAGCGCTATCAGAACGATATTTATGAACGCACAACCACGCGCATGAATGCGGACGAAATCCACCAGCTCGGCCTGCGCGAGATGGAACGCATCGAAGGCGAGATGACTGCGATCGCCAAGAAAGAGGGATTCGAGGACCTCGCAGCATTTCGCGCTTCGCTGAAAAAGAATCCCAAATATATTCCGGCTTCGGCGGAACAGATTCTCGACGATTTCAGGCATTACATCGCACAGATGGAGCCGAAGCTTCCGGTACTCTTCACGTTGCTGCCAAAATCACCAGTCACGGTGGAAGCGATTCCGGATTTTCAGGCCGCCGCGGCGACGCATTACGTCACCGGCACACCGGATGGAAAAAGACCGGGACGAGTGGTCGTGGCCACATCGAATTACGCGCAGCGGTCGCTTATTCTGGACGAGGCAATCGCTTATCACGAAGGAATTCCTGGGCATCACATGCAGCTCTCCGTGCAGCAGCAACTCACCGGGCTGCCGAAATTCCGCCTGCACGGCCTCGGCTTCACCGCCTATACAGAAGGCTGGGCGCTCTACGCCGAACAACTCGGCAAGGAAGTGGGCTTTTACAACGACCCGGTCTCCGATTATGGCCGCCTCTCGTCGGAATTGTTCCGCGCGGTACGGCTCGTCGTAGATACGGGCATCCATTCCAAGGGATGGACGCGCGAGCAGGTCGTCGAGTTTTTCCGCAAGTCGGGAGCTGTCGACGAGCCGACGATCCAGTCCGAAACTGATCGCTACATCGCCTGGCCGGCTCAAGCGCTAGCGTACAAGTTAGGCCAGCTGAAGATCCGAGAGCTTCGCGCCCGCGCCCAACAGCAACTAGGCCCGAAATTCGACGTGCGCGGCTTCCACGACGAGATGCTCGATGGCGGCACGCTTCCGCTGGACCTGCTTGAGGCGCGCACCGACAAATGGATCGCGGACCAGAAGGCTAAATCACAATAGCGCGATCTACTAATTGAATCGTAATTGGAATTTGGGATGACCCCGAAGTATATCGCGACCGGCCACCTGCCACATTTGTCTGGAGATTCCCGAATTCGCTACCAGAATCGGGATTACCGCCGACGAAAATTGGTAGAAGCGATATGCGAACTGGAATTGTGGTGTTACCCGCGGAAGAAAGAATAATTCTTCAAAGATTAATTAACTTTAACCAAAAATAAGGCATCCTCGCTGAACCCTCCGTAATCGAATCGCACACAGAGTGAATGCTCGATCCGCCGGCGTTTAGTGACTTTGGCGCGAATCGCGGTCGTCAGATGCCGGCAGAGACGCCGGCGCTACTTAGGCCCCCGACAATTGTTTTGTCTGCAGCTGCGCGTTTCAGTCGACCCCGACCGGCTTATTGGAACGCACACTGCCCGGCCACTTTTACCGGCACCACAAATCTTAGATCGGAGGAAACTACAGTGACGAAACCTAGTCGCGTTGCTTCATTTGGATTTTCTGTCGCCGTTGCGCTCCTGCTCGCACTTTTCGCGACGCCCGTACGCGCGGATGATGAAGGCTCGATTCTCAAAAAACTTACGAACGTAAGCGTGGTCTCCACCACCGTTCCGTCAAACGGCGATGTCAATCCTTACGGCATCGTGCTCGTGCCACGGTCGGTGGGCAATCTTCGCAAAGGCCATTTTCTGATCAGCAATTTCAATAACAGCGCAAACGCGCAGGGCACGGGGACGACGATTGTAGATGTCGCGCCGGACGGCTCGTCTTTCACCGTATTCGCGCAGCTCGATGCGTCCAGTCTTCCCGGAGCATGTCCCGGAGGCTTGGGCTTGACCACAGCATTGTCGGTCTTGGAATCTGGATGGGTAATTGTAGGAAGCCTACCCACTTCCGACGGCACATCGGCAACGGCGCAAGCTGGTTGCCTGCTCGTGATCGATAGCCACGGCAATGCGGTCGAGACGATTTCCGGCGGACCGATCAACGGTCCGTGGGGCATGACCGCGTTTGATGCCGGCGCGTTTGTGGAACTGTTCGTGACCAACGTGTTGAATGGCACCGTGGCGGCGAATGGCGACGTGGTCAATGGCGGCACGATCGTGCGCATCAATTTGGCGGTGCTTCCGAATCACAAACCCGTGGTGCTGTCAGAAACCGTAATCGCTTCGGGATTCGCCGAGCGCACCGATCCGGCCGCGCTCGTGGTAGGACCCACGGGCGTGGCATTAAGCAATCCCTGCGATCTGCGAGATGCCGATGACTGCGCGAAAGGCGCCGCAACGCCCGGCGAGCGAGTGCTGTTCGTCGCCGATTCCGCAAGCAATCGGATCGCGATAATTCCCTTCCCGCTGATTCGCGAAAATTCGGCCGGACCCGGAATCACGCTAACGAGTGGCGGAACTTTGGACGCGCCCCTGGGGCTTGCTGTGGCTCCCAACGGGCACGTGCTCACGGTGAACGGCGATGATGGAAACATTGTCGAGACTACTCCGCGGGGCGCGCAGATTGCTTCGGAATTGATTGATAGCACCGGCGGACCGCCTCCTGGGAACGGAACGCTTTTCGGATTGGCTTTCGATGGGGAAGGGAAAATTTACTTTGTGGATGATGGCAGCAATACTTTGAATTTGCTGCAGTGAGTGCAATCGCACGACCGATGCCTTCGAGTCGCTTCGGCTCGAAGGCATCGCCGCGCTTCGTTCAATACTCGATTGACGCCATTGGGATCTGCTTGATCAACCAGGAAATCACAAAACTAAGGCTCGCGCAGCTTGCAGCGAGACAGATGGGTCACATTTTCTCCGGCGTTACTCGGGCGGGCGCAGCAAGCCCGCGCCCCTACGAGAAAATGCCGACCCGAGCGCAGGAACTCGACGGCGCGTAGATATTTTCGGCGAAGCGTTCTAGTAATTATTGAAGACGAATTCGACCGTCTCGGTGGTTTCGCGCCGTGCTGGATCATACTTCCAGTTTTTTACGGCGTCAACGGCGGCGCGGACTAGTAGCGGGCTGCCGCCTAGGACCTTTGTGTTGCGGATGGCGCCGTCGGGGGCGACCGTTACTTCGATTTTTACCTTGCCGTTGACGTGCATTTCGCGGGCTAAGGGTGGATAGGCTGGATCGGTGCGGGATTTGACCTGGCGCTTGCTGGCTTCTTCGGCGTTATTGCTTTGCGCGGATGTGCCTGAGCTGCACACCAGTATTGCGAGTAACGCGAACAGCAAAAACGCGACGCGAAGCTTCATGCCCTGCTCCCTGCACGTACCTGTGGACTCGTTCCCCGAGGTGGTTGGAGCATGGCGAGTGCCAGAATCGGACGCTTTCGGGCGGTTGGACTGAGCTGCATGTAAATGCCTGTTTAACAGTCGGTTAGGCAAGTACTACGGCTCGAATTTCCGCTTCGAGCGCTTCATCGGCGTCTTCGGAAGCTTCGCCGCAGTGTGGGAAATCGCGGAATGTGACAGTTTGCGTCTTGAAAGATTGACGAGTTGCGGCGAGAGCAGCGGCAGACATCGTGAACGTCGGCGGAGCCAATTCGACCGTAGCGGCCGCCGCCAGCCGGCGTCTTTCTGCCCCCGGCAACCAAGTGAAGCTACATCCGGATCCGCAGCGAGCAACGCGGCCCCTCTTCTATTTTTGCTTACTTCTATGAGGGTAGCGCGTCTACCCTTGTGGAGGTAGAGTGTCTACTATCATGGCGCCTCGCAGCCCTTCGAATCGAACCGAACTTTTGCAGGGCACACTGGACATGTTGATTTTGCGGACTCTGCTTTTTGGGGCCGCGCATGGGCACCAGATCGCCAAGCACATCCAGCGGAGTACCGAGGATGTGTTGCAGGTGGAGCATGGGTCGCTTTATCCGGCGCTGCACCGCATGGAGCGTAAGGGTTGGATCATTTCGAAGTGGGAAACGGGCAAAGATGGGAATCGCGAGTTCAAATTTTACCGGTTGACGCCGGCGGGGCGAAAACAACTGGTGCGCGAGGAATCGCGATGGAAGCAGTTGGCGGCGGCGGTGGCTACGGTGATGTGGCCGGCTCGCGAGGTGAGTCATGAGCGTGTGGGGAGCGTTGAAGGCGCGACTTTCGAGACGCGGCGCCCGCGAAGCGGAGTTGCAGCGCGAGCTGGACGCGCATCTCCAATTGGAAGCGGAGGAACAACGCGAGGCTGGCTTAGAAGCCGAGGAGGCGCGTGTGGCCGCGCGGCGGGCTTTGGGGAATGCGCTGCTGGTGCAGGACGATGTGCGCGCGACTTGGAACTTCGCGTGGCTGGAGGCATTTGCGCGCGACCTGAAATATGGCGCGCGGGCGCTGCGCAAAAGCCCGGGGTTCGCGATGGTGGCGATACTCACGCTGGCATTGGGAATTGGCGCTAACACCGCAATTTTCAGCGTGGTCGATGCGCTGATGTTGCGGCCTCTTCCCTTCACCGATGCGGACCGCATCGTGCGGATCTACTCAGTGCAAGGTGGCATGACCAACACTTTCGGAAATCCGGATGGCCCTTCGGCGCCGGATGTTCGCGATTTTGAGCAGCGCGGGCATAGTCTTGAGAAGACGGTTGTCTACGACAGTTGGAGGAAGAACGTCAGTTTCGGCGAGACGGCGATGCAGCCGGAGGAGACGTTCGTTGGCCTGGTTCCCGCGGCTTATTTCGAGGTGTTGGGGATTCATCCGGTCATGGGCCGGCTTTTCGCCGCGGATGAGAATCAGAGCGGGCGAAATTTTGTGGCGGCCATTAGCGCGCAAGTTTGGAAAAACCGCTACGCGAGCGATCCGGACATATTGGGCCGGAAGATTCGCATCAATGGCGAGCCGTACGCGATTGTCGCGGTGATGCCGGACGTGATTCCTGCTTGGGTGGAACCTGGGAGACCAGTGCAAATCTGGACTCCGTTTCCGTTTCCAGAAGCGTGGTTGGAGAGTGCGCGTGGGGATCGCGGTTACGCGGTGCTGGCGCGGCTGAAAGCGGGCGTGTCGGTGGAGCGGGCGCAGGAGGATTTGTCGGCGGTGGCGGCGTCGCTGGCGAAGGAACATGCGGTGGATGACGGCGTGCGCGTGGTGGTGAAAAAATTGGCGGACACGCGGATCGGGGCGCTGCGGCCGATGCTGTATTTGCTGATGGGCGCGGTGAGTTTGATTTTGCTGATTGCGTGCGTGAATCTCGCCAATTTGCTATTGGCGCGAAATTCGGCGCGGCAACGGGAATTGGCGGTGCGGACGGCACTGGGTTCCTCGCGTGGCGGCTTGGTGAGGCAGTTGTTGGCGGAGACGCTGCTTTTATCGCTGATCGGCGCGGCGGTGGGATTGTTGTTCGCGAAGATTGGGTTGCTGGGCGTGATGAAATTGCATCCCGCGGATTTGCCGCAGCTGGATTCGATCGGAATCGATTGGAAAGTGTTGTCGTTCACGCTCGCGGTTTCGCTCGGCACGAGTTTGCTTTTCGGATTGGCGCCTGCACTCACTGGGACGCGGGTGAATTTGGTGGACGCTTTGAAGCAGGGGCGGCGCTCTGGAAGTTTGAGTAAGAGCGGGAAACGGATGCGCAACGTTTTGGTCGCCACGGAAATGGCGATGTCGTTGATGCTGCTGGTGGCCGCGAGTTTGCTGGTGCAGAGTATTTTGCGTCTGGAGCATCAGAGTTTGGGAATTCGGGCTGACCACTTGCTGAAGGGGCATCTGTATTTGCCGCCGGTGCGCTATCCCGATTCCGGAGCGATCACGCGCTTCGCCGATAAGTTCGGCGATCGCGTGCGCGCTTTGCCCGGCGTGATCGACGCTACGGTCACGACGGTTTATCCGCCGGATAACGGATGGGTTCAGATGCTGGGCATGGCCGAACATCCGGCCTCGCGAATTCAGGATGTGCCGCTGGCGCAATTTGGAGTTGCGGACGCGCACTTCGGCAAAACGATGGGAATTCCCTTAATTCGAGGGCGAGATTTCGCGGCCTCGGATAGCGAGACCAGTCCGCGAGTCGCTTTGATCAGCGAGGAATTCCGGCGCCGCTATTTCCCTTCCGAAGATGCGATCGGGAAATCGGTTCACGTCGGGCCTCCCGCGTTTCTGCGTCTGCCCGAAGATGAGAACACTTCGGATGCGGCGGACGTGACAATTGTCGGCATCATTGGGGATTTCAAGAATCATGGGCTGGCGCGGCCCGCCGATCCGCAGATTACTGTGCTGTATTCGCAGCATCCATTGGTGAATTACGGGTTCAAGGACATTGTCGTTCGCACGGCTGCGGAGCCGCGATTATTGGCGCCGGTGATCGCGGAGCAGCTTCATGAGCTCGATCCCGATCTGCCTTTTGCGGAAGTGCATACGATGGACGAACTCGTGGCGCAGGAGACGAATGGAGAACGATTTACGACGGTGCTGCTTTCGTCGTTTGCGATTGCTGGGTTGGTGCTGGCGGTAGTGGGGATTTATGGGGTGATTGCGTATTTGGTGACGCAGCGGGCGCATGAGT
>CAWBWG010000006.1:0-72673 GCA_963792515.1 uncultured Acidobacteriota bacterium | reverse complement strand
CGGCGCGATACGGGATCGGGGCGAATTTCTGCGACGGGTGGAACGGCGGTGCAGGATAGTGCTGCGAAATTTGACAGTGCTTCGAGCGCCGCGATTGCCACGGCGCCTGCTGCAAGCGGGGTGGGGCGAAATAAATATTTGATTGCCGGAGCGGCGGCGTTGCTGCTGCTCGCGGCGTTTGTGGCATATCATTTTTGGAATCACGAGAGCGCACCAGCGGCGGCGAAGATTTCGCAAAATCAGCCATTGGGACAAACCGATGGACAGCGCGAAACTTTCGCCCGATGGCCATACGGTGGCGTTTGTGTCGCCGGTCAATGGTGTTAAACAAGTTTTCTTCATGCTGACCGCTGGCGGTGAGCCGCTGCAACTTACGAGTGATGCGGGCGACAAAACTGTGCAGTGTTTCTCGACCGATGGGACTGAAATTTATTACACCACGTCCGGTGGGCGCGATGAAATCTGGGCTATGCCTGCGCTCGGCGGCACTGCCAGCCGAGTGGCTTCCGGCACCGCGCTAGTTCCGTCGGCGGATGGCGCGTCGCTTTTCTTTCTGAAGTCAGACAGCCGGGGGATTTTCCGTACGGGCAAATCCGGAGTTGCGGAAGAGAAAATTTACAGTTTTGACTCGACCGCGTTTCCGCCGGTGGCGATCTTGCCGTTTCCCGGCGGGAGTCACCTGCTGGTGCTAACTTCCAATCCGATCATCAGCAGCGTCGGCAGCTCATTCCACCCCTACGATCTGGATCTCTCTGCGCGATCGACAGTGGATGTGGGTGAGATGCCCGGAAATCCACTGGACGCTACGTGGGGCGAGCCTGGGAAGAGCTTGCTGATTAGCCGGACTGTAAACGGATTGACGAACATTTGGAAGTACAGCTTGAAGGACAAAAGCTTGGCTCAAGTTACCTCTGGAACCGGGCCGGATACTTCGCCGTTGCCGGACCCTGGAGGAAAAGGCATTTATTTCGTGAACGGCAAGTCCACCGGAGTGCTGACGGCGTACAACGTCCGCTCGAAGCAGCTCACGGATATTGCATCGGAAAATGCGACGCAGCCGGCCATCTCGCCGGACGGGAAACGGGTGATGTACATCACCGCCCCGGCGGTTGATAGGAGCGAGATATGGTCAGCGAATATAGACGGCAGCGGGAAGGTAAGACTGGCCACGGGAGAATCGTTGGCAACGGCTACCTTCGCCGCCGATAGTTTTCATCTTGGATTTTTGAGTGCGGAACGTGAGGGACCGGATAAATTTTTTGTGTCGGGCGCCGATGGGAGCGGCCGGCGGCAGTTGAACTGGACGGTGAAGTCGGCTCAAAACTTGATATGGGGGCCGGACCAGAAGACCGTTTACTTGAACGGGGCCGAAGCCGGGTCGAAGGCTAGCTCGATCTGGAGGGAGAGCGCGGACGGCTCGACGCCGGAGAAACTTGTGGAGGGTTGCGGTTATGCATTCGTTGTTGCACCCGGCGGGCAGTACCTTATCACTTTGATTGCGAATGGGGGAGAAAACGGGATCTACGAATTGTCTTTATCGGATCGATCGTGCACTTTGTTGACGCCCAACGTGGTGACTTTCGGAATTACCGTGGCTCGCGATGGGAAGGCATTTCTGTATGCTGTGCCTGGGCAAGGGACGTTACGATTTACCGGCAGGGTTGGGCGGATGGCAAACTGGTGGGGGCGGCGCAAGTGGCTTTGAAGTTGCCGTTTCTTTTCCGCTGATTTCTGGCGGGAATGCTTATGACTTGGCGGGGGATCTTTCTGAGGTGTTTTATGCGCGGGTTGGGGGGCATGCGGATCTTTATCTTTTGAGTCAGAAGTAGCAATCCATGAAAAGAAAAGTGGCGCGATTTTTGTTTGTTCCGCGATCTTGCTGGAAGATGCTGGGCTGAAGCCCACCGCTACGAAAACTGGATTGTTGCACATCCGCGGTTTCTGTGATCGGGACCGAAAACCCACTGCTAAATCGGGCGGGAGAGTAAACCCCCGCCCCTACGCTTGACGCTTCGCAGACTACGCGGTATATTGGGAATCCAGTTGAAAATGGGTATCAACTGGCTTGACCTATGTTATCTGCGCTTCTGGTGGCTCTGCGTGAGGGTGTCGAAGCTGCGCTGGTCGTCGGCATTGTACTCGTCTATTTAAATCGAACTGGGCGGAGGGCGCTGGCGCCATTTGTGTGGATGGGTGTGGGTGCTGCGGCGATTTGCAGCTTTGTGGCGGCGCTTTTGTTGCAGCGGTGGCAGGTGAATGAGGATGGATTTGAGGGGTTGATGATGTTGGTCGCGGCGGTGCTGGTCGTGACCATGATTATTTGGATGAACCGGATCGCGCGGAGTTTGAAGAAGGAGATTGAGGCGCGGGTCGAAGGTTACGCTTCGCGGACGACGCGGGCGGCTGGGATCGGGATCGGGATTTTTGTTTTCACCATGGTATTGCGCGAGGGCGCCGAGCTGGTTTTGATTTTGCGGGCGGTGGAGCTTTCTAGCGCGGGGATGGAAGTTTGGATCGGGACGGGCGTGGGGATTTTGCTTTCGGTTTTGGTGGGGCTTTTCTTTTTCCAGGGTACTTTGAAAATTCCTCTGGGACGATTTTTTGCGGTTACTTCCACGATCTTGATGGTGGTGGCGTTTCAGTTGGCGCTTGACCGGCGTGCATGAATTGAGCGAGGCGCAGTGGATTTGGTCCAGCAAGTTTGAAATGGCTACGATTGGGCCGATTGTGCGCAATGAGGTTTTCTTTTTTGTGGTGATTTTGGGAGTGGCCGCGCTCGCGGTGCTGCGCGAGTGGTTTGCGGCTTCGAGGCCTGCTCGCGGATGCGGAATTGAATCCGGCTGAGAAGCGGCGGCGCGATTGGGAATTTCGGAAGCAGCGGCGGTGGAGTTTTGCCGCGGCTTTCCTCTGCATTGCGGTGATCCTAATGTTTACGGCGGAATTTGTTTATGCGCGTACGGCGGCGGCGCCTCCGGCGGCGACGCGGCTCGAGGGCGCGGATGGGCGCGTGTCGATTCCGGTGACGGATTTGGCGGATTCTAATTTGCATTATTTTACGGCGGACTCTGGCGGGACGCTTTTGCGATTTTTGGTGATTCGCAAGGGCGATGGGGATTATGCGGTGGCGCTCGATGCTTGCCAGATTTGCGGATGGTCAGGATACCGGCAGCAGGGGCAGAACGTGATTTGCCGGAATTGCGGGGCGGCGATTTATGTGCCGTCGATTGGGCAGGCTGGCGGATGCAATCCGGTGGCGGTGAAGGCGCGGGTGGAGGCGCGGAAAAGTTACTGTGGATTTGGCGGCGTTGGCGGAATCTGCTTCGACGGTTCATTAGTGGATTTATTTTTGGCGATGGGGATCGCTTTCTGAATGTTTGCCCGCCTGGTTGGTGAATCCTTTGTGCGGAATCCGCGGCGGATTTTGCTTGCTGCTGCGGCGCTGGCTGTGGGGATGGCGGTTACTACCGCTGCGCTTAGCGTGGCGCTAGATGTGGGCGACCGTTTGGCTCGGGAATTTCGCAGCTTGGGGGCGAATCTTTTGGTAACGCCGCAGTCCGATACTTTGCCTTTGCAGATTGGCGGCGTCGATTACCGGCCGGTCGATGAAGGCGCGTATTTGAACGAGGCGGATCTCGGGAAGCTGCGGACGATTTTTTGGCGGCATAACATTGTGGGGCTTCACGCCGTTTTTGGAAGTTTCTAGAAGCGTGGCGCATTCTTACGTTACGGCTGACCGTTCCTGTGATTGGGACTTGGATCGAGCACGATGTCGCCGTGCCGGATGGCTCGACTTACCGGACTGGGGCTGCGCGAACTAATCCTTGGTGGAAGATTCGCGGACGGTGGTTTGCGGAAAACGCTCAAGAGTGCGTGATCGGCCAGGCTCTCGCGGCGCGACTTGCGGGTAGCGGTATTGCGATTGGCGGGGACATTAAGCTTGCGCTTCCCAACGCATTGACGATCGGGATGAACAGCGAACCTCCGGGGAAGACACTCAAGGTCGTCGGTGTGGTCTCGACCGGCGATGCGGAAGATAACGCGGTGCTGGTTCCGCTGGGAATCGCGCAGGAAATGGCGGGGAAGCCTGGGAAATTCCGGAGACTGCTCGTTAGTGCTTTGACGAAGCCCGAGGATGCATTTTCGGAGCGCGATCCGGGTTCGATGACGCCGGCGGAATATGATCGTTGGTATTGCTCGCCTTACATTTCTTCGATTGGGACGCAGATTGAGCAGGTTTTGCCTGGGTCTAATGCGCGGGCGATTCGGCGCGTGGCTGAGACTGAGGGACGCGTGCTGACGCGGGTGAGCGGGCTTTTGTGGTTGGTGACGATTGCGGCGTTGGTGGCGGCGGCTTTGGCTGTGGCGGCTACTTCGGCAGCGACGGTGATTGAGCGGCGATCGGAAGTTGGGTTGATGAAGGCGCTGGGGGCTACGAATTTGATGGTCGGCGGGATTTTTTTGGCGGAACAGTTTGTGCTGGCGATTTTCGGAGGCGCGATCGGGTTTTTGTTGGGGTCGTTGCTGGCGCGCGTTTTGGGGACGAGCGTGTTCGGGACGCCAGCTAGTTTGCGTTTGGTTTTGTTGCCGATTGTTTTGGGATTGGCGACGGTTGTCGTGCTGCTCGGTAGCGTGATTCCGTTGCGGCGGGCCGCGCGATTTGAGCCTGCGCCGATTTTGAGGGGCGAGTAATGTTTGGGCGTTTGCTCTGGCGGCTTTTGCGCGGGAATCGCGGGCGATTGGCGGTGGCGCTGGTGGCGATGGCCAGCGGCGCTGCGGTGATTTCTGCGCTGTTCAACATGCAATTCGATGTACGTCGAAAAATGACGCAGGCATTTCGGACCTTGGGCGCGAATCTGGTTGTATCGGCCGCTGGCGGAGGGCCGGAAGCGCTCGCCGGCGAGTACGACTTGAACGCCGCCGCTACGCAGGGAGCGCCGAATGGAACGATCGCCGCGCCGGATCTATATGTAGTCGCGCGCACCGAGCAGGGAAAGGTCGGTCGTGCTGGCGGGCACGCAAATTGATTCGGCGATGCAATTGAATCCCACCTGGAAAATTCAGGGGAGAGATGACAATGCTGCCCTCGATTCCACCGCTTGCTTCGCTGGCGTTCACGCTGCTGAAGCGATGAAGCTCCAACCGGGCGGGGATGTAAATCTGAAGATCGCCGAAAACACGCTGACTTGCCGACTCGCGGGCGTGATTACCGCGGGCGGAGACGAAGACGATCAAATTTTTGCGCCGCTCGCGGCGGTGCAGAAGCTTGCGGGATTGCCCGGACAGATTTCGTTGATTCAAGTTCGAGTGCCGGGCTCGGCCGCGGAAATCCAGGCGTTCGCGGATCAGATTAATTCCGTTGGCGCGTTTCGAGCGCGGCCGATGAGGCAAATATCCGAGAGCGAAGGTGCGCTTTCCGGGCGTGTTCAATTACTGATTTTCTCAATGGCGGTGCTGATTTTTGTGCTTACGGCGTTGAGTGTTTTGGCGACTATGACGGCGCTGGCTATGGAGCGGCGCGTGGATGTTGGGTTGATGAAGGCGCTGGGTGGATCGATTGGGCGGATTGTGGCGCTTTTCTTGGCTGAAGTTAGCGTGCTGGGAGTTGCCGGAGGCGTCGTTGGTTATTTGATTGGGGCTTTGTTGACGATTTGGATTGGGCGGAGCGTGTTTGGGGCGGCGATTTCGCCGCGGCTGGAAGTTTTGCCTTTGATTGTGGCTTTGATGGTGGGTGTGGCGTTGGCTGGGGCGCTGCCTTTGCGTCTGCTCGGGCGAGTGAAGCCAGCTGTGATTTTGCGGGGAGAATGATGGCGCCGTTGGTCCAAGTGGACGGATTGACGAAACAGTTTGGAGGGGTGCGCGCAATCGATGGTTTGTCGTTCACCGTTGAGGCCGGCGAGTGGATTGCGATCATGGGGCCTTCGGGATCTGGGAAGACTACTCTGCATCAATATTCTTGGCGGGCTCGATACGCCGACATCCGGCCGGGCGATGGTCGAAGATGTAGATGTGGCGCGGCTGGACGAGGGCGGGCTTACTCGTTATCGCGCCGATAAAGTTGGTTTCATATTTCAGCAGTTTCATTTGGTGCCGTACCTCACTGCGGTCGAGAACGTGATGTTGGCGCAGTATTTTCATAGCACTACCGATGAAGGCGAGGCGCGCGAGGCTTTGAAACGCGTCGGGCTGGCGGATCGCGTGGAGCATTTGCCTTCGCAGCTTTCCGGCGGGGAGCAGCAGCGCGTGGCGGTGGCGCGGGCTCTGATCAATCATCCAAAAATTATTTTGGCGGATGAGCCCACCGGGAATTTGGACGAGGAGAATGAGCGGCTGGTGATCGATCTAATCCGCGAGCTGCATACGGCTGGGCATACGATTTTGATGGTTACGCATGATGCTTCGATTGCGCAGTTGGCGGACCGGCGGATTGAATTGGCGCATGGGCGTTTGGTGCAGGTGACTACTTTTACGGCTGAGGATGAGGAGCGATTCGATCATCTGCTCGAGCAGATTTGGATTTGCGGCGAGGAGGGCGTGCCGGCGCAGCTCGAGCGCGTGCGATCGCGCGGAGTAATGGATGCCATGCGCATGGTGGGGCGCTTGAGCGACCGCGGATTAGTGGAAGTTGGTGAGAGCGTCGTTACTTTGACGCCTCGTGGGGAGAATCGGGCTCGCGACGTGATCCGGCGGCATCGTTTGGCGGAACGACTATTTACCGATACGTTTGCGATTGTTGGGTCTGAGGCTGATACGCATGCTTGTAAGTTTGAGCATATTATTAGCCCGGAATTGGAGCAGAAGATTTGCACTTTTTTGGGGCATCCAGGGACTTGTCCTCATGGGAATCCGATTCCTGCGGGGACTTGTTGTCCGCGAAATGGAAATTGATTCGTTACGCAAAATTGAATGACGCATGTTTTCGATCGTCTCACACGGACGGGCGCAGCGAGCGGCGCCCCTACGAAGAGAAAGTCAAGAGCTACGGCAACGGAGTAGGAGATTTGAAATTTCAGATTGAAGAAACGGCAAATGCAGATCCCTCACCCCTAAAGGGGATTCGGGATGACAGCGGTTTGAGATTGGATTAATGCCGATACCTCTTGATGTGCGGAAGAAGCCTATGGATGTAAAGGTGCACGTTTCTACCGGGGCTGGGGTGGACGTTACTTGGTCCGACGGGCATACTTCGCACTTTGATTTTGTTTATTTGCGGGATTTGTGTCCTTGTGCGCTTTGTAATGATGAACGCGAGAAGAAGGGGAAATTTTCTTCTGCTACTGGCGGGTCGGCTTTGCCTATGTTCAAGGCAAAAGTTACCGCCAAAGGCGCTTCGGCTGTGGGGAATTATGCTTTGCAGATTCAGTTTTCGGATGGCCATGCTACTGGGATTTACAGTTTTGAGCATTTGCGGGAGGTTTGTCCTTGTGAGCGGTGTGGAGCGGAATTTCGGGGTGGGGTCACACACGTTGTGAAGAGCTAGTTAGCGCCGCCCTCGATTACGGTTGTGGTCTTCTTCTGTGGTCGTAAGATGCCGGCAGAGACGCCGGCGCTACTTGGCGGCTTTCCTTTCCTTGGTTTTAATAATATAGTCAATCTCCGCGCCTCGACCTGCCTATGGCCTCTAACCCGACTCCACCTCCCAAGCCTGGCATTAATGTCCGCCGTTCGGCGCAAGTCATCGTGGCCACTACGGCCATGCTCACCTTTATTTCCTTCTGGCGGGCTGCTGCTGTTGTCCTGAACGATCTGGCTTCTTCGGCTTATTACGCCGGTGGAGAAGCCGAACAATTTATCGGCAAGACTGCGCCGTGGTTCATCCTCGCGATCATGTTGTTTTCTTATGCGGTGCGGGCGGTTTACGTCGAGAGCTGCAGCATGTTCGTGCGCGGCGGCGTTTACCGCGTGGTGAAAGAGGCGCTCGGCGGAACGATGGCGAAAATTTCCGTTTCGGCGCTGATGTTTGATTACGTGCTGACCGGGCCGATCAGCGGCGTGTCGGCGGGGCAATATCTCGCGGGCGTGCTGAATGAGCTGCTGGGCTATGCGCATATCACCTACCAGTTGAACGCCAATTCCACGGCGGCATTTTTTGCGATTTTGGTGACCCTGTATTTTTGGTGGCAGAACATCAAAGGCGTGCACGAATCGAGCGACAAAGCGCTGCGCATCATGCAGCTCACCACGGTGATGGTGGTGGTGCTGATCGGCTGGTGCGCGTATACGGCTTATGTGCGCGGTGCTCATCTGCCGCCATTTCCAACAGCGCAGAACATGAAGCTGGGCAAGAATGCGATGGGTTGGCTTTACGGAAACCATTTCGCGCAGACGTGCACGATGTTGATTGTGTTTGTGGGGCTGGGGCACTCCGTGCTGGCGATGAGCGGCGAAGAAACGCTGGCGCAGGTGTATCGCGAAATCGAATATCCGAAATTGCCGAATTTGAAAAAAACAGGGCTGGTGATTTTCGTTTACAGCCTGGTGTTCACCTCGCTCGTTTCGTTTTTCGCAGTGATGTTGATTCCAGATTCGGTGCGCGCGCAGTTTACGGAGAACCTGATCGGCGGACTTTCGATGCATTTGATCGGAAGTTATCCGGTGCTGCTGTCATTCCACGTTTTCGTGGTGGTCGTCGGCGTGTTGATTCTTTCTGGCGCGGTGAATACGGCGATTGTGGGATCGAACGGCGTGTTGAACCGCGTGTCGGAAGACGGCGTGCTTACGGATTGGTTCCGGCATCCGCAGCGAAAATACGGGACCTCGCACCGGATTATCAATATGGTGGTGGCGGCGCAGATCATCACGATCTTGGCGAGCCGCGGCGATGTTACGTTTCTGGCGAACTTGTACGCGTTTGGCGTGATTTGGAGTTTTGCGCTGAAGGGCGTAGCCGTATTGGTGCTGCGTTATACGCATCCGCAGGACCGCGAATACCGCGTGCCGCTGAATTTTACGGTTTTCGGAAAAGAGATTCCGGTCGGGTTGGGGTTGATCACGCTGACGCTGGTGGGAATCGCCATCGTGAATTTGTTTACCAAGCCGGATGCGACCATCGCCGGCGTGGTTTTCACGGTCTTGCTGTTCATCGTGTTTGAAGTATCGGAGTACCTGGTGCACCGCAAGCAAGTGGGCGCCGGGCACGTGGAGCTCGATCAATTTAATTTGGCGCAAGAAGGCGATTTGACCGCGGCCACGGTGGGCGCGCGGCCGGGAAATGTGCTCGTGCCGGTAAGCACTTACTATGCGCTTTACCATCTTGAGGCGGTGTTGAAACGCGTGCGGCCCGATCAGGATGTAGTCGTGCTGCACGTACGATTGCTGCGGCGGGCGGCTTCCGGCGAATATGACCTCACGCCGGACCAACTTTTCAGCACCATCGAGCAATTGTTATTTACGAAAGTGCTTTCGATGGCCGAGCGGGAAGGGAAGCCGGTGCGGCTCGCGGTGGCTTCGGCGAACGATCTCTGGGACGGTATTCTGCGCGCAGCCGTGAATTTGGAATCGTCGGCGATTGCGGTGGGAAGTTCGGCGAAGAGGTCGGTGAACGATCAGGCGGTGGAAGTGGGCCTCGCCTGGGAACACATGCCCGATCCGCGTCCGCATGTGTCGCTGGAGATATTTACTCCGGCCGGCTCGGAGCAGATTTTTTATCTTGGGCCGCACGCGCCCCGGCTTACGCCTAAGGAAATCGATCTACTGCATAAGATCTGGTTGAAGCTGCGCGATAAGTTGGGGCACGAGGAATTGCATCATCACGATATCGTGCATTTTGCGCTGGATGAATTGGAGCGCGAATTGGATATTGGATTGGAGCCGGATGTGTTGGAGAGGCTGAGGCAGCATCTGGCCTATATAAAGGATCACCGGCCGAATAATTAGTTTTGACGCAGGCGGAATGAGCCGATTGCGCCGGCTAATCCGCGCAGCGCTAGGATCGCGCCGGCGAGGGCGAGTAGCAGCGTGGCTAAGTGGAATGGCGCTTCGGCTAGGCTGGCTACTAGTAGGCCTGCGCAGATTAGCGACGCGGCGCGTAGGCGATCGTACCAACGCGTGGATTGCGGGCTGACGCGCATGCCGGTTCTTGCTCCCCAATAAACTAGAAGAGCGCCGAGGAGTAGCCAGACTACCGGCTTGTTCGGCGGGTGAAGGCCGTGGGCCAGGGACAATACGACTAGCAACGCGCCCAGGAGAAATACGACGAATTCATTTAGTAGGCGGAAGAGTGGTAGCGGCGGGGACTTTGGTTTGATGGTTGACGCAGGCATCGACGAATTATCGCCCAGGATCCGTGGTTACGCAAAAGCCGGCGTTTGCTGATGGTGCCGTAATTTGATCTCGGTCGGAATTGGGTGAACGGAATGCCGCATTCAGCGCGGCGGAGCCGCGGCTTCACGGTGGCAGCCCCCGAATTTATTCGGGGGAGGAGCGCTTCAGCGCTCCGAAACGGCGGCGCATTCAACGATGCGCTTTAGCGCTGGGCAGCTCGGGTCTGGCGCACCTAGGCTTTCAAATAC
Organism: uncultured Acidobacteriota bacterium; assembly: GCA_963792515.1. Lineage (GTDB taxonomy): Bacteria > Acidobacteriota > Terriglobia > Acidiferrales > UBA7541 > Palsa-147. The sequence continues at coordinate 62,165 of CAWBWG010000006.1, read as the reverse complement.
GATGCGAAATTAAAACTCTACCAGGACTGGGTGCTGTACTTATTTCGGGATAGGGCTCAAAAGCCACTTTGGGAATCCGCGTGCCGGGTCGTCTACGAACTGCCCAGCGCTAAAGCGCAACGATCGTGAGCGGCTTTTTCCGGAGCGCTGAAGCGCTCCTCCCCGAATAAATTCGGGGGCTGCCACCGTGAAGCCGCGGCTCCGCCACGCTGAACGCGCGGCTCTGTTGCGAAACTGCGATTGAGGTCAAATTAGGACAATACTCAGGACTGGCACGGTTTCTGCGAAACACGCGCCGGATGCTACAATCAAACGTTTGCGTTCTGAATCTCCGCGCTAGTCTGTCGAATCTAAATCACTGCCATTCAGGAGTCTGAAGTGTACAAAGTCATCATAATCGGGAGCGGCTGTGCGGGGTTAACGGCGGCGGTGTACGCGGCGCGGGCGGATTTGATGCCGCTGGTGATTGATGGCCGCGAGCCCGGCGGACAGCTTTCGCTTACGACCATGGTCGAAAATTTCCCGGGATTTGTGGATGGGATTTTGGGACCGCAGCTTATCGAAAATGCGCGGAAGCAGGCGGAACGATTTGGGGCGCAGTTTCGATCGGGCGCGGTGACCAGCGTGGATTTGAGTCAGCGGCCTTTCAAATTGACGGTCGGGAACGAGACGCTGGAGTGCGAGGCGTTAATTGTGGCTTCGGGAGCGTCGGCTCGGACGCTAGGGCTGCCTTCGGAGCGCGAGCTTTTTGGGCATGGGCTTTCTACTTGTGCTACCTGCGATGGATTTTTCTTCCGCGATAAAAATATTATTGTGGTGGGCGGCGGCGACTCGGCTATGGAAGAAGCCACGTTTCTAACGAAATTCGCGAGCACCGTCACTATCATGCACCGGCGCAACGAATTCCGCGCGTCGAAGATCATGCTCGACCGTGCGCGCGCGAATCCCAAGATTAAGTTTTTGACGCCTTATGTGATTGAAGACCTGCATGATGTGCAGAAGAAGAATCTGGAATCGATCCGCGTTCGCAATTTGGATACGCAGGAAGTTTCGCAGATGCACATTGATGGAGTTTTTCTGGGAATCGGGCACGATCCGAACACTGCGATTTTCAAGGGCAAGCTGGATATGAATTCAGATGGTTATTTGATCGTGAATAATGGCAGCCGGACGAATGTCGAGGGCGTGTTCGCGGCCGGCGATGTGCACGACCACATTTACCGGCAGGCGATAACCGCGGCTGGGGCTGGTTGCATGGCTGCAATTGATGCCGAGAAGTTCCTTGAAGGGCACACGGCCTAGCGCGCGGGCGTGTGCGCGTGCATAATTTCCTGCGCATGATGAATCCCTTCCGGCGCGGGCTTCGCTTTCCGCGGTGCGTCTGCTGATGCTGCGGACTCTCCTTCTTAAATTATCCGAAAACAAGCGGCTGGCGGCGTGGTCCATGAAAAATGGCGTGAGCCGGCGCGTGGCGCAGCGATTTGTGGCCGGCGAGACGCTGGATGATGCGATTGGGGCGGCGCGCATTTTGAATGCGGCTGGATTTCCGGTGTCACTCGATTTGCTGGGCGAGAATGTGCTCGATCGCGATGGGGCGGTGCGCGCGGCTGAGACTTATGTGGCGATGTTTGATCGGATTGCGACGGAGAAGCTCGACGGAAATATTTCGCTGAAGCTTACGCAGCTTGGATTGGATCTGGATCCCGCGCTTTGCGAGGCTTCGCTACTGAAAATCGCGGACTGTGCGGCGGCGCGGCGGAATTTCGTACGCGTCGATATGGAGGGATCGCCATACACGCAGCGCACGGTGGATTTGGTGCGGCGCGTTCGCGCGCGGACTGAGGCCGTGGGCACGGTGATTCAGTCTTACCTTTTTCGCAGTGAGCAGGATGTGCGGGATTTGATCGCGGCCGGGTGCCGAGTCCGCTTGGTCAAGGGAGCCTATAAGGAATCCGCGGAAATTGCGTTTCCGGCCAAGGCGGATGTGGATGCTAATTTTGTTTCTTTGATGAAAATGCTTTTGCCGAGTGGGATTTATCATGCGGTTGCTACTCACGATCCGCGGATGATTTCGGCTACTAAGGAATTTGCTTTGGCGCAGTTGATTGGAAAAGACAAGTTTGAATTTCAGATGCTTTATGGGATTCGCACCGATTTACAGCGCGGATTATTGAAAGAGGGTTATCGCGTGCGGGTTTATATTCCGTTCGGGACGGATTGGTATCCTTATTTCATGCGCCGTCTGGCCGAACGCCCGGCAAATTTGACATTTTTCCTGCGTAATCTATTCCGCTGAATTTTCCGGCGTGCCTGTAGGGGCGGGCCTTGGGGTTAAGTCCCGCCCGCTTTTCGGCCCGTTTTGCCCCCGCCCGTTCTCGTTGGCCCAGCCCTTCTAATACGTAGTTCCACCGTTCGTACGGTTGTGTCCACCGCTTGCCTCGACTAACCTAGCGCGCGAAATTGACAATGATCTCCGGCACTCATGACAAAAACAGCCTTCCGGGCGACCTGAAAGCTAGCAATTCTAATCGATACACGAAAAACAATAGAAATCGCTGTAACCCATTGAAAACAAACCTCGGGGGTGTTTTCTACCCGATACAAAACGGTACCTTTGCAGCGGCTTTCTGGCCGGCTAACGGCGCCTCAAGTAGCGCTGGCGTCCCGCCGGCTCTTACGGGCACGATGCCCAAAGTGCTCGCGATGTTGGCCGCGAGTCGCGCTGTGAACGCACTCGTGATCGGATTTGGCGCGGTTTTAGCCTGTGGCTCGATCTCGCACGAAGAGGCCCGGCATAAAGCGCGGGCCCTACGGACGGCTTAGAGCTTTTGCGCTACTGTTACGCCATCCCGTAGCGGCACTATAACCGGATAGAGCGTGGGCTTTCCGTAGACTTTGCTATTGAACTTTTGGATTGTGCGGGTGCTTTCGTCGCTTCCTCGGTTGGCTACCTTTCCTGACCATAGAGTGTTGTCCGTCACTAGCAGGCCGCCGCGACGGAGTTTCGGAAGGGCAGCATTTAGGGCGTCGATGTATTGCGGCTTGTCTACGTCGATCATGATGATGTCGAATTTTCCCGGAGTTTTCGCCAGGCTCTTCATGGCGTCGCCTACCAGGATGGTGATGCGGCGCTCAACCCCGCCGCGGATGAAATATTCGCGGGCGCGCCGGGCGTTGGAGGCGTCGCCGTCGGTGTAATAGACGTGGCCTTGCGGTCCCATGGCGCGCGCCCACCAGATGGTGGAATAGCCTATGGCTGAGCCCATTTCGAAAACGCGCTTGGCGCCGGAAATTTTTGCGAGCAAATAGAGTAGGCGGCCACAGGCTGGGCCGATGATGGGGATGTCTCGGCGGCGGGCTAGCTTTTCCATTTCGGCGAGCAGCGAATCGCGCTTCGGCAGAATATCGTTTAGATATTTTTCTATTTTTGGATTTAGGATCGCACCGTTCATTCGAGTCTCTCCCTTGGCTTTCGGATACGGCGTGGCAGTTTACACTATGTCAGGGATTCGCCGGGCCTGAGTGCGTGAATTTCCAGGCCGGCGATGTCTTGCGTCAATTCGCGCAGGCGCTCGGGGCGACCAGTCAGAACGGGAAAAGTTCCATAGTGCATGGGGACGACATGCTTGACGTTGAGCAACCGGATGGCGAGAGCGGCTTCGCGCGGGCCCATGGTGTAATGGTCGCCGATCGGAAGCAGGGCGAGTTCGGGGGCGTAGAGTTCGCCGATGATTTTCATATCGCCGAAGACGGCGGTATCGCCGGCGTGATAGACGGTGAGGCCGCCGGGAAATTTCACCACGTATCCTGCGGCTTCGCCGGCGTAAAAGATTTTGCCATCGTCCTCGATGCCGCTGGAATGGAAGGCGTGAACCATCGTTACTTCGATTTCGCCGACGGCTTGCGTGCCGCCTTTGTTCATGCCGTGAACTTTGCCGACCCCCTTACTGCCGAGCCATGCGCCAAATTCGGGCATGGCCACGATGTCGGGTTGGAATTTCTTTGCGAGCGCGACGGCGTCGCCCATGTGATCGGAATGGCCGTGGGAGAGCAGCATGATGTCAACGGCGCTCGGTTTTTTCAGCGCGTCGGGACACGAGGGATTTCCGGTGAGCCACGGATCGAATAGGACTACCTTGCTGGACGGAGTGGTGAGTTGAAAGGTGGCGTGGCCGAGCCAGGTGAGGCGGTTGCCGCGCATGCGTAGCATCAGTACTCCTGGCGCTTTGGGGCTCGCCGGAAATTCTGGCGGAATCCGCGCGGCGCTTGCGAAATTTACCGCCGAAATTGGCGGCTACAATCTTCGATGCGTGGAAATTTATTTCCGGTGCATTCTACCCTAACCTTAGGACCAAGGCCGACAGCAACACCAAAAGCGAAGGGCCTCAGGTCTGAAGACCTGAGCTACATTTGGATAAAATCAGTGGCGCACTAGTCTTGTGCAGCGATGGATTTGGTGATATAAAAAATTGAGATGTAGTTTCGGATCGCTTGGGAGATATTGATCCGAGTTTTTCTTCATAGGAGAGCCCCTAATGGCATATGTAATTGCCGAACCGTGTGTAGGAACCAAGGACACCGCCTGCGTGGACGTGTGTCCGGTGGATTGCATCCACCCGCGCAAGGATGAGCCGGAATTTGAAGCTGAGAAGATGCTGTACATCAGTCCGGATGAATGCATTGATTGCGGGGCGTGCGTGCCGGTTTGCCCGGTGACGGCGATTTTCGCGCTGGAGGATTTGCCGGAAAAGTGGAACAGCTATACGCCGGTCAACGCGGATTGGTACAAGAATAAGAAGGCGTAAATTTTTTCGGCGCCCGTTTTGGCGCCGGATGCGGCGGCGGAATTTCGCGGAGAATTTTGCGGCGGGCCCACGGGCCCGCCGCTTTTTTTGTTTTGGGGCCGATGGAATACGGATTTTGCGATTTGCGATAGGGAGCGGCGATGGAAATTCGAATTGAATTGCCCGGCGTGATTTTGGGCGTGTTAGAGATTGATGGCGCAACGACTGCCCCTGCTGATGAGGCGCTGGCTGAGGAGATGCGGATTGTTTGCGAGCGGATTCAGCGGCAATTTACTCCCGAGCAAGTGATGGAGCTTGAGGCGGTGCGCGCGGTGCGGGGAATGTTTCGCGCCTGGGGAATTGATCCAGCGCGATATCGGCCGTCGTCGGAGGCACTCTTGCGGCGCGTCGCGCAGGGCAAGGGGCTTTACCGCGTTTCAAATGTGGTGGACGCTGGAAATCTTGGGTCACTTGAGACCGGTTGGCCTTACGGAATTTACAATCGGGCGTTGATTTCTGGGCCTGTAGTTTTTCGCGAGGGATCGGAAAGCGAGACGTATGAGGGAATTGGGAAGAAAACTTGGCATCTGGCGGGGCGACCGGTGTTGGCGGACTCGGGCGGGGCGTTTGGAAGTCCGATCAGCGATTCTACGCGGACGATGGTGACGGAGGCGGCGCGGGATATTTTGGCGGTGATTTATGCGCCGTCCAGTGTGCCTCGGTCGAAAGTTGAGTCGGCTTTGGCGGAGCTTGCGCGGCGGCTTGGCGAATCGGCGAAGGGGTTGAACGCTCGAAGTTCGATTATTGCGCAGTAGATATTCGCACGATTCGCCTTGGGGATCGGCTCGGTGAGGCTGCTGCCCTGAAGTGCACCGCTACGAAACCAGTCTCCCGGACGACAATTCTTGTTAGTCACGGTATGCTTGATGCGGAGTTCCAGGAAGCCTTGTGGCGAAATTCCAGTTTGTTCTGCTGATTCACGGACACCAGCCGATCGGAAACTTCGATAGCGTCATCGAGCAGGCTTACACGCATTCTTATCTTCCGTTTGTGGAACTGCTTGAGAAGCATCCGAAGATTCGCATTGGATTGCATTTGTCTGGGTGTTTGCTGGAATGGATCGAGCGGGGACATCCGGAATATTTTGACTTGCTGCGGGGGTTGGTGTCGCGCGGGCAGGTGGAGATGATCGGCGGCGGATATTACGAGCCAATTCTGATTTCGATCCGGCCTGAGGACCGCCGCGAACAAATCGAGAGGATGGGGGATTACCTCGAGAAACATTTTGGGCAGCGGCCGAGCGGGGGGTGGCTGACGGAACGCGTTTGGGAGCCGCAGCTTCCTACTACGCTGGCTGCTTCGGGGATTCAGTATTCGTTGGTGGACGACAATCATTTTCTGGGTGCTGGTCTGGATGCTGCGCAGCTTCGTGGGGCGTTTGTTGCCGAGGATATGGGCGCCTGCGTGCATTTGATTCCTGGATTGAAATTGCTGCGGTATTTGATTCCGTATCGCGAGCCTCACGAGACGGTGGAATTTTTGCGCGGTGCTGCGGCTGAGCATCCCGGAGGATTTGTCGCTACTGGGGATGACTGCGAGAAATTTGGAGTCTGGCCTGGGACATACGAGCATTGTTATCGCGATCGGTGGCTGGAACGATTTTATGAGGCGCTGGAGGCGGAGCATGAATGGCTGGAGACGGCTACGCCTGGCGAAGCGGTGCGCTCGCACTCGCCGTTGGGACGCGCTGACTTGCCGGCGGCTTCTTATAACGAAATGATGGAATGGGCGCTGCCTACGCCGGCGCGCTTGCGATTTGAAGCGATTGAGAAGGAATTTGCTTCGCGGGCGGACGTGCAGCCGTTTTTGCGCGGCGGGATTTGGCGAAGCTTTATGGCCAAGTATCCTGAGTCGAATTTGTTGCAGAAGAAAATGTTGCATGTTTCGGCGAAGGTGCGGCGGTTGGCGTTGAGCCGGCGGCGCGGGAGCAATTTTCACGCGGCACGCGAGAAGGCTGAGGCGCTTTTGCTGCGCTCGCAATGCAACGATGCTTACTGGCACGGAGTTTTTGGCGGCGTTTACTCACCACATTTGCGGACAGCGCCGTGGCGTGCTTTGGTGGAGGCTGAGGCCATTGCGGATGGATTGGCGCATCGCGAGGCGAGCTGGGCTGAATCGAAGCGCTGCGATTTCGACGCGGATGGGCATGAGGAAATTTGCTTTACCTCGGAAGCCTATTCGGCGGTTTTGTGCCCTGGAGACGGCGGGACGATTTGCGCGCTGGATTTCAGGCCGTCGAACATGACCCTGATTAATTCGATCGCCAGGCGTCCGGAGGCGTATCACAAGCGACTGAAGCATCTGGCGACGGGCGAGGCGCACGAGGCGGTTTCGATTCACGACCAAGTGCGTGCGAAAGAGCCAGGACTTGAGAAATTGCTGCGCTACGACCGCTGGGATCGCGATTGTTTTCGGACGCTGGTGTTTCCGGCTACACAGACGTTCGCCGACTACGAGCATCTGCGGCTGGAAGCGGACGCCGGAATTGCTGCCGGGACGTATGTTGCCGGTGATTTGAGTGAGACCGGCGTGACGCTCTGTTATAAGGCGGCCAACGGGCGGCACGCGTGTAAGGCATTTGTATTTACGCGGAATGACGACGGTTTTGAGCTTGCCGTAAATTTGGAATTGTCGGGCGCCGCAGGGCCGATGCTGGTGGGGATCGAAACGGTGCTGAATTTTTTGGCGCCGAATCAGGCGGATCGATATTTTGAGGTTGGCGGGCAGCGGCAGCCACTGCAATGGAGTGCGAACGTGCCGGGGAATAAATTGCGAGTGGTGGATCGCTATCAGAATGTGGCAGTGACGTTGTTGGCGCCGGGGGCGCGGGAAATTTGGATTTCGCCGATTGAAACCGTTTCGGATTCTGAGGGTGGATTCGAGCGCGTGTATCAGGGTTCGCAGATTTTAGCCGTGTGGCACGCAGAATCTAGCGAGGGCGAAAATTGGCGCGGCGGGCTTTCGCTGAAAGTGGATCGCGCGCACTGATATCCGGAGCGGGCGGAGCAAGCCCCGCCCCTACGGGAAAATTCAAACGTGGGTCGTCGCTTGCTCGCGGCGCGGGGCGTTTGTTACAGTGCTGCGCTGGGGGTCGCCTATGGCAGTTTCTCCGGAGCTTTTGGAAATTCTGGCCTGTCCCGTTTGCATTGCGCCGGTGGCGCTGACTGCTGACAAGCAAGGCTTGCGCTGCGAAAAGTGCCGGCGCGTTTATCCCATCCGCAATGACATTCCCGTGATGCTCGTGGACGAAGCACGCATTGAATCCGCGTGAGCCAGCTGCACTGCTGCCCAAACTCCCGCCGGGCGCCGAAATTTTAATTATTCGGTTGCGATCGTTGGGGGATGTGGTGTTGCTGACGCCGGCGATTGCGGCGCTGCATTCCTGGCGGCCGGATTTGCGGATTTCAGTGCTGGTGGAACCGGCTTGGCGGGCGGTGCTTGAGGGAAATCCCGCGATTTCTGAAATTTTGATTGCGCGGGGGTTTGCGACTACGGCTTTGGATTTGCGGCGGCGAAAATTTCCGGTTGTTTTTAATCAGCATGGCGGGCCTACCAGCGCTTTTCTGACGGCTGCTTCTGGGGCGACGGCGCGCGTTTGTTGGAAGGGCAAACAATTCGGATTTCTTTACAACGTGCTTGCGCCGGACGCTGTGGAATTTTATGGGACGTTGCAGGTGCATACCGTCGAGCAGCGCATGACGCAATTTTATTGGACGGGTTTGCCGCGCGGGCCGATTCCGCGAGCGGAAGTTTTTCCGCAGGCCGATGCGCTTGGGAAGATTGCCGAGATTTTAAGCGGGAAGGGAATCGCCTCACGCGAGCCGTATGCGGTGATTCAGCCTGGCGGGCGTTATTTTACGAAGCGCTGGACGGTGGAACATTTTGCGGAGCTTGCGAGGTGGTTGGCGGAGTCGCGCGGGATTCGGCCTGTGGTGATTTTGGGGCCGGGCGAAAGGGAAATTGCTTCTGCGATTGACGAGCGATTTGGCGGTGCTGGCGCGATTGTTCTGGATTCGCTGGATTTGCGGTTATTGATTGCGTTGATTGCTGGCGCGCGGATTTTTGTGGGAAATGATGCTGGGCCGGCGCACTTGGCTGCGGCTGCGGGAACGCCTGCGGCAATTATTTTTGGATCGAGCAGTTCGGTGCATTGGCGGCCGTGGAAAGTGGAGCATCGCGTGGTGCAGAATGACTTTCCTTGCAATCCTTGCAAGGGAGACCGATGCTACGCGTTTGATGAGCCGCGCTGCATTCTTTCGGTGACGTTTGAGCAGGTGCGCGATGCTTGCGAAAATTTGCTGACGGAAACGGGACGCGGCGCTGGCACGAACTCGATGCCGCCTGTGAAGATAGAAGGGCTCCGGACGAATTGAAATGACAGCCGCAGCAGAAAACGAGATTTCTTTGGGCCGCTTGGAGTCGTTGATCAAGCGATTTCGCGGGCGGCGGATTGCCGTGATCGGCGACTGGATGTTGGACCGATACATCTGGGGGACCGCGACGCGGCTTTCGCCTGAGGCTGCGGTGCCGATTGTGGACTACACGAAAGAGAGCGAATGTTTGGGCGGGGCGGGGAATGTGGCCGCGAATCTTGCGGCCCTCGGTGCGAGCGTGCAGGCATTTGGAGTTGCCGGCGAAGATGAAGCTGGTTTGGCGCTGCGCCACTGCTTGCGCGACTTGAAGCTTGCGGGGAAGGGAATTCTTGCGGATGCGAGCCGGCCGACTACGTTGAAGACGCGGATCATCGCGCGGAATCAGCAGATCGTGCGTGTGGATCGTGAATCGCGCGAGCCGCTCGACGCGGCCGTTGAGAAAAAACTTAGCGGAATAATTGGGGCCTCGCTTGCGAATCTTGATGCCGTGATTGTTTCGGACTACGACAAGGGAGTGGTGACCGACGGATTGGTGGAGCGCGTGCTTTCGGCGTGCGCGAAGGGTGAAATTCCGGCGCTGGTGAAGCCGAAATGGTCGCGGTTGCCGGTGTATCGCGGAGCCGCGGCGATTGTGTGCAATCGCAAAGAGGCGGAATTTTTGGTGACTCGATCATTGCGGGACGACGCTTCGATTGAAGACGCGGGCCGAAGATTGCTGGCGCACTTTGCCTGTCCTGCGGTGGTGATCACGCGCGGGGAGCAGGGCATGAGCGTTTTCGAGGAAGAGGATCGAGGAATGTTCCAGATTCCTGCGACGAGTTTGGAGCAGCCGATCGGGTCGCACGGCGCGGCGCAGACGCAGGAGGGGCGGCAGGTTTTCGACGTGACTGGGGCGGGCGATACTGTGCTCGCGGCGCTGGCGCTGGCGGTCGCGGCGGGCGGATCGATTCGCGAAGGGGCGATTCTTGGAAATGCCGCGGCAGGCGTTGTCGTCAGCAAACTTGGAACTGCGACGCTCTCTCCTGCGGAGTTGCAGGCCGCGGTTCGTGAACTTCCTCTGAAGGCGCGCGGAGGGCGGTAGCGTGGGAGCTGCCGATCCGCAGGCCGCTTTCGAAAACAAATCACGGTGGATCGCTGCGTCGCGCTATGCGATTGCGTGGTTTGTTCCCGCGATTTTCTGCATACTCGTTAAATTCTTAATTCTCGGAAATGGGCGCGGATTCCGCGTGGTGGCGCGGTTTCTCGGTCGATCGGAGGGGCCGGGCAATCCGGGACTCTCGATTGCCGAGCGGCTAACTTTTTTCCGCAGCGAAATTCTTTGGCTTTATCTCGTCGTGCCTGTGTTGCTCATTTTGTTGCTGCGAATTCTGAACCGGCCGCTGCGCATAGTCGTGGCGGCGGTGGTTTCAGTTGTTGCGTCAGTGGTCATTTTTGTGCAGGCGCGCTCGCTCGAGGAGATGGGCGATTTCGTTTCGTTCGCGATGCTGCGAATTGGGTTGACCTGGGGCATTCACGATCCTGGGGCCAACAAAACTTATTTGCTGGGACGGGAGTTCTATTTGTTGATTGCCGGATTCGTGGCGATCGGTGGAATAATTTTCTGGGCCGCGCGAGCCGAGAGCCGCACGCCTATGAGCGCGCGGGCCCTCGAGATATGGCGCCAGGCCGGGTTGGCTTATTTTGCGGCGGTGGCTTTTCTTGGGCTTGCGGCGTGGCGTCCGGTGATGGCGGCGACGCCTTTTCACGCGAATATTCTGGCGCGATCGATTTCGTCGCTGTGGGCGACGGAGACGATGGATACGCGGGAGTTTGCGGGATTGTCGACTGCGTCGCTGGCGGAGCGATACCGCGAGATGGTAAACGCGCCTGCGCCGAGCGTTGACTCGCGATATTTTGGGGCGATGCGCGGCGGAAATTTAATTATCTTCGTGCTCGAAACTACGCCGGAGCGATTTTTGCCGTCGGATGATTCGCTGAATGAATTTCCGACGCTGAAGCGGCTGGAAGCCAATTCGTTTATCGCCGAGCAGCATTTCACTACCTACCCTTACACGAACCCGGCGCTGTTTTCGGTGTTTGCGTCTTGCTATCCGTCGGATGGGACATCGAGCTTTGGCGAGCAGCATCCGGATGTGAAAGTGCCTGGGCTTGTGGCAGCGCTGGAAGATTCGGGTTATCAGACTGGGATTTATTTGCCGGCGCCCTTACACGGTGACGCCGATCGAATGACGTTTCGATCGTTTGGATTCGATCATGCGGTGACGCCTGATGCGGGGCAGTTGCGGCCGTTTTGGCCTGGGGATCTTTCACCGGATTGGAAGGCGGAACGGGTTGCGCGGGATCGCGCAGTTTTGACGCTGGCCAAATTTGACATCGACCGGTGGCTTACGGGGCAGCAGTCGTTTGCGATTGCGATTGCGCCGCAGATCGCGCATCTGCCCTGGCCGGATAAATTTGCGGACGATACTGCCGAGGATATTCGCGTACGCGGGCGCGCGATTCTTGCGATTGAGGATGCTTGGCTCGGCGAATTGGTACATGTTCTCGAGGCGCACCATCAGCTCGAGAATACGATTATTGCGGTGTTCGGCGATCACGGGATTCGCACGCGGCATGAAGATCCGAATTTTGTTGGCGGGACGCTGGATGAATATTCTTTCCACGTGCCGCTGCGGATTTATGCGGCGCGGGCGCTGGCGTCACCGGTGCGAGTTTCTTGGCTTACCTCGCATATTGATATTGCGCCGACGTTGCTGGATTTGCTTGGGGTCGAACGCTCGCGCGATCTGGAAGAAGGTGCGCCGATCTGGGATGCGGGAATATCTAGCCGCACTACTTTTTTTCTGGCGCGGCAGGCTTTTGGGGCTGATGGGTACCGGGCTGGTGATCGCTTTTATATGTGGAACCAGATTTCGGACACGATTTCAGTGAGCGAGAGGGCGCATTTCGAGACTCATAATGTGTTGCTGCGGGATTCTTCGGAATCGCGCGAGGTGATTGCGCGGATTCGGCGGATGGTGGCATTTGGACAGGTTTGGTTGGAGAAGTTGGCGGAGATGAAGCCTGGGGCGCACCAATGACCGGCACGTGAGCACCGAGGTCGAGGTGATCGTCTGCTCTCGAATTACTCGGGCGGGCGCAGCAAGCGGCGCCCCTACGGGAACTACGCTGCACATTGCCGGCTGGAAAATGCGTTCTTGAAGGATGTTACGGTTGGAAGGCTATGGATTGATCGCTGAATTCGACGATCAGGCGGACTTCCTTGGTTTTGCTCTGCTTCACGCTGTCGTTCGCGGCGGGGAACGGCGAGTCGGGGCTCACATCGACGACAATAATTACACCTGAGCCACTTTTTGGCAGTGCTTCGGCATCCTCGTAATGATAGCTGCGGACCGGACCGTAGAAGCCATCTGGGCCCCAATCTTCCATGAAATCTTTAAACGTGTAGGACGGGGCGGGCTTCCAGATTTTATAGGCTTCTTCCATTTGTCCGGCGACGACAGCATTTAGAAAGCGCCGGGCGGTAACTTTTTCCTGATGGAAGCGCAGCAGCCACCAAATTCCGCCGGCGACGAGCACGATGAAAACGGCGGTGGTGATGAGATAGCGGCGGATCCTCGAGTGCGGATGCTCGCTGGTAGTATCGAAAAGTCCCAAAATTTCCTCCGACTCAGAGCTGGCGCTTGAAGAGCGCGAAACATCCGAGGATATTCAGCGCGGCAAATCCACTTAAAGCTAACACGTCGACGTAAATCCCTTCAATGCCTGTGGATTTTAGAGTGAGATTGCGGAGCGCGTGGACGGTATAGGTGAATGGATCGATTACGGCAATCCAGCGGAGCCACCAGGGAAACGCGGCGATGGGATAAACGGCGCCGGAGGGGAAAAATAGCAGGGTATTGAGGACGCCGAAGATCGCGCGCGGAACCAAAGGATCGTCGACACGCACCATTAGTAGAAACATGAAGCTGATCATGGCCGTCGAGGCGACGGCGATTACCAAAATTATGTAAAAAAACTGGATCGGATTCCAAATGCCGGTGACGCCCGAAATGAGAGAGCCTGTGATGATCAGCGCCATGCCCGCCATGATTCCTTTGAGTGTGCCGGCGCCGATTAGGCCGAGGACGAGTTCGGCTTTGCTGATTGGGGTTACGAGATAGCCTTCGTGGAGGCCGCGGGATTTGTCGTCGATGAAAGTGATGCCGCCGCCGATCATGGCTACTACGAATATGCAGAGCGAGACTGAACCGGCCAGCAAATATTTGATGTACTCGATGTACGGATACATTTCTACAACACTGAGTTGCACCGGGCCTTGCAGGCGCGAGGCGACCGCCGGCGCATTCATCTGATCGACCATTTGCTGCACGCGCTCGAGTAGCTCGCTGGAAATAAACTGGTCGGTGTTGTCCTCGACGAGAGCGATTTGCGGGCGATCTTGCTGATAGACGCGGCGCGAGAAATCGTGGGGAATGGAAATCACGCCGCGAACGAAGCCAGATTTCAAATCGTCGATGGCGTCGGGCAAGGAATTGTAGTCGCGGATGCTGAAGGTTTGCGGGCCTTGGCGAATACCGGCGATCATTTCTTTGACTTGGCGGGATTCTGCGGTGCGATCTTGGTCCACTACCGCGACGGTGACGCCTTTGATGTGGCCGCCGAACGCGTAGCCGAGCACGACGAGTTGAAGCAGCGGGAAAACCATGGAGGCCATCATTTGCGCGGGGCTGCGCAGGAATTTGCGCATGTCCCGCTCGATGAGTGCTGCGACGCGATAGATCTTCATCTGCTTTTTGTTCCTGCCCGTGCGCTTGTCGTGCCTTCAGCGCTGATAGAGATGGCTTATGTCGTGTCGCGCGCTGGTTGCGGCGGCGTCACGCAATTCGCTGCCAGTGAAATGTAGAAATACGTCGTCGAGTGTTGTGCCTTGCACGGTGACGCGATGTACGGTGACGCCGCGCGCGCGGGCGAGATCCATCAGCGCGGCGACGGTGGACGGGCCGTCATTCGAAGCGATATGCACGATGTGATCGTGCTGCGTGACGCTGGCGGCATGCGATAGTTTTCCAAGTTGCGCGAGCCAGTCGGGTGGTGCGTTTGTGAATTCGGCTTCGACGGTGTCAGCGCCGGGAATGCTGTCTTTTAGATTTGTGGGCGTGTCTAGAGCGGCGAGGCGGCCATGATCGACGATGGCGATGCGGTCGCAAAGTTTATCGGCTTCGTCCATGTAATGCGTGGTGAGGACGATGGTGAGCTTGGATTGCTCGCGCAGGCGGCGAATCATTTCCCACACGTTGGTACGCGAGACGGGATCGAGGCCGGTGGTTGGCTCGTCGAGGAACAGAATCTTTGGCGAGTGGACTAGCCCGCGCGCGATTTCGAGTCTGCGGCGCATGCCGCCGGAAAAATTGCGGACGAAGGTCTTGCCGAATTTCGAAAGGTCGACGTCTTCGAGGAGGCGCGCGACCAGTTCGCGGCGCTGTGCTTTCGGGACGCCGAACAATTTGGCGTGCAAAAGCATATTTTCTTCAGCGGTGAGTTCGGGATCGGATGTAAGCGCTTGGGGAATCACGCCGATTACCAAGCGCACACCGTCAGCATCCTTGACGATATCGTGGCCCGCGATTAGCGCCGTGCCGGAGGTCGGAGGCGTCAGCGTGGTCAGCATGCGAATGAGCGTGGTTTTACCCGCGCCGTTTGGGCCGAGCAGACCGAAGAGCTCGCGTTCGCCTACCGTAAAGCTAATGTCGTTTACGGCCACCAACTCGCCGAACTTCTTCACGAGGTGGTCGGCGACGATGGCATTTCCGGTCGATTTGTCGGCTGCGTCGGTCATTTGTGGAATTCTCTAGCGCGGTTAGAGCCGCGCGAACCAACTTCGCTTTGGCTGAGGAAGCAGGACGGTCGCCGTCATGCCGGTGAATAACCGGCGATTGGGGTTAGGAACAGAAACTTTGATGGCGAAAGTCTTAATGTCGCGCTTGGTGCGGCTGACGTCGCGCTGCGTGGCGAAGTCGCTTTCAACTCCTTTGAAGAAAACTTTGCCTTCGACGATGTCACCAGAAGGGAGTTGGACTTTCATGGTTTCACCGAAGCCGATCGCGTCGATGTAAGTTTCTTCGACGTCGGCGCGCACCCAGAGATGATCGACATCGACGACCACGACGATGGGCCCGCCTTGCGCCACCATTTCGCCTTGTACGGCGACGCGTACGGAAACGATTCCGTCGAGAGGAGAATAAATTTTGGTGTAACCGAGCTGAGTGGCGGCTTGATCGCGCAGGGCTTTTGCCTGCTGCACTTGCGCGCGAGTGGATGCGAGATCGGCTTGCTGTACGGCGACTTGTTTGCGATTCGCCAGCGCCACTGCAAGTGCGGCCTGCTGCGCTTTGACTTGCTCTTGGAGCGAATTGACGTTGGCTTGCGCGGCTTTCAGTGTGGATTCGGCGGTATCGCGATCCTGAGCGGTGCTTACGCCGGATTGATAGAGCGCAATAGTGCGTTTATTGTTCACTTCGTCGAGTTCGAGCGTTGCGCGGGATTGCTCGAGTTGCGCGCGCACGGAAGTCAGTGTGGCCTGCGCTTGACTGAAAGCTGCGGATGTTTGCGCATCGGTCCATCCAAGCGTCTGCGACGACTGGATTACTTTTGCCTCGAGGCTTCCGATGTTCGCGTCATCTTGCGCGAGCGCGGCTTGGAGTTCGGAAGGATCGAGTTCGGCGATCAGATCGCCTTTCTTGACTTCGGAGCCTTCATCCACGGTGAGGCGGATCATGCGGCCGGCAATTTGCGGGCTGATGATGACTTCGTTTCCATCCACAACGCCGATGAGCGGGATGTTATTTCCATGCGGCGTGAACGCGAAGAAAACTACCGCTGAAATAATCACCACCACGCCGAGGAGGATGAAGAACTTTTTTCCGGTCATCGCTTGGTCCTGTGGCGCCGCGTGGTCTGCGGCCGAAGAAGTCCGTGCATGAGCAAGTCCAGCATCGCTTTTTTCCGTTCTGCCACCGCTTTTGGAGCGATGGCATCGCCCTCAAACAACTGCGGAAAGCGGCGAGCTGCCACGAAATAGAAAATGGTCATTCCGAGAATCGAAAACACGGCATGGCGGGCGTCGACCTTGCGGAATTCTCCCGCTCGTATGCCGGCTTCGATCGTTTTGTTGAGCGTGGCCTGAAAAGGACCGAGGAACTCGCGGGAAATCCACTCGAAGCCGCGCGCAGACTCCATGGCCTGGCGCTGAATCAGGCGCGGGTAATTCGGATGGGTGGCCAGAAAATCCGTATAGCTGAGCAGCAAATTTTCAAGGCTGCGATACGGCGAGGATTTCGAATGGGCTAGCTCGTCGAATAGCACTCGCAGTTGACGCAGTAGATTTTCGAGAACCGCGCGATGAAGGCGGCGCTTGTCCCCGAAATAATAATAGAGCATGGCTTTATTGGCGTGCGCGGCAGTGGCGATATCATCCGTACGGGCGCCGGCAAGGCCTCGCTCGGCGAAATGATTTTCGGCAGCGGCGAGAATGCGCCGGGCAGTTTCGGGGTTTTGGGCTCGTGTTCTACCGCGGGGCATTTGATATCTTTAACTAACTGGTTAGTTTAATGGATCGATGGGCGGCTGTCAAGGCGAGGCGTTTTGCTATTTCCTGCGGACGTGACGGTTGGCGAGCGTTCGCGGTATCATCAAATGAGAATTGAATCAGTGACAGCGCGCCCGTAGCTCAGATGGATAGAGCGTGTGCCTCCGAAGCACAAGGCCGTGGGTTCGAATCCCTCCGGGCGCGCCATTTTCTCATCGCGAAATCTGCGAGTTTTGTTCGCACCCTTTCGACTGTCTCAGTAAAAATAGGGTACTTGCGGCGCTTGTTGTGCTGCGTCGAGGTGGAAGCAGTAATCGCCACTGGTGTGGGCCCAGGGGTCGGGAGTATTTTGAGATTGTAAATCGCGGCTGTTGGTCAGGAATGTGGCACACAGGTCATATTGGGAGTTTGATTTTGGACGGTAGTCAAAAAGTTTCTTGGTAATGGGGTTCTGCTTGTCCGAAGTGGGAAACTTGTCCAAGTTGGCCGGAAGCACCTTGTTTGCGCTGACCCAATTCGCTTCGATTTGCCCAGCAAGCTGAGCGAGGGCGCGGACGGTGCGCAGATCGGCTTGAACCAATCGTTGCGTCGAAGGGCCTCCCAAAACACGAAAGCCCAAAATCACGACGACGACTACGACGACGGTCGCGGCAATCGCGGCCCAAGTATTTCTAGTCATTGGCGTTTTTCTGGCCCGTGACTCTTGCCGCTAACGAGCCCATGTAATACCAAAAAACTCCGCCGGAGATTACCAGCACGGTGGCGACTTTTGTAACGAAGCGAGCCGACAACTCTCCGCGCAGGAAGTACGTCAAGAATGTGATTAAGTCTCCAACGACAACTACGGCGGCGAACAGTAGGGCGATGTAGGTGAGCCACTTTCTTACGCTGGACTCGAGCTTCTCGGGATGAGCCTGCAGCTCACGGTTGATGAAATGCATGGTTAGAAGATAGACGGGAAAAGCGACGATGATGCAGGCCAGCGAGTCCGCTATTTGGTAATAGCTGTTTGCGTAGGAGTTGTCGGGGCTAAGCGGATCCTTAATCCACCATTCGATCAAAGTGAAGACCACTGAACCGAGACCGATCGTCCAGGTGGCTAGCGTCGCAAAGCTGAGCAGGTACAAGAAAGCATCTTTCGCCGAACCGGAGCGCTTGTAGGCGGGAATTGCGAGGCCGCTGCGTCCCTCGAAATGATCGGCGAGCGCGCGATAGACGTCTTCTTGAGGCCAGCCGCGGCCGCGCAAAAGCTCGACAATCACTTCGTCTGTAGCGCCCTGAGCTCGCGCCGAGTCAATAAAATGTTGGACGTCACCGCGACCAATCATGAGTTCGCAGATTGTATCGCAAGGATTTAGCAACCGGTAGCGCGACGCGAGAGCACGCCGCTACATAGGCTCCTGCTCAGTCACATGGATTTCTTTGCTACCAGCAGACCGTAGACGAAATTGCCGGAGCTGAAACCGTTGCGCATGGCTCGAATTGCGCTGAGGAATCGGACGAACAGAACGCCTTGTTGAGTCGCGACTCGCCACAACGCCTTGTCTTTCAGGACCTCGAGCCCGGTATCCCACGACTTCGCGCAATTTTCGTTCATGACTTCGGTGTGGGTGACAGTAAGGCCGTTTGCTTCGAGCCATTTTTCGTAATCCTGCATCGTGGAGAGTTCAGAGAGCATGCCTTTTTCTATGGGGCGGATAAATTTGTCGTTGGTGGCGCGGTCCAGATTTTCTTTTTTGAACCAGTCGGTGATGGCGATGGTGCCGCCTGTTTGTAGCAATGGGATTGCTGATGCGAAGAATGCATCTTTTCTTTGATAGTGCGAAATGGATTCGATGGACCAGATGACGTCGAAAAACTCGTCGAAGACGATGTCCTGCGCGTCCATCAAAAGAAATCTCGCTTTTACATTATCTCTGGCGGCTAGCTCGTTCGCCATTTGCACTTGGACGGGCGAAATGGTGATGCCCGTCGGTATCGCTCCGTAATTTTTTGCGAGATAGATGCTGCTGGCGCCCATGCCGCAGCCCACGTCTAAAATTTTCGCGCCTGGCTTGATTGCAGCACGCGCCGCGAGTCGATCGACCAGTTGGTTTTGTGCGGTCTCTCTGGATTCATCGCCGCGAATCCAGTAGCCATGATGAAAGTGTTCGCCCCAGAGCGTGCGGAAATAGTGGCTGGCGAAATCGTAGAAGGCGCTTACGTCTTTGGTGTCGTTGTAACGGGTCATTTCACCGGGCTTTCTGCGAGCTTGAGATCATGCTTTTTGCGGACACAATGTAACATTGAATTCGGTGGCTTTAACGAGGCCGAGAGGCGGGAGGGCTTCCTCCAAACTACTGGCGGACAGGAACGCACCCTCCCCTACTGGGATTATTGCGTTCGACGGCGGCTGGCGGTACTTTACTGCTCTCATGACGGGACAATCTGACTGTTGGCCTTCGCTGCATCTTTCGGAATGGGCGGAGACTTGCGCCACCTTGCATATGTGGACGCAGATTGTGGGGAAGGTGCGGTTGGCGCTCAGCCCGCGGGTCAATCATTGGTGGGAAGTTCCGCTATACGTTAGCTCGCGCGGGTTGAACACTTCGCCGATTCCTTATCAGGGGCGTACGTTCGATGTGGAGTTTGATTTCATCGATCATCAGTTGACCATCGCTACCTGCGACAACGACGTGCGGATTATTCCTCTTGAGCCGCGTAGCGTCGCGGATTTTTATTCGAAATTCATGGGCGCGCTACACGAAGTGGGAATCGACGTGAAGATCTGGCCGATGCCGGTGGAAATTCCCAATCCAATCCGATTCGACCAGGATCGCACGCACAAATCGTACGATCCCGAGTACGCTCATCGATTCTGGCTGATTCTTGTGAGCGTGGATTCAGTGTTCAAGGAATTTCGGGCGGGATTTATCGGGAAGAATAGTCCCGTGCATTTTTTCTGGGGAAGTTTCGACCTCGCGGTGACGCGATTTTCCGGGCGGCGCGCGCCGGAGCGGCCGGGAGCGGACAAAATTACACGCGAAGCCTATTCGCATGAAGTGATCAGCGTGGGATTTTGGCCTGGCGGAGGGGCGGTGGCGGATACGGCGTTCTATGCATATGCCGCACCAGAACCAGCGGGGTACGGTAAGCAGCCGGCGCGTCCGGCGAAGGCTTTTTACAACGAAGAGATGCACGAATTTTTTCTCAACTATGAGGATGTGCGGACGGCAGCGTCTCCGCGAGACGCGCTCCTGGAATTTTGCCAGACTACCTACAACGCCGGCGCCGACCTCGCCAAGTGGGATCGCGCCAATCTTGAACGGCCGCATAGACCCGCCGGCGGCTCGCACTCTTCGTAGTTCCAGTTCCCGCAAACGGTACTCGTAGTACTTCAGACGCTCTTTTCTTCGAACTTTTTTCTTGCGTGGAGTCTTCTGCAGCGTAGAATCCTAGAGCCTCCCATCGCGCGGAGGGTGTAGTCAGATCTCTTCAGGCATCAGCTTAAAACAGTTCAGCTTTTCACGGAGCCACGATGATCGACACTCGGGACGGTCGCGTTATGTCTGCATGGCCAGCGGTGCGTATTGCGGTCCGAAACTTCTTGTCCATGGCGAGTTTAGCTTCGCTCGTCTTCGCCGCGATGCTCTTCTCCGCGCCGCCGGCCCACGCGCAGTCGGTCACTGCGGCGTTCAATCTCGATACCAACTTCCCGGGGTATGAGATTGACGCGATCGCGGTGAACACCGAGACGAACAAGATCTACGTCGCCACACAATTTATTTCCAGCGCGTCCCATTCCGGCAGAATCTTCGTGCTCGACGGCTCGACCAATCAGACTTTGACGTCGTTTAGCGACACCAGCTCGGACGCAGATCAGCCATTCGCCATCGCCATCAATCCCGTTACGAACATGATTTATGTGGCCAACACGGGAGGAGGAGCGTCGGGCGGCAGCGTGACGGTGATCAACGGCGCGACCGATACTATCGTAACCACGATGAGTGACGGCAATTCGCTTGTGCCGCAGGCCTTGGTTGTAAATCCGCTCACCAACATCATCTACGTCGCGAACAATTCCAGCGGTAACGTGACGATGTATAGCGGCGCGACAAACACTTCTCTCGGAACGTTCGGGGTGGGCACCGGCCCTGTAGCCTTGGCGCTGAACACGGTGATGACTCCAGCTTTACTGTACGTGGTGAACTCCGGCGTAGTGGGCGGAAACACGATCAACAACGGCAGTATACAGGTCGTGGATACTACGAACGTCAACACGCCCACGACTGTAACCGATTCAAACGCTACGAATCCCATCGCTGTCGCGGTGGATGTAGTGAGTGGCCTCGCGTACGTTGCCGAAAATACCCCGGCGAGCTTGACCGTTATCAGCGGGTCGAGCTTCATGTCGAACATTAAGGACACGGGTGCTGCGAGCACGCCGAGGTCTGTGGCCGTGAATCCTTTGACCCATCGTGTGTACGTTGCCGATGTGGGCGGTGGCTCGGGTACAGTGAGCATCTTCCAGTCAACCACGTATCAGGCCACGGTCACGATGACCGATGGGCCGAATGTTGTCGCGGTGGATACCTCGACGGATATCGCCTATGCGGTCGATGATGCCGGGCATATCGCGGTGATCAATGGCGCTACGGGAACAGCGTTCTCCCCGATGCTCCAGACCTCGGCTGGCCTCGAAGTAGTTGCTGTAAATCCGGTGACGCATAGAGCGTACGTCGCAATCGACAACGGCGGCAACGAAGTCAGCATGGCGATTGTGGACGGCGCGACGAACGCAACGGCGTCGATTGTCGTGGAGGACGAGCCGTGGGCAGTCGCGGTGAATCCCGCGACGAATATGATTTACGTTGCGAACTTCGACGACGATGACGTTTCCGTGATCGACGGCGCCACGAATCAGAAGGTGGGTGACCCTTCGACGGGGGAAGGTCCGGACGCTTTGGTCGTCGATCCGGTGAATAACCTGATCTACGTGGCGAATTTTGATAGCAGTTCTCTGACGGTCATTGACGGTGCGACAAACGGCACGGCCACTGTTTCATTCAACCCCTCTCCGATCACGCCGGACTCGCTGGCAATCAATCCGGTGCTCAACGAGGTGTACGGCGCGAGTAGCGGCTCGGACGTGGCCTTTTCTTTCCCGTCGTCTTCCACAAGTCAATCTGTCTCCGACGGTGGATTCGTTTTCGGCGGTGCTACGCCACTGGCCTCTGCGACGAACCCGGCCACCGGTTACCATTTCACGCTTTTGCAAACGGGTACCGGCAGCCCCTTTTTGGTGGTTGACGACTTGACTGCTCCGCAAGGCTTCTACTATCGCCCGTGCGGTAGCAGCGCGCCCATCACGATGGACGTGAACCCGACGGCGAATTCCATATTCATTCCTTGCACCGACGGCACCATCAACGTTCTGCAGGGCGCGGATGTATTCGGGGACGGACCCGCGACTATTATCCCCGCGCCGAGCGGCTATACCGGCCCCTATTCGGCAGTGGCTGCAAATCCGATCACGAATATGGCTTATGTCGCGGATTCCGGGAATTCCAACCTGTACGTGATCAACGGCGCGAATAACACCGTCACTGCAACGGTCACGGTAGGGCCGAACCCCACCTCAATCGCCGTTAATATCGCCTCCAATAAGATTTACGTCCTCTCCGTGGTCACGGGCGGTGCGCCTTCTCTCACCATCGTGGACGGGCTGACGAATACTGTTCTGGGCACGATCCCTGTCGGCACAACGGGGCAGGGGGCTGCTCGGAATTACCAAGTTGCTGCCAACCCAGTCACTGGAAACATTTACGGGCTAAATTTCGGTGGAGACACCGCGGAGGTGGTTACAGAAAACACGCCGGCGATAGCGTGCAATCCGTCGGCTTGCCTGACCACCACGATCCTAACTTTTGACAACAACAAGGTTTTCACATCGCTTCCGACTTTTAGTTTCACGGCACAAAACCACCTAACGTTTTCTGCCATAACAGGTGTTTATTTCCAAGTGGACACATGGCAGGGTGTCTGGAACCCGACGACGCTGAACAGTGGGGTCTATTCCGGTTCGCTTCCTTCAAATGCACCGATTCCGCCGGGCTTCCACATGCTCTATGCTTTTGCTACGTCAGGCGATGATGCGAACACGTCTTCATTTGTAGGCTTGCAGTCCAGTCCGCTTGTGGGGCCCATCGCGTCTTACGGTTTCCTGGTTGCTCCACCGATCGCGGGCGCGCAGCAAAATCTCTTTTTCGGAACTGTCGCGGTAGGAGCCAGCGGTGGAACGCAAAACGCGTTCCTCGCGAATAATGGCGCGGCGACGCTGACCTACTCGTACACCATCACCGGCCCGAACGCCAATGACTTCGTCCCAAATGGCACCGGAAATCAACCTTGCGACAACAGCGGTCAGGTGCTGTCAGCTTCGTACTGTGCGCTGTCGATCGATTTCGTCCCGTCCACCGTAGGCGGCGAAAGTGCCGTGCTCACTTGGACCGACAATTCCTTGGCGACCGGTACGAACGTAACGCAAGTCGTGAATCTCACCGGTACCGGCGCGAGTGTAACGGCGCCGACGATATTGACTGGGCCCACGAACCCAACGTCTTCGACCTCGGCAACATTCACTTTCAACGATTCGGATCCTGGCGTGAACTCGTTCACTTGCCAGTTGGACGGCGGACCGGCGGCCTCGTGCGTTTCCGGCGTGACTTACAACGGCCTGGAAGTCACTTCCCACACCTTCGCGGTGTTCGGCACCGCCAGCGGTGTCAACAGCCCGACGAGCACCTTCAACTGGACCATCACGGCATCCTCCTTCTCGCCTTTCAACCTCACCCTAATCGGCTTCGGAACCGGCATGGTCTCCGGCGACAACAATATCTTCTGCCAGGAAGCGGCAGGCCAAACCTCAGGCAATTGCACGACTGATGTAACGGGCAACACCGAAAACCTCACCGCGACGCCAGGAATTGACGGATCCGCGTTCGGCGGTTGGGGCGGTGCGGCATCCTCGTGCGGGATGAGCTTGACCTGCGCTGTGCCCGTGGCTGGGCAGTCGACCACCGCGATTGCCTCGTTCGTCTCGGGGCCGGTTACGATCAATGTCTCTTTCATCCCCTCCACCACGCCGCAGACGCAGGAAGCGATTTTCGATTGCCCATCCAACACCAACCCATGCACGGATCCCAATGCGCACTCGTTGGCGTTGTCCGTGCCAGCCGTTTCGACCGGGTTTACGATGTCCATCGTCGCTCACGATATTTCGCCGTTCCAGGCGAACGGCGATTGCGCCAGCGGAAATACCGTCCTTACTGATTTCGATTGCCGCTTTGTCAGCTTCTTCACTTTCGGGCCTGACGGCAGCGGAGGCGAAGTTGTTCCACTCTGCGATCCTTATTCGAACGGGAACTGTATCTATTACACGGCGGAGTATTGCGTGCCGCAGGTGAGCGGGCCATGCGTTCCGACTCCCGGCGCTGAGCCGCCGGCGACTTTTTATCAGAGCCCGGTGAACTGGGAGATCACGTGGAACAATGAAGCGTTTGTGCCGCCGTCGCCTTACCAATCTACGCCGCGGCTCTATGACGATCCGGATACGCAAGTGAACAATACCGATCCATACGGCACGAGTTGCGTTACGCCGATGCAGATCAACGGTGCGCCCACGGTGCCGCCGATTTTCTGCCAGTTCGTCTACGACATTACGACTAGTTTTAGTCTAGGTGCAGTCGTCGACTCTGGAATCGGCGGCACTACGCGGCAATTCAACGACGTGGTCGTCGCATTCCCCGTCACGCTAAATCCCAATTTCCTGAATAGTTCCGACTCCGCGACCTCGGACCCGCTCGGCAATATCGGCTTTACGGACGCGGTCAGCAATCCGGCCACGAATTCGCTCACCATCGCCAACGTTACGCTGAGCGATCCGTTGCCACCGGGCCCCGGATCTCCGGTCACTTGGACAATCAATCCCTCCTACAGCGGCCCGGGAACTTGCGGAATAACCGGCGCGATTGGAAGCCAGGTATTGAATTGCTCGTTCGGTGATTTTGCGCCGGGAGCGGGCGCCACCGTGCACGTCTTGGCGGCCAATCCTGGCGTCGGCCAATATCTGAACGCCGCGACGGTGACGTCGAACAACGGCGGCCAGAAGAATCAAACCCTGCTCTCCATCGCTACCGTCACCGTGCAACTCGCTTCGTCAACATTTAGTGGCCTCATCAGTCCGCCGCCCGCCAGCTTCGGTTCTCCGGTCACGCTTTCGGGAGTTATTTCGGCGGATGATCCGGTCTTCCCGCCGACGACCGAGAGCGTCTCGATCACCATTGCGGGCGTAACGCAAAAGGCGCAGATCCAGCCCGCCGGCAAGTTCAGCACTACCTTCACGAATATCCCGGCGTCGACGTCGCCCTACGTGATCACATACTTTTACGCAGGCGACGCCAATTTCGCACCGGTCACCAATGCCAGCACGACGTTGACGGTCAGCAAAGTCAACAGCACCACGACAATCACGTCCAATACTCCGAATCCGTCAACTACCGGCCAAGTCGTCACCGTCGGATTCAAAGTTGCCGGTGTGACCGGCGCGACCGTGCCAACGGGCAGCGTCACCATCACCGCGAAACTGAGTTCGACCACTGTGACTTGTTCCGGGGCGCTCGCTTCCGGCGCCGGGAGTTGTCAAGTCACGCTATCGACGGCGGGCGCGTGGACCCTCACCGCCAGCTACGGCGGCGACACGAACTACAACTCCGGCGTCTCCACCGGCACATCGCAAACGGTGAACCCGCCAGGCTCGACGCTGAAATTCTCGCCGTCCGCGCTCAATTTCGGCACGGTTTACGTCGGGACAACCGAACTTGAGTTGATGACGATTACCAATACCGGTTCGTCGATGGTTACTTTCTCCAGTTTCAGTATCGCGTCTATCGCTGGCGACGATTCGTCCGGCTTCCTCGGCATCGCTTTCTGCCCGAAGACGCTGAACGCGGGGAAGAGTTGCACCATCATCATGAGCTTCACCGCGGACTCGAACGTGACCAAAACGCACGCCGCGAATCTGGTGATCGTGGATAACGGCGCAGGCAGCCCGCAGATGGTGCTCATGTCCGCAACGGTGATCAATCCAATTGCGAGCTTGAGCCCATCAAGCCTGAGCTTCGGTAATCAGAAGACGGGCACGACCAGCGCGTCGAAAACCATCACGCTCACCAACACGGGCACCACGACGCTCACGCTTAATTCCGTCAGCATCAGCGGCAATTTCGCGCTCGCCAGCGGCACCACTTGTGCGCACGGAACCACGCTCGCGCCAGGGGCGCCGTGCTTGATCAAAGTGACCTTCACGCCCACTTCGAAGGGCTCGAAGAGCGGCACGGTCACGGTGACCGACAATGCGCTGCACGGCACGTCGACCGCCGGCCTCTCGGGTTCAGGGAACTAGCTAGACTCGGCAGTATCGGGCGCGTGGCGTGCGGGCCAACCGGCCATGCGCGCCTCGCGCCCGTCTCCTTTTGAGCGAATGGGTTCTTCGTTTACTAGATATTTACGTATTCTGAAGACAATCCTGCCCGTGTACCGCCGGTATACAATCAGAATTCTCTTGACGTACACCTACCCGCGGTATACCGTCCTCGCACTCAATGGCGGGGCAAATTCGGAGGCTTACGTGAAATCTATCGCAGCACCACGGTTTATCCTCGGAGCTCTGTGTCTGTTACTAATCTGTGCCGGCACGGCTTCGGCGCAATTGTTTCCAGGGCGCATCACCGGCGCCGTCCGCGACGCACAAGGCGCGGCCATCGTCGGCGCCACGGTCAAGCTGACGAATCCGTCGACGGGCCTCGAGCGCACGGAAGTCAGCGATCAGAATGGCGAGTTCAATTTTCCGCAGTTGGCGCTTGGTACCTTTACGCTGACGATCACCAAGGATGGCTTTCAAACCACGGTGCTGAAGGACATTGTCACGTCGCAGGACCAGGTCAACACCGTTACGCCAGTGCTCGCGGTCGGTGCGGTCAACTCGGAGGTCACGGTAACGGCTGCGCCCGCGCTAATTCAGACCGAAACGAACTACAGCGGGGGACAACTCGACCAGGAGCAAGTGGAGGCGCTGCCGATTGGAAACAGCGACTACACGCGCTTGGCGCTGGTCCTGCCCGGAGTGACGCAGAACAGCAACTTCGCTTTTGCGCAGTACACGATCAACGGCTCGCGCTCGCGCTCGAACGGATTCAATATTGACGGCGCATCCGATACCGATCCCTCGACTTACTTGCCCTCGATTAATGAAGGCGGAAACTCCGCGACGGCTGCCACGCGCTTGCCGCTCGACGCCGTTCAGGAAGTCAGCGTGGTCGCCGCGGGCGGCGCTGACTCAGGACAAAATTCCGGCAGCGTGATGAACGTAATCATCCGCAGCGGAACGAACCAATTCCACGGCTCGTTATATGAAATCAATCGCAATAAGGCGTTTGACGCCGCGAACTTCTTCGAGAATCTCGGAGGAAAGTCGATCGCGCCGTTCAATTGGAATGAATTCGGGGGAACGGTCAGCGGCCCTATCGTAATTCCGCACGTTTACGATGGCCACAATCGTACATTTTTCCTAGCTGGATATGATGGCAGCCGGCTTCGCCTCGGCACCACGTTGACCGGAAACGCACCGACTCCGGACCAGATTCAACAAGCCACTGCATTGGTTGAGGGGCAGGGAATCACTCCCAACCAGTTGGGACTAAACATTCTGGCCCAATATTCCATGCTGGGTTTGTCGGGCAAGTTCGTCGCAGAAAATCGCGGCCAGCAATCCCCCAATAGCTACGTGTTTAAGGTCGACCACAAAATTTCGGACTCCGATTCGGTCTCCGCACGTTTCTTGCATGGAACCGGCGAAGACGAATTCCCCGGCGGCGGAACGGGTCCTGGCGGCGGTTCGCAGTTGAACCCGTGGTTCGGCGTTACGCCAACAGTGGCAGACAACTTCGCCATCAGCGAAGTTCATATTTTTAGCCCCAATGTGATCAATACGCTGCGACTGGGCTGGAATCGGTTCTTCCAGTTCCAAAAGGGCCGCGATGCTAACGTGGACCCCACAACGTTCGGATTCGACACCGGCGTGGGACCTGAGAGCTTCGGTTTCCCGGAAGTTGATATCGGCGGGTCGTCGGCGGATCGCTTCTCGAATCTGGGGTTGCAATACGGGGCGGGCGGCCGCGTGGCCACGAGCTATCAGATCGCCGACGATTTCAGTTGGAACCGTGGGGCGCACGCACTCAAGTTCGGATTCAATTTCCTGCACGATTATTCCGACTATACGCTGGCAGGTGGCCGCGGAATCTTCTCGTTTACGGGAAGTCAGCTGGGAAGTTCGTTGACCACCGACGGCGGAATTGCGGGCCTTGTCGATTTGCTGGCTGGCCTGCCTACGCCGGGTGCGGGTGTAACTTCGATCAATCGAGTTGGCAGCGGGCGCGCCAACATCAACCAGAATGTAATCAGCGGCTTCGCGATGGACACCTACAAAATTACCCCACGGCTCACGCTGATTGCCGGCCTCCGTTACGATTTCTTTACCACTGTTAACGAGTCGCGCGGCCGATTCTCCGCGTTTGATCCGAGCCTGGGATTGGTGGAGGCTTCGCAGTTGCCCGGCGGGAAACTCTACAATGCGCCGAAGAACGATTGGGGGCCCCGCGTGTCGTTGGCATGGGCGCCGCCGTTCAGTGTCCTTCCCGGACGCCAAACCGTTATTCGCACCGGATTTGGCATTTACTATGACACGATTCCTCTCACCAATTTCGAGGAGGGGTTGGCTCAAAATCCAGTGGGCCCAACGGGCGGATTTACGGTCGTTCCGGCTGCTCCGATTCCGTTTGGGGTCGGCATCCCGACCTTTGGCACCGGCGCTCCTGTACCGCCGTTCAACGTTGCGAGCATCCAGCACAATCTGAAGACGCCGAATACGATCCTGTGGAACTTCAACATCCAGCAGGAATTGAACTCGAAAGTGGTTTTCCAGATTGGATATGTGGGCAACCGTAGCGTCCACCAACTGCAGATTCTGGATATCAATCAGCCGCCTCTGGGCTCAGGTTATGGGCCGGGATGCCCTCTGGCGAGTTATCCGTTTGGCGATCCTAATTGCGAGCAGGCTGCGCGTCCGTTCGCTCTCGAATTTCCGACGTTGTCACAGATCAATACGATTTCGTCGCCCGGATTCGCTACTTATAACTCGCTGCAACTCTTGCTGAAGTCGAATGACTGGCATGGGTTGACGACGCAGTTTGCGTTTACCTGGTCGCACAACCTCGACACGGGGTCGGAAGTCGAGGATTTCGCCGGCACCAGCGGTTACGTTCCGCAAGACTCGACGAATATTAAGGGCGGCTACGGAAATTCCGAATTCGATCAGCGCAGGGCGTTTATCATCACCTACGTTTACCGAATTCCTTACCCGAAGCTCGACAATGCGTTCGAATACGTGATCAAAGATTGGCAGGTTTCCGGAACCACGACCTTGCGCGATGGACTGGCTACGCCACTGCTGACTTTCGCTGACGAGAGTGGCGTCGGCAACTTCCACGAGCGATTCAATTGCATTGGGCCAGTGACCTATCAACTGAAGGATTTCACCATGCCATATGCATCGCAAAGCTCTTTCTCTGATCCCGCAGCTGGGACCTTCGGGACTTGTCCGCGCGACCCGATCGTGGCGCCTGGCTTGGATGCCTGGGACATCGCCATTCAGCGGACTTTCAAGTTCGGGGAACGCTTCGGATTTGAATTTCGGACCAGCTTCTTCAACGCGTTCAATCACCCGAACTTCGCTGAACCTTCGCCGGATCTGAGCACCACCATCAGCGCTTCTGCCGATGACGGCAGCTTCGATTCGCACTTCGGTGTCGGCGGGCCGCGCAATATTCAGTTCATGGGCAAATTTACCTTTTGAGGCTTTGCGGAATTTCGCCTCGTGAATAGAACGAGTTCGAATCGCTGCTCCGGGGCTAAGGCTCCGGAGCAGTTTGTTTCAGAGGCCGATTAGAGTCGGAATCCTTCGCCAGAGTACTCGCTACGCGCATCAGGAGGCCGTATGACGAACGTAAGCGGAACCCGCGCCGTGTGCAGTCTGCTGTTCGCTGCGTGCTTTGCGCTGCTTGCCACGCCCGCGCGGGCACAGAATCCTCCACCCGGGCCGATTACGATTGCCGTCGATGCCACCGACGTGCCTCGTCGCGTGCTTCACGCCAAATTGCAATTTCCGGTTAAGCCCGGTCCGCTCACGCTCTACTACCCGAAGTGGATGCCCGCCGATCATTCGCCTGATGGCCCCATCTGGAATCTAGCCGGTCTGCATTTCTCGGCCGGGGGCAAGGAAATTCCCTGGCAGCAAGATCTAGTAGATATGTTCGCGTTCAATCTCGATGTGCCGGCGGGCACGACTTCGCTCGATGCGTCACTCGATTTTCTTCTATCGCCGCCCGGACCCACAATTGATTTCAGCCAATCCAGCGCCGCAAACCTTTTCATCTTGATGTGGAACCAAGTCACGCTGTATCCGAAGGGCTGGCCGGCTAACCAGATCACTTTCGTGCCGAGCCTGACGATCCCTGCCGGATGGAAATTCAATACGGCGCTGCCGGTAGCCAGCCACTCTGACAATTCGGTGAAATTTTCGCCGGTGAAGCTCGACATTTTGATCGATTCGCCCGTGCAGGCCGGCCAATTTACGCGCGTCTATCAACTCGATCCCGCCATCAAGCCGCCGCACGAATTGGACGTGCTCTCCGATGATGCTTGGGCCGTCGACATTTCGCCCGAGCTCGTCGAGAAATATTCGCGGCTAGTCGCCGAGGCTGACGCACTATACCGATCGCACCACTATCGCGATTATCATTTTCTTTTCACGCTCAGTGACAACGTCATGGGCCTCGGGCAGGAACATCACGAAAGCAGCGACGACCGCGTTCCTCAGAATACGCTGATCGATCCCAATGCGCTGCTGCTTGAATCGGGGCTTTTTCCGCACGAGTTCACCCATTCGTGGAATGGGCAATTTCGTCGTCCCGAAGGATTAGCCACGGCGGATTTTCAGCAGCCGATGAAGGGCGAGCTTCTGTGGACCTACGAAGGCCTGACGGAATTTCTCGGCGAGCTTTTGACGGCGCGCAGCGGGCTCAACACGCCGGCGCAGGCTCGCGAGCAATTCGCTCAAATCGCCGGAATGCTCGAACACCGCGCGGGGCGCAGGTGGCGCTCGCTACAGAACACCGCCAACGCCGCGCAAATTCTCTACTTCAGCGTTCCGCAGTGGACGTCGTACCGCCGCAGCGTAGATTTTTATCCCGAAAGCGTGCTGGTCTGGCTCGATGTGGACGCGACGATCCGCAAGCTAACTAATGGCCGCCGCTCGATCGATGATTTCTGCCGCATTTTCTACGCGCCGCCCGATGGCGAACCGGTCATCAAAACTTACACGTTCGATGATCTGGTCTCGACGCTCAACCAAGTAGCGCCCAACGACTGGCGGAGCTTTTTGCGCGAACGGCTCGATTCCACCGGCCCGAACGCGCCGCTTGGCGGCATCACCGGCGGTGGCTGGAAGCTCGTTTACAACGACGAGCCGAATGATTACATCGCAGCGGACGATAGCGTGTCCGGCGGCGCCGATTTCACTTCGTCGATCGGCCTGCGCGTGAAAGGCGACGGCACGGTGATCGACGCCACTCCCGGCATGGCCGCGTTCGAAGCAGGCATCAGCCCCTATCTAAAAATCGTCGCGGTGAACGGTCGCCAATTTTCCACCGACGAGCTGAAGCGTGTAGTGCGCGAGTCAAATTCAAATCCCGCGTCCATCAAGCTCACCACCATGAACGCCGGCACGCTCGAAACGCACGAAATTCAATATCACGACGGCAATCGCTACCCGCATCTCGAGCGCGTGGAAGGCACCCCGGATTATATGGATGAAGCGCTGAAATCGCTGACGCCGGCGAGCGCACATTAAGCGCAGGCGGTTTGCAGTTGGAGACTGGAAGAGAAGGGAGTTCCGTTTCCGCCGTATTGGCGATTAACTGCGGCGCGCAGCAAAACCCGTAAGGCCGAGCACTTTATCCTTCGACTGGATAATGTGATCGTACATGTGCTGTCGCGCGGCCTCAGGATCGCGCTCTTCAACGGCCTTCAAAATCTCGCGGTGCTCGCGGCCCGGCGCCTCGCCGTAGTAATTGATATCAATGGCGGCAAACATGATGCGTTCCATCTGGCTGCGCGCCTCGCCGACCGCCTGTACCAACATCTGATTGCGCGATAGCCGCGCGATCATCAGGTGAAATGCCGTGTCCGCTTCAATGAAGCGCACGCAGCTCTCGCGATCCTCTGGGCTGCACGTCACCAGCGACATTTCCGCCAGCTTTCGCAGTGATTCCGGATCGACGCCCTTGGCAGCTGCCAGCTCCGCCGCGGCACATTCCACCGCGCAACGAAATTCATAGATATCGTTCAGAACTTGCAACGTAATCTGCGCCACGAAGTAGCCGCGATTCGGCACGATGCGCAGCAGTCGCTCGTTTTGCAAGCGCACCGCCGCCTCGCGCACCGGCGTGCGGCTGCCTTTGTAGCGATCGGCCAGCGCTTTTTCGCTGAGAGCTTCGCCCGGCTGATAGACGCTGTGGATGATGTCGCGCTTGAATGCGCGATACACTTTTTCGCTGAGCGTCGAAGCTGCAGCTAGCGGCGCCGAGCCAGGTGACAATAGAGGAGACACAGACGCCATGTGGCGCCGGTGAGATTTACCGCGGGTTGCTGTTTTCGCCAAGATGCCTCCGGGGCACCATTTCTGACGTTAAGACATTCTTGCTGAGTTCCGCGTCCGTGTCAAACGTATACCACCGGCATACAAGAACCATTCTCTTGACATGCCATCACCTCGCGGTATAGTTTTTGCCCTACGCTCATCTCCGCCGTCAGGGAAGAGCAGCTGGCGGCATCGCGCGCCTCGCCAAACCGGAGCCTTGGAACCCATGCACACCACCCTCGGCGGCAAGCCGAAATCGGAAGCCCAGCCCAAATTCCCCGTCGAATCCCTCCGCGCACAGTTTCCGGCGCTCAAACATGCCGCGCCGTTTATTTTTTTCGACAACGCGGCTGGCGCGCAAATCCCGCAGATTGTGTTCGATGCGATCAACCGGCACCTTCTGGAGTGCAACGTGCAGCGCGGCGGGAGGTACCCGCAGAGTATCGAAGTCGACGCGACCATCGATCGCGGGCGGCGCAGCGTAGCCGACCTCTTGGGCGCTCGCGATCCCAGCGAAGTCGCCTTCGGCATGAACGCCACGTCGTTCATCCGGCTCGTCAGCCTCGCCATCGGCCAGTCTCTCGGCGCTCGCAATGAAATCATCGTGAGCGAAATGGATCATGAAGCCAACATCGCCACGTGGATGGCTCTGGAATCCTTCGGTGCGAAGTTTCACCTTTGGAAGATGCGCGATGACGGCAATCTGCACTCCGAAGATTTATGGCCGTTGCTTTCGGCAAAGACGCGGCTTGTTGCCTGCACGGTAACGTCCAACGCGCTGGGTTCGATCGTGGACGTTCCTGCGATCGCGAAGTTTGCGCACGATGCCGGCGCCGAACTCTTCCTCGATTGCGTTCATTATGGCCCACATGGATTAATCGATGTGCAAGCCTGGGGCTGCGACTATCTCGCCTGCTCCGGTTACAAGATTTTTGCGCCGCATATGGGATTTATGTGGGGCAAGCGTGCGCTTCTTGAGAAACTTCCGACGTTCCGTGAAGATTTCATTCCCAATGAGCCACCTGGAAAAATCGAAGCAGGCACTTTTATTTATGAAAACGTCGCCGGCATGACCGCCGCGATCGAATATCTCGAACTGCTTGGAAAGCAACTCAGCGGCGACGGTGGTTCGAGTTCGCGACGCGCGAATTTGATCACCGCGATGGCGGCCATTCGCGAGTACGAAGAAGAGTTGTCGATCGAAGTTTTGGATGCGCTCGAGAAATCGGGCGCTACGATTTACGGTATCCGTCCGAAAGAGCGCGTCGGCGAGCGCGTGCCCACTTTCTGCTTCAATCTTCCGAGAGTTTCGCCGCAGGTGGTCACCGAAGAAATGGCGCGCGCCGGCATCGGCATCCGCGACGGCCACATGTATGCCCCACGGCTGATGAAACGCCTCGGGCTGACGATGGACAGCGGCGCGGTCCGTGCATCTCTCGTGCATTACAACACCTCCGAAGAAATTCAACGCTTCAGCGATGTTCTCCAAAAGCTGAGCAAAAATGGATAGCGCTCCGGTCCCCCCAGCTTCCGCGGAAATAATCGGACCGGATGGTGGATCCTCACCCGCATCGCCGCAAGAACTGCGGCGGCGCCTCAGCCAGCGTCAGCTCACCATGTTGGCCATCGGCGGCGCGATCGGCGTCGGCCTATTTCTAGGCAGCGGCGTCACCATACGCATCGCCGGTCCTGGGGTAATTGTCAGCTATTTGCTCGGCGCTATCATCGCGCTGATCGTAGCGTATTCGTTGGCTGAAATGGCGGTAGTGCATCCCGACGCCGGTTCATTTGGCGTTTATGCCGAAAAATATTTCAGCCGCTGGGCGGGCTTTGCGGTGCGCACCACTTATGGGCTGGTGCAGATGATCGCCATCGGCGCGGAAGTCACCGCCGTGGCGATTTATTTTTCGTTCTGGTTTCCGACCGTGCCGCAGTGGATTTGGGTTTTGTCCGTCTCGATCGGATTGATTGCGCTCAACACGCTGCACGTGGGCCGCTTCGGCGAAATTGAATACTGGTTTGCGCTGATCAAGGTCGTGGCAATTCTGGTTTTTATCGGCGTCGGTGCCGCTCTAATCGTCGGCATCGGACCCCATCCCGCGATCGGGCTGAAGAATCTCACCGCGAACGGCGGATTCCTTCCACACGGCTGGCTGGGCGTGTGGCTGGCACTCACATTGGTGGTCACGAGTTACATGGGCGTCGAAGTGATCGCGGTGACCGCTGGTGAAGCCGAAAACCCGGAGAAATCGATCCCCAAAGCGATGCGCACGATCGTCTTCCGCCTGATTTTCTTTTACGTTCTGGCGATCACCATCATGCTGGCGATGACACCCTGGAATCAGACTGGAGCCGGAACGGGACTCACTGCCAGTCCATTCGTCCGCGCGTTTTCCTCGGCCGGAATTCCGTTCGCCGCCACGATTATGAATATCGTGGTGATCACCGCGGCGCTCTCGAGCTGCAACACCGACTTGTATCTCACCACGCGCATGCTTTTTTCGCTCGCGCGCGGAAAATACGTGCCGGCGTCGCTGTCGAAGCTGGCAAAAAACGGCGTCCCGCGTCGCGCGCTGGCCGTTTCTTCCGCCGGAATGGTGGCCGCGATTCTTCTGGCCATCTACGCGCCCGGCAAAGCGTTTCTTGCGCTCTACGGCGTCGCGGTCGCGGGTATGTTTTTTGTCTGGATCGTGATCTTACTCACGCACATCGCGTTTCGCCGCGCGCTCGGCCCCGAACGCGTCGCAGAACTTCCCATGCGTCTCCGCTTCTATCCCTACTCGACGTTTCTTGGCATCGCGGCTTTGCTTGGTATTACAATCAGCACGTTTTTCGTCGATGGATTGGAATGGACGGTTCCGGGATTCGCTCCATTTCTCGTTCTCATCACCATTGTGTACTGGTTCACGCGCCGGCGATCGCAGGACAGCTCAACCTTGAACGCGGCTCCCAAAACCGGAGCCTCAGAGTAACGTTTATCTCTGTAGGGTGAGGAGGTCACCGCCATGAAACACTTCCTTCTAGTGGTGCTGCTCGTTATTTTTTCCTGCTCTGTTGTCTTTGCGCAGGGCGGAGCCACCGGCGCGATCAACGGCACGATTGAAGACAGCAGCGGTGCGGCCGTTCCTGGCGCCGATATTGGCATCATCGATCAAGTCTCGGGCAATCAACTCCGCGCGCTGGTGACCGACGATCACGGCACTTTTACCGCGCTTTTGCTTCCCGTCGGCCGTTACACGGTCGAAGTCCGCGCGAAGGGCTTTGCGGATCAGAAGGGTACCAACGTCGAGGTCCGCGTCACCGAGACGACGCGCATAAAGCTGACGCTGCAAGTCGGCGCCGTGGCGCAATCGGTCGAAGTGCATTCCGGCGCGGCCTCGGTCGAAACCACCACCGCAGCCACCGGAGAATCGATTGGATCGCAAACTCTCGAAAATCTTCCTCTGCCTACTCGCAACGTGCAGCAGCTTCTTACCCTTTCGACTGGCGCTTCTTCCGATCTCACCGCCGCCGGCCAGTTGGGCCGCGGCGATATCCGCATGAATGTGAACGGCCAGCGCGAGGGCTACAACAACGTCCAGATCGAAGGCATCAGCGTCAGCGATTACAACGTCGGCGAGCTGACCAACACGCCGCTTCCCAATCCCGACGTCATCGAAGAATTCAAAGTGCAAACCAGCCTTTACGATGCCACGCAAGGCCGCAACGGCGGCGGCAACGTGAACGCCGTCTTGCGCGGCGGCACTCAGAATTTTCACGGCACGGTGTACGAATATTTTCGCAATGACGCGCTCGACGCCAACGATTTCTTCGCCAATGCCGACGGCGAGCCGCGCGGCGTCGTCCATCAGAATATTTTCGGCGGCAGTCTCGGTGGACCGCTCGGGCCACATGCGTCGCAGGGATTTTTCTTCGTGAATTACCAGGGCACGCGCCAGGAAAACGGAATATCCCCCGGCACTTTCGTCAGCACTTTTATCCCCACGATTCCATCGCAGCGCGATCCGGCGAGCCTGGCCCAGATGCTCCCGCCCGGTTTTATGGATCCCGGTTCACTTGACCCGGTCGTCGTCAAACTTCTGAATTTGAAAAGTAATCAATTCGGCGGAGCCGGCGGAGGCTGGCTGCTGCCATCCTTGCCGCCCATCAACCCCACCATGCCGCTCGATGAGTAGGAATCACGCTTATTCGTAAGCCACCCGGGCACTTTCAACGACGATCAGTTCACGACTAGCTGGGACCGCAATTTTAACGGTGGCGCTGACGTCCTTCGCGCGCGCTTCTTCTACTCGAACTTCCATTCGTTTCTGCCTTTTGGCGCAGGGGCTCTCGGCTCGCAGTTTGGCGCCGCCATCAATCCCGGCGATCTGGACTTCCCTGTTTTTCTTCCGGTGCACAACCGTTTCGTGACCATCTCCGAGACTCACACATTTTCGGCCCATCTCATCAATGATTTCCGATTCGGATTCGTGCGCATCGCGAATGATACGGACAATGTCCCCGTCATCAGCATCAACGACATCGGAATGAACCGTCCAAACAGCAACGTGGACATCAACATTCGGCGCTTCGAACTGGCCAGCTTCCAGTTCGGACCTACGCCGGCGGCGAATGTTTCCTCGCGCCAAAGCAATTTCACGTTCCTCGATACGGTCGCTGAGAATTTTGGCCGGCATCTGCTGCGCTTCGGGGGGCAAGCCGATCGCATCTGTCTGGACAAGAATTATCCTCAGCTCTTCAACGGCCTAATGGTGTTCGTTCCATTCCCACCGGCGCCAATCGCCGACGGTTTCTCCGATTTTCAGAATCTGCTGATTGGCCAGCCAGTAGTCACGGGAAGCGGCAGCGGCGTTTCCAATCACCTCTATCGCATCAATAACTTCGCCGTCTTCGCTCAAGATGATTTCAAAGTCCGGAAAAACCTGACTCTAAATCTCGGCGTGCGTTGGGAGCTCGACGGCTCTCCCTCCGATGCTACGAGCCAGATCGCCAATCTCGTTCCCAGTCTCGCGCAGGTCGGCCAGAACCCGTGGATCTTTCCAAAAGGAGTAAACAAGCTCGACATCCCAGGTCTCGTCGGCACTGCTTCTTCGACTCTCCGAAACAACGGTTACGCGTCTGATTGGGGGCCGCGAATTGGTCTCGCCTGGGATCCATTCAGCGATCGCAAAATGTCAGTCCGCGCAGGCTACGGCATTTACTACGAACGAGAAGACAACGGCACGGTGGACAATTTCGGCTTTTCGTCGCCGTTCCTGGCGGGTTCCTTCGGCATGCCGCCTCCCGGCCAGCTCGCAAATCTGCCGGCATTCTCAATTCTTCCGCCGGCTGGAGTGATCAGTCCTAATTTTGTGCCACAGCTCGGCGTGTTTCAGGGATTCGTCATCAATCAGACGAACATTCCG
Organism: uncultured Acidobacteriota bacterium; assembly: GCA_963792515.1. Lineage (GTDB taxonomy): Bacteria > Acidobacteriota > Terriglobia > Acidiferrales > UBA7541 > Palsa-147. Next base: position 24,162 of record CAWBWG010000006.1, on the reverse strand, counting down.
ACAACCGACACGACGCAGACGCCGGTTTTCAGTGGCAATAGCGAATTTCTGATTGCGCTCGAAGCTCCGCTGCATTTTCTTTCTCCCAGCGCGCAGCAGTGGAACTTAACTGTCGAGCGCGAAATTGCGTATGGATGGGTATTCAACGCGGGCTACGTGGGCACCAAAGGCACGCATCTCCGTGAAGTCAGAACGACCATTCAGCCGTTTCTCGTGAGTCCGCAAGATCCGATTACGTTGACATCTCCCGGAGGCACGCCGTACGTCATCACGCAGAATACCGCGGCAAATGCACCGGCGCGCTCACGTGTTTTGGGATTGAGTCCTGCCGGCATGCAGTGTTTCTGCAACGACGCCACTTCGATTTACAATTCGCTGCAGGCCTCCGTCACGCGGCGCTTCCGCGGTTTGTACTTCCAGGCCGCGTACACGTTCTCGCGTTCCATCGACGAAGTCTCGAACGACACTACCGCCTTCAACACCGTGTTGAATGATCAGACCAACATTAAGGATTCGCGTGGGCTCTCCGATTTCGATCGCACGCATCGCTTCATCGTTAGCTACGCATATCAATTGCCGTTCTTTTCCAACGAGACCGGCTTCAAGAAGGTCGCACTTGCCGGCTGGAGCGTCGACGGCATCGTCACTTTTCAATCCGGCCGTCCATTCACGATCGTCGATTCCGCCGGAGGATCCACCTACACGCCGATCGGCCCCGATCAATCGACGGCCAGTATCGCGCCGGGATTCAATGCCAGTTCCGCCTACACTTCGGGGAGCCTCGCGACCAAGCTCAACGCCTACGTGAATATCAATGCGTTCTTGCCCGCGCCGGTCGTCGGACCGGACGGCTCGACGGGCTACGGCGATCTCGGCCGCAATATTTTCCGCGGGCCTTTCGAACAGAATTGGGATTTCTCGATCGGCAAGACTTTTGCTTTTACGGAAAATCAGCGACTGGAATTCCGCTCGGAGTTTTTCAATCTCTGGAATCACCCAAACTTCAATAATCCGTCGTTCGTGGACGTGAGCGGCCCCGAATTCGGCGCCATCACTACAATGGCCGGCACGCCTCGCGTAATTCAATTCATGCTGCGTTATGGTTTTTAGTCAAATGCTCGGCGCGATGAATTCTTTGAGGCGGTGGGGACCAATTGCCGCGGCCTCCGCCGCGCTCTTGTTGAACGCGCTGGCATCAGCGCCATCTCGCGCCCAAGCTCAACCTCTCCCCGGACCAGACGTCAGGGAAATTTACGACCGGCTTCTCCCGCAAATCGAAGCGATCCGCGCGTTTGATAATCACGGCCATCCCGGCTACGCGAACGATGCCGATGTCGACGCCATGGCCATCCCGCCCGATAGCTCAGCGCCGCTGCGGCTGCGCGACGAAAACACTGAGATTCTCGATGTTGTCAAATTTCTCTTCAACTATCCGTATTCTGATTTTTCGCCCGAGCATCAACGCTGGCTCGTTGATCAAAAAGCCGCGGCAAAAGAAAAACTTGGCCAGGGCTATTTTTCACACATTCTCGACCAAGTTGGAATCGAGACGGCGATCGCTAATCGCGTTTCCATGCCGCCATATCTCGATCCGGCCCGCTTTCGATGGGTCTACTTTGTCGATAATTTTCTTTATCCGTTCGATACCGAACGGCTCGAATCCCGCAATCCGGATCAAAAGCTAAACCTTCCTCTCGAAAGAAAACTCCTCACGCGGAACCTTGCACAAGCGCAGATCGAGAAGCCGCCGGCCGATTTCGGCGGTTATCTCAAATTCGTCACGGGCATCGTCGAAGACAATAAGTCGAAAGGCGAAGTTGGCCTCAAATTCGAAATCGCGTACTACCGCTCATTGCATTTCGATGATCCCGAACAGTCCCGAGCCGCGGCCATCTACGCGAAATATCGCGCCGGTGGAGTTCCGACGAACGTCGAGTATCGCGATTTTCAGGATTATGTTTTTAGGTATTTACTGCGGGAGGCTGCGCGCCTGCATTTGCCTGTACAAATTCACACTGCTGTCGGCGGCGGCGATTTCTACATGGTCGAAGAGAGCGGCGTGATGGGCCTCGAAAATATCCTCCGCGATCCGCGCTACGAAAACGTCACGTTTGTCCTGTTACACGGCGGCTACCCGCATCAGGGCGAAGCCATCTGGCTCACCGCGCGCAAAAATGTCTATCTCGATTCGTCGCTGATGGGAATTTTCGTCTATCCCGCAGAACTGCATCGAATCCTGAAGCAGTGGGTCGAGCTATTTCCAGACAAGATCGTCTTCGGTTCAGACACATTTCCCCTCACCGACGCTTACGGCGCAGAAGAAACCTATTGGCTGGCCACAAAATCCGCCAGGCTAGCCCTAGCCGCCGCGTTAGCTGAAATGGTCTCCGAAAAAGAAATTAGCGAATCGCAAGCAATCCAGATGGCCCAGGCTTACCTGCACGACACCGCCGCCAAGATTTACAGCCCCGCAAAATAACTAAAAGCCGCTCATCGCTTCTTCCGCGGCGACTGCTTCAGAAATCGGCGCACGACGTCGAGCAACGCATCCACATCAGCGTCTGTGTTTGATTCATGCACGGCGGTTCGAATCCCGCCAATCCCGGTCACGTAACGCAGCGACGCAAACACGCGCGCCTTTTTCATCGCTTCCAACAATTTCTTTTCCTCCGTAGCGCCGTTCGGCAGGCAAAATGTGAGCATACCTGCGAATGTCTTTTCCAGCGGTTCCGGTCCTCCCAAGAATCCGATTCCCAATTCCCGCAATCCATTCACGAGTCGCGCGCGCAATGTTTTAATCCGCTTCCAACTTCGCTCAGGTCCTAACCTCTGAAAATCCTCAATCGCGGCATCAAGTCCCATCGCGCCAAGCCAATTAGGGTAGCCGCCGGTATCGAGCCGCCCCGCATCGGTACGATCCGCCGGCAGATCAAAAGGCGTTCGTTCGGCCAGTTCCATATAGCGATCCCAGCCGACGGCAGGTTCTCCAAGCGCGAGATAACCCTGATACGCCGGCTGCAGCACATCCAAGAGCCTCCGCCCGATGCACGCAAAACCCAATCCGAAAGGACTACGCAGCCATTTGTGCCCGCCCGCGCAAAATGCATCGACGCCCAATTCCTGAAAATCCACAGGCCGCGCTCCCGTTTCCTGAATTCCATCGGCAATCACAAACGCGCCAAATTTCGCCGCCACATCGCTGATTGCGCGCAGGTCCGATCGCCAGCCGCTAATTTCCTGCACCGAACTAATCAGAATCGCCCGCGTCCGCGAATTCGCCCGCGCTGCAAACTGCACAGCAAAAACTTTTCCCGCTTCCGTTTTCACCGGGACGATCTCGACGCCGGCACGCTGGCAAGCTCCGCGCCAAGCGATTGTCGCGCCCATAAACTCAATGTCAGCCATTAGGATATTGTCGCCGCGCGACATTGGCAGTGCTGTGGCGATCGTGCCCAACGCTTCCGTGGTATTTCCGACTAATAAAATATTCGAGGGATCCGCGTGAATGAATTTCGCAACGCGGGCACGCGCACGATCGACTGCTTCAAACTGCCGGATGGTCTCCAGCGTTCCCGTCGAGGCAAAGGTTTCCAGCTCTGAAAGGGCAGTGTGCAGACGTCGCAGCGTGCGCCGCGTCGGGCGGCCCATCGAAGCATGATCCAAATAGTGAAATCGTTTCTTACTTTTCATATCGGCCTTCAGCCTTGGTTTGAGTTTTCCGCAGCGCCGCGGCGGCCATGTGCTGCCATTAAAATGAAGCGCGACTGTCTTGCGAATTCTTGACGCCCTTCGCAATTCTGTCAACTTAATTGACCCGGTATACCGGTAATATGCTCTTGACATGGCAGGTGTGTGCGGTATACGTTCGCATCAGCCCTGGAACTCTCAGGCACAGTAAACGGGCAGTCTCTTCTGGGGCGTCGGGATCCGAAGCGCCGCACGGCTTGCGTGAATTAGGCTTGGACTCCCACCGGCATTTTTGATTGAATCACGGCTCATTCGTCGACGTCAGATTCCCTGATCCGTACCGGGGATAAGGAGCGCGGCCTGACCCCTGCGCTCCTGGTACGGTTTCTTTCCCCGGCTCTGCTAATTTTGATAGGCTCCTATAGTTACGAGGAACTAAATTGCCCACCACTGACATTGCATCGGTACGCGCGCGATTTCCAGTTTTCAAAAAAAGAATTTATTTAAATTCATGCTCGCAAGGCGCGCTGTGCGATACGGTCGAATCGGCCATGCACGAGCATATTAACGTCTGGAATGAGTACGGCTCACCTTGGGATACCTGGGTCGGGCAATATGAAGCGGCGCGCACGGCCTTCGCGCGATTCATCGGCGCAGCTCCGGAAGAGGTGGCCATCGTTCCCAGTGCGTCGGTGGGAATCAGCGCCATCGCCAGCTCGCTTGATTTCGGGAAGCGCAAAAAAGTTGTGATGGGCGAGTTCGAGTTCCCGACGATGGGCCAAGTCTGGCTCGCCCAGCAGCCGCGCGGCGCCGAGATTCGTTTCCTTGCTGCTCAGAACGGCCGCATTCCAGCGGAAGCCTACAACGGTGTCGTCGATGCCCAGACGCTCATCGTGCCGCTCACGCACATGTGCTTCATGAACGGCTTTCGCTCCGATCCGGCCGCGGTGGCAAAAATCGCGCACGATAATGGCGCTCTGATGATGCTTGACGATTATCAAGATTGCGGAACGCGCCCGATCAACGTGAAGAAACTGGATTTGGACTTTTACGTCACCGGCGCTCTGAAATATCTTCTTTCGCCTTCGGGCATCGCCTTCATGTACGTCCGGCCGGAGCTGATCAAAAAACTCACGCCTACAATTACCGGCTGGTTCGGCCAACAGAGCCCGTTTGCTTTCGACGTGAAGCATTTCGATCCGGCAACCTCTGCCCGTAGATTCGAAGCTGGCTCTCCTCCGGTGCCGAATGTCTATGCGATTCCGGCAGCGATCGAATTGCTCGAGAGCGTCGGCCCAGAAAAAATCGGCAATCACGTTGCCGGCCTTGCGCAAGCGTTGCTCGAGGGCGCGCGGCAGCTAAAAATCAAGACCAAGACTCCATCGGACACGCGCGGCCCGCTCGTCGTGCTGCAGATGAAAGATTCAGATGCCATGGTGAAGAAGCTTGCCGAGAGCCAAGTGGTGTGTTCGAATCGTATGGACGGCTTGCGTATTTCGTTCCACTTGTATAACACCATGGACGATGTGCGCGCCGTACTCAGCGTTCTCGAGAAGAATCTGGACTTGATCGTCCGCGAGTGAGATTTCGGTTTGCTACCTTGATCGTTTCCCTCATGCGCTTTCGCATGTCTGCCACGCCATGAGCACGCCCATCGGAGAAGTTTTCGCATCGCTCCGCGAAAAATTTAGCGGCGAGCTGGTGCGCCCGGCCGACCCGGGGTATGCGGAGGCGCGAAAAATCTGGAACGCGATGGTGGAGCGCTGTCCCGGATTGATCGCGCGTTGTGCGAATGTGCCGGACGTGCAGCTTGCCGTGCGCGCCGCGGCTGCCGCGGGAGTGTTGACGGCGGTGCGCTGCGGAGGACATAGCCTCGCCGGCTTTAGCAGCTGTGAAGGCGGCTTGGTGATTGATTTGTCGCGCATGCGTGAGGCCACCGTCGACGCGCCGGCGTGCCGCGCGCGATTTTCCGGAGGCTCGCTGCTCGGAACCGTCGATATCGCGACGCAAAAAGCCGGGTTGGTGTTTCCCGCGGGTGTCGTTTCGCATACCGGAGCGGGCGGATTGGTCCTCGGTGGTGGCACGGGTTGGCTGACCCGCAAGTTTGGTTTGTCCTGCGACAACGTCGAAGGCTTCACCTTAGTGAGTGCCGAAGGATCAATCGTGCGCGCTGATGCGCGCGAGAATACCGATTTGTTTTGGGCCTTGCGTGGCGGCGGTGGAAATTTCGGCGTTGTGACGGAATTCGAAGTACGGCTGCATCCGCTAACGTCTGTTTTACTTGCGAGCTCTTATTGTGTCGGCGAAGATATTGTCCGCATCTTGCACGACTGGCGCGAATTCATGCCCGGCGCAGCCGATTCTTTAAAGTGGAATATCTCGCTGCGGCTCGCGCCTTCGACCGCCGCGATCCCCGCAGAAATTCGCGGACTGCCGGCTGCCAGCATTTCGATGGCATGGTTCGGCGATGAAGAAGAAGGGAATCGCTGCATCGAGCGCGTTCTTTCGATCGGGAAGCATTATGCGCGAACGAAAGAAACGCTATCGTTTCTCGCTTTGCAGACCATGGCGGACGCAGATTTCCCACATGGCCGCCGCTACTACACGAAGTCAGGTTACTTTCTGGCGTTAGACGATCGCACCATGCAAATCATGATCGATGCGCTGCCTTCGATTCCTTCGCCGAATACGCAGATCGAACTTGCATATCTCGGCGGGGCGGCCGGGCGCGTCGCGGCCTCAGAGACGGCGTTCGGCGATCGAAGCGCTCCATTCATCATGAATCTCCTCGCCGATTGGGTTGATCCGCAGGAAGACGCGGCAAACATCGCGTGGGTGCGCGGAGTTTTCGCGTCGCTGCGGCCAGCCATGAAGCCGGGCGTTTATGTGAATTTCATGAGTGATGATGAACAGGAACGCGTGCCCGAGGCGTACCACGAGCGTTGGGAGCGCATGGTGAAAGTGAAAAGCCATTACGATCCCAAGAATTTTTTCCGATTGAATCAGAACGTGCTGCCCACAAGTCCTTCTCCGAAAGTTTAGTTGCCCCTGTTTTGTTTCGCGATCCGAAAGCAATTGTAATTGGCGGTGGCTCGGAGTAGTGTCTGGGAACTTAACCGAGCAGGTAACTTAACTGCGGAGGATTCCCGTGGCGAACGAAAATGTGGCATTGATGCGGCGGTGGTTTGACGAGGTGTGGAATCAGCGGCGGCGGGATACGATTTCCGAGCTTCTCGCGGAGGGCGGAGTTGCGCATTGGATTGATGAGACGGGGCGTGACTTGACCGGCCCGCAGGAATTTCTACCTTATTACGACCGGCTTTGTGCCGCGTTTCCGGATATGCGCATGACTGTGGATGAGTGTTTTGAGTCGGGGGACAAAGTGATCGTGCGTGGGTCGGCGAAGATGAAGCACACCGGCGATCTCCTGGGGATACGCGCGACTGGAAAACCGGTGGCTGTGAGCGGCATGACTATGGCGAAGATCGCGAATGGAAAAGTGGTGGAGGGTTGGGACTGCTGGGACAAATTGGGGATGTTAATGCAGATTGATGCAGTTGAATTTAAGATGGAAAGGGCGGCGGGTGAGGGATCGCACTAGAGAAAGTTAAGATTCAGATCGAGGAACCAAGCTCATTTCGTCATTTGCTGAGCGGCCTTCACCAGATCGTCCGGCCTGCCTAGATCGCGCCATTCATACTGATCCGCACGGAATGCTCGAATTGTTTCGCCCTGCGCAGCCAGACGCAGATAGGTCGCGATGATTGAGAAAGCTCCATCTTCACTAATCATTTTCAGCAGACGCGGCGAGATCACGTGAATGCCGGAGAACGCCAGCGGCTGGACATTTGTCGATGGCCGCACGATTTCATCTTCGTTTTTGGGCGCGGAGCGACGGCCGCAAAGCTCGAGCCGCTCATCAAAGAGCAGAAATCGGGATGTTTGGCGAGCCTGAACTGCGAGCGTGGCCAGCGCCTGATTTTTATTGTGAATCTGTACCATCCGGTGCAGATCGATCGTGCTGATGACGTCCACGTTGTGCAGAATGAACGGAATATCCAGTGCGCGTGGATCCTCGAGAAAGAAATAAGCCGCTTTCTTCAGGCCGCCGCCTGTATCGAGCAGCACTTCCTCGCGAGAAATGTCGATGCGCATGCCGAAATTGCCATGTGCTGTCAAGTAATCGACAACTTTGTCGGCGAAGTGGTGGACATTGATGATCACTTCGCGAACTTCAAATGCCCGCAGACGTTCCAGCGTGATCTCGAGCAACGTGCGCCCGGCGACTTCGACGAGAGCTTTAGGCCGGTCGTCGGTGAGCGGCCGCAATCGCGTGCCGAGCCCGGCGGCCAGGATCATGGCTTTCATTTCTTCATGCTTTCCAAGCCGACGTGCCGCAATTCCACCTGCACTCCGTCCCGTCCGCTCAAGCGCTTTGCCAGTTGCTCGGCGAAGTAAACGGAGCGATGTTGCCCGCCCGTGCAGCCGAACGAAACCGTCAAGCTAGTGAATCCGCGTGATTGATAGGTTTTTATGCTTGCCTCGACGAGCGCCAATACGTGCGCGAAATACTGATGCGCGCTTTCTTGCTGGTTCAGATATTCGATCACCGGCGCGTCTTTTCCGGTGAGAACTTTGAATTTTTCTTCGCGCCCGGGATTTGGCACGCTGCGAGCGTCGAAAACAAATCCACCGCCATGGCCGGTCTCGTCTTTCGGAATCCCTTGGCGATAGGAAAAGCTACAGATCTTTACGACTAAAGTTTCTGTCTTGGAAATTGCAGGATGCGAGGCTTCTGGAACCGCCAGCTGACGGACTTTTTCCGAAGCAGCCATGCGCGCGAATGCATCCATCAGCGTTGGCAGCGCCAGCGGCAGCTCTACGTGTTGAAGCAGCCAGCGCAAATTTTCCAGCGCGTACGGCACGCTCTGCAGGAAGTGCGGTTTGCGTTCATAAAAACCGCGGAAACCATAAGCGCCCAGCGCTTGCATGATGCGAAGGTAGACATAGGAATAATAATGGCGCATGAAGGCTTCGCGATCGAGCCTGGTGAAATCGGCAAGCCGCTCGAGATAGAGGTCGAGGAGTTGCGAGCGCAGTTGCGGAGGAAGATCGGCCTTGGCGTCGTACAGCAGAGAAGCAATGTCGTATTGCAGCGCGCCCTTGCGGCCGCCTTGATAATCGACGAAAAATGGCTGGCCGTCTCGCAGCATGATGTTGCGCGATTGAAAATCTCGGTAAAGGAAATAATCGAGGTCCGCGGTTAGCAGGAATTTCGTCAAGCGGCTGAAATCATTTTCCAGCAATTGCTCATTGAAGGGAATACCGGCAAGCCTCAGGAAATAGTATTTGAAATAATTCAGGTCCCAGGCGATCGATTGGCGATCGAAGACCGCCCGCGGATAGCAAACTTTGTAATTTAAATCGCGTCCTGCTTCCACCTGGAACCGCGGCAAGACGGCCACAGCTTTTTGGTAGATTTCGACAGCTCTCGGCGAAATCTTCGCGCCTTCACGACTCTTCGACAGAAACTCGAATAGTGTGGTGTCTCCAAGATCTTCTTCGATGTAGGCACCCTGGCTCAAATCTTCGGCATAAATTTCGGGCACGGGCAGGCCGCGTGCATGAAAGTGCTTGGAGAATTCCAAAAAAGCGACGTTTTCTTCGCGTACATCGTAGAGCACGCCGATCGCGGTGACGTTGCCACCTCCACTCAGCCGGATAAGCTTTCGGCCCGAGGCGCCCAGCTCGCCTTGGATTGGTTGAACCCGCTCGACCGTCGAGTGGAAATGCTTTTCGAAAAGCGTTTTAAGGACGTCCATCAGGATCCCGTGCGCCATGGTTTCACGCAAAAACAAGTCTAGTCGCTCCTGGGCACGTGTGGTGAATCACGGAGAGACGAGAGGTCGAAAAAGGCACTTCCAAGCACTGTGAATGAATCGGCCGTAAGCGGGTGATTGCCGCATACGCTGCGCGGTTTGACTCAGGTAAAGACGCGACCTAATATGCTTTGCGTTCGCCATTCTTTTAAACTCTGATTGCCGATTTATTTCTGGAGATTCCATGACCGCAAATCGCCAAGTGCTCTTGAAGGCCCGTCCCGTTGGCGAGCCTACGGTGGACAACTTTGAAATTGTAGAAAGGGAATTGGCGACGCCGGGAGAGGGCGAAGTATTGGTGCGCACTCTATTTCTATCTCTCGATCCCTACATGCGCGGAAGAATGAACGAGGGGCGCTCGTATGCGGCTTCCGTGAACGTCGGCGCCGTGATGGTCGGCGGAACCGTGGGTGAAGTCATCGAATCGAAAGCGCCCGGATTTGCGAAGGGAGATTTTGTGTCGGGATTCGCAGGCTGGCAGGAGTATGCGAATCTTCCCGGCAAGACCCTTTGGAAACTGGACGCCAAAGCAGCGCCGCTCTCGTATGCGCTCGGAGTTTTAGGAATGCCGGGATTGACCGCGTATGTCGGTCTGCTCGACATCGCGCAAGCAAAGGCCGGGGAGACAGTGGTGGTTTCGGCGGCGTCTGGGGCAGTCGGTTCGGTGGTGGGACAAATTGCAAAAATCAAAGGATGTCACACGGTGGGAATCGCCGGCGGCAAGATGAAATGCGAGCACCTGGTGAACGATCTTGGTTTTGACGCCTGGGTGGATCATCGCGATCCAGATTTGTTCAAGAGCCTGAAAGCGGCATGTCCCAAAGGGATCGATGTGGATTTCGAAAACGTCGGCGGAGTAGTGCTGCAAGCGATCTGGCCTTTGATGAATGATTTTGGGCGCGTGGCGCTCTGCGGATTGATCGCGCATTACAACGATACCTCGCTGGCGGCGGGGCCGAGCTGGCTTTATATGTTGGCGCGGCGTTTGACGGTGCGGGGATTCATCGTCTCGGATCACATGGACCGCATGCGGGATTTTCAGCGCGATATGGGCGGATGGTTGCGCGAAGGGAAGATCAAGTACCGCGAGGATATTGTAGACGGCCTCGAAAACGCGCCGACCGCTTTTCTCGGACTGCTAAAAGGTAAGAATTTCGGCAAGCTAATTGTCCGCGTCCAAAAATAAAAATGCCCGCAGTGTTGGCGCGAAGCGCTGCAGCGATCTGTTAGTGCGGCGCGTTGCATCGCCACGTTGGCGCTCTGCATCGTCGCTCTGCGTCGCTGCGTTCATCCGCCGCGCGTTGCGGTCAATCTTCGTGTAACGCGGCGATAGGTTCTACTTTTGTGGCGCGATAGGCGGGAATCACGCTGGCGAGGAACGCTACTGTGGCTAGAAGTAGCGCCACCGCAAAGAGCGTCGATGGGTCGCTGGGATTCACGCCGTAAACCAACTTCGCCACTACTCGGCTCAACGCCAGCGATCCAGCAATCCCGATCACGACGCCAATAAGCGTCGGCTTCATCCCGTCGGCGATTACTAGATTCAGGACGTCGCGAACCTGCGCGCCGAGCGCCATGCGAATGCCGATTTCGCGCGTGCGCCGGCGGACCGCGTACGATAGAACGCTATAAATTCCCACCGCAGCCAGCAACATCGCCAGCGTCGCAAACGACGCGAGCATCAGCATATTGAATTTCTGCGGCGCCAGCGATACCGCGATTAAATCCTCCATCGTCGCAATTTGCTCGACTGCTTGATCCGCGCTGAGTTGATGCACGGCGTCAGTCACCGCGGACCTCAAGCTGCCGGCAGGAACATTCGTGCGCACGGCCACGGAAAGTGAGAACGCGCGCCAACTGTCGCCTTTCGGCGCGGGAAGCTGCTTCACTGGCAAATAGAGCGTCGCGCTCGGTTCCGGCATATCGAGTCCGTCCTGCTTCACGTCGCCGACGATGCCGACCACTACGCGCGGCGCGCCTTTAGGAAAAAATGTAAGCGACAGCCGTTTGCCGAGCGGGTTTTCGTTGGGCCAGAATCGCTTGGCCAGCGCTTGGCTCACCAGCACGACGCCGGGAGCATCAGCGGAATCTGAATCGCTAAATTCGCGGCCGCTCAGGAGCGGAATGCGCAGCACGTGAATCATCGTGGGAGTGATCACTCGGACGGACACTTCCGGTTGATCGGCCATGGCGACGACCGGCTGGCCTTCAATTTGCACTGGCTGGTTTGAGCCGCCTTCGCCGCTTAGCGGCAGATCGTCAATCAGGGCAACCGATTCGACGCCGGGCACCGCCTGAATCCGCGCGATGATTTGGTCGAAGTATGAAATCTCTTCCGCCGGGCCGCCGAAACGCGTTGCGGAGACGGGCAAAGTCATGGTCAACAGATTGTGCGGGTCGAACCCGGGATTTATTCGGTGAAGATTCCATACGCTGCGAATCATCAGGCCGGCCCCAGCCAGCAAAACCAGCGAGAGAGCCACTTCGCAAACTACCAGTACCTGTCGCGTGCGATTGCCGGCGGTATCTGCATCGGTGCGGCCCAGACCCGATTTCAGCGCTTCATTCAAATTGGTTTTGGTAAGCCGCCATGCGGGAGCGAGTCCCGCCGCGACTCCGGTGGCCAGCGATGCGGCGATGGTGAACAGGAGCACTGCCGCGTCGGGCGCGATATCCATATTTTGCGGAAGATTGTCGCCAAGAAATGCCGCGATGGCCGAAACTCCGAAATGTGCCAGCGCGAAACCGAGTGCGCCTCCCGCCGCGGAGAGCAGCACCGTCTCAACCAAAATTTGCCGCACGATCCGTGCTCGGCTTGCGCCCAACACCGCGCGAATAGCCGCTTCTTTTTGCCGCGCGAGAGTTTTCGCCAGCAGCAGATTCGCGACATTAGCGCACGCGATTAGCAGCACGAAGCCGACGGCGCCAAGCAGAACGAGCAACGCGGTACGCACGTCGCCGACCATGTCCTCATGAAGCGGAATTAAGATCGCTCCCCAGCCTTTGTCGTCTTCAGGATATTCCTCGGCCAGCCGCGAAGAGATGGCGTCCATCTCCGATTGCGCTTGCTTCAAATCGACGCCGGGCTTCAATCGTCCGACCACCGCCGAATGATGCTCGCCGCGAACCGCTTTTTCCGCGTCGGTCCAGGCCATCGGCGCCCACGCTTGCGCCCAATCCGGATAGCGGAAACTTTTCGGCGCTACTCCGACCACCGTGTACGCTTCGCCCTCAAAATTTATTTTTCGGCCGACGATATTTGCGTCGCCGCCGAATTGCGATTTCCAGAACGTATCGCTAAGTATGAGGACATGGCCCTGGCCGGTCTTATCTTCGTCGGCGGTGAATGCGCGGCCGATCACCGGCTGCGTGCGGAAGACGCTGAAAAATCCGTCAGTGACGCGCGCGATCCGCACGACCTGCGGCTGACTGCCGCCGGTCATGGTAGCGTGCGTGAAGCTATACATCGAAAGCCCGTCGAACGATTTCGATTGCGCCTTCCAATCGATAAAGTTGGCCACGGAAACCGAGAAGGTCGTCATGCCCGGGAAACTCTTCTCGGGCGGCGTGTGCCAGATGCGCACCAACCGTTCCGGCTCGGGAAACGGCAGCGGGCGAAGGAGGACGCCGTTCACGACGCTGAAGATCGCAGTATTAGCCCCGATTCCCAGCCCAAGCACCAGGATCGCAATGGCCGCAAATCCCGGATTTTTGCGAATCAGGCGAAAGCCAAGCCGCAGCTCTTGCAGTAGATTTCCCATCGGTGCACCTCCCTCGGCAATCTCGGTTCGGCGGCCAAACCAAGTCTCAACGGCTGGCATCTGCAAGATGCGAGCCACCGGCAGTGCAGGCCTAAGTATCAGAGGACGTAGGCTTTAGGTCAGAACGTCGTGACCCCCCAACAGTCGAAGCGTTCGATTCCGCGCTGCACTGTTCGCTGGTGAACAAAGCCGACGGCGGGAAGTAGAGTCCGGGGCTTACGCTCCCGCCCGCTGTGGCATTGGGTTTTTGATCATTCACCTGCGCCCAAAAACCGGTTGCGTGTTTGGTCGAAAACCGAAACCCAAGTCCAAATCGGGCGGGAGAGTAAACTCCAGCCCCCACTGGCCACTTCGTGGAACTTTCCGCCCTCATCACCTTAATTAGTAACGAGAAGCAGCCAGAATCGTCCTACATCAGGTAGATGCTGCGGGAACCAGAATACTCGGATGATCAGCTGCTGCGGCGAATCATCGCCGGTGAAGAAGACTCCTTCGTGCGCTTCTACCGGCGTTGGCAGGCGCGAATTTTTCGCTTCGCTCTGCACATGAGTGGGAGCGCATCGGTGGCGGAAGACGTGGCGCAGGAAACTTTCATGAGCGTGATTCGAGATGCCAGCCGGTTCGATCCGGCGCTGGGCACGGCGTCCGCTTATTTATTTGGCATCGCGCGCAATCAAGTCCTGCGGCGTCTCGAAAAAGATCGCATGCTGGTCCCATTCCCGGAGCCGGATGAGGCGCCTCTCGAATCGCGCGCGAAATCCAACGGCAACGGTCATCATGCCACATCAGTGCAGCCCGTCGATCTAGCCCGCAAGCAAACGATCGAGCATGTGCGCGAGGCGGTCCTGAGTTTGCCGAGCCACTATCGCGAAGTTGTGGTCCTGTGCGATTTGCAAGAGATGAGCTACGACGAAGCAGCGGGGGCTCTCAATTGCGCCATCGGAACAGTACGCTCGCGTTTACACCGCGCCCGAACTTTGCTGGCAGCGAAACTTTTTGAATTGCGGCAGCCGCAGACAAATGCGGCAGCGCGCGGACGCGGAAGTAATTGAAGGACGATTATGAAGTGTGTTGATTTCAGCGAAATTGTTTCCGATCTGGCCCGCAACGAAGGGCTGGACGAGGCTGTGCGGCAGAGTGCGTTTCTGCATGCCGATGCTTGCCCCCGCTGCGATGAAGAGTTGGAGATGGCGCGGGCGTTGAGTGGGGCGCTGCACGCGCTGGCGGCGAGCAGCACGGCTGCTTCTGCGCCGGAACGCGTGGAGGAAATTTTGCGTGGCGAGATGCGGCAGCGCCGCGCGGCGGTAACGCCGATGCGTGCGCCGCGGGCGCAGCGTCGGGCCATCGGCGGAATTGCGGGATTGGCGGCTGCGGCGCTGATTTCGGTCATACTTTTGAAGCCCGAGATTTTGCGCCAGACGCACGGAAATTCGCCGGCTATTTCGACGCAGACTTCGGGCGCAACTGCGCAGGGCTCGGAAGCCACTGCGCAGGTTGCGCCGGTGAGCAGCAATTCCGAAGCTACACCCGCGCCGGACGGGAAATCACCGGCGAGTGGAAATTCGGGCGCTGCCAATTCCGCGGACGCAGCTTCGCAAGATGCCGACACGGAATACGCCACGAGCTATATCGACCTGCCGTCCGCCGAGGGTGTACTCATTGCCGAGGATCAAACGGTCGTGCGTGTCTCGATGCCGCGCTCGGCTCTCGCAAGTTTCGGATTGCCGGTTCGTTCCGACGGCGCCGATGCCAATGTCCTAGCAGATTTCGTACTAGGCGAAGATGGCATGCCCCGCGCCGTCCGCCTGGTTCAGTAGGGGCGGGTCCGGTTTCTGGCCCCGCCCGGTTTTCGGCCATGTTTTCGGCTGAACGTTGCGCTCGAAAAAACGCAGGAAGGAATTTCGGAGGACACAAGATGAATCGGAAAATCAAAGCAGCATTGGCGGGAAGCATAGGCGCGCTACTCTTTGGCGCGGTACTGCTAGTGCACGCGCAAGACGCTCCGCCGCCAGGCCCACCGCCCGAAGCAGAAATGCTAGGCGTAGAAATGGGCGGAGGCCCGCACCAGGTAGTGAAGGGCGCACCGTTCTCCGCTACGACGAATATCGAGACCACGCAAACGCTGGCCGATGGCACGCACATCGATCGCAAATCGCCGGGCGCGGTATACCGCGATTCGATGGGACGCACGCGCCACGAGGAAAATCTTTCGGCGATCGGGCCGGTGGCTGTCGGATATAAATCGGGCCAGTTCGTGATGATTCACGATCCGGTCGCCGGCACGCACGTAGTGCTCGATCCATCGACGAAAACCGCGCAGCAAATGCCCGCGCACGGCCACGGCGGCCCAGATGCGGCCGGCATGAAAGGCGATAAGAAACGCGCCAAAGATGATTCCGCCAGCGTGACCAAGCAAGACCTCGGCACCCAGACGATTGAAGGCGTCGTCGCCACCGGCACCCGCATCACACGCACAATTCCGGCTGGCGAAATTGGCAACGACAAGCCCATTCAAATCGTAACCGAGCGCTGGTTCTCCAATGATTTACAGGCGGTCGTGAAGTCCACGCACACCGATCCGCTCTGGGGAACTTCAACATATCAATTGACGAACATCAGCCGGAGTGAGCCCGCCGCATCGCTCTTCCAAGTCCCGGCCGATTACACGGTAACCCAAGGTCACGGCGGACGTCGCGGATTCGGCGGCCCGCCGCCAGCCGGCGCGCCAGCGCCTCCAGCTCCTCAGGAGTAGTTGGCGGAATTAATTCGGTAGTTCGGTGTTGTACGTAGGTGCCCGACCCCCAAGCGGGCGGCGCGTGGAGGCGCCGCCCGCTTTTTTATTCGCAACTCCGCGCAGCGCGAACGCGCCTCGTAGCGCCGGCTGCCAGCCGGCGTTTTTTGACTTTCTGCAGCTATGTCAGATCGCAGCTTCACGTTCGTTGATGGACGCGCGCACGGTTTTCGTTTCTTTGCCGGTTGAGATGGGCGACGCAGATTCGCGAACATTTCAGCAAACATCCGCTCGTTGGGCATCGTGCCGGGTGCGGACACATTCCCAGTCACCGCACAAAAACGCCGGCTGGCAGCCGGCGCTACGGGATGTGCTGCAACGCCGCGCGGGCGATTTTCTTCGTAGCGCTGGAGACTGGCGCGTGGGCAATTTCCGCCAGCGGCAAGCGGCGCGAGCGCGGACGAACTGGCAACGCTGCCACGCGCCCGCAAAATGGCACCAGCGTAATATTGCGAAATGTGACGCCATGCTTGGCGTGCGGCAACTCGACGAGCGCGGGCGGATCGACGCGCAATTCCGCGCGCAAATGATCGGCCAGCGCCGCAGCGGGATTTTTCGTGAACTCGACGGCTGGGAATTGCCACATGCGCGAAAACAGCACGCCGTCATGTGCGCCAGGATCGCGTACCAGCAGCGTCCGTCCGCGCGGATCGAGCAGCACCGCGGCGGCGATGCGTTGCTTCACGCCAGCCGGCTTTTTCCGCGGCGCAGGAATGGAATCGACGATGCCGCGCCTGCGAGCCTCGCACCAACGCGAAACCGGACATTCGCCACATCGCGGCGCTTTCGGCGTGCACACGGTTTCGCCCAATTCCATCAACGCTTGATTCCAATCGCCGGGCGCCTCGGGCGCGAGCAGCGTCTGTGCCGCAGCTTCGAGCTTTTTCCATTGCCGCGGCGCACGCAAATCGCCGCGAACCGCATTGAGCCGCGCCAGCACTCGCGCCACGTTCCCATCAAGCGCGGCGTGCGGCGCATCGAAAGCGATGCTCAGCACGGCCGCCGCCGTATAGCGTCCGATTCCCGGCAGCGCCAGCGCCGCCGCAAAATCATTCGGAAATTTTCCGCCATGCTGCGCCACCATTTCGCGCGCCGCCAACTGTAAATTCCGCGCTCGGCTGTAATACCCAAGGCCAGCCCACAGCCGCAGCACATCCTGCTCCGCCGCATCCGCCAAAGTTTGCACATCCGGAAAACGCGCCAGAAATTTTTCGTAGTAGGGGATGACTGCGGCAATGCGCGTCTGCTGCAGCATCACTTCCGCAAGCCACACGCGATAGTGATCGCGATCCCGCCGCCAAGGATGCTCGCGTCGATTCGCGCGAAACCAAGCCAGCAGGTTTCGACGGAAGACTCGCAGTGATTTCGAGGAAAGAGGCATGAGCGGCGAGCGCTATTGTCGCACGGTTCCAAGTAGCGCCGGCGTCTCTGCCGGCATCTTACGAGCGCAAATCATGTCAAAGGCTTAAAATTTGGGCGGCGCAATTCTTCAATGTGATGATCAGGTCGCGCCGATCTGACATTTTCTATCTAGTTTACGGTCGGGTCGTAAGATGCCGGCGGGGACGTCGGCGCTACTTACAGGCACACGCCGCGCACCAAGATCGTCCAAGTTTTACCTAAATCGAATCGAAGAAAATGAAATAAGAAGAAGACCACAAAGCCGACGGAATCGAGCTTTGGGCGCGGCGGGTTAGCACGATTTTGAATACTTCAGTTTCGGCGGCTAGCTCGTCGAGGAAACTGCCGCCACTTTCGCTCGTGTCCGGCTGAATAAAAGCCAACTCGCGCAGGATTTCGTAGATGATTTCGCCAGCCGGGGCCATCGGCGTAGTCATGCGGTCAGTGCGAAACTGCATCACCGCATTGATTTCCTGAAAATGCCAGGCGATGCTAGCGGCGAGCGACACGCCGCGCTCGAACCGCTCCAAATGCTCGGCCTCGCTGAGCTTGCCAAGATTAGCACGCGGCGGACCGATCATCGGATCAAGCACCAGCATCAACCGCCGCTCGTCCTCGCGCGAATATTCGCGCACTTTCAGCGATCCAGTCTTCGCCGAAATTTTCCAATCCACAAAGCGCGCGCTATCCTGCGGCTGATACTGCCGGATGGAATGCAGGTCGTGCCCGCGTCCGCGAAAGTAGCTGGCCATCTCGCCGCTGATCAACGGCAGAATTTCGTAAGTCTGCTCAGCCGGCTCGATATGCGGATAAACGATTACCTCGAGCGGCGATTCCACGCGGCGGCCCTTCTCGAAAAGCCCAAAGGGAAATTTGGTTCGGATCGAAAAGGCATCCTGGTGATAGACGCCCCGCCTCGGAAAAACCAGTTGAACTTTCTGGCGCGCGGAACTGCGCCGCGGAATATACGGAAAATAAACCGGCTGGGAGAGAATTTGCGCCGGCAGCTTTTCCGTGGAGACTCCTTCCACTCGTAGCGAAAGCGATGGCCAGATTTCTTTTTCGTTGCGAATTTCGATTGTCGCGAGCACGGGCTGTTCGGCGAATAGCCGCTCGGGCAATTCGAGGCGCAGCTCGATGCCCGTCAGCACCGCGCGCGACAACACGCCGGAAATCAAAATCCCCGCGAGCAAACAGCCAAGAACGAGAAACAGCAAATTGTTGCCGGTATTCACGGCCGCAAGAACCAGAATCAAAATCAAGCCGAGATAGACGATGCCTTCGCGCGTGAGTTTGTAATCGATTTGATAGACGAGCCAGCGCAGGCTAGTGCGTTTGGCGAGCGCCGGCACAAAAGAAACGGCCACCCAGCTGGCCAGCGCGAGTGCGCCAAATGCAGCGCCGGTGGCCAGCTTGATGCGCCCTTCTTGCGCCACGGCGGCAGAAAAAAGCGCCAGCAGCATCGCCACGGCCAGCGTGCCCATCGACGCGGCGAACAGCCGCCATCCCGGCCGATCGCGTTCGCGCCAGAGGCGTGCGACGAATGAATCGGAATCCGACATCAGAGTGGAACGCGCGTGGTTTCGAGAATTTCGTCGAGGATGGCTTCGGCCTGCGCTGATTTGCGCTGTGTCGAGACGTAACGCGAGCTGACCACCACGCGATGCGAAAACACCGGAAGAATCAGCCGCTTGAAATCATCGGGCAAACAGAAATCGCGGCCTTCAAGAAACGCGCGAGCCTGCGCCGCCCGATGCAGCATCACAGCTCCGCGCGGACTCACGCCGAGACTCAATTGCTCGGAAGTGCGCGTGCGCTCGACAATTTCCAGCGCGTAATCAAGCAAGCTCTCGTCCACTTTCACTTGCTTCACAGCTTCCTGCATAGCCAATACGTCTGCGGCATCCATCGAAGCTGCCACGGATTCAGCGGGTGACGAACTGCTGCCATTGCGAATGATCTCTTTTTCGCTGGCACGCGAAGGATAGCCCATGCGGATGCGCATCAGAAATCGATCGAGCTGCGATTCGGGCAGAGGATAAGTGCCGTGATGCTCAATGGGATTTTGCGTCGCGACCACTAGAAATGGATCGGGCAGTGGATGCGTATGATTGTCCACGGTAATTTGTGATTCACTCATCGCTTCCAGCAGCGCGGATTGCGTTTTCGGCGTGGTGCGATTGATTTCATCGGCCAGCACTACGTTGGCGAAAATCGGCCCAGGCTTGAATTCAAAATTTTGCCGCACCGGATCGAAAACGCTCACGCCGATCACGTCGCTCGGCAGCAAATCAGAAGTGAATTGCAGCCGCTGAAAGCTGCAATGAAAGGAACGCGCCAGGGCCTGCGCCAGCGTAGTTTTACCCACGCCGGGCACATCTTCAATCAGCAAATGTCCGCGCGCCAGTAGCGTAGTCAGCGCAAGCTGAATGACGTCTTCCTTGCCTTTAACAACATGCGAAATCGAGCGTTTCAGTTCGGCGAGCTGGCTGCCGGCGTTGCTCGTCTTGGTTTGCAATTGGTCCGGCCTTTTGCTACAAAAATGATGTCGCCTTCGGGGCGATTAGCTCAGTTGGTTAGAGCGCTCCCCTCACACGGGAGAGGTCCAAGGTTCAAGTCCTTGATCGCCCACCATTCCCCGAATTATTTTGCCACTGTTCCTTCGAGTACCTGACACAATGATTGGTTGGATGTGCTCAAGAAGTCGTGGTGGTGGCGCGCTCCATTAAAATAAGATGCCTTCCTCTCGTGAAAACGTAACGATTTATGTCCAATTGCTGAACGAGGGCACTCCCTGTTGGCGCCCGACTGAAGCTCTGAATCTTGGAAATGGACAGTTCGAAATTCTACCAACTCCCGGCTACGATCCTATCGACGAGGAGTGGGAATTTCTCCCGGGCTCGATTGTGCGCTGCGAAAAACAGCAACTATCGGGTGGCGAGGTGCTGGTCGCTGTGAAGGCTTAGAACGGCTACTACGGCGGAAAAATTGGAGAATGCGATGGCTTCGACGTTGCGATTTTTCGAGATTTTGGCGCTTGGCACCTGGGTGGGCGGGATTATTTTTTTGAGTTTCGTCGTAGCGCCGGGCGCGTTCGGCGTGTTGGGCAGCCGCGATCAGGCTGGCACCATGGTCGGATTTGCGCTGGGCCGGCTACATTGGATTGGGATTGTGGCTGGGTTGATTTATGTGGTGGCGCTGGTGGTGGAACGACGTTCGATTGCGGCAATTGCTCGGCCTGCGGCGATCTTGGTGGTTTTGATGATTGCGCTTACTTTTTATTCCCAGAAGTTTGTTACTAGCCGGTTGGGTGGATTGCGTCGCGAGATGGTTTCTGTGGATGCGACGCCGCGCGATAACCCGCTGCGCGTCGAATTCGACAGCTTGCATCAGTGGTCAGTTCGAATCGAAGGCACGGTGCTGTTGCTAGGCCTCGCCGGATTATTTTTGACGGTGCGAAATTTTTCGCCGCATCGTTAACACATCCGGCCGCTGTCATCCCGAATCCCATTTAGGGGTGAGGGATCTGCATTTTCCTTTTGTCTTTGCTTTTGCCTTCGTAGGGGCAGGGGTTCACTACCGGCCCGATCTAGCGTTAGGTTTGCGTCTTTGGATTCAAGTTCTCACACAGTCTCTTTAGCTTCTGACGACACTCTGATCCACCGTCGACCTCATTCATGAGCTGCGTTCATTCAGGCCTCAACGTGCGCTATCTTCCGTCGACGATTCTCCGTTCTAGTTAAATGTGTAATCGTCGGATGCCGGCAGGGACGCCGGCGCTACTTGGCTTTCGGATTGACCTTATTCGTGCGATGTAGATGCACCGCCTGCCAGAGATACCAACTCGCGATGCTTCTATACGGCTTCCATTTTTCGCCGAAAGCTTGCAGCTCTTTCGGCTTTGGCAGCTTGCGTTTTTTGTAGGCCAGCTGAAACCCTTGCTGCACGCCATAATCCAGCGTCGGCAAAACATCCGGCCGGCCCAGCCGGAAAATCAGCATCATGTGCACCGTCCACACGCCCACGCCGCGCACCGCCGTCAACCGCGTCACGATCTCTTCGTCCGCAAGAAGTTCAACTTCCGCCAGGCTCGGCACCACTCCATCCAAAGTTTTCTGCGCCAAATCCCGAATCGCGGCCAGCTTCTGGCGCGAAAGTCCGGCGCCACGCAGAGTTTCATCCGAAGCGGCGAGAATTTGCGCGGGCGTGGGAATATTCCCGCCGCCCACGCGATCTTTTACTCGCCCGAAAATTGTTCCTGCAGCTTTGCCGTTGAGCTGCTGATAGACAATCGCCTCCATCAACGCTTCGTAAGGGCTCGGATGCGTGTCCATTTCCATACGAAATCGCCCAACGCGCCCGATAAGAACTTCAAATTTTTTGTCGCAGCGCCTGAGATGCCGCACCGCCGCGAGATGATTGAACGGGTAGGGCTTCTTCTTTTTCTTGGCGAGGGCGCTGGCTGCTGCTGCAGTCATACTGGGAACCTCCGTCGCGTGTGCTAGTATCACACGTTTATGCAAACAGGAATTATAGGACTACCTCAGGTCGGCAAGACAAGCCTGTTCCGGATTTTGACGCATGCGCGCGTCGATGCGCGCATGAAGCCGGGCGAAGCGCACGTGGGCATCGCGCGCGTGCCCGATCCACGCGTCGTCAAACTTTCTGAGGTCTTCAAGCCGAAGAAAATCACTTTCGCGACGATCGAATACGTCGACGTCGGCGGAATGCAGCAGGACCGCGAGAAGAACGCACAATCGCTCGTCCCGCTGCGCGAGGCCGACGCCCTCGCGCACGTCGTCCGCCTATTCGAGGATCCCGCCGTGCCTCACGCGGCCGGCAGCATCAATGCCATGCGCGATATCGACAACGTGGAGATCGAGTTGATCTTCAACGATCTCGAGCAGGTCACCAAGCGCCTCGAGCGCCTCGAAAAAGATTTGAAGCGCAAGAAAGAGCCACATCTCGAACTCGAGCATCGGCTGCTGACGGTTTGCAAGCAGGCGCTGGAATCCGAGAAACCTCTGCGCGAACTGGAATTCAAGCCGGAAGAAATGAAAGCTCTCGGCGGATTCACTTTTCTGACCATCAAGCCGATGCTTTACGTGTTGAATCTCGGCGACGAAGAAGCGCCGGAGGCTGGCACGCGATCGAAAAGCACGAACTCGAAAAGCTGGCGTCGAAGCCGCAAACCGCGGTGGTGCCTTTCTGCGGAAAAATCGAAGCGGAACTGGCCGATCTGGACGAAGCGGAAGTTGCGGAAATGATGAAAGCTTACGGGCTGGCTGAATCCGGACGCGATCGTCTGATTCAGGCCACCTATCGCCTGCTCGGGCTGATTTCATTTCTCACTTGCGGCGAGCCGGAGTGCCGCGCCTGGACGATCGAGCGCGGGATGAACGCGCAAAAAGCTGCGGGCGCAATTCACGGCGACATCGAAAAGAATTTCATCAAGGCGGAAGTCGTTCGCTGGGAAGATCTGCTCTCCGCGGGCAGCTTCGCGGTGGCGAAAGAGCGCGCGCAACTGCGCCTCGAAGGCAAAGAGTACATCGTGCAAGACGGCGACGTGATACTGTTCCGCCACGCCGGTTAACCGCCCATGACGCAGATCGCCGCATCGCGCATTCCGCTCGCGCTGTTACTCGGCGTGATTGCCGCCGCAGCGAATGTGCTCGGCGGCCTCGCCATCGTTCGCGGGCAATGGTCGCGCGCTTACCTGAAATACTTCATAGCGCTCGGCGCGGGTTTCATGCTGGCCACCGCATTCCTGGAAATGATTCCCGAATCGCTGACGCTGGCGGCGAAACCCGACGAAGTTTTTTTTCTGGTCCTGGGGGGCTACCTGCTCGTCCATTTCTTCGAGCACACCATGGCGCCGCATTTTCACTTTGGCGAAGAGACGCACCACCACGAAATGGCTTCGAAGCACGCTGGAATCGCCGCGGTGCTCGGTCTGGTGATTCACACTTTTTTTGACGGCGTGGCAATTGCATCCGGCGTCTTGGTTTCGGCTTCGCTCGGCATTCTGATATTTCTGGCCGTCTTTCTGCATAAATTACCCGAAGGCTCGACCGTGGCTTCGCTAATGCTGGCGAGTGGCCAGAGCCGCCGCATCGCGCTGCTTTCCTCAGTCGCTCTCGGCGGCGCCACGCTCGCAGGAGTCGGCCTGATGTATCTGCTTCGAGGCGCCGTGGGAATCGCGCTGCCGTTTTCGGCGGGCGTGACGGTGTACGTGGCGGCGTCGGATTTAATGCCCGAGGTGAATCGTGAACCGGCCGTTGGCATGCCGATTCTGGTATTCCTCGGCGTACTCGCGATGCTGCTTCTAAAATTAAGCTTTCATCTGTGATATCGGATTAGTGTTCCGGAAATCGCACTATGAAATCCAAAGCATCACGCGATTTTTTACCACCCACTTACCGGTTTCCTTTCGCAGCAAAACGAAATCCCCGGTTCCGCAACGCCCCCCACAATGATGGCCGAGGTATACCACCGCTTCGCGATTCTCGTTATTGAAACCCACGCGTGACAATTCCCAATAACCGGAGGTCTTCCCATACTTCTTATAAAACTTGCTCCAACCTGTGCCGCCGTTTTTGAAAAATTCACGAATCTCTTCGCCCGGTATGAGTAATGGTCGTTC
>CAWBWG010000005.1:0-228209 GCA_963792515.1 uncultured Acidobacteriota bacterium | reverse complement strand
AGCTGGATTTGGCTGCAACACGTGCTAGGGTGAATTATATATGTAGCATCGATGAATTCCGTAGCGAAAAATCATGTGTTACGCTAGATTTGTGACCCTCTCGTCTGGTTTCAGAATAATATAAAGTTCTCCGATGCTTCACATCCCTTGGACAGAAAGGTCGAAATGGGTCTAGGGATTCTCGAGGATAACAATCTTGAACATGTTCCTGGCACTGCCCCATTGTCGGACAGAAACGGAGATGAAAGAGTATACCTCACAGATGAAGCACGGTTCGGGCAAAGATAAAGATATTATTCTTGTTCCTCAACCCAGTGATAGCCCACGGGATCCGTTGAATTGGCCTTTGTGGAAACGAGACTTGATTTTCTTCATTTTGTGTAGCTGCAGCGCAATTGCAAATGCATGGTCATTTATGCTGGCTCCTGGATATGGGCTTCTCGCGCAGGATTTCGGAATCGTAATTTATTCACATGTTTGACCGCTAAAAAGAGAGTTACGGGACTGTTAATGGACAATTTGGGTTTTCTTTTCTCATTACGTCCATCCTCATTTTCGTCCTTGACGGCTTTGCTGTTAAATTTGGAAAACGGCCTATCTTATTGTTCTCCCTTGTCGTTGTTTCGGCAACATCTGTTTGGTCTATATATGCCCAAACCTGGCACTCGCTTCTCGCTGCGTCTTTAATTGGGAGCGTGGGGAAATGTCCAATTGACGTCCTTGTGTCTGCATCAGTGGCTGACCTGTAAGCCCTTTCTTAACTTTATACTTACAGAGCTATTTTGTTCACCAACGTGGGGCGCCGCTTGGCAGCTTGGATTCTTTCAATTTATATAAGCGCCTCCACAGCTGCCATTATTTCCGGTGTGGTCATCCAGAATTTTGGCTGGAGAACGACATTCAAAATGGGTATCTCTCGTCTATCCCTAGCTCATCGCAGTCACTCCATTTCTGGTCGTGGAGGCTACTTTTACTCTTTTTTTTCTGTCCTGAGACCACTTATAGGCGCTCAGCTGCACTCAACATTGATTTAGGGACTGAGAGAGTTACTCCAGCAGACTCAAAATCAATAGACGACGCCCCAGAGTCAACAGATGACGCTCCGTGGACATTTTGGGAAAAGCTTCGCCCATTTCAAGGAATTCTTTCCGATGACAATCTTCTCAAAATTATTGTCCGTCCGCTTCCACTTCTTCTTTTTCCGGCAGTATTGTATGCTTTGATTATCGGATTGTCACATTCCTGGTTTTCAGTCATGCTCGGTATCTCTGCATTAATATACGGAAGCGCACCTTACAATCTGACTATCATTCAATTAGGCTTCCTGGGCTTCGGAGGCTTTATTGCGTCTGTACTGGGATTCATGTCCGGCCCATTGAACGACTGGTTTTGCAAATACCTTGCACGAAAGAATGGTGGAGTATATGAACCAGAGGTAAATCTGATTCCGGGCCAGTGGAAACTAAATTATATAGTTCCGTCTCGTTACATTAGCCGGTACCTTTGTATTTGGTTCCATTGGATTTTTTGGATTTGGAATTGCATTGCACTATCAGCTTTCATGGATCATTGTCTTCCTTTTCGAATGTATCTTGATCTACGGCTTGTCCTTCCTGAACATTGCGACGTACGGGTATGTCACGGATTGTTTGAGGGATCATGCCCCTGAAGCTTTGACATCTCTAAATATCGGCGGCGCTTATGAATTTGGTACATGCTCGTTTATCCTGTTCATTACTTATTCAGGTCTCAATTTTTTAATCGCCAAGTGGCTTCAAAAGGATGGCCCTTTGAAAGTTTTCTCTGTGATTGGCACAACTCATATACTGGTAATCTCGTTGACGATTCCTATGTATATTTTTGGAAAGAGAGCAAGAAGTTGGACGGCGCGTAATAAGTTTTATCAGAAGGTTCTACGTTAAATACTAGATTAGTGTAGATAGAAATAACAAAAATCGTCGGGAGGAGCACCGCTACACGACAGTATGCCGCAGCTATAAGCGGAGAGCCTCACATAACCATACACACGGTATCTATAAAGAATTTTTCCTATGAGGGAACGCATTTTTTCTTCTTGAAAAACCCCATAGATGTTGCGATAACATGATGTATGTGGCTACATTTCATGTTAAAAATGTTTTGTATAAATAGGGGTCCATAGTACTCATCTACATAGACACCACAATAACACACAATATTTCCCTATTTCCTCGTGTCCTCGCAACTCTGCCAATATCTGCCAACTCGTGCCAACTCTTGCCAACGTCTGCCAACTCCTGCCCACTTCCGCCGATTGATCAACTGTCGCCGGCACATGGCAAACGTAACGAGACCGCTGACTCAAGTCCACAACACTCTATCGTCATGATTCTCCTCGCAATCGAGATTATTCGTCAAATACCAGGAGTTCAAACTCTCCAAATAGATTTTTCTTTTATTTACCGAGTCGTTTTTCAACTTCCAATTTGGCAAGTAGAACCTGTATCCCTCGCCATTGTCGTCTACTCTATACTCAAAATCATCTGGATCAATGACAGGCTCATAATACTTATTTATCCAACACTCTCTGGACCTTTCTATTTCACGATTGAAGAATCTGTATCCGCAGCCGTTTGAGACATAGGGTTCTGGAGGAGTCTTGTCACGCAATCCTTTTTCGTCGACGAAAATCTTTGCGAGCAATTCTTCCTCCATTTGAGTGACTTTTGCATTCCATTCTTCGTCTGGGACATCACTTTCACGAAACCTTGCGAAGGCAAAGTCAAATATGAATACTCTGCCATCCTCACGAACGATAAAATTTGGTAATCGGATATCTCCATGCAACACGCCGCGAAGCGTGAGCTGTCGAACACAATTGACTGCCGTCTCTCCAATGTGAGGGTATTTGAGTGCGATGGGTGAGTCAGGTTCGAGTTCGTCCAACGTTATGCCATTGAGAAATTGGATCAAGATGCCAGGAACTTCGATGAGAATCCCGGGAGGCATTTCGTTGATGGAATCGATATTGAACGTTGTTGTTCCGTAAAATTCAGGTATACATAGACCTTGGAGGCTCGGTAAATGAAAATACGCGCGGGCTTCATGTTTAAACCAACTACTAACCCGATCATGATACCGTTTTTCGACTCGATATTGGTCGACGGCCTGGTCATCGAGAGATTTGACTGCCTCTAGTTCCTCATCGTCAAGATCATTGTCGGCGAAAATAATTTCGTCAGGTTTCATATCTTTGATTGTGAAACTATGTTTTATGGGTTTTGGCGCTTCTTTTCGATGTTTCGTAATTTCATTTTCCACGTGTACTACCGAGAGTTCTTTATCGTGATTCCATGGTCGATTCGCCTTGCTATGATTCATTCGCTCCTCAAGGTACCGTCGGTCAAAAAGTTTAAGTAATGCGACTGTGGGTAAGTCCGAATCGTTCGATCTGGAGGTGATTGTGACTTTCATTGTCTGACTTTTTGTAAAAGTATAAGTTTCGAGAACTTGAATGCGTGCTGTCGAGACCGGTTTATTTTGGCCAGGAAGTGGATGGATGATGAGATAAAATTCCGCGCCGGCGACATATGGACACTCATAGGGAGTCATGGGCCAAAATCGTATAGGAAAAATGCAGTGAAAATTTTATTGGCATGCGTCTTGTTGATTCACTCAAAGTGAGGGCCACTGGGATGAGAAGGTGGGCCCAGAAGGAGGGCGTGTGATATACACCCGTCCTAGTGGTTTATTCAACCCCCCAGGGCCTCCCGGCTTCGGTGGAGGGCTGTATAATAGTGCTTTTGTTGTCCGCTGGTCTCTGCATGAAGTGAAAACGAAATTGCAATTTCATCCAACTTTTGGGCGCTAGGTATGTAATAAAGGCAGCGGCATTCTCCGATGGCGGAGACATTACGACTGTTAGAACTACCAATGGACTTTCCGTACCTATTAATGCGGATATGGCTCGGCATCGGTAGAGCAAGTGCCGCCGGAAACCGCAAACGGACTCTCGCCTGTGGTGATACTGGAGAACGAAATGGTCCCGCCGCCCGTGCTGGTATTTTTCACCGTCACGCTCATCGGCGAGCTCGTGGAATTCTGCAAAGTTGCCGGGAACGTCAAGCTGCCCGGCGTGATTTGCACCGCAATCTGCGGCACCAGCGTGGTCCCGCTCAAAGGCACAAGCTGCGGGCTGCTCGCGGCATTATCCGTAATTCCCAAGGTCCCAGTGCTCGGCGCCGTTCCCGTCGGCGTGAACGTCACGGCGATCGTGCAACTCGCACCGGCAGCCAGCGGCGAGCTATCTGTTGAGCACGTCCCGCCCGACACTAGGAACGGACCCTCGCTCGTGGAAATATTCGTGAATGAGATCGTCTGCGACGCGGTGCTGGTGTTCTTCACCGTTACGGACATAGCCGAGCTGGTCGTATTTTGCAGCGTCGCCGGGAACGTGAGCGAGGCCGGAGTCACCGTCACGGTAGGCTGTCCCGCCGTCGTTCCGTGCAGCGTCACCGTCTGCGGGCTGCCCGACGTAGCGTTATCCGAAATCGTCAAAGCCCCGGTGCTAGCCGCAGTACCGGTCGGTGTGAAAGTTACGAGAATCGTGCAACTCGCTCCAGCCGCCAACGGCGAAGCATCAGTCGAACAAGTTCCGCCCGACACCGCAAACGGCCCGGAAGTAGCGATGCTCGAAAACGTCAACGTCTCAGAACCCGTGCTCGTATTCTTCACTGTCACAGTCATCGGCGCGCTAGTGGTGTTTTGCGCCTGCGCCGGGAACGTCACGCTAGCCGGCGTAACCATCACCGTCGTCACCTGCGTCGTCGTCGTCCCGCTCAAACCAACGCTCTGCGGGCTGCCGGTGGCGTTATCGGTAACCAAAAGCGTCCCACTACTCGCCGCAGTCCCAGTCGGAGTAAACGTCACAAGAATCGTGCAGCTCGCGTTTTGAGCGATGCCGTTCCCGGTAGTCGAACAAGTCCCGCCCGATACCGCAAACGGACCAATGGCAGTGATACTTGAGAAGGTCACATTGACAGTCGTGCTGCTCGTATTCTTCACCGTGACGGTCATCGGCGCACTGGTCGTGTTCAGATTCTGCGCCGGGAAAGTAAGCGTCGGCGGCAGCACCGTCACGGTGGCCGTCGCCGTAGCTGTCGTCCCGCTCAAGGTCACCGTTTGCGGATTTCCGGTGGCGTTATCTTCGAATACCAGCGTGCCGCTACTCGGTGCCGTGCCCGTCGGCGTAAATGTCACGAACACCGTGCAGGAATTGCCCGGCGAGATGCCCGCCCCGCCGTCGGTGCAAGTTCCGCCGGCGGCTATAGCGAAGGGCCCAGTGGTCGCAAAGCTGGTCAGAACCGCGTTTGCGACGCTGTTGACGCTGTTCGTCAGCGTCACGGTCACCGGCCCGCTGGTGGTGTTCTGCGGCGTCGCCGGGAAAGACACGCTCGAGGGCAGAAGAATCGTCAAAGGTGTAACGCCGGTGCCCGATAAGCCCACCGTTTGCACGGTATTCGGCCCATTGGCATTGCTGGTCACCGTCAAAGTTCCCTGCACCGGTCCAACGCCGGTAGGCGCGAACGAAACGCTCACGGTGCAGCTTTGATTCGCCGGCAGCGACCCGCCGCAAGTAGTCGAATCAACAAAGCCTGTCGAAGCCGTAATGCTGGCAATACTCACAGCGCTCGCGCCGCCGTTGGTCAGCGAGACGATTTGGGCCGGGCTGGTGGCGTTCACAGCCTCATTCCCGAAGGCCAGAGTGCCCGGAGAAACGCGCAGCGGCGAGCTGGTCAAACTGCCCGCGGACACAAACACGTCCGAATCCACCACGTGATCGCCGGTGTCCGCGATGGCCAGCTTGATATGATTGGTGACACCCGCATTCACCGGCACTTGCACCGAAAGCACCACGGTCATGCCGTCCATTTCCGTGTCAAGAGGCGCGACGTTCGGAAATTGCACGTCGTTATCGATAAACAACTGCGAATTGGAAACCGGAATGTTCGCATCCTGAGAATTTCCGTTGTTGATAGTGTTGATCGATACCGGCGTGTTCGTGCCGGGGATCAGCGCGGCGTTGGCGCCGTTGACGAAGAATCCAAACACGTCATCAAAGAATCCCACGTGTTCGGTGTACTCATCCGATGCGAAAACGTATTGGAAGTTGATGGTATTGCCCACGGGAACGAAATCGAATTCCAGGACGGCGGCATCCATGGTTGCTGAGGAATTCGCAGGCAGCAGCGTTTGCAGGTCGGTGTCTCCCGGGAATCCATTATTTCGAGTGATGCCGGTCTGGCAATTCGGGCCCACCACATTGGCGAGACTGCCGGCGCTCAAAACGATTCCGCTGTTGAAACCGATAATGTTCTGCCCGCCAGAAAATATTCCCGCAGCTTGAGGCGCGCCGGTATATGTCACGTTGCTGATGGCAACGCCACTGCCCACCAGCGACTGCGCCAGGCTGGCCGGGGAATTCGAGTCATTGGTGAGATCGCTGACCGTCAGCCCGGTAGCGTCGGCGCCATCCGAATCGAACACCACGAAGCTGCCGCCGTTCGGCCCGTCATGAATCAATACGAATTCCGTATCGTTCACGGTCGTGCCGTTGGCATCCGTTTCGCATACCAGGGTGGGCGTGAAAGTCACAAACAGCGAGCACGAATCGCCGGGGTTAAGCGTGGTGTCCACGCAGTTGTCGGTCTCGGTGTAGGAGGGTTCCAATGCCTCGATCGTGGAAATGGTCAGAGCCGCGCCGCTGGTATTGGTGAAAGTTACCGTCTGCATCGAACTGGTATTGATCACTTGCTTGTCCAGTTCGATGAATGTCTGCGCCAGAGTCAGTGCCGGTGAGACGAAAGTTGTGATGACTCCGGTGCTCTTGTTCACCGTGCGAATCTGGCTGTTGAATAGATCGCCGACGAACAGATTCCCCGTAGTGGGCGAGACCGCCACGCCCCACACGCTTTCAAACGTTGCGCTGGTGGCCGGCCCGCCATCGCCCGCGTAGACATCCGGCCCAAAAACATTTCCGGCGGCGTCGGTGATGACTTTCGTGGACGAGTTCACAACGCGAACTTCGTCGGTCGTAAAGTCGCCGATGTAAAGATTTCCGCTGGCATCGACGGCCAGGCCTTCCGGCGAATACAACGAGGTCGAGGTCGCTGCCACGTTATTCGCAGTGAATCCCGGCAGATAATTCCCAGCGTACAGATTGATGGTTCCCGTCGAGTTGACGAATCGCACGGCCGCGAATGCCGCATCGGCGATGAAAATATTTCCGAGCGTGTCGGCCGCCAATGCCACCGGGCTTGTGAGCGTCGCCTGCGTCGCCGGACAACCGTCGCCAATGCTGTTCGTAGCACCAGCGCAAATCGTGGCCGCGCCTCCGGCCAGGATAGTGATGATCTGGTTTGTTTTGTTGACCCTGCGAACCACTTGGTTCCCGGTGTCGGCAATCAGCAAATTCCCATTGGCATCAATGGCCACGGCTTCCGGCTGGTTCAGAGTGGCCTGCGTCGCCGGACAGCCATCGCCGATCGGGTCGCTTGTGGTGCCGCATACCGTGCCGCCTCCCGCAACGGTATTGATGTTTCCGTCGGTGGTGACTTCGCGAATCTCGTTGTTGAGGAGATCCGCGATGTACACATTTCCACTGGAATCCACGGCCACGTCAAACGGATCGTCAAGCTCCGCGTCCACCGCCGGCCCTCCGTCTCCGCCGGATCCCACCGTGCCATCTCCCGCAAATACAGAGACCACCCCCGCCGGTGTCACTTTCAGAATTTCCTGCAGAGGCGCCGCGGCGATATAAAGATTTCCCGAGGGATCGAATGCCAGTCCAGTTGGTTCTTCCAGGCCAGGCATTGCCGAGGTTGCCGCCGGACGTGGATGAATCGTAGCCGCCTGGTGAAATTTCCGGAGCTTCTTCTGGATGGCTGCGGCGCGATTCATGTCCGGCTTGATCACGCGCGGGTTTTGAGCCTGCGCCGAGCCGGCTGAGAGCAATAGTATGAGGATAAGGGCGTATCGAATCGCACGCATGGGCAAGCGCTCCTACCGGAATCACACCCCGGACTGAGGAATTTCAGGGCTGCAATTCTCCGCCGTGGGCCCACAAGGGTCAAGCAGATTCTGGTTTGAAAACCGAGCAAATCGCGCGATTCCGGGGCTGGAAATAAATTGTTGACGGCTGGTTTTGCGAGCGGTCGGGAACGGCCGTGAGTTTTGCATTTCCGTGCATTTGCGCTCGCCGGACGCCACCAGGGACGGTGGCGCTACTTTGTCTTTGCATTGGCCGCATTGGTTCACTATCATTCCGCCGCTCTCGCCCAACATGGCCGATCCCTCTCGTCCTTCCCAATCCAAACTTTCCGCTGGTGCGGTGCGCCAGATCGGGTTTCTCCCGTTGTTGGCAATTTTCTACGGCTACACCGCGGGCGGCCCCTTCGGCTACGAGGAAATTTTCTCCGGCTCAGGCCCGGGGATGGCGCTTCTTTTTCTCACCTTCGTCCCATTTTTCTGGAGCATCCCGATTTCCTTCGCCTCAGCAGAGATGAACGGAATTTTGCCGGTACAAGGGGGCTTCTATCGCTGGTCGCGCGCGGCCTTCGGCGATTTTTGGGGATTTCAGTGTGGCTGGTGGAATTGGAGCGGCACGTTCCTTTGCTGAATTCGCTCTATGGCGTGCTGTTCATGGACTACGTCAAGGATTACATCGCCATCACGCCAAATGAAAAATGGGCCGGCGCCGCGCTGGTGCTAATCGTGATCGCAGCGATGAACGCGCGCGGCATCCAGGTTGCCGGCTGGCTGGCCATCGCGCTGCAAGTGGCGATTTTTATTCCGGTACTCTGGCTCTGCGCGGTTTCGATTTTTCACTGGCACTTCAATCCGGTGCTGCCCTTCGTCCCGCCGGGCCACCCCTTTGGCAGCGTCTTCGGCAAAGGCTTGGCGCTCGCGATGTGGGATTACGCCGGCTATGAGCAACTTTCCAGTTGCACGGCCGAGATGAAGGATCCCCAGCGCACGTTCGTGCGCGTGCTGGCGTGGAATACGCCGATGAATATTTTGACTTACACGCTGCCGGCCACCTTGGCGCTAGCGGTACTTGGAAACTGGCAAGTATGGGATACCGGTTACATCGTGACGGCGTCGCGATTGATCGGCGGACCGGCGTTGGGAGTAGCGATGCTGGCGGCATCAATCATTGGCGTAGCGTCGCTTTCAAATGGCACGATTCTCTACACCACGCGAATCCCCGCAGCCATGGCCGAAGACGGCTATTTGCCGGCATGGCTCGGCAAAATTCATCCGCGTTACGGCACACCCGCCCGCGCGATCGCCGTTTCAACGGTAGTGTATTGTGTGCTAGCCAAATTTCCAGTGACGGATCTCGTAAATATTTATATTTGGACCAGAATCGCCACATCGATGATGACGGTCCTAGCCGCCTGGCAATTGCGGCGCAAGATGCCGGAAGCTCATCGCGAATTCAAAATTCCGTGGGGAAAGTTCGGACTAATCTGCGTAATCGTGCTGCCGGCAATCTTATGCGCGGTAAAAGTCTATTACAGCGAGCCAATCGTCTTCCATTGGGCCCCCGTTCTGCTAGCGCTAGGCCCGATAGCCTACGTAGTGCTGCGCTACGCCTTCAAGTTGAAGCCATCGTAGGGGGGAGTCTATCTCCCGCCCGGTTTGGCCCTGGGTGTTCCGCCCTACACCTTCTCCGCAATCGTCTTCGCCTGCGTAAACAACAACAAATAATCCTGCCCACCCGACTTCGAATCCGTCCCGGACATATTGAATCCACCAAAGGGGTGCGCACCCACCATCGCGCCGGTGCACTTCCGGTTCATGTACAAATTCCCCACGTGGAATTCTTCCGCCGCCCGCTCAATCTTCTTCGGATTTTTGGAATAGACAGCCCCGGTCAGCCCAAATTCGCTGTCATTGGCCATCTTCAAGGCATCATCAAAATCCTTCGCTTTGGTCACCGCCAGCACCGGCCCGAAAATTTCCTCCTGAAAAATCCGCGCCTTAGGGGAAATATCCGCGATCACGGTTGGTTCAATAAAGTATCCATCGTCGCCAATCGCATTCCCACCGGCCACCAATCGCCCTTCCTTCTTCCCCACCTCGATATATTCCAGGATCGATTTCTTCGAGGCCTTGTTGATCACCGGGCCCATGTAATTGGCCGGATCCTCCGGCGAGCCGACTTTGATCTGCTTCACGCGCGGAATCAGCTTCTCGAGAAACTTGTCATAAATTTTTTCCGCCACGATAGCCCGCGAGCAAGCCGAGCATTTCTGGCCTTGATAACCGAAGGCCGAGAGCGCCACGCCTTCCACCGCGGCCTCGAGATCGGCTTCGTCATCCACAATAATCGCGTCTTTTCCGCCCATCTCCAGCACCGTCCGCTTGATCCAAACTTGTCCCGGTTGCGCCTTGGACGCCTGCTCGGCGATCCGCAGACCGGCCTCCTTCGAACCGGTGAAAGCAATGAAGCGAGTCTTCGGATTCGTGACCAGCGCTTCGCCCGCCGTGGCACCCGGACCAGTGAAAAAGCTCACCACGTCGCGCGGGACGCCGGCTTCATACAGAATATTGATAAAGATCGCGGCAATCGTAGGCGAATCGCTCGAAGGCTTCACGATCGCGGTATTCCCAGTAACAATCGAAGCGATCGTCATCCCGCCCATGATCGCCGCCGCGAAATTCCAAGGCGGAATCACCACCCCCACGCCCAACGGAATATACCGCAGATAATTTTTCTCCCCACGCATCGGAGTTAAAGTCTGCGGGCCGGCCAAACGCAAAGCCTCGCGCCCATAGAATTCACAGAAATCGATCAGCTCGGCAATATCGGCGTCGGCCTCAGGCCAGGTCTTGCCAATTTCAAAAGTAAGCCAAGCCAGCAATTCGAATCGCCGCCCCCGCAGAATCTCCGCCGTCCGATACAAATAACCCACGCGTTCCTCAGCCGGCACTTTTTTCCAGCGCTCAAACGCCCGATGCGCCCCCTCCACCGCCTGATTGGCCATCTCCACAGTAGCCTTCTGAAAAATCCCAATCACTTCGCTAGGCTTCGAAGGATTGGTAGATTGCAGCTTCTCTTTGGTCGTCACGTCCTGCCCGCCGATCGTAAGCGGATATTCTTTCCCAAATTGCGCGCGCACGGAAATCAGCGCATTCTCCATAGCCTTCCGATTCTCCGCCTTCGAGAAATCAATAAACGGCTCGTTGGTAAATTCGCCGCGCCCCGCAACAGTAGTAGCTGCCGTCATCTCGGTCTCCTAGTCTCTGAATCTAAGGAACAATTCTATCATCGCAGCAAACTTCGCACCGCGGCCGCAATGTTGAAGGATCTGCCGCAGTCGTAAGGGGCGGTCCGCCTAGGCAGAAGCCCGGTGGAGCACTGGGTTTTCGCCGTTGCCTTTTGCCGGGTGCCCGCGCGCCGCCGTAGCGCGTGGGAGCGCGACTTCTCGCGCAATCCGTTCTGTCGAGAGGATCGCAAGGCAGAAATTTCCCGCGTTACTTGCGCAGCGGAACCACGGCCCACAATCGTCCCTCGCGCAAATAAATCCCCAGCCAAACCAGCACTCCAAAAATCGCCGGAAATAAAATCAAGGGCAGAGGTTGCCCGACATGCCAGTTCGTCGCCACCGCCCCGCCCAGATAGCCGGTGAGCAAAATGGCGCCCAGCACAGCGGTGCGCGGAATCACGTAGATCACCGTGCACACCAGCAATATCACGCCTACCGTAAAAATCGTGTCGGCCGAAAAGCCCATCTTCGCCGCCTGCTCCACAAACGACTTCACCTTAAAAACTTTCGTTGCCCAATCAAAAGTTAGGAGCAGCACAACCAAGCCAGTGATGATGTATCCGGCCCAAAGTCTGCCTTTCGAAATTTGAACTCCGTCTGTCCGCGATTCCATGTGCGCCTCCGTAGGATCTGCCTTTGCTTTGCGCCACGGGTCTCAAGCTGTCGAAACGCCGCCTCTCCAGCCCCACGGCCGAATCCCGCCTCAGATTCTATCTCTGGTGGCGCCCGCGTCGCAAAATCCCCTAATCAATTCGAATGCGAATGCCGAAGATTAACTTGGAGAAGCATGGCCGAAGTTTCGCCGCGGCGCCTCCGATCTCGAGTCCAGCGCAGGAGCATTATGACCATAAGGACAAAATTCGCCGGGATCATCTTCGCGGCCGCAGCCGGATTGCTGACCGTGGCGGGCGCCTGGCTGATCAGCCAGAAAACCACGTTACTTGCGGAGCGTCAGCACAAAGCTACCGCGCTCATCGAGATTCCCTACTCGGTGGTCGCCGAGAATTACCGCCTCGAGACCGAGGGAAAGCTCACTCGCGCGGAAGCACAGAAGCGCGCACTCGAATCCATCCAAGTGATGCGCTACGACGAGAACAACTATTTCTGGGTAAACGACATGCACCCGGCCATGATCATGCATCCGATGAATCCCAGTCTCAACGGCAAGGATCTCTCCGATTATAAAGATCCCACCGGCAAAACGATGTTCGTCGAAATGACGAATGTAGTCAGAAAAGATGGCGCGGGATTCGTCTACTACCGCTGGCCGAAGCCGAGAAGCGACAAACCGGTTGCAAAAATTTCCTACGTGAAGGGATTTCAGCCGTGGGGCTGGGTGCTGGGGACGGGAATATACGTGGACGACGTGGATGCCGCCTGGCGCGTGAGTGCAGAACGCGCCGCGGGGATGGCGCTGACGTGTCTTGCCGTCCTGCTGCTCGCATCCGGCGTGTTGGCCCATTCGATTTTTTCGCGCCTCGCTAGCATTACCGCGCGCATGAAAGACATGGCCGAAGGCGAAGGAGACTTGACCAAGCGCATCGACGTCACGCTGAACGACGAAATCGGTGAGCTAACCAAGTGGTTCAATACTTTCATGGGCAAGATGCAGGCGACCATGTCGCGCGTCGCGAGCACTACCGATCAACTTGCGTCGGCCAGCGAAAAAATTTCTGCTTCAACCGCCGAGCAATCGGCCGGCGCCAAGGTGCAAGACGATCAGACGCGCCAAGTCGCCACCGCCATGGAGGAAATGTCGTCCACCGTTTCGCAGATTTCGGAAAATTCCTTAAGGGCCAGCGACGCCGCCATCAAGGCTTCCGGAACTGCGTCCGAAGGCAAACAGACCGTCGATCAAGCGGCCGATAACATGCGCGCGATCGCCAAATCCGTAACGGACACGGCCGCGAAAGTGGCCGCGCTCGGTGTACGCTCCGAGCAAATTGGCCGCATCGTGGAAGAAATCGATGCCATCGCCGCGCAAACCAATCTTCTGGCGTTGAACGCGGCCATCGAAGCGGCGCGCGCCGGCGAACAAGGCCGTGGATTCGCCGTGGTCTCCGACGAAGTCAAAAATCTCGCGCGGCGCACGACCCAAGCCACCAAGGAAATCGCCACGATGATCCACGGCGTCCAAAGCGAGACCAAAAATGCGGTTCTCGCCATGGAACTCGGCACCAAGCAGGTCGAAGCCGGGGTGCTGACCACCACGAAAGCCGGCTCGTCGCTGCAGCAAATCATGCAATCCGCGGAGCACGTCGGCGAAATGGTAGCGCAAATCGCCGCGGCCGCCACGCAACAGTCTGCGGCCACGCAGCAGGTAAATGTCAGCGTGGATCAAATCGCCAGCGTAGCCCGCGAGTCCGCCAAGGAAGCCGACGACACCGCCACCCGATGCCAGGATCTCTCCAAAATGGCAGTCGAACTAAGAACGTTACTAAGCGCCTTCAAACTTCAAGACGCACGCAACTAAAGTAGCGCCGGCGTCCCTGCCGGCATCTTACGATCACAAGTGAATGTGAAGCCTGGAAACGCGGCCGGATCACATCCTCGAAAATATGTCGTCGATTTGGCTTACTAATTCGCGCGCGAGAATTGCATCTAGCGAGATTTTCGGTCCCCCGATGCGGTCACGAACGTCGGCGCTAATTCACCCTTCAAACTCAAAGCACTTCACTGAGCCGCCGGATGCCTTCGCGAATTTCGTCTTTTCTCATTTGCGAATAGCCGAGCATCAGGCCCGTTCTTTTTGGACGGTCCAAAAAATATCCCGAAATTCCATATATGCCGACTCCCTTAGCGGCGGCGCTTTGAATTAGCGCGCCTTCTGAAACGCGGCCGGTGGGCCACAAAACTATGTGAGCCCCGGCGCCATCACCGCTGATCTCGACGCGCTCTCCCAGATGTTTCCGGACGGAATCTAGCAATACTTCGCGATTGTCGCTATTCCTGCGCCGCACGCGCCGCAAGTGCCGCTCGTACATTCCCGTGCTGATGAATTCCGCCAGCGTTTCTTGCTCGAGCGTTGCCGTATGACGATCGCAGAGCCATTTCGCGGCGGTGAATGCGGGGACCAGCGATTTTGGCGCGATCAAGTAGCCAATGCGCAGCGCGGAAAACATGGTGCGCGAAAATGTGCCGATGTAGATCACACGGCCTTGGTTATCGAGGCCTTGCAGCGATTCGAGTGGCTGGCCTTCGTAGCGGAATTCGCCGTCGTAATCGTCCTCAATGAGAACGGCATCGTTGCTGCGCGCCCAGGCGAGTAGTGCCAGACGCCGTGCCAGCGGCAGAATCGCGCCCGTCGGAAATTGATGCGAGGGTGTGACGAACGCCACGCGCGCGCTGTGCGGCAGCTTGGCCGGATTCAATCCATCGCGATCGACGCGCACTGGATGCAGTCGCGCGCCTGCGGATCGGAGCACTTCGCGGGCTCCTTGGTATTGCGGATCTTCGATGGCCACGCGATCGCCGCGCTCGATTAATACTCGCGCGACGAGATCCAACGCTTGCTGCGAGCCGTTCACGATGATTACCTGCGACGCATCGCAAAGTACGGCGCGGGCGCGCCGCACGTGCACCGAAATTGCTTCGCGCAATGCCGCGCTGCCCGCTGACGAGGCGTAGTCCAGCTCGCGCACCGGCGCTTTGCGGACATGCCGCAGCAAAATCCGCCGCCACATTTCGAATGGAAACGTTTCGATATCGCCCCGGCCTCCATAAGCGAAATCGTAGCGCAGCGGCGTGGAGCGCCGGCCAGGGAAATCGACCGTAGCAGCAATCTTGGCCGCTGCCGAGCCGTAGCGCGACATTCGTACTTTCGCGGGATGCTCTTCTCGTTTTGGAGCGCGGCTATCCATTCCTGGCGCCACGTAGGTGCCCGATCCGCCTCGGCCCGCCGCGAATCCTTCCGCCACCAACTGATCGTAGGCCAGCAGCACCACGGTCCTCGAAACTCCGTGCTGCCGCGCAAATTCGCGCGTCGACGGCAGCCGATCCCCCGCCCGAAAGCCGCCGGAAAGAATCGCTCGGCGCAGCCGCGCGTAAACCTGGCGGAAAAGAGGTTCGCCGCCTCTAGAAAGTGGTATCGCCGGTTTCATACAAAGTGGCTCTATGAAAATACCACACAGACGTTCAATCTAGTCCTGATAAGACCCGGGGTTCTTCCGTAGGGGCGTCCGCCTAGGCGGACTGCGCCCGCCCGTGTAACGCCTTCGAAACTGTGGGCCATTTGCGATCTGAACGTGGAGGCACCGTGAATTTGCATCGATCTATCATCCGAATTGATGGAACTTCTCTTCTACTCTTCGCGCTCGGCTGCATTTCGCTTCCCTTCTCCACTCGACTCCAAGCCCGCCCGGCCGCATCAGCAGCGTGCGCCCAAACCGCCGCCACCGAACGCGACGGCCAGCACGATTTCGATTTCAATCTCGGCACCTGGAAAACGCACATCCGGCGCCTGCAACATCCGTTGACCGGCTCGACTACCTGGACGGAAATGAACGGCACGGTGACGGTCCGCAAAATTTGGGATGGCCGTGCGCAGCTCGAGGAAGTGGAAGCCGATGGCCCCAACGGCCACTTCGAGGACCTCGCTCTCTTTCTCTACAATCCTCAATCGCATCAATGGAATTTCACTTTTGCCAACAGCAAAGTCGGCGTCCTGAGCCAGCCGTCGTCGGTCGGAGAATTCAAGAATGGGCGCGGCGAATTTTTCGACCAGGAAGCGTTCAACGGCAGAAGCATCCTGGTGCGCATCATCTGGGGCGACATCACCCCGGATTCGCACCGCTTCGAACAAGCATTTTCCGATGACGGAGGAAAGACATGGGAAACCAACATGACCGCCGATTTGACGCGAGAAAAACCATAAGACGCCTGGCGCTTGTGCTTCTTTGCGGGATTGTCTCCGTGCTCGGCGTTTCTTTGGCGCGCGCGCGAACAATCATCATCACATCCTCAGACGGCCCGCAGAATTCAGCCGAGGTGCACGATGGTCAGCACGATTTCGATTTCGAAATCGGCACATGGAAAACTCATCTCTCGCGCCTGGTGCATCCGCTGAGCGGCTCGACCACCTGGGTCGAATTGACCGGGACGTCGGTGGTCAGCAAGGTTTGGGACGGCCGCGCAAATCTCGTGGAGCTTGAAGTCGATGGGCCAAATGGCCACGTCGAAGGGCTATCCCTGCGCCTCTACAATGCGCAATCGCATCAATGGAGCCTGAATTTCGCCAACAGCCGCGTCGGAACGCTTGAGCGTCCCCACAATCGGCGAATTCAAAAATGGCCGCGGCGAGTTCTTCGACCAGGAAGATTTCAATGGCCGGACCATCCTGGTTCGCAACGTCTGGTCCGACATTAAGGCAGATTCCTGCCACTTCGAACAGTCTTTCTCCGATGACGGCGGCAAAAGCTGGGAAGTAAACTGGATCGCCGATGATACGCGCATCAAACCCGAGGCCACCGCAAAACAGTAGGGAGCGGTCGCGAGGGCGTCACGTTCTGATTCCCGCAAAACCAAAAACGAAACCCAGAGCCACACCGGGCCGGTCGTGAACCCCGGCCCCTGCGACGGCAAATGCAGATCCCTCACCCCTAAAGCGGGTTCGGGATGACAGCGGCTAGGCTGCTCTTCGGCAGGCGCCGTGCGAATGAGCGGACGGCGTTACCCGACCAGCTCACGTACTGCTTCGCCGAAGGAGCGCGTGTGTTGGTCTACGTCGTCTTCGGACGTCGCTGGGGACATTAGGGCCATGTTGTGGAATGGGGTCATTAGGATGCCGCGATTTAGGGCGTGTAGATGGAGGTAACGCTCTAGGTCGAAGTCGATTGCGGCGGCGGCTTCGGCGCCGTTGCGGGGAGGCGTGGGGCGGAATTGATATTCGGCGCGGCAGCCTAGGCGGGTTACGTGCCAGGGGAGCTTGGCGCCGGCGATCGTCGCGGTGACGCCGCGCTCGAAGCGCTCGGCTAGGGGGATCATTCGCGCGAACGCGGCGGGCGTCAGAACGCCCTCGAGCGTGGCGCGCATGGCGGCTAGCGACATGGCGTTGCCCGCTAGAGTGCCGCCTATGCCGCCGATGTCGCAGTCTTCGATGTGGATGCGCTTAACGATGCGCTCGGCTACTTCGCGGGTGAAGCCGTAAGTTGCGGCGGGGATGCCGCTGGCTAGCGGCTTGCCGATTACGAAGATGTCGGGATCGAGAGCGTGCTCGCGGGTGTAGCCGCCGGGGCCAGCGCAAATGGTGTGCGTTTCGTCGAGAATTAGCAGCGTGCCGGTGCGGCGGGTGAGATCGCGCAGCGCGGCGTGATAGCCGGGATCGGGATGAATGATGCCGACGTTGGTCATGACCGGCTCGGCGAGTACGCAGGCTACATCGTGAGCCGCTAATGCTGCTTCTAGCGCGGCTAGATCGTTGAACTCGACGACCTTCGTGGTGGCGGCGGGATTTACCGGCGGGCCGATATTTCCGCGGCGGGGACCGACGGAACCATCCGGGAGACGCGTGGCGAAACACTCGTCCACGCTCCCGTGGTAGCAATAATTGAAGACGAGAACAAATTGGCGTTGCGTAATTTCGCGGGCTAGGCGGATGGAGAAGCGGTTTGCGTCCGTCGCGGTCAGCGTGAATTGCCAGTACGGCATGCCGAAGCGGCGGACTAGTTCTTCTGCTACCCAGATGGAATCTTCGGTGGGAAGCATGAAGGTGAGGCCGCGGCGGGCTTGGGCGGCTATGGCGTCGGCGGCGTAGTCGGGGGAGTGGCCGGTCATGGCGCCGGTGTCGCCGAGGCAGAGATCGACGTATTCTAGGCCGTCGACATCGATGAAATGGCTGCCCTTGGCCTCGGCTACGAAGATTGGGAATGGGCCGGCCCATTTGGCCATCCAGTTCATGGGTACGCCATCGAGTAAGGAGGTGCGGGCGCGATCGAATAGGGCTTTGGATTTGGGGTGCTCGGCGGTGAAGCGTTGTTCTTCTTGGGCGATCAGGTCGGCGAGGTGGGCGCGATTGATGTGGTGAAAAGACGAAGACGGTTGGGTTGATGAACTCATTTGTGCGTCGGATTCCTTTTCGTTTGTCTTGCGGTTGAAAAATTAGAGGCGAATACCCAGGGCTACACCGGGCCGTAAACCCCGGCCCCTACGACGCTTGCTATCGCAAATCTTTTATGATTTCGCGGGCGGCGTTGTAGCCGCTGGCGCCCGTTAGGCCGTTGCCTGGGTGCGTGCCTGAGCCGCATAGGTAGAGGCCGCGGATTGGGGTGCGATATCTCGCTGTGCCTAGTATGGGGCGCATGGTGAAAATTTGATCTAGCGACATTTCGCCGTGGAAGGGGTGGCCGCCGGTCAGGCTGTAGGTTTCTTCTAGATCGCCGGGAGTGATTACGTGGCCGCCTAGAATTAGTTCCGGTAGATCGGGGGCGTAGTGGGCTAGCGTTTTTACTACGTTGTCGCCGAAGGCTTCGCGTTGGGAATTCCAGTCGCCGTTGCGCAGCTTGAATGGGGCGAATTGCACGTGGATGGACATCACGTGTTTGCCGCGCGGAGCCATTGATGGATCCAGGATCGACGGGATTGAAACGTCGAGATAGGGGGCTTGCGAATATGCGCCGTATTTGGAGGCGTCGAAGGCGCGCTCTAGATAATCAATGTCGGGGCCGATGTGGATGCGGCCGCTGAGGGCGGCGCTAGGATCGTTCATCGAAAGAGCGGCGGCGGTGGAGACATCCTGGAGCGCGGTGAAATTGGGGAGGCGATCGAGCGCCAAATTAATTTTCGCAACAGTGCCGTTGGCGCGGAAATTTTGCATTTTTACTACGAATCCGGGCGGGAGATGAACTGGATCGGTGAGTTTCAGGAAAGTGCGGCGGGGATCGGCGTTGGAGATTACTGTTTTCGCGGAAATTTCCTCGCCGCCTTCGAGAACTACGCCGGCGGCTGCACCGTCTTTCACCAGGATTCGCTCGACTGGGGCGCTGGTGCGAATTTCGGCTCCGGCTTTTGTGGCGGCTGCGGCCATGGCTTGCGTGAGAGCGCCCATGCCGCCGCGCGGGAACGAGGACGAGCCGGCGGGATGCGGATCGGCGGCGGCGCGCAGAAGGAGCAGCGCGGTGCTGCCTGCGGACCACGGGCCCATTGCTGCGCCGTAAATTCCGCGGGCGGCGATTGCGGCGCGGAGCAGTTCGGTCTCGAAAAATTCGGAGGCTAGATCGGCTACGGCCATGGGGCCCCAGCGCAGCAGGCGCATCATGTCTTTTTTGCCGAGGCCGCGGACGTTGCGACCGATTTTCAGGAGCTTCCAGAGTTCGTCGGTGGAGGGACTGTCGATGTCGGGCGGAGTGATGGTTAGGACTTGGCGCAGAATCGCGCTGTAGCGCTCGAGGGCTTGCGTGAATTCGCCGTACTTTACGGAATCGTTGCGCGAGAATTTTCGCGAGTT
Organism: uncultured Acidobacteriota bacterium; assembly: GCA_963792515.1. Lineage (GTDB taxonomy): Bacteria > Acidobacteriota > Terriglobia > Acidiferrales > UBA7541 > Palsa-147. The sequence continues at coordinate 208,457 of CAWBWG010000005.1, read as the reverse complement.
GCGCGGCGGTTTCGGCTGGATTGGAAAAAAGCAGCAGGCCGTGGCCATCGGGCGAGAGCGCGAAGAGGCGAATGTGCGGATGGATCATCGAGAGGCCGTGCTGCTCGAGGTCCATGTCGCGAACGATTTCGGGGATTAGCGGGCCGTCGGCATAAGCGAGAGTGGAGCATTTGAAGCCGGGATGAAAATCATCGGTGATGGCGGCGCCACCGACGACGGCGCGGCGCTCGACTACCAGCGGCTTATAGCCGGCTTTGGCTAGATAGAACGCGGTGACTAGGCCGTTGTGGCCCGCGCCGAGGATTACGATGTCGCGTCCGGCGGCCACTTAGCGGGCTCCTTTGTCTTTGAGGATTTCTAGCGCGGCTAGACGGCCTGGAGCGCCCATAATGCCGCCGCCGGGATGCGTTGCGGAGCCGCACATATAGAGGTTGCGGATGGGAGTGCGGTAACGGGCCCAGCCTGCTACCGGGCGGAGGAAGAACAATTGTTCGAGCGAAAGTTCGCCTTGGAAAATGTTGCCTTCTGTCAGGCCAATGCTGCGCTCGATATCGAGAGGCGTTTGGACTTGGCGGCCGATGATGATGTTTTTTATGTTTGGGGCGTATTCGGCAATTGTGTTCACTACCGCGTCGCCGAAGGCTTCCTTTTGATCGTCCCAGTTGAGGCCGGGTTTTAGTTTGTAGGGCGCGTATTGCACGAAGCAGGAGAGAACGTGTTTGCCTGGGGGCGCGACGGATGGATCGGTGAGGCTCGGGATGACCATATCGATGTAGGGGCGCTGGGAAAATTCGCCGTACTTGGCCTGATCGTAGGCGCGCTCCATATATTCGACGCTGGGTGAAATTGACATTGCGCCGCGTAGATGGCGGCCTGCGCCGGGGAGGCAGGTAAATTCGGGCAGGCCATCGAGCGCGAAATTTACTTTGCCGGAGGAGCCGCGGTATTTGTAGCGGCGGACTTCTTCGAGGAAATCTTCGGGGAGATCTTTCGCGTCCATCATTTTCAGGAAGGTGAGATTGGGATCGACGCTGGAGGAAACTACTTTGGCGCGAATTTCTTCGCCGCGATCGAGGACTACGCCTTCGGCGCGGCCGTCCTTGATGAGGATTTTGGAGACGATCGCTTCGGTGCGGATTTCTACGCCGGCTTCGCGAGCCGCATCGGCGATGGAATTTGAAATTGCGCCGGTGCCGCCGCGGCTGAAGCCCCAGGAGCGGAAGGCGCCGTCGATTTCGCCCATGTAGTGATGTAGGAGAACGTAGGCGGTGCCTGGGGAGCGTACGCCGAGGAAGGTGCCGATGATTCCGGATGCCGACATCGTTGCCTTGAGCACGTCGGTCTCGAACCATTGATCGAGAAAATCGGTGGCGCTCATGGTCATTAGTTGGACCAGGTTGTAGCGATCGTCGGGGGCTAGGGCGCGGAATCGTTGGCCGAGGAAATAGAGCTTTTTTAGATCGCGCGGATCTAGGGTGGTGGGATCCGGCGGCACCATCGCGAGAATTGGCTTTACGAAACGGCACATCTGCACCATTTCTTTGCCGAATTCTTCGTAGGCTTCTGCGTCGACTTTTGAGTGGCGGGCGATTTCGCGGCGGGTTTTGCCGTGATCGTTTACGCGCCAGAGATAATCGCCGCTGGGCATGGGAGTGAAGGTGCCGTCGAGCGGGAGAATTTCCAGGCCGTGGCGCGGGAGATCTAGATCGCGAATGATTTCTGGGCGGAGCAACGAGACTACGTAGGAAAAAACTGAAAATTTGAAGCCGGGGATGATTTCTTCGGTTACTGCTGCACCGCCGAGGACGTGGCGTTTTTCTAGGACGAGTACCTTCCGGCCGGCGCGGGCCAGATAGGCTGCGGTGACTAGGCCGTTGTGGCCGCCGCCGATGACGATTACATCGTAATTTGAAGCCATGCGATGAGTGAGGGTGCTTTCGAGGCCGGGCGGCGCTCTGCTGCGAAGTGGCGGCCCGAGGCGCGGACATTCTACAGGCGGGGTGGTGGAGGGCACAAGGAGGAACGGGCCAGTGATTGACTTGTGGTCACAGTAGCGCCGGCGTCTGTGCCGGCATCTTGCGAGCTAGATTTTGGATGCGGCACTGAGCGGCGACGGATTAAACAACCCTAACATTGGCCGACGGTTTGAGTCCGCCGGTGAGGTTGCTCGTATCGAAGTTTTTGCTCGTCGGATGCCGGCAGGGACGCCGGCGCTACTTGGCTCCTTGCGGGGCGTTTATTGCGGAACTATAATTCGCGGGCGAAAATTTTGGGGTTCGGGGCGGGACCGAAAACCCAGTGCTACACCGGGCGGGAGGTGAACCCCCGCCCCTACGGAGTTCACTTGCCTATTGGATCGGCTGTGCATGACCGGACATTTCCGCTTTGCGAGAGTTTGAATTATCGCGAGTGGAGTGGGTACTACGCGGTTAGCGTTTATGAGATGCATCATGAGCATGAGTACAACGCGATACGGAATGCCGCGGCGTTGATTGATGTTTCGCCACTTTTCAAATATTTGGTTAGCGGGCGCGATGCTACGAAATTGGTGAATCGCGTGATTACGCGAGACATTAATAAGGTGGCGGTGGGACAGGTGATTTATTGCTGCTGGTGCGATGAAGCTGGGCACGTGATTGATGACGGGACGATTACGCGGCTGGAGGAAAACAAATATCGATGGACGGCGGCTGATCCTAGTTTGCGATGGTTCCGGCAGAATGCGCTGGGACAGGAAGTGCAGATTGAAGATATTTCGGACCAGGTGGCGGCGCTGGCTTTGCAGGGGCCTACTTCGGGGCGGCTTTTGGTGCGGGCGGCCGAGGCGAATATCACTAACTTGAAATATTTTCGATTCACGCACGGGCGCATTGGCGGCGTGGAAGTGGATATTTCGCGGACTGGTTATACCGGCGATCTTGGGTATGAGATTTGGATGCCGTGGGGCGAGGCTGGGCGCGTTTGGGATGCGTTGATGGCTGCGGGCGGTGAATTCGATATTCATCCGGCGGGGATGTTGGCGTTGGATGTGGCGCGGATTGAGGCTGGGCTGATTTTGATTGAAGTGGATTATTTCAGCAGCAAGAAATCGCTGATTGAATCGCAGAAGTATTCGCCTTACGAAATTGGACTCGGCAGGCTTGTGGATTTGAAGAAGGAACATTTTATCGGGCGTGCGGCGTTGGAAGAGGAGCAGAAGCGCGGGGCGAAACGGTTGTTGATGGGATTGGATGTGAATTGGCCGGACATCGAGCGGCAATTTGAGGCGGCGGGGCTGGCGCCGCAGATTCCTAGTGCGGCATCGCGGGTGGCGGTGCCCGTCTACCGCGGCGGATTGCAGGTGGGGAAGGCGACGTCGACGACTTGGTCGCCGACGCTTAAGAAAATGATCGCGCTGGCTTCGCTGAATCGCGAGCACGCCGCGGCGGGCACCGAGCTGCAGATTGAATTGACCGTGGAAGCGGTGCGGCAGAAAGTGCGAGCTACGGTGCGCGAGCTGCCGTTTTTCAATCCTCCGCGCAAGATGGCGACTCCTATCTCTTAACTGCGGCGGTCCGGGGCGGCCGTCGTCACGCAGGAATTGAAAGGTGAAGATGAGTTCTGGAAAATTGGGCGGGAGCTGCGTGCTCGCAGCTTTCCCGCTTCCCTACCCTCGCGCTAGATTCTCTTTCCGGCTGGTTTATTTCGTGGTGCTGACGGCGATTTTAGGCGCGGGCTTGTGCGGTGCGGCTCGTGGTGATTCGCTCGGAGGAGATGGGAAATCCGTGGCGGGAAAATGTCCACCGGAGACGCGTAAGGATGACGTGGTCGACACTCTGCACGGGGTGAAGATTGCCGATCCGTATCGCTGGCTCGAGGATCAGAACAGTACGGAGACGCGTGCGTGGATTGAGGCGCAGGATGTTTGCACTCGGGCGGTGCTGGATGCGGTGCCGGGGCGCGCGAAGATTGCGAGGCGATTGAGCCAATTGATGAAAGTGGATTCGGTGAATCCGCCGATCGAGCGCAATGGGGTTTACATTTTTGAGAAGCGGCGCGCGGATCAGGAACTTTTTGTGCTTTACGTGCGGCGCGGACACGAGGGGAAAGACGAAGTGCTCGTTGATCCGCATCCGATGAGCGCGGATCATTCGACGAGTGTGGTTTCGCTTGATCTTGCGCATGATGGCTCGCTTGCGGCTTATGGAGTGCGCGCGGGCGGGCAGGACGAAGTCGAAATTCATTTCATCGATACCGCGACGCGCAAAGAGCTGGCCGACGTGTTGCCTCGCGCGATGTATGAGTCGGTGGCCATCGAGCCTTCTAAGCGCGGCGTGTTTTATTCCGTGTTGAAGCCGACGGGAGGGCAGGTTTTTCATCACGTGATGGGCACGGCGGCTAGCGCGGATGAATCGATTTTCGGCGGGAATCTTGGGAGCGATAAGGAAATTTCGGCTTCCGTTTCGGACGACGGGCACACTTTGCTGATCAATCTTTCTTATGGGTCTGGGAGCGTGCGGGCGGATTTGTATGTGAAGGATTTGCGCGGCAATGGGCCGGTGCGGGCGATCGTGAATGATACGGAGGCGCTTTTTTTCGGGGACATTTCGAGCGGGCAGCTTTTCATTACCACGAATTGGAAGGCGCCGCGCTGGCATGTCTATCGAGTGGATCTGGATCACCCGCAGCGCGATGCCTGGAAGGAAATTGTGGCTGAATCGGAGGCGTCGATCGCGGGATCGGGAGCTTTCGGCGGTAAATTTTTCGTCCAGTATATTCGCGATGCGGCTTCGGAGCTGAAGTACTTCGATGCGGACGGAAAGCCGGCGGGGATTGTGCCGTTGCCGAAGCTTGGATCGCTCAGTGCCTTGAGCGGGGATTGGGACTCGAATGAAGTTTTTTTCTCGTTCGAGACGTTTAATTTGCCAGCGACGGTTTTCCGGTTCGACGTGAAGCGCGGGGCGGCGGATGCCTGGGCCAAGCCGGACGTTCCGATTAACAGCGACGAATATACGGTGGAGCAGGTTTGGTACGCGTCGAAAGATCAGACGCGGATTCCGATGTTTCTGTTTTACAAAAAGGGACTGGTGAAGGATGGGGCGCGGCCGGTTTGGCTTACCGCTTACGGCGGCTTTGACGTGAATGAGACGCCCGAATTTACAGCGGCGGCAGTCGTATGGGCCGACAGCGGCGGAATTTTTGCGATGCCGAATCTGCGGGGTGGCGGAGAATTCGGCGAGGAATGGCATCGCGCGGGAATGATGGAGAAAAAGCAGACGGTGTTTGATGATTTTTTTGCGGCGGGGGAATGGCTGATCGCGAATCAATACACGCGACGGGATAAATTGGCGATTTACGGCGGGAGTAACGGCGGATTGTTGATGGGAGCGGCGATAACGCAGCGGCCGGATTTGTATGGAGCGGTGATTTGCACGTATCCGCTGCTGGATATGCTGCGGTTTCAGAAATTCATGGATGGGCCGCTGTGGGTGGCGGAATACGGCTCGTCGGATGATGAGGCGCAATTCAAATATTTGCTGGCTTACTCGCCTTATCAGAATGTGAAGGATGGCGCGAAATATCCGGCGGTGCTTTTCATTACCGGCGATGGCGATACGCGTGTGGCGCCATTGCACGCGCGAAAAATGACGGCGCGTTTGCAGGCGGCGAATGGATCGGGGCGGCCGATTTTGCTGCTTTACGATACGAAGTCGGGTCATTCGGGCGGGCGTCCGCTGAATAAAGAAATCGAGGAGCGCACGGATCTTTTGAGTTTTCTTTATTCGCAACTTGGGGTGAATGCGCAGTAACGAATGGGATTGGGCGGCGTCAAACCGCAGAGATAGCCGAAAGTTCATCAAGGGAGACGAAATGATTCGAGGAATCGGACGTGGGGTGTGCGCCGCGATTTTGCTCAGCGCGGGCGCGGGATTTTTCTGCGGCGGCGCGCGCGCGCAGGCCGCGGGCGGAACGATACGGCTTTCGGTGGACGCCACTTCGGCGGCGCAGAAAATTTTGCATATTAAGGAAACGATTCCGGTGAAGGCGGGGGCGCTTACTTTGTATTACCCGTCATGGATTCCGGGCGAGCACGCGCCGGACGGGCCGATCACCGATCTAGCGGGAATGAAATTCAGCGCGGGTGGGAAGACGCTTGCATGGCGCCGCGATTTGGTCGATATGTTTGCGTTTCATCTGGACGTGCCCGCGGGCGCGGATTCTTTGGACGTGGAGCTTGACTTCTTGTTGTCGGCGCCGGCTTCGGGATTTTCGGCCGGGGCTTCGGCTACGGCGAATCTGGATTTGCTGAGCTGGAATCAGGTGCTGCTGTATCCCAAGGGAGCGCCGGCTAGCGAGATTATGTTTGAGCCGAGTTTGCGGCTGCCGGAGGGATGGAAATTTGGAACCGCGCTGCCGATTGCGAATGAATCGGGAGGCGAGATTCATTTTCAGCGCGTGACGCTCGACATGCTTGTGGATGCGCCGGTGATTGCGGGGCGCTACTACCGGGCTTTTATTTTGACGCCGGGGCAGACTCCTTCGCACGAAATCGATGCGGCGGCGGACAGTGAGGCGGCTTTGAATATGCCGCCGGAGATGGAAGCGCGCTTCAAGAATTTGATTGCGGAGGCTTACGCGCTTTTCGGCTCGCGGCATTACCGCGATTATCATTTTTTGCTGACGTTGAGCGATGACACGGCGCACTTTGGGTTGGAGCATCATGAATCGAGCGACGATCGCATTGCTGAGCGCTCCTTGATTGATGAAGCGCTGCGGATTGATGCGGCTGGATTGTTGCCGCACGAATATACGCACTCTTGGAATGGGAAATACCGGCGGCCAGCTGATCTTTCTACGCCGGATTATCAGCAGCCGATGAAAGATGATTTGCTGTGGGTATATGAGGGATTGACGGAATACATCGGGAACGTATTGACGGGGCGGAGCGGATTGTACTCGCCGCAGGAATACCGCGAGCATTTGGCGGAGACTGCGAATGAATTCGAATATACGCCGGGGCGCACGTGGCGTCCGCTGCAGGATACCGCGGATGCGGCGCAGCTTCTTTATTTTGCGGGCAACAACTGGGAAAACTGGCGGCGCAGCACGGATTATTACGGCGAAGGCGAATTGATTTGGCTGGAAGTGGACACGCGCATCCGGCAGCTCACCGACAACAAGAAATCGATCGATGATTTTTGCAAGGCATTTCATGGCGGACCAGGGGGAAAGCCGGAATTGAAGACTTACACTTTTGAAGATGTGGTGGCGGGGCTGAATTCAGTGGTGGCGTACGACTGGGCGGGGCTGCTGCACTCGCGGCTCGATTCCACGGATGCGCACGCACCGATGGGCGGGATTGAAACTGGCGGTTGGAAGGTGATTTACAGCGAGATGCCGAATGAAATCATGTTGGCGGCGAATGAAGCGTCGCACCGCTCGGATTATCGCGATGGGGCGGGCGTGCTTTTGGCGGATGACGGGGCGATTTCCGACGTGATTCATGGAAGCGCGGCCTACAATGCGGGACTTGCGCCGGGAATGAAAATTGCGGCGGTGAACGGGCAGCAATTTTCGCCGGACGTGTTCCACGAGGCCATTGATCACGCGAAATCTTCGCCGCGTGCGATTGAGCTTTTGGTGGCGAATGGAACTTTCTTCAAGAGCTACTCGCTTGATTATCACGGCGGGCTTCGTTACCCGCATTTGGCGCGAGTGGAATCGCAACCGGATTATTTGAGCGACATTATCAAGGCGCAGGCGAAATAGCGGCGCTTTCACGCGATGGCTACGAAGCGAACGCAAGAACCGTGGATGCCCGCGGATGATTATGGCCGCGGGTTGCCGGATTTTACCGTGAATTTGCTGGTGGCCGACGTGGCGCGGTCGGTGGAATTTTATCGTGACGTCTTTGGCGCAACGGTACATCATTCCGATCCGGATTTTGCTGCGCTGCGCGTGGGGCGCATCGATTTCATGGTTCACGCCGATCACGCCTACGATCGCCATCCCTGGCACTCCGAACTTATTGGCGGCGTGCGGCGGGGACTCGGCGCGGAGTTGCGTCTTTTTAATGTCGATCCCGATGCTCTCGAGCGGCGCGGGAAGGCTTGGGGCGCGCGCATTTTGCAGGCGTCGCAAGATAAGCCGCATGGTTGGCGCGATGTGATTGTGGAAGACCCGGATGGCTATGCCTGGGCTGTTGGAATACCGAAGTGACGATTTGAAACCGGCCGGCTCGAATCTGCTCGGAGGAAAAATGCTGCGATTTTTTCAGGGATTGGGTGTTGGTGCGCTTGCTTTGACTCTGTGGGCGGGCGCGGTATCGGGGCAGAGCGAGCGGCGGCCGATGACGTTTGACGATTTGATTGCGATGCATCGCGTGAGTGATCCGCAGATTTCGCCGGACGGGCGCTTTGTGGCTTACACCGTGGCGACGCCGGACGTTGAAGCGAATCGCGTGGCGCCGAATATCTGGGTGGTGCCAACGGATGGCGGCGAGCCGCGTCAATTAACGCGCAGTGGTAGCGATCAGCGGCCGCGTTGGTCGCCGGATGGAACGAAGTTGGCATTTCTTTCGGCGCGCGATGGCTCGCAGCAGGTTTATTGGATTGCGTTGGCGGGCGGCGAGGCTACGCGGCTCACTTCCCTTTCGGGCGGCGGGGACAATGAATTGTGGTCGCCTGACGGGAAGACGATTGCGTTTGTGTCGAGCGTTTATCCGGATTGCGCGGATGATGATTGCAATGTGAAGCGCGATGCGGAGAAACAGAAAAATAAAGTGAAGGCGCACGTCGCGACGAGGCTGCTTTACCGACACTGGACGACGTGGTCGGACGGTAAGCGCAGCCATTTATTTGTGATTGCTGCGGACGGCGGCGGGAAAGCGCGCGATTTGACGCCGGGGGCGGATTACGATGTGCCACCTTTCAATCTTGGTGCGCCGGAATCGATTGGATTTTCTCCGGATAGCGCCGAGTTGGGATTTACAGCGAATACCGATCAGGACGCGGCAATTAGCACGAATGGCGATATTTCCACCGTGCCGCTGAATGGGGCGAGCGCGCCGAAGCGCATTACGGAAAATCGCGGAGACGATTGGGGACCCGTGTATTCACCCGATGGAAAGTTTATTGCGTACCGCTCGCAGTTTATTCCGGCAGATGAAGCGGATCGCTGGCGATTGATGATTTATGACCGGGCGTCTGGGAAACATATCGATTTGACCGACAAATTTGATCGCAATGTTGACGGCTACGAATGGGCGGGCGACAGCAAGGCGATTTTCTTTAGAGCGGAAGATCAGGCGCAGATGCCGATCTATACAGTTGCGGCTGCGGCTGGAAATACTCCGGTGAAAGTGATTACCGACGGCTTCAACATGGAATTCGATGTCAGCCGCGATGGGCGGAGCATCGCGTTTACGCGGACTAGCCTGGTAATGCCACCGGAAGTTTTCGTTGCGAAGTCCGATGGGAGTGATGCGCGTCAACTTTCGCATCACAATGCGGCACTGCTCGCGCAACTCGATATTTCCAAGGCGGAATCTTTCTGGTTTGAGGGAGCGGCAGACGCGAAAGTGAATGGGCTGATTGTGCGTCCGCCGAAATTTGACGCGGCGAAAAAATATCCTCTGCTGCTTCTGGTGCACGGCGGGCCGCAGGGCGCTTGGGACGATGAATGGGGCTATCGCTGGAATCCGCAAGTAATGGCGGCGCCGGGATACGTGGTGGTGATGGTGAATCCGCGCGGCTCGACTGGATACGGGGAGAAATTTACTGCGGAGATCAGCAAGGATTGGGGCGGAAAAGTTTATACCGACCTGATGAATGGACTGGATGCGGCGATCGCGAAATATCCGTTCATTGATGGCGCGAATGCTTGCGCGGCGGGAGCTTCTTACGGCGGATTCATGATGGACTGGATGGCCACGCATACGGGCCGCTTCAAGTGCATCATTAGCCATGCGGGGCCTTATGACGCGCGGAGCATGTACGCGACCGAGGAACTTTGGTTTCAGGAATGGGAATATGGCGGGACGCCTTGGGAGCATCCGGAGCTTTACGATAAGTGGTCGTCGGTGAATTTTGCGGGCGCGCTCGGAAAATTCAAGACGCCGACGCTAGTAGTTGGCGGCGAACTGGATTTTCGCGTGCCTTATACGCAGGATTTGGAATTTTTTTCGGCGCTGCAGAGGCAGGGCGTGCCTTCGAAGCTGGTGATTTTCCCGGACGAAGGACATTGGATATTGAAACCGCAGAATAGCGGATTTTGGTACAAGACATTTCTCGATTGGCTGGCGACTTATCTGAGATGAGGGCGCAGTCCGACCGCGCGGACGTCCCTGCGGATGGAAAATCAACGGCGAAAACCCAAATCTACAGCGGGCCTCCGCCTAGGCGGACCGGCCCCTACAAAGAAGGGGCGGATTCAGGCCGCCCCTCTCCGGACTGCCTAGTCAATTTGCGCGGCGGTGTTACGGCCCGCGAAGTGAATTTCCTGGATGGTATTGTTGTCGATGACCGCTTCGTCATTTTGAGGTTTCGCGTTTAGCTGAGTCCAATGGCACGGTACTTGCGCGATCACTTTCCCGTTCTTCTCGATTTCGATTTGCTTTCCATTTTCTTCGGCTCGGACTTTGTAATTGCCCGGGTCGAGCACGGTTGAACCGATGTGTGCGGGTTTATCGAAAGTCAGCATGGCGGTGTCGGTGTGGGCCCAGGCCGGTGCAGCCATCGCGAGAATTGCCGAAGCAAATAGCAGGTCGGCATAGCGGATTTTCATTTTTCGTGGTCCTCCTTTTAATTTTGTCCCGGAAGAGGTTCAAGAGGCCGGATCGAGGTATCGGGGCGGCATCCGAAGTGCAGATGCTCAGTTCAATGGGATGCCTGCGGCGAGGATCGCGATGCCTGCGGATTGTTAGGGTTCGTAGAGAAGAGATTGGTATTTCTGGATGGTGGCTTCCACCATGCGATCGTCCGTAAATTTTTCTTCGATGGTAGTGCGAGCCGCTTCGCCAAATCCGCGTGCTTCCTCGCGATTGCGCAGCAGCCGCTTAACACCGTCGGCAAAAGCGTCCGGATCGGGCGACGGGACGAGCAATCCATTTTTTTCGGATGAAAGCATTTCGGGGACGCCGCCGCTGGCTACGCCGATGACTGGCAGGCCGTGGGACATGGCCGCTAGCATGGAAGTGCCGAGAGGTTCGGCGAGAGATGGGAATAGAAATATGTCGAGGGCGTGGTAAACGTTTTCGATATGCTCAATGAATCCCGCGAAAATCACGTCGCGCGCAACATTCAAATCGCGCGCCAGCGTCTCGAGTGCCGGACGGCTCGGGCCATCGCCCGCGAGTAGCAACCGGCAGTTTGGAAAATCTTTTTGGATCGAAGGCAGCGCGTGAATTAGGGCTCCCTGGCCCTTCTCCGGCAAAAGATAGCCGACACATCCCAGAAGAATATCGGCTTCGCCAGCTTTCCAGTGCTGGCGCGTCGATGCGCGCTGCCCCGACTGCGTCCGAACAGGGAGCTTCACTCCTTCGTAGACCACTTCTACTTGATTCGTCGAGATTCCTGAGCCGATGACGCTATCGGCGATGAATTTTGAGACTGCGAAGATGCGCCGGGCGGCGCGATACCGCGCCAAGGCGAATGGGCCGCGGCTGAGCGGGTTTGCGACTCGCCGTTGGGCAATCAGTACCGAGCGGCGATGCGCTTTGGCAAGCCATGCCAGAGTCAGGCCGTGGGGATCGTGCGCATGAACGATTTCAAAGCGGCGCTCGTGCAGTAGCTCCCGCAGGTGCGAGGAGCCTTGCCAGCGAACTCGATTTGCCGGAATCGAGTGGACCTGGAAGCCTTCTTCGCGGGCTCTACGCTCGAGTGCGCCGCCTGCGAGCGCCATCAAGTCAACTTCGTGGCCGCGGCTTTTCAGGCCGCGCAGAGTTAGCAGGACTTGATTCTGTCCGCCGCGCCAGTCGGAGCGCGTGTCGATGTGGATGCTGGAAATTGGCATGGGTGTTGGGCCGGGCCGTTCAAACGCGGAGTTTAGCATTGGCGATGATGAGGTGAGGCTGCAAATCTTCCTCTCTTATTTTGAGCTGCGATGTCGTCTTGCGCCTTCACGCTAATCTGTGTCTCGGTTTAAAAGAGCCGGCAGAGACGCCGGCGGTACCTAAAGGCTGCGGCAAATACGCATGGTTCGGATTGCGTACTTCCCACAATTGATTTTTGTGCTGGGCGGTGAGAACTTGCGAGCCCCTTCGTACTTGGGGAAGGAGGCTGGCGAAGATGACGATTCGTCGAGCCGTCGTATGGGTGTGCATTGCGGCGGCGTGGGCGCTGCTAATTGCGAAGGGTACGGGCGCGGATACATTTTCGATCACTACTAGTCCGCCTGGTGCGACCGTCGAATTAGATGGCATCGTGGTGGGGACCACGCCCTACGAGATGAAAGTGCCCGGCGGCTACTATCATCGCGTGCATTCGGTATTTAGCGACCGGCTGGAGCATCCGATGCTGGTGCGTATCTACAAGGATGGATTCGCGCCGCAGGAATTTGTGCTGACGCAGGGACCTTATAAATGGACGTCGGCGCTGGGCAGAAACTAGGCTACCTATTACCTGCTGAAGACGAAGCATGTGGATGTTGCGCTGCAGACGACCAAGTTGGCCCGCGCAGGCGGGGCGCTAACCGTGTCCGCGCCGATGCCACCGAAACGCAGTGTGCCGAGAACCGAGCTTTCGGCGGAAGAGATTTTGCGGCGAGACGTGCCGGCGGTGGTGCGGCTGGATGGAGAACATTCGCAGGGGAGCGGATTCTTTTTGACCGAGGATGGAATCATTGCGACGAACCGGCATGTGGCCGAGGGAGAGGCGAGCTTCTTCGTGGTTACCAGTACTGGCTCGCGGCTGCTGGGAAGGGTTCTGTATTCCGACCCGAGTCTGGACCTCGCATTGGTGAAGGTAGATGGCACCGGGTATCCGCGATTGCCGCTTGCGGATCTGGCTTCGGTGAAGCCGGGCGCGACCGTTTTCGCGATCGGGAATCCCGGCGGTGGGCTGCCGGAATCTGTTACTCGCGGAATCGTAAGCGGAGTGGGACGCGTGGAAAAGCACGCGGGGACTTGGATTCAGACGGACGCGGCCATCAATCCGGGGAATAGCGGCGGGCCGCTGGTGGACGATACCGGCGAAGTTGTGGGCATTGCCACGTTCAAACGCGTTGGCCCGGACGGATCGAAGCTCGAAGGCCTAAATTTCGCGCTGAGTGCGCAGGATTTGATCAATGTGATGAATCGCGAGATACCGGAGGCGCCGGTGGGGATTGCACCCGGTAGCCGCGAGACGGATGGAAGCGGAACCGTGTCCGTTCACTCGGAGCCTGAGGGCGCGGAGATTTATGTAGATGGAAAATTTGTGGGTGATACGCCTTCGATATTGCCGCTGGGCACAGGGACGCACAATATTGTCATCAAGTCCGACGCAAAAAAGCCGTGGGAGCGGAATTTGGACGTGCTCCGCGATAGTCAGACGCAGATTCGCGCAGTGCTGGACCCGAAAACTTAAGCACAACGTTTTTTCGGCAGCTGCTTTTGGAAGGGCACGATTTCTGCTCCCACAGCACGGAAGCAACGAACGCAAATCAGCAGCGGCCTGAGCCGGGTGGGCAGCGGCTTAGAATTTGATCGAGGATGGCGGGGATTTCGAAGACGGCGCGATTGGGCATGTTGGCGGTGTTGCGCTTGAAGCGTTCGAGCGTCGCTGGCTCAAGTAGCTGGCGTGCGGCCGGCTCGATTTGGCGGAAGCTGCGCACTACTAGGCCAATTTCCTTTTCGCGAATCCAGTCGGCGTTGTAACGCTCTTGCGGGAGCGTCCACGAATTGCACTCCGTGATTACCGGCAATTGCATGGCTACCGCTTCGCTCAGGCTGCCTGGGCCTGGCTTGCCTATGAAGAAATCGGAGAGATGCATGTAGTACGGAATTTGCTTGGTGAAGCCTTCGACGAAGACGCGGATTCGGCCGCGGCGGGACCGTAGAGATTGCGCGAGCTTGTCGTTGCGGCCACAGATGGCGATGAGTTGGAGATCGAGATTCGATCGATCGAGCGATGCGACGATATCGGCGATGACGTTGGAGCCGTGGCCGCCGAAAAGGATGAGACCGGTGGGAAGCTCGGGCGAAAGGCCGAGCAGTTCACGTCCGGCGGAGCGGCTAGTTTCAATCGGCTCGTAAAAACGCGGGTGCAGGATCATTCCCGATGCGCGGTGCGCGGTCGCCGGAGAATGGCCAGCTTCGAGAACCTGCGCTAGTGCGCGCTCGGTGCCGCAGATGAATTCCTGTTTCTGCTTTTCAATCCAAAAACGTGGTGGATGGTTGGCTAGATCGGTGAGTATCGTGACGAATGGCCGGCCAGGATGAGCGAGCTGCAAACTTTCATTCAGCTCGGTATTGAAATGCGGAATGAAGGAGACCACCATGTCCGGATCGAATTCGCGCCAGCAATCGGCGAGCATGCGCACGCACGGCCGGTGATAAGCGGCGATGGTGAATTGCAGCACGCGCAGGAGTTGGGCGCTGCCTAGCGTCCAGCCCGAGGCCAGCATCTTGTTGTAGAAGTCCTGAATCCGCAGGCCGGTGAAGCGCCGCAATATGTCCAGCCGGTCCAGTACCTCCTGCAAATTCATTAAATGAACATCCCACGGCAGACTCGCTGATTGGACCGCCAATTGTAGGGAGGTGGCCGCGCTGCGATGGCCGCCGCCTGCGTCGAAGAAAACAAACTCGATACGTGGCATGGACGCGTTGAGTGTTGCAGGCGAAAGTGCGCGCGGGCGTGTCTGCTCTGTTAAAAGATGGTTACAGATGTCCTATGAGTTATAAGTCTCGCGTTATCAAACTTTTGCGTGAGAGTCATCGGCGTGTAACGCAAATGCGTTACAACTTTTTCATGCGCTGCGACTTGCACGTCCACTCGTACTTCTCGGGACCGGCCCAGGACGCTGGAATGGGCGCGATTTGCCGCGAATGTTATAGCCGCCCGGAGGATTTGTACGCGACGCTGAAGGGCCGCGGCATGGATTTGATCACGCTCACAGACCACGACTCGATCGAAGGCTGCGAGCCGCTGCGCCGCTATGCGGATTTTTTTGTGAGCGTGGAGGCAACTTGCACGATGCCGAGCGGGACGCAGATTCACGTCGGCGTCTACGACATTACCGAGCGACAGCACATCGAAATTCAGCGCCGGCGCAACGATCTGATTGCGCTGCTTATGTATCTGACCGAGCACCGGCTGTTCTTCGCATTGAATCACGTGTTCTCGATTTTGACTGGCCGGCGCGAGCGCGAAGATTTCGAGTGGTTCGACGAATACTTTCCGGCGATGGAGACATTGAACGGATTGATGGCCGCGGAAAATAACCGTCAGGCGGTGAGACTTGCGCGGCGGACGCGAAAAATTGCTCTGGGTGGAAGCGACGCGCACACGCTGGCATCGGCGGGCTCGGCTTACACGGAGTTGCGGGGCGTGATGCACAAAGTTGATTTTCTGCAGGGGTTGCGGCAGGGACTGGGCAAGCCACGCGGAGAATCGGGGGGCTACTGGAAGCTGACGCGCGATGTTTTCCTGATCGCCGGTGAAATGATGCGCGAGTCGCGCTGGAAGACGATTCTGGCGCCGCTGGGGATTCTGATTCCGGCTTATGTGTTTGGCAATAGCATCGGCGAGACCCGTTTCGTGCGGCGCTGGGCTTCGCAAGTGATTCCGTCGAGACGCGAGCGAGCGCCATTTCCGGGACTGGCGATGGAATCGGCGGTGGAGTGAACGACATGCCCGTAGCACGAGCGGTCTGGGGCTACATCGAGTCTCGGGACCACCGGCTGATGCGCCATGTGCACCGCTGGCGCGCGCCGAAATGGATTCGCGTTTGGATGATGCTGGCGACGCGTTGCGGCGATGGTTGGATCTGGTATTTGCTGGGCGTGATTTTGTTGCTCTTCGGCGGACGGCAGCGATTTTTGGCGTTGGAATCGGGAGGAGTGGCAGTTGCTGTTGGGGTTTTGCTTTTCAAGTTGCTGAAGAACGCTAGCCATCGCACTCGGCCTTGCCAGTTGGAACCGCATTGCTGGGCCGCGATACTTCCGCCGGACCGATTTTCGTTTCCTTCGGGTCATTCGATTACTGCATTTGCGATTGCTACCTGCATTGGACTTTATTATCCGCAGCTTTCGGATTTGCTTTTGTTTATTGCGGTGTGCGTGGCGGCTTCGCGGATCATTTTGGGGATGCATTTTCTTAGCGATGTGGTGGCTGGGTCGTTGATGGGTGCTGGGTTGGGGTTTGGGGCGTTTCGGTTATTTTCTTGATTGGTCGACGGCGGTACGCGGCAATAGGAATTGGTGGCGCGATTATCTCTGAAGAGGCCCGCCATAAAGCGCGGGCCCTACGGGGACGCCTGCGCGTCGCTTTCTTACCTAGAAAATTTCCACACTAGCTTGGTATGTGGCACGAGGCTTCGCCGCGCTTTTCCAGATATTGTTGGTGATAGTCTTCGGCGCGCCAGAATTGTGGCGCGGGCACGATTTCCGTCACGATCGGGCGCTTGAATTTGCCTGAGGCGGCTAGTTTGTCGCGGGAGGCTTTGGCGGCGGCTTCTTGCTCGGGGGTGTGGTAGAAAATTACAGAGCGGTATTGCGAGCCTACGTCGGGGCCCTGGCGATTCATGGTGGTGGGATCGTGCATGGACCAGAAGGCATTTAGAAGCGCGTCGTAGGAGATTTGTGAGGGATCGTATTCTACTTCTACCGCTTCGGCGTGGCCTGTGCCGTCGGTGCAGACTTGCTTGTAGTTTGGATCCTTGGTGTGGCCGCCGGTGTAGCCTACCTGCGTTGAGGTGACGCCCTTTAGGCGGCGGAATTCGGCTTCTACGCCCCAGAAGCAGCCTGCCGCGAATGTGGCCTTGGCCATTGTATTTCCCCCGGATGACAATTAATAAAGTGCTTTATTATTTTGCCATAGGTGGTGGGCGGCGTCGAGTTGCGGGGGGTGGGTGTGCGACGGCGGGATTGTGGCGGGAGCGCGTTGTTTCGGGCTTCGGGGATAAAGAGGGCCGAAAGGCGGGAGGGCTAAAGCACCCTCCCCTACTGGGATTGTGTTTGTCGCGACAGTTTGTGTGTACTATGCTGCGCGATTGATGATTGATTGCCGACGATTGCTTTTGCGGGCTGCCGGGTTTGTTCCTCGACTTATTTTCGCGATGATATTCTGCAGCTTCGTGCTTAGTTCTGCCATTGCGGATATGTCCACGCCTCATCTCAACTTGATGCCGGCGCCCGCGAGCGTGCAGTTTGGCGAAGGGCGACTGCTTTTCGCGCAGACATTCAGGGTCGGGATTGCCGGATACAAAGAAGCGCGGTTGGAGCGGGCGGCGCGGCGATTCATCGAGAATTTGTCGCGGCGGACGGGGTTGCCGTTCGACGTGCAGCTTGCCGATCCTGCGAAAGCGGATTTTGAGATTCACGCGGAACGTGCAAGCCGGGCCGTGCAGGAAATTGATGAGGATGAAAGCTATACGCTTGAGGTGACGCCGCGCGGCGCGAAACTGAACGCGCCAAATCCGCTGGGTGTGTTGCGCGGACTGCAAACTTTTTTGCAGCTCGTGGAAATTACGCCCGATGGTTTTGCGGCGCCGGCGCTGAAGATCGAAGACAAGCCGCGCTTTGTCTGGCGCGGATTGATGATCGATGTGGGGCGGCATTTTATGCCGCTGGATGTACTGAAACGCAATCTCGACGGCATGGAAGCCGTGAAGATGAACGTGTTTCATTGGCACCTGTCTGACAATCAGGGCTTCCGCGTCGAAAGCAAGAAATTCCCGAAGCTGCATGAAATGGGCTCGGAGAGACTTTTTTACACGCAAGAAGAAGCGCGCGAACTCATTGAATACGCGCGCGACCGCGGAATTCGAGTGGTGCCGGAATTCGATATCCCGGGACACTCGACTTCCTGGTTCGTGGGCTATCCGGAACTCGCGAGTGCGCCGGGGCCGTACGCCGTCGAGGATCGCTGGGGAATACTCGACGCCGAAATGAATCCCGCGAAGGAAGAGACTTACCGTTTTCTCGATAAATTTATCGGGGAGATGGCGGAATTGTTTCCCGATGAATACTTTCACATCGGCGGCGACGAAGTGAAAGGCAGGCAATGGGACGCCAACCCCGAGATTCAGAAATTCATGCGCGAACATGGGTTCACGACGCATCGCGAATTGCAGGAATATTTCAATGCGCGCGTTGAGAAGATTTTAATCAAGCATCACAAGAAAATGATCGGTTGGGACGAAGTTTTGAGCCCGAGTTTGCCGAAAGATATAGTGATTCAGTCTTGGCGCGGGCAGAAATCGTTGGCGGAAGCGGCGAAGCAGGGATATCGCGGTCTGCTGTCCTTTGGCTACTACCTGGACTTGATGCATCCCGCGTCGCAACACTATGGCGTGGATCCGTTGAGTGACGAAGCCGGAATGCTTACTCCCGAAGAGCAGAAGTCGATACTGGGCGGCGAGGCTTGCATGTGGACAGAATATGCGACGCCGGAAAATATCGACTCACGAATTTGGCCGCGGACGGCGGTGGTGGCGGAACGGTTGTGGTCGCCACAGGATGTACAGGATGTGGACGGAATGTATCAGCGCATCGAGGCGGTCAGCGTCGAGCTCGCGGATCTCGGGCTCACGCACCGGTCGAGCGAGAGACGAATGTTGCGGCGCATGGCGGGTACTACGGCGATCGCGCCGCTGCTGGTCCTCGCGGACGTGGTCGAGCCGCTCAAGGAATATGCGCGGGAGGATGAAGCAACGAAAGCGGGAGTTGTACTGTCCAGGAACGACGCATTGAATCGGCTAGTGGATGCCGTGCCGCCCGAGAGCGAGGCGGGGCGGCAATTTGCGCGCGCCGTGAACCACTTGCTCGCAGGAGATTTGCGCGGAGGCGCGACGGAGACGGAAATTCGGGCGTCGCTCGAAGTGTGGCGCGATAACGATGCGGCGCTGCAGCCGCTTTTGCAACAATCGTCGTTGCTGAAGGAATTGATTCCGCTATCACACAAGCTTGCGGGGCTTTCTGAGGCAGGGCTGCAGGCGCTGGATTACCGCGACAAAAGCGAGCTGGCGCCGGCGGAGTGGACCGCGGCGCAATCCGCATTCATCGAGGAAGCCAGAAAACCACAGGCGGATTTGTTGTTGATGATTGCGCCGACGGTGCGAGCACTCGTCGAATCGGTCACAGCCCCAGTCGCCGAAACCCCCAAAGCGATCCCGGAACCGCCCAGCATCCACTAAGTTTGCGCTGCCGCTCATCTCGCATCTGATTGCGCCCAATAAAAAAGGCCCGCCCCGCGCGGTCGCGGGACGGGCCTTTTTTGCGAGCAGAGCGCCCTACGGAATGTAGTAGCGGAACGAGGTCCAAATCATGTTGTCGGTGGCCTTGGGGGAAAGTCCCGGCGTTGCGCCGTTGTTATTCCCCGACCAGCCTGTCCGAGTGATGTAGGAGTACTGAATGCCCCAGCGGAGACCGCCCTTCGATCCCTGGTAAATCTTGTGCCAGAAACCGAAAGTTGCTTCCCAGATGAAGCGCGTGTCGCCAGCGCAAGTGCCACCGGCCGACGGAATGATATCGGTGGATGGCGGATTCTCGACGCTGCAACCGCTGTTGTTGGCAAAGGGCGAGCCGTAGCCGCCGATTTGGTTGAGCTTGATGGCGGTGGTGGTGGTTGCCGGAATCGCCGTGGAAGTGGCGGTGGCTGGGATCGCGGGCGTCTTGGTGACCGCGATGCTGTTGTAGCCCTGATACGCAGCGCTCCAAGCGTACTCTCCGCCGAAGTAACTGTAGATGTCGAGCTTCGGATTTACGTGCCACTCAAGCGTGCCGAGTCCGTGACCGGTGCGGATCAACGCTGCGGTGCCATCGGGACGGAAAGTCAGGTCTGCCAACTGCGCAGAACCATAGCGACCGATGCCATCGCCGCCGACAACTTTGATGCCGAGGTCGAGATGCTTGGCAAACAACGGGACACGCGCACTGGCTCCGATGCCGCCGCCGGTACGCGAATCGTTGAAGGCGCCCAGCGAACTGGGAGCGAGAGACCCGTCGATCGGGCAAGGAATTGTGGTGGTGGTGGCTGGAGGCGCGGTGTCGTTTGCGTTGGTGCCAACGACGCCGCACGGGAATACGCGATTACGGAACGTGCTGATAATTCCGAACACTTCATAGTGCCCCCATCCCGGATCCAAGGCGGCCTTGATGACGATGTCGGGAGCCTTGTTCAGGGTGTAGCCGGACGTGTCGATGAAGTTCAGCAAGCCGCCGCCTGCGCCGGGAGCATCGATGAAGGTGTTGGTGACGGTGGCTACCGAGGCGGTGCCGACGGTGGTGGTCGTGACCGCAGAGAAGCCGCGTCCACCGAGCGTGGCCTGCGGTCCTTCGACCGAGACGCCGAGAGTGAACTTATCGCCAAAGCTCTTGACCACGCGGAAGCCGTACTGGCGGGCCCAATCGAAGCCGACCGTGTATTGCGGGTCGATGGTCATGGGCAACGCTTCAGCGCGGTTGTCAATTCCCTTGCGATCTTCCGTCGCCAGGGTCCACATCTGGCCGCCCGTGAAGCTCCAGCCTTTGTCGAGCTTCGCTTGCGCGAAAAGTTGGCGCTGGCGAAGGACGTAGCTGTTGCTCTGGCGGTTGTTGGAAGTGACGCCCGTGCCGAGCCAGTCAGCTTCGTAGTAGCCGGAGAGTTGCGTTCCACCAATCTTGCTTTGGGCAAGAAGGCTGATGCGGCTCTGACGGCCGGTGAAGGAATTTTCAGATTGTTTGCTGAGCGAGTTGCCCGGGTATGGAATGCCGTTGAGCGACGTGTTGATGTCGGAAGCATCGGCGTGAGTGCGGGAAACCGTTTCAGCGGCCAGGAAGCCGCCCGGGGTGAGGGTGATGCCCTTGAAGCGGATTGATGGTGGTTCGTCCGAGCTCATGGCAGCTTGGCCTGCTGGAGCAGGTGTTGCGCCCGGAGCCGCGTACGTTCCGACGCCGACGATGCCAGCGCCGGCCGCCGCGCCGGAAGGCGTGCCGCTCGGAGCTGTGCCGTTGGTTTCAGTTACGTGCAAACGAGACTCGAGGTCCTGAATCTTCTGCTCTTCGCGCGAGAGGGCGGCGCGCTGCTCTTCGAGCTGATCGGCCTGAGCTTTCAACAGATCGCGCATCTGCTGGAGTTCAGTTTCGATCACCGGACTCGAATCGCCGGAGCCCGTCTTGGTCGAATCGGCGGTTTTATCGGACGCGGCTGATTTATCCGACGAGGTCGTCTTCGTCGAATCGGCCGTGTCCTTTTTGCCGTCGTCTCCGGCCCAGACCGGGCTAGTCGCCAGGCCGAGGGCCAGTAAACACGTCACGAACACTCGCATGTAATTCCTCCTTAAAGTTTCAAATACCCACCGAAGGGAAATGTTCCGGGGCAAGACGCCGCGCGCACATGCTCCGGAACGTTGCTGCGACCGAAAGCTTGAATGATCCAGGGCGAACTGCAAGAGTAGACAGCGCTGCTGGAACGCGGGCGCCTGCGGCAGGCTTGAGCATCGGCAAACGTCGCGAACCTATGCCTACCAGCAAAACGAGATTTCCCCGCCTGTTTCACGAATAATGCGACGAGGATTCGCGGCGAGCGCAAGGCTATACTCGACCGTGGCGAACACCCGTCACGACACACCCGACCGTCCGGGAGACGCGAACGTTATCGGCAGGCGGTGAATAGTAGGTTAGCGAAATGTTAAAGTTGTGTTACAGGCTTAACATGAACATTCTCAGTGGTTTGGCGATAATCGCCCGGGCCCAGGGCCTTTTTTGGTGTGAACGATGAAACGAGCTTAGGGCGAGAGACTGTCGTACCCGTCCGGGCGTCCCTTGCATCTTACAATAGGGGGCGGCACCGCTAAACTTAACATGACTCGGGAGGAAGAATGAGATTTCGATTGGCTGTTTTAGTTGTCGGCCTCTTCTGTTTTAGTGGGGTGCTTCGCGCGCAAAGTTACGGCCAATATTACAAATGGGAAATCGATCCGTTCATTGGATACGAGGTTGGAGGGTCGTATCCGGTGAACTCGAGCACCCAGACGGCCGTGGATAAGGTCCGCGTGAATAACTCGATGAGCTTTGGGACGTTTATCGACCGATCGTTCACCGAAAATTTCCAGTTTGAATTCATGTGGAACGCGAATCGGACGCAAACCGCCGAGCACGACACCATCTCCGGCCAGTACACGAACGCTTACAATACCGATATCGATCAATTTCATTTTGGCGCTCTTTATATGTTCCGAAGCTCGGATAAGAAATTGCGGCCTTATGCGGCGGCGGGGCTGGGATTCTCGCACTTCGAGAACAGCGGGTTGAATGCGAACAATACGGCGTTTTCATATGGCGTGGGCGGCGGCGTGAAATATTACATGTCCAAGCACATAGGATTCCGGGGGGATGCTCGATTCGTTCCGACGTACGAAAATTCATCGCCGCAGGAATTCTGCGATCAATTTGGGAATTGCTATACGGCGAATCAGCGGAATTTCTTGAATCGCGCAAACTTTACGGGAGGTTTGATTATTCGATTCTAACGGTTAGTCGATTTTTAGAATCGAAGCGGCCGCGCTTGTGTGGGTGGCCGTTTCGCTTTTGTGGGCCGGGCCGCCGGTGAGTGTTGCTTGTGGCGCGATTTTTCGTCGTCGGAGCCGGCGGGACGCCAGCGCTACGTCTCACTGCCGCCGACCGCCCTACGGAATTCAGATGGATTTTCCGGTGATTTCCTTTACCGCTCGAAAGGCTTGATCGATGGCGGCATTGGTGTAGGCGAAAGCTTCGGCATCGGAATTTGCGATGTGGATGCGGCCGAATGGTTGGCGGCCGATTACGCAAGGTTGTTGATCGGGCGTGAAATCCGGGTCGAAGAGCGAATTGTATTCGTAGGCGTAACCGTGCGGCCAGCGATTTACGGTGATGGCTTGGATGTCTCGGGCGGGATCAAAACCCCCGCTTGAGAGCATGCGGCCGAGCTGGTCGCGAATATTTCGTTCGAAAGTTTCGAACTTCATTCGTAGAAGAGCGGAGCGACCGGCTCGCTGTTGCTCCCTTGCGGGCAGTCCTGGCTTGCAGGGGACGTACTCGAGATGCAGCAAGGAGGGCTCTTCGGGATGGCTCGGATATTTGTAGTTTCCCATGCTCACCGGAAAATCGAGCGTTACGTCGCTGAAGAAGGAGCCGGGGCATTCGGCTCCGCTGGCATGCAGTTTGTCGAAGGAAGTCCAATTTCGGATGGCTACGTTGCTGTAGACCAGCGGAATCTTTACGCCGTAAGCGAGCGCTTCTTTTTGTTTGTCGGGCATTTCGGGGCAGATATACGGAATCACCGCGTTCCAGCAGGCAAGCACACATGCGGCGGCGCGTACCGAGCGTACTTTTCCGAAGCGAACATAGGTGACTTCCACTTCACGAGACGATGCGGGATCACCAACATTCTTTACATGAATCGCGGTGGAATTCAGGCGGATGCGCACCGGAGAGGATGCATCGTCGAGCTTCGCGTAATCCATGCGTGCGAGGACGATGTCTTCCATCGTCTTGCCGGGGGCGCTGCCTGGAATCAGCGATCGCACGAGAAGCCGAGCGATCGAAGCGTTTCCGTCCGGAAAATGATTGATGTAGGGCGCTGACGGATCTTGCATGGTGACTTCGGCGCCGATGCCCGGGCCCGGGGGACCTGAAAGATCCATTCCGCTGAAACCGGCCGCGCCGAGAAAGGCCACGTCGCCGGCCGGAACTGCGTCAATCCCGACTCCGTAAAGGCCATACGTTCCGGTCTGGAAATATGGGATCACGTCGGGATGAACTTTCACGTCATCGAGCAAGAAATCTTTGTAGCTGGTGCGTGCGAGGTGGAGTTTTTTCTGCTCGCGATTCATTCCCGGGAGGTAATCGACTTTGGCGGACTGCAGACGGGCTATGTCTTTCTGCGCATCGGCCGAAAGCGGCGTTTTCGCCAGATATTCCGGCCATGACGGCTTTCCCACGTCTGTCACAAGACGATCGGAACCGAATACTTCTTTCGAGAAAAATACGCCGCGGCTCATGCCTCGCGATTTGAAGAAATTCGAATCGAAGTATTTGTCGAAGCGATCGACTTCCACGCCGAGATCATGGAGCAAGCCCATGGCTTCGGCGCTATAAAGCTTTGGCGAGGCAATCGCTTGCGTGCCACCATAGCCGATCAGGAATCGATCGCCGGATTGGAATTCATTGCGCTTGGCGTGGCCGCCGAAATCATCATGATTTTCGATAATTAGAATCCGCGCGGTGGGGCCGGCCTGTTTGCGGTAGAAATTCGCGGCCGCGAGCCCGCTGATGCCACCGCCTACGATTATGAGATCGTATTTTTCATTGTCTGGCGTGGGGTTTGCGAATTCTTCGCCGTCGCGGACGGCGTGGGCGGCTTCGAAGGAACCTTCGTGGCTGCCGCGCATGCCGGTAAGAGAGGGAGGGTAGTATTTCGGATCTTTTTCGGGATCGAGCGGGGACTGAGGAAGCCCGAATGCGTCAAACCATTTTGTGTGCGACGAGACGAGGGAACCGCCGACAGCTACGCTGAACCCATTTAGAAAGTCGCGGCGCGTGATCGCGCGGCCCATGCCGAGATCGAGATCGCGTTTCTTTCCATCCACCGATACCCCCTCGATTTTTTCCCGGAGCAAGTCGCAACGCAACGGGCACTGAATGTAATGCGAACGGGTGCATTTTCTCCTGCGGCTGGGAGGAAAGCAATCTTGGCGGGAAAATTAGCCGGGCGAAATCGGAACGGTGATGAGGTAGGATGCTCGACGCGCTCGGCCCGGTGCGCATTCGTTGAGGCGGCGTGAAAATTATTAAGTTCGATTTAGATTTGTAGCCGTTGGATGGCGCCCCAAAGGGCGCCGCTACGTAAGAGGAATGGCCGTTCGTATAGTCGAAAGGCAAGGGTATTAAAGTGGATGAAAAGGCAAAGGGGACCGGGCGCCGCGAATTCTTGACGAGCTCGGCCGGCATGGCTGTCGCAGGAATGCTCGGAAATATCGTGGCTCGGAAACATGGGCCCGCGGTAGACGATCTTCCCTTTTCTTCGGCGCCTGCGGCTGTGCGCCGGATCATTATCGATACGGACCCCGGCATCGACGATGCCATGGCGATCTTGCTCGCGCTGCGGTCGCCTGAGCTGAAAGTGGAAGCGATTACGCCGGTCTCAGGCAACGTGCCGCTCGAGCTCACGTTGCCGAATGCGTTGCGATTGGTGGAGATCGCGGGACGCACCGATATCCCCGTCGCGGCGGGAGCAAGCGAACCGTTGGTGCGACGCCTCGTTACCGCGACACATGCGCACGGCGAAAACGGCTTGGGCGGAGTGGAATTTCCACCCCCTTCGATCAAACCAGTAAAAGAAACCGCAACCGAAATTATTCGCCGCATCGTTCGCGGGAGCCCCGGCGAAATTTCCATTGTCGCGATCGGCCCGCTCACGAACATCGCGACTGTTTTGCGCGCCGATCCCGAACTTGCCGCGTTGATTCCGGCGATTGTGTTGATGGGCGGGTCGCTTTCCGGCGGAAACGTGACGCCCGCGGCGGAATTTAATTTTTACGTGGACCCGGAAGCGGCGTTGATCGTCTTTCATTCGGGAATTCCGATCACGATGGTGGGGCTGGACGTGACGCGCAAAGTGCAGCTTCGCGAAGAGCACGTGGCCGCGCTCGAAGCCGGCAAAAATCCCTCGAGCCAGGCGGCCGGCCGGATTATGCGAAGCACTATGGAGCGCAATCGCAAAACTGGTTTTCCCGGAGGGCCTACGATGCACGATCCGCTGGCGCTGGCCAGCATGATCGATAGCGCCGTGGTGACGCTGCAAGATTATTTTGTGGATATCGAGACCGTGGGGCAACTTACTGCGGGAGAATCTGTGGGTTACCGCCGCGCTCCGATGCGGCAGTCCGCGCCGCTCGACTCTGCAGCGCCCGTGCCTCCGGTGCCGGCCAGCGACGAAACTTTCAAGCCGAATGCAAGAGTAGCCATCGATGTCGATCCCGAGCGCTTCTTTCGCTTGCTAATTTCGCGGCTTACCTCTTAAGCGGGGAATCGGTGCGCGTGTCGAAACCCGCTGCCGGCCCGCAATTTCGTTTTCGCTAAATGTCTGATAAAGTGCCCGGCGAGCCAACCCCCGTTGACGAGGCTCAGCGGAGATTTCGATGAATACGTTCGATCTGCGCCCTCTTTCGCTCGGCGAAATCCTGGATCGCACCTTCACGCTGTATCGCGCCTATTTTTTGCTGTTCGTGGGGATCTCAGCGATTCCGCGGGTGCTTCTGCTCATTCTAAATCTTGCGCAGGTTTTCGTGCTGATTCCCGTGGGAATTCCTATCGGAGGAGTTGGCGGCCAACGGCCTCCGGTAGCGCCAGACGCGATACTTAAAATGCTCCCTGTGATGATGGCGATCGGCACGCTGGCGTTTGTGGTGGGCTTGCTGGTGATCATACTTTCGCAAGGCGCGACGATTATCGCGGTATCGGAAATTTATTTAGGCCGGTCGATCACCATTGCGGAATCGTTCCGAAGAGTGCGCAGCGAGATGGGAACTCTACTGGGCCTGCTGATCCTGAATTTTCTGGCGATCGCGGCGGGATTCATTTTCCTGATCATTCCCGGAATTTACGTCATGTGCCGCCTGACGGTTTGTGTGCCCGCAGCGCTGTCGGAAAATCTTGGGCCAGTGGAGTCGATGGAGCGCAGCTTTGGGCTGACGAAGGAGAATGCCGGGCGCGCATTTTTGATTTTGGTTCTGTATTTCGCGCTGGCGATGGGCGCGGGCATGCTATTCGCGGCTCCGTTTGAGGTGGGCGCGATGCTATCGAAAAATAGTCCCGGGCTGATGACTTTTTGGCTGGCTCTGACGCAGGTGGGCGCGTTCGTTGCCAACGTGCTGGTGACGCCGGTGGTGACGATTGCCACTGCCGTGTTTTACTATGATCTGCGCGTCAGAAAAGAAGCGTTCGATCTGCAATTGCTGATGAGTCCGGGCGGAATCGTCCCTGCCGGCGGCGGAGTTCCCACGGTGCTCTCCTGACGCGAGTTCCGGAGACGGCCGGAGAAAACCGGCCGGGTCGATGAAGCGAATTCCTTTCCGATTGGTTTTGATCGCCGTTGCGATTGCGTTCGTAGCGCTGCCCGGCAAAACGAGCGCACAGAATGCCGACGTTCTCAAGGGCGCAGCGCAAAGTGCTGCGGTCAGTCCTGCAACGTTCGCGGCCGAACTACGTCAGCTCGATGATCGCCTCGCTTCCAGGACTATTTCTGCGAAGCAGCTTGCAGCTGTGCGCGCGTCGATTCCCGATTCCTGGGAAATCGATACCCCCGAGCGTCACTACTCAATTTCGAGCCGGCAATTGATATCGATGTTGCGAATCGCCGAGAACAATGCGGATTTGCGCGCTGAGCAAGTCTCAGCGGCGCGCGCATGGCTTACCGATTTCAGCCAACAGGTGGAGGCATATTCTGATCAGCCTGGAAATCAAGGTACCAGCGCGCGCGCGAAGACCGAGCAGATACTTTCCCGGCGCGAATTTGCCGGCGTGGGGAAAGTGGATCCGCGCAGCTTGCTGCGTCGCAAAATAAACGAGTGGCTGTATCGATTTTTTAGCTGGCTGTTTGGGCGAATCGGGCGCCATCCCATCGCGACAGAAACATTTTTCTGGTTGATCGTTGCAGGTTTGGTTGTGTGGCTATCGATGACGCTGTTTCGCTACTGGCTCAGTGGCGCGAAAATGGAATCCATCGAGAAGATTTCGACTGTGGCGTTTCACCGGCCGTGGCAGGAATGGATTCGAGCCGCGCGAGAGGCCGCTGCGCGCGGAGATTTTCGGGAGGCGGTTCATTCTACGTATTGGGCCGGAGTCTCGCGCTTGGAAACGCTCGGGGCGCTGGAGCCCGACCCGGCGCGAACGCCTCGGGAATCGCTGCGAGTGCTTAGCGATCCTGCCGGGGAGGGGATGCACGCGACCGCGCAGCAACGCGAATCCCTTACTGCGCTCACCTCGTGCCTGGAACGCGTGTGGTACGGCCATCGCGCCGCTGGAGTCAACGAATTTCAAGATTGCCTGCGACAGGCTGAGGAACTTGGATGCCGGCTGTCCTAGTCAGTTCGGATCGCAAACTTCTGATCATCACGGGTGTGGTGCTATTGGTGTTGGTGATTCTCGTGTCGTTGGTTTCGCCACAGGCCACGCAGCGCACGGAAACTTCTCCTTCGTCTTACGCTTCGGATTCGGGCGGCGCGCTGGCGGCTTATTCCCTGCTCCACGAAGTGCACAGAACCGTTTCGCGTTGGGAAGAATCGCCGACTGAACTGCCGGAAAATGGCCGGGACAGCGTGCTGATCCTTGCTGACCCGGTGCAGTCGCCGACCGAAGGAGAGCAGGCCGCGCTGCTGCAGTTTGTGAAAAACGGCGGGCGCATTCTTTTTACCGGGCCCGGCGCTGGCGCATATTTTCAAGACGCAAATTCAAGCGGATCAGGAGAAGACTCGGCGCCCGCAACATTCGAAGCCAACGTGCCGAGCGGATTCACGCGTGATGCACCCAAAATCAGCATGCGGAAGGAAGCGGAATGGATCGAACTAAATGACGCGCAGCTTGTGCTATACGGCGATGCAGATTCGCCCATGGTATTGAGCTGGCGGATCGGCAAAGGCACAATTTTGTGGTGGGCTGGCGCGACCCCGCTTACGAATGCCGAAATACTCAGCGAAAATAATCTCGAGCTTTTTCTCGATGCGGTGAGCGATCCGCGAGTGCCCGCGGATCAGCAGCCAGAAATCTATTGGGACGAATATTTTCATGGCGAGCGCAGTTCGCTTGCTGCTTATATCGAAAAGACGCCGCTTCCGTGGGGAATCCTGCAAATCGCGATCATCGGAATCGCCGTGGTTTTTACGTTCGGGCGCCGCAGCGGACCGATTGCAACGCCGGCGGTGGTTTCGCGGCTATCGCCGCTTGAATTTGTAGAAACGCTCTCCGGGCTTTATGAGCGCGCGCATGCCGAGCCGGCCGTAGTCGGAATTGTGTATCAACGGCTTCGCACCGGGCTCACTCGCCAGTTGCGGTTTTCTTCCACGGGCACCGACACCGATTTGGGCCAGGCGGTTTCGCAGCGGCTTGGCGCAAACGGCGCGGATTTTGTGCGCACGATGCAAAAGGCCGCGGCCGCGAGCCGATCGATGAAAGTGCCGGCCGCCGAAGCGTTCGAGATTGTTACCAGCCTCGAGGCTTATGAAGAACAGTTCGGATTGAAGCGCGGGAAATCATAGGAGAAATTCTGACCGTGGAAAATCTGTCACGCCTGGCCGCACATATTCGCGGTGAATTTGCAAAAGTGATCGTTGGGCAGCGCGAGGTGGTGGATCAGCTGACGCTCGTGTTGGTTTGCGGCGGGCATGCGCTGATGGAAGGCGTTCCTGGCATCGGCAAGACGCTCGCGGTGAAAACATTGGCGCGAATTTGCGGGCTTGGATTTCAGCGCATTCAGTGCACCGCAGATTTGATGCCTGCGGACGTGATTGGCACGAACATTTTCAATATGGGTACGAGCACTTTCTCGCTGCATCGCGGGCCGGTGTTCACCGATCTGCTTTTGGTGGATGAAATCAATCGCACGTCGCCGCGCACCCAGGCGGCGCTGCTCGAATCGATGGAAGAGCGGCAAGTTACGATTGATGGCATTCGCTATCCACTTTCGGGAGATTTCACCGTACTGGCGACGCAAAATCCGATTGAATTCGAGGGGACGTATCCACTTCCTGAAGCGCAACTCGATCGTTTTTTGCTGAAAATACGCGTGGCGTATCCTTCTGAAAAAGAGGAAGCCGAGATTTTGGGGCGTTACGAGATGGGGTTCGATCCGCGGCGGCTTGACGAAGTGCCGATCGTGCCGATTGAGCGTAGCGTCCTGGATGCAGCGCGACAGGAAATTGCCAAAGTGAGCGTAGAATCGGCGCTCTACACCTATCTTGTAAATTTGGTGCGCCGCACTCGCGATTTTCCGGCGATTTCTCTGGGAGCGAGCCCCCGGGCTGCCATCGGGCTTTTCGCCGTGGCTCGCGCGCTCGCCGGAATGGAGGGCCGCGATTTCCTAATCCCCGACGATGTGAAGTCGGCAGCGCCGGCGGTTCTTCGCCATCGCATTCTGCTCAAGCCCGAAGCCGATCTGGAAGGATTGACTGCCGATCGCGCGATTGCGGAGGTTCTTGCTGCCGTCCAGGTGCCGAAATAATGATTGAAACGCCGTTCGTGCCGCCGCCAGCAATAGCGATGGCGCGGGCGAATGGAAGAATTGCGTTTGGCTTTGGCTCGCGATTTTTTGTGGCGCTCTTGCTCGGGCTCGCTTGGCTGGTCCCGGCTTGGTGGATTCCGCGATTTATCGTAGCGATGTTTCTCTGGGACGTGCTTCTGCTGGCTGCTTGGTTTTGGGATTTGGAGGAACTACCGCGAGCTAGCCAACTCGAGGTGCGCCGAATCTGGCGATTGCGTCCGGCGCTGGCCGTGCCTGCGTCTGTGACCATTGAATTGCGCAACGCCAGCAAATCCGCGATTCATGCGGCCATCGTCGACGAGGCGCCGCAGCAATTGCGCCTTGAGCCGGCCGCGATCGATCTTTTCGTCCGTGGAAATCGCATGGCCGCCGCCGAATATCCGATTCTTCCTGGCGAACGCGGCGACGTGCGCCTGGGCCGCACGTTTTTGCGCTATCAGAGTCCGATGCGTTTGGCCGAGCGCTGGGCTGTGGCGGAGACTTCGCAGGTAGTTTGCGTGCTGCCGAATATCGAAGAAGCAAAAAAACACACCCTGTATCTAATTCGAAGCCGACAGGTAGAACTTGAAAAGCGGCGCCGTCATCAACGCGGACTGGGCCGCGAATTCGATAGCATGCGCGACTATCGCGAAGGAGATGAGATTCGCGATATTTCCTGGACCGCGACGGCGCGGCGCAATCATTTGGTCACTCGTATTTTTCAGATCGAGCGCAGCCAGGCGGTGTGGCTTGTTCTGGACGCTGGGCGGCTCTTGCGCGCGAAGGTGCAAGAGCCGGGCCGCGAGCTGCGCCTTTCAAAGCTGGATTATGCTGTCACTGGCGCGCTTTCTCTTGCTCAGGTCGCACTTCACTGTGGCGATCGTGTTGGCCTGATTGCTTATGGGCGCCGCATCCAGCAGAACTTGAACGCCGCGCGCGGAGTTCGGCAAGTGCGAGCGATTTTGGAATCTTTGGCGCGGGTGAAGGGCGAAGTTCTCGAAGCGGATCATGGCCGTGCGGCGCATACGCTGATGACGACACAGCGGCGGCGCAGTCTTGTCGTTTGGCTTACCGATTTCGCGGAAACCGCGACGATTCCAGATGTAATCGAATATGCCACGCACTTGACTTCGCGGCATTTGGTTTTATTTGCCGCGATGGCGCAGCCTGACCTCAATGCATTGGCCGCTGCCACTCCGAAATCGAAAGAGGAAATGTACCGTCACGCGGCTGCGCTCGAGATTGTGCAGCGGCGGGATTTGCTTTTGCGCAGTCTTCGTCAACGCGGAGTGCTTACGCTCGAAGTTATGCCGGAAATGTTGGCCAGCGCAATCGTGAATCAATATTTGGATATTAAAGAACGGAACCTTTTGTAGCTTGTCGGCCGGCAGAAGCGCGACGCTCCTCCGTGCACAATCGAAATGCAGATCCCTCACCCCTAAAGGGGATTCGGCATGACAGCGATTGTGCTTACGGGCGGCCTGGGCTTCCGGGCAGTGCTGAGATAGACCACTAGCGCGGTGAACATTACGGCGGCGAATACGAATTTCGTCCACGGTGGCATATCCGACGGTGAAAGAAATCCCTCGATGATTCCGGCCACGAAGAGCATCGGGATCGTGCCGAGCAATAGCTTTGAAGCGCGGCCGCCGGCCCTCGCTATTGATTCGCGGCGCGGCAACAGGCCCGGAAAAAGCATTCCGCGCGCAATTTCCAATCCGGCGCCTCCTGCGATAAAGATGGCGGGAAGTTCGAGAACACCGTGCGGCGCCACGAAGCTCCAAAGCTGTTCGGCCATTCCTGCGTGCCAGGTCGCCGCCCCAACAACACCGATCATCATGCCATTCAAGAGCATCATCCATATGGTGCCGACGCCCGCGGTGACGCCGTAGGCAAAGGCCGCGAACGCAACCACGAGATTATTGGTCATGATCGCGGAGGCTGCGAGCGGCTTGACCGTGACGATCGAATGCGTCCACATTTCGCGCCGCTGAATCGTCTCCATCATCTTCGCGCCGAGTACGCGATGCGCGAACGCGGGATCTCGCAAGGTGACGGCGCAGGCCGCAATCGCCGCCAGCATAAAAATCGCAAATGCCAGAGTTGATTCCGGCAGGGTCTCGCGGAAAACTTGCGGATAAGTCTCGCGGTAAAAACGCACCAGGCCGCTCATTTTTGCTTTGTGGCCCATGTAGATAAGATTATGCGCGCGGCCGAGTAGCTGATTCAGATACGCGGCAAGTTGCGCGCTGGTAACGTCCTCGCGCACCGCGGCCAGATCCGAAGCGGTCTGACGATATAATAGTCCGAGTTCCTGCAGCTCGCGGTGGCTCAACGCCGAAATTCCGCGGGCCCGCGATTGATTCACGAGCGTTTCAAGCCGCGACCAATAGGGCTTTCGCTTCTCGAGCCAGCGAGTGGAGATCATGTCTTCGATTCCGCCATCATCGGCGCCTTATTCCGAGCCGTACGCCGACAAGCTTACCATCGAAACTCCAGAGCAAACGGCTCTCGAGTTCAGCATTGCCGGAGTCGGCAGCCGATTTCTGGCGCTGGCGCTCGATACGCTGATTCAAATCGCGGCGGCGCTGGTGTTTGGTGTCGGCGGGGCGATTATATTTCGGGAGTTGATGCCGTTTGCCGCGGGGGGTACCTGGGCTGTCGCGCTGCTGGCATTATTGTTATTTGTGATTTTCATCGGATATTTCGCGATCTTCGAATCGGTTTGGAATGGGCAAACGCCCGGCAAGCGCATCGTGAACATACGCGTGATCAAGGATACCGGCAGACCGATTACACCTTCGGAAGCGGTGGCGCGAAATTTGCTGCGGCTGGTGGATCAGATGCCGGTTTTTCTCTATGGAGTGGGGATCGCGAGCGCTTTGATCAGCCGCCAGAACAAACGCCTCGGGGATTTCGTGGCGGGAACGATTGTGGTGCGCGAACAGGAATTGCGGGATTTTCGTCCGCTTTGGCAGGCGCCGGTGAGTAATTCAGCGGTGACTTATGGCGCGGCCCAACTTTCGGCTGAAGAATTTTCACTGGTTGAAACGTTTTTGAATCGGCGAGAGGCTTTGCCGCCGGATGTGCGTTATCGCATGGCTGAGCAGATTGCTGGGCGGATTAAGCCGAAACTGGATGTGCCGGTGGGGATGATGCTTTCTAGCGAGAAATTGCTGGAGGCTGTGGCTGCCGAACGGCGCACGTCCACAAAATACCTTTGACACATTTGAGAAGATGGTGCGAAAAAGAGCCGGCCGGGACGCCTTTCGACTTTTCGCTCAAGACAAGCCGACGGTACGCTATCACCGCAATTCGCGCCACAATTCCACTGCGCAGGCTGCCGATATCACGGATAGGACAACGCCCAGGGTGGGATGGCCTAACAATAATTTGCCGACGCCGAATAACGCGCAATAGACCA
This sequence comes from uncultured Acidobacteriota bacterium, assembly GCA_963792515.1. Taxonomy (GTDB): domain Bacteria; phylum Acidobacteriota; class Terriglobia; order Acidiferrales; family UBA7541; genus Palsa-147. Next base: position 174,662 of record CAWBWG010000005.1, on the reverse strand, counting down.
TCACGCAGCCTAGGATCCAACGGCGCGTGTTCGCGGCGAGATCGCGAGTCTGCGGCACGTCCGACGCACGAGCTGCCACTTGCTGCCAGCCGGTCGCATCGGGACGCGCTTTGCGATAGAACGATTCGAGAGTGGCTTCTGGTTCTGGAAGCGTTAGGAAAGTGACTGCGAGCCAGACAATTGTGGTGACCAGTGTCGTTGTCAACGCGCTCTTTGCGAATACCACGGTGCTCGATCCATCGAAAAGATGCGGCCGGTGAAGTAACGCGGCCCAGAATCCATCCCAGCGCAGCAGAACCGCAACGCAAAGCGAAGTAGCCATGGCGGAAATTTCGCTCCACGCGTTGATGCGCCACCAATACCATCGCAGCAAATAGACACTGCAGCTTCCAGCGCTCAATTCCAGCACTACTTGCCAGCCGGTGCGAATCGAAGCCAGTTGCGCGGAAACATAGCCAGTCGCGACGACCAGCAGCAACGTTACAACCTGAGAGACGTGCACGTAATGCTTTTCGCTTTCGTTGCGGCGCAGGAAGCGCCGGTAGAAATCTGCGACGAGGTAGGAACTGCCCCAGTTCAATTGCGTGGCGATGGTGGACATGAACGCGGCAAGAAATCCCGCCAGAATAACGCCGCGCAGGGCATGCGGCACATGATCGTTAACGATCATCATGTAACTTGATTCCGGATGAGTGAGGCCGGGATATAGAACAATCGCCGCGAGAGCGGTGAGAATCCACGGCCAGGGGCGCAGCGCGTAATGCGCGATATTGAACCACAACACCGAGAAAAGGCCCTCGCGCTCGCTTCGCGCGCTGAAAATGCGCTGCGCGATGTATCCGCCGCCCCCCGGCTCTGCGCCCGGATACCAGAATGCCCACCACTGAATTCCGAGATAGACGATGAAAGTGATCACCGGCAGCGTCCACATCGCTTCGCTGGCAAATCCGCGCGAAAAATCGGGAAAAAATGCCAGCGGATCAGACGCGCCATTCACCGCGCGCATGGCTTCGAGCTTGGCGGTCATTGGCCCTAGTCCGCCCGCGGCCCTAACAGCATAAAACGCCACTCCAATCACAATTCCCATCTTCAGGACAAACTGAAAAAGATCGGTCCAGAGGACGCCCCACAATCCCCCAAGAGAAACATACAGGCCGGTAAACGGAATTAAAAAGAAGATGCAGACGACCAGCGCCTGGCCGTCCGTACCGGCGAACGACGCCCCGAAGATGCGGCTCAGAAAATTTGCGAATCCAGCGAGCCACGCCCATTTGGCCATCGTTGGGCCGAGCGTGGTGGAGACGATGCTGGTCATCGCGCGGGTGACCCAGCCTAAAATCACGCAGTTCATCAGCAAGCCGAGGTAGATGGCGCGGAATCCGCGTAAAAATGCCGCGGGCTTTCCCGCGTAGCGCATTTCGGCGAATTGGACGTCGGTCATCAATCCCGAACGGCGCCACAAGCGCGCGAAGAAAAATACAGTCATCATTCCGGAGAGCAAAAAGGCCCACCAGATCCAATTCCCGGCGATCCCTTGCGAATAAACGAGGCCTGCGACTACGAGCGGAGTGTCTGCAGCGAAGGTGGTGGCCACCATCGAGGTTCCGGCGAGCCACCAGGATACTTTCCGGCCGGACACAAAATAATCTTCGGTGCTCGTTCCGGCGCGGCGGCGGAAAAACAACCCGAGCAACAAAGTGATCGCGAAATAAGCAAGAATTGCAACCCAATCGAGCGCGGTGAAAGTCATATCGGCCCGCAGTTATCACACGTGTTGGAGCCCGGTGCAACCACGGAATAAGATTCCGCGGCGATTCTTTCGCGCAGGCGATTGCGTGGGGCCGGCGGTGCCGCGCTACGGCGGCAAATCGGGGCATGATAGGATTCGGGCCATGGCGAGTGTCGATCTCTACAACACCTCTTACGGAAACTCTGCGGTCGAGGTGTACCGGCAGGTTCGTCTCGAAACCTACGGCGAAGATTTTGGGCAAACGAGCTGGACGACCTTGGAGGAATACCGCGAAATCGCGCGCGCTCTAGAACTGCGCCGCGAATCAAACGTTCTTGAAATTGGCTGCGGCGCGGGCGGATGCGCGATCTATTTTGCAGAAACTGCAGCTTGTCGAGTCTGGGGACTGGACGTCAACTTCGAAGGAATCGCGGCAGCCACCGCGCTAGCGAAAATCAAAGGACTCGGCGACCGCGCCGACTTCCGGGAACATGACGTCTCGACAGGCTTACCATTCGAATCCGAAGCGTTTGATGCGATTTTCTCGAATGACGCTTTTTGTCACTTCATCGATCGCCTCGCGCTGTTCGGCGAATGTCTGCGCGTCCTTCGGGTGGGCGGCCGAATGATTTTCAGCGATGCCTTGGTGATCACCGGGGCGGTAACAAACGAAGAAATAGCGACCCGCAGTTCGATCGGGCGCTACCTGTTCCTGCCGTCGGGCGAAAATGAGCGGCTGCTAGCGAAAGCCAGCTTCAAATTGCTTCGCAGCGAAGACACCTCTGTCGCCGCCGCGGTGATCGCCAAGCGCTGGCACGATGCACGCGCGCGGCGAGAGGCGGTGCTCGCGCCGCTAGAAGGTGAAGCGAATTTTGCTGGGCTGCAACGATTTCTCCAGTGCGTGCACACGATGACCGCCGAAAAACGGCTGGCACGCTGGCTTTATCTAGCCGCCAAGCCGTAGGCCACAACGACACTTCGTCGCTTCTACTGTATGTATCGGCCAGCGGGGCTGGTGTAATATGTCGTGTTCCCCGAACTTAGCCGGCAGCGACGTACCTCTCGTTTACTTTCTGTCCGGCTGGAAGGCCCCAGGGCAGCATGACGCCGAACACAGTGGAATGTCCTCAATGCCATTCCACGAATCCCGCAAACGCGTCGCACTGCTCCAAGTGTAATGCTGCGTTCGGTTACGACGACGCGACGATTGGGATCGCGCAGCCTACGATGATGCCCACTGGGGCGACGCCTTCCGGTTCCAAGTCAGACGAGATGTCCGACGCGACGATGGGGATCACTGCCCCGATGTCGCGAACAGGCTCGGCCGGCGGGGTTACAACTCCGGCCACTGGTGTCCCTTCAGGCTGGTCCATCGCGAATCCGTCGCACGGCCGCCGCCAGTGGTGCGCAGATCGCCGCGGGCACCATTCTTGGAACGCGCTACGAAATTATCAATTTGCTTGGGCAGGGCGGCATGGGCGCCGTTTACAAGGCGAAGGATCGCGAGCTGGAGCGGCTCGTTGCGTTGAAAGTGATTCGGCCTGAATTCGCCGCGCAGCCGGAAACGCTGCATCGATTCAAGCAGGAACTGATTCTCGCGCGGCAGATCACGCACAAAAACGTGATTCGCATTTTCGATCTGGGCGAAGCGGACGGCATCAAGTTCATCACCATGGAGTTCATCGAGGGGCAGGATTTGAAGTCCCTGATGACTCATGAGGGCAAGCTTCCTTACGAAGAAATCGTTCGCATCATGGACCAGGTCGGCAATGCGCTTGAAGCCGCGCATGCCGAAGGCGTTGTGCATCGCGATCTGAAGCCGCAGAACATCATGATCGACAAGTCGGGCAAAGCCGCGGTGATGGATTTCGGCATTGCGCGCTCGATCGAGCCTGGCGCGATGACTATGACGCAGACTGGCATGCTCGTCGGCACTCCGGATTACATGTCGCCTGAGCAAGTGATGGGCGAAAAAGTGGATGCGCGCTCCGATCTTTTTACTTATGGCGTGATTCTGTACGAGCTTCTCGTCGGCGCTACCCCCTATAAAGCGGATTCGGTGCAGGCCACGATGTTCAAGCGGACGCGCGAGCGCCCGAAACCGCCGATCGAAGTGAATCCGGAAATCCCGCGCATTCTGAGCGACATTACCGTCAAGTGCCTCGAGATCGATCCGAAGCTGCGTTATCAATCGGCGCGGGAAATATTGCAGGATTTCGATGCGTGGCGCGGGGGTGCAAAACCGGCCCAGACAATCGCATTTCAGCGTCCGCCGGGAATTGCGCTCTCGTGGAAAGCGATTAGCGCGGTTATCGCTGGCCTCGTTCTTCTCGTTGGGGGCGGATTTTATTTTATGCGTTCGGGCTCTCACTCGACGCCGAGCGGGCCGGTTGCGCCGGCCGTTTCGCTCGCGATCATTCCATTTCATAACGCTTCGGGCGATCAATCGCTCGATTGGCTGGGCTCGACGGTGGCGGAAGTTCTAAGTACCGACGTTGGCGAATCCGCAAGCTTGCGCATGGTTTCATCAGAGCGCGTGAGCCAGATGCTCCACGATTTGAAAATTTCGCCCGACACGGCGCTCGATCCGCCGACAATTCAGAATCTCGCGGATCTCAGCAAATCGGACAATGTCGTGTGGGGGCAGTACGCGCGGCTTGGCGATCAGATCCGCATCGACGCGACGGTGCAGAACATCAAGAACGGGCGTGCGACCAAGGTCACCGAATCCGGGGCGGAGAAGGACATTCAGACTACTCTTGATCGTTTGGCGGGAGACATTCGCAAAAATCTTTCGCTTTCGGACAGCAGCGTGAAGGAGCTGCAGGCGCAATCATTTAAGCCCTCTACTTCTTCCGTGCCGGCGCTGCGCGATTACAACCAAGGACTTCAGCTCGAGCGCCAGGGCAAGCTTCTCGATGCCGTGAAGCAATTTGATTCGGCGGCGCAAGAAGATCCCAATTTCGCGCTCGCTTTTTCGCAGTTGGCGCAAACGTATTCGAAACTCGGCCAGGATAATGAAGCCGAGGACGCTTCACGAAAGGCCGTCGCGCTGAGCGATGCTCTTCCGCCGCCGGAAAAATTCCTGATTCAGGCGGGCCACGATCGCATTCTTAAGGATTACCCGAAGGCCATCGAAGCCTACGAAAATCTGGCCAAGGTTTCGCCCAACAATACCGACGTGCTACTCGAATTGGGCGGAATGTACGAAAAGGTTGGCGCGTACGACAAAGCTCTCGCTCAATTTACGCGCGTCGTCGAGCTCGATCCCAAGCGCGTCAATGGTATCCTCGCCAAAGGCCGCGCTGAAATCGAAAGCGGCAATGCGCAGGCGGGCCTCGACGATTTGACCCACGCTCAGACTCTCGCGAACGAACTCGGCAACGAGGAAGAACAAGGCGGACATTCTTCAAGCCATGGGTGTCGCTTATTCGGTACTCGGAAAACTCGACGATGCTCTGAAAAGTGTTCAAGATTCGCTGGAAATTAAGCGCAGACTCGGCTTGAAACGCGGAATCGCCGATAGCCTTGAAATGATTGGCTCAACCGAGCTCGCTCTAGGGAAGCCCGATCTCGCGCTGAAGAATTACACTGACGCGCTCGCGATGCGAAAGGAAATCGGCGACAAATCCGGAACCGGCGACGTTCTGAACGATCTGGGCCAGTTCTACAGCGATCGCGGCCAATACGATCAGGCGCTGAAACTTTTTAAGGAAGCGCTGCAAGTACAGGTGGACGTCGGCGACGAAAATCAGCAAGGCCTGGCGCTCAACAATATCGGGGACACGTATCTATCTAAGGGTGATTACGAAAACGCGCGCATCTTTTTCTCACAGGCACTGCAAATTCGCGAGAAATTAAAATTTCCGACCGACATTGCGGACACGCAGCACAATCTCGGCGACACGTTCACCGGCCTTGGGCAATACGATCAGGCCATTCAGCAATACCTCAGCGCTCTCGATCTGCGGCGCAAGGCTTCGGACAAGCGTGGTGCGGCGATCGAATCGTCCAGCCTCGGCGTTCTCTATGGCTATCAGGGACGTCTCGGGCCTGCCGTCAGCTCCGAAGAAGAGGCGGTCAAGACTTTTCGTGACCTTAAGGATCACAGCCTGTGGTTTCAGGAGGTTCTCGCGACCTATGGAGGAGGTCTCGCGCAAGTCGGGCGATTTGACGATGCGCAGAAAGCTCTCGATGAATCACTCAGCGTTGCGCGCGAGCTAAAGAACGATGCGAGCGTGGCCACGGCCCAAGGATTCCTCGGCGATAATCTTTTCTATCGCGGCGATTACAAGGCTGCGGCTGGTCTCTACGATCAATCGTTGCAATCCGCGCAAAAAACCACCGATGCGCGTCTGACGCTGCTGGCCAAAATCAACATCGCGAAGCTGGCTGTGAAAGATGGGCACTATCCTGCTGCGGCGGCCTCGCTGCAGAAACTCTCCGACGACGCGAATTCCATCGGGCTGAAGTATTTGGCGGTGGAATGTTCGATCTATCGCGCCGAGGCGCTGATGAACATGAAGGATTACGCGCACGCCCAGCAAGAACTGCAAAGCGCGATCAGCCGCAGCGACAAACTCGGCCTGAAAGTCCTGCTCGCGCAAAGCCAGTTTTTCCTCGGCCGGACGCTGCAGCTCTCTGGAAAGTCCGCCGACGCCGCGAGCCAGTTCAAGCAGGCTCGCCAGCTCGTAGACGAAATCCAGAAAGAAGCGAAAATAGACTCAATCTCAAAACGCAGCGACTTATCTCCGATTTTCGCGCAAGCCCAGTAGCGCCCGCGTCAATGGCGAGTTCCGGATCGAATGCGGGAGGCTTGGCTGCACTGCACCGCAGCGCGCGTCCGGCTGGGAGCGTCCACTTGTATGTAGGAGAGGAGCGCGTCAGTGCTCTGCAAAAATCTTCGTGCATGTAAGGATGAGCTTTAGCGCTGCTCCGTTCGGAGGCACCTTACGCATTTATGCGCGCGAGGGGCGCTCACAATCATGCGCATTCGCGTTGGGCCGTTTTCCTTTTACCCGTTGCTAAATTGTGTGTTTCTTTCGGAGTTCGCGCGGCGCATCCCTGTTATTGGGTGTGGCTACGGGTGTCGCGTAGCAGAACCACATCCGACACCACGTGATAGCGCGCAACCGCAAGCGACTTTCCATCAGGTGAAAACTGAAACGTGCGAATTTGATCTGAGGTGAAGTTTGTCAGGCGATGGCCCGGCGAGCCATCGAGCGGCTGCGCCCACACATTTCCGATTCCATTTTCGACAATGTTGTACGCCAGCGCTTTTCCGTCTGGAGTGAACGCAATTGGAATATTGATGTCCGGCCGGGGCTCGATATATTTCGTGGAGGCTTCGGAGTTCGTGGTTACGTCGATTAGCGCGACCTTGTGCGTCGTTGTTTGCGTGGCGGGATCAGTCGTTGTGGTTACCTGCGGCATCCACTTGCCGTCGGGCGAAAAATTTATTCCGCCTTGCGAGAATCCATTGGAAAGTACGGAGGCCTTCACTAATTCCGCCGGGCCGCCATCGATGGGCATTTTCATAAAACGCGACGTCGAGCCATCCAGGTAATAAAACGACGCGCCATCTGGGGAGCAGAGCGGAAACGTGTCGTTCTTTCCGTCGGTGAGCTGCTTCGCGTGCGAACCATCCGCGTCCATGCGCCAGATGTTGTAGGTCGTCTTGCCTCCGCGAAGGTAGGTGCAGAAAAGAATGATGCCGCTGCGCGGGCAAACCGCCGACGTGGTGATCGTCTCGGTTGGATCGCTCAGCACCGACGATTGGCGGCTGCCGTCGGGCGACATGCGCAGGATTTCCGTTGTCGAAGTGACGAACAGGTTTCCCTGGCTGTCCCAGGCGAGGCCGCGCACTCTTGCCTGATTGGGAAGTCCGGGAATCGCCGCGGCCGCGGCATTCGGCGCGAGCGGCTGCAACGAAATCGAGTCGGATTCCTGCTCCTGAATCGAGACTAACGCTTTGCCGTCGCCGGAAAGGCTCAGCGTGCGATAGCCGTGCGTGTCGTTGGTGAGCGATTGGAAGCGGCCGCTCGGGTAGGAAACGAAACCGATCTGTTGCGTGGCGGCGCCCGAGGCGCGTGAGTTTACCAGCAGGCCGCGGCCATCCGGCTCCCAGGCCAAGCCCGAAAATACCCGGTCAGAAAAAGTCGTCAGCGCAGATTCCTTGTTGCTCGCCAAATCGAAGGTGCTGATCTGTCCTTGAACACTACCGAGAGAATACGAAATCAGCGCGATGCGCTTTCCGTCCGGCGACCAGGCCAGATTATCCGGGCCCGGAAGCGATGCGATTTGCAGAATTTTCTCGTCGCTGCCGTCGAGATTCGAAGAAAGCAGGCGATACTTCCCTGGTTCTGGATCATTCGCGCGGATGTAGGCCATGCGTTTGCCGTCGGGGGAAAGCGTCGGGCCCCAATCGACGTCATTCACCAGTGCTTGTGGAGTGCCGCCGAGTACCGGCACGCGGTAAAGGCGAAAGGCGTTTTGCGTCGCGTCGGTGGCTTTCAGATAGAAAATATAATTTCCGTCGAGAGAAAATATCACGTTGAAAATTACGAACGGATCGGGCTCGAGGACTTGCGTGTTGCTGCCGGTGGGCACGTTGCGCAGCCACAGGCTTTGCTTCCCGTTTTCGTTCGCGACGCTCACGACGTATTTGCCGTCAGGAGAAATTGCCGCGGCGATGGCCTTGCCGGAGTTGGTGACTTGCGCGACGTCGAAGGTTTGAAACGGAATTGCGACGGTGCGATTGGCGAGCAGCGAGTAAAGTCCGTACCCCGCGCCGGCGATCAGCAAAAGCGCCACAATTACGATGCCGGTGAGAGCGCCTTTGTGCTGCTTGGCCGCGGCGATCACGGAACTCCCCGACGCGAGCGCGGCTTCATTCTGCCGCCGCAGTTCCTCGCCGATTTCCGCACGCGCGGCAACGCGGTACAACGCCGGATTGACGCCGGTGGCCGACGGTTGCGGCTTTGAGTCGGCAGCCAGGACAGCAGTGGTGCCGGAACGGGTAGATTCGGTTTCGCGCTTCAGCCGTTTTAGATCGGCGCGAATCTCGGAAGCGTGCTGATAACGCGTCTCGCGGTCTTTCTCCAGCGCCTTGGCAATAATGTGCTCAAGTTCCGCCGGAACATCCGCATTCAAGCGCACCGGCGGGATCGGCGTGGCATCCAGAATGGATTTGAAGATGACTCCTGAACTTTCCCCACGAAACGGCAACGTGCCAGTAGCCATTTCATAAATCACGGCGCCGAATGAGAACAGATCGCTGCGCGCGTCTAATTCTTTCGCCCGCACTTGCTCCGGCGACATGTACGCGACGGTTCCCAGCGTGCTTCCAGGACTGGTGAGTTGCTCGGGGGCTACGTCGTCAGCTGTTCTTTGTGTGGCCGTCATTGAAGAGGACACGGACGGCAGAGTTTTTGCCAGCCCAAAATCAAGAATCTTGGCGTGGCCGCGCTTGGTGATGAAAATGTTGGCGGGCTTTATGTCGCGATGAATGATTCCTTCGCTGTGCGCGGCGTCCAGCGCGTCGGCGATGTCGATGGACAGCGAGAGAATTTCCTCCGTTTCCATCGCGCGGCCGGAAATGCGATGTTTCAGCGTCACGCCATCGAGAAATTCCATGGCGATGAACGCTTCGCCGTGTTGATCATCAATTTCGTAAATCGTGCAAATATTCGGATGGTTCAACGCAGAAGCAGCTTTAGCCTCGCGTTCAAATCGACTCAGAGCCTGCGGATTTTTCGCCACATCATCAGGCAGGAATTTTAGCGCGACAAAGCGGCTGAGCTTCACATCCTCAGCTTTATAAACCACGCCCATCCCGCCGCCGCCAAGCCTCTCCACAATGCGGTAGTGCGAAATGGTCCGCCCGATTAATGAAGAAGAATCTGCCATCGCGCCGTCATCTTAGGTTGAGCGCCAAACCCAAGTCAACGCGCGGGCTGCGACCCCGTTGCGGGACTTGACCCGCTCACGGGCGTCTCGTAATTTATAGCCGCAGCGCGTTCGGCGTTAGTCGCGCGCATTGTTACGGCGGCGTTAACGCCTCGATCCCGGCCCGCGGAGGAGACACCGATGCAAGAATTCGATCCGCACGTTCTTGACGAAAAGCCTATTCCGCCGCCGGCGGATTTCGCCAAGAAGGCGCGCGTGCGCTCGATGGAAGAATACGAGGAGATGTACGCGCGAGCCGCGGCCGATCCCGAAGCTTTCTGGAGCGAAGAGGCGAAAAATATAGATTGGTTCGAACAGCCTACGAAAGTTCTCGATTGGAAAGTGCCGCACGCGAAGTGGTTTGTCGGCGGCAAGCTCAACGTCTCGCACAACTGCCTCGATCGGCATCTCGAAAAAAACGAAAATAAGCCCGCGTTACTCTGGGAAGCCGAGGATGGCGCGACTCTGCAACTGACATACGCCGAATTGCACGAGCGCGTCTGCCAATTCGCCAATGTGCTGCTCTCGCTGGGCGTGAAGCCAACTGATTGCGTGGCGATTTATATGCCCATGATTCCGGAATTACCCATCGCGATGCTGGCCTGCGCGCGCGTCGGCGCCGTGCATTCCATCGTTTTCGGCGGATTCAGCGCCGTGGCTCTCGCCGATCGCATCGCCGACGCCAAATCCAAAATCCTGATCACCGCTGATGGTGGCTACCGCCGCGGTAAAGTCGTCGCGCTCAAAGACACCGCCGATGCTGCCCTCGAAAAGTGCCCCACGATCCAAAAATCGATCGTCGTCAAGCGCACCGGAGAAAAAGTGGCGTGGAAGGATGGCCGCGATCTCTGGTGGCACGATCTCGTTGAAAAATCTCCCAAGGATTGCCCTGCGCCCTCTTTCGATTCCGAGCATCCGCTTTTTATTCTTTACACGTCCGGCACAACGGGAAAACCGAAAGGCGTGCTGCACACTTCCGCCGGCTATTTGCTGCAGACGCAATGGAGCACGCGCCTGGTTTTCGATCTGCGCGATGACGACATTTACTGGTGCACCGCCGACATCGGTTGGGTCACCGGCCACAGCTACATGGTCTACGGCCCGCTCGCCAATGCTGCCAGCGTAGTGATGTACGAAGGCGCGCCGGATTTTCCGCGCAAAGATCGCTTCTGGGACATCATCGAGCGCTACAAGGTTTCAATTTTCTATAGTTCGGCCACCGCGGTGCGCGCGTTCATGGCCTGGGGCACGGAATGGATTGACGCGCACGATCTCAGCTCGCTCCGATTGCTCGGCACGGTCGGTGAGCCGATTAATCCGGCCGCGTGGAAATGGTATTCGGAAATAATCGGCAAGGGAAAATGCCCGATCGTTGATACCTGGTGGCAAACCGAAACTGGCTCGATCATGATTTCGCCGCTGCCCGGAGCCACGCCGACGAAACCTGGTTGCGCGACGAAGCCGCTGCCAGGAGTGGCTGCGCGCGTGGTCAACATGCAAGGCGAATCGGTGAAGCCGGGAGAAACCGGATATTTAATTCTCGAGCGGCCGTGGCCTTCGATGCTGCGCACCATCTACGGCGACGACGAGCGTTTCAAGCGCGATTACTGGAGCCGCATTCCTGGCGTTTATTTCACCGGCGATGCCGCGCAGATCGATAAGGACGGCTACATCTGGGTGCTTGGCCGCGTCGATGATGTGATTAAGGTGGCGGGCCATCGGCTCAGCTCGATGGAAATTGAAAGCGCGTTGGTCAGCCATCCGGCAGTGGCCGAGGCCGCGGTGGTAGCGCGCCCCGACGACATCAAGGGCGAGGCCATCGTCACTTTCGTGATTCTGCGTTCCGGCCACACACCATCGAAAGAATTGCGCGCCGCATTAAGCGACCACATCGCCACAACCATCGGCACCATTGCGAGGCCCGCGGAAATCCGTTTCGCCGATCTACTGCCAAAAACCCGCAGCGGCAAAATCATGCGCCGCCTGCTGCGCGAAGTAGCCCAAAAAGGCGGCATCTCCGGCGACACCACCACCCTTGAGGATCTCTCAGTAATCGATAAGCTGGCCAAGGCCAAAGGTCACGACGAAGAGTAGGGGCCGGGGTTTACGACCGGCCCGTTTTGGCATTGGGTTTGGCTTCGTTTTTTCTTTAACCCGGTAACCCGAAATCACAATCAACACACAAATCCAACCCGGGGGCGACGTAAGCCCGCCCCCTACTTAGGTGCGAATAATTTTGCCGCCGTCCGCGTAACAAATCTCCGCGGCACCAATCGTTCCGCGTGCGCGCTCGCGTAATTCGCAAATCCCGAAATAACGTAACTCTTCCCCGCCGCCAGAGCCTCCAACCCCACGCGCGCCACTTTCTCCGCCGTCTCCTGCCGCCGCTTCAAATGCTCCGGCTGTCCCGCCACCTGTTGAAACTCGGTACTCGTCGATCCCGGGCAAAGCGCGCAAACTCCTACGCCGAACCGCCGCACCTCCTCCGCCAGTCCCTCAGCAAACAAAAGATCAAACGCCTTCGAAGCCGCATACACCGAAATGTAAGGCACCGCCTGAAACGAAGCCGTGGAAGCCAAAATTAAAATATCGCCGCGCCGCCGCTGCACCATCCCGGGCAAATAAAGATGCGTGAGATGAACGACCGCCGCGCAATTTACTTGCACCATTCCCAACTGCGGCTCCAGCGGCGATTCGTGAAAAGTGCCATAGTGCCCGAACCCAGCATTGTTGATCAGCAAATCGACATCAATCCCTTTGCCCACCGTAAACGCGTGAATTTCGCCCGGCGCCGCGCTCTGCTCCAGATCCGCCGTGAAAATTTCCACGCGAATTTTGTGCGCTGCCGCCAATTCCGCGGTGAGTGACTCGAGCCGCGCCCGCCGCCGCGCCGTCAAAACCAAATTCGCTCCCCCCGCCGCCAGCAATCGAGCGAGCGCCGTCCCAATCCCCGCGCTAGCCCCGGTAACTAATGCCCATTTGCCCCGCCATCGATCAATCATCAAATCCTCCGCTTCGCACGGCTAATCAAAGCATAGGCCAACGAAAAAGAACAGAAAGCCAACCTGCCTCAGGGGCACAAACCGCTCAGTTTCAAATTGGGAGTCGCAGATTGGAAAACTTCGAAGAAACTACATCAGAAGAACTACTTCAGAGGAAAAAAGCAATTCAAGAAACTCGCGCTCCGGGGACCACTCTTCGGGCCGCAACCGCCGCGCGCAACCGCAGGCCAAGCTCTTTCATGGTGTCCAACAGCTTACGCGCCCACGCGAATTCGGCCGCCAACGTCGCCAATCCCAACATGAACAACAGAAGCCCCGGGCCTGGCGTGGGAATCGCGATAATTCCCAGCACCAGGAGCGCAAATCCGAAGGCGTTTCTTGCCCACCGCTTCGCTTCGTGCATCGCTCGAGAGATCATGATCTTCTCCGAATTGCCTAGTGCCATCCCAATCGACCATTCGCTGCCGTACATGAATCCCTTGAGCTCCACGGCCGCACCGCGTGGCGTGCGCAATCTTGATTGCACTTTCGTGGCCACGAACCGTCGTGACTTGCCTCCTCCTTACTTGCTGTCGATAATGGACTTCGCTCGCGCACGCTTCCGCACCGCGCGCGCCCATTTTCTGAATTGGGAATTTTCTACCTACGCGAGGGCAAGATGGAGCTACATGATATTCCTATCGAAATTCCGGAAGGCGCAAACCTCATCCTCGGTCAATCGCACTTCATCAAAACCGCCGAAGATATCTACGAAGTGATGATGAACACAGTCCCCGGCGCAAAGTTTGCCGTAGCTTTCTGCGAAGCGTCCGGGCCCTGCCTCATTCGCGTCGAATCCAACGACGAGGAATTGCGCCGCGCCGCCATTTCCAACGCCGAAGCCATCGCCGCCGGCCACGTATTCGTCCTGCTAATTCGCCAGGCCTTCCCGATCAATGTGCTCAGCCGCATTAAGGACTGCTTCGAAGTCTGCAATATTTTCTGTGCCACGGCGAATCCGGTCGAGGTCATCGTGGCCCAATCCGGCCACGGCCGAGGTGTCCTAGGCGTAATCGACGGCTATCCGCCGAAAGGTGTAGAAAGCCCAGATGATGCCAAAGCCCGCCACGCCCTAGTCCGCAAATTCGGCTACAAATTGTAGGGGCCGGGGTTCACGACCGGCCCGGCGTAGCCCTGGGTTTTCGGCTGGCGGTCTTCGCTTTTCGGTTTTCGGCTTCCGGTTTTGGCCTCGCCCAAAAGTCTATTTCCCCTCGTCCCTCACCGGCAAACTAAAATAAAAAGTAGCCCCCTCGCCGACCGCTCCCCGCGCCCAAACTCTGCCTCCATGCCGCGAAATAATCCGGCGCACGCTGGCCAAACCGATTCCCGACCCTTCAAACTCACTACTGTTATGCAGCCGCTGAAAAGCCCCAAATAATTTATCGGCATACTGCGAATTGAATCCGACGCCGTTGTCGCGCACCGAGAAGACGGCCTCCTCTTGCTGCACCTCCGGCGGGCAAATCTCGATCACCGCAGGATCGCGCGGCCCCGAGTACTTGAGCGCATTAGAAATTAAATTCATAAACACCTGGCGCAATAAGGCCGCATCGCACCACGCATGAGGAAGCCGCGCCACTCGCCAAATCACATTGCGGCTACCTAGACCCTGTTTACATTCGCAAATTACGTCTTCCACTACTTCATCGAGCTTCACGCTGCGCATTTCCAATCCGCGATGCGCATCGCGCGAAAATCGCAGCAAGTTATCGATCAATTCCGCCATGCGGCGCCCTGCCGTCACAATTTTTCCCACATACCGCCGCGACTTCTCGCTCGAGGCTGGGCCGGCTTCTTCATCCAAAACCTCGGCAAACCCCATCATCTGCGCGAGCGGCGCGCGCAAATCGTGCGACACGGAATACGAAAACGCCTCCAAGTCGCGATTGGCCTCCTCCAGTTCCGCGGCGCGAATATGCAGATCGCGATTGAGCTGCTTGATTTCCGCTTCCGCGCGCGTGCGTTCGGTCACCTCGGCGATCAACTCCGAGTTCGCTTGCGCCAGTTGCGCGGTGCGCTGCGCCACGCGTTCCTCCAGCTCCAGCGTCATCATCATCACTTCGTGATTCGTGGCTTCCAATTCCTCCTGCAACATCGCAATGGTGGCGTATAAATCCTGCGGCGCGATTTTGGCTTCGACGCTCATGGCGCCACGCTTTTGACGCACAGCACCGTCGCGTCGTCATTCTCACTCGCCAGCTCGCGCAGCAATTTCGTCGCGATATCCTGCGCAGGCTGCCGCTCGATCCCGGAGAAATCGCTCCAGTCCCAACGGCTGCGCAGGCCATCCGTGTGCAGCACCAGCACGGTTTCCGGATTCCACTCAAACTCCTCCAGCTTGACGTGCGTCTCCATGCGCGTCCTCACCGGCGCCCAAAATTCCGCGATGCACGCCAAAAGGAACGCGGCGGCTGCCCGACACACGCGCTTCGATATTCCCCACACTGGCGAAATTCAGGTGCGTGTTCGACGGAAAACGCGCCAGAGCCATCACCACTCCCCGCGTGGCGCTGCAAGCGCGGCTGGCCCCGGCGAATATTTTGTCCAACGGCTGGTCGAAATGCTTCTGCACATAAATCTGCGCGGCCAGCGCCGCTTTCTGCGCCGGCTCTCCATGGCCCAAGCCATCGATCAATCCCACCAGCAGCGCTTTCTCCGACTCCCTGATCACAAACGCGTCGCCGTTTTCCGCCGCGCAGCGTCGCGCGCGCGTCGCAACTCCCACGTCCCAAACGTGCGGCAACAACAGCTCGTTCCGAGCCCGCAGCCAACGGCGACACAGAATCTGCGTGCCCGCTCCCGGCGGCGATTGCACTTCCATCTCATCCATCAGTCGATTGACGGTCCCAAGCCCGTAACCGAGCGACCCCGCAGTCGTACATCCGTCCATGATCGACTTCTCGATATTAGAAATTCCCGGGCCGATGTCCTGCGACTTCACCTCGATCCCAATGCGTTCGCCATTGCGCACTTTCCGGAAAGTCAGCGCGCCGCGCCCGGCATGCTTCACCAAATTGGAAGCCAGCTCCGCCACCACCAGCGCGATTTCTTCGCTGGCGTCATCGGCGAAGCCCAGCTTCAACGCAATACTCCGCGCCGATTGCTGCGCCGCCAGGCAATCGATGCGATCGGCCACCAATAAATTTCTAGCCTCGAATTCCCCGATGGGTCACCGCCGCCACTTCCGCACCGTTACCGTCGTGCCCTCGCCGAGCGCGCTATTGATCTCCATTTCGTCCATCAATCGCTTCGCCCCCGGCAAACCCATTCCTAGTCCGCCGCCGGTGGTGTGCCCTTCGCGCATTGCTTCATTCACGTCTGCGATCCCCGGCCCATGATCCTCGAAACACAATTCCAATCCATTCCGTTCGTTCTTATTCAGCGCACGCCAGCGCATCACTCCGCCGCCCGCATATTTGTGGACATTGCGCCCCAATTCCGAAGCCGCGGTCACAATGCGCGCGGTCTCGGTAACCCCAAATCCCAGTTCCGCCGCGATGTCGCGAACCGCCCGTCGCGCAATGGCGATGTCGTGCTCCACGTTGATTTCAATTTCGCCGCGCTCCTGTAAAGTCATCATCGGCGTCTCACTTTCCGCGCTTGCCTGCGCCCCACCATATCGAGTGCCCGATCCACGTTCAGCGCCGTCCGCGTTCGCCCCAACGTCACTCCCAACTCCGTCGCGGTAATCGCCACTGCGGGACGCATCCCCGCGATAATCGTCTCCCCGCCCATCAATTCCACCATCTGCGCCGTTTCCGCCACCGTCCGCGCAAAGTACGAATCCAAAATTTCCACCCGCGTCAGATCCAGGATCAGTCCGGTCACCGTATGCTGGTTCATGGCCTCCAACGTTTTCTCCTGCAGCGCGCAGATGGTCGGATCGTCCGGATCCGGCGGCATGGTCACCAACAAAACTTCCCGCACCTTAATCACTGTGATCGTTTCCGAGATGCTTTCAGGATGCTTGGGACTATGCATCGCCGTTGCCCGCGGTAATTTCGAGGTTCAACATGCGCAGCGCCACGCGCAATCCCGCCGTCAGCGAAGAACGCGTAGCCACTCCCGAAACATCAATGCCCAAATGCACCAAAGTCTGCGCGATCGCCGGCCGCACTCCCGTCAACACCACGTCCGCGCCCACATAGCGCACCGCTTTAATCGTCTCGAGCAAATGTTGCGCGGTCTGCGTATCAATCGTCGGCACTCCGGTGATGTCGATCAGTGCCACCGGCGAACCAGTTTCGGTCAAGCGCTGCAGCAGCCGTTCCATCAATTGCTGAGTGCGCGCGCTATCCAGCATTCCGATTAGCGGCACCAGAATGATGCCGTCCCAAACCTGCACCAACGGAACAGTGGCCATTTCCAATATTTCTTGCGCCTGCATGCGAAGCCGTTCCTCGGCCTGCTTGCGATCCGTCAGGTCGCGGGTGACTTTCCCGAATCCCCGCAAATTCCCCTGCGCATCGCGCAGCGCCGTAATCACCACGCTGGCCCAAAATCGCGTCCCGTCTTTGCGCAACCGCCAGCCTTCATCCTCAAATCGCCCGACGCGCGCCGCCACTTCCAATTCGTGCTCGCATTTTCCATGTGCCGCGTCTTCCGCCGTATAAAAAACCGAGAAGTGCTGCCCGATAATTTCTTCCGGGTGATAGCCCTTCAACCGCACCGCCGCCGGCGTCCAAGTAGTGACGTGCCCTTGCGGATCCAGGAGGGTGATCGCGTATTCCTTGATGTTGTCCACCAGCAACCGCAACATCTCCTGCTGCACTTCCAATGTCAGCGCTTTGCCCATCTCTTCACGCTCACCGATTAAAGTCTTCGCGTCATCGCTCATGAGATTCCCCTCAATCCCCCAAATCGGCAGTATCCAGACACACTTCAACGCACAATGGAAAATCAGGTAAAAAGGGAGTAGGGGCGGGGGTTTACTACCCGCCCGGTTTAGCGTTGGGTTTTGTAGCTTTGTTAAATCCCAGAAAAAGCGGCAGGCGAAACCGAAACTCCCCGCCGCTCCCGGAAAAAGTTACTTGCGCCCCGGCGAAGCCTTATCCAACAAGCTCACCAAAGGCTCGGCAGCCGCGGGTGCCGATCCAAGACCCTTCTCGATGTCCACCGCGGTGATTTCCTTGCCGTAAAGCCCCTTGTTGGCATCATTATCCACGTCCATCGAAGCGCCTTCGAGCGATACGCCGGCAAACAATCCCTTGGTGCGCGAATAGGTCAGAACGTCCACCTTCATCGACTCGGCATTGTAGCCATTCGCCTGAGCGCCCGTCGGGCCAGCAGCAGCCGCAGCATTCGCTCCCAGCTTGGTCTTGCCCGACAAAATCTGATCTGGCTCCCTTGCTCTTCATGATCACCAAAACGAAATCCGTAGCCGTAGCTCCCAGTTGAATTCCCAAGCTACCCTGGTCCAATGCATACATAGCCGGCGCCGACCATTTTCCGTCCATGTTATCGCCCTTGCGGCAAACCAGCGCACCCCGTCCATAACTACCGCCAATTCCCACAGCCACTTTCTTCACGCTAGGAAAAATCAAAACGCAGACCGAGTTATCCAAAATATTCTTCGGCAGTCCTTTATCGCTGCCAAGGATTTCGCGCAACGCGTCCGCCGATTTTGCCAACCGTTCATCCTGTTTCTTCTGTGCAAACAAAGGCGAAGCCAACACCAAACACACTGCAAGAATCACAAGCTTGTTTCGCATTAATCTTTCCTCTCTGATGGCTGAGATGTCCGTAAATTTGGCCCGACTAAGTTTAATCCGATGAACCGCGGGAGACAACGAATTTGTCCTTCGCGATACGTCTTGCAAATCAACGCCGGTCCCGCGTTTCACACGACTCGCGCGGCAGAAATGGCACTCTTTTTATTATTCACTGATCCACCGGATTTCCGGCTCCTTCCGTGCAACAGGCGCCGGCACCGATTTTGGGTACCCGACGATGATCGGTGCAACCGGAAGATAACCCGATGGAAGCCCCAGCGCTGCCTTGCCTTCCGGCGTGCTCAGCCAAGCTTGCGCGAGCCCGATCCAGCAGCTTCCCAAGCCCGCAGCGCAGGCTGATAGCATCAGATTTTCCGCGGCCAGCGTGCAGTTCTCTACCGCCCAGGGGCCGTCATGCACGCTCGCGATCACCACCAGCGCTGGCGCATGATAGAAAATATCGAAGTTAGGATCGCTGAACTCATGAAAATGGTGCGAGCGCAAGCCGGTCGGCGGCACTTTGAGCAGATGTGCTTTTGCCGAGTTCGATATCCGCGCCAGCAATGCTTTATCCCGCACCACGCAGAAAGACCAGCCCTGTTCATTGATGGCGCTCGGCGCTTGAATGGCTGCGTCGATGAGCCGCAGCAACGTCGGCTGATCCACGGGCTCTGCCGTGAATTCGCGCACGGCACGCCGCGTGTAAATCGCTTCGTTCAGTTCCATGTTAGGCCTCACGTTTCTTTGACCGAGCGGGAACTTTGGCTGCGCTCTTGGGATCTCCGCTCGAAGCTTTCTCGACGTCCCCTCCGCCATCCCGCGCGATGTCCGCGAGAATCCGCCGGCTAAGCGCCGAGGCAGGCGCGCTGAGAGTGATATCTATGGCGCTGGCAAATTCATCGCGATGCTTGATGAGCAGCCACGACGGTTTCGTCGAGCTTCCGAAACCGTGCGTGCGTACCAATACCCAGGACCCGTGCAATTTTTTGCCGTGCAGGATGAACTTCAGATCCCCCTTCTTCAGCGCCGCGTCTACATCCGGACTCTGCGCCTCCCAAGTGCCAGTGTCCCAGATCATGACTGTGCCGGCGCCATACTCGCCAGCCGGGATCACTCCTTCAAAATTGGCATACTCGATCGGATGGTCTTCCGTGGGCATCGCGAGCCGCTTCACCGAAGGATCAGTTGACGGGCCTTTGGGCACAGCCCAGGAGAGCAGCACACCGTTCCATTCCAGCCGAAAGTCGTAGTGCAGCCGCGTCGCAAGATGCTTTTGCACCACGAAGATCAGCGACGGCTCGGACCGGCGGCTTTTTTTGCCCTGCGGTTCGGGGGTCACGTTGAAGCGCCGCTTACTGCGATATTCTTTAAGTGTCATAACAAGCCCAGGATTGCGCCCGCAGCGCCGCATGAGGCGCGTTCCGCTAGCTAGGACGCCAATGCAGTTGCCGAGCCACCGGAATTGCGAATCCGCCTTGCGGTGGAACTTTCACGGGAGACCTTCTCCGGCTGCGTCCTCCCAAGTTTGGCAAGCCGCGTTGGCTCTGCTGAGGACTCAATCTTGCCGATATAGGATAAATCACACGGCCCTCGCTAGCTACACGGCCGAAGGAAAAGTCTCGGGCACTTCGCCCTTCTCCCACTTCGCCGTCCGCTCCAACGGCTCAACCGCTCGCGTCTCGTCGTAATGCAATACCACGTCGAACTGATCCGGGAGTTGAGCATGGAAGTAGTGGCTCGTGCGCTCCGTTCGCGGCAGATAAATCACGCCGATGGCGCGCTCCAGATGCGGCTCCCGCAAACCGGCGGTCGCTTCATCATTCCGCCCAAGCCGCAGGAGAAAATTCGGAATGCCAGCCTGGTGAAAGAGATTCTCGTAACTCCCGGGGAGCGAAGGGCGAACATGCTTGCGTTCGGCAGGACGATCCCATTCCGACGAAGCCGTCACTGTTCCAGTATGCGTGGTAAAACCCACCAGCGTCGCTTCATTGCCATACCGTTGGCGCACCAGTTGACCCAAATTCAACTCTCCGCGGAGTCCCATTTCCGTGGCCCGCGCATCTCCCAGATGCGAATTGTGCGCCCACACGACAACTTTCGCATGTGGCCCGAGATGGCGCATCAAGGCATCTAGAGTTTCCGCCATGTGGGTGTCGCGCAAATTCCAGGCGAAGATACTGTCGCGAAACATCGCGCGGTAATATTCCTCGGCATTCTTCACCAATCGAGCGTTCTGTTCCGCAAAGAAGAATGCATCCCGCGCCACGCGCCCGTCGCGGTTGGCCAAATCCGCAGCGCGTTGGCGCATTTCCATCCACTGGCCGATCGCTTCCTGTTCGCAACTCTTGCTAAGGCCGAAGCTGGCCGCGTAACCATAAGCCTGCGTGTCCTCGCCAAAGTTTTCGAAGCAGCCATAGCGATAGCGCGCACGCCGAGCGGCATCAGGATCTACCTTGTCCAGGAAATCTAATACGGCTCGCATCGAAGCGTGCAAGCTGTAGAGATCGAGGCCATAGAAGCCAGCCCTCTTGGAATGCTGATGCTCGTTGTGATTGCGCAGCCAGCCCACGAAATCCAGAACATCCGCGTTGCGCCACATCCACGCAGGAAATCTCTGAAAGCCCGAGAGCGCGTCGATCGCGTCCTCGTCTTCACCCTCAAATCGCACGAATTGATTGACGCGATACGCGTCCGGCCAATCAGCTTCCACCGCAACCGCCGCGAATCCCTTCTCACTAATCAACCGCTTCGAAATCTGCGCGCGCACACGATAAAACTCGTGCGTCCCATGCGACGCTTCCCCGATCAGAACCAGCCGGGAATCGCCGATCGCGCTCATCAATGGATCGAAATCCGCAGGCTCACCGGTGAGCGGATGCGCGGACCGCCGAATCGCAGCTACTAAGTCGTGTTCCTTTTTGGCGAGCATTGTCTTGACCCCTTTTTCCCCGGCGATGACCGCTTCCGCTGCATCATCGCTCTCCGCGCCGCTCCGTCACTGCTTACAAAAAATCAACGAGACGCCCTTGACCACACGCCGCGGTCTTGCTTCTCGCTCCTTTGTCGCGAAGCTTCGTGCAGCAGTTCATTTACCTCTTCGTCCGGCGTTGGCGAGAAATCCTCGTAGAACTGTCCGACGCCGTAAAACATTTCCGGAATAGCAACGCAAACTACGTCATCCACTTCGCGCTTCAGGCGATCGATGGTAGATTGCGGCGCGACCGGCGCCGCGATCACGATCGCCGCCGGCTGCATTTCCCGCAACGCTCGAACGCCCGCGCGCAAACTCGACCCGGTGGCTATGCCGTCATCCACAAGAATCACGGTCTTTCCTCGCACATCCAGCGGCGCGCGCCCCCCACGATATATTCGCTCCCGCCGCGCAAGTTCGGTTCGCTCCGCCGCCGTGACTATGTCGATCGCCAAGTCGGACAAGCCCACCGTCTTGATGATTTCCCGATCGAGCACTCGAACTCCGCCGCTTCCGATCGCTCCAAACGCCAATTCCTCATGCCCAGGCACTCCCAACTTGCGAAGCACAAATACGTCCAGCGGAAGACTGAGCGCCGTGGCCACTTCGAAAGCGACCGGCACGCCGCCCCGCGGCACTCCGAGCACAATCACGTCCTCGCGGTCCGCGTAATCTAACAGTTGCGAAGCCAATCGCTGCCCTGCCTCTATTCGATTTCGGAAGATCATCGGATTGCCTCTCTTTCCCCGCCCGCTTGTCGCCGCCGCTGGAACGGTGAACTTGATCGGTATGCTTCTTTTAACATTCCCATTGTCGATGGTCGTCATGCAGTGAACCGTATCACGCCGTCGTGTGAGCGAGATCACATCGAGCCACGCGACGCGCGCCTCGGCGTGGAGTGCGCATTTCTGTTACGCAGGCCAGCGGGTTGTGATAGAAGTCAGTTTGCCCGGCAATCGACGTTTTGTGTTTTTCAGGGTAGATTGCGGTTTAAGAACGAGGTTTAAGGTTCGGCCGTTCGCTTCCGCAATGAAAACCCAGGCGGCATTCGCCCGTTTGGAAGGTCGCACATGGCCACAGCACGAAAGCCAGCACGCGAAGGCATCGAGCGCGAGGTATCGATTGAAATAGAAGCAGCCACGTTACAGGGCAGCCTGATCATCCCGAAAGATTCGGATGGCCTGGTGCTATTTGCCCACGGCAGCGGAAGCGGCCGTCACAGCCCCCGCAATCGCTACGTAGCAAAAGTTCTCCATTCCCACGGAATCGGAAGTCTGCTGTTCGATCTCTTAACGTATGACGAAGAGTCTGCGGACCGTTACACCGGCGAGCTTCGCTTCAACATCCCACTTCTCGCCGAGCGTTTGGTTGTGGCCACCAATTGGACCGTCAACAGTCCCGACACACGCCACCTCAAAATCGCCTATTTCGGCGCCAGCACCGGAGCCGGTGCCGCGCTGATGGCCGCCGCGGAACTGCCCCAACTTATCGCCGCAGTAGTTTCCCGCGGAGGCCGACCGGATCTCGCCGGAGACGCGCTTCGTACGGTTCGCGCACCTACGCTTCTAATCGTCGGCGGGGACGACCAGCCCGTGATCCAAATGAACCGGCAGGCCCTCGAGAAACTCACCGTCCGCGACAAGAAACTAGTAATCGTACCGGGCGCCACTCATCTCTTCGAAGAGCCGGGGACGTTGGAAACGGTCGCAGATCTCGCCGCGCAATGGTTCAGCGAGCACTTCAAATCCGCCGGCACATCGCAACTCTAACGGCACGGCATGCGCTTCGCCGACAATCGCTGCCTGTCGCGCGCCACGCGTGACCCAGATCACATCATCACCGCAGCAGTTGACGGACACTCGCGATATCACAAGTTTAGCTTGGGAAAGGAACTCGCATGAGAGTTCTTCTGGCGCTCGATGGTTCGGAACATTCGCTCAAGGTTGTCGATGAATTGCTGGCCCGGCCTTGGTCGAAGGAGACCAGCTTCCGCCTTTTGCACGTCGTGGATCTCAGGCCACTTTACCGCGTGCCGGTACTGATCGAAGAGCAAAAGCGCGCGGCCCAGGCAATGCTGCAAAAAGCAGCCGATAAAATCGCGGCCGCAGGACGCGAAGTCAGTTCGGAGGTACTGCTCGGCCCGCCGCGGCGCTGCATCGCCGAATACGCCAAAGAATGGAACGCAGACTTCATCCTGGTCGGCTCGCACGGCCAAGGAGCGCTCTCACGTCTATTTCTCGGCAGCGTCGCTCAAGGGGTCTTGCGAGCAGCGCATTGCTCAGTCGAAATTGTGCGCCCAAGTCGTTACCATGGCACTCATGCTGCTCCGCCCCTGATGATTTTGCTGGCTACGGACGGATCGGCTTTCGCAGCCTTAGCCGCTGAATCCGTCGCCAAGCGCCCCTGGCCGGTCGGCACAGAAATCAGAATCACCAGTGTTGTCCAGCTTCTCAGCCCCGAGGATCAGTTCAGCATCGGATCCCCTTCGACGATTTATCCCGCGAGCTTGCTTGAGGAAGTGCTCGCCGAAGCCCATACCCACGCCCAGCAAGCAATAGCGACAGCACGGCAGGTGTTGGCAGCAGCGGGTCTGAAAGTGCCGGCTGGAGACTCAACCCCGCTCGGCGATCCACGGGCTGTGATATTAGACCAGGCGAAAGCATGCGGCGCGGACCTGATCGTGCTCGGATCGCATGGATGGCGCGGCGTCGATCGCGTGCTCATGGGCAGTGTTTCCGAATATGTCGCGGTTCATGCGCCCTGCTCGGTGGAAGTCATCCGCGCCTAGTGGATAGTTTGCTTCAACGAAGAAGGGTTATAACGCCGCAGGAGTTGACGTAGCCGATGCGTCTGCAGAAATTCCGCTCACACGATCTGTGCCGCGAATTCCCGTTCGTTGTCCGGAGGTGAAATAACCGGCAGCGACGCTACGACGATGTTTTCCCCTTCGCGTTCCAGCGTATGAGCCTTACAACAATCTCCGCACAACCAGTGATGCTCGACGCCGTGCATGTTCGCGGAAAACTGTTTAGCCCGATCCTCGCGATGAAAGCGAAAAAAACGCCCATAGTGATAGTCGAACTCGACCGAGCAATCCGGATTGGCGCAGCGTGAAAACATGAACCTTCACCATCTAGGCGGCCTGTTTACGCAGGGAAGTCCGCCATAACGGTCCTCAGTTTGCAGACGAAGCGATCGAAACGCAGTGACTCGCATCACGGGCGGCGGTGACGGCGCGCATGCAGATCAGTTGGATAACCGCGGCCCTTGCAACTGGCCGGCGATCAAGACGCGATGGCGGAGAGGGTGGGATTCGAACCCACGGTTGAGTTTCCCCAACACACGCTTTCCAAGCGTGCTCCTTAAACCGCTCGGACACCTCTCCGTTTTTAAAAATGATTATTCAGCAGCGTAGCAGAAGCCTGCACGAGCGGCAAACTTCGAAGCGAGGCGATTCGCGGAATTTAATTAGTCCAGCGGAAATTTCCCAAATCTCTGCTACACTTTTTCCACCACTCCGGGGTGGTGCAATTGGTAGCACATGGGCCTTTGGAGCCTAGAATCCTGGTTCGAGTCCAGGCCCCGGAGCCACTTTTCTTCCCTTCTAAATTTTCCCGTTACGCAGCACTCACGCGCGTTTTGGGCCCGTGATGCGCCGCCGGATGCTGCAAATTCTTCGCGTGCGCCGACATAAACTTCTCCGCGCGTTCCAGCAAATGCTCGAATTCGCGTGGAGACACTGCGGACTTGCGGGACAACAGGCGCGTAGAGACACGTCGCGCCGGCTTGCTACGAGGGGGCATGGGTTCCTCCAAGCCGAACCACATCGGAATCGCTCCAAATGCAGGGCGATCTAGTGCCGGGAGATTATTCTCAATTGTCACCCATGTCAAGGGCCACCCAAGGTCTCAAATGCGTCGCACGCGCGAGCTAAACCAAACACCGCGCAGCAGTTTCCAAGCCTATCACGCAGTGTAACCAGTTGTGAGCATCGCCGATTTAAACAAGATGTGCATAACTCCCCGCGGCCAGCCCCGTCAAAATTTCCCAAGACACGAATCCAGCCTTGCACCGCCGGCAAATTCGCACTACTCTCGCCCCCGCCATGCCCACCGATCCCGCTCAATTCATAGTCCTCGGCCTAATCTGGTACATCGTCTTCCTCTTCTCCACCACCTGCCACGAAGGCGCCCACGCTCTAGTAGCAAAAATCGGCGGCGATCCCACAGCCTTTCATGGCGGCCAAGTCTCACTAAATCCCTGGCCGCACATCCGCCGCGAACCATTTGGCACCGTAGTCGTCCCAATCATCTCCTACATCGCAGCCCACTGGATGATCGGCTGGGCCAGCGCTCCCTACGATCCAAATTGGCAACAACGCTATCCGCGCCGCGCCGCCTGGATGGCCTTGGCCGGGCCAGCCGCAAATTTCACGCTAATGATTCTCGCGGCGATCTCCATCAAGCTCGGCGTCCACTACGGCGCGTTCCACCCGCCATCGAGCGCCAGTTTCACGCACGTAACCGAAGCCACCAGCGCCGGCCCAGCAGAATTCGCCGCCACGTTCCTAAGTATTCTCTTCGTCCTGAATCTTCTACTAGGTACGTTCAATCTCCTGCCAGTTCCCCCGCTAGACGGCCGCAACGTAATCACCATTTTCATGAACGACGCCACCGCCCTACGTTTCCTAAACTGGACCAATCAAGGCTTCGGCCTAATCGGCCTGATCGCCGCCTGGTATCTCTTCGACAAAATCTTCACCCCGCTTTTCACAGTTGCCCTGAACCTACTCTACCCAGGCGCCCGCTACGGCTGAGTAGCGCCGTAAAGTAGCGCCGGCGTCCCTGCCGGCATCCGACGAGCAAATCGTAAACATCAAGCAAGAAACTCGGACGGAAGAAACACTAAAATCGACGCACCGCATTTGTCCGAGCCACTAACCGCCAAAGTTAAAGTCTAAATCCCCGCAAATCTCACTGCCCCAAACGCGAACATCTGTATCAATCTGCAAACCGAAATTAAAAATCCTAGAAAAAATAAAAAACTAAACCGTTCCCACACAATCGAAAACGGCTCCGTCAAGTGGCCCCATTCCTGCTCTCCACCACCCCCGGAGGTTTTCATGCCCGCGCCACACGCCGAAGATCAACACTACGGAGTCGAAGTTTCCGGCTGGAATTCCAAGGAGAATTTCTTCGTCGAGCAGACCTCTCTCGAATGGACCCCTGACGGCGCAAAATCAGTTTGCGTAAAAGCCGACCTCCGCGCAGGCACAATCGTCTTCCTGCGCCTGCTGCAACACGGCCCAGCAGAAACGCAGCTCCCCATCGCGTACCAAACCACAGAACTAAGCCCGCGACAGCGCGACGGCCGAATCAAAGTCTCGATCAAACAGCTGCACCCGCGAGAAAGACGCCATCCAGCCACTCAAGAATTGAGCGCGCCCAGCCTGCAAGTAGGCATCTGACGCCCACCGCAGCAAGGGAGGTCTGCAATCGTCGACAGCAAGTAAAGTAGCGCCGGCATCCCTGCCGGCTCTTACGACCGAAAAGTTCGCCACATCAGCAATCGTCGAGGCGCACCCACTAAAGTAGCGCCGGCGTCCCTGCCGGCTCTTACGACCGAAAAGTTCCCCACATCAGCAATCGTCGACGGCGCGCGATCTCAAACCATGCGACGCAAAAGACCAAAAGCTCCGTCCATTAGAGACGCCTTCGAACACAATCCCGCTCGCCAGATGCCGGCCGGGATGCCAGCGCCACTTGGCCCAAAAATTCCCTTTTGAAACTTCGGTTCCGTCACGGAACCAATCCCGAATCTCTAATCTTCGGCGCATCTTCGCCCCGAACGAAGAAATCCGAACCAAGCCGCGACACAGCCATTCCCTAACCGTCGTCTTCTGATGCTGTTGAAGCCAGAAACCAGGCTACGCGCGCGATCCGGCAGTTCGCAAAACACGGCAGCAATCCCGCGCACAAGATGGAACACGCCGTGCCTATCAATCCATCATGGCGACTCTCGAAAAACCCATTGCAGCACTGCACCGCGCAAGCCTTCCCATCTGCGTCCTGGATGACGAACCCGACCTGGTCGAACAGCTCACTCTGCGGCTGGAAAAATCCGGCTTTCCGGCCATCGGCTCCACAAGTCCCGAGCAAGCCCTCGAAATCGTGCATCGCGGCGGCTGCCGCGTAGTTCTCGCCGATGTGCACTTGCCGGGAATAGACGGACTAAAATTTCTGGAGAAATCTCTCGAAATCGATCCCGGCGTCTACGTAATCCTGATCACCGGTCACTACTCCGTGGATTCCGCAATCGAAGCCATTAAACGCGGCGCCTGCGATTATCTCTGTAAGCCCCTCGAAACCGCCCGCCTCTACAAAACTCTCGACGAGCTAGCCGCAGTCTTCGCGCAGCGCTCGCAAGTCCGCGATCTCGAATCGAAGCTGCTCACCAATCTCGAATTTCACGGCATCGTGGGCAAAAGCCCCGCCATGTTCGAAATGTTCGACCTGGCCCGCAAAGTCGCTCGCCACTACACCAATGTCTTAATCACCGGCCCCACCGGCTGCGGCAAAGAATTGATCGCCCACGCCCTCCACCAAATGAGCCCGGTAGCCAAATCCCGTTTCGCCGTCTGCAATTGCTCCGCGATGGTCGACACTCTTCTCGAAAGCCAGCTCTTCGGACACGTCCGCGGCGCTTTCACCGGCGCCATTGAAACGCGCCCCGGCATTTTCGAATTCGCGAACGGTGGCACGGTGTTTCTGGACGAAATCGGCGAAACTTCTCTCCCCATGCAAGCCAAGCTCCTGCGCGTAATTCAAAATCGCGAAATTCAACGGGTAGGCTCTCCCGAAGTGCGCCGCATCGACGTTCGCCTGATCGCCGCTACCAACCGCGATCTGCGCGCCGAAGTCCTCGCAGGCCGTTTCCGCGAAGACCTTTTCTACCGCCTAAGCTCCATCGAACTACGCGTCCCAGGCCTGGCCGAGCGCCCCGAAGATATCCCGCTACTAATTCAGCATTTCCTGAAAAAATCCAGCGAGTCCTACGACAAGCCGCTATTAGGCTTAAGCCGCCGCGCTCAAGTGGCGCTCCTGCAGCACAACTGGCCTGGCAACGTCCGCGAACTCGAAAATGTCCTCTCCAGCGCCGCCATAACCGCCAGCACCGATTTCATAGACGTCACGGACCTCCCCGAACACTTGCAAAAGCCCAACGGCCAATCCCACAATCACGAAGAATCCTGGCGCCCGTTACCACTGGCTGAAATCCGAAGAATGCACATCGAGCGCGTCCTGGAATCTTGCAAAGGCAACCGCGTCCGCGCCGCCCAATTGCTGGGAATAGGGCGCACCAGCCTCTATCGCCATCTAAAACGAGCCAACAAAAAAGCCGCCCACGCCAATGCGTGACGGTTTGTAGGGGCGGGGGTTCACCACCCGCCCGCTCCGGAAGTGGGTGTTCGACGTTGCAATTGCAGTTTGCCCAATCGAATGCCGAAAATCTCGTCACGCGCCATTCGAAACTCGCAATTCCCTACTCCTTCACCCGAGCATACTTCCCCTCAACAAACTTCCAATTCTGCACCCGCCGCACCTTCTCATCCTTCCCTGTCTTCGCACTCTCTTCCGTCCCGGAAATCGTCAAAACAATATCGTCGTAATCCGCATTCTCGCCGCGCACAAAGGAGAGCTCTCCCGATTTATCCCGGCACTCGCGCATCCCGTCTCCGCAATCCGAAGTCTCGGTGGAAAAAATCTCCGCCGAAAAAGCCGCATGAATGCCGCCCTTCCAAGCCAGCAAAATCATCACCGATCCAACGGTCTCACCCTGGTTCGTATTCCCGGGCTTCAATTCAAATCCCGAGCGGTTCGGTCCCACGCGCAGCATCTCAGCGAAAGGCGGCCCGCCCCAATTCCCCAGCACATCAAATTCTTTGTTCGAAGATTCCACGGCCCAGCCCGCGCCGTTCTTCGCAAATACCGCTGCGCCGATCAAAGGTGCGCAGGCGTGGCAATCAAATTCAGGCGATCCATGAGGCACCGCCGCAGTCAGCACAAAAACTTTCGTAGTTCCGGAATCCGCGGCTCCAGCAGCCAAAAAAGCTCGCGCATCCACTTTTCCCGGCTTGTCAAAAAAAGTATGCGGATATGCGCGACTCGTTCGAAACGTCGACGTATGCGCAAGGGGATCGTAATTGCCGTAAAGCAGTTTCATCGCGGCAGCCAAATTGAAATCTTCAGGAATGTTTTGTTGCAGAGCGGAGGCGGGAACCGCCTTCTGCAAGAGGGCAGCTGCGCCGCCGCCCGCAAGCGGCAGCGCAGCCACCCCACAAATCCAAATGATTGCAGTAGTAAAACGAGTCCGTTTCAGCATTCCAGGTAAGAGGCCGGTCTAACGCTCCGAATCTTTCGCAGCCAACACTCGCGCGCGCACCCGCCGGGAGACACACCCACCATCAAGCGAACGCGCGGGCCGGCGCGCCATCCGCCAAACTCATCCGCGCAACCTACTGCGCGCCGTTTACCGCAGCGCCGTTTGCAGCAACCTGCGGCAACGAAACATTGCCGTCCATGCGCACCAAAAATTGCGTCTGCGCCGGCAATTCCACGTCCTTACCCTTTTTCTGCACCACGTATGCAGTCCCGCCAATCAACCCCAAGAGCGTGCCGCGTAGCACGTGACTAAAAATCACGCCCACCACGCTGCCGCCGCTGGTGCCAATCGCCACATCCATCACCGCGCCCTTGACGTCGCGCTTCTCTTTCACCGCCGCGCCTTCTTCCGTCTTCAGGTCTTTCCGTTGCTTCGTTCCTTCCGCTCCGCCGTTCGAGATGGTGATGATGCTCAACTGCGCCGGGAACACACGCCCATCGATCTCGATCGACTTGAACGTCAGGTTCATCTGCGCCTGACTCCGGAATAGCGCGAAGTGCTCGGGCCGAATTACCGCTCCGATCGTCCCGTGAATCTTCGCTCCCATCGGCAGCACCAGCATGGAATTGTAATAAACAGGCTCCGCCACTTCCGCGATAAACGGATCGCCAGAGCGCGCTACTGTCGTGCTCAATCCGCCGAGCAAATTCAGTTTGATTTGCGTGCCTTGAACGAGCGTAGTCGTCTGCGCGTGCGTTACTGGGGTCATCAACAACAGGATGGACACTACTGCGCCTAGCAAAACCAATCGCTTCATCGTTCCTCCATTCCCCGTTTCGTGGGGTTTTCCGCTGGCGCTGCGGAGAAGGTGCGGAGGAAGCACCGCGTTTAAGATACACCAAGTGTCAAGCCGAATGCACGCTTTCAGGGTTTTAAGGCGATTTTAATTATTTCGCCGAGCCTCCCACCGTCCGTGAAATGAAATCGGCGACGTTATCGTGAATTTCTTTCAGGCTTGCTTCGTGGGCATAAACCATGTGGCCTGACTCGTAAAACTTGAATTCGATGTTCGGCTGTAGCTTCGCGGGGATGGGCAGATGGCCCATCTCGTAAATGCCCTCGTAAAATGGAGTGGCCAAATCGAAATAGCCGGCGTTCAAGAGCACTTTCAGATTGGGATTTTGTTTCATGGCGCTGGCTAGATCGACCATCACGTTGGCTGCGGCGATTACCGGTTCCGGCGAGCCGGGATGTTTATGGCGGAAATCCCAGGTCTTCCAAATTTCAATCTCCGGCTTGTACTCTTTCGCTTCCCCAAATTTCAAATCCGCGCGCACGTAATCATTGAACGCCGCCACATAAGCCGAGCTAATCGCTGCAGACTGCGGATCGTACTCCGCTTCTTTGCTCATCGGATCGAGCGATGGGCCGGAAAAACGCGTGTCGAGCCGGCCGGTCGTGTCGCCTAAATCGTCTTGCAGATTTTTTTCGAATTGGCCGCCATTCACGCGCAAGTCGGATTTCTCGATGTACTCGACGGGCAGGCCGGTGTACTGATGCAGCTTTGTGGCGATTGCATGACGTTGGTCCGCGGGCAGCGCCGCTCCTTGCGCTAACGCGGCGGCATATTCGGTGATTGCGAATTTTTCCACTTCCTCGAGAAATGGATGCAATTCCTTCGGGGCTTCCGGGAGTTTGTGGTGATACCAGGCCGTGGCCGCGTACGTCGGCAGAGCTAGCACGTAGGGCAAATCGACGCCTGGATTGAGCTGCGGCTCATCGGCGCTGTTATCGAAGCTCAAAATCTGCGAGAGCAAAATCACTCCGTTGAAATCGGTGGCGCGCTCGTTTTCGAGCACATTGACCAGGACGGCTGAGCGCGTGGTGCCATAACTTTCGCCGAATAGATATTTCGGCGAATTCCATCGCTGATACTTCGAAAGGAATTGTGAAATGAAATCCGCGAAGGCTTGGGCATCGGCATCCACGCCGTAGAAGGCCTTCTCGCGATCTTTTCCTGCGATGCGGCTGAAGCCGGTTCCAGGAGCGTCGACGAAAATCAGATCGCTGGCATCGAGCAGGCTGAAATTATTGTTCACCACCGAGTACGGCGCGGCCGGCGTGTGCGAATTGTCTGCGGTGACCACGCGGCGCGGACCGAATGCTCCCATGTGCAGCCAGAGCGAGGACGAGCCTGGGCCGCCGTTATAAATAAATGTGACCGGGCGGTGGGCTGCCGGCTCGCCGGATTTGAAATAGGCCACGTAGAACATGCTGGCTTCGGGTGGCGCGATGGTCTGTTTGCTTTTCGCGCTGTCGGCGTCGGCATCGATTTCCGCGTTCTGCGGGACGTCGTCCCAGCCCTTTGGATGGACGATGAGAGTTCCGGCGTAGGCGTCGTAGGCGATGGCTTTGCCGCCGATGGTGACTGAGCCTTTGGTGGCTTGTTGCTCGACCTTGAACGGCTCGACTCTCTTGGGCTCGTGTTTGCGGTCGGCGGAGTCGTCCTTGGCCTGGCCGTGGACGGGCCCGCTGCTCAGCGCCGCCAGCAAAACCAAGAATCCGAATCCCCGACATTTCATCGTCCGCATCAAGTGCTCCCTTTGGGTTGCCGTTTCATCGCGGGCGGGTGCTTTCGCCCTCGCGCTATTCGGCCACACTGTTTTTCCGGGTGCAGACCGTACACCGGAGCTTGGCCGAATGCAACGGCTGGAGCAAATCGAAAGTTGGAGATTGTTGGGCGCCCGAGTCCGTCCGAGACGGCGGATTTTGGGTAATGGTCGGTCGACCGTTGTTGGGCGCTTCGATTTTGCGAGCGAGCGCCCCTGCGGCTGAGAAATCAAAACCGAACACCCAAAGCTACACCGGGCCTCCGCCTAGGCGGACCGGCCCCTACGGCGGCAAATGCAGGCTTGGCGTGGACCGGGAACTGCGCTGTTTTCGGACAAACTGGCGGGAGCGGCCGCACCGGCCGCTTCACAAAACTTTCACTTGCATTCCGCGGCGGTGGGAGTAGCTTCTCTATCAGCTTGAACGCCCAGCGAAAACGTTATGAATCACACCGCGTCAAATCACGGACCGGGCGAGCGCATCCTGCTCGCCGTCGTCATTCTTCTCGCCGCCCTGGTGATAATCCTGCGCGTGTTTCATCGCTAGATCAGT
Organism: uncultured Acidobacteriota bacterium; assembly: GCA_963792515.1. Lineage (GTDB taxonomy): Bacteria > Acidobacteriota > Terriglobia > Acidiferrales > UBA7541 > Palsa-147. The sequence goes on along the minus strand of CAWBWG010000005.1, from coordinate 141,719 downwards.
AATTCCGACAAATTCGAAACGAAGGTCCGCGCCGATGAAATCCGTTTTTCCCTTGTTATACTATACTGGGCTATAGTATAGTGAAAATATGGCTCACACAAGCAAAGACAAAGAAAAGCTTCTGACGCGTGTTCGAAGAATTCGTGGGCAGGTAGACGCCATTGAGAGGGCACTCGACTCGGAGCAGGAATGCGGCGGATGTCCTTCAGCTCATGGCTGCCTGCCGTGGCGCGCTGAACGGTCTGATGGCCGAGGTCATGGAAGGACACATCCTTTTCCATGTCCTGTCCCCCGACAACGGCAAGAACTCTCCCCAGCGCGAAGCTGCCGAAGAATTGATCGATGTAGTGCGAGCCTATTTGAAGTAACGCTGCAATCCTCCGGGATTCCGAGAGGTGATACCGCCATGAATCAATCCCATGTGAATGAGCCCGACCGAGAGAACCCTCTCGGCGTTAACGGCAACAAGCCCTACTCCCACGACGCGGGTCACGAAGACGACCACGGACATTCGCTGAGTTGGCGCGACGTTAACCGAGTCCTGTTTGTCGCCGCGGCGGCGGGAGCCATGTGGTTTCTGGGCAGGTCGCCGAATCCATACATCATTGCGATTGGCGTGATTTGCACGGTCGTCGGCGGTTTCCCGATCTTCCATGAAGCCTACGAGAACATCACACAACGCCGCATGACGATGGAGCTTTCGATGGCTATCGCCATTGTCGCGGCTCTGGCGATCCGCGAAATTTTTACGGCTCTTGTCATCACACTCTTCGTTCTCGTCGCAGAGATTCTGGAGGGCCTTACCGTTGGCCGAGGCCGCAAGGCAATTCAACATCTCGTTGATCTGTTGCCGAGTGTGGCGACCGTCCGTCGAAGCGGATCGTGGACGGACGTAGAGATCGGGGACGTGTCGACAGATGACGAAGTGCTCGTTCGGCCTGGAGGACGTATTCCGGTGGATGGGAAGGTTGTCGGAGGCCATTCTTTCGTGGACCAAGCGCCGATTACGGGTGAATCCATGCCAGTTGAAAAACAGCCCGGTGCCATCGTCTACGCCGGCACGATCAATCAATCCGGCGCGCTCGAAGTTCGGGTCGAGCGCCTGGGCCGTGACACAACTTTTGGCAAGATCATTGAGGCGGTTGAGACAGCGGAGAAATCGCGTGCGCCGATTCAAGGAATTGCGGACCGACTTGCGGGTTATCTCGTTTATTTTGCTTTGGGCGCTGCCGTCCTGACTTTCCTGATCAGCCACAACATTCGTTCGACCATTTCGGTAGTCATCGTGGCAGGAGCTTGTGGGATCGCTGCGGGAACCCCGCTGGCGATCCTGGGGTCGATAGGCCGGGCCGCTCAGCAGGGCGCGATCATCAAAGGCGGCCTTTACCTCGAAAAACTTGGGGAAATCGACACGGTTCTTCTCGACAAGACCGGCACTCTGACCTACGGAACTCCCGAGCTTCTGGACGTGCACCCGCGCCGGATGTTTCCGCCGCACTTTTGCTAAGAACTGCAGCGATTGCCGAGTCGCGGTCCGAACACCCGATCGCTAAGGCGATCCTCAGGAAAGCAACGCAACTAGGCATTCCGTACGAAGATCCAGGTCAATTTGAATACACGCCGGGCAAAGGAATCGTCGCTCGTAGCGACGGCGAAGAAATCATGGTCGGAAATCAGCATTTCTTACTCGAACGCGGGATCCAACTGAATCAAGAGAACGGTTCGGTGCCAGGCTCGGAAATATTTGTGGCACGCGGCGGGCGATTCTTGGGAACTCTGCAAATTGCCGATACGCTTCGGCCCGAGGCGAAGGATGCAATTCAATCCCTGAAATCGATGCGGCTTCGGACGGTGCTGCTGACGGGCGATGCAAAGGCTGTCGCGGAAGACGTTGGTCAGAAACTGGGTGTCGATGAAATTGTCTCTGACCTTCTGCCTGAAGGCAAATTGCAGTACGTAAAGCAGCTGACTGAGAAGGGCCATAAAGCTGCGATGGTCGGGGACGGCGTGAACGACGCGCCTGCATTGATGCAGGCGTCGGTCGGCGTGGCGATGGGATCGGGAACGGATGTCGCACGTGAGAGTGCCGATGTGGTGCTGATTGGCAACGATCTATCGAAGCTCGTCGAGACCTTGCAAACGGCGCGGCGCTGCCGTCGCACTATCATGCAGAACTTCGTCGGAACGCTGGTGGTCGACAGCATCGGTGTTGGTCTAGCGGCATTCGGATTTCTGAATCCACTGCTGGCTGCCTTCATTCACGTTTCATCCGAGATGGCTTTTATCTTGAATTCCGCCAGATTGCTTCCGCCAGTCTCATCGGCGAATCAATTTGTTCGCGGGATTCTTTCGCAATCACCTTCTGCAACAAATGACGGGAAAACGATGTCGGTCGAGAGAGCTTAGGTATATGGACAAGTTTCCGCTGACGACAAAGCGGCTCGTACTTGGGCACGTGAGTGTCTGCCAAGGCTGTTGCTGCGGAAATACCGCGAACGGGAAGCCTGCCGTTCCGGTTGAATGGCTGAAGAAGGAATGGCGGGCGAGAGGCTTATTGAAGCGCATTCAACTATCGATCAGCGGTTGCCTGGGACCATGTGATGTCCCGAATGTCGTGACGATTTCGAACGAGAATGGCACGCGGTGGTTAGGCGAGATCACGGAGTTGCACCAGTATCGGACGCTGCTCGAATGGGCCGTTCGATCGAAGGATGCGGGGGAGTTGTTACCGCTGCCGGATGAATTCCGCCGGCACGTCCTGCATCCGTTCTGCAAGGTTGTTTCCGGTAGCAGCTTACTTCCGTTTTGCAGAGATAGGGCCGCCTCGTAGCTTTGGTGCGAGACTATTACCGTCGGCGGTGCGGGAGCACGGCCGTGAAGCGACCATCCTGTTCGATTCCCTGCTGCTCCGCTCTAAATCCCGCCCGTTTTGTCGCAACGTGGGGGACTGCTACGTGCCGTTTTTCAGAAGACCGTCTACCGCGGCTTCTAGCTTTTCGAAGGATTCGCCTGGGGGTGGGGCTGGTTGGAGTTGGCCTTGGCGATCGATTAGGAAGATGGCTGGGTAACGGGCGATGTCGCGATAGAGATTGGGGACTTGGCCTTGGAGGGTTAGGAGCGGGTAGGTTATCTGGAGTTCTTGGGCGAACTTGCGTTGTAGGGCGGGGGGTTCGTCGGAAAGGCCGAAGATTATTAGGCCGTCTTGCTTGCGGTTGCGGTATAGGGCTTCGAGTTGGGGCATTTCTGCGCGGCAGGGGGCGCACCAGGTGGCCCAGATATTTACTAGGATTACTTGGCCTTTGTGATCGGTTAGGCGTTGGGGGTGGCCGGTTAGGTCTAGGGTGTCGAAGGGCGGGGCGGGGACATTTTTTAGGGAAAGGTTGCGGCTTTGCTTGGTGCGGGTTAGGGCGTCGTGGGCGGGGAAATAGACTAGGGCTAGCGAGAGTGTGGCTATGGTTAGGGCTGCTTTGGCGCTGCTGGTGAGTGGGTGGAGGCGGCGGTCGCGGGTTGCTAGCGCTAGGGTTGCGAAAAATGGGATGGTCATTGCTAGTGCGGACATAGAGAGGCGGAAGAGCCAGTCTTTTTCCAGGTTGGTGCTTCGCAGGGACAACGTTATATAGACGATGCGATTGGCGATGATGGCTGCTATCGGCGAGAGGATGCCGGCGATTAGTATGCGGTGTTTGGCGAGCACGGCTTCGTCCCTTTTTTCTTTTGGGATTGGGATTAGTTTACTGGGTTGGACGCGAGAATGTTGGAGAAGTGTTTTGTAGCGCCGAAAACCCAGGGCCACACCGGGCCGGTTGTGAACCCCGGCCCCTACGCAGGGATTTGCTCGGGGCCTAGATTTGAGGAGCGGTTTCGTTCGGCTGGGGTTTGGGTGACGCGATTTGCTGGTAGCGGCAGGCTTACTGCTAGTAACGTGCCTGGGCGGGCTGGGCGGATGTTTAGTTGGCCTTTTAGTTGGCGGACTCGCTCGCGCATGCCGGCTAGGCCTATGCCTACGGCGCCGGTGCGATTGGCGAAACTTTTGGCTACGTCTGGGGGGATGCCTTTGCCGTAATCGCGAACTGTCAAGTTCACTGCGTTTGCGGTGCGCGTTAGGCGGATGTCTACCGTTTCGCTGCCGGAGTGACGATGGATATTGGTTAGGCTTTCTTGTAGGGCGCGGAAGAGAGTTAGTTCGATTTCTTCGGGTAGGCGTTCTAGGTCGTTGGGGAGATCTAGATTTACTTGGACGTGGCAGCGGGCGGAATAGCCTTCGATGTAGGCGCGGGCGGCGGAGACGAAGCCTAGCTCGTCGAGGAGCGGCGGATGGAGTAGATGCGAGAGAGTGCGGGCTTCGATCATACAGCGCTCGAGCAATTGCGAGGCTTCGGCGACCGGGGATCTTGAGCGGGCCGAGTCGGGATGCTCGTCCATGGCGACTTGATCGAGATTCAATTTCAGGGCGGCGAAAGTTTGACCGAAACTATCGTGCAGCTCGCGGGCGATTTTGCGGCGCTCGGCGTCTTGCAATTGGAGAAGGCGACCGCTTAGGCGCTGGACGGCTTCTTCGGCGCGTTCGCGATTGCGCAATTCGGTGACGAGGCCGCGCAGATAAACGAACAGGACAATTACCACGATGGCGTAGACGGCGGCTAGTGCGATGCGTGCGCGCATGTAGGTGAGCGCGGATTCTTCGTTTCTTTGTGCGAGTAGGCGCTCTTCGTCGGCGAGCATTTCGTCGAGGACGGCTAGGGCTTGGATGGTGGGGGCTTGGCCGGCCATGAAGCGATCACGTTTGGCATCCTGTTGGGTTTGCGGTTGCGGCGGAGTGGGAGAAGCGGGAGTGGAGGAAACTAGATTTGTCAGGGCGGCGTCGCGGCTTTTGATCAGGCCTTCGAGATTATCGAGGCGAGATTGCTGCGCTGGGTTGTCGGCGGTTAGCTCGCGGACTTGCGCTACGTCGGCGGCTAGAGCGGATTCGGATTGCGTGTAGAGAGTGTGGAAGCTGGGATCGCTGGTTACGGATTCGGCTACAAGCGCATCTTGCGAGGCGAAGAGATTGGAGCGGATGCGGGCGAACATCGTTTCGACTTGGTGAGTGTGGGCGACCCACTTGGCGCTTTCGGCGAAGCTTGCGGTGGCGCGGAATCCGAATGCGGCGATGAGAATTAGCGCAACCGTTGCGAACGCCAGCACCAGCCAGTGCATCCGCTCGTAGAGGTAGCGCATAGTTCTTAGACGGAGGGGGAGCGCATGGGTCTCGAATCATGCGGTTGCCCGTACTCCGCATGTGGGTATTTTCAACATTGATGATGGCGCAGTCAAGGTATCCCCGATGTTGGCTGGTGCTTGTCGAATGAATGCTGAAGCTGGGTTAGTTGAGGGCCTGCTTGGCGGCTGCTTCTACCGCGGGAACCAGTTCGCGGATGATGTGGGACTTGGAAATGTAGCAGCGGGCGCCGGCTTGCGTGGCGCGGACGGCCATTTCGTGGGAATCGTGTTGGGTGACGAAAATAATTTGGGCGTTCGGGGCTTTCTGGCGGATCCGGCGGGCGGCTTCGAAGCCGTCTAGGTTGGGCATAGAGATGTCTAGCAGAATGACATCGGGCGTTCAGCTCGGTGGCTTTTTGAACGGCGTCGCGGCCGTCGATGGCTTCGCCGCAGACGGTCCAGCCTGGCGTGCGCTTCGAGGAAGGAGCGCAGGGACCTGCGGAGGATTTCGCTGTCGTCAGCGATTAGAATTTTCACGGCTTCGCCACCTTGTACGATCGTCGCAAATGCGGTCATAGGGCACCCCTGCCGCTGGGACCTATCCGGGATTGCACTTTTTCACAATAATATGGTTGGCGACGGGCGGATATACCTAACTCCCTGTATTCTCGGATGCAAGATTGGACACTTTTGCGTGGAGCGGAAATGGGATTGGCTTAATTTGCGTACTGGGTGCACTTACTCAGAATGCCGCGGGCTGCCGAACTGCGGGAGGGCTAAAGCACCCTCCCCTACAACGTCCGGCGGTGTCTCAGAACCGACCCACCGACGCGATTCCGGCCTTCGATGTGACCAACGGATAGGAGGGTACCACAACGACAATCGGAGTCGCGTTGGTAGGGCAGCGCGGTTGGCGGATGCTAACCTTTTCTTTGGGCGGCCTCTCAGAAGTGCGCCCAATTCCGAAGCGCTCAACGAGAAGCGACGAAATGCGAACTCGCTGGATGGCGATGGTAGTGGCGGCTGCGCTGGCAGTTGCAGCAGCGACGGCGTATTTGCCACGGACTTTGCGGTGATTGTGCAGACCGGCAATCCTGTGAAGGCCATGACGCTGGCTGACTTGGGCAAGATATTCCGCGGGAAAACTACCTCCTGGCCTAACGGGCGCGGCATTTCGCTGGTGGTGCGTGATCCGAACTCGACGGCCATGAAGTTTATCCTCGAAAAAGTGATGGGCGGATCTGTGGACGAGGATAAGGCCGCTTTGAATGATACGGGCCGCAGCAAATCGGGGGCTTCGGTGATTTTCGTTTCGAGCGATCAGGATGTGGTGAAAGCGGTGGAGTCGACGCCGGGAGCGATCGGGATCATTGATGTGTACAACATCACTAGCGGCGTGAAAGTGGTGAAGATTGACGATAAGCAGCCATTTGATCCGGGCTACGTTTTGAAAGGACGCTCGCAATAATTTCCCCGCGAGGAACAATGAGGACCATTTCATTGAAACGAATACTGAGAATTGGAATTCTGGCGGCGGCGCTGGTGATTGTTGCGGCTGCGGCACCTGGGGCGCAGCAGACTACGCCTGCGGCGAAGAGCGGCAAGAAATCGGCGGCGCCGGCGGCGGCGAAGTCGGTTCATGCGGAAGCTAAGCCAGACAAGGTGCCGGTGACTACCGTTTCGAAGGAAGCGCGGCACGATTATGAATTGGGGATGATGCACCGCGAGGATTTGCTGTTTGATGAAGAGGGGTTGAATGATTTTCGGCGGGCGGTGAAGGCGGATCCGAATTTTTCGCTGGGGCACGCGACGATTGCATTTTTTAGCGATGATCCGCGCGAGGAGAAGCACGAGATTTTGGTGGCGCGGCAAACTTTGGCGCACGCGGTGCCGGACGAGAAGCTTTTGATTCGCTTTATGATTGGGACGAAAGACGGGGATTTGATTCCTGCGATTTCGGCTATGAATGATTTGCTGGCTTCGTATCCGAAAGATAGCCGGCTGGGGAATTTGTATGCGGAGTGGTTGCTGGCGGTGCAGGAAAATTACGAGCATGCTTCGGAAGTTTTGCAGCATGTTTTGAAGGTGGATCCTAGCTACTATCCGGCGCTAAATAATTTGGCTTATTGCTATTCGTTGAGCGGAGATTACAGCAAGACGGCTACTTTGATGGAGCAGTATGTGTCGCAATTGCCGGGGCAGCCGAATCCGCAGGATTCTTATGCCGAATTGCTGCGGATGGCTGGGGATTTTAAGGATTCGATTGAGCATTACCGGCAGGCGCTGTTTATTGCGCCTTCGTTTACTACCTCGCAGTTGGGGATTGCTTCGAATTATGCGTTTATGGGGGATCAGGAACGGGCGCGGGTGGAATATTTGCGTGCGATTTCGATGACTAAGGAACGCACTACGAAATTGCAGTATCGCATGCTTTGGGCGATGACTTATTTCCGGGCTGGGCAGCAGGATGAGGCGCGGAAGGCTTATGGTCAGCTTGCCTTGCAGGCGCACAAGGAAGATCTGGCGGTCTCTGAGGCCGAGTGCTATCGGACTATGGCGCTTTTCAATCCGGATGCTGAGGGGGCTTTGAAGGATTTGGATAAGGCGCAGGGCGTGCTTTCGCAGAAGCATGAATTGCCGCGGGCGGATCGGGAGAGCGAGCTGGCTACGATTTTGCAGACGCGAGCGTTTATTGCGGCGCGGGTTGGGAATTCTGATGTCGCGGAAAAGGCATTGGCGCAGCTTGCGCCGATTGCGGGGAAGAGCCGGAGTAATGTGATTCAGGCTTCTTATCATTCTACGAATGGGGCGGTGCTTTTCTTGCAGGGGAAATATTCTGAGGCTGTGGCGGAATTGCAGGAGGATCCGCGGGATCCGCTTTCTTTGCAGCTTTTGGCTGATGCGCAGAGTAAGGGTGGGATGACTGCGGATAGTGCTAAGACGTTGGCTACGCTTGCGGCTATTAATGACGAACGCGTGGAGACTGCGGCGGTGGCGCAGCCGGTGCGCGATGCGATTAAGAGGAATAATCCGGCTTCTACGCAGGCGAATACGCCTGAGGAACCGGATCATCGCTGAGATTTTTGGTTTGGTTTGGATGTTTTAGTGATTGTGTTGTAGTTCTTTCTTCCTTTGTTTTATCTTCCGTCGGTTTCTGCTGCCTTTGGTTGGAATTTTCTTCGTCGGATGCCGGCAGGGACGCCGGCGCTACTTTGAATCTCGCCGTGTGCTAGACTTTCGCTGCGGGAATAATATTTCCTGCTTATCGGTGGAACTTCGGGCTCTGTGCAACGATTCCCCGCAAACCCCGCCAGGCCCGGAAGGGAGCAACGGTAGCGGGTCAGCTTCGTGTGCCGCGGATGCCCCGAAGTTCCTCTGATTGTTTTTTCTTCGGGAGCAGCTAAACCAAACCTCATGGCTTACCAAGTTATTGCGCGGAAGTGGCGTCCACAGACGTTTGCTGATGTGGTGGGACAGCGGCATGTGACGCAGACGCTGGAGAATGCCATTGCGTCGAATCGCGTGGCGCATGCGTACATTTTCTCCGGGGTGCGTGGAGTGGGGAAAACTACTACTGCGCGCATTCTTGCTAAGGCTATGAATTGCGTTAAGGGTCCAACGGCTACTCCTTGCAATGAATGTGATTCTTGCCGCGAGATTACTTCGGGTAGTTCGATTGATGTGCTGGAGATTGATGCGGCTTCGAATCGCGGGATCGATCAGATTCGCGAATTGCGGGAGATGGTGCGTTATGCGGCTACCGGAAATCGCTACAAGATTGTGATTTTGGATGAGGCGCATCAGTTGACGGATGATGCTTCGAATGCGCTTTTGAAGACGCTGGAAGAGCCTCCTGACAAAGTTATTTTTATTTTGGCTACTACGCAGCCTGAGGATCTGGAAGATACGATTAAGTCCCGGGCGCAGCTTTTTCAGTTTCGGGCGCTTACGTTTGCGGAGATTAGCGCGGCGCTTGAACGCATTGTGAAGGCTGAGAATTTGCAAGTGGAGGCTGGGGCGATTGCGGTGTTGGCGCGGGCGGCTGAGGGTAGCTTGCGCGATTCCCTTTCGCTTTTGGAGCAGGCGATTGCTTATTCCGGCGACAAGATTACTGACGCGCAGGTGCGCGAGTTGCTTGGGCGTCGTTGCTGAGAGTGTGCTCGATGAATTGATGAGCGCGATTGCCAATCAATCTACCGAGCAGGCGCTTACTTTGGTGCATCGATTGATTTCTGATGGGCATAACTTGCAACACTTTTGTCGAGAAGCAATTCGGCATATGCGGAATTTGTTGGTGGCGCAGGTTTGCGGGGCGGATTCGGAATTGATTGCGGCGCCGCCGGAGGAACGGCCTCGGTTGGCGGAGCAGGCTGCGCAATTTAGTGAAGAGGATTTGACGCGATTTTTTCAGATTTTGATTTCTACCGATGATGATTTGCGGCGGAAGCCTGATCCGCGTTTGCATATGGAATTGGGAGTTTTGAAATTGGTTACGGCGCGGCGGATGGCGCCACTGGAGGAAGTGATTGCGGATTTGCGCGGGGAGGGGCCGGCGCGTCCGAAGACTCCTGCGAAATCATTTGTTGCTTCTGCGGCAACGGCGAGTGGCACTTCTGCGGCTGGCGCTTCATCGAATGTGATGATGGATCGCGGTGCGAGTGCGGCGACGACGAGTGCGAAAGCTGATGAATCGCCGCGTCCGCGTTACGATTCGATTTCAACCGGCGGCGGGGCGGCTGCTGCGGTTGCGCGTGCGCCGATTGCAGACGCCCCTGCTGCGCGGAATGTTCCTGCGCCGGCTTCGGCGCCGCGGGTAGTGGCGAATTCGATTGAGGCTACGACTTCTGGACTTGCCGCGGCACAGTTTGAAGCGATAAAGTCGGCGCTCCAGGGTCAGAAGTTTTTGTGGGCGATGGTGGAGCATGTTAGCAAGTGGGAGCTTGAGGGCGGCGAGATGCGTTTGTATTTTCCTTCGGAGCGGCGGTCGCTGGCGGAAATGTTGCAGTCGCGCGACCCGATGGAACGATTGCGCACAGTGATGAGTGCGGCAATCGGACAGCCTGTGCGCGTCTGTGTTAAACTCGACTCAGGTCGCAGCGGAATGGCGCGCGGCGCGGAATTGAAGGCGCGCTTCGAGCAAGACCCGATCGTGCGCGCCATGCTCGAGAGATTTGGCGGGCGAATTTCGGAAGTGAAACGGCGTAACGAGGAATAGGCCATGGAAGTCAAAGCCCTTCAGCAAATGCTGGCGCAGTTCCGGATGGCGCAGGAGAAGCTTGAACAGCAGATTCAGGAAATCCATGTGGAGGCGTCGGCGGGCGGGGGCATGGTGGTGGTGAAGATGAATGGGCAGAAGCAGTTGACGGAAGTGAAGATTGAGGCTGAGATTTTTGCTGGGAAAGATGCGGAGATGTTGCAGGATTTGTTGCGGGCGGCGGTGAATGATGCTACGCGGCGGGTGGATGAGGAGCTTTCTAAGCAGGTGAAGGATCTGGCTGGTGGAATTCCTGGAATGGGTGGGTTGAAAATTCCTGGATTGTTCTGAAGCACAGAGTAATCGGAGTCGTGGTCTTTCCTCATCGTGTCGCCTCAGCGCTTTTCTTCTGAACTCGTCCCTGAGTACATAGTGATCATCCGAAAATAAAATTGGGACATTACTCCGTCAATTGATGGCTTACTGCCGATGCGGTTTTAAGTGCCGTCTCGTGTCGTAGCAATAAGACGGAGTTGATCGCAAAAGGACCGAGAAAGGCGACACAGAGCAACACGAGTTCTGAGACCCCGGACAATCGGCCGCGCTCCAAAGCCACGGAGATACCTGCGAGCAGAAGAGCGAACACGAGAAAAAATAGAAGCGCGCGCTTTAGTCTCATTGTCAGAAAGAAACTTAATGTATTCAGGAAGAGGCTCGCCAGCACAATTCGATATGCACTCCAGGATTTGCCATGAACATCCCCGCAATGGGGGCATCTGAACAGAAAACCGTTCCAATCTTCCCAGCGGGAGATTCTTAGCGCTACGGCACAGTGATAACAAAGTCGACGAATCCCTTTCTTCGTGACTTCGCTGTACAGGTCGGCTGTCGGATAGCCGTTCGAGCGCGCTACTCCCTGGATGGGAGTGGCGGAAACTTCTCGCTCGTCACGTACGCTGATGCCCGCCTTGCGACATGCCTCGGCGACGCGATCCAAAAAACTGCCGACTGCCTTTCTTGAGGCGCTGTCAACGAAGAGCGGCGGTTTCCACGAGAACGCGTCGTCCACGATTGAAATCGTGAGGCCGTAGCGGCGCCGTGCAATGAATGGAATTATGAGGCCCACCACTACAATCGCCGGTGGATATCCGCTGACGGTTCCTGCTTCACCCCTCAGAACTGGCAGCATCATTAGAACTGTGGTGACAGATCCCGCGAGCACCATCACAAAAGCAAGCGCCCAAAGAAAGTATGGATTCAGTTTTCTGACTGTTGCTCGATGAACTCGATTTAATGGAACGCGCTCGCAATAGTTTGGATCCGAAACGGCGAAGAATTTCCTTCGCGGTAAATATGCCGCGCGATCGGAGATTGCAATGTTGAGCGATCCACTCTTCCCCGCGATGAATGACAGATTCGCAATCATTCGCTCGCCGTCTTCGAGATGGATGTCGAACGACATTGGATCACCGGTAGAAGCGGCTCAATCCTAGTGACAATCACTCTTCGTGGCAATATGGGCGCGGGGATCTGGGGAATTAGAGGAGAAGACGTACCTCAGCGGCTGAAGCCTTTTTATTTACAACGATGGCGGCACGACTGAAGTCGTGCCCTGACACGGCGTTCGATCAAGATTGCATAGCGCGAGGATTATTTTATGGGGATTGGTTCGATGCTGCGTAGGGCGATGGTGTTTGTCTTTGGGTCTAGGGTGCCGATGACCTTTACTTTTTGGCCGGCGTTTTTTTCGGCTTCGGATTGATTGTCGAGTTTGTAGACTTCGGATTTGGTTTGTAGGACGAATTTGCCGCCGCGTTCTTTGACACAGTAGCGCGTGCAATCGGCTGAGGTTTTGCCGGAGTTGCCCATTTTGATCATGGTTTTGTGGGAGCGATCGAGAGAGTGGACACCGAGTGCGCATTGGGAGTCGGCGATTTCGCCGGTGTAGATTTTTTCGCCGTCGGCGTGGAGGGGCGGAGTGAGCAGCGTCAGGCAGGAAATGACGATCGCGAGGTGAAGAAATTTATTATAGATATTCATCGCTCATTGCTCCGTGAATTTTGAAACGTAAATGAAATTGGTTCACGATCGGCCGTTGCGGGTGCTTAGATCCTTAGCTTCGCTCAGGATGACAATGTCTCGAGTTTTTCTGTGACTTGTAAAGCCGTAATCATTTCGCGGTGTTTGCGGCACGACTGAAGTCGTGCCCTGACAAATCGCCGCTTTCCTCGAATGATGTCTCGACTTGTTCATTTGAATTACGGAACTACTACGAAGCGCATCGTCATTCCTTCGTGATCGGGGCTGCAGATTACTGTGCATTCGATTATGTAATCGCCTGGATCGGCTGGGGCTACCATTTCGAAATCTTGGGTGCCGGGCTTTAGCAGAATGTCCCAGCCGTCTACCGGCTTTTTGTCTTTGGCGCGTAACAGTGTTAGGCCGTGGATTGAGCCGTCGCGGTTCTGCGTTTTCGCTTTGCGGGCGGTTATGCGCAGCGTTAACGGCTCGCTGGGCTTGGCTGTGATTTCCGGTTGTTTTTGGCCGGCGATTTTGTAGCGGCTATCGCGGTCGGCCAGGATTTCGATAATTCGATGCTGGGATTGTGGCCGTAGTTGCGGGGAAATGCACGCGAGTGTTGCTGCCGCGACAATCCACGCTCGCAGACGGGGGGCTATGGATTTTTGGATCATTGGGTCATGTAGCGCAGGATTAGGCGCTGGTCTTCGTCGGTGATGTTGGCGCGGACGCGCATGTGGCGGATGGCTGTGGCCATTACGCGCGGGGGGAATTTGTGGGGGGGTTGATGGCAGCGGCCGCAATTGGTGCGGAAACGTTTTTCGCCTTCGATGCGTTCGGCGGCTTCTATGCTTCTGGGGGTGGGCTTGGGGATTGCCGCGGCGGCCGGCGCTGCGGCTTCTGTGTCTGTGGTGTCTGAGCTTGTTTCTTGATCGCGCGAGGAGGCTACCGTTTTTGGATCTTGTTTGCGCTCTTGCGCGGCTGCCAGGAAGCAGGAGCTTAGGCAGAGAGCGCAGAGTGTTGCGAGGATCGCGCGGGTGTTCATTGTTGGCTCCCGGTGCGGCCTAGCGGGACTAGGAAACGGTAGGTTATGCCGAAGGTCCAGATGTTGGCGTTGCCGGCTGGGCTGAATTGGCGGCCGTAGTTGGCTGTGGCTTTGAGGCCGTCTAGGAAGTAATAGTTCAGGCCGCCTTCTACTTCTTGGGTGTTTACTGTGGGTAGATCGTCGCTTGGTAGCGGGCCGGTGAAAAATTGTTGGACTCGGGCTACTAGTTGGGTGCGGCGCATTTCGTTGCGCCAGAATGGTAATTGGCTTAGGCGATAGGCTGGCTCGATCCAGTAACCGCTGCCGCGTTGGGAACGGGCTACTTCGGCGCGGATGTCTAGCGGGAGCGCTAGTGGTTGCCAGATTACGTGGGCGCCGTAGAGATTGGAGCGCTCGTCTTGCAGGCGATGTTGGAAGGAGCCGCCGATTTCTAGGCGGGCTTTCGGGAAGAACAGGCCGGCGCGGCCTCCGGCGGTGCGTTCGGAATCTACCGGCGTTACCGTCGAGAGCGCTGAGAAATAAACTGCGTAATTTATGGTTACTGTGGGATTCGCGGCGAACCCTCCGCGTAGCATGGCGCCGGTGCTGGCGTTGCTGGGGCCTGTGCCGATGGGGAGGATTAGTGGATCGGATTGTAGATTGCGGATCCAGACTGGGTAGAGGCGCTCGTTGTAGATGCCGAAGGGGGTTAGGAATCTGCCTACTGTGATTGTTAGATACGGATTCGCTATGAAATCAACTTGCGCGTAATCGACTTCTTTTTCTACCGGGCCGTGAAAGCCTGGGCGCCCGGGAATTTGGACCATGTCGTCTTCGAAGGATTCGCGGGTTTCGATTAGCCAGCGATCGCCTAGGGGGATTAGTAGTATGCCTGAGAATATCGGATGAATATCGGGGTAGCCGCCGGTTACGTCGGAGATGAAGCCGGAGCTGCCGGTGAAAATGGGAACGGGTTTGTCGTTATCGGATTGATCGGTTTCTGACGGGGCTTCGATTGGTGATTGTGCGCGGAGCGGGGGATGCAGTGACGGCGAGGCGAGGATCGCCGTTAGTAGGATCGCGAGCGTGAATTTGCTGAGCATTTCCGCTTCTGAGAGACACTCCACTGCCCTCTTTAACTTTGGTTTATGGGATTGTTGCGGTCAATGGGACTTGGCTAGGTTGTGCTGGATTTGGTAATTGCGGATTGGAGGCGGGGGATTTGTGGATTGTGGCGTGATCACGGTTGGATTTGCGGACGCGGGCGCAGCAAGCGGCGCCCCTACGTGGAGAAATTCGAACGGCGGATCGGGCGGAGATGGTGGCGATAGTTTTTGCGTTCGCTGGCGATACACGGACGGGCGCAGCAAGCCGGCGCCCCTACGAAGAAAATTCGAACGGTGCGGCTTGCTAGCGGCCTACTAGGACGAAGGCGCCCCAATAGAACGGTAGATCTTTTCCGGCGTATCTTTGGCGGACTATATCGCGCTCTTTTAGTTGGGCTTGGCGTAGGGCTTCGTGTTTGTCTTGGCCGCTTAGCCAGTTGGCGTAGAAGAGGGTCATTAGTTCTTGGGTTTCTTTGTCTGGGACGGACCACATGCTCATTAGGATGCTTTCGGCGCCGGCTTCTTGTAGGGCTCGGCGTAGGCCGAAGACGCCTTCGCCATTTTGTTGTTCGCCTAGGCCGGTTTCGCAGGCGCTTAGGACTACTAGCTCCGTGCCTTCTAGATTTAGTTGCGTGGCTTTGTAGGCGGTTAGTACGCCGTCTTCCATTCCGGCTGCTGGTGGGGCGCCGGATTCGGCGCGGTCGGCGCCGGCGAAGAATAGGCCGGAACGTAGCATGGGATCTTCGTGGATTGTTGCCGGATCATTTGGGTTGGAGTTTTGGCGGGCGGCTTCTTGATCGGTTAGGAAGAAACCGTGGGTGGCTACGTGGACTAGGCGCGGGCCTTTTTGGCGATCGAGGACTTCTTCCAGGGCGCGATCGGCGGTGTAGGTGTCGGGTTGCCAGCCGGCGTCTTTTAGAAGTTTGGCTACTGCGTCGATTTCTATTTGGGTGGCTGGGAGCGGGGGGAGTGGGCCGCCTTTGTCGTCGCGCGAGCGCTGGGATATTGCGGCTGTCGGCAGTGGCGTGGCTGTGGCTAGTTGCGTTTCTTGCGGCGCCGCGCCTGATTTTAATTTTTCTAGGGCGGCGCGTTGATCGGCTTCGCTTAGATCGAATTTTGGATTGCCTACGTAGGACCGCGGTTTTGGATGAGGCGCTGTGTTGGGCCCGGAGGATATCTTTGGTGCTGTTGACTATGCGGAGATCGTATTTTTCCAGGAGAAGCTGGCCGTTGGCGTCGGCGAATAGGCCGATGGGAATTTGATTTAGGACGCCGTCGGGGGAAACGTACACGCGTTTTGCGCCGGCTAGGGCTGGCTCTAGCGGTTTCCAGAAGGCTTCGTAGGCGGCGCTGCTGTTGGCGTTTGTTGCGGCGCCTGGTTGTCCTGGAGCTGGGGCTTTGGGGGAGACGCCGCGGGTTTTTCCTACGGCTAGGCGATAGTCGGAAATTGGGGTGGCTTCTAGTTTGCGGGCTTCGCCTAGGACTATGAGCGTGGGGAGTTTTGATTTGGGGGTTAGGACTAACGCGGCGTAGAGGAAATTGCTCGTGAATTGCTTGCCGTCGTGAAAGCGGAAGCGGACGTATTCTACTGCGGCGTCTTCGGGGCGTAGGGCTTTTTGCACATCCTGCCAGGTGGCTTTTGCTAAAGCGTCCTTCTCGCCTAGCGAACTTACGCGACGGGCTAATTGTTGTTCGAGTGCGTTCGATTCCGCGTTGATGCGGGCTCTGCGATTCGGCCCAGCCTGGCGGACGAGTGGCGGACTAGTTGCGAGGCTTCGCTTTTCTTTGTTGTGAGATTGTCTAGAAGTTCTACCGCTTTTGGATCTCCGCTGGCGGCTACTTGGGCTCGTAATGCGGCTACGCTTGTGCCTACCAGGCCTTTTTCCCAGAGGATTATGTCGTACATGCGTGCGGCGACGGCTGGATCCTTTTCGCGATCGGCTAAGGCGAAACTGAAATAGGCAGGGAAAATTCCCTGGACTGTGGCTAGAAATTGCAGGCGATCTTTTTCGCTCATGTAGGCGAAGGCGTATTGGAAACGTTTGTGGACGATTTCTAGAGTGCGGTCGAAGAGCGGGGCGGCTTCGGCGTAGTGGCCTTGCGCGTAATAGAGCAGGGCTAGATTGCCTAGGCTGGTGGCTAGGTCGGGATGATCGGGGCCTAGGGATTTTTCGTCGATGGCTATGGCGCGTTTGAAGATTGGCTCGGCTTGGGAGTAGAGGCCTTCTTCTTTTAGGACTGTGGCGAAATTATTTAGGCTGGCTGCTACTCGGGGATTATCGGCGCCGAGGGCTTTTACTGTGATGCCTAGAGCGCGGGAATAGAGTGGCTCGGCTTCGGCGAAGCGGTTTTGGATTTCGTAGAGGCCGCCTAGGAGTTCTAGCGTGGCGGCTACTGTGATGTTTTCGGGGCCTAGGGCTTTTTCGTCGATGTCTAGGGCGTGTTTTAGTAGGGCTTCGGCTTCTTTGTAGTGGCCTTGATCGCGATAGACGGCGGCTAGGCCGGTTAGATTGGCGGCTACGTTTACGTGATTGGGGCCTAGGACTTTTGCGTTGATGGCTAGGGCGCGTTTTAGTAGCGGCTCGGCTTCGGCGTAGCGGCCTTGGGCTTCGTAGAGTAACGCCAGATTATTTAGTGCTGTCGCTACTGTGGGGTGTTCTGGGCCTAGGGCTTTCTCGAAAATTTTTACTGCGGCTTTGAATAGCGGCTCGGCTTCGCCGAAGCGGGCTTGCGATTGGTAGAGGCTGGCTAGGCCGATTACTTCGTAGGCTGTGCCTGGGTGATAGGGGCCTAGGGCTTTGATGTCGATGCTTATGGCGCGGGTGAAGAGAGCTTCGGCTTCTTTGTAGCGGCCTTCGGTGTCGTAAAGGAGGGCTTGGTTGTGTAGGTCCGTCGCGAAATTTGAGCTGTTGGGGCCTAGGGTTTTTTCGTCGATGTCTTGGGCGCGCTTGTAGAGTTGGTCGGCTTCGGCGTAGTGGCCTTGTTCGGCGTCTAGTAGGCCTAGATTGTTTAGGTCGCTGGCTATTTTGGCGTCGTTGGGGCCTAGGGTTTTTTCGTCTATGGCTAGGGAACGTTTGTAGAGTTGTTCGGCGTCGGCGTAGCGGCCTTGGTCCTTATATAGGGAGGCTAGATTGTTGAGCATTGTCGAGACGCCTTGATGGGTGGGGCCTAGGACTTTTTCGGCTATGGGTAAGGCGCGTTTGTAGAGTTGCTCGGCTTCTGGGTAGTTGCCTAGGTCGCTGTAGATTGTGGCTAGGCGATTTAGGGAGGCTAGGGTGAATTCGTTTTCTGGGCCGAAGGTGGCTTCGGCTACTTTTGCGGATTCTTGGGCGATGGATAGGGCTTCGGCGTATTTGCCTTGTTCTTGGAGTTGGGCGGCTTGGGAGTTTAGTTGTTGCCAGTGATCTTTTTGGGCGGGGGTGGGTGGGGCGAGCGCGAGGAAGGCGCCGGCCAATATGAGCAGGAAACGTAGGCGCGGCATCTGCAGCAACAGGCCCCTCAGCGGCTAAAGCCGTAGTTCTTTAATGGCGGATACGGCATGACTCAAGTCACGCCCTGACAAAACTTCAGAATCAAGTTCAAGAACCCCATGCGCGAGTACGGCGCATGGGGCACACGGCGGGCGCGGAAAAAGCCAGTATTCGTCATTCTCGATTCTATCGCAATTGACGAAATGGCTCGCGACTGGAAAGTCAACTTCGAAAACCCAATGCTACACCGGGCCGGTAGTGAACCCCGGCCCCTACGACAAATAATACGCAAGATTTTGACTTGGGTGCGTTCAAAGAGCACTTGCGGCGCGGCGACGAGTTTGACTACTAGGGTTGAGATTTCGCCGGCCGGCGCTTCCGCTCGGTTGCGCGTAAATTTGGAGGACATTATGAAGCGAACCGCGTCTTGGATTTGCGTTGGACTTTTGGCTTCCATTTCACAGATTGGCGTTTGGGCGCAGGATGCTAAGCGTCCTGCTGCGTCGGATGATCAATCGCGGCGTGCGGCCGACAAAACCGCTGCTGCAAAAGCTGCCGAGCCTGCTGAAAAATCGGCTGCCTCACGCGCGCCGGCGGGACTGCCTGTGCACCGCGTGGTGCTTTACAAGAATGGCGTGGGATATTTTGAGCATCTTGGGAAAGTTACTGGCGATGAAAGCGTGCATATTGATTTCACTAGCGGGCAGCTTAACGACGTTTTGAAATCGCTTGACTATTTTGGATTTGAGTGGGGGGCGCATTGCTGGCGTGGATTACAACTCGGAGGCGCCGCTTAGCCAATTGTTGGGGGCGCTGCGTTTGCCGCTTGGGGAAAAGACTAGCGTGGCGGAATTTTTGGATGCTTTGCGCGGGGCGCGGCTTGGAGGTGCGCGGGACGCCGCCGATTTCCGGCAGATTGTTGAGTGTTGAACGCAAGACGCGGGTTAGTGGGGGCACTACGCTTGAAGTCGAAGTGATTTCGCTTGTTACTGACTCGGGCGAGGTGCGCGAAGTGGAACTGTCGCCGGCTACTAGCGTGCGGTTGATGGATGCGAATTTGAATCAGGAAGTGGGGAAATATTTGACGCTGCTGGCTTCGGAGCGCGATCAGGATTTGCGGCGCATGGCGATTTCTACTACCGGGAAGGGCGAGCGGCAACTTTATGTGAGCTATATCAGCGAAGTGCCGGTGTGGAAGACGACGTATCGCATCGTGCTTTCGCCGAAAGCGGAGACTAAGCCGCTGCTGCAGGGTTGGGCGATTGTGGACAATACCGTTGGCGAGGATTGGAACGACGTGCAGCTTTCGCTGGTGGCTGGGGCGCCGCAGTCTTTCATCATGCAGCTTTCGCAGCCTTATTATGCGACGCGGCCGTCGGTCGCGTTGCCGGAGAGCGTGCAGCTCACGCCGCAAACGCACGAAGGCACGATGCGGGCTGGATTTTCCGGAATCAGCGGAACCGTGACGGATCAATCCGGAGCTGTCGTGCCCGGCAACGCGCAAATCCGTCTCCTCAATGAGAATGGACAACTTCTGGCTACCGCGAGAGCCGACTCAGTCGGACGATATCAATTCGCTGATCTGGCGCGGGGCAACTTTCAGCTCGAATTCGAATCTCCGGGCTTCAAGGTCGAAAAGGTTGCAAGGCGTATCCACGAGCGGTTCCTCCGAGACGAAGCAAAACGCGACGCTGCAGGTAGGATCGGCGACCATGACTGTACGGGTCACCGCGGACACCGCTACTGTCAACTCCGAATCGTCCGAGATGAGTGATGCCTCTGAACGGGAGAAATCTCGGTTCCGGGCGATTGTTGGGTGCGGTTCATCGCAGCGGAGCGGGAGGAGCCACCGCCAGCGGATTTGCGTCTGGATACGTAGGAGGGATTGCGCCGTCGGCTGCTACCCGCGATGAGTCCGGCGGAGGCGCGGCAACAACTTCAAGCGGCGGCGATGGGGCGCGATCTTGGCGATCTTTTCGAATATCACGTGAAAGGTGTCGGTGACGATTCACAAAAATCAGTCGGCGCTGGTGCCGATCATTCAGAGCAACGTGGAGGCTGAGAAAGTTTCGTTGTGGAATCCTTCGCTGGGATCGGGGCGGCCGTTGCGTGCGCTGTGGCTCACCAATACCAGTGCTTTGACGCTGGATGGCGGGAGCTTTAGCGTTCTTGAGGATGAAACATTTGCGGGCGAAGGATTGATGGATCCTTTGAAGGCCGGCGAGAAACGGTTGCTTTCTTATGCGGCGGATCTTGGGTTGCGGGTGACTACTTCCGTCGGGAGCGAGGCGGACCGGGTGCGGCGGGTGAGGATTGTGCATGGCGTGATGTATCAGACCAATGAGGTGCGCGAGAAGAAAACCTATACGGTGCGCAATGAAGATACTTCGGCGCGGACGCTGATTATCGAACACCCGCTGCGGCCCGGGTGGAGTCTTTCTGCTGGGGCGCCTAAGGCGGATGAAACTTCGGCGGATTATTACCGCTTCCGGTTGGAGATTGAGCCTAAGAGCACGGCTACGATTACCGTGCCGGAGTCGCAGCCTGTGCAGACGAATGTGCAGATTAACAATATTAATTCGGATCAGATTGCTTTTTATTTGCAGCAACGCTCGATTAGTCCGGAGATTGAGGCGGCTTTGCGTGGGGTGATTGCGCAGAAGGATCGCGTGGCGGGATTTGAGGCTGAGGCTACGCAGAGGAAGGCGGAGCTTGAATCGATTTATGACGATCAGCAGCGGTTGCGGGAGAATTTGAAATCTTTGAAGGGGAGCGCGGAGGAACGGGCGCTTACGCAGCGGTATTTGCAACGGTTGAATGATCAGGAGACGCGGTTGGAGACGATTCAGAAGGAGATTGCGGATTTTGAGAAGAAGCAGGAGGAGGCGCAGGCGGAATTGGATGCCATGATTGAGAGGATTTCGTTTGATGTGACGATTTAGAACGAGTTCGTAGCGGTGCGCTTTAGCGCAGCAGCTTTTGGCGGAGTGATCGAGCGTGCGTGGTCTCGCGGTGTCGGAGTTGCATCGAGGAGCGAAATCGAGGGATGGATTTACGCAGAGGCTGTGGAGAGGGTTTACGTTTAGCGGCGCGTCTGGATGAAAATTTCGGCGATCACGCACTAAATCGAATTCTTCGGATGGCGCGCGAAGATGCTGGGCTGAAGCCCACCGCTACGTGATGCTACGGCTTCAGAAATAGGCGGCTAGCGGTTGGAAGTATTTTTTCTTTTGTGCGATCGCGAAATCGGCGGCTTCGAAGGCGGCTGGGTTTAATTGCTTCACTGCAGGGGCGTGGTTGTGCGGCGGGATTTTCATTTCGAAGCTCATTAGGGTCGTGGCGTCCAGGCCGTGGCAATTGCTGCAGCGGGTGCGGAGCTTCACTACCACTGGGAGCTGCTTCATGACTGTGCCTTCGCTGAAGCCTGGGGCGGCGAAGCTGTAGCCGCCGGAGAAGGCTTGGGCGTTTTCGTCTTCGGAGACTAGGCCGCCGGTTTCCGGTTGGCGTAGCAGCAGGCTGCGATTTATTTCGCAGACGCGAATTTTTGTTTTTTGAAATGCGCCATCGGGATTTTTTTCGAATAAGCGGAATTCTACTTCGCTTGTCAGATGCGTGGGCGTTAGCCTGCCTTGAGAATCGATCAAGATTAGTTGAATTAGGATGGCGGCGCCGTCTAGCGATTCGGCTGGATCGCGTTCGGAATCGCGTAGGTTGTCGAGTAGCTTTTGTGTGTTTTTTGTTGAGCGGATTGGCTTGACAAAAATTCTGGAGAAGCGGCGGTAGCCGGCTTCGCTGTCGTGGGCGTGTTCGGGGTACCACTGGACTTGGAGCCAGCCGCTTTTGGCGTTGAAGAGATCGGGTAGGGCTAGGGTGTTTCTTGCTTGGGCGTAATTGTCGGGTAACGACTGAATTTCTTCTGGGGTTAGCGCTAGTTTGCGAATTAGGCGGGCTAGCGCATCGAGAGCGGCAGAGTGGCGGGATTCCAGGTCTTGCGTGCGATCTACTTCGAAGAGGGGCTCGCTCAGGATGTCGTAGGCGGACCAGAGATCGCTTTGCATCCAGGCGCGGGCGATTGCTGGGCGGGGTGAATTTTCCGCTAGGGCCGCTTGCGTGGCGGACATGAATTCGGAATAGGTGGGGTCGTCGAGGAGTTGGGTGCGGCCTTCGCGCGAATTGTAGGGCGGGTAATAGAGCGGATCTATCGCGCGATCGCCGGTTTCGGTGCGCTCGAATAGGCGGGTGCTTACGCGTAGCTCGTTGTCGCTGGCGGAATTTTCGAAGGGGGCGGCTTCTGGGAAATCGCTGGTTTCATAGACTTGGAAGCGGCGGGAGAAGAGGATGGCGAAGAGGCGATTCCAGGGATCTTGGGGATTGGGTGAATAGATTGGGGTTGGATTGAGCAGGTAGGCCGGTTGCGTGGGATTCTGCGGGAGTGGCTTGGCTACGAGAGAGAGCGAGATTGCGGTTGCTAGACATAAAACCGCGGCGAGTTCTGCGAATCGGTGTTGGCGCGGGAATGGGTTCACGACCATTCGTAGGATAGTCGTTTCCGAGGCGAAAGTGTTAACGCGAGTCTTTGCTGGGGTGTCTTCGCCTCGTCCTTACAACGGCAACGTCAAAAACGCAGGCTGGCAGCCTGCGCTACGATTCGGACTCTTCTGAGATCTCGCTCCGGCCGTGATCGCGGCTCCGGCTTGGATTTGCGGTCGTAAGATGCCGGCAGAGACGCCGGCGGTACTTGGGATTTTCGCTTCGGGTATACTATGACTTTCGATTGATCTCTTTGGGAGAAATATGTCCGACTACGCGCCTACCATTAGCCGTTTGATTGATGAATTGAAGCATTTGCCTGGGATTGGGCAGAAGAGTGCGCAGCGGTTGGCGTTTTATCTGCTTCGGGCGGATCGCGAGCAGGCTTTGGCGTTGGCTGATGCTATTCGCGATGCTAAGGAGCATGTGCGCGAGTGCTCGATTTGCAACAATATTACTGATACTGATCCTTGCAATTACTGCACTAACCCGGCGCGCAGCCGGAAGATTATTTGTATCGTGGAAGATGCGCCTAATATTTTGGCTATTGAGAAGACGCGGCAATTTGATGGCTTGTATCACGTTCTTGGCGGATCGCTTTCTCCTTTGCAGGGGATCGGGCCGGAGCAGCTTAAGATTAAGAGTTTGATAGAGCGGTTGAAGGGTGGGACTGTCGAGGAACTAATCCTGGCGACCAATCCTACGGCTGAGGGTGAGGCTACCGCGATGTATATTTCGAAGTTGGTGAAGCCGCTCGGTGTGCGCGTTACGCGGATTGCTATGGGGATTCCGGTGGGGTCGGATCTGGAGTATGCGGATGAAGTTACGATGATGAAGGCGATGGAAGGGCGGCGCGATTTGTAGGGTTGCGGCGCGATCTTGCACGAAGAGGCCCGGCATAAAGCGCGGGCCCTACGGGAGTCGGCGGCCAGCCGCCACTGAGCCGCCCGGCTGTTCAGCGCTGCGCGCTATAGTTCGGATCTTCCCCGTTACACAAATCCAGGCCGCACCGCTCACTGCGCTGCACTTTTTTGCAGATTTCGTAGCAGAGGCAGTGATAGTGGGCTTTGTGGGGCTTGGGCATTCCGGAGGATACCGTTACCGTCACGCCTAGGATTAACAGCCACGCTAGAATTTTGGTCTTCATCGGCAACCTCGATTCGCCGAAAAGGTTGACTTTGGCTAGGGTAGAAGGCGGATTCGCTGGGGCCAATGAAGCGGGGGTTTGGTTTTGTGGGACGGAAGTTTGGGGTGGGGATAGTACCTCGTGCGCTAGGCCGGAGGGCTTGACTCGATTACACTTCGGCAGATGGGGCGGTTTTCGGACGCGTTACACGGAGCGGACGCAGCAAGCGGCGCCCCTACGAATGCAAAGGCTACGGCGAAAACCCGGGGCTACAACAGGCCGGAGGTGAACCCCGGCCCCTACGACGACAAATGCAGATCCCTCATCCCTAAAGCGGATTCGGGATGACAGCGGGCGTTTTTTCTCTGCCGACACATCGGTGGTAGGCCTCGAAAAAGAGCCGGCAGGGACGCCGGCGGTACGAACCCCCTGCGGCGATTCCTATTTGTAAGTAACTGATTCGAACACCTGTTTCGCTTGATGCCCCAACTTCGCTTACTGGTGTTACGCTGATAAAACCCCCTCGGAGGGCTTGGAAGGAATCACGTGGCGGAACTGGACGCAGCGAACGAACCTAGCTTGGGCAAGCGCCGCAGCACTCGGATTGTGCAGGCGGTGCCTATTACTGTTGCCGGGGCTGATGCGCTTGGGCAGCCTTTCAAAGAGCGCACCTCGACGGTGATGGTGAGCTGCCACGGGTGCAAATACCACTCGAAACACTACGTGCCGAAACATTCTGTGGTCGAGCTCGAGATTCCGCGGACTGAGGCTTCCCTGCCGCCGCGGACTGTTAAGGGGCAGGTGATTTGGGTTCAGCGGCCGCGGACGGTGCGCGAACTCTTTCAAATTGGGATTGAATTCGATCAGGCCGGCAACGTGTGGGGCATTGCATTTCCGCCCGACGATTGGGCTGCGGCGATCGCCGCAGCCGAACAAGAGGCGAGCGCGGTCCCTACGCCGATCGCTGTCGCGCCTACGGCTCCAGCGACGCCGAGTGTGGTGTTGACCACGAGTGTTCTGGGAATTCCAAAATTTACGCCACCGCCGCCGCAGCAAAATGTACCGCCTGAAAAGAAACTGGAGATCGTCCCGCCGCCGGCCGCCGCTCCCCCTGCACAGGCTAAACAGCCTGAAAAGGCGCCGGAGCCCGCGGCAGTCCAGGTGAAATCTGAAGTGCAGGAGAGGGGAGGCAGCGTCGCGGTGCAGGCAACGCCGCGTCCGGTTGCGCCGGCTCCGGCGCCCGTGGCAGCGACTCCGGCTGCGCCACCGATGGCGATGGCTCCTGCGCCTCCTTCCCCCACACCGAATATCGCGAAAGAAATGGAGAAGCTAGTAGCCGAAGCGCGGCACAGCTTGCATCAAGTGGCGCGGCACGAATCGCGCACGGCGATTGCCGAGGAGCTTGACGCTACGCGGGCGAAAGTGGATTTGCAGTTGCGCGAGGCCGTCGAGCAAGCAGTGCAGTCTTCGATGACGCGCGTTTCGGCGCAGGCGCTGGACGTGGTGATGAATCAGGCTGCTTCGCGTGCGGCTTCCGTGGTGGAAGATGCGCGCAAGGCTACGCGGCAGAACGTTGAGGAGATTGAGGCGCAACTGCGGCAGAGTTTGCAGGCGGCGGTGGAATCGGCGGCGTCGCGGGCGGCTGAGCAGGCGGTGCGTGAAGCGAATCAGAACGCGAATTCGCAAGCGATGCAGCAGGCCGTGCAGCAGGAAATCACGAATGCTTTGGCGAACCGGCCGCAGATTGATGCCGCTTATTTCGCGACTGACGATGCGGCACGAGCGCGCAGCGAGGAACTGCGGCGCGACGTGGAGCAGGCTGCGGAGCGTTTGCGCGAAGAGAGCATCGCGCAAATTCAGAATGAAGCCGCGGAGGCGAAAAGTCGCTGGCAGCAGGAACTGCAATCTACGCTTTCAGGCGTATCGGAGAAGCTGAACGAACAGATCAATGGCGTCACGCAGAATTTGCTGACGCAGGCGGAGCACGACATCGCGGCGCGAACCGCCGGGCTTCGCAGCTCGCTCGAAGAAGCTTCGGCGCAGGCGCGCAGCCATCTCGAAGCCGTGCAGGCTGGGCTTTCCGAGGGGCATGCTCGTTCCGAGGAAGCGCGAAATCAAATTCATGGCGCGGCGCATGAGGCGCTTGAGAATACGCGCCGCGGTTTGCAAGACGCGGTGGCCGAGGGCCAGGCGCGTTCTGAAGAAGCGAGAAACCAGATTCATGGCGCGGCACATGAGGCGCTGGAGAATGCGCGCCGCGGTTTGCAAGACGCGGTGGCCGAAGGCCAGGCGCGTTCCGAAGAAGCGCGGAATCAGATTCATGGGGCGGCGCACGAGGCGCTCGAAAATGCGCGGCGGGGATTGCAGGACGTGCTGGCTGAGGAGCAGGCGCGTACTGAAGAGGCCAAGAACCTGATTCAGGGCGCGGCCAATCACACGCTGGAGGAAGTGCGTCGCGGGTTGCAGGAATTCATGGCGCAGCAGGAAGCGGAGCTGCAGCGCCGGGCGGAAAGTATTGTTGCGGAGCGGGCGAGAAATCTTGAGCCGGCGATGGAGGCTTCGGCGCGGCAGATTCTCGAGCGCGTGTCGGGGCAGATCGAGCAGCAGCTCGTGCCTGGGGTGGAAGCCGCGCACAAGGCGGCTGAGGGATTGGCGGCGGCGCGGGCGCAAGCTGAGGCGGCGCAGCAATCCGTGCAATCGACGATCAGCATGGCTGCTGAGGCTCAGTTGCAGAGTTCGCTCGAGCGGTTGAAAGAGCAAACATCGCAATTCCCGGTGCAATTCGAGGAATCGATTCGGGCGATGTTGAAGAAGGCGGAAGAGGATCTGGAGTCGAAGACTACCGAATCCACGCATACTACTTTTGAATCGCTGCTGAAGGCGTCTGATTGGTATTCGAAGAAGGCGCAGACAAGCATGCAGGCCTCGCTCGAGAAGGCCGTCGAACATTCGACGAGTTTGCTGCACGAGCGGGCTGCGGAAGCTTCGCGGAAGATGGCTTCGGAGCTCGATCATTACAGCCGCAGTTACGCGGATCACGCCAAGAATCAGATGGCGGAATCCGCCAACGAGCTACTGGAACGCAATCGCGAGCGCTTGAAAGAGGCGGCTGAAACTACCGCGGCGACATTTGCGGACGAGACGCATCGAGTGGCTAGCAATACGTTGAGTGAATTCGATCAGGCCGCCCAGGAATCTGCCGAGCGAGCGCGCGGGGATTTGCAGGCAATCCAGAATAATTCGCTCGGTGAATTCCGCGAGGAACTGATCAAGAATGTGGCGCAGGGCGTTTCGCAGGCGCGCGTCAGCCTAGAAACGCAGCTGAAGCCGCTGATGGAGCAATGGCACGCGCAGCGCGAGCAGCAGGAACGGAATTGGCTTTCGCATTTGAATCGGGCCAGCGACGATGCCATCGAGCAATATAAAACGCGATTGGAAAATGCTTCCAATTCCTGGCTGCTGGCTTCGGCTACGACATTGGGGCAACATTCGCAGGCGGTGATTGAGGCGTTGGCTACGGCGGCGGAAAAGCGGCTGCGCGAGACATTCTCGGATGTATTGGCGAATATGGGCGATAATTTGCGCCAGCGCTTGATGGGCCTCTCGACAGATTTTGGGCAAGGCGAGTCTTCCAAGAGCGACGAAGAAAATAAATAAAGTATCGAGTTCATCTCCAGAGCCAACCTGAAAATTTCTCCTCCAAAATTGCGAATCCGATGAAGTGCGGAAATTCGTTGGATCGCGTTAGGCGTGCGCACATAGGCCACGTTTTCGCGCGCGTTACTGGGGCGGGCGCAGCAAGCCGGCGCCCCTACGCAGAGAAATCCTCGCGTTCTTGAATATAAAGTTCTGCTTCGAATTTCCGATGGATACCTTGTGGCCGTTTCTCCGCCCGTTTGACCTGGAAACGCGCGGTGGAGTGGCATTCAATTCCACTACTTTGGGTAAAAGACGCTCGGCTCTGCGAGGGTGCGCGCCCGCGCTGGAAGGGCCATGGATTTTCTTCGACGATTGTTCGCGTCCGGCGGATTTCAGCCGCACGGATATTGCTACCAATGGAACTCGGGATTGGTGTGGCTAAATGCTTGCTCGGACGTGCTGATAGCGGTGGCGTATTTCACGATACCTTTGACGCTGCTGTGGTTTATCCGCAAGAGGCGGGATCTGCCGTTTAGCTGGATGTTCGCGCTGTTTGGAGTGTTCATCGTGGCGTGCGGGACGACGCATGCGATGGAAGTGTGGAATTTGTGGCACGCGCAATATTGGCTGGCGGGCGGAGTGAAGGCCATCACTGCCGCGGTTTCGGTGGCCACCGCAATTCTGATGGTCCCACTGGTACCGAAGGCGCTCGATCTGCCCAGCCATTCGCAATGGATCAAAGCCAACGTGGCGCTACAGAAGGAAGTGGATGCGCGCCGCGATCTGGAAGTCGACCTACGCACTAGCGAAGCTAACTTTCGCGACCAAGCGGCGCTGTTGGAGCTCACTCACGACGCGATTTTTGTGCGTTCGCTGACCGGCAAGATTCTCTATTGGAACCGCGGCGCCGAATCCGTCTACGGCTGGCGGAAGGAAGAAGCGCGCGGGCAGATTTCTCATGTGCTGCTGGAAACGAAATTCCCCAGGCCTCTCGAAGAGATCGAAAAACTTGCGCTTGAGATAGGCCAGTGGGAGGGCGAACTCGCGCATCGCCGGCGCGACGGAGCGACGCTGCTCGTCTCCAGCCGGTGGTCGTTGCGCACGGACGCGCTCGGCAATCCGGTTTCCTTTCTTGAAATCAATCGCGACATCACGGAAAAAAGAAATGAAGCCGAGAAATTCCGGAAGTTGCTGGAAGCCGCGCCGGATGCCATGGTCATCGCGGGCGCGGACGAGCGCATCGAGCTGGTCAACGCGCAGACCGAAAACCTCTTCGGGTACTCGCGCGAAGAACTGCTAGGGCAGCAAGTGGAAATCTTGATGCCTCGGCGGTTTCAGGAAGTGCACGACGGGCACAGAGAAAGATACAGCGAGGACCCGCACGCGCGGTCGATGGGCGCAGGGCTGGAACTCTATGGCCGCCGCAAGGATGGCAGCGAGTTTCCAGTGGA
Source organism: uncultured Acidobacteriota bacterium (assembly GCA_963792515.1). GTDB lineage: Bacteria > Acidobacteriota > Terriglobia > Acidiferrales > UBA7541 > Palsa-147. The sequence continues at coordinate 112,961 of CAWBWG010000005.1, read as the reverse complement.
AGTGAGCTTGAGTCCACTGACTACGCTGAAGGGCAAACTAATTTTGAGTGCCGTGCGCGATATCACCGAGCGAAAGCATTTGGACGAGGCGCTAAAAGCCAGTGAAGAGCGGCTGCAGATGGCAGTGGAGGCGGCGCAATTGGGAATTTGGGATTTGGACCTGGCCACGGACAGTGCATTTCGTTCGCTGCGTCACGATCAGATTTTTGGATTCGAAACGCTTCAGCCTGAGTGGGGCGCGGAGATCGCGGTGACGCACGTGATTCCCGAAGATCGCGAGGCTTTTACAGCCAGTTTTGCCGAGGCCTTCAAAACGGATCGTTTCCTGATGGAATGCCGCATCAACCGCGAAATTGATCACGAGCTGCGGTGGATTTCGGCGCAGGGGCGCGTCTACCGGAACCGCGAGGGCAAACCGGCGCGGCTGATGGGAATCGTGGCGGACGTAACCGAGCGTAAAAAAGGCGAGGAGGAGAGGGAGTCGCGGCGGCGGGAATTGTCGCGCTCGAATGCGGAACTCGCGGCGGCCAATCGAGAGTTGGAATCGTTCAGCTATTCGGTTTCGCACGATTTGCGCACACCATTGCGGACGATTGATGGCTTCAGCCAGGTTCTGCTGGAAGATTGCGCGGGGCAGCTGGACGAGGCGGCCAAGTCGCACTTAAAGCGGATTCGCGCTGCAACGCAAAGGATGGGCGCGCTTATCGACGACTTGCTGAATCTTTCGCGGATCTCGCGCGCCGAAATGCACATGCAAACTGTGGACGTGAGCGAGCTGGCGCGTTCGATCGCGAGCGATCTTCAAAAGAACAACCCCAAGCGCTGCGTCGAACTGCAAATCGAGGAGGGATTGAGAACCTTAGCCGACTCCGGATTGGTGCGCATCGCCCTCGAGAATTTGCTGAATAATGCCTGGAAATTTACATCGAAGCGCGAAGTCGCGCATATCGAATTTGGCGTTACGCCTCGTCATGGAGTACCCAGCGTATTTCGTGCGCGACGATGGCGCTGGTTTCGATCCGGCTTATGCCGGCCGGTTGTTCGGAGCGTTTCAGCGATTGCATTCCGCCTCCGAATTCGAAGGAACCGGCGTGGGACTGGCGACCGTGCAAAGAATTGTTCGCCGGCACAGAGGGCGCATCTGGGCGGAAAGCGCCGTGAATCGCGGGGCTAACTTTTTATTTCACGCTGAGTGGATCGCCGTCCTAAGGAGCAGTTATGAGCGATGGAGTAATTTTGCTGGTGGAGGACAACGCTGATGATGAAGCGCTGACAATACGAGCTCTCAAGAAAAACCAGATAGTGAACGAGGTGGTCGTGACGCGCGACGGGGCCGAGGCGCTTGACTATCTTTTCTGCGAAGGGGCGTACGCCCATCGCAATGCCCGGGAAATTCCGCAAGTTGTGCTGCTCGATCTGAAGCTTCCCAAGATCGATGGACTGGGCGTGCTGCAACGCATTCGCGCCGATGCACGAACCAAATTGCTTCCGGTGGTGATTCTGACTTCTTCGATCGAAGAGCAGGATCGCATGAAGGGTTACGGACTGGGCGCGAACAGTTACGTGCGCAAACCGGTGGATTTCACGGAGTTTGTGGAAGCGGCGCGGCAGCTGGGATTGTATTGGCTGGTGTTGAATGAACCGCCGCCGAGGAGAGTGTAGATGCCCGGCGCGATTCGCGTATTGATGGTGGAGGACTCCGACGACGATGCGGCGCTGGCGTTGCTGCTGCTTCGCCAGGCTGGATTTGAGGTGGAGTCCGTGTGCGTGGACTCGGCGGCGAGCTTAACGCAAGCGCTGGCGAAAAAATGGGATATCGTGATCTCCGATCATTCCATGCCGCAATTTTCGGGAATCGATGCGCTGAAAATCGTGCGAGAGATCGACCGCGATGTTCCGTTCATTTTTGTTTCCGGCAACATCGGCGAAGATGTGGCCACTGACGCGATGAGAACTGGGGCGCAAGATTACGTATTGAAATCGAATCTGCGGCGGCTGGTTCCCGCCGTCGAGCGCGAGCTTCGCGACGCGGCGGGGCGCAGGGAACGCAAACAGCTACAGCGATCGCTTGAACAACTGCAAAAATTCGAAGTAATCGGCAGGCTCGTGGGCGGCATCGCGCACGACTTCAATAACATGATTGGCGCGATTCTTGGTTGGGCGGAAATGGGAGTGGCGGAGACGCGGCCGGAGAGCGTGGTGCAAAGCCGCTTTGTGAAAATTCGCGAGCAGTCGCTGCGGGCTGGAAAATTGACGGCGCAACTACTGGGATTTGCCGGCGGGCAGGTGTTGCAACCGCGGCGAGTAGACCTGAATTCGCTGGTGCAGGAGGAAATGAGTTTGCTGCGCCGGATTATTGGGGCGGACATCGATGTGCGCGTCCGCGTTGCTCCAGACTTGCGCGTTACGCTGGCGGATCCCACGCAAATCGGGCAAGTGGTGATGAATCTCTGCCTGAATGCGCGCGACGCAATGGAAAAAGGCGGACGGCTGGTGATTGAGACACAGAATGCCGACCTTGGTGAAGAATTCTGCCGCGAGCATGCGCTCGAGCACCCGGGGAGCTACGTGGTGCTATCGGTTAGCGATAGCGGCGCGGGCATGGACGCGGCGACCATGGAACGGATTTTCGAGCCATTTTTTACTACCAAGGAAGTCGGCAAAGGGACCGGGCTTGGTTTGGCGACGGTTTATGGCATCGTCAAGCAGCACGGCGGTCTGGTTCTGGTTACCAGCGAAGTTGGCAGAGGCACTTGTTTTCGGATTTATTTTCCTGCCGCGGCTGGAATTCAGGAGCCTGCGGTAGCGACGCGCGATAATCAGGCGCTGGGCGGCAGTGAGACTATTCTGCTTGCCGAAGATCATCCGGGCCTGCAGGAAACGGCGCAGGAAATGTTGCAGGAGCTCGGCTATCGCGTGCTGGTCGCTTCGGATGGCAAAAAGGCGCTGGAACTTTTCAAGAAGAATTCGGACCGCGTGGACTTGATCATTATGGATGTGGTGATGCCGGCGATGAGCGGCCGCGAAGCGTATGCGCAGATTTCGGCGCTGCGGCCGGGAATCGCCGTAATTTTTACCACGGGCTACACACCCGAAACGCAGGCGCTCGGGCCGTTGCTGGAAAAAGGCGCGATGATCTTGAAAAAGCCCTACAGCCTCGCGGCATTGAGCCAGATGGTTCGCAGCTCGCTGGAACGCCAACTTCAGACCTGAACCCGCCGAAATTGTCCGTGGAACTCTACGATTCTCGCGCCGGCATTCGCGATCGCAGCAACTGTGATATCTTTCTCGGCGATTCGCTGCTCTCCGCACGAATCAATCCGCTTTTCTGAGAGACAGTTGCGCTCTGTTCTGGCTGATCGATCACCCGCGAGTTCTCTTTCCCGTGCTGTTGGTGGGGTTGGCGCTATGCGTGAACGTTGGATTCCATTTCCGCCGGGGCGAGAAGGATACGGATTCGCAAATCGAATCGGCTCGCGATGGGCTGAACTTGCTTTTGAGTCTGCTGCTGGGATTTACGCTGCCCATGGCGCAGCCGCATTACGATCACCGCAAGGAATTGATCGTGGACGAGGCGAATGCGATCGCGACAGTGCAGGTGCGCGCCGAAATGCTGCCGGCGCCTTACCGCGAAAATGTCCTCGCGGAGCTGCGCGAGTATCTGGATTCGCGGATCGACTATGCCAAACAGGATTTCGACGCGCCGGGGCTGCGCGCGAATCTGGCACACTCGAATCGGCTTCAGAGCGAAATGCAGCAGCAAACGGTCTTGCTGGTGCAGCAAAGCTCGAATTCCGTGACGCCGATTTTTGTGCAAGCGCTCAATCAATTGGGTGACGTGGTTGAGAAGCGATTGTCGGCGGAAGAAAATCGCATCCCCGCGCCAATCTGGCTGATGATCATTCTGATTGCCATGATGGCTTGCTTGATTACCGGGTACTGCATGCGGCGCCGGCTGCTACTCGAGATGCTGGTGCTGCCGTTGACCGTGGCCATCGTGCTGGCGCTAGTGGCCGAATTGGATAGCCCGCGGACCGGACTGATTCGCGTTGGGCAGGAGAGCATGGTGCGCCTTCAGACGGAGATGAATTCCCTGCCAACGCAATCGAAATAGCATTCCGCGCGGCGAGTCGAGCGGCGGGCGCGCGGCGGCGATTCGGCGTATTTCCGAGGAATTCGCTATAATCGAGCGATGGCCAATCATGCTTACGCGAGCGTATGGTGCCCGGAGTTCGGAGCCGATGTGCAGCTTGAACGGCTTGGGCAATTCCTCGCTACGGTTCCCTTCTCTGCCACTCGGCAAGGCTTCACCGGACTGGCTGTGCGCGCGATCAGCCCATCCGAAACGGCGCTGATCGAGCCTGATCTGCGGGCGAATCCTGTGGATGCCGCGACTATCGTCGAGGTGGCGCGCGAGTTTCAAAATTCCGATAGCGCTTATGAGGTGCAGGCGTTTTGGGATTTGGAGATTTTTGACGCGGTGGCTGAAAAATGGAAATCGCAGCCTGAGCTGCTGGAAATTTTCTGCTATGGCGAAGAATACGACGATGGGGTGTGGAAAGAGCGCGGCCATTTCGAGGTGGACCTCGGGCTCGAGCATCATTTTACCGGCCACGGGCGCTTGCTCGGATTTCAGAATGGCCAGCCGGCGCGGCCTGAGCATGCCGACGAGGCGCGTTTTTTTGAATTGATGACGCAGGCGGCGAATTGGCAGGAGTATCGCGACAAAACGCACGAAAATATTCGTAAGTTGCTGGATTGGACGCGGCGGATCGAGCGGGCTATCCCGGTGCAGACTTTGCGGTTGTGGTCTGAGGGCGAAGAGAATTTCGAGGCGCGCATCGAGGAAGTTTTGGCGGCGCGATAGGATCGAAAGCGTCAAATCCAGATCCGGCGCCCGCGGCGGCGGACGGATGCTGCAAACGAACACCAAGAGCCAAAACGGACGGGAGGTAACCCCCCGCCCTACGCGCTTTTCACCGCGCTTGCTCGCGGCTACAATAAAGGTCTCTTCAGCGAGCTCCCCGGGGGGTGCATTGAAAATACCGGGAATTTTTCCTACGGCGGCGATTCTCGCTATTTTTATTTGTGCCTGTGGCGGGTCTGGCGCGTCTAATCCCAAGACGGAAGCGCCCGCCGCGCAAACTGCCGAGCCCGCGAAGCCGGCCGCGCCCGCGATTCCGCCGGAAATTCAGCAAGTGGCCGAGACCGCAATGGGCTCGGAAGCGGAAGTGCTGGTCTACGGAGACCTGGCATTGACTGGCAATCAGCAGATATTGGTGATCAATCGCCTAAAGAGGACGCCGGATGGGAAAGCGCCGGGAACGCTGCTGGCGCGCGCGGCCGTCATTGAAAAGGATGGCGGCAAATGGAAGCAGATTTTCCTCTGCGACGAGCATCTGAAGAATACGAAAGGCTATTTGGGCGCGACGCCGCTTTCTCCTGTTCCCGCGTGGCGCCTGCAATACGAGCAACACGACGACAAGGGCCTGGTGATGTATTTCACACCGCTCGATAAGCCAGCCGGCGGATACATTCAGACGATCGGGATAAGATGGAATCCTAAGGTAAAGCGTTACGAATCGCTGGATCGTAATTATGAGCAGTTTCTTGGTGAATCGCCGACTTTGGAAGTTCCGGACGTGAGCCGCAAATGAGCGCCGCCGCACAAACCGTCTCGCAAACCAACGCGCCCGCGAAACCGAAAGAAGCGCGCGTGCCCGGCTGGAAGCAACTGATCCGGCTGATGCCCTACATCGGCCGCTACAAAGGCGGAATGACCATCGGCTTGATCACGCTGGTGGCGATGGGCATCGTCGGAAACCTTGTCCCGCTGATCATGGGAGTTATTTTCGATTGCTTGGGCGGTGAGGCCGCCCCACTGAGCAAGCTTGCCGGGCGCATGGGTTGGTTGACGAGTTTCGCGTGCCGCTACTACGCACCACTGATCGTCATGCGCTCGGGCTATTTTGCATCGTGCTGATCGTGGCCATCGCGCTTAAGGGGATTTTTTCATTTCTGACGCGGTGGATTTTGATCGGCGTCTCGCGCGAGATTGAATACGACTTGCGCAATGATTTGCTCATCCGCTTGATGCAGATGGAGCCGGAATTCTATGTGCGCAATCGCACAGGGGAACTGATGTCGCGGTGCACCAACGATTTGAATAACGTGCGCATGGTGCTGGGTCCGGGGATTATGTACAGCGGCACGACTATCATTTCGTTTGTGCTGGCTGTCGCGGTGATGCTGCTGGTTTCGCCCAGACTGACTCTGTACGTGTTGATCCCGGTGCCCATCGTCGCGTTTGCGGTGCGCTACTTCGGGGAAATCATCCACAATTTGTTTGAGAAAATTCAGGCATCGCTGGCGGTGCTTTCCGCGCGCGCGCAGGAAAATCTTGCCGGAGTGCGGGTGATTCGCGCATACCGCCAGGAAGAGGCGGAATCGCGCCAGTTTGACAGCGTGAATCGCGAATACGTCTCGAAGAATATGAAGCTGATCTTGGCGTGGAGCATGTTCATGCCGGCGCTGACGGCGCTGATCGGCGTGACGTTCTTGATTGTGCTGTGGCAAGGCGGACGCCAGGTGATGCAGAACAGCATCTCGCTCGGCGAGTGGGTGGCGTTCTACATGTTCCTGGGCCAACTGATTTGGCCGATGGTGGCGCTCGGCTGGGTGACCAATATTTTTCAGCGCGGCGCGGCTTCGATGGGACGGATGAATTACGTCCTCGACGCGAAACCCGAGATTGACGACAAGGCAGCGGGATTTGACGGCGTGGCGACGGAAGAGTCGGCGCTGGTGAAGAATTCGCGCGCGATTCGCGGGGACATTGAATTCCGGAATCTTACTTTCACGTATCCGACGGCCGCCGCGGGCAAAGAAGGCAAACCGGTGTTGAAAGATATCAATCTGCACATACCGGCTGGCTCGACTCTGGCGATCGTCGGCCCCACTGGCAGCGGCAAATCGACGCTTGCTGGTTTGGTGGCGCGGCTTTGGGAAGCTCCGGCGGGATCGCTGATGCTTGACGGGCGCTCGATTCGCGAATGGCCGTTGAGCACGCTGCGTCACTCGCTCGGATTTGTGCCGCAAGATACATTTTTATTTAGCGAGAAGCTTTCCGAGAACATTGCCTTCGGTGTGGAGAACGCCACCGAGCGGGAGATCGAAGATGCGGCGCGCAGCGCGAGCATTTACGGCGACATCATCGACTTCCCGGCAAAATTCGAAACGATGGTGGGCGAGCGCGGCATTACGCTTTCGGGCGGGCAGAAGCAGCGTACGGCGCTGGCTCGCGCATTGATCCGCGATCCGAAAATTCTGGTGCTCGATGACGCGCTTTCGAGCGTCGACACGGAAACCGAAGAGCGCATTCTCAGCCATCTGCGCGAAGTGATGAAGGAGCGCACCACGATTATCGTTTCGCATCGCTGCTCGACGGTGCGTGATGCCGATCAGATTATCGTGCTGGTGGACGGCCGCATTGTCGAGCGCGGCACTCATACCGAACTACTGGGCATCGGCGGCTATTACGCCGATCTGTATCAGAAACAACTACTCGAAGAGGAACTCGCGCGCGCATGAGCGACATTCGCGAAGAAGAAGCTTTAGGAAAAATATACGACTCGCACCTGACGCGGCGCTTGATGCAGTACCTGCGCCCGTACAAGTGGTGGGTATTTTTTGCTTTGGCGCTGGCGCTGGCCGTGGCGCCGATGGAAATTATCGGTCCTTATCTATTCAAGATTTCGATCGATTATTGCATCAGCCCGGTTCTGCAGCACCATCGCGCATTTGCTGAGGGCATGCGCATCCTGGGTTTGATCACGCTGGCATTTTTCGGCGCGTTGATTCTGAGCTTCGTGCTGCAATACATTCAGATGCGGGTGATGCAGCGGGTCGGGCAGGATATTATGTACGACCTGCGGCGCGAGATTTTCGTGCACCTACAGCGCTTGCCGCTCAGTTTTTACGACAAGAGCCCGGTGGGACGGCTGGTTACGCGGGTCACGACCGACGTCGACGCGCTCAACGACCTGTTCGCCTCGGGCGTGGTCGCGATCCTCAACGACTTCTTTGTGCTGCTGTGTCTCGTGGTCGTATTGATGTGGTTCGACGTGAAGCTGGCGCTCGCTACGCTTTCGCCGCTGCCGCTGATGCTCATCACCACGATGATCTTCCGCACGCAGGTGCGTGACGCCAATCGCCGGATCCGCACGGCCATTGCGCGCATCAACGCTTTCTTGCAGGAGCACATCACCGGCATGGCGGTGGTGCAACTCTTCAACCGCGAACGCAAATCGCGGCGTGAATTCGAAAAGTTGAATCGCGTGCACATGGACGCGTACAAGGATGCCATCAACGCGTTCGCTTATTTTTATCCCGCGGTGGAATTTCTGAGCATCGCGGCGATCGCGTTGGTTTTTTGGTACGGCGGCGTGCGGGTAATCAACGGAACACTGAAAGCAAGCTTGTTGGTGGCTTTCATGCTTTGGGCTCAGCGATTCTTCCGGCCGATTCAGGATCTGAGCGATAAATTCAATATCCTGCAGACGGCGATGGCCGCTTCCGAACGGATTTTCAAGCTGCTCGATGAGCCGCTGACGATCACGGAGATCGCCGCGCCGCGCACGATTCATTCGCCGAAGGGCGAGATTGAATTCCGCAATGTGTGGTTCGCTTATCGCGGCGGAGCGACTCCGAAGGACGAAGATTGGGTCCTGCGCGATGTTTCTTTCCGGATTTTGCCGGGGCAAACCGTCGCGGTCGTCGGGCACACGGGCGCGGGCAAGACTACGCTCATCCAGTTGCTGCTGCGCTTGTACGAAATTCAGAAAGGCGAAATCCTTCTGGATGGCATCGACATTCGCGATTTGAAAATCGACGCTCTGCGGCGGCAATTCGGCATTGTGCTGCAGGATCCGTTCCTGTTTACCGGCACGATCGAAACTAATGTCCGCCTGGGGAGCGATATCAACCGCGCCACGGTGGAAAGCGCCATCGAAGAAGTGGGCCTCGGCGATTTCGTGCGCGCGTTGCCGGGCGGGGTGACGTCAGATGTCACCGAGCGGGGTGCCACGCTGTCAGTGGGCCAGCGGCAACTTATCAGCTTTGCTCGCGCGCTGGCGCACAATCCCACGTTCTTAATTCTCGACGAAGCCACGTCGAGCGTGGACACAAAAACCGAGCTGATGATTCGTGGCGCACTCGATCGCCTTCTCGAAGGACGGACGGCGCTCGTGATCGCTCACCGCTTGAGCACCATTCAACACGCCGATCGCATCCTCGTTTTCCACAAAGGGAAGCTGCGCGAAGAAGGCTCGCATCAGGAATTGCTGGCGCGCCGCGGCATCTACTATCGCCTCTACCAACTCCAATATAAGGACCAGGAACTTCAAGTCTCGATTCCAGGCGCAGCCCTCGCCGGCCCCGCCGGACCTCTGCCGGCCGACGACTGAGCCGTGGCCTCCGATTCCGCCGCACCGCAAATTCTGATTTCAGCGGGTGAAGCTTCAGGCGATATGCACGCGGCACGGCTTGCGCGTGCACTGCAGGCTCGCACGGGTGCCCACATTTTCGGCATGGGCGGGCCACGTATGAAGGACGCCGGCGTTGAGCTGATCGCGGACTCCAAAGACATTGCCGTTCTCGGGATCACCGAAGTCATTCACAAAGTTCCTACCGTACTGAAAATTCTTCGCCTGCTGCGCAAAGAAGCGGCGCGCCGCAAACCGGCGCTCGCGATCCTGGTGGATTCTCCAGGCACCAATTTGCCGCTCGCGAAAAAGCTGCATCGCCTCGGCGTCCCGGTAATTTATTTCATCGCGCCGCAAGTGTGGGCCTGGCGGCCGTGGCGTATTCGCGCGATGAAAAAGAATCTAAGCCGGGTGCTGGTGATTTTTCCGTTCGAAGAAGAAATCTATAGAAAAGTCGGAATTCCGGTGGATTTCGTGGGGCATCCGCTGGTCAATGTTGTGAAGGCAAACGTGCCGCGCGCCGATTTCCTGGCCGCACACGGTCTCGATCGATCAAAGCCGGTAGTGGCGCTTCTGCCGGGCAGCCGCCCCACGGAAATTTCTCTGAATCTTCCGGCAATGCTCGATGCCTGTGAAGGCCTTGCGCGCGATTTACATCCGCAATTCACCATGGCCGCCGCTCCAGGACTGGAAGAGGGATTTTTCCAGCGATATTTGCGCCCCGGACTGACGATCAAGCGAATTTCCGGCGCGCCCTACGATGTGCTTTCCAGCGCCGACTGCGCGATCGTCTCGAGCGGAACGGCCACGGTCGAAGCTGCATTGCTCGGCACTCCGATGGTGGTCGTGTACCGCGTCTCGCAAACTAGCGCGTTTATTCTTCGCCGCATGATCCGTTCTCCATTTCTGGCTATGGTAAACCTAATCGCGGGGAAGAAGATTGTTCCTGAATTAATTCAGGACGATTTCACCGGACCGCGCGTGGAAGCCGAAGTTCGCCGCCTGCTTGGTTCGAGCGAGGATCGCAAGGAAATGAAGCTCGAGCTGGCGGAAGTCCGCCGGCGGCTGGGTGAGGGCGGCGCCATTGACCGGGCGGCCGAACTCCTCGCGGCCATGCTCCCGGCAAAAAGCTAAAAGCAACTGGGCGGGGGCATTTGGTATCTTAAGGAAGCGAAAGGAAAAGCTGTGCTTCATACCCATACGCGAACTTCGATTTCTGCCCTAATTCCAGCAGCGATTCTCGCGCTGATTTCGCTCTTGACCGCTGGCGTCGCCTCGGCGCAGGCTCCTGCCAAATTTCCGGCGCACGCCACGCATTACGACGTGGACGTCACCATCCATCCCGCCGACCAAACCATCTCCGCCCGCGCGAAAATGGAATTCGCTGCGGATTCTCCGGCGAAGACACTCGTGGTTGAGCTTCATCAGGATTTGAAAGTGAAATCCGTGACGGGCGCGAATGGCAAGCCTCTCGAATTCGATCGCGACAGAAATCACCCGCTCGAGCTTCGAGTGAATTTGCCGGAAGCACTGGTCTCCGGAAAAACGACCTCCGTTACGTTCGAGTACGCAGGCCCTGTCTCGCTCGAAGAAGACAGTCCGACAAAGGGCATGCGCATGGCCTCCGTTGATAAAGACAGCGCCTACTTGCTGCTGCCCGCGCGCTGGTTTCCGCTGACCAATTTTCCATCGAATCGCTACACCGCTACTTTCAAAATTACTGTGCCTGATACTTTCGCCGTCGTCGGCACTGGAAAATCGGAAATGCAATCCGGTTCCGGCGGCCAGACCACCTATGTCTTTAACTCTGATCATCCATCGCCCAGCGGCACTTTTGTTGCCGGGGCGTTGCAGCTCACCCCAGTAAAAGTCGAAGGCAATCAAGTCCTTGTGTATACGCCGCCTTCGCAAGTCGGCACCGCCAATAATTATGGCGCGGCGCTTTCACACGCGGTCACTTATTTCTCCGATCTTTACGGTGGACTGCCGGATCGAAATGTCGCGATTGTGGAAATTCCTGATGGCACGCTTCCCTTCTACTCCGCGCCAGGGCTGGTACTGATCAGCGCGCGCCAATGGACCGAGCGGCCGGACCAGCGGCTAGTCGCCGAAGTCACTGCCGGGCAATGGTGGAATAATTCGATTCTGCCTGCATCTCCGGCTGACGCATGGCTCTCCGACGGACTCTCGCGTTATTCCGGCGCGCTCTTTGCCGAAGAAGTCGATGGCGCTTCGGGATTGAAGAAAGCGCTTGAAGATTTTGCTATCGGCACACTGATGTACGAGGATGCCGCGCCGATTTCGCAAGCGCAACGGCTGGAAATGTATTCGGATTCTTATCGCTCGGTGGTCGAGGACAAAGGCGCGCTGGTTTTTCATATGCTGCATAGCGAAATGGGCGACGCGCCGTTCCGCGCGCTGCTGCACGGCTTCTATACCGCGAATGCTGGCAAAAATGTGAATCTCGGTGAATTCGAAAAACTCGCTGAAGCGAAATTCGCCGCCACGCCCCCGGCGCCCGGTCAGCCCAGACTGAATCTGGTCGCGTTCTTTTCGCAATGGCTGAATTCCACGGGCATCCCGGAATTCAAGCTCGAATACATCGTCTACCGCACTCGCAAGGGATTCAAAGTGGTGGGCAAAGTGTCGCAGGAGCTGGACACTTTCCGCATGCCGGTGGAAGTTAGAGTGGACACAGAAGGAAATCCCGAATTCAAGACCATCAATGTGACCGGGACCGTCTCGCCGTTCAATATCGATACCTTCGGGCGGCCAAAGCCAAACGGAATTACGCTCGACCCGAATAATAATCTTCTGAAAGCTAGCCCGAAGTTGCGCGTGCGCGCGTCAATCGCGCGTGGCGAAGGCTTGGTAGCGCAAGGAAAGTTTTACGACGCCATTCAGGAATATCAGCACGCGCTCGATCTGCAGCCGAATAATTCCCTGGCCCACTTCCGCCTGGCCGAAGCGATGTTCTATCAGAAAAATTATCAAGCCGCCGCGAACGCTTTTCGTAGCGCGCTAGATGGCGATCTAAGCTCAGACTACAGATGGGTGGAAGTCTGGAGCCACATTTATATCGGCAAGATTTACGATTTGACCGGCCAGCGCGAGCGCGCCGTAAACGAATACAGCAAGGCGCAGCACTTGAAAGATGACACTGGCGGAGCCCAAGCCGAAGCCGAGCGGTATTTGAAGAAGCCTTATAGTGAAGGCGGCGAGGCTAATCCTACGAAATCATAGCGAGTGGCGTTGCGTTTGTCAGATGCTGGGCTGAAGCCCATCGCTACGAATGAGTTTACAAATCCGCTAGCCCGCTTAATTCTGCGCGCCCGACGTCCTTGCCCTGAATCAGAACTCGAAAGCGCTCGCCCTAGCCCTTCTGGATTTACTAGATTCTGGAAACTTAGGCGGGCGCGCGCTGAATCCACTTCTGCCATCTGCTCGAATTCCAAATCGGCAAAGTTGTTCTTCCGCGCCAGGCCCAACAGGAATTGCGTCTGGGACACCAAGCCCAATCGCTGCAAGCTGGCTGCTTGGCCCCACAAATCCAAGGCCGTGAAATCTACGTGGGACGTGAGGTCCTGCAATCCGGGGCTTCGATAAAAATCCTCGCTGACGCGATGGCGCGCATAGGCCAGAAGAGTTCCATTCATGTGGCGCTCGTCAAAAAGTTCGCGCGCCTCATGCCCGTAATCGACGCTCGTCACAAATCCGCGACCCAGCTTGCGCGCAACATCCTCGATCCACTGACACGCCGCGAGTCCACATTCCGCCTGCTGGCCCGGACGCAAAGCGACGCTCTGGCGTGCGAAGAACTCCGAAATCTCCGGCGAAGAAAGCGGCAATTCCCTCTCGACGAATCGATCCCCGTCCACATCTACAAATATTTCCCGCAGCCCGTCGCCAGTCATCGCCACGCGATGCACCGGCAGGGCATCCAGCAATTCATTCGAAAAAACACATCCAACATCAAGACTCGGAATCTCCGCAGCTATCACAGCCCGTTCGGCCGCCAGATGGCGCGTCAACGCAGCCCGCGTCAATTCCCGCCGCGGACTCGAAATTTCCACCGCAACATAGCGCAACGCTGAATAAAATTCCGGCAGCCGCTCCTCCGCAAAATCCAAAACGTGCCGCGCCAACGCGCCGGTAGCCGCGCCGCCCTCAACGATCGTGAATTGCCCAGGCCGATCGAGCGCGCGCCACATTTCTTCGAATTGACGCGCGATCAAGCGCCCGAACACAGGCGAAACATCGACGCTCGTGTAGTAGTCGGCTCGGCGGCGATCGACGCTGCCGCTGTAGTAACCGAACTCGGGATCGTAGAGGCAGGCTTCCATGTGTGCCGCGAAAGTAAGCGGGCCGTTGGCTCGGATGCGTTCGATCAATCGCGAATGCAGCGGAGTTTCCGCGATGGGTATCTTCGCATGCGCGGGCGCCGCGGTTGGACCTGGAGATCTTGAGTTTTCCGCAGAGTCCAAGAATCAATCCTGCTGTTGCGGGTTACGCGTGAACATCTCGACGATGTAATCGTGCAAGCTATCGTAAAGCTGCTTCTGAAAGGACCACGGAAATTGCGGATGATCGATTTCGCGAGGATAAAGCGACATCACGTAAACGTGAAGGCCCTCTAGCCGGCAAGTGATGTCGACTGCTACGCCCTCGCCCGCCGACCGGGCTTGAAACACGAACAGCGGATGCTCGTAACGCGCCAACTCGCGCTGGACTTTTTCAAGTGGCGCCTCGCGCGCCCCGCCGCCGCCCGCGAGCGATTCGGGCTGCGAGCTCACGCTTTGCCGATCTCGCGCGCCGCTTTTTCGAAAATCTCGCGCGCTTCATCATCGAACAGCACAAAATATATCTTCTCAATCGAAGTTGAGCCGCTCAAGTGCTTCGCCGCTTCTTCGATCATGATCTCGGCGCACTCGCGCATCGGAAAACCGGCAATCCCCGTGCCGACCGCCGGAAACGCGATGGTCTTTAATTTCTTGTCCGCAGCAATTTTCAGCGCAATGGCCGTCGAGCTTCGTAAATCCTTCGCCGACGTCGATCCGCCGAGCTGCATGCTGGCCGCATGAATCACAAAGCGCGCTTTCAGATTTCCCCCGCCGGTGATCGCCGCGCCACCCACGGGAACAGAGCCAATCTCGTTGCACTCGCGCTGGATCGCATCGCCGCCCTTTCGGCGAATCGCGCCGGCCACGCCTCCACCGAGCTGCAAATCATTATTCGCGGCATTTACGATTGCGTCCGCGTCCATTTCAGTGAGGTCGCCCCGTTGCACGACGATCCGCGCGCCGATTCGATTGGCTGACGTTGATTCTTCTTTACGACGCGGCGCAGTCATCGAGATTTACCCTCCAATACTTTCGGACGCGGAGCGCGAGGCGCACCCGCTAAGCGGCCCCGAACGCATCAAAAACGACCGCAACTTCGAGACGCATGCGCCGCGCGACTTCAACGACGGCATCAACCACTTCTCTCTTCGACCCCGACGATTGCGCGATTTCAAGGCGCGCTAACCGCCCGCCAAACTCTGCAAACCGAAATCCCACGCAACGTTCCGCCCGCAGTGTGATCGTAGCAAGATCCGAAACCGAAAGCGACGAAGTGCAGCAGCCGAGCATCGCGCCAGGGCAAGCAAACTTGTCGAATATCGTGAATACTTCGAGCTTCGTCTCCAGTTCGTCGATGGTTGTATCGATTATCAACTCCGCAGCGCGCATGGCATCTTCAATCGATCGCGACGTCGAAATTCGGGCCAGCACCGCGACGCGCTCCGAAGCGGACAAATCACTCGCATCCAGCCATTCACGAATCGCCGAAAGCGCGCGACCGATCGTTTCCGAATTCACGTCTTCGAGGACAATGGCATAGCCGGCGTGCGCTGCGAGATACGCGATCTCGCGCCCGAGCGGCCCCGCACCGATCACAGAAATGCTGGTGATTTGCATCCGAAGAGGACTTACGCGCGCACCGGAAATAATCGCGCGGCATTGTCGTAGAGAATTTTCTGCTGGCTGGCCGCCGAAATCGGAAGCGCGCGGAATTTTTCGATATTGCCGATCACGCCGGGAACGCCGGGGCCGGGCCAATCCGTGCCGAAGAGAACTTTATCGGCGATTTCTTCGATGCGCGGGAAATATTCCATCAATCGTTGCGGCGGAATCCCGGAAATATCCATGTACATATTTTTGTGGCGCCGCACGAGGAAAAACGCCTCGTTCATCCACAGCGGACGGCCGCCATGCGCCAGGATCGTCACCAGTTCGGGATAATCGACGCCCAAGTCATCGCAAAGCATCGGTTGCGCATAGAGATTTCGCGCGCCGGGAAAAATCGAAGTGCCGGTATGAATCATGATCGGAATTTTCAGAGCCTGCGCACGCTCGTACATGGCCGCCAGCGGGCCGAATCCATCGCGGTAGGCATTCGGCGCGAAAAGTTGATGCGAAGGATGCACTTTCAATCCGCGAATACCGATCGAGTGCAACCGCTCGACTTCGGCGCCGGCATCGGGCACATATTTCGGATGCACCGAGCCAAACGCAAGCAACCGCTTCGGATCTGCCGACGCAATACTTCGCGATCCAGTCATTCACTTCCGGCCCGAAGCCGATCACTTCCGGGCTGACGTAATTGATCAGGCCAGCCCGCTCGATCCCCGCAGCGTCCATGAATTTCAGAAACGCGGCCGGGCTGCCCGTGTATTTCTCGACCTCGGAATAATCTTTCCGCCCGTGTTGAATTAATTTCAGGGCGTGCGGCAAGAACATATCGAGCGGCTGGATGTGAATGTGGATATCAATAATCGGATTCACGGTCGGGTTAGGCCCTCAAATTGATTTGTATTCGTCGGGATCAAATCCGAGCACGACGCGCCCGCCCGCGACCACCACCGGTCGGCGAATCAAATTCGGTTCCGCGGCCATCATGCGAATGGCGTCCTCGCGCGATGGCGGATTCTCTTTCATGTTCTTCGAGCGGTAGAGCGCACTGCGCGTGTTCAGAAATTCGGTGTGATCGCGGTCGCCGATCAATTTTTCGAGCTCCTCGGGGCTCAGGCGATCTTTATCCAGATTCCGAAAATGCAATTCCACTCCGCGTTTCTCAAGCGCCGCGCGCGCTTTCCGGCAAGTCGTGCAAGTGGGTTTTTGCAGAAACTGCACAGACTTCTTCTTCGCCATCGCAGTGCCTCCGGCCATCAATAATGCGGAACTTTCGGGTCGATCTCCGACGGCCCAGCGCTCGATGCCGCCCGACATCGACCGTGCGCCCTCCACTCCCTGCGAGCGCAGCCAAGCCGCCGCGTCGAGACTGCGCATGCCGTGATGGCAAAACAGCACGACGTCCTCGGCGGCATCCAGCTCGCCGAAACTCGACCGAATTTGCCCCAACGGAATCAGCTTGGCGCCTTCGATGTGCGCCGTCTGGTGTTCCCAGGGCTCCCGCACATCCACCAGCAAAAACTTTTCCGCGCGATCCAGACGCGCCTTCACTTCCTTGGGAGTAATTTCAATATTTTCGAGCAGGTCCTTTGTCATGTGCCGCTTTCTAATATCCAAAATCTGCGGGCGCGGAAAGAGCATGCTCGCGCACCCCCAGCGAATCAAAACGCGCTGCGCCGAGTTGCTTCAGATATTCGCTTCGGTCAGCCGTGCGCACCACCCAGCGCTCGAGCCATTTCTCGAAGTCCTCTAGCTTGCGGCTTTGCTCGTGATACTCGGCAAAAAAAGCATGATCGCGGCCATAGTAGCCCTGCACCGGCGAAGGATGCGCCCCGCCCGGCTCATGCACTACCGCTGCGACCAAGAATCCGGGAACTAATGTGCGATTCGGATCGGAAGCGATTATCTCCGGCGCGACAATTTCCTCAGCGACAATAATTACCTTGCGCGCCGCGCGCGCTCCATCCACCGCAACACCCAAGCTGCCCCAGATGTGCGCGTTGCCATGTTCATCCGCTCGCTGCACATGCAGCACCGCTACATCCGGCCGCAGCGCGCGAACCGCTACGAGCTTATCCTCATTCACCGGCGAAATAAATTCTCGCAGATTGCCATTCTTTTTGAGCAAATCGCTGCCGAGCGTCGAGTATGTGGGCAGAAATGGCACGCCGAGCGCCGCCGAATGCAGCGCCAGGGCCATCGTGAAATTCGAATAGTCGGTGACATCGACTCGCCGTGGAATTCCCTGCTCCACGGCGCGCCGCAGACAATAGGCGATGCCTGCCGAAACGTTTCCGACCCACGCCGCGAAAACCTTCGAAGCGCAGCCTGCGCCGATCATTTGATCGAAGAGAATGTCGGAAATTGGTCCCACTAGAGTTAGCTCGCGGCGGCCCTGCCGGATTATTTCGTGCCCGGCGGCAAAGGGAATCATCTGTTCCATTTGCGCGCCGAGAAGCACCATCGCGCCCGATGGAATGTGCCGCGCGACGGCGTCATGCATGGTCATTAATTTCGAGGCAGTCATGATCGTGGTTTGTGGTCGCACTCGATCATTTCGTCCAGAAGTGATTTGGGTCGAGCGCGCGCATCGCTGCTAGCTCATCAGCATCCGGAGGCCGCGTCTCTTCGAGCTTGTCTGCGACGCGAAGTGTCCATCCGGTATTCGCAAGGACATCTTCGACGGCAACGCCTGGATGCACGGACGCGAGAAACGCTTCGCCATCGCTGCCGAAGCGGAGCACGCCCAAAGTTGTGATTAGCGCCGAAGGGCCGGAGCGCAGCGGAAGTCCCTGCGTGACGCGCCAGCCATTGCCTCGGCCGTTTCCGGGCGAGGTGATGTGCCCGACGCGCTCGCGAAATCTTGCGCGCTCGTGAGCGAGCAGCACAACCGTTCGCTGAGCCAGGCACGCGATATCGCACGCGCCGCCGGAACCGGGAAGACGCTGCATTTCGCCGTGGCGATCGCCCCACGTGGAATTCAGATTGCCGAAGCGATCGACTTCCGCGGCGCCGAGAAATCCGAGTTGCACGCGGCCCTGTTGCAAGAAGGCCATCACGTCGAGCATCTGGCCGCATTGCGTGGCGCCGCGAAGATTCGGAGGATCGGCCATCGTGTAGAGCAATTGCGGCGACGGCGTTTCGCGGATCAGCCCATTCTCATAGAGCCCGACAGCGCGGGGCGCGTGCGTGCGCTTGGCGACGAGAAACGCCAGCATGGGCAAGCGCATGCCGACGAACACGAGCTCGCCATCGGCGATTTCGCGCGCCGCCGTGGCTACCATGATTTCGCCCGCGGTGTATCCGCGAGCCGCTATTTGGCTTTCGCTATTCGCCGTGGCCACAGATTCCCGTATCGCGAAGCGATGAGTATTCGCTACGCTTCGCCATTCTGCTTGCAGTTTGAAATGCTGACGTGGTTCTCTGCTGCTACTTTCCGTGAAAATGCGGCCGGCGCTTCTCAAAAAATGCATTCAGCCCTTCGGCGCAATCTTCGGAGCTGAAGCACTCCATCTGCCGTTGAATTTCTTCATCGAGCAGCTTCTCGAGTTCGGCGCGATTCGAGCCGAAGAGCCGGTCTTTCACAAAGCGCGCGGCGATCGGCGGGCCGCAGGCCAAAGCTGCCGCAGCCGAATGCGTTTCTGCGGCGAGTTGTTCGAACGGCACCACGCGATTATAAATGCCGAAACGCAAACATTCATCGGCCGAAATCATTTCGCCGGAATAAAATAATTCCGCGGCGCGCGCAGGCCCGACCAGCCGCGGCAGAAAAAAAGTGCCGCCGAAATCGGGATAGAGGCCGAGCTTGGCGAAACTCTGGCCGAAGCTGGCTTGCTCCGCGGCGATACGGATATCGCAGGCAAGCGCCAGATTCGCGCCCCCGCCTGCAGCAGGTCCGTTGACTGACGCGAGAACCGGCTTGGGCATGGTAGCCAGAAGTAGAACAATTTCTTTTCCCGAGCCGACCAGCGCCGAGAGCTCGTGCGACGCATTGCGTTTGCGCGCATCGCGCAGCACGCCGACATCTCCACCGCCGCAAAATGCGCGGCCGGCGCCGGTGAGCACTACAGCGCGCACCGAAGCGTCTGCACTTGCGCGGTGCAGCGCAGCAGCGAGAGCAGTGGCAAGTTCCACATTGAGAGCGTTCAGACGATCCGGACGGTTGAGCCGGATCGTTAGGATCGGCCCTGAGCGCTCTTCCAAAATCACGCTGGCATTTGCCGGACGCGCGGCTTCCGACATAATTCCTCCCCAAGCCAACAGGAAAACTGACGCTAGGTCTTGAGACTTTTTAGCAGCGCGGCGAGCTTTTTGAAATAGCGCATCTTTACGCCGCGCTCGTTGCCGGCATTCGTTCCGCTGGTCGAAGGCAGCA
Source organism: uncultured Acidobacteriota bacterium (assembly GCA_963792515.1). Classification (GTDB taxonomy): domain Bacteria; phylum Acidobacteriota; class Terriglobia; order Acidiferrales; family UBA7541; genus Palsa-147. The sequence goes on along the minus strand of CAWBWG010000005.1, from coordinate 93,153 downwards.
CGAAAACATGCGCGCCATAGAGCGTGTCTTTTTGCTGGCCGAGCTTGCAGGTGCCGCCGGCAAAGCGTTCATACACCATTTTGCCGTTGAAAGCGATAACGCGCGGCTTGATCTCCTCGAGCTTTTGCGCGAGGAGGACGCGGCCTTCCGCGAATTCCTGCCGCTCGATTTCGTCCATGCCCTTGGTGGGGCGCTTTACCAGATCGGTGAGGCCGATGCCGAATTCTACCAGGCGCTTGTCGTCGTTATAGCTGAGCAGCTCGGGCATCACGCCTGATTCGTACATCAGCGGCCAAAATTGATTGCCGCGCCCGGCGTAATAGTGCCCGACGCGCGCCGAGCGTTCGCCGGGATTGCTGCCGACGATCACCAGCTTCATTCCTTTGCGAAGATAATCAGGAAGCGTGCGCATCCGACGACTTTCCTCCACATCGGCAAACTTTCGAACGACTTGATTGGCCCGATTCAATCATAGAATTTCGATTCGCGCATCTCATCGGCGGCGAGCTAGGCGCGAGTGGCGATCACCGGCCTTTGAATTGCGCCGGGCGCTTTTCTCCGTACGCCTTTAGTCCCTCTTTGGCATCTTCGCTGGTGAAAAGCAATTGCTGCAATTCGCGTTCCAGACCGAGGGCTTCGGCGAATGGCAACTCGGAACCGGTGACTACTGCGCGCTTGATGCGGCCTACTGCCAGCGACGCTTTATTCGGTGGGCAAAACTGCCGCGCGTAGGCGAGCACATCGTCCCAGAACGAATTCGAATCATAAATATGATGAATCAGGCCCAGTTGCAGAGCTTCATCGAATCCGAAGGTCTTGCCGATGGCCATCAACTCGAAGGCGCGGGCGCGTCCGATCACGCGCGAGAGGCGTTGAGTGCCGCCAGTGCCCGGTAGCACGCCGAGGGTCACTTCCGGCAGGCCAATTTTGCCGGCGTCTTTGCGGGCGATGCGTATATCGCAGGCCAGCGCGACTTCGAGGCCGCCGCCGACCGTGTGACCGTTGAGTGCGGCGATTACCAGCTTGGGCGTCTGTTCCAGGCGAGAGAGAGTTTCGTTGGCGTGCAGGCAGAAATAATATTTGAACTCAGGCGTGGCCGCCGTGAGCATCGAGATGCTGGCGCCGGCGCAAAAGAATTTGTCGCCCTTCCCGCGCAGAATGATGACGTGCACGTCTTCATCCACGCGCGCCTTCAAGATGGCGGCGTCGAGCTGCTGCATCAATTCATAGCTATAAGTATTTGCCGGCGGATCATCGAATTCGAAAATCGCGATGCCATTATCAACCCGGTAGTGGAGCAGAATTCTCTGATCGGTCGCCGTGGTGGCAGCCATTCCCGAATCCCCCGAAGTACCAGATTGCCAGAGGCGATAATACCACCGCAGCGATGCCATCCGCAGCGCCAGCGCGATTGCCATCCGGTCTATTTATGGCACCGGGTTCACTCTGAGAGAATGGAGCGCCAGACATCTGGGAGCGTCAGCATGACTTACATCGAGGCTTTGCAGGACGCGATACGGAAAACGTACGCGGTGGAGTCCAAGCATGTGGAAACCGTGCCCGTGAAAGAGGAGTTTCAGGGCAAGACGGTCTGGGAGGGGAATGTAGAGGTGTTTGACTTGGTCGGGTATCCAAAGGCGCCGCGAGCATATGCCTGGATGCACAAGACGGACGACTCGGCGGATTCGGGGCGGCAAGTCATTGTGCTGCACATTCGGCCGATTGCTTCGCCGGAGATGGCTGTGCGGGCGGCTCTGCTGCAGGAATATCAGAATCGCGAATCGGCCGAAAAAGGCTAGCGCGGGGCGATTCGGCAATGCTGAGCGCGTATGTTAATCTAGTAGCGGCTCACTGGCAGCGCGAATCCCAGTCTAAATAGACATGAGCGCACCTAAAGCAAATCCGGTGAATGTGACACCAGCACCTTCGGCTGCACCCGTGCGCCCCGTGATTGCGGGGCCCAATGATGACGAACTGCAGCTTGTTACTGCAGCTCGGGCGGGGGATATTCCCGCGTTTGAAACCCTCGTAAACCGCTACGAGCGCAAGATTTTCCGCCTGGGAATGAACATTACGGGCAGCCGTGAGGACGCCGAGGACGTGATGCAAGAGGCGTTCCTGAAGGCTTACCAACACTTGCCGGAATTTGAGGGCAATTCGCGCTTTTACACCTGGCTGGTGCGCATCGCCGTGAACCAGGCGCTGATGAAGCTGCGCAAGCGCCGGCCTAACCAGGTGTCGCTCGATGAAGAAATCGAGACCGGCGACGATTCCTTCTTCCGCGACGTCGAAGACTGGGGCCCGTCGCCAGCCGAACGCTACGAGCAGACGCAGCTACACGACATTCTGAACGAAGCAATTTCGGAATTGGATCCAAATTTCAGAATCGTTTTCCAGCTTCGGGACATCGAAGAAATGTCCACCGAAGAGACCGCGGACGTGCTGCATCTTTCGGTGCCCGCGGTGAAGTCGCGGCTGCTTCGTGCGCGTTTGAAACTGCGCCAGAAGTTGAACCGATATTTTCGGCGGAGTGAAACACAGTGAAGTGCGCCAACATGATTGAAGAGCTGTCGGGTTACCTCGACGGCGCGCTTAGCCCGGCATTGCGAGTGGAGTTGGAAGAGCATCTGGCGAAATGCAAGCGATGCCGGATCGTTGTGGATACCTGCAAGAAAACCATCGATATCTACTGCAACGCGGAGGCTGTGCCGCTGCCGGAAGATACGCGCAGTCGATTGCATAGCGCGCTGCGGGAAAAATTGCAGCATCACAAGCGCGCTTGATTTGTTGCGTTTTTCAGCTTCGGCCTCGCTCTAATTGCTCCAGAACGGCAGTCGGACTCCCCGTTTTTTCTCCCGGGCAATTTCGTAGATTCGTCCTGCTGTGACGATGTCTTCGATGGCGATCCCGTTGGACTTGAAGAGCGTGATTTCGCTGCTGCCGGTGCGGCCAGGCGTCCGGCCGGCGGCGATTTCCGATAGTTCGCGGACTTGCGACCATTTTTGTTCGTCGCCGGCGAAAGCCTGAATTAGATCGCCGGCTTCGAGCTTCGATTGCTCGCGCGAATCCACGGCGATGATGTTGGCGCGCGCGACTGCATCGGAATCGAGCTCGCGCTTTTGCGGAAAATTTGCGCCGATGGCGTTGATGTGCGTGCCGGGGCTGAGCCAGCGCCTTCGAGGACTGGCTTCGTCGAGTTCGTCGAAGTCACTACGATATCGGCATCACGCACTGCGGCTTCCGGTGAATCTACTGCTTCGACTGAAATTTTAAGGCGCTCGGTCATCTCGCGCGCGAAATTGCTGCGGCGCTCTTCGTTGCGGCCAAAGGCGCGAATGCGATCGATCTTTCTGACCAGCGCGATCGCTCGAAGTTGCGTGTGCGCCTGTAACCCGGTGCCGATGATGCCTATAGTTTTCGCGTCGGGACGCGCCATCAAACGCGTTGCTACGCCGCTCGCTGCGCCGGTGCGCACCTGTCCGAGATAATTGGCTTCGATCATGGCCAGAAGATCACCCGATTCAGTATCGAAGAGTGGAACGATGAACTTCAGGCCTTGCGGCGAGCTGGTGTAGATCTTCAGTCCCATGTAATGCTCGCGCGAATCTGCCGCCGCCATGTAATGAAGATAGGAATTCGTTGCCGGGTTCAACCGGGCGCGCGAATGTTGCGAGGCCGAGCCGTCGGCGAGCATCAGAAAGGAATCCTCGACAGCCTTCAGCGCAAGTTCCATAGTAAGAAGTTCACGCACGTCAGCTTCGCTCAAGTAAATCGCCATCCATTCCTCCAAGTAGCGCCGGCGTCCCTGCCGGCATCTTACGACCGCCAACCGCGCCACGCACGAAATCACGAACGGACGGAGCAGCTCGATCAAATCGGAATTATCTTATATCGCGGTCCGCACACGATTACGGACTTAGCCGACTTTCGCGCTCGCAAGATGCCGGCAGGGACGCCGGCGCTACTTAGAAATTGATCTTGAACCGCAGAACTTTGGCGGCGCTGCAATCCAGGACCAGCAGCTCACCGCGGCGGCTGGCGGTCACCTGATAGACGCCGTTGCTGCCACCGAGCCGGCCATCCAGATCGTCGACGATTTTCTCGTGACCATCGGTCGTCCACACGCGCACGCCGCGATTTTCCGGCTCGGCCACGAAAACATACTTTGCGGTGACGCCGATTCCCCGCCCCGCCGCTTCGACCGGGCCGGGCGATTTCGCCGTCTGCGGATTTCCCCACAGCTGCCGAGATAATCTCCAGAAAGCGTGAATTTCGCGACCTGCACGCTCATCGCATCCGCCACGTACAGATAGCCATCCGAAGCAGCCACCAGCGACGCGGGAACAAATGGCGCGGACGTCGATCCCTCCGGGACCGTCAATTTCTTCAGGAATTTTCCGCGACCGGTGTATTCGCGTATCTCGGGTTTGCCCGCCGAATCGCTTTTGCTCTGCGAATCCGACGCGCCGACGATCACGAAAGACATCGCCGGCATCATCCACGGAAACAGACTGGCCGACCTGATGCGGACGCGCCGGCGCGAGCGCGAACTGCTTGTAATGCTCGCCGAGCGGCGAATAAATGAACACGGAATTCGATTCTTCGGCGAGCACGTAAATCCCGTTGCCTGAATCAACCGCCACGCGATACGGATCGCGCGGCACCCCATCATCGAACGACATCAACGGATGCCCTTCGAAATTAAATTTATGGATGAAGCCGCTGCCATAATCGGCGATAAACACGTTGCCGGCAAAATCGGTGGCCATCCACTGCGGCTTGGAAAGTTGTCCAGCGCCGCCACCGGCTGTGCCCCATTCCGCGATGAAGGTTATCGGCCGGACGGGAAGATCTTTCTGGGCGGGCGAAATGGTGTCCGCGCAGGCAATAGTGAACACGGCGAGTGCGCACGCCAGCGCAAGAGCCTCGAGGCCGACGCCCGGTGCGCTGAATTTCTTTCCGCTAAAGATTTTATTTCCCAAGCTCATGGACTGGAATGAGCGTTGAAAATCATCGCTCGGCAAATTTGCGCTGCTAGAACTTGCCCGTTCTATTTCTTTTTTGCACTTTTTGCGCGCGGCTTCGCGTGATTGCTGTCCGTGCGGCGCACCAGCGTCTGATGCATGCGATACGCGCGCTCTTGTTTACCTGAGACGCCGATGGTCATAAAGCTAAAAGTTGCATCGCCGCCGGGCTGCGTGGCCGGCGTCATTTTCACCGGCATCTGTCCGCAAAAATTGCTGTCGACGTACGCGGTTTCGTAGCGCTGGCGCTTGACGCCCCAGGTGAAAACGCGCAGCGTGGAAAAATCGCAGGCGTCGCCTTCCGGCCCGTGCGTGCCGAAAACCAAATATTGCGAATGCATCTGCCCGCCGGCCCCCGCAACTTTATTCAGTTCCATCCATCCGGTAACTCGCATTCCCGCCGAGGCGGTGTAGTCCGGCAGCGGATCGGGCAGGTCCATAGCCACGAAACGTCCGACGACCCAGCCCGCGAAATCGCCTTGATCTTTAGTGTGCGCGAGGACCAGCAGCCAATCTTCTTTTTTTGTCGTGGCCGGTTCGCCGGCGCTGGCGTCATCTTCAGATGAATTCCCAACTGCACCGGGAGCAGGCGCGGCGTTGACATCGACCACGCGGCGCTCGAGGAGAGAGATGGATGTATCGCGGCCGAGCTGGAAAATCCGCTGGGCATCGCGGCCCGGATCGATGCGCAAATTTGTCAGAACTTTGGTGTGCGCCGCGGCTTGCACCAGCATGGTCTTTGCATCGGCGGTGAGCGCTTGCGCTTTTTGCCAAAGATCGGCAGGGAGTACATCGCGCGCGGCTACCCAACCTTCGACTCCCTTGGCGGTGCGGACCTGCAGATTATCGCCGGAGCGGCTGATGATTTCGAATCGATCCCCGAAGCTGGCGTAATCGAGCGGCTCGCGCACCTGCGCGTTGCTGCTCCAAACCGTAACTTTACGCGAGCCGGCATAAACCGTCTCAAGCGGCGCGGGACTGCCATGCAGCCGCCAATACGCCACGCCAACGATGGCGGTAAGCAAAACAGCGCCGAGGACAAGAGCGCTTGATCAAGCGCGGTCTCCGCCTTCGGTCCTCGACTCCGGCGCTGCCCGAAATGCCATGCGCGAGACAGCGCGCTCGCCCGCGATGTTGAAATTTGAATTCGTTGGCTGGACCGCGGACATCACTCGCACCTCAACAGGAGCAAACATTTTACCTCATCAAGCGGCGACAAAAATCGTTCGTTTGGACGGGCGTTCGCGATATTCTCAGCGCCAAATGCCGAAGCGGCACATCGCCAGCGCCAGCGCTTATATCGCCGAGGCGCCGCTCGCGCATCGCGACGCGCTCAAGCAATTGCGAAGTCTTTGCCGCGAGGCGCTAACTGGCTACCGCGAAGAGATCGACTATGGCATGCCGGTTTACAAACGGAACGGCGTGATGGAAGTCGCTTTTGCCAGTCAGAAACACTATATCTCCCTCTACATTTTAAAAAAGGAAGTTGTGGATGCGCATCGTGCGGCGTTGAGTGGCGGCAGCGTGGGCAAAGGCTGCATCCGCTTCAAGCATCCGGAGCAAATCGATTTCGAAGTGGTCAAGAGCCTGTTGCGCGGAACTCTCGAATCCGATTCGAAGCTCTGCTAGAGCTCGCCGATTGCCACTCACATCCCTTCCGATTTTTGCCTAACCGGAATCGCTCGTAACCAGGAAGAGAGGCTTCATCTCGAAGCTCTCGTACTGCGGGCGCAGGCGCTCGACGTTGTAATTCTCTTTGATGCTGACGACTTTTTTGGAAGCGGTGACGATGTCGATGGGAATGTTGTCGTAGCGGCCATTCTTCAAAACCACCAGGCGGCCGTGCACGTGGTTCAGAATCAGATCGAGCGCGAGATTGCCGTAGGCCATGGGCACGATGGAATCGATGGCATCCGGATCGCCACAGCGCACCAGGTAGCCGAGCTTCTGGTTGATCACTTCGATGGTTTTGCCCTTGTTGAATTTCGGGGAGAGTTCCTTTATTTGCTCGGAGACCAGATCGCCGATGCCTCCGAGCTTTTTATGACCAAAGGCGTCCGTGGCGTCGCGCTCGAAAACCATTTCGCCGCCTTCGAACATCGCTCCTTCCGAGACCAGAACGGTCGCATAGTGGCTGGGATTCTTGCGGCGGTCGGCGACCAGCAGTTCGGTGAGCTGCTCGATATTGAATTTGTATTCTGGAATCACGCAGCGATTGGCGGCGCCGGCCATGGTCGGAACGATGGCGGTGAATCCGGCATAGCGGCCGAAAACTTCCAGTACCAGGAAACGCTCGTGGGAGCCCGCCGAGGTGCGCAGATTATTCGACATCTGAATGGTCCGAGTGACGCAGGTGCTGAAGCCGATACAGTAATCCGTGCCGGGAACGTCGTTGTCCATCGTTTTCGGGATGCCCACAACTTTCACGCCTTCTTGATACAGACGCACGGCGAAGCTGAGCGTGTCGTCGCCGCCGATGGGCACAAGATATTCCATGCCAAGCCATTCGAGGTTCTTCAGCACTTCGGGTGTGAGATCGTTTTTCTCGGCAGAGTATGCGCCTGCCAAATGCTCTGGAACATCGCTTTTGCGCACGCGCGCGGGATTCGTTCGCGAGGAGTGCAGCAGGGTGCCACCCGTTCGCGCCGCGCGATTTACGACGTCTTCGGTGAGCAGTTGGACGTTGTCGGTATTATCGTATTTTTCGTCGCGAACGAGATCAACCAAGCCGCCCCAACCGCGGCGGATTCCATACACTTCGTAGCCTTCGCGAAGTGCGCGGAACGTGACCGCGCGGATTGCCGGATTCAACCCGGGGACATCACCGCCGCCAGTGAGAATGCCGATGCGGCCTTTCTTTGTGTTGACGTTAGCCATTTAATTCCTACTCGCTAAATTGGAATGCGTCGCTCAATAATAGTGTAACGCGGAACGCGACTTTAAGTAGCGCCGGCGTCTGTGCCGGCATCTTACGACCTCAAGAGTAGCCAACGGCACTCAGCACGGACGGACCGCACCCGAAATAATTCGATGTATTTTTCGTGTTTGCGCCGTCCTCGAGTCGCGGATTTAGCGTGCGCATTGCTCGTAAGATTCCGGCAGAGACGCCGACGCAACTTTACCGCTCCAGGACCTCTTTGTAGGCGTTTAGGGCTACTTTTTTGGGTTCGCGATCCAGGATGAAATCTACGCGGCGGGTGGAATTGCCGATCATCTCGATCTGGCCCAGGCGCATCATGCCAGCCCCGAAATCGGCGAAGATAGGAACGAACATTCCGAAAGTATTGTCCACCTCACTCTGCGTAACCTCGACTTGGACTTTCGTCTTTCCGCCGTCGCCGGGCCGCAGGTCGTATTTGAAGGTGTAACGCGGCACGAGCGTGCCATAAACCCACTCGTTGAAAAACCAGTCGAGCCGGCCATTGCTCTGGATATCGAGCTGCTTGGGCATGTGTTTTTCGGCGATGGCTTTGAAACTTTCGGTGGAGGCCGGCGAATCGCGATGGGCTTCCATGAAGTCGTGCATCATGTCCATGAACGGTTGCTCATGTTGCGGACCAGCCGCGTGATCGTCGTACATCAGCGATCGCAACATGCTTAGCACGTAGGCGCCTTTCGAGTACGTGACGCCTTGATAGGCTTGCGGAGTGCGCGGCGAAATCAGGCGCGTGCCCAGCCAGAGCGGGCCGGCATCATTGGGCGCGACGCCGAAATTATTTTTCTCGAGAATCCGGTCGTGCTGGCGATGCCAGAACTCGATGTAGTCTTTCTCCCACTTCTTCCCTACCGCTTGTTGCAAAAATAATCCGGCGGCGAACTCAGCGAAGCCTTCGGAAAGCCATTGATCATGATAGGAGGCCCAGCCTACGCCGTGGCCGAACCATTGGTGTGCCACTTCGTGCGGTGTCACTTCCCGGACGAAGCCTGTGAATTTTGCATCGATGTGGCCGAACAGCAGCCAGCGCTGCGTGGAATCGATGTAGGCGGAAATCGGCAGATACACTAGATTCGGCCAGGATTGTCCGAACGCGAAATTGGGTTGCTCGGTGATCGCGATGTTATCGTAGGGACCCCGGCCGAAAAATTCGGTGCAGACTTGCATTTGCGCGCGCGTTTGATCGAGCGCGTACTTGGTCATTCCGCCCGGCGACATGTTGCCCAGATACGCGCTGCTTTCGTAGGGTCTCAGGCTGTCCGGCAATTCTTCCAAGTAGTATCCGGCGAGTTCGTAGTGCGTAATCGTGTCGGGGAAATCGATCTTCTTATACTGGCCATAATTGAAGCCTGCGACGGCGACGGGCACGGGAGTGACCCAGTGCGAGACGGCAAATCCGGCTTCGGTGCTTTGGCCTTGCAGTTTGCCTACGCTGATTACGATGTTCGATGGCGGAACTTTGAAGGTGAGATCGTAAAGCGATTTTTCGCCGAAGCCATTCAGATTCGGATACCAGGATTCGCGTGCGGCCACGTAATAACTTCCATTGCCGGCGTTGAACAAGACTTTGTCGCCGACGTACTCGATGGCGATCGAATGTTCCTTGCCCATCGCGGGCGCTTCATCGAGGATGGCGTAAAAGGAGCCGTCGTCTTTGCGGCTTTCCTGGATGAAATGCAGATCCTGGCCATTTTGATCGGTGACTCGCGTGACGCGGAGATTTGGCAACAGCGCGAATTTCATTACGCGCTCGCCGACGATGAGCGGCTCAAAGGTGATGATGGCGCGGCTGTGCAGGTGATCGTTTTTCGCGATCACCGTCTCGATTTCGTAACGCTTGGTGACGAAGAGGCGGCGGTCTTCGCGCGAGTTGGAGGTATGCGCGTTGATTTCGGAGATCAAGTGTTCGGAATTCCAGACGCCATCGTCGAGTTCGCCGCCATTCATATTGACGAGCGCCACTTCTTCGGGCGAATCCATCTGCGGCAGTGCGCCGACTCGGCCGCGCAGAAAAAAACGCAGATCCTTGTGCTTGTTGCCGCGAATGTAGGAATTGAAAAACGACGGATGGTGGTTCGGATTGTAGACCGCGGCTAGGACGTCGGCGTCCACGTTGTCGATCGATTCGCCTTCGAGAATCGCTTGCGTGAAGCCTTCGGGAATTTCGTGACGGTGGCGGACTTTATCCTTCCAGTGCTGGAACGCCGACGTAGCGGCGGCTGGCGTTTCGATTTTTGTGCCGAGCGCGGGAGTGAAGACGCTGGCTTGGTCTCCGGTGAAGCGGAAGACGATTTCGCCGAAATCTTCTTCGGCGGTGGGGCTGCCGGTGCGGCGCTCCAGGTCGTGTTGGTTGACGCGGCCCATCGGCTCGAACTTGAAGTGGCCTTCGCCGACGAAAATCATTCCGGTTTTGATTCCGTTTACCGGAGCCAGGAAAGAGAATGTGCCAGATTTGAAATGGAACCATCCAGCGTCCATGTTCAAAGTGTATTCGACGCACTGAAAGCTATCGCCGAAGCCGTCATCGCGCAGCGCCCGGTAGGTTTTGTCCGAATTGGCAAAGGCCAAGTTCTTTTCGGTCACGGTAATCTGGGTTTGCTGCGCGGCGAGGGTCAGGCTGAGGGGCAGCTCAGCGGTGCCCTTCAGATCGACAGTGGTGGTGAGTCCGTCGAAGCCTTCTTTGGTAACTTTGACCGAGTATTTGCCGGCGGCTAGATTGGGGGCGGTGAATTTCCCGGCATTATCGGAAGTGAGGACGACGGGTTGGGTCAGGCCGCCGCCGGAGATTTCTATGTGGGCGCCGGGTACTACCGCGCCGGAGGAGTCTTTTACCGTGCCTGAGAGGGTGTCGGCGTGGAGGGCGGATGCGAATCCGAGGGCGAGGATCGCAGCCAGCGTCGCATAGATGAAGACACCTCGCCATGCTCGCCTGCGGGTTTGCCCGGCGTTGGTCGAGTGGGGCCTTGGATTTGCTGGGTGACTTTCCTTCGGTTGGCCCACTGACTCCTCTGAGGATGCTTGACCGCGATGGTCGGCTTGATTCCGGTTCCGCCCGCGGTGCTGCTGCGGGGGCTTATTATACACTCGGTTTATACCCGAGCTAGTAAGACGCTGCGAGGCTTTTGGGCGCTTCCTCTCGCCATAATGCCTTCGAGATTGCGAAGGTCGGCACGTTGGGGATCTCTCCATCGCGGGGGATGCTGGGCTGAAGCCCACCGCTACGACTGCTGGCTCTGCTACAATTTGCGCGGGGTTTATGAGGTGATTGGATGGCGTTTCTGGAGAAGTTGAAGCCTGTGGCGCTGTTGTTTTTGCGGCTTGGGCTTGCGGCTATTTTTATATTTCATGGTTATCCGAAATTGTTCGGGCATGCCGGGCAGTGGTTGGATGCTTTCGGGCATATGGGATTTCCGCGCTACTTTGCCTATATTTCCGGCGTGTTCGAATTCTTTGGTGGATTGCTTTTGATTGTCGGCTTGTTTACGCGGATTGCTGGGTTGCTTTTGGCTATAGAGATGGCGATTGCGATTTGGCGGGTACATTTGCCGCAGGGAACCTTCTTGGACGTTCATAATTACGAATTGCCGCTCGCGCTTTGTGTGGGATCGTTTGCATTGGCTGCCGTGGGCGCGGGCATGATTTCGCTGGACCACCTGCTTTACGGCGTTGGTGGTGGCAGCGGAATTTCGCGGCGAGCAGCGCGCGAGAAGCGCTAGCGCGCTACGTGGTTACGCTTTGCGGCGGAGCTTCTGGGGCGGTTTGCGCCACGGGTAGCGGGGCTACCGGCATTACCGCCCAACTGATGATGTAGGCTACTACGCCCAACACTGGCACCGGCATTACCGTCAGGACGGCCCACAGTAGACGGACTAACGTTACATCCCAATCTAGATATTCGGCGAAGCCGGCGCAGACTCCGGCGATTTTTACATCGGTCGAGCTGCGCATCAGGCGCTTGCCTTGCCAGGGACTGCGGCCTTGCGGGGTTGGCGGGGCTTGGCGGACTCCGCAGAAATAGCAGAAGTTGGAATAGTCGGCGATGTCGCGACGGCAGTTGCAGCAGTTCATTTCGGCCCTCCCTCAACTTCCTCTTTATTCTATACGAGATTGGCTTGCGAAAAGTTTCGTTTTAGTTGGCTTCGGCGCGCCGGCCTTGATTTGCGATTTGATTTTGCTTCTTGCTCGTAAGATGCCGGCAGGGACGCCGGCGCTACTTAGAACTCCAGAATATTTTTGATTGCGTTTGTGATGTCCGCGGTTTGCGGCAGGATTACATCCTCTAGTTTTGGTTGGTAGGCGCAGAAGGTGTCTGTGGCTGCTACTCGTCTCACTGGGGCGTCGAGATCTTCGAATAATTCATCGGCGATTCTTGCGGCGATTTCTGCGCCGTAGCCCCAGGCGCGAGTGTCTTCGTAGGCGACGATTACTCGGTTCGTTTTTCGGACGCTCGTGGCGATGGCTTCCCAGTCGTAGGGGCTTAGCGTGCGCAGATCGATGATTTCTGTGGAAGCGCCTTCACGCGCCGCTTCGGCGGCGGCTACTTCGGCGCGATGGACTACCGCGCCGTAAGTGATGATGCTGACATCGGTACCTTCGCGTACTACTCTGGCGCGGCCGAATGGAATCGTGAAATCGAGGCCGGGATAGGGCGAGCGATTGTAAGGTTGCCGATAGAGATGTTTGTGCTCAAGGAAAAGAACGGGATCATCGCTGCGAATCGCTGTGCGTAGTAGGCCGCAAACATCCAACGCGGTTGACGGCATTACTACTCGCAGGCCTGGAATGTGGGTGAAGGTTACTTCGCCGCATTGGCTGTGATAAATCGCGCCGCCAGTTAGGTAGCCGCCGATCGGGACGCGGATTACCGCCGGGCATTTGAATGCGCCTGCGCTGCGCCAACGGATGGTGGCCAGCTCATTGCGGATTTGCATCATGGCCGGCCAGATGTAATCGAAAAATTGAATTTCCGGGACTGGCTTTAGGCCGCGAGTGGCCAGGCCTATGGCGCGTCCTACGATGCTGGCTTCTGCTAGCGGCGTGTTGAACACTCGCGTCGAGCCGTATTTTCGTTGCAGGCCTGACGTGGCTTTGAAGACGCCGCCCTTCCCTTTTACTTTCGCGAGAGATTCGGCGCGGCTAGCGTCGGCCACGTCTTCGCCGAAAACCAGAATGCGCTCGTCGTGAGCCATTTCATCCATCAGCGTTTGCGAAACCATTTCGACCATCGTTTTGGGCGCGCCGTCTGGCTGCGGCTCGGATTCGAATTGGTTGGAGGTCGGATCGATGTCCGGGGAATAGGCGTTGTTGCGAATGGTGTCGCAGGCGGGGGCTTCGGCGGCTAAGGCGCGGTCGGTGGCGTCTTGAATTTCGCGATCGACTTCGGCTTCGAGGGCTTCGATTTCATGCTCGTCTAGAATTCCTTCGCGGACCAGGAACAGCGCGAATTTCGGTAGCGGATCGCGGTGGGCTTCTTCTTCGCGCTCGGCGTCGGTTTTGTAGAGCTTTTCATCGTCGGAGAGCGAGTGCGAATAGGGGCGCGTGGCGTGCGCGTGAATCAACGCTGGGCCGCGGCGTGCGCGGCAATGCGCTACGGCGCGCGAGAAGACGGCGTAGGTTTCTAGCGGCTCGGTGCCATCACACTCTTCCACTCTTAGACCGGGATAATTTGAAACCAGTTTGGAGATGCTGCCGCCGGCGGTTTGCACTTCGACCGGGACGGAGATGGCGAAGCCGTTGTCTTCCACCACGAAGAGGATTGGCAGCTTGCGATTCGAGGCGATATTTAGGGCTTCGAAAAATTCGCCCTGGCTCGTCGAACCTTCTCCTCCGGAGACATAAGTTATTTCGTCGGGCTCGTGCGTTACGCCATCGCCCAGCGGGGCGCGCTTGGCTTCTTCCAGTGCTTTCGGAAATTCGTCGTAATAGCCCGAGGCTTCGCCTACGCCTAGCGATTGCACCCATTGCGTGCCGGTGGGCGAGGAGCGCGTGATTAGATGGATTTTCTTGTGGCCCCAGTGCGAGGGCATTTGGCGGCCGGCACTGCTCGGACCTTCTTTTGCGCCTACAGCTTCTAGCAGCATTTCCAGCGGCGTCATTCCTAATGCCAGAGCTAACGCGCGATCGCGATAGTAGGCGTGGAACCAATCGTAGCCGGGCTTCAGGAGCAGGCCTGCTGCGGCGCCGATGCCTTCGTGGCCCGCGCCGCTGATTTGGAAGAAGATTTTATTTTGCCGCTTGAGTTGGATTTCTTTGTCGTCGATGCGGCGCGAGAGGAACATCGTGCGATAAATGCGGATTAATGCGGCGCGGTCGAGGCCCTGATATTTCGAGGCGTCGAACCTCGAAACTTTGGTGCGGGTTTGCGACGGCATGCTTGGCTTCGCCCCAAAACGAAGTACGGATTGATTGCGGTTCATTATAGCGAAAATTGGGAGGGGTGGGGCGGGAAAGGATTCGTAGGGTTCGGCGGTGGGCGACGGTTTATGCCTGCGGGAATCCGAACAACAACCACGACTGATTGGCTACCCAGTTCGGGTACAGCTCCGTCATCTGATCGAACAGCTGTTGGTCGGATGTCGCGGTTTTCTGCAACCGATCGAAGTCCTGCAGGTAACGCTTGGTGTCCTGGATCGTCGAGGGAGAGTCGGGCGCGCCAGGCTTCTTATGGCCGGCGACAACCATCGTCGGGTTCAGCGCCGCCAAGCGGTCCAGCGCCGCGATCCAATTCTGTCGGCTCTCGGGTGTGGTGTCGCCGACGTACATGTGGCACTGGTTGTACACCACGTCGCCAGCGACGATCAGGCCGATCGATGGAACGTATAGAGACGTCGAATCGGGACAATCGGTGCGGCCCTGCTCGATGATGCGCAATTCGTGGCCCTCGAGTGTGAACGTGTCGCGCTCGTAGGGCTCAGGTGGAACCAACTTGGTGGCCACTTGCCCAGGAAAAAGCCGGCGGGCCAACCGCTCCACTACGGGAGAGAAAGACGTCTCCATGGCCTTCACCGTGTTCGGCGTTGCAATCGCTCGAGCGCCCGGGAAACGGTCAAGCAGAATGCTCAGACCGTAGAAGTGGTCGAAATGGGCGTGGGTTATATAGATGGTCTCGAGGTTGCGGTTGTGCAGAGCAATCCAATCGGCGAGAGCCTCGGCCTCAGCCACCGTTGTCATCGCGTCCACCAGCACCGCGTCGTACTCGCCGAAGATTAAAGTCGAGGTCATCGGGTCAAAGCCGAACGCTTCGCCGAAGGCCTTTGGCCGCTCGCCGACCATAGCCTTTCCCGGGGCGGTAAAAACGTTTACACCAAGCGTGGTCTCTTTCAGACCATTTGTGCCATCCATCTGGCACTCCTTTCGATGTCAGAGCGAGCGACTGTTCAAGACAAAAATTAGAAGAAGCGCGACGAGGAGGCGCACAGCCCGCATCCTATCCGCGCCGAGCGTTAACCGTACTTGAGATCGGTGCTTTGTCCGACTTCGATAATGTAACCGTCAGGATCGCGGATGTAGCAGCGAATCTCGCCGTACTTGGGAATCGGCGGCGTGAGGAACTCGGCTCCCCGACTTTTCCACAATTCGTAGCAAGCTTGAATATCCGCAACGCGGAAATTCATAAAGCTGTTGATGTGATTCGGGTCAGGGACGCTGAGCGTTACCGTCGGCTTATCTGGCGTCGGGCCGCCCCCCACGTTGAGAATCATCCAGATATTCGCAAGCTGAAGGTAAGGAGGCGCGTTGCCGTCGCCCATGGTCAGAATGCGAGCGCCGAAGACCTTTTCGTAGTAGCGAGCCGAGCGCTCGACGTCGGCGACGGTGAGAAAATGCGCGACGCTGATCCCCTCTCGCGGGGGCATCTCATAGCTCTTCTGATCGATTTGTACGGCGCTCATTGACTCCCTCTCTCAATAGAATGCACATCGACTAATTTTGACGCTTTCGCATTCATCCAGGTTTCCGATTTTGGACCTATGCGCAGCGCATCGTATGCCTCTCCTGGCCCGGACACAATAAAGTTGCCGACCGAGCAGGCGCCAGCGATCCCTGGGAATCGACGTTCAAGGATTTCGAGGAGGAGACGGTTTAGACGCGGGAGCTAGTCGAGGGAGTCGAAAAGTTCTTGGGCTTTGTCATAGCCTTCGTCGTTTTGGTTGTGGAGTTCGTGCTTGGCGCTTTTGAACGGTTCTTCTGTTGGGATTCTGTCTAGCCAGCGGGTGTAGGAAAGCTTTTCGTGATCGCTGAAGGCCAGGCGGATTAGCAGGCGGATTTTGCTGGAATCTTCCTCGGCTTCGGATTTCTTTTTTGATTTCTTGGGGCTTTCTTCTTCGGATGGTTCTTCCAGCGTGCGTTCAAATTTTGCGGAGAGTTTGTTGCCCAAGCGGAAGCCTTTTTTCCAGGATTCCAGGCGGTGCCAGGCGGCTTGGGCGGATTCTTCGTTGCTTTGGAAATCGAAGATTAGGATGGATTGGGACATGTTTAATTGTTAGCGGGTGATGGCGGTGGTGTCAAGTTTTGGGAGTTAGCGGCGCGTCGCAGAACACCGAATTAAGAGATTTCAAATTTCAGATTTGAGATGAAATCATCTCATCGAGATACTGAGCAACTTTTTCAGCCGGAGCCTCGTTTTTGTTGCGGCAGAGCCGCAGAAACACGGTGGCAGCCCCTTGCTTCAGCAGGGGGAGGAGCGCTTTAGCGCTCCGAAACAGGCCGCCCTTTATCCACGCGCTTTAGCGCTGGGCACGATCAGCGGCGTTTGCGACGCGACCGGTAATTTTCGATTCGACTTAAATTTCGCGAAGCCTCTTCTCCGCGGGACGGGCCATTTATGAGACGAGTTCATTTCAGAGAAAGGCGAAAACACGTGTGCCAGGCATTTATCGGTCCGGCCGTGAGATGCGGCTCTGGCTACTAGTGAATCGTAAGAGCCGGCAGGGACGCCAGCGGTACGGGGTTTGGGCCGCTCGCGCCCTACGTATAAATGCTGGTTGCGCAGGTTTTTACTGCGTGTTAGTCTCAGCGAACAAAAAGCGAAGACTTTTGAGCTTGCGTGCTTGCTATCGACAGACTTGGAGGGTTTGTGGGGCAGACTTTGGCGGTTCGGGCGCGATCCTCTCTTGAGTCTGTGCGCGAGGCTATTGAGGTATTCGCTGAGCGCGACCTTACCGGTGAGGTTCTCACTGCGATCAAGCACTTCCCTGCTCGGGAGGCTTCGTTTGTCGATATGCCCGCTTGGGTGCGGGCAGAGCTTTTGGCGGCGTACCGGGCGAAGGGGATTTCGCGGCTTTATACGCATCAGGCTGCTGCTGCTGAATCTGTTCGGGCTGGTAAGAATGTGGTTGTGGTTACGCCTACGGCTTCTGGGAAGACTATTTGTTACAACCTGCCGGTTCTGAATTCCGTTCTTGAGAATCCTGATACTCGGGCGCTTTATATTTTTCCTACTAAGGCGCTGGCGCAGGACCAGCTTGCTGAGTTGCATGATTTGGCTTCTCGGCTGGAGGATGCGTTTGGCGTTTTTACTTACGACGGGGATACGCCTGGGGATGCGCGGCGGGCGATTCGCGAGCGCGGGCATGTAGTGCTGACCAACCCGGACATGTTGCATACAGGGATTTTGCCGCACCATACGCGGTGGATGCGCTTGTTTGAGAATTTGAAGTACATCGTTTTGGATGAATTGCACACTTACCGCGGGGTTTTTGGCAGCCATTTGACTAACGTGCTGCGGCGATTGCGGCGAGTGGCTCGTTTTTATGGATCCTCGCCGCAGTTTGTTTGTTCTTCGGCCACCATTGCTAATCCTGGTGAACTGGCTTCGCAGTTGATAGAGGATGGCGTTGAGGTGATTGACGAGAATGGGGCGCCGGCTTCGGAGAGGATATTTGTTTTTTACAATCCGCCGGTGGTGAACCGGAATTTGGGGATACGGCGGAGTTATTTGAATGAGACTACGCGCGTTGCTAAGGAACTATTGGGACGATCGTTGCAGACGATTGTGTTTGCGAATAGCCGTTTGCATACCGAAGTGATGCTTACCTATTTGCAGAAGGCTTTTCCGGCGGGTGCTGGCGGCGGGAGCGAGCCGATTCGCGGGTATCGCGGGGGTTATTTGCCTGGGGAGCGGCGGGAGATTGAACGCGGGTTGCGCGACGGGCGGATTCGTGGCGTGGTGGCTACGAATGCGCTCGAGCTGGGGATTGATATTGGATCGCTGGATGCGGCGGTGATGGCCGGGTATCCGGGATCGATTGCATCCACCTGGCAACGCGCTGGACGGGCTGGACGTAGAAGTGGGACGGCTTGCGCGGTGTTTGTGGCTTCTTCGGCTCCGCTCGATCAATTTATGGTCCAGCATCCGGATTATTTTTTCGGGCGCTCGCCGGAGCATGCTTACGTGCAGCCGGATAATTTGGAAATTTTGGTGAATCATTTGAAATGCGCGGCTTTTGAATTGCCGATTGCGCCGGAGGAAAAATTTGGAGGCATCGATTTGCCGGGGCTTTGCGGGAAGTTGGGCGATGCCGGGTATTTGCACAATAGCGGGGGGAATTGGCATTGGGTGCAGGAGGCTTATCCGGCGGATACCGTGAGCCTGCGATCGGTTACTTCGGATAATTTCGTGATCATTGATATCACTGGCAGCGAATCTGTGGCCGACGGGATTTCCGGGGACCCGGAGGTGATTGGCGAGGTCGATTTTTCTTCGGCGCTTACTACCGTGCATCCTAAGGCGATTTATTTGCACCAGGGGCAGCAGTATCACGTCGAGCGACTGGATTTTGACGAGCGCAAGGCATTTGTGCAGCGCGTGGACGTGGACTATTACACCGACGCGATTCGTTACACGCAGGTGCGGATTTTGGAGATTGCTGAGGAGGACGTGATTGGAGGGCCGGCGATGCGTGCGCACGGAGATGTGTTGGTGCGGATCCCAAGTGGTGGGATTTAAGAAAATTAAGTTTTTTACGAATGAGAATGTCGGGGCCGGGAAACTGGAATTGCCCGAGAACGAGATGCATACGACGTCGTTCTGGATCACGTCTGGACCGGCGGTTAGTGGCTTCTTTGCGATTTTCGGTTTCGGAGCGGCAGGCTGGGATGTTTGGGCTGCTCTACGCGCTCGAGTCTATGGCGGCGTTGCTGTTGATGTGCGACCGGCGCGATTTAGGGACGGCGATTGGGGAACGGCCGCCCGATGCCGCGCGTTGGGGCGGATTGGGTTACAGAGGCTCCCGTGGTCGAGGAGGACGGATTGGCTGATCCTCATGTGGCGCGCGATTATTTTGAGCCTAATCTTTATTTGTACGACGGCTTATCCCGGCGGGATCGGATTCAGTGAACCGCTATTTCGGGCGCATGAGATTCTCTTGCGGCGAACTCGGGAATTGATTTCTGCGTGTGGGTGCGAGGAGGGGTGTCCTTCCTGTGTGGGGCCCGTGGGGGATAAGGCCGTGGCGATGGAAATTTTGACGCGGATTTTGGCGTAAGGAAATCGGAACATGGGACTCGAAGAAAAACTTTTGGGGAGGTTGGCAGCGCTTCGGCCTGCTGTGGGTCGCAAGGTGGCGGCTTCGCGCGGATATGCGCCGGAATTGCCCGACGGGTGGGAACGATTGGCTGCTTTGACTGGGGCTGAGACCGCGGCAACAAATTTGGGGAGCACTTGGTTTTGCGGCGTTGGTGGGAAGAACCTTCGGCTTTTGAGACTTCGCTTGAGACGCTTCGATTGATTGCGCCTGGGGCGCCGGATTTGGCCGCGGATTTGCGCAATTGGCTTTTCTTGGATACCGAGACTACCGGGCTTTCTGGCGGGACTGGAACTTATCCGTTTCTTGTGGGGCTGGCTTGGTGGGATGGCGGCGGATTGCAAGTGGAGCAGTTTTTTATGCGCGATCATAGCGAAGAGCACTCCGTGCTTTTGGCTTTGAAGGAACGGATGGCGGAGCGGCCGGTGCTGGTTACTTTCAATGGGAAATCTTTTGATTGGCCGCTATTGGATACTCGGTATCGGATGACTCGCGCGATTTCGGCGCATTCGGCTGAGGCTCATTTGGATTTGTTGCATCCGGCGCGGCATCTTTGGAGATTGCGACTTGGGTCAGTGAGATTGGCTGAGCTTGAGTGGCATGTTTTGGGTAAGCGGCGCGAGGCGGACGTGATTTCGGAATTGATTCCGCAGATTTATTTCAACTACTTGAGCGGCGGGGCGCCTGATCCTTTGGTGCCGGTTTTTTTGCATAACCAGATGGACTTGGTGGGATTGGCGGCGCTGGCGGCGCGGATGTTTTCTTTGCTGGCTGGGCCGGAGGCGGCTGGGGCGGATGCGTTCGAATTTTATGGAATGTCGCGGATTTGCGACCGGCGCGGCGAGGCTTCGCGGGCGCGGGGGCTTTATACGCGGGCGATTGCCGGACATTTGCCGCGGGCGGTGGGGCGGGCGGCGCGTTTGGCGTTGGCGCGTTTGGCGAAGCGGCAGGGGGATTTTGAATTGGCGACCTCGCTTTGGATGGAATTGCGCGGGGCGCTGCCGGATGGAATTTTGGCCTACGAGGAATTGGCGAAATATTACGAGCATCGCGCGGGAGAGCCTCGTCGGGCGGCGGAATTGATGGGCGAGGCGCTGGCGGAATTGCGGCGGGCGCGCGGCGCGCGATTTTTGAATCCTTCGCAATATGCGAAGGCGCGCGAGAAGTTCGGGCATCGCTTGGCGCGATTGCAGGGGAAAGTTGGCGGGCATGTCGGCGCACCCTTGCTCGCGTCGATTGAGGTTGAATCGGGGCGGTTGGTTGCGGAATCGAAATAAGAGGCGTTGTTGACGCGCCGACGGCGAAGTGGCTTTGATCGAGGTTGGCCGCACAAAAACGCCGGCTGGCAGCCTGCGCTACGGGGTGCGTGCTTGTCGCGCGGGCAATTTTGAACGCGGGAAACGGATGGTGCGGAGATGAGCGCTGATTCAGGATCGTTGGTGGAGGGGGCCATGGCTACGGTTGCTAACAATTATTTTCAAGGGGCGCTGGAGGAACGCAAGCGATTGCTGGCGGCTGCTATTGCTGAGACTGCGGCTGATGAACGGTTGGTTTCTTTGTTGAGCGAAGTGGATGCGGCGCTGCGGCGCTTGGCTGCTGGAACTTTCGGGCTTTGTGAAGAGTGCCACGATTCTGTCGAGCAGGAACGCTTGATTGCTGATCCTTTGGTGCGATTTTGTTTGGATCATTTGACGGCTAAGGAACGCCGGGCGCTCGAGGCGGATTTGGAGCAGGCCGCCGCTTTGCAGAAATCTTTGCTGCCTTCGCGGGATAGCCGGGCTGCCGGTTGGCATGTGCATTACCACTATCGGCCGGCTGGCCCTGTGAGCGGGGATTACTGCGATGTGATTTTGGAGAATGGCGGCGGGGGCGGCGTTTTCTTTTTGGTTGGCGATGTGGCCGGGAAGGGCGTGTCGGCTTGCCTTTTGATGACGCAGTTGCACGGAATGTTTCGGAGTTTGATTTCGGTGCGGATGCCGCTTGTGGATTTGCTGGGAGCGGCGAATCGGTTGCTTTGCGAGACGGCTACGGCTGGGCAGTATGCGACTTTGGTTTGCGGGCGTAGTGGAGCAGATGGCGACGTGGAGATTGCTAGTGCTGGGCATTTGCCGGTTTGGGTTGGATGCCCGGGCGGAGTGCGGGCGATTTCGGCTACTGGGTTGCCGCTCGGATTATTTCGGAATTCTACTTATACGACTGAGAAATTTCGGGCTTCGGCTGGCGAGACTATGGTGATTTATACCGATGGGCTTTCTGAGGCCCGGGATGTTGGCGGGAATGAGTATGGCTCCGCGCGGGTGAATGAATTTTTGGTGGGGCGGCGTCATTTGGCGCCTGAGGCGCTTTCGGCGGCGTTCTTGGAGGATTTGCGCGGATTTTGTGGTGGTAGGGCGCTTGGTCGACGACCTGACTTTGATGGTGGTACGGCGGGAGGATTGAGAAATTGGCGAGTAGTAGTCCGGCCGTGAGTGTTGCTTGTGGTGGAATTTTTCTTCGTCGGATGCCGGCAGGGACGCCAGCGGTACGCGGTTGGCGCGATTTGTGGGCCGGCCGTGGATCTGCAGGATTCTCGGTTGTCGGATGCCGGCCCTTCGCACTGCTCAGGGTAAACGGGGACGCCGGCGCTACTTACCGCGGGAATTCGATAGACGTTGTAGATCGCGCCTACGCCCGCTGTCGATACGCCGAAATCCGGTTCGCGCGTTGACGGCAAAATCGTGAGTGTGGGCTTGGGAGCGGGTTCCACCTCGGACGGGGCTGGGGGCCAGCTGATCGCGCGATTTAGCTTGTCGAAGAAATCGCGATCGGCGCCTTCTACAATTAGGCAATCGGCGGCTTCGCAACGCAGGAACACTTTGCTAGTTTCGGTCCGGAATTGGAAGAAATTGGGGCGGCGCAGAAGTTGCGTGGTCTTCTTGTATTTGGACATGAGCAGCTCGGAATAGCGGCCGAAGAATAGCGCGGCATCATCCGAGTTATCGAGATGCAGACGAACGATTAGCGTAAGTTGCTTGGTTTTTCCGTCCTCGAATACTGCGTAATGATCGCCGTCCCATGTGGGCGCGGTTTTTTCGGCTTGTTCCTCGCCGACGAATTGTTTCAGGACTTCGCGCAGGCCGAATTCTCCCAGTACATTTTCTTCCAGCAGCTTCCAATCTGCGGGAGCCAGGCCTGACCACTTGGGCAGATTTATGACCGCCGGCTTGATTCCTTTTAGATACAGATCGGGATGGATGATTTGCGAAGTGGACACTGGGGGATTTTCGAAAATTTTGTGGAGATCTTTCCAGCCGGAATTGGCTTTCAGGAATTGCTGGGTGAAATTGGTACCGTCGAGATAGGGGAAGAGGAGTTCGTCGCGAACGATGATGGGCGCTTTCGAAAGTAGCGGATCTTTTTCCATTTCGGCTACGGCGCTGGAGCGGATGTAACCCGTGATATCCGGCAAATCTCGAATCGTGATTTTCGAATCCAGGAAGGAATAATCGAGCATGGCGGCAACGGCGGAACCTTCGCTCACGGAATCGCGCGCCAGCTCGGCGTCGTCATTCGGGCGGGCGGCTTTGATCCACTCATCCAAGTGAAAGGATTGATCCACCAGCGCGTGAGTCAGCTCATGGGCCATTACGGTGCGCTGCTCGTCTACCGGAATCCAGTCGGCTATGTAGAATTCTTTTTGCTTGGGGTCGTAGAGGCCGGCGACTTGATCGGTGAGGACGTCGAGCATGAATTTATCCAGCGGGAAATCTTTGGGAATCAGTCCGAAGGCTTCCAGGGCTTTTTGATCGGCGTATTTTTCGCCGGGCTTCTTGTCCTCTTCCTCTTCGCGGATCAGGTATTCGCGGATTTCGGATTTGCTGCGGAGAGTTTTCTTGAGTGGCTCTTTGATGGGAAGATCGAGGAGCGAGCTCATTTCGCGAAGCACTTCGTCGGCGGCCTTCATGAATTCAGGGTTGTCGTGGTCGAGCGGTTTCGGAGCGTCAGAGGCGGCGGGAGGTGCGGGCGGCGGCGTTACGGTGGGCGGCGCTTGTTGCGCTGAGAGGCTTGGAGCGAGAAAGAAAATCAGTGCTGCATAGATCGTGCAGAGCCTAAACGACTTGAGATTCATGGATGCGGGCGCCCCAGTGACTTGAATTGCATGAATTCGTCCAGACAGAATAGCAGGTTTTTGGGGAAAGCTGTTCCTGCGGCGGCGGCGGGACCGCCAACACGAGTACGGAGAGACAGTGAAACCCCACGGCCAAACCGGGCCGACGTAATCCCGGCCCCTACGTAGTTTTCGGGGACGTTTTAGAACTTTCCACAGGTGGCTGTGCCTTCTGTTCTGTTTGCGGAACAGGCTATTGCGACTCTGCTATAATCCGGCCCACACCACGGCCCGCCTCGGGATGCGCTTGGGGGTCACGATGCAGCCCGGTAATTGTCTGAGAAAGGTGCGCGAGCGGCTGGGGCTCACGTACCGGGATGTCGAACAATCCAGCTATGAGCTGGCCAGCAAGCACGGACGCGCGGAATTTGTTATCCGCATCAGTCGATTGGCTGACATTGAGAACGGCGGCGTGACGCCTACGCTGCACAAGCTGTACACGCTGTGCGCACTGTACCAGCTTGATGTATTCGAGGTGTGCCAATGGTACCAGATTCCGCTCGACGAACATCTGCGCGACGGATTCGCCTGGGGCGCGAAGAAAACGCACCTCGGCGCAACTCCCTACCGCCTTCGCATTCCGCTGAAATTTGATCCTGCCTGCGATCCACGACGCACCACCAGCCTGACGCGCATGGTGGAATCCTGGGGCGAATTCGAAGGCGCGATCATGGATGGGCCGAAGCACCGCTACGGTTTCGTCGGCACCGAGGATTGCTGGATGGATCCGCTGTTGCGCCCGGGATCGCTCGTACTGGTAGATCCGAATCAGCGGTCGATCGAGCCTGGCCCATTTCGCAACGAATTCGAGCGGCCGATTTATTTTGTCGATTTGCGAAGCGGGTATCGCTGTTCGTGGTGCACGCGCGATGCGGACAATTTAGTGCTTCATCCTTATGGATTATCCGCGCGGGCGCCGCAATTTTATCGTTGGCCGGATGATGCGGAAATTGTGGGACGCGTGGTGGGAGTGGCTATGCGGCTGCCGGAACGGCAGCAGTAGGCGCGACGGAAATGAGATCGAGAAGCAGACGGAAATTCGAACAGAAAAGATCGCGCAAGTATTCGGGCGTGCCGAGGGGAATGAGCATGCGGTAGACGTCGAGCTCCCGCCAGCGATCCGCGATTTCGGAAGAATCTCCCTCCAGGCCGGCAAAAAAGCTTCGTAGAATGCGTTCCTGCCTTTCGAGCGGTATCTCCAGAATTTTCTGAAAAATTTCCTCGTGGCAGTAGAAGAGCGCTTCGTGAACAGCCGGTGACGAGTAAAGGGCTTCCAGACCCTCGTGTTTGTATTGCCCGGAGATTAGATCGCGCAGAGTGCCGATGTGCACCAATCGGCCGAAATCGCTGGGGATGGCCGCCAGAGTGGTGGTGGTGAAGTCGTCGATGATCCGCTGATATTGGTGAAAACGTTCAAGCGATTCCATTTTCCCGCCTGTTCCGATTTCTGAACATTTCTGAGCGCCGATTCATAGGGCTTCTTCCACGCCAGAAGCTGCGTGGCTCAAGGAGGAATTCAACCTATGAATCGAAAGACGCTGTTTGCTCTTCGGAGCCTAGTTACTGTAGTTATGCTACTCCCAGTATGCGTTGGCGTCAACATTCATTCGGTAAACAATTCACAAGTGACGGCGGTTTCGGTGGCCGGCGCTTCGTTTGATGGAAATGGGACGCCGCCTCCGCCGTTTCCAAACTTTGCGCTGGACGGAAATGGAACGCCTCCGCCTCCCTTCCCGACTCTGGGATTCGATGGCAATGGTACACCCCCGCCGCCGTTTCCTAACTTTGCTTTGGATGGGAACGGGACGCCGCCTCCGCCGTTCCCGAACGTTTTGGGTGCGGGATTCTTGGCGTGATTTGATGGCTTGAGTTTAGGGCGATAGCGAGGGACTTCGCATCGAGTCGTTTGGCGGCTCGGTGCGAAGCGCCCCCGTAGCGCCGGGTGCCAGCCGGCGTTTTTGACCTTGTGTGGCGTCGCCGAGCGTTAAGTTCACAGCACTCATCCGGCATGGCGCAAATTTGGTTTTGACATGTGTGACGGAATATCCCGGCGGCCTTACATCTCGGCTTACGAGGGGATTTTCGTCGCACAAAAGCGCCGGCTGGCAGCCGGCACTACGGGCGGAAAGGCATTTCTTCGCAGCAATATTAAAGATTACTCAAAGTGTACTTGCATGGTATAATTTGCTCCAAGAATCATGCACTTTGATGAAAACGTGATCCGATGGATTTTGGGTCTTGGCCTCGATATTGTCCTCGCGATATTCGCGGTACGGAGTGGTCTGCTCAAGCGCCTCCCGGTTTTTACCTGCTATCTGATCCTCGTGGCCGTCTGCGATTTCGCCTCGACATTGACTAGGGTCGTTTTTGAACTACGATCGGCGCCCGTGTTTTATGAGTATTGGGGCGGGCAAGCCCTTATGATGGCCATGCGTGCGGCGGCAGTTGGCGAGATTTCTTACCGGCTGCTGGGGCCGTACCGCGGAATTTGGCGCTTGTGCCGGCTGTTTCTGGGATTCGTGGCACTGTTCCTGCTGATCAGCGCGGCGTATTCGGCCGCGGGGCAACAACATTCGATGACGGCATTTATCAGCTTGCTGCAGCGCGGAATCGAGCTGGCGATTGCCGGGACGCTGGCGTTTGCGTTCATTTTCGCGAAGTATTACGAGCTGAAACTCGAGCGCTTCATGATTCTGATTATTGGCGGATTGTTGTTTTACTCGGCGGTGCAGATCGGGAACAGCGAGTTCATGACGGCGCTGCAAGGCCCGTACTACCAGTTCTATGCAACGCTTTCGTTGGTGGCGTTTAATATAACCTCGCTGATTTGGCTGGCGGCGGTTTGGAAGCCGGTGCCGGTGATGACGCCGGTGGCTGAGGCGGTTGAAGTGGATGCGTCCGCCGCATCGCGAGCGGAAGTGAATGCGCGGTTGCGGGAATTGAACGCGCGGCTTTCGGAGATTTTGAGGTGAACTTTACGCCTTTATTTTTCGTGGTGCTTTCGGCGACCCTGCTGATGGTGGCGGGGTGGGTGGTGCTGCGTCCGTTGCGCGCGGAGAATGAATTGGGGCCTGATCCTTCTACCAAGATTGAGACGCTTGTGGCGCGGCATTGCACGCACTTTGCGCAGATGCGACAGGCTATGGCCACTGAGGATTTTGATTTTATTCGGCGGCGATTACCTAAGAAGGATGCGGCTCGTCTGCGCGGGGAGAGGCAGCGGGCCCTGCAGAAATATTTGGATGCGATTGGGGAGGATTTTGCCCGGTTGGATCGCTTGGCGCGTATTTTGACTTCTATGTCGACTAAAGTTGACCGGCGGGATGAATTTGAGCGGTTGCGCTTGGAATTGAGATTTCGGATTTTGTTCCGTGCCGCGCGGGTCCGGGTGCGATTGGGTGGCGGGCTGGGCGTGCCTACGCTCGGGCATTTGGCGGATGTGGTCGCTGGGCTTTCAAGGCAGGTCGAGACGCTGTCGGCGTGGCAGCGCACGGTAGAAACGTAGCGCCGGCTGCCAGCCGGCGTTTTTGTGCCACCCCACCGTTATCACACCCATAAGCAAGATTACCCGCGCTCCCGTACCGCAGGTTTAAAATCCGCTTCACCGCATTCCCGCCCACGTATCCCAATCTTCGCATTTAGTTCTAGCTCCGCCGTACCATTGCCTATCCTTCAAACCATCCTCACAATAACTCCGCGGCCCGCACCGCGGGAGCAACGAAGCTCCCACCAAGTGCCCCGCTAACAAAGGAGCCAGCACACAAACAATCGGGACACTCAAATATTGTTGCCGGGCGTAAGTCGTTGAATTCAAAGGACGCGCGCCAAAACAATCGGGACACACCCCGGGTACCCTTTGACGCTCACGACAAGCCCCGCGCCACCGGGCTTGGCCTTTGGGACAGTGCAAAAGGCGGCACATCGCTCGCAAACGTTCCGGCGTTCCGCGTGGCTCCGCTGAGATAATGTTGGGAGTGCTAACGATTAGCCAGGGGCTCAACTGTGTCTAGAGAACGGATTTTGATTGCTGATGACGAAGAGGCCATTCGCGAAGTCATCTCGACTTTGCTTGAGGCCAAGGGATATGAATGCCAGATCGCGCCTAATGGGCAGGCGGCGCTCGAATTTTTCCGGCAGCAGTCTTACGCGCTGGTCCTGAGCGATATTTTGATGCCGGAGATGGATGGGTTGAAGTTGCTGGCCCATTTGCGGGAATTGAATCAGGAAGTGCCGGTGATCATGGTCACCGCGATGCACGACATTCAGATTGCGCTGGAGGCCATGCGCAAGGGGGCTTATGACTATATTTTGAAGCCCTTTGAGAAAGATCAGCTTTATTTGAGTGTGCGGCGGGCGCTGGAGCATCGCCGGTTGGTGATGGAGAACCGGACGTATCAAAGCGATCTTGAGCAATTAGTGGCAGAGCGGACGAAGCAGCTTTCGCAGACTTTGCGGGATTTGGAGCAGTCTTACGACTACACGCTGGAGGCGCTCGGTGGGGCGCTCGACGCGAAGGACGCGGAGACGGAAGGTCATTGCCAGCGCGTGACGGCTTTTACGATCACCATTGCCAAGGCTATGGGCGTCGATAAGGCCACTTTGAAGCAGATTGCGCGCGGGGCTTTTCTTCACGACATTGGGAAGATGGGAATTCCGGATTCGATTTTGCGGAAGCCGGGGCCTTTGACTGCGGATGAGCGCACGATTATGCGCAAGCATTGCGAGATTGGATTTGCGGTGCTGGAGCGCATTCCGTTTTTGAAGGATGCGGCGGAAATCGTTTATACGCACCAGGAATGTTATGACGGGACTGGGTATCCGCAGGGGTTGAAGGGCGAAAATATTCCGGTCGGGTCGCGAATATTTGCTGTGGCCGATACTTTGGACGCTATGATTTCGGATCGGCCTTACCGCAAGGCCCTGCCGATTACTGTGGCGCGCGAAGAGATTCAGCGGAATGCTGGGACGCAGTTTGATCCTAAAGTTGTGGAAGTATTTTTGTCCATGCCGGATAGCCTCTGGTTGAAGTTGCACCGTGAGGCTGTGGATCCGTTTAAATTGGCGCAGTTGGAGCGCGTTTAGGTTCGACCATACTTCAGGGTTTCCTCAGTCGCGCGGCAAAGTTTAACGTTAGCGCCGCCCATCATTTTCGCCTTTCCGGAAATCGTGGTCGTAAGATGCCGGCAGGGACGCCGGCGCTACTTGGCTTGCTTCATTTTTGTTTCGTGGATAGTATTTCGTTGCGGAGGAAATTGCTGATGGGCTTGGTGGCTATTAAGACTTCTACTGGGACTGGTTATTGCGATTGCATTCATGGCTGTTATGAATTGGCTAGTTTGCGGGATGAGGAGACTGGGAAGGGATTTTGTCCGGCTTGCGGCAAGGATCATCAGGAGATGAATAAGGGATTGGGCATCGCTTCGCCACCGCCTTCGAAATTGGAAATTGGGGCTGTCCCGAAATCGGTGGCTGCTGTGCCGGACGTGGCGGACCCGCCGGGGCGATTGAGATCCTGACGCGCGCTTCCCTTTCCGCGACTTTGGAATACTCCTTCCTGTTAATCAATCTGCGATGAATCTATACTTGTGGGGCTCGAGGCTTGGCCTCGAAATCTTACTTGGAGAAAACGCATGAAGCGATTGGTATCGGCTGTGTGCGGAGTGGTGCTTCTGCTGGGCTTGGCCTTGCAGAGTACCGCGACCGCGCAGGATGAGCCGGTCATCGCCAAGACTACTTTGAAGGCTGGCGACGTCGCGCCGGATTTCACCTTGCTGGGGAATGATTGGAAGAAGGTGAAATTGAGCGACTATCGCGGGAAGAAGAATGTGATTTTGGCCTTCTACGTTTTGGCGTTTACCGGTGGTTGAACGAAGGAACTACAGGCCTATCAGGCTGATTTGGCCAAGCTCGAAGCTAGCGACACCGTGGTATTTGGAATTAGCATCGACAGTCCCGCCGCTAACGCTGCTTTTGCGAAACAGATTGGCGTTACCTTCCCACTGCTTAGCGATATGAATAAGAAAGTCCTCGTGGCTTACGGAATTATGCGTCCGTATGACGTCCAGGGCGATAAGTACGAGTGGGCGGAACGCACTACCATTGTGGTGGATAAAGAGGGGAAGATACAGCACGTGCAGCAGGGGGATGGAGCTGTGGACCCTGAGTCGGCGGTTTCGATGTGCACCGATCTGCACAAAAAGCACGGTTCGTAGTAACCTTCTTGCAGTGAAACTCTGGGGCGGGCCTTTCGGTCCGCCCTTTTGAGTTTTCGGTATGGCTAAACGGACAACTTTTTTCGGAGTAGCGCGTCTTTTGGTGACGCGGCTTTTGCTGCCGCTATTGCTGCTAGCGGGATTCATGGCCGTGTGCGCGGTTGGATATGTATTGCTCGCGCGGATTGGGTGGGTGGATGCATTTTTCTGGATTATTCACCCTAGTGCGATTGATCCGGTGCGAGTGAGTAAGGCTACGAAGATTTTCAGTATCGCGGTTTATGCGGGGGTTTTCTTTTTTGAGGTTTGGATTGCTGAGCGCGTGTTGGTTTCTTTGTTTCATCCAGAGGGCGGCGGGGTTTGGAGGACGATGATGATTGAGGTGGCGATACAGAATACTCGCAATCATTACATTCTTTGTGGATATGGGCAGGTGGGACGGACTGTTGTGGAGCAGATGCGTAAGGCGCAGATTCCTTTTATTTTGGTGGAGTCGAATGATGGGCTTTACCGGCAGCTTTTGAGCGAGGGGTTGCTGGTGATTCATGGGGATGCTAAACGGCATAGTGTTTTGGAGAGTGCTGGGATTTTGCGGGCGCGGGGGATTTGCGCTTTGATTGACAATGATGCGGACAATCTTTACATCACTATTACGGCTAAGACTTTGAATCCTAAGTTGCGGGTGATTACTCGGGCTGGGCAGGAACGTTATGCGCAGGCTATGCGGAGTTCTGGGGCTGATGATGTGGTGATTCCGGAGTATGAGGGTGGGTTGGTGATTGGGAGGTTGATTGCGGAGAGGGTTAAGGCTGCGGGGACGTAGCGGAACGAGTGAGTCCGCCGTTGAGCTTTGCTCTTAGCCAATATTTGTAGTCGTAAGATGCCGGCAGGGACGCCGGCGCTACTTTACTCCCAGATCTACTACTCTTAGGCTGTCTGGGAAGAACATTATTAGCATCATGCAGATGCAGAAGACCATGGCTGGGATTAGTAACAGGAATAGGCCTAGCTTTTCGAATCTTAGGTGCATGAAGTAGCTGATGATTAGGGCGGCTTTTACTAGCGATAGGCCTACCAGGATCGTTAGCATTAGTGGCGGGGCTAGACGTAGATAGGCTAGGAAGACTTCGATTCCGGTGAACAGTAATAGCCAGAACCAGACTATGGCGAATAGTTTTGTGCTGCCTACTTCGTGAGTATCGATTGCGGCTTCGTGTGCGCTCATTGGTAGGCTCCTAGCCTTTCAGATTTACCGACATCAAGTAGACCAGCGGGAAAATAAACATCCAGACTAGATCTACGAAGTGCCAGTAGAGGCCGCTGACTTCTATGTCGCTGGCGTCGTATTTATCGCTCTTGAAGCCTGCGGCTACGATCGCTAGATAGACTACGCCGATGGTTACGTGGAGCATGTGCAGACCGGTCAGGCCGAAGAAAGTGCCGCCGAAGAGCGGGACGCCCCACGGGTTGGACCACGGCGTTACGTGGTCAGTGACCATTAGCGTGTACCACTCGGTGGCGTGGATGACTACGAAGGCGGCGCCGAAAATCATCGTCCAGATTAAGTACTTGATCGTTTTTGCGCGATCGCCTCGGTGAGCGGCGGCTACTCCCAGCACCATGGTCAAGCTGCTGCTTAGGAGGATCAGCGTCATCAGCGTGGATTTCGCGATGGCTGGCCAGATTTCGAAGGGGCGCGGCCAATCAGGATTCGCCAGGCGCACGTAGGCGTAGGCTACTAGCAGCGCCGAGAAAGTTAGCGAATCGGAGATGATGAACAGCCACATGCCGAGCTTGTTGGAATTGATCGCGAAGGGGGCGCGTCCGCCCGACCATGCTGATTCGATGATACCTTCGTGTTCTGCTTGGCTCACTTTTCACCGTCCCAGAGTTAGGAGTAGGAAGAGAAACACCCACAAGCCATCCATGAAGTGCCAGTACATTGCGACTATGTTGGAAGAGGTGGCCAGAGTCATGCGGCGGCCTTGATGAAACGCCACCCCTAGCAGCGCGCCGAGTCCGCCGAGAATGTGCAGGCCGTGCGCTGCGGTGAAGACGTAGAAGAAGCTGCTGCTGGGATTGGAGGCGAGATAGACGCCTGCGGCGTTTAGCTGACGCCACGCGATTAGTTGGCCGATTAGAAAGAGGAAGCCTAGAGCCGTGGTGACGTACCACCAGTGGCGGAAGCCTTGGAGATCGTCGCGAAGAAAATCGCGGCGCGAGCGGCTTAGCGTGAAGCTGCTGATCACCAGGATTGCGGTATTCACCCACAGGACGCGCGGAACGATCAGGGCGCGCCAGTCGGTGCCTGCGCCTTTGCGGACGATGTAGGCGCTGACTAGCGCCATGAAGAACATCAGGATGCCGCCGAGAGCGACCGTCATTCCGGTGACGTAGGCGCGTTGGCGACCGGCCGAATCGCTTCCAGAGCCGCCGCCGTTGCCACCGCCGCCGAATCCTCGGGGCGGTTTGCTCGGGCCCGACGGGCCTCCGCGTTTTGGCTCGATGATCTCGACTACGTCGTTTACGCTGGCTATTGGCATGTTACGGCCTCATTTGCTCCGGGCGACTTCCTGGGGCGCGAGATGTTGCGGGACGTAATCTTCGGTGACGCCGGGCACGCTGAATTCGTACGGTCCGCGATAGACGCTGGGATAGTGGCCGCCGAAATTATCGTGCGGCGGCGGCGTGGCGGTGGACCATTCGAGAGTGGTGGCGTGCCAGGGATTGTCGGAGGCTTTCGCGCCGTGCTTGAGGCTCCAGAAGAAATTCCAGAGGAAAATGAGCTGGCCGGCGGCGGTGATGAAGGCCGCGATGGTCATGAATTTGTGGACTGGTTGGAATTGCGCGAGGTATTGCACGCCGGTGTAATCCGCGTAACGGCGAATGGCACCTGCGATGCCGATGAAATGCATGGGCATGAAGATGCAATAGGCGCCGGCGAAGGTGATCCAGAAATGGAGTTTGCCTAGCGGCTCGCTCATCATGCGGCCGAACATTTTCGGGAACCAGAAATAGGTGGCGCCGAAGATGCCGAAAATTGCGGCTACGCCCATGACCAGGTGGAAGTGGGCGACTACGTAATAGGTGGCGTGCAGGCGATTGTCTACGGCTGGTTGCGCTAGGAATAGGCCGGAAAGGCCGCCGCTGACGAACAGCGAGACGAAGCCTAGCGCGAATAACATCGGCGATGTGAATTGGATCTTGCCGTTCCACAGCGTGCCTAGCCAGTTGAAAGTTTTGATGGCGGAGGGGACGCCGATGGCCATGGTCAGAACTGAGAACGCGAAACCGGAATAGGGGCTCATGCCGCTGACGAACATGTGATGGCCCCAGACCATGAAGCCGAGGAAGCCGATGCCGCACATGGCGTAGGCCATGGCGCGGTAGCCGTAGATGGGCTTGCGCGAAAACGTGGAGAGCAAGTGCGATGCCACACCCATGCCGGGGAGGATGGCGATGTAGACCTCGGGATGGCCGAAGAACCAGAATAGGTGCTGCCAGAGAATTGGCGAGCCGCCTTTGTGATTTAGCAGAGTGTCGGTGACGACTTCGCTGGCGGGGACGAAGAAGCTTGTGCCTGCTGAACGATCGAGCAGCAGGAGGATTCCCGCGGCGAGCAGGACGCCGAACGCTAGCAGGCCGAGGATCGCGGTCACGAACCAGGCCCAGCAGGTTAGGGGCATGCGCATCAGCGTCATGCCTGGAGCGCGCAAATCGATAATTGTGGCGATGAAATTCAGTGCGCCCATCAGCGATGCGCCGCAGAAGAGCGCGATGCTGATGATCCACATTGTTTGGCCCCAGCCTTCGCCGGGTCCAGTGACTTGACCTAGACCGCTGAGCGGGGGATACGCTGTCCAGCCGCTGATTGGCGAGCCGCCGGGAACGAAGAACGCGGCGACGATGGCGACGAAGGCTAGGAACGTGGTCCAGAACGAAAGCATGTTGAGCCGCGGGAAGGCCATGTCGGCGGCGCCGATTTGGATGGGCAGGAAATAATTTCCGAAGCCGCTTTGCGGGGCGGTGGTGAGCACGAAGAAAACCATGATGGTGCCGTGCATGGTGACCAGCGCGAGATATTGCTCCGGCGTCATCTGGCCGCCGGTGATGAACGGGAGATGGGCGCTGGGCCAGACGAGATGGAAGCGCATCAGCACGGACAGCACGATCCCCAGGCAAACGGCGGCCAGCGCGAGCAGGAAATACTGGATGCCGATGACTTTGTGATCGAGGCTGAAAACCCATTTGCTGATGAACCCTGTCGGCGCGGGCATGGCATGCGGCGCGGAATGGGCGTGCGAACTCATTCATGGCCTCCTGATTGCCGGGTGGTGCTGGTTCTCGGTGCGATCGCTTTAGCTGAGCTCATTGCGCGGATGCCTTGAGGAAGGCAGCGTAATCTTCGTCTGAGACTACGTTGAGCAGGCTGCGCATGTGATAGTGGCCCAGGCCGCAGAGCTGCGTGCAGACTACTTCGTATTGGCCGATTTTTGTTGCCGTGAAGTGAATCGGGATGGCCAGGCCGGGGACGGCGTCTTGTTGCAGGCGGAGTTCGCGGACGTAGAAATTGTGAATTACATCTTGCGAGTGAAGCACGAGTTCGACTTGGCGATTTACTGGAACCGTGAGCGTCGGAACTACGATGTCATCTTTTCCGGCTGGGTCATTGGAATCCAGGCCTAGCGGATTGCCGGAGGAGGCGCTGATTTGCTTGGTGTCGATGCGGCCGAATTTTCCGTCGGGGCCGGCATAGCGGAAATTGAAGGCGAATTGGTTTGTGGTTACTTCTACTTGGATGGCGTTAGGTTCGGCTGGGGTGAAGCGGGTTTCGCCCCAGGCTTTGCGGCCTAGCAGGCCTAGACCTACGAAGAGAATGATGGTGGCTGAGGTCCAGATGACTTCTAGCGTGTTGTTGCCGCGGGTGAAGGCGGCTTTTTGGCCGCGGTCGCGGAAACGGAAGATGGCGTAGGCGAGGCCTAGCTGCGAGAGGATGAAGACTATGCCGGTGACCCAGAGAGTCATGTCGTATTGGCGGTCGATCATTTCGCCGATGGCGGTGATGGCCGTGGGAGCTGGGTAGAGATTGGCGGCGAAGACATAGACCGTGGCTACCACCATGATGGTGATTAGCAGGGCGAGAAGTGCCGGAGTGGCGGCTGAGCCTTTGCTGCGCAAATCTCTGATTCGCAAATCTCTGTGCATCCGATTCGCTCCCATTTTTTCGCGCGCTCGCTCGCGTGTGGTGAGGTTGAGCGGGCGCTTCCTGTGCGCAAGACTGCGTATCATATCTGACGGCGCGTGAAATTCAAGTTGGTTGTGGAGATTTGGTTTAAGTAGCGCTGGTGTGGCTGCCGGCGTCTTTTGAGTTTAATTCCGCTACTGCAAACCATTGGGCGCTGGCAAAAAACTTTAATTCATCGCAATTTGTTTTCGGATTGCTCGGTCCGCGAGCTTAGCCGTCTGCTGCTTTCGCGCTCGTTAGAGCCGGCAGGGACGCCAGCGGTACAACAGCGAAACCTTCTCTTTAATTTGCTTCGTGGTCCGTCCATGGTTTTGGGACTTGCGTACATTTGCGGTCGTAAGAGCCGGCGGGACGCCAGCGCTACGGGGGCCGGCGCTACTTTGCGCAGCGGAAGCCTATCGTTCCAGCGCGATCGCGGCCTGGAGACATGAGCAAATACTTTTCGTGTTCGTCTAGGCGGTAGGTTTGGGGGAAATACCAGAGGCTGCCTCTTGGTTGGTAGTAGGCGCCGCCTCGCAGGATTGCGGCGCGGGTGTGTTGGTCGCGGAATTCGTCGGTCCATTGCGAGATGTTGCCTTCCATGTCTAGGACGCCGAAGGGGCTGGCGCCTTTTTGGTAGGCTTCGACGTCTGTTGGCAGGCGCATGGTGCGATGGTGATCGGGTGGAGGCAATGCGTCGGGGAGCCAATCGTTGCCCCAGGGATAAATTTGCGCGGTGGTGCCTTGCGCGGCGTATTGCCATTCCCAATCGTGGGGTAGGCGCTTGTTGGCCCATTTGGCGTAGGCGCGGGCGTCTTCGATTGAGACCCAGGTGACTGGTTTGTTGGCCCAGCCTTCGGGATAGGTGTTGTTGGCCCAGTGGCGCAGGAAATTGTGATCGTCGGCGGGGTGATAGTTTGTGGCTTCCAGGAATTTCTTGAATTCGGCGTTGGTTACTGGCGTGCGATCGATGTAGAAGGAATTTATGTGAATGCGCCGGCGGTGGAAGCGGCGCGGGGCGTCTTCCCACGGATATTGGACGTCTACGCCGGGGTCGTTGCCGCCTTCGATTTCTTTTCCGCTGACTTCGAAATCGTAATCGGCTTCCGGGATGCGGATCATTCCCGGTGGAGTTTCGGTTGGCGGTTCGGTTGGCGGAATTTCTACCATTGTCTGCGGGAGGAATTTCCATTCGCGCGAGTAGGAGCTTAGCGGGCGGGCTGAACGCGGCTTCATGAATGCGAGCAGCTCTTGGAGCTCCGGGCTTGGCGAATTTTCTTGCGTGGCCAGGACCGCGGCGAAGCCTAGACCTTCGATTGAAAATTTCAGAGTTGCTTCGCCGTCGCTGCCGATTGCTGGTTGCAGTTCTTCGCCGCGCCATAAATCGTAATAGTGCGTGCCTTCTCGGCGAGGGATGCGGAGTTGTTCGCCGTCCACGCCGTATTCGTTGCGATTGATGATGGTCCAGAGCGTTTGTTGGGCAGCGGGAAATTTGGTGGCGTAGATGCCGGCTTGCAGCGTGGGGGTGTGCGGCTCCCAGTTTGCGGCTACTAAATTTTCGGCTATGGCGCGCTCGATGCGCGTGATGCGCAAGACGGTTTCGGCGTCGCGGGGCTCCATGGCGTACCAGAAACCCCAGAGATTTTCCATGGTGGCGTAGCCGATGCCGTTGAAGAAAGCGTGTTGCAGGCTGTTGGTTTTGTCGCGGGTGAATCGATCGGTGACGTTGATCATGTGGCGGGGCTCGAGCCACTTGGCTTGATTGACCATGGGGATGAAAGGATAGGGCGTGTCTTCCCAGGTGACCCAATCGTTCCAGCTTAGAGTGCTCCAGGCTAGGGATTCATCGCGGATGGCGAATTGCGGCTCTAGGGCTAGAGGATGGCCGGCGTCATTTGCGGCTTGGTGGAAATTTGCTGGGGCGCTTTCTAGCGTGTCGAAATTAATGCCGTCGGCGCCTACTTGCTTCATTAATTCGGCTAGGGCTTTCCACGGTGGGGCGCCTTCGTCGCGCGTGCCCGCGTCCCAGGCTAGCGTGGGGAAAAATACTTTTACATTGTGATGGTGGAAGTCGTCGACCATTTTGCGGACGCCGGGGAGTCCGCCGGGCATGTCGCGGAGTAGATCGAATTGATTGCGATCGTCGACGCCTAGGTTTGGGTAGACGGGCCAGATTAGGACGGCGTCGATGGGGCCGATGCGGCTTTCGGTGTCGGCGAGAAACTTGTCCACTGTGTATTCGCGTGTTTCGGGATCGTAGAAGGTGCGATCCCAAATCAGTAGTTGGACTTGTGAGAAGACGCATTGGGTCCACGCTAGTTCGGGGCGCGCGTATTCGGAGCTGTCGAAGCGCAAGCGGGTTAGGCGATCTTGGCGCCAGGATTTTAGGCCGGCTAGCCAGGTTGCGGTCGCGGAGGGATTTTCCGGACCGGGGAGGAGGACGTCTTGTGGTCCTGCTACCGACGGTAAATTGATCACACCTGTGGGAGGGACGAGAGCGTGACGCGGTTTCCAATCGTCGGGGAAAGCGGCGAGGGAGATCAGGGCTAGGGCGAATACGGATGTGATTCGAACTGCGTGTGCATGAGCGAGGATGACGCGGAGTTTCATGGCTTGATGTTTTTCTTGCGCGGAACGGTTGCGTCGCGCGAGAGAGGAATTTAAGACCGGGACGGCGCTAAGTCAAACGGCGGAGTGAGGAGTCCGTCGGTGATTTTCGATTTTGGTTACGGTTGTGGTCGTGGGATGACGGCAGGGACGCCGGCGCTACTATTCGGGCTCGGGCTGCGTGTGTTCCAGCGGGACCCAGGTGGCTTGGCCCATGGTGTCGTAGGGTGGGGTGCTGTGGGCTAGGCAGGCTTTTTGATTGTGGCCCCAATGCTTGATTTGGGATTCGCGTGTGGTCGCGGATTTTTCGTCGGCGTGGGGTTCGTGCCAGACTAGGGCTACTACTTTTGAGGAATGCGTTTGGTGATTGGCGCGGCCTTCGGCGTGTTCGCGGATTTGGGTTTGTAGGTCTTCGGTGATTCCGCAATAGTAACGGCCGTCAGCGCACAGTAGCAGATAGGTTTGCCAGCCTGGGGCGAACTTCGTGGCTGGCGGGGCTTTTGTGATTGTGCTGGTGCTTGTGCGTTGTGGCGTCATGCTTTCCTTGCTGGCTTCGGGTGGCGTGTTTGATTTTGGCGATCTTGTTGGAATTACTTTCGCGAGTCTTGCTGCCGGGTCGTCGGCTTGTTTGCTTCGATTTTCTCATTCGGGACATTGTCGCTGTGGCGAATTTGGTGCGGAAGGAGGGATTCGAACCCTCACGCCTTGCGGCGCCACCCCCTCAAGATGGTGCGTCTGCCAGTTCCGCCACTTCCGCATGGAGAGGTGAGAAAGGAATTGTATCAGACGCGGCTATTTCGGGGGAGGCGTCTGAGCGGGCGGCTTGCTTGGTGATGGTGTTGGAGCTGGCGTCTGTGTTGATGGTTGCGGCGTCGAGTTTGCCGGGGCGCTGGCCGGTGGAGTCGCGGGCTTTGCTGGGGCGGCCGGGGCGGTCTTGGTGGTTTGCTCGAGGATCGAGCTGCTGCCGGTGCTGACGTCCGTCGGCGTGCGCTTAATCGAGAGCGTTAGCGAGGTCAGCATGAATACGATGGCGCACCACGTGGTGGCCTTCGATAGGAATGTGGCTGCGCCGCGCGGACCGAAGGCGGTCTGGCTGCCTGCTCCGCCGAATGCGCCCGCTAGATCCGCGGCGTTGCCGCTTTGCAGCATGATTACTAGGACCAAGACAAAGCAAACTAGAACGTGCAGCGTTACCAGCAGCGGCGTGTATTTCCAACCGGCGTAGATTAGACCCGCGGCTACGAGGAAGGAGATTCCCCATTTTACTTCTATTGGCATTCCTTCGGACATTCACTGCTCCTGCGCGGCTTGGCCGCTAGAAATTCTTACTTAGAAATTTACTATCGAGGCGAACGATTGCGCGTCTAGGCTGGCACCGCCTACTAGGGCACCGTCGATCTCCACTTGCGCCATCAGTCCCTTGATGTTGTCGGGCTTGACGCTGCCGCCGTATAGGATGCGCAGGGCGGAGGCTCGTTCCGTGGAGAAGCGCTTTTGCGCTAGTTCCCTCAGGTACCGGTGGGCGTCGGCGGCGATTTCTGGTGTTGCGGTGCGCCCCGTGCCTATGGCCCAGACCGGCTCGTAAGCTAAAAGGATACGCGAGAAGTCATCGGCGGTCAACGCGGCGAAGGCGCCTTCGAATTGCTTTTCTAGGACGGCGTGGGTGAGATTGTTTTCGCGCTCGTGCGAGCAGTTCGCCTACGCAGACTATCGGGGCGGAGGTTGTTGTCTAGGGCGGCGCGGACTTTTTTGGCTATATTTTCGTTCGTTTCGTGGAAGAGGTGGCGGCGTTCGGAGTGGCCTAGGATTACGCCTTGGCAGCCGGTTTCTACTAGCATGGGCATGGAGACTTCGCCGGTGAAGGCGCCTTCTTTTTCCCAGTGGGCGTTTTGGGCGGCTACTGTGATTGTCGAACCTTTGGCGGCTTCTGCTGTGGCTGCTAGGGCTGTGTACGGTGGGGCTACTACTATTTCGCAGTGTTGAGAGTTGGCTACTAACGGTAACAGTTTGGCCATGAATGCGCGGGCTTCGGCTTGGGTTTTGTACATTTTCCAGTTGCCGGCGATTACTGGTCTGCGCATTTGGATTTGCTCCTTGGATCGCGTTTAAGGGGCCGAAGTGCGGGAGGGGCTGAAGGCCCTCCCCTACGAATGCTGCGCGCTCGCCGGTTGTTAGGATTTGTCGGTAAGCGCTTCTACGCCTGGTAGTTTTCTTCCTGCTAGGAATTCTAGGCTGGCGCCGCCGCCTGTGGAGATGTGTGAGATTTTGGCGGCTACGCCGGCTTCTTCTACTGCGGCTACTGAATCGCCGCCGCCTACTATTGAGGTGGCGCCGGCTTCGGTGGCTTCGGCTACGGCTTTGGCTATGCCTAGGGTGCCGGCGGAGAAGGCTGGCCTTTCGAACATGCCTAGCGGCCCATTCCAGACGATAAGTTTCGCTGACGCTAGATCGCGGCTGAATAGTTCTACCGTTTTTGGACCGATGTCTAGGCCCATCAAGTCTGGTGGGGTTTGAGCGATGTCGGTGATTTTTGTGTCGGTGCTGCTTGGCGATTGAGCTAGTACGTGATCGACCGGCAGACGTAGATTGAAATTTTTGGCGCGGGCTTGTTCCAGCAGACTTTTGGCTAGATCGAGCTTATCGTCTTCTACTAGCGACTTGCCTACTGGTTGGCCTTGGGATTTTAGGAAGGTGTAGGCCATGGCGCCGCCGATTAGCATGCCGTCGGCTAGCTTCATTAGATTTTGTACTACTTCGATTTTATCGCTTACCTTTGCGCCGCCTAGGACTGCTATGAATGGGCGCTCGGGATTGGAGATGGCTTTGCCTAGGTAGGCTAGTTCCCTTTCCATTAGGAGGCCGGCCGCGGCTTGTTTTACGAATTTGGTGATGCCTACTACGGAGGCGTGGGCGCGGTGGGCTGAGCCGAAGGCGTCGCAGACGTAGAGTTGATCGCAGAGGGCGGCTAGTTGGCGGGAGAAATTTTCGTCGTTGGCTTCTTCTTCGGGATGGTAACGCACATTTTGTAGCAGCAGAACTTCGCCGTCTTTCAGAGCCCGGCTTTTCGATTCGGCTTCGAGGCCTATGCAATCTTCGGCGAAGGCTACTGGTTGGCCGAGGAGTTCGGCGAGCCGGGCTGCTACTGGCTTAAGTGTGTATTTCGGATCGGGCTTGCCTCTTGGGCGCCCCAGATGCGAGGCGAGGACCAGGCGGGCGCCGCGATTGATGGCGAATTTCAGCGTGGGGATGGTTTCGCGGATGCGCGTGTCTTCGGCTACGGCGCCCTTTTCTTGCGGGACGTTGAAATCTACGCGGATGAAGACTCGCTTGTTGGTTAAATCTAGATCGCGGATAGAGAGTTTGGTCATTTGTATTAGTCGCGATTTTGTAGCACAGCCACTCTTGGCTGTGGATTTTTATGGGCTAGCGGGTTGCAACTAACAATATCCATCGAGCCGACACAGCCAGGAGTGGCTGTGCTACTAAAGGCGCGCGGAAAGAAATTTGATTAGGTCGCGGCAGCGGCAGGAATAGCCCCACTCGTTGTCGTACCAGGCTAGGATCTGGAGGCAATTATTTCCTACGACGCGCGTGTAGCGAGAATCGACCGTCGAGGAATGCGGATCGCCTTTGAAATCGGCGGAGACCAGCTCTTCTTCCGTGTAGCCCAGAATGCCCTTCATCGGGCCTTCGGCGGCGCGGCGCAGCGCGGCGTTTGCGGCTTCGACGGTGACGGGCTTTTCCGTGATCACCGTGAGATCCACCACGCTTACGTTCGGCGTCGGGACGCGCATGGCATAGCCGTCGAGCTTGCCCTTTAGCTCTGGGATCACGAGTTGCAGCGCCTTGGCTGCGCCGGTGGAAGTCGGAATCATGGAGAGTGCCGCGGCGCGAGCACGGCGCAAGTCCTTGTGCGGCAAGTCGAGCAATTTTTGGTCGTTCGTGTAGGAGTGAATTGTGGTCATCGTGCCTACGGTGATACCGAAAGTATCCTGAAGTACCTTGGCGACGGGCGCGAGACAGTTCGTGGTGCACGAGGCGTTCGAAATCACATTGTGCTTGGCGTTGTCGTAGGCTTTTTCGTTCACGCCCAGCACGATGGTGAAATCCGGATCGGTGGCCGGTGCGGAGATAATCACCTTCTTCACCGGGCCGCGAATGTGCTTGCGCGCGTCTGGTCCCGAGGTGAAAAGTCCCGTGGATTCAATGACGATCTCGGCGCCTACCGACGTCCAATCCAGCTCGGCAGGATCCTTCACTTTGAAAACGCGGAAGGATTTTCCATCAACGGAAATGGAATTGTCCGTGTGCGTCACGGTGTGCGT
This sequence comes from uncultured Acidobacteriota bacterium, assembly GCA_963792515.1. Lineage (GTDB taxonomy): Bacteria > Acidobacteriota > Terriglobia > Acidiferrales > UBA7541 > Palsa-147. The sequence continues at coordinate 51,157 of CAWBWG010000005.1, read as the reverse complement.
GAGATTTCCGAGAATCGAATCGTACTTCAGCAGGTATGCCAGCGTCTTCGGATCGGTGATGTCGTTTACGGCTACGATTTCTATGGCTGGATCTGCTAGCGCGGCGCGGTAGATGTTGCGGCCGATGCGGCCAAACCCGTTGATACCGACTTTAATCGACATGCTTCCTCCGGAAGGGTTTATGTGAGTGCGGCCCGGGAATGCGGGCCGGGCGTGGAGCAATGTGAAAGATTGATGCTAGGTGGGCCGCAGGGAAAAGTCAACGCGGGGGTTGCTAATTGAATTCTTTTACGCGGATTACTTTGTCGCCTAGGAATGTTACGAAGACTGTCTTTGATGGTGGATCGCCGTAGATCCAGTCTTCGGTTTCTTCGCCTTGTTCCGTGCGTTCTCTTACTTTGTGATCGGGGCGGCCCAAGGCGGCGATCACCATGTCGTGATCCATTCCTACTAGCGCGCGATTATCTTGGATGGCTTTTTTATATTCGGGCGGAAGGGTGTCGACCCAATTTACTGTCGCGGATTTTTCATTCTGGAAATTCAGGACCGGCGACAGATCGTGCTTCAGATCGTCGGGGCCCATGTCTGGAAGTGACTTGCCGTAATCGAGTAGCAGCGTGGCGCCGACGGGCTGTCCGCTTTGTCCTGGGATCGCGACGGGGGTGCCGGTGGTGGGGCCGCCTACGCCGACCTGCAGGTGATCTTTTAGCCGGAAGTGATGGGCGGAGCCGCCATTCAGATCGACTACGATTTCTTTTTCGCGAAATTCGAGGCGGGTGATTTGGACGGTATCGCCGGAATTTACGGCGGTGCCGGTATTCGCGAGCAGTTGGTGGAGCTCGTGATCGTCGAGCTCTTTCCCTACGCCGATGTGGAAACCTTTTCTGGCGGCGGGCAGCGGAGTGACGGCTTTTGCGAATTCTCCCGAGACGTAGCGGATCAGTTCGAGGCGCGAGCTGGGTTGCAGCGGCTGGGCTTTTTTCTTGGCGTGTTGCGCGGGATCCTGGGCTACTTCGACCAACACGCTCGGGAGTGGCGCTTCGGAATCTAGAGTGTCATTCGAGATCGGTAGCGGAGCCAGAAGCGGGGTGGGGCGGACGTCGATTTTCTTTGGGACGTCGCCGGCGGCTGCGAACAGAGTGGTGGCGCTGGCTATTCCGAGTAGGGCGATGTGGGGCCAACGCGGCATGCGGCTCCTCTGGGCCATATCTTATTCCACCTTGGGTGTAGGTGGAAGGGCTGCGATGGATTCGAGGCGGCGCGGGGAGGCGCGCCTTTTCTCCACACCGATTTTGATGCGCGTTGCCGGGGCTGCGTTTCTGGATGTTGCGCGGAAGCGCGCGGGCCACATTTTCTCAGGCGTTAGCCGGACGGGCGCGTCGGTTGCTTTGCAATCGCAGAGACGATTGACCGGGCGCCCCTACGAAGGCAAAGGAAAGTGCGAAGGCAATTTCAAATTTCAGATTTGAAATTTCAGATGCAAGAAACAGCAAAAGGCAAATGCGAATCTACGCGCGACTAAACTTAGCGCGTGACGCGGACCGTTACGCCTCGGCGATCTAGGTGGAGCGGTAGGAGCTGGCCGCCGTTGGCTGTGATCGCGTGCTCTACTTTTGCGCGGGCGTCTGGCTCGATTAGCAGCGTTACGCATCCGCCGCCGCCTGCGCCGTTTACTTTGCCGGCTGTGGCGCCGGCTCGTTTGGCTCCCGCGATGATGCTATCGATTACTGGCGTGGTGATCGTCGGCAGATTGCGGCGGCGATAGCTCCACTCTTCGCGCATCAGGCGGCCTACTTCTTTCCAGTTGGCGCGCAGGAGAGCTTCGCGCATGGCTTGCGCTACCTGCGAGATCACTTCTAGATTTCGGATTACTTGGCGATTGCCATCGATGTGTTCGCGGAAAACATTCCAGTTGTTGATGGCTGATTGGCGCGGTTCGCCGGTGTAGCAGACGACTACGCGGCGCTCGAGTTCGTCGAGATCGATGCGCAGGGCTTCGCGCCGGACGCCGCCCGGCTCGAGATGGATCGCTGCTGCGCCGCCGAAAGCTGGAGGGAAATGATCCTGCGTGCCGGTGGGAACTTTGATGACGATGGCTTCGATGTCGCGGCTGATGGCGATCCAATCGAGGCGGTCGTGTCCGGCGTTTGTGAGGCGATCGAGCGCGGCGCATAGTGCGACGGCCATGGCGCTTGAGCCGCCGATTCCTGCGCCGGCGGGAGCTTCGGAATTGGTGGAAAGTGAGAATCCGACTTTTGGGCGAAAGTGGCGGACCAGATGTGCGAGCAGCGGCAGGCGATGATTGCGTGCACTTTCGAGCGCGGCGAATGACGCGAAACTCTGCGCGCGTTTGGTATCGCGCGAGGCGAGTTCGATACTTTTGCGGTCGGGATGAACTTCGAGCGTGCAGGAGGCATAGCGCGAGATGGCGCAATTTACCGTGACTGCGCCTTCGTGGAACAGATAGAGCGGCCAGATGTCGAGCGTGCCCACCGGCGAGATCGATGCGGGTGGGTGCGCGGGATTCGATTCTCATGTTGCCTGGAAACTCCTGCGACGATACGCTTTGCCGTTGGGACTAGGAAGGATAACCCGGCGCGCGCGGCTCGACTTGCCGGGAACGGAATCGTGATAGCAAATGGACAATAGGCCGCACATTCCGCCGGCGGTGCTCAAGAAATTTCTGCTCGGCTTCAGCGGAAATTCGCTTTCGCACGAATTAATCGAAATGCTTGGCAGCGGGCTTGCCGGCGTTACGATTTTTCGCCGCAATTTCAAGAATCCCGAGGAATTGCTGCGGCTTACCTACGAAATTCGCGATGCCGCCGAGGGCGAGGTGCTGATTGGCATCGATCAGGAGGGCGGTACGAAATTTGCGCTGCCGGAGCCGTTTACGCAGTGGCCTTCGGCGGCGGAACTTGGGGAATTGGATGATGCGGGGGCGGTTGAAGCCGTGGCGCGGGCGATTGCGCGGGAGTTGCTGGCGGTGGGATGCAATTTGGTTTTTGCGCCGATGCTGGATTTGCATTTGCGCCGCGGTAGTCCGGTGACTACCGAGCGCAGCTTTGGATTTGATCCGGAACGCGTTGGAGAGTTGGGGGCGGCGTTTGCGCGCGGTTTGGCGGCGGAGGGAATTCTTGGATGCGCGAAACATTTTCCCGGGCATGGCGACGCGGTCGTTGATCCGCATCTCGATCTGCCGATTTTCGAAGGGACGCTTGAGCGGCTTCGCGGGATGGAATTGCTGCCATTTGCGGAGGCAATCAAGGCCGGCGTGCCAACCGTTATGACTGCGCATATTTTGCTGCCGTGGATTGATTCGGGGCGGCCTGCGACATTATCGCGGCGCGTGGTGGAAAATTTGCTGCGGCAGGAGTTGAATTTCAAGCGCGTGGTGTTGGCGGATGATTTGGGAATGGGCGCGATTGCGAAGCAATTTCCTGCTGGGGCGGCGGCGGTGGAATGCTTTCGGGCTGGTTGCGATATTGCGATGCTTTGCCATGATTGGGCGTTGGTGATGCCGGCGATGGCGGCTACTGTGCGGGCTTTTGAGAAAGGCGAGTTTCGTCCGGCGGCTTGGAAGGCTAGTTTGGGGCGGATTGATAAATTGCTTGGTGGGCGCGGGAAGGTGCCGGCTAAACGGACGGGTTGGACGTGATTGGTTGCGTGGAGCATCGTGGGTTGGCGCGGGAGTTGCGGGCGCGGATTATTCGGAAGCGGGAACGGCCGGGAGTGGCGGCGGAAAAACCGGCGTAGGATTTAGCGAGAACAAATTGGCGCGATTTAGTTTTGGCGCATAAGATGCCGGCCTGAAGGCGCGCCGCTACGAAGGCTAGCTCGCTGCGGATTGCGAGCGGACTGCGGCTTTTTTTCCTTCTTCGATTTTTTGGGTGGCTAGTTGGGGCTCGAAGCAGCGGCGGCAGCGGGCTTCGTACATTCCGCCGGCGCCTACTACGATTAATTCTTCTGAGGCTACCAGGCGCTGCGTGTGTACTGCGGGATTTCCGCAGCGGACGCAGATGGCTAGCAGCTTGGTGATTTCTTCCGCGATCGCGAGCAGGCGCGGCATTGGCTCGAACGGGCGGCCCATGAAATCGGTGTCGAGGCCGGTGACGATTACGCGCTTGCCGAGGTCGGCCATTTTGGTGCAGACGTCGAGTAGGCCTTCGCCGAGGAATTGGCCTTCGTCGATGCCGACCACTTCGGTGCGCGGCTCTACTTTTACTAGAATATCTTCGGCGGTGCGGACTAGGTCCGAGGCCAGCTCCAGGCCGGAGTGAGAGACGATTCCGTTCGTTGAGTAACGCTGGTCGATGATGGGCTTGAAGATTTGCACGCGCTGGCGGGCGATTTCGGCGCGGCGCAGGCGGCGGATTAGTTCTTCGCTTTTGCCGGAAAACATTGGGCCGACTACTACTTCGATCCATCCCATGTTGCCTTTGACGATGTCCACGCTGAGATTCCTTTCCGATTAGATCAGTGGCAATTCTTTTGAACACCCAAGGCCAAATCGGGCGGGAGGTCAACCCCCGCCCCTACTATCGAATCGCGTTTCTTTTGCGTGCGGCGATAAATCCAACACCCAGTGCTAAAGCGGGGGCGTGGTAAACCCGCCCCCCTACTTGGCTTTCGCAGCCTCGCGATATGCTTGCGCGTTGTAGAACGGGGCGAACGCGTTGATCACCGCTTGTCTGAAACGCGTCGCGGCGGGTTACTAGGTCGCGCGTTAGTACGCCCCAGGCGCCTTGTGCATCGCGAATTCCGTGCATGCCTGCGAAGGCGTCGACTGCTTGCGCTAAATCGATGCCCTCGTCCACCACTCGGGCGGCTAGCGGTTCCGGAACGGCGACTGCGCCGGATTGGCCGAAGGAGCCGTGGCCGTCTGCGATCGAGAACGTAGGCCCAATTCTCTAGAAACACGAGACGGGCATGGCCATCAGCTAAGATCTCGAGGCCGCCTTCGACGCCGACGAAATAATTCCATGGCTCGCTTCGCTCGATCGCAATTCGGCGGAGACGTTCGGCGCGATTTCGTGCGCCTTGCATCATCTCGGCGCGCGAAAGCGGAGTGTCGGGCACGCCACTTGGCGCTTCAACGCCAACAATTTCGAATTCCGCCTGCGGATCGAGGCGCGGGCCAAATTCTGCAATCGCATCGCGCACGCCATCTAGCTTCGGGCGGCGCGTGCTTCCGACGGCGATGATTAATTTTTGCAAGCGAATGGCCTCGCCTCAGTAGCACGGCCACTCTTGGCTGTGGCTTTTTGCATGATTCTCGCGACTTCTCGCGATCTGCGTAAATCGGACACAGCCAAGAGTGGCTGTGCTACACGGCTGCCCTCGATCACGCGCGATCGATTTCACGCACCAAGAGCGGCTTACTCTTTCCAGAGTTGGGTTTGCTTTTCTCGTCCGTAACGGCGCGCTAGGAACTCTTTCAGCTCCTCCACCGTGGTGAAAATCTGGTCGGCGCAGCCTAGCATCCATCCGCTCACGTGCTCGATCGCCAGCGGCGTCACCAAATAGACCGGAATGCCCTTTCGAAACGCGGCGGTGAGCTCAGCCGGCGTGCCGCCGCTGGGATTCGTTGGATCGTCCCAGTAACAGATCAGATAGTCGGCTTTGTTTTCGATTAAGTCTAAATCGAAATGGATTATTTTGCGGACGGCGCGGCGGAAGCGTTCTGGCTCCGTCGCTTTCCATTCGCGGAAGTGCACCATTTCCTCGTCCGTCAGATTTTTCTTCTCATCCTCGGCGGGATCGTAGAGCCGATGACCGAGCTGCTCGCGCAAAAATGGCGCGAGTTTGCGGCGCCAGAGTTTTCCGCCGCCATTCGCAAATTCAATCGGACCGCAGAGGTATGCCAGCATGAGGGCTTGGAGCGGGAACTCTAGCACGGCGGGGAATGTGCCGCAACGAACGAGCGCCGCTACGGAACAACCCTCAGCGGGACCTGTGGAAAAAATTTGCGTTGATGTGAAACGAAAGCGTGAGTATGAAACGTGAAAATGATGGAGCGGGATAAGGGAATCGAACCCTCGCCTCGACCTTGGCAAGGTCGCGTACTACCACTATACGAATCCCGCTTCTTGCAACACTTTGCAACTACATGAATTTTATAGCATGACCTCGAACGCGCGACAAGACCCGCGCCTGTTCGGGAATCGTATCGAGAAACTCATGTCCGGCGCGAAAATGCCGATTCGCTCCGGGTATGAAAGCCGCAGCGCTAGTCCACTTCGAGAATGCGCGCCGACCGCACCACTGGGGAACGTTTCTGGCGGGCGGCGAAGCGCTCGGCGCGATCGCGATCGATATAGACGCGCGCGAATCGCTCACCGTCGCGATAGAAGACCGTCACTTGCCAGTGGCGATGCTTGCGCCGCTTGTCACTCTTGAGCCGCGTACTTTTTCCTCCCACGGTGTTGCGGCTGGGGACCTTGCTCTTAGGTTTCTTAGTGATGTTTTTCGTCACGTTTCGCGGCCTCGGAGCGTCGGGATTTGGCTAGCAAAAAAACACTCGAGGAACTATCGCAAGTTCAACGGTGCGGCGCAAGTAACTTGTTGAGGGTTAACGCAATGATACCGCAGGCGCGGGGGCCTGTGAAAAAATCGAGCAAATTTCCGAGCCGTGGAGCGCCCTTTACGCATCCAATTCTCCTGAGATATTCCATAAAGAGCGCGGCGAGAAAAGAAACTGCACTGGTGGAACAAATCGATGGGGCGATGCGTATTAGAGATTGGGGGACAGAACATGCGATGTGATACTGCAATCCCGGAAAATCAAGCGATCAATGAAATCATGACTTTGGACGTAAAAGACCTGCGAAATCATTCACCGGAAACCCTTCAGGCGCTTCGCGGCCTATTGGCCGGCGGCGCGGACGTGCGCCCGGACCCGAAACGCGCGCATTTTTATGAACTCGAAGGCGAGACGCATACCTTTTATATCTATATTTCGCCGGCTGATGGGGCGGTGGAATTGCTGGCTACTTGGGCGCGTGAGGACCGGCCGGCGCATTCGGAATTGGCTGCGCGGGCTTGCTGCTGAGGTTTGGCGGTGGGCTTGCGATTCGGGCGTTTCCTGCTTTACGGATCTTAACTGCACATCTGACTGAGAATAAATTGGGCCTTGCGTGCGGCGTCGTTCGTTGAATTTTGCCTATTCAACAGCGGGGCCGAAATGCGGGAGGGCTTCCTCAAACTTCTGGCGGACAGGAAAGCACCCTCCCCTACTAGTCGTGCAAGCCTGTGGGCGCAAAATTTAGGTCGTCTAGGATTGATTTTCCTAGCTTTAGCACTTCTGGAGCCGTTGCTTGTGCGCGCGTAGACGGAAGTTCCTGTGGCTGCTGAGATTTGGATTTCGGTTTTCTTGCCGGATTTGTCCGTTAGCGTTACTTGCACCGGCGGCTTGGCTAGTTGTGCGGTGACGGATGCCGGGGGAGCGTCGAGAATATCTTCGGCGCGGGCGCTGCTTAGCGACGGCCAGAAACTGGGGCATGCCGGGGCTGGATTTTTCTGCGCGGCTGCTTGTTCGATTACCCAGCCGCCATCCGGGCCTTTGACGCACGTGGTCGCGCCTTTCGCATTGTGAATCTCGGCGCGCACGATGTCCGCTTCTTCCGCGTGGATCAGATTTTTGTCGCGCAGGTCGAAGAACTTGGTGCTCATCGAGGTGTGTACGGATTCGAGCACGCGGAAGATGAAGGGCCGCGAGAGGTCGCGAGCGAAGTACCAACTGCTGTCTTTTTTCCCGAGCTGAAAATCCACTACCTTGCCGCTGTCCATCTGCGCGTGGAACGTGAGTTCCGGATGCGCGAGTCCGTATTTCGCCAAGTCATCCGGCGTATTGCTGGCAAACGATGCGATGCGGGCTGTGCCGAGCGACCCAAGCAGCGACGAGATGGCGCCGGAATCGGCGGCCACCGCGCGCGGCGTTTCGATTTTCCAGCTTCCGTCGGTTTTCTTTGCCGCGATTGTGCCGGATTCATTCCTCAATTCGAACGACGAGACGCTGTTGCTATCGACATCGAGGACCGCTTGATCGCGGAACTCATCGACCGGCTTGTTGCTGCTGATCAGGATCGAGTCGGACAACAGCGAGACATCCTTCGAGCCGTCCACGATCGCATACACCTTCGAACCCGAAAAATCCTTGGCGCCGAGCTGCAATTTGTGCTGCGTGCCGTTTTTTAATTTGAAATCGAGCGTCACCGCGGGAGTCGTCGAGGCCGTAAGTAGTCATGCGATCGGGCGCGGCGGTGAATGTACGATCCACTCGGACGCTGGCGAGTTCGCTGGCAATCGCGCCGGCAACGGATTGTTCGGCGCGCGTTTGCACCGGCTGCGTCATGTACCAGCCGTCGGCGCGCTGCTCCAGGTTTGCGGAGGTCCCGCCGCGCTCGACGTTAAGGGTAGCGATGTCTGTCGCGGCGAGCGTGTAGGCCGGCTTGGCATTCGCGGAATCGTCGCTCGACGCGGTTTCGCTTTCGCCATCGCCGGTCGTATCGGTCGGCTTGGTGTGCTTCAGGTCGTAAAAGTAGACGTAGGCGGCAATCGCCGCAGCCAGTAAAAAAATAATCCCGGTGCTTTTTTTCATGGCCGGTTAACGCCGCTTCCACCAGATATACACGCCGGAAAGAACCACAATTCCGGGAAGGAAGAGCAGGCTGAACCAATTCAACTCGCGCTGCTGCGTTTCCGTAAACGTCACGCTGCGGTTGGTGGCGCTCTTCGGACGAATCGAAATCAGATCCTCGTCGGCAGCGAGCCAGTTCACCGAATTCATGAACAAATCGGCATTGCGAACCTGCCCGCCGAATTGATTCGACGCGAATTGCGAATTTCCGATCACCACTACGCGTCCGTCTTTGACGACTCGAATCGCGCTGTGCCTTTGCGCTCGGACGCGACGCCGAGCGAAAGCGGGCCGAGCGTGTCCTTTGTTTTGTCAAAGGCAATCTCTTTCACATTGGGATCGAGTTTGGGAATGGTGAAGCTACGCGTGGAGGTTTTCAGCAGCTCGGTTGAACCCGGCTGCGATTTGTTTTTGTCGATCACGGATACGGTGCGGGCGTTCGGGAACAACGTCATTCCAGTGCCGAAACGCTCGGTGATTGGGCTGGCGCCATACGTAACGACGATGGGCACGAACGGTCCCATCTGCGCCATCTGACTGAGCGCGCTGGCGTCGACGATGACGTTGTCTCCGACTTTGACATTCCACGTGGTGAAAATGTCGTCGAGCTTCGGATCCGTTTGCGGATCGACGAGGATAAACGCTTTGCCGCCGTCGTCGAGATACTTCGCCAGGATTTGTTCTTCCACCGGCAGGAACGCCTGCTTGGGGCCGACGATCACGACTTCGGTGCATTCCGGAGGTACGCCGTTACTCGTCACCAAATTGATGCTCTTCGTTTCGTAGCTTTCTTGCTTGAGCAGCGCAGCGGCGCCGGCGTAGCCGTCGGCATCGCTTCCGGTGATCGAGCGCTCGCCGTGGCCTTCGACGAAGCAGACCGTCTTCACCACATTGCGCGTGACCTTTACGATCGCGTTGGTGATGTCCTGCTCGGTGGTGCCTTCGAGCAATTGATGCTTCGCTCCCGACGCGACCGCGCCCTGCGCCCTGCGCGTGATCCCGAATTCCTGCGCGGTTTCCGGATGCTGCTGCGGATCCACTTCCTTGAAATGCAAGTGCGGGCTTGAGATTTCTGTACTCGGCGATTTGATCCGAGAGCGTCGCGTTCGGCAGATTTATCGAACCAGTAGATGTCCACGTCCTGCTTCAGGCCGCCGACTATCTTCTTGGTCTGGTCGGAAAGCGAAAAAAGTTTCTCGGTGGTCAGATCGACGCGCTTGTGATGCCGGTAGCTCAGGAAATTCAGGAAGCCGAGAATGGCGACTACCGAAATGATAAGCGTGAATGCGTTGGTCCCGACGCGCGCGGACGGCCGGGAGAAGAAATTAATGATGGATTGATAGCCAAGAACCAGCGCGGCGAGAATCAGCACGCCGCCGCCGATGAGCAGGATCTTGCTGGTGAGAAGAAGCTCGCCTTGATATTCGTAGCGAATGGCGCCGGCGACGGCCATGGCGATGCCGATGGTCGCGAGATTGCGGAGCCATTCCTGGCGGTCCAAATTCATTTTTGGAGTTCCTCCTTGAAAACGCTAAGCGTTAAGGGCGCGGCGCCGGTTTACGCGCGGCGCCAGCGCATGGAATCCAGGCTGCGAATCGTCAGAAAAATTGAAAGTAAAATCAGGCTCAGATAGAAAACTACGTTTCCCGAATCCAGAATTCCGCGCGTGAAGTCGTCGTAATGCTTGACCACGGAAAGATAGCTCACCACTGCGCCGATTCCGGTCGATGTGTTGCGCGAGCCGAAATCAATCACCCACAGAATCAGGAATACGCCGAAAGTGAGCACCGCGGCGATGATTTGATTTTCTGTGAGCGACGAGAACAGTGAACCCAAAGCGAGCAAAGCCCCGCCGAGCAGCAGCACTCCCAGATAAGCGCAGAACAAAATTCGCCACGGTGCTGCCGGCTCGCTGTGGAGATACATGAAAATCGAATAGGCCATCGTCGGAACCAGCATGATGATCAGCAGAGTCAGTGAGGCGAAGAATTTTCCCAGCACGATTTGCGCGTCGGTAATCGGCGAGGTCATCAGCAATTCGATGGTGCCGCGCTTGCGCTCTTCGGCGTAGACGCTCATGGTCAGCATCGGCGTTAGAAACAGCAAAATCGAAGAAAGCACGCCGAAGAAAAAGCGGATGGTATTCGAAGGCACGTCGTAATTCGCCCCGGCGCCGCCGAATTGCATGGCTTGCATTCCCTGCGTTGCGGCTTGCTCCATCACGCCGGCGAGCACGCGGGTGAAGAAGAAGCCGGTGAGCAGCAGGAATACGCCGCCGATGATGTAAGCGATCGGCGAGACGAAATAGTGGCTCATTTCTTTGCGAAAAATCGCGTAGATGCCTTTCATTTCGACTTTCGCTCCTCATTGGCGCCGGCGTGCGCGGAATCGTCGGTGGTCAATTCCAGGAAGATATCTTCGAGGCTCAAATTCACGCCGCGCAATTCGTAAAGCGGCCAGCCTTTGCCGACTATCTTGGCGGCGATATCACTGCGCACATCCTTGCCTTCGGCCGATTCGACAGCCAGCGCGATACGTCCGTTGGCGCCTGCAGGTTCGACGCTGACGCTGCGAATGCCGGGAATTTCCTGCACCGCGGCACGAGCGGCTTTTTCGTCGGCTTGCACTTCTATGTGGACGCGCTGGCCGCCTTTCAGGCGCGAAGTGAGATTCGCGGGCGTGTCGATGGCCGCGATCTTGCCCTTATTAATGATGACCACGCGGTCGCAGGTCATGCTGACTTCCGGGAGAATGTGAGTGGAAAGAATAATGGTGTGATTTCCGGCGAGCCCTTTGATCAGGTGACGCACTTCGATGATTTGCTTGGGATCGAGGCCGACGGTTGGTTCGTCAAGAATAATCACATCCGGATCGTGAACCAGCGCCTGAGCGATTCCTACGCGCTGCTTATAGCCGCGCGAAAGGCGCTTGATCAGCTCGTCGCGCTTATCCGCAAGACTGGTTTTCTCGATCGCATCGGCGATGCGGCTTTCGCGCTTATCGGCGGGGACATTCTTGATGCGCGAGACGAAATCGAGATAGGAGTGCACGGACATATCCGGATAGAGCGGTGGATTTTCCGGGAGGTAGCCGATGCGGCGGCGGACTTCGATCGAGTCGGTGTAGACATCGTAGCCCGCGACGCTGGCGGTGCCGCTGGTGGCGGGCATGAAGCCAGTCAGAATGCGCATCGTGGTGGTTTTCCCAGCGCCGTTGGGGCCGAGAAAGCCTAGAATTTCGCCTTTATTTACTTTGAAGGAGACATGATCGACGGCAATTTTGTCGCCGAAAGATTTCGTTAAGTCCTGCACTTCTATCAATGCCGGCCTCCCAAGCGGGCAGCACTCGCCGCTCCCGATTTAGATGCGAGGATTGAACACTGGGTAAGAGCAGCGTTACGGTCCACTCGCGAACACCCCTTTATACCAAAAAAGTTGGCGGAATTGAAAATCCGGTCAAGCGGGGTTGGGAATTGTGGCGCGATCTTGCATGAGGAGGCCCGGCATAAAGCGCGGGCCCTACGTTGGGTTCGCTGGCGCGAACTTCATTTCAGTTGGGGATCTAAGATTTTGGAAATGTCGGATACGTCTACTTCGCCGGCTTGATCGTAGAGGGTCTTTCCGTTGCGATCGATGATGGTGACGTGCGGGATTGAGCCTCGATAGTGTGCAGAGATCAAATCATTCTGCTGTTGCGTGTGCTTTTGGTCGAGGTCGATGATTACGAAATTTACGCGGCCGCGATACTTTTCGTAGAGGCTTACGGTGCGGCGGGCTTGGTGCTTGGAGTTGTAGCAAGCTTCGCCGTAGAAAATTATGTAATTGGGCTTGCCTGGGGCTACCGCTTCATCCATGCGATCGCCGGTGATTAGCGGGCCATCGTTGCTATCGCTCGAATAATCGAGATGCGGATTGAGCTTCAGATTCTCGCCGGCGCGGGCAGGAGCTGCGGGGATTACCGCCGACAGCGTAGCTACGACTGCGATGATTCCGGTCCAGTGCAGGCATTTTGTCTTCATGCGGATTCGATTCCCGTCTGGGGATTTTGTTTCAAGATTAATACTCATTAATTCGCCATCGTAACCGGAACTTTGGCGCGCCCCGCACATCGCATGACACGGCTGGCGGACCCGGTCAATTTCTTGCCGCCGCGATTCTAAATTTTCAAGGAGAAAATATGAAAAAGCATCTATTGAGCGGGATTCTTGCGTGTTCGATGTGCATTCCGGCGATGTCGTTCGTGCCGGCGGCCTTTGGCCATTCCTTGGTGGCGCAGCAGGACCAGATGGGTCAGGACAACACCAAGAAAGATGACAGCATGAAGAAAGACGACTCGATGAAGAAGGACGACAGCATGAAGAAGGACGATATGTCGAAGGATGCCAAGTCCAAGAAGGCGGCCAAGAAGAGCGACAAGGACGCGATGAAGAAAGACAGCACGAAGAAAGACGACACCATGAAGAAAGACGATTCGATGAAGAAGGACGATTCCAAGCCCAACAATTAATTCCCGCCCAGCTTCCAGATTCCGCTCCGGGCGGTTGCAGAATTTTTAGCGGCCGCCCGGAGAAGCCCTGCTGTACAAACGAATCTCCCAGCCGTCATTCAATCTCCCGAGCCCGCTACCTCTGCGTCTACTGCGCGATTTTCTGGCAGCGAGTGGCTTTTTGCGATGCGATGGATTAGCTCCGCTTCGCAGCGGGTGCACGGATTGAAGCCTTCCTTCATGGCTTCTTCGACGGGAATCATTCTGGATTTGCCGTGGATGTAGGTGCAGCCAGGAACGTGGAAAGTCTTCCCATCCTCGGAGACAACCACCAAATTCGCGATGGGCGCGCGTAGGGCTGGCTGGCTCATTGGAGCACGCAACGTGGGCGGCGTGAAGCGCGGGAGGCTGAAGAGCAACATTGCCGCGGTAGCAAGGCCTGCGCCGGCTAGCGAAAGCGCCCAGGTGAATGCGGCGCCGCGTTCGGGGCGGGTTTGCTGCGAAAGGCGGCGATGCAATGCGGGGCTGAAATCGAGCGGCACGCTGAACATGCGCTCGTCGCCGTAAAGTTGTACGAGGTTTTTCGTGCCGGCGAGCACCGCGGTGCAGCGCGTGCACGTCGCCAGATGGCGATCCATATCGGCGCGCACTGGGGCGAGCAGTTCGCCATCCACGTAATCCGAAATCAGCAGCCACACTTGTTCACATTTCAGGTCCATGGCTTGGTTCCCTTCTCGAAAGCGAGCGGACGGCTCCAGATCCCGCCGAGTCCTGGAGCGAGAATATCCCGCAGCATCAATCGAGCGCGCAGCAGCCGCGTTTTCACGGTGCCCGGCGTGATGCCGATGGCTTCCGCAGTTTCTTCAATGCTCAAATGTTGGATATCGCGAAGGACGAAAACTTCGCGGTATTTATCGGCGATGGAGGCCAGCGCTTTTCTCAGCAGGTCGCGGACTTCCTTTCGTTCGAGTTCTTCGGAGGGAATTTCGCGCCAGTCGGCGAAATCTTGCGGGACGAATTGGCCCTCGTCGTCTTCCGATTCGAGTTCGTTAAAAGGCTTCATGATCTCGCTGTGTTGCTTGCGGCGGCGCATGCGCGCTTCGTTGATGGTGACGCGCGTGAGCCAGGTGCTGAAGCGCGATTCGCCGCGAAATTGATTGAGATGCGCGAAGGCTTTCAGGATGGCTTCTTGCGCTACCTCCTGCGCGTCGGCTTCATTCTGCAAAATCGCCAGTGCGGTGACGTAAACGCGCCGCTCGTAAGGCCGGATCAGCTCGGCAAAAAGATCGCGCTCGCCACGGCGAATTCGCTCAAGCAGCGCGCGCTCATAGGCCAGCGCCGGAATATCGGCGGACGGCGCTCCTCCGCCCTCGCTTCGGGCTTTCGCCTGGGATGACATCACGATAGGTTTACCGCCCGCCGCCTTGGCCCTTCCTCAGGGCTCGCGCAAATATTCCGGATTCTTTTTCCAGCCGCTTAGCATGGATACGAAATTATTCCAGCCGTGCAACAGCACCATCACCAGATGCCCGCCGATGAAAGATAGGAAACTGACCATGACTGCGAAATGCCAGATGCGGGCGTAGTGGAAGCCGCCTATGAGAATTGCGAGGAACGAGAACTGTACTGGGCGATAGAGCACGAGGCCCGTGAGGACCGACAGTACTCCGAGGCCGATCGCGGACGTGTAGGCCAGTTTTTGCAATGGATTGTACGGTTCGTTCAGCTCGGGCTTCGGGCCGAAGAAAAAATAATGGCGGGCCATGGGCCAGACGCCGCGGATATCTCGGGGCATGAAGAGGACCTGGCGGTAATTTTTGCTGGCGATTTCGTAGGCGATGTAGATCGCGCCGGTAATCATGTAAATCCAGATGAAGGTGAAGTGCCACTGCAGCGCGCCGCCTAGCCAGCCTCCGATGGTGAGTTGCTTGGGAATATTGATTAGGACTTTTTCGGGGATTTTGGGGCCGAAGCTGGGGAATGCTCGGAAAATGCGCAGGCCGCTGGCGATTAGCACGAGTAACGAGACGGAATTGATCCAGTGGCAGAGGCGCACGAGGAAGGGATGCTCGTAGGCGGCGCGCACGGGCATGCCTGTTTTTTTCGCTTCCCACGCCATGATTTTATTTGGGACCGCCGGGGTCATGCTGCCTCCTGTTTTTGTAGCACAGCCACTCTTGGCTGTGGCTGTTCGTAAACTCCCGCGCTGCACTTCGCCATTATTCTGAATCCAACACAGCTAACACTGGCCATTTGTAGATTTCGGCGTTGCGCCTTGGTATCTCCTACAATCCGACACAGCCAGGAGTGGCTGTGCTACTAAAACCGCTTCTCGCCGACGTTTCTAGAGGCCGTAATAGTTGCTGTAGCCTTGATCTTCCCAGTAGCCGTTTTTCGTCAGCACATTTGTTATATGGATGCGCGTTAGATATTTTGCGTTTTTGTAACCGATTTTTGTTGGGATGCTTAGACGGACTGGGGCGCCGTGCTCGCGCGTTAGCGGGCGATCGTACATTTCGTAGCAGAGCAACGATTGCTCGTGGCGGGCTGTGGCCATGTCGATGGTGGTGTAGTAATCGTCGGCACATTCTACGAAGACGAATCGCGAATTTGGATCGGCGCCGACCAAATTTAGGAAATCGCCGAGGCGGGTGCCGCCGAACCGGCCGATTACGTCCCAGCCTTCTACACAGATGTGTTTTGTGTTTTGGCGCTGGCGGGGCAGCGCTTGGATCTGCGCCAGCGTGTATTCGCCAGGTTTTTGCAGATCGCCGGTGACTTTCAGCTTCCACGCGTCGAGGTCCACGCCTGGATCGTCGACGTCGTAATCGTTGATCGGAAATTTTTCGAAGGGGACGACTTCGGAATCGGAAAATGTGGGTGCGAGATGGCCGTGGCGGAAAAGCTTGGCGCTGGCCCAATCGTGGAATCCCAGGCCTGCCTTTAGGAGCGAGTCCTGGACGGTTGGGATCGCAAAGGCGCCGAGCAGCACAACCGGCGAAAGTTTCAGGATCTCGCGGCGGCTGATTTGCTTGGCGCGCTTTTCGTTGGTTTGCTCTTCCACGCTTGGCCTTTCAACCTACTTGACTCACTCAATTGATATACGCGCCGGGCCTTTTAACTAGATTCCTGGATTTCGGGAATGTTACACCCGGTGTAGCAGAATTCTGAGGGAAGTTGCCAGCGGCGGGGCAATTCAAATCCAGCGCGATCGCCGGTTCGAAACGTAGGGCCGCTTTCGCGGCTAGAACGAAAATCGAATTCCGACTTGGGCTGCGAACGGAATTCCTACCGTCGTGCCTGGGCCGAAGAAATCTCCGAGAGCGCCGGATGGCACTTTCAATTGATTGAGGCTGGTGATTGGTTGCGTTTGCGTGCACGCGGGATTCAGGCAGAAGGCGGTGGCATTCGTTAGGCTGTTCACCGGCGTGGGTAACGCGGAGATATCCGTGACGTAATTCGCGCCGGGATTATTGCGATTGAATATATTGAATAGCTCGATGAACGGCATCAGCGTGTAGCGCTCGCCGAAATGGATGGGCCGGCTGACGCGCATATCGACCTGGATGTAAGGAGTGCCGCGCAATTCGTCGAGTGTGGTCTGAACGCCGTTCACCACGGCGCGATCGTCGGCGGGATCGCCGGTGCCGTTCACGTCGACGGGAGTGGTGAGTGTGATGGGCCGGGCGCTTTCCGCCTGCCCGAGCACGGAGGCTTCGAAGCCGAGCGGGGCGAAGAATGTGCCCGCGAGCACGAAGCGATGCGTGACGTCTTCGCCGGACGGACCGTAATCGCCCGGTCCGAAGGCGTGCAGCGGATTGCAAACGCCATCCACATAATCGAAAAGTTCGCCGAGGACGCAGCCCCAGGTCTTCGCTTTCGAAAGCGTGTAATTGGCGACGAAATTAAACCGCCGCGACATATTTGCCTGCAAGTGAATCATCAGGCCGTTGTAGCTCGAGCGATTGTCGCTGCGGAAAATCGCGACGTTGGGCACATCGGGCTGGGCCCCAGCGATCGGCGTGAATAAGGTTGAGCCGGCAATATATTGATAGCGCGCAAATCCGTGATTGCCTTGCTCGTGAACGTAATCGGCGCTGAGCGTCCATTTGGAATTGAAAGCGTGCTCGATGCCCGCGGTGGTGTGAACGGAATAGGGCGTCTTGTAGTGCGGATCGATCAACGCACCGTCGCCGCCACCAGGAATGCAACCGGGATCGCCGGGATTCACACAGGGACCAGCGAGCGGCGTATTCACAGCTTGCAATGCGGTGACCCAGCCGTTCTGCGCGAGATCGTTGAAGAACAAGCCGAAGCCGGCGCGCACAACGGTATTGCCCGATTGCCCGAGCGAGTACGCGACGCCAAGGCGCGGCGCGAATTGCTTGCGGTAATCGTGCGGCGTGCCGACGGGCAGCGGAATCTGCAGTGCCTGCAACGTAAGCACGGCAGGATTCTGCGAGCTGCGACTGGCCTTCGAGCGTTGAAGAGCCCGAAGGTGGTGTCCCAGCGCAATCCATAATTAAAAGTGAGCCGCGGAGTGACGCGCCAGGAATCTTCCGCATAAAGGCCGAGCCGCTGCACATTCTGCGTGAAGACGCCGTTGGCCGCCGGAGTGAATTGGCAGTTGATGCCCGAATTGACCGGTGGCGCCGAAGCGCACTCGCTGCTGAAGAAAAATTGCGACGGATTCGCCGCGTAGAAACTCGGATCGTTCGGGTACTGCAGCAGCGTTTCCGCGTTGCCCGCCAACGCGCCACTCAAAACCGGCTCGTGGATAAAATTGATGCCGAATCGCGGAGCATGGCGGCCCGTGGTGTGCGCGACGTCGTAGCGGAACTGATATTTTTCCTGATTGCGCAGCACGGGAAACGCGGTGATGGGCGTGACGAATTGATTGTCGCCGAAAGTCTCGAAACCGGAGATCGAGCTGGAAGTCGAGCTAAACGGAAACGCCAGGCGCAAAGCCCAAATTCGAATTCGCGTTCTTCGGTATGGTGCAGGCCGCTGGCTTCGAATACGAAAGCGCCTAGCCATGTGGGGCTGAAGGCATAGTGCTGATCGAGCAGCAGGTTCAGGTAATTCGAGTGCGAGGTGGCGCCCGTGGATTCCAGCGTGGATTGCTGCACTAGGTCGTTGTCTGTGTTGTAGGTGTCGATCGCGCCGCGCAAAAACCACTGCGATTTCTCCGATTGCGCCCAGTCCACGCGGATGGTCCCAAGGAAATCCTTGAATGGCACTGGCACATTGTTGGGAACTGGAATCGAGCTAATGCCGGGAATCAATCCCGAGGAAGCCAGCGACGCGAGGGATTGAAATTCGTCGAGGCTCGAGCGGGCTATAGGCGATGCTGGCGTCCTCGTGCACGTACTCCAGCGACGAAAAAAACCAGACCTTACTCTTCACGATCGGCCCGCCCAGCGTGCCGATATAATTCTGACGCGAGAAGGGCTGCTTCGGCTCCGGCGCAGGATTATCGATCGGGAAGCGCGCGTTCATCGAAGCATCGCGCTCGTAGAACGCCGCGCCGCCGTGCCAATCATCGCTGCCGCGCTTGGTAGTCAGCAGAACGGAGCCGCCCGTCGTGCGGCCAGTCTCGGCGAATTCCTGCGCGGTGCGCACGGCGAATTCCTGAATCGAATCGACCGAATAATTCTGGAGGAAGCCGCCAATGTAATCGTCGGAATTGTCTCCGCCGTCGACGGACATCTCGACATTAAGTCCCGAACTTCCGCCAAAGGAAACCGCGGTGATGCGCGCCTTGGTGGGATCAGAAGGTTCAACAGGCTCGGTGCCAGGAACCAGGTACGCAATATTCGCGAAGCTACGATGGGCCAAGGGAATCGATTGCAAATCACTAGTGGAAACGACGCCTTGCTGCACGACACTTGCGGCGTCAATCGGCTGAGTGGTGATCGAAGAAACTTGCCCTTGCACGCTGACGGATTGCTGCACCGTTTCAGCTTTGAGGCTGACAGCAATCTCGCGAATCACGCCGACAGCAATGGAGACTTCCGACTCCGCCACGGCGAATCCTTTTGCGCTCACGGTAACTTTGTAATTTCCGGGGAGAAGATCGTCGACTCGAAACTCGCCGCGCGCATCGCTGAACACTTCGCGCGAGACCGAAGAAGCTTGCGCGAGAATCGTAACGCGAGCCGAAGGCACGACGGCGCCGCTTGCGTCCTCCACGGTGCCGCGCACCGACCCGCGAGGATTTTGAGCCAGTGCGCGGCCGGAAAGTAAGAGGACCAGCAACAGGCAGATCGCCAGAATTCTTCGCACAGGCAACGTACTCGCCGACCTTCGCATCCAGCCTCCTGACGCAGACGGGGGATTATCCCAAATGAAGTTGGACGTGTCGACCCGAAGTAAGTCTCTAAGTGTGCATTTTTCGGGCATATTCGTGCCATCCAGCCGTCTCAATCCCCACCGTCGATGCACGCGACGCGAGATACAAGTTCTACGCCGCGCGCAGCCCGAAAAGCGCGTTGACACCCTCACTTCCTTTTGCTATTCACCTTGTTCGCCTTTTTTGTGGGACTCGGGTCCGAATCCCCGCTGGCTTCACAAAGTGCACCTGCAACGCCCAAGCAGTGCCTTCGAGAAGGAGAATGAGCCTGCGCTCGCGCGGCTGAATAATAAATGACCGGTATCGGCCACTCGATGAAGCGCGCGAAACTTCGCCTTCCTGTTTTTCTTCGCCATCTCGCGCCCGCGCTGGCGGCGATTTTTATTCTCGCCGGATGCCACGGCGGCGGCGGCAGCAGCAATGGCTCGCTCACCATCGCGCTGGTTCCCGCCTCTGCCACAAACGTAGATGCCTCGCAAGTCGTCCAGTTCACCGCCACCGTTTCCAACGACATCACCAATTCTGGCGTCACCTGGCAAGTGTTTAACGACACTTCCACGAATCCGCCGACTTGCACCTTCGCCGATTGCGGCACGCTCACGAATACCACTCCGTTCACCGCTACTTACACGGCTCCCGCTCTTGTCCCCGCCCCGGAAACGGTGATGGTCGAAGCTACCTCGGTCGCGAACACTTCGATCACCAAGATGGTGAATATCAATCTGGTTGTCGGAATGATGTTCACCACCATGACGCTCCCCGGCGGCGAGAACGGCGTCCCGTATAGCCAGAAGCTCGCTGTCACCGGCGGGGTTACTCCCTTGATCTTCACCGTGGCCTCGGGAACCTTGCCGGCAGGATTGAGCCTGGCAACAAACGGAACTATCGCCGGCACTCCGAGCGGTTCAGGAACCTCGCAGTTCACCGTGCAAGTAGCCGATAGCGCCACTCCGCCCGCGACGCTCACGCAGCTCTTCAATATCACCATAGCGCCGGCGCAGCCGATTTCAATCGTCACTACTTCCCTGCCACAGGGATTGGTGGGGGTCGCATACAACGCCTCGATCAGCGCTCAAGGCGGAATTCCTCCGCTCACCTGGAGTCTGATCGGAGGATCGCTGCCGCCGGGATTGACCTTGCAGACGATCACGACCACGTCAGGAACTCCGCCGACGACGATGACGCTCGGGCAGATTTCCGGCACGCCGACTACGCAAGGCACGTCGACATTTACCGTCGAAGTGACGGACTCGGCGATTCCCACTCAGTCCGCGACGCAATCGCTTAGCCTCACGATCAATGCGCCCTCAGCTCTGCGAATCACGACGCCGACATTGCCCGATGGCACGACGGCGTCACCATATAGCGAAGCGATCCAATCAACCGGCGGAGTTTCACCGGTGACGTGGAGCGTGATCGCGGGACTGCTGCCTCCGGGCCTGACGCTGAATTCCGCGTCAGGCGTGATTTCTGGGCTGCCGAGCCGCGTGGGATCTTCGACGTTCACCGTCGAGGCCGCCGACTCGGAAGCGCCGCCGGAAACGGCCACGATGACTTACACAGTTTCGGTGGTGGCTAACACCAACATCATCGCCAACAATTTGCTGGTAGCCGGCCCGTTCGCATTCCTCTTCCGCGGCTTCGGCACAACCTCAACTTCGGCGGAGTTCCCAGAAATATTAATCGGCGCATTTACCGCCGATGGAAAAGGAACTATCAGCGCCGGCACGTTTGATTCGAACTCGAACAGCATCAAGTCGAATCAGTCCTTCACTGGCAGCTACACGATGGGATCGGACGGGCGCGGGAGCATGACGTGGAGCGTCCCGGGGCCGGGCAGCACAACGTTGATGCTGACCTTCCAAATGGCGCTCGATGCTGAGAGCAACTTGTTTTTTACGGAACAGGACAACTCCGGAAATCGCGGCACGGGAATCATCAAACAGCAGTCCACTACGACATTCACGGCGGGAGTGTTTAGCGGCGATTACTCGTTTCTGTTCCCTGGATTTGATGTGAACAATAAACCGACAGCCATGGTCGGCAAGTTCCGCTCCGACGGTGCCTCGCAAATCACGGCGTCGAGCGCGGATGTAAATGATGCCGGCACGGTGACCAGCTTCGCAGCGATTAGCGGATCGTTCTCGAGCCTTACCGCCAACGGGCGCGCATCGATGGCGCTATTCCTGACGCCAAATACGGATGGCTTCACTTTCTATCTGGTCTCGCCGAATGAAGCGTTTTTCGTCTCGACTCAGACGTCAGTCACTTCGCAGAACGGAACGGTGACGGTGACGAACCTGCCTCCGTTCGGAGGCGTCGCGAGGCGCCAGTCCGGCAACCCGTTCGCGAATGCCTCATTGAATGGCGAGTATGTTGTGACCGGTAGCGGCCAGGATGCCGCCGGGAATTCCAGTGTTTTTGGCAGCTTGATGCTTCTGGCGCCAACGACTTCCGGGGCCGGCGCGATTACGCCGCAGACTTTCGACCAGAATGATGGCGGCTCGATCAGTTCGGCAGTGCCACCCGTTGGAAAATACACGGTCCAGAGCAGCGGACGCACCACGCTCACGGAATCCACGAATCGTCTGGGAATCGCGTACCTGGTAAGTCCGAGCGAGGCTTTCTTTATCGGGGCCGATGCCGCCGCCACGGCTGGACGAATTCAGTTGCAGACTGAATCGTCGTTCAGCACTGCGTCCGTGCAGGGGCAATACACGCTTGGCGGGCCGTTCCTGACCGACGCGCAATCGACCGCGCTGAGCGGAGTCGCATCCGCCGACGGCGCGGGAAATATTACGGGCACCACGGATTCGGAAGACGGCGGCGGCACGATTGGAACCGGGCAAGCGCTCGCGGCCACTTACACGGTGGCTTCGAATGGACGCGGAGTCGTATCGGCGGCAAGCGGCGCAGGATTGCCTGCAAGTTTGGCGCTGTACGTCACTTCACCGTCAGACGTGCGGCTGATCTCGATTGATCCTGCGGATACGCATCCGGAAGTATTCGTCTTCGATTATTGATCCCGGGAAGGAAGCGGGCCCACGGATCTTCGCCGTGGGCCCGGCAATCGCGGTTGCTGCTTACTTCTCTGCTTTCTCTTCCAACTTTAGAGCCGCGGAATTGATGCAGAAACGCTGGCCGGTTGGTTGCGGTCCGTCATCGAAGACGTGCCCGAGGTGCGCGTTGCACTTGCTGCAGACTACTTCCTCGCGCACCATTCCGTGGCTGACGTCCCGTTCCACGTCCACATTCTTCTCATCGATCGGCTTGTAAAAGCTGGGCCAGCCTGAGCCGGAGTGAAATTTGGCATCGGACTGGAAGAGCGGTTGGCCGCAGCAGACGCAGCGGTACGTTCCCGGTGTGGTGGTGTCTTCGTACTCGCCGGTAAAGGGCGGCTCGGTGCCCTTTTGGCGGGTTATATAGTATTCATTCTGCGTGAGTTGCTGTTTCCATTCGGCATCGGACTTCTTGATCTTGTCGGTCATATGCAGTCCTCCATACGGCGTTAGTTCGGTATCTTACTTCAGGTGGGCGACAAGCGATTAGATAGCTTTGCAGGCAAATAGTTGCAAGAGCGCTTTGATGAGCCTGAATGCGGCCTCAGAGAATTTGGCGGTTCGTGTTATTATTTTCCGCTTCGTGGGCCGGTAGCTCAATGGTAGAGCAGCTGACTCTTAATCAGCGGGTTGGAGGTTCGAGCCCTCCCCGGCTCACCACGATTGATTTGTTCGGATTGTCCTGGCATCGCTAATCGACCAAAATTAGGACTTCATTACGATTAGGCTTTGTTTTGCCTTTTGTTTTGTTGGAGTTGCGCGAAATTCTCGGAATTATATCCTTGACAAACCCATGGGTTTGTGAAAGAATAGTCTCGTATCGGAGACAAGCCCATGAACCTAAACGACATCGCAAAGAATTATAGCACCGAAGACAAGGCCCGCGAGTTTATCGAGCAGTCGCGCTGGCCCAAGGGCGCTGTTTGCCCTCACTGTGGCGTTATAGGCGAGTCCTACCGCTTAAAAGCCAAGGCTGAATCGAAGCATCCCGTCCGTCCGGGCGTGTGGAAGTGTGGCGCGTGCCGTAGGCAATTCACGGTCAAAGTCGGAACGATCTTCGAGGATAGCCACATCCCCCTAACTACGTGGCTCAAAGCCATCCACCTGATTTGTGCATCGAAAAAGGGTATGAGCGCCCACCAGCTACATCGGATGCTTGGCGTGACGTACAAATCCGCTTGGTTCATGGCGCATCGGATTCGCTACGCCATGAGTCAGGAGCCTTTATCATCGAAGCTCAAGGGAACTGTCGAAGTGGACGAAACGTACATCGGCGGAAAGGCTCGCGTCGGCAAGCATGGCCCGCGCTACGCGAATAAATCTACGGTGGTGTCTCTAGTCGAGCGGGGCGGCAACGTCCGTTCGATGCACTGGCAAAAGAAAGTTTCGGGCGGAAACCTCAAACAAGCAATCCGCGAGAATGTCGAAGCCGACTCGCACATTATGACGGATGACTATCTCTCGTATAAAGGCATGAATAAATTGTTCCGCAAGCACAGCACGATTCGCCACAGTTGGAGACAGTACTCGCGACGCGAGGGCGGCGAAGTAATCAGCACCAATACCGTCGAGGGTTTCTTCGCGCTACTCAAGAGGGGCGTGACAGGCACATTCCACCATGTCAGCAAGCAACACTTGCATCGCTACCTCAGCGAGTTTGATTTCCGGTACAATGCGCGGCATATTACGGACGGTGAACGTGCAGCACTCGCAATGAAGGGATTTGAGGGTAAGAGGCTGACCTACCGGGACTCATCTCGGCAATCAGCCTAAAAAACAAAAAGCCCGCTGGCAGGCGGGCTAAAATTCAGATTTGTTAGCGGCTCGGCATCCGCGTGAATGCATTTTACTGCGCGGAGCCGCAAATGAAAAGAGCCGCACGAGTTTTCCGTATGCCCCGAAGACGCCCACTCCGAACGGAAGGGAATATAAGGGAATTCCCACGCTATAGCATTTCCGAGGCCGCGCTTTATGTTCGCATTCCAGCGACGACGCTTCACGCATGGACGCAAGGCCAAGACTACATTGCATCCACCGGAGTTCATCGAACATTCAAACCCCTAATTGAACTTGCCGACAAAAGTCACAAGCTGCTTTCTTTTTACAATCTTGTCGAAGCGCACATTCTTCGCTCGACCACCAATCGAGGCATTCCGTTTAAGAATATACGAAAGGCTCTCAATTACGTTCACGAAACGATACCGGGGAAACATCCCTTGCTCGCACACGAGTTTGAAATTTCCGGGAAGGAATTGTTTATTCGCCATCTCGGTGACACGATCAATGCAACGCGACATGGCCAACTAGCAATGAGAGTAGTCCTAGAACAATATTTGAAGTTAATTCCCCGTGATGCCTACGGACTCCCAATGAGAGTATTTCCGATTGATTCCAAGAGAATCGAAATTGACCCGCTGTTTTCTTCCGGGAAGCCCGTAGTTAAGAACAGGGGCATTACAGCGGCAGTTCTCTCCGGCAGGAATAGGTCTGGCGAATCTATTTCACAAATCGCAACCGACTACGGATTAACAGAGATTGAAGTCCAAGAAGCAATCGAGGACTACGACTGGAAAGTGGCAGCTTGACGAACCGCCCGTCTTTTTCCTCGATAGGACTTGGGGGAGAAACGAACTTGCGGGGATGCTGCGTGATGCGGATTTCCTCGTAGTCACCGTGTTCGATGAATTTGGAGAGGCAGAATCCAAGATAGCCGACCCAGCGATAATTCATGATTGCGGCCTTAAGAATCGCGTTCTACTGACGGGCGATCAGGATTTAGTCTATACATGGGCTAAGGAAATCCTGGAAGCGGGCATTGCGGTATTTGTGGTAACCAACAATAACGAGCGGCCAATACACTGGGCACCGCGAATCATCGCCGCGAGGCACTTCATCGAAAGAGAATTGGGTCGTCGGCAAAAACCATTCACGGCCAGAATTTCGACCGAAGGTCGAATAACTCAAGTGAGGCTATATGAAGGAACGCGCTGGAAATCTATCGAAATCGGCAGGAAAAACCCGCCCCACGTCAACAGACAGAAAGAAGCTGAGTCTGGCACCACTTCAGTTCAAAGAAGCCGTGTCCGACATTCTGAAGGTCAAGCCTGAGCCGAAAGGAAAGCCGAAGAGGACAAAAACGTCTCAAGGTCGCGGATAGGTCAGTATTGCGACCACCGGGCCAAGCGAGTAGAACTTGTGTCCCATTAATTCGTTGATGTAATTTTTTTCACTAGGCTTGCTGTTCGTTTCGATCAAATCTATGCAAACCCATTCTAGAGTTTCTCTGACCGTATGCAGATGGAAATATTTGCTCCGATCTTCGGGTAACGGGCCACCGTCTATGCCCGCCTCTTTCCCCTTTCGCTCTAGAACTGCAATTTCATCACACGCCTTCCGGTGCTCATCTTTTACTGCGCTTATCTTTTGCATCCGATCTACTCCTCATCCGCCATTCTACTTCTCGGCGAATGGGTTTGTCAAAGATACAATTCCGGAAATTCTAATCGTTTTCATTTCGATTAGAATTTCGATTAGAAATACCCTTTTCTTCTTTTGCAACGCTTGGCACACCGCTTTTTTCCTTCGATTGGGGCCGAAATGCGGGAGGGCTTCCTCCACACTGCTGGCGGACAGGAAAGCACCCTCCCCTACCATTTCGTTGTACAATTCGGCGCGTTGGAATTATTTTTTTCGCGGATTTTTTCTCTGCAAAGGTAGGTTCTATGGGCGACGACGTTTCCAGGGATGCTTTGTCGCGTCGGGGATTTCTGGGAGTGGGGTCGGCGGCGCTGGCGGCGGCTAGCGTGCTTTCTGCTGAAGGCGTGCTGGCAGCGCAGAAGGCCGAGCAGAATTCTATTTCCGAGAAAAGCCGCAGCGATCCGGGACCAGTGAATTCGGTGCTGGATGCGGCGAATCCAGATTCGTTTAATCCGCCGCATACGGATGCCGGCGGCGTGCAAACGTTCAAGTATCCGTTTGCGTTTGCGCATAAGCGGCTGCAGGAGGGGGGATGGTCGCGCGAAGTTACCGTGCGCGAATTGGCGATCTCGAAAAGTGTGGCCGGCGTGGACATGCGGCTCACCGCCGGAGGGGTGCGCGAACTGCATTGGCATACGGCTTCGGAATGGGCGTTCATGCTTTATGGCACGGCGCGAATTACGTGCGTGGACATCGACGGCAAGAGTTTTGTCACTGACGTGAAGGAAAATGAGCTATGGTTTTTTCCGCCCGGAATTCCGCACTCGATCCAGGGACTGGGTCCGGATGGCTGCGAATTTCTGCTGGTGTTCGATGACGGCAACTTTTCTGAATACGAGACCGTGCTTTTGACCGACTGGATGGCGCACACGCCGCCGGACATCGTGGCGCGGAATTTCGGCGTGAGCGAAGCGGCGATCTCGAAAATGCCAACGAAGGAAAAGTTTATTTTTCAGACAGATGTGCCTGGTCCGCTCGACGTCGACAAGCGAGTTGCTGCCGGGGCGCTCGGACCATCCTCAACGGATTTTGCATTCCGAACCATGGATGTCCCGCCGACGAAGCGGAACAAAAGCGGTGAGGTGCGCATCATCGATTCGGGCAACTTCAAAATAACGACGACTTCGGCTGCGATCGTCACCGTGAAGCCCGGCGGCGTTCGCGAATTGCATTGGCATCCGAATGCGGATGAATGGCAATTCTTCTACGGCGGGAAAGGGCGCATGACAGTGTTTGCCACCGGTGGCCGGGCGCGGACCATGGATTTTGAAACCGGCGACGTTGGTTATATTCAGAAAACGCTGCCGCATTACATCGAGAATACCGGTACTACGGATTTGAAATTTCTAGAGATGTTCAAGAGCAGCGTTTATCAGGATCTCGCGCTGACGGAATGGCTGGCGCATACGCCGCCAGAACTAGTGGCAGCGCATTTAAATCTGGATAAGGCGATGCTCGACGCACTGCCGCGCGAGAAGCCGTTGATTGTTCCGGCGTAGGGGCGGGTCGTTCGGAGCCGCGCGATTTGGCATTGGGTGTTTCCGATGCGCAGACAGGGACCGCGCAATAATAATCCACACCTAAATCCGACCCGGGCGGGGCGCGAAGCTCCGCCACTATGGGAGATTTCCTCTTAACTCGTCGATGGATTCGAAGAGGCGGCCCTACTACATTGCACGCGGCGCTGGTTTGTTGCCACTGACGAGGATGCACGGCTGACGCACACCGCTACAAACGGCCCTTGCGCCGAGGTCGCGCGAATTTTTCGATTTGAAACGTAACGATTCCTCTCACCTTTCTCGCCCTCCTGCCGATATCTCCTACGAAGCGACTCGCCATCTGATCGGGTAGATCTGATCTCCGCAGAATTTCCGCCCGTCCTTTCAGGAGGACATTGGTGAATAACACCCCGGCAAGAGGAATGGCTTTGGTGACGGCCCTTTTGGTGCTGTTGCTAGTGTCGGCGATCATTGTGGGACTCTCGTGGCTGGTGATGACCAACCAGCGACTCAGTGGCAATAATGCTAACCGCCAATCCGCATTCTATGCGGCTGAGGCTGGAATGGAGAAAATGACCGCGGATATCGGCGCGCAATATGGCACCACCAACGCGCTCAGCACGGCGGACATCAACACTGTGATGGGCCAGCCGCCCATCATTCCGGGCGTTTCGTATAACGCCACGCCGCAGAGTTACCTCATTTCTTATACGCCTGACCCGAACAATGGCGGAAATCCGATGGCCGTGAATCATACGATTCTCTCGGGAGCGTACGCCGGTTTGCAGGGCTTGATCACGCCGTTCACGCTGACGGTGCGAGCGGATTTGCCGGATGGCTCGGAGGCTAAGCTGATTCGAACGGTGCAGACGGTGGGGATTCCCGTGTTTCAATTTGGAATTTATTCGCAGGTGGACTTGAGTTTCTTCCCGGGACCGGTTTTCAATTTCGGCGGGCGCGTGCACACGAATGGAAATCTATGGCTGGCGTCGGGAGATACGCTGACACTCGCGGATAGGGTCACGTCGGCGGGGCAGATCATCGTGAACAATCTCTCGAACGGCTATGCCACGTTCTGGCAGAGCGGCACACAGACGCCGCAGACGGATGCATGCCAATCGAGTTGGTCGAGCTCGCAGCCTTCGAATCCGAGCGGCAATCCGTACGATGGCGCCATCATGGTGGCCACCGTACCCGAAGCAAGTTGCCTTCAATTGGTACAAGGAACGGTGAACGGGAGCGTTTCGATAGCAACCGTGTCAAAAGCCACACCGAACGCAAACTGGTTGACGCTCTCGATGGGCACAGCAACGACGCAATACGCAGGGAACATCCGGGGAGGCTCGACGGCTGTGGCGCCGCTATCACTTTCGATCGCCTCGCCGGCTGTGGGCGGAACGCCGATCGAGCTGATTCGCCGTCCGGTAACGGGAGAGAGTTCGCAGCTAACATCGGAGCGCTACTTCACACTCTCGAGCGTGAATTTTCTGCTGGATGACACTTCCGCGCTACTCACCGGCACGCCGGGAACTTGCGGCACTCCGGTGGACCTGACCACGCTGGCGGTGGAAGCGAGCGCGCCGTTTACCTCTTTTCCGGCAAACTATACCGGGGGGCCTGAAGGCAAACTCCCGCTGCCGACGTCCGGGGCACTAACCGCGAGCTACAGCCAGACGGACGGATACTGGATTCAAGCGCATAAACCGATTCTCACTGGGTTTATTTTGGTGAACATTCATTCCGCGGCAGGCGCTTGCCAGGACGTCACTTGGGAAATCTTGAATCTGGGATTCGTCGGGCGCAACTTAAATCCGCTGGCGAAGGCTGCGTTGAAAACCAGCGGGAGTTGCGCCTCCGGAGTGATTCTTCAGAATTGCGTGAAGACGCTGCAGGGAATGGCGTTGGCATCGGCCGCGGGTGGGCCGACGCCGCTTGCGGCCTCCACGTGCTCCGACCCCAGCGCCAATGCCGTCATCCGTTTGGCTCGCTTGCGCGATAATCCGACGAGCGTATATCTCCCCAGCGTGGTGGGCGGCCGCGGCAGCGCCATCGCCTACGGCTTGACCAACTATCATGCCTACGATTACTGGCCCAACGTGCTCTATGACACGCGCGAAGGGGTGATCCGCGATACGCCGCCGCCGAACGCGAGCGTCGCGCTGAATCCAAATGGCGCGCTGACTGCGGCGGGAGTGATGAGCTATATCGAGCTGGACGTTAACAATTTGACGCGCTGGTTTAAGGGGACGATCGGGACGAGCGGCAAGAGCGCAGAGAATGTGACTGGCTACGCTATTTATTTTTCGGACCGGCGCGCGGAAGTGGCAGACCCGGCCGTGGGGAAGAAGACCGGTGCGTACGGCTTCAATGACAATGTGAACTCGGGCGATGCAGCGAACGGCTGCCCCGACAACAAATTCGAATCGGGCGAGGACTACGCACAAACCGGCGCGCTGGTTCGCTACATCACTGCGCCCGATCCTCTCGCGAACAGCTCCGGAACGGGCATCAGCCTGAATTTGTCCAATGCGAATCTATTTCCTGCTTCGCCGCAACCGGCGATGTTGTCGAATACTTCAGACGCAGCGTGCAGCGGGCTGGGCACGAACTGGCCGGGTGCGGTGTACAGCCAGGGAGTGGAAGCTCGGGAAAATCCGCCCCTGTTTTTCCGGCAGGCACTGAAGATCGTAAACGGCGGAACGATTTCAATCGGGACTTGCGACTCGGTGCCTTGCGGGCTGACGATCGCGACGGAAAATCCGGTCTACATTCAGGGCGACTACAACTGCCAGCCCGCGAGTTGCGGCTCGGGAACCTATGTGACCAGCGGAAACGCGGCGGCATCGGTGGTGGCTGACTCCGTAACGCTGCTTTCGAACAATTGGAATGACGTCAACTCGTTTGCGTATCCCTACAATCCATCCGGCGGGCGCCCGGGCAATACCACCACGTACCGCACGGCCATCGCCGCGGGGAAAGGTCTCGAGTTCGTTCAGGTGGCGGGGACGTCGCAGGATTACGGGACCGATGGCGGCGTACACAATTTTCTGCGCTATCTGGAATCCTGGAGCGGGACGCTGTATTACAAGGGCTCGTTGGTGAGCTTCTTCTATAGCCAGCAAGCCATCGGCATTTTCAAATGCTGCACTACGGTGTATGGCCCACCGGTACGCGGCTATAACTTTGATTCCGAGTTCCTCACGCCAGCGCTTCTGCCGCCGCGAACTCCGATGCTGCGGGCCGTCAATAGTATTGGATTTACGCAGGACGTGAGCCCCACGCAATAATCGGGCGGATTTGGCGGGCTCGTGCGTGAGCGTGTGCGACCGATTGGGTGTATGATTTGCGGCGGTTTCGCGCTCAACTTGGGAATGCGCTAAAAGGAGATTTGATGAAGACTCGAAAGATGATGTTGACGCTGGCGGCGGTGTTTGCGCTTGCGGTGGTTTGCTTTGCTGCCAGCAGCTCGATGATGGGGACTTGGAAATTGAATGAAGCCAAGTCGAAATTCGCTGCGGGGGCTACGAAGAATACCACGGTGGTGTACTCGGCCGATGGTGACAACACAAAAGTGACGGTGGACGGGACGACCGCCGACGGCAAGGCCGTCCATTCGGAATGGACCGGCAAATTCGACGGAAAAGATTATGCGGTTACTGGCGATCCGACCAGCGATATGCGCTCGTATAAGAAAGTCAACGGCAACACTCTATCGATGACGGTAAAGAAGGACGGCAAGGTTACGGCGACCGGCAAGATCGTGGTTTCGTCGGACGGAAAGACGCGCACGGTGACAACCAGCGGGACCGACGCGAAGGGGAAACAAGTGAGTTCGACGGCGGTGTACGACAAGCAGTAAGGTATATAATGTTTTGAACTCGAACAGGCCGCGGTTCTGCCGCGGCCTTTTCTTCGGGTGAGAGCAGCATCGACAGGAAAGCATGCGGGAAGGCCCCTCCGGCTAAAGGTTTACAACTGAGCACATGGCAACCTCAGAGGTTGCCGCTAACTCCTTCCATTAATGAGAAACTCCTCGTCGTCGGGTAGCAGCGAGGAAACTAAGCTGCATCGTTTTACCCGCTAGCTGTGTCCTATGGATGTGCCCAGGTGAGGTGTGCCCAGCCGTGACAGATGAAGTGAAATCGAAAGGCGAGACGCAGCCGTATCTGCTGGACGTTGGAGTGATCGCTCTCGTCCCGGATGCCTGGGAGGACTTTTGGCAGACGCGGCATCATGTGGTCAGCCGCCTGTCGCAATATTTTCAGGTGATGTGGGTTTATCCGGATGAATCTTCCCGAGGATTAGTGAAGAACGGCCGCAGCGCCAATGGATCGGGTGCAGCGCAGCGTGCCGCTGCGTCGCCGGGCTCCGGCTTTCTGGTCTACCGCCCGAATTTTTGGCTGCGCAGGCTCTACCGCTTTCCGAAGCTGGACAGCCTGCTGATGCAGCTGCGCACCAAGCGCGCGCGCAGAGTCCTGGCGCGACGCGGCTGCCGGAAAATTATTCTCTATATTTGGCGTCCTTCGCTGGTCCCCGCGGTCGAAAGCGTGCCCTTCGATTTAAGTTGCTACCATATTGACGATGATTATTCGTTTTCCGACGTCGAGCTGCCGCTGAATGAAATCGAATCGAAATTGATCCGCGAATCGGATCAAGTTTATCTGCACTCACTGGGGTTGCTGGAAAAAAAGGGCAGCATCAATCCGCACACGATGTTTGTGCCCAATGGCGTCGACTTCCAGGCTTATTCGCAAAAATTGCCGGAGCCGGCCGACCTTGCGGCGATTCCCCGCCCTCGCATTGGGTACACCGGATTCATCAAGAAGCATTTGGATTGGAAGATCCTTTCGCAGTTGAGCCTGGATCATCCGGAATGGTCATTCGTGCTGGTGGGCCCGCAAAGCCCCCACGACGACATCAAGAAAACGCTCGAGGAAATGAGCAAGCGCCCCAATGTTTATTTCCTTGGGGCGAAACCCACGCCGATTTTGTGCGCATACCCGCAGTATTTTGACGTGTGCATCATGCCGTACCAGGCCAATGATTATACAAAGTACGTTTATCCGTTGAAGCTGCACGAATATCTGGCTAGCGGAAGCCCCACGGTGGGCACGCGGATTCGCACGCTGAGCGAATTCAGCGATGTGCTCGCGCTGGCTAGCACCACGGCGGAGTGGTCGGCGGCCATTACGGAATCGCTGAAGCCGGAAGCGAATTCGCCGGAGCGCCGCGCGTCGCGGCAGGAAGTGGCCCGTCAATTTGATTGGGAACGCTTGGTGCTGAAGATTGCTTCGGGGATGGCGGATGGCCTGGGCGCGGAATATTCCAACCGTCTCTCGGAATCGGTGCGCACGCATGGAAAGCCATCCATCGATCTCTCCGGGTATCGCTCGAGCGTGCGCGAGCAGAAGAGAATCGCGGATCTGCTATCCATCGTTCCCAAAGGCTACCGCTCGGTGCTGGATATCGGCGCGCGCGACGGATATATCTCGAATCTTTTGACTAAGGAATTCGCGGAAGTTACCGCCTTGGATTTGGAGTTGCCGCAGGTTTCGAACAAAAATGTCCGGAGCGTGAGGGGAGATATCACCCATCTCGATTTTCCTGACAACTCGTTTGACGTAGTGATGTGCACCGAGGTGCTGGAACACATCCCGCCGCAATTGCTGGAGCAGGCTTGCCGTGAAACCAGCCGCGTGGCGAAACATGCAGTGCTGGTGGGCGTGCCTTTCAAGCAGGACCGGCGGATGGGCGCGACGCATTGCGTTTTTTGTGGCCGCGACAACCCTTGCTGGGGGCATGTGAATGATTTTGATGAAGCCAAATTGAAGCGGCTGTTTGCGGGGTTGACACCGCTGCGGACTTCGTTCGTCGGTCTGACGAACGAACGGACGAATGCGGTGTCGGCATACTTGATGCGCAAGGCCCGCAATCCCTGGGGCACCTACGAGCAAGACGAGGCGTGCGTGCATTGTGGCCATAAGTTGATTCGGCCGCATGGACGGACTTTGATGGAAGGCGTTTGTGCGCGAGTGGCATCGACTTTGACTTATGCGCAGTCGCTGTTTCTGCCGCGGCGGCCGATTTG
This sequence comes from uncultured Acidobacteriota bacterium, assembly GCA_963792515.1. Taxonomy (GTDB): domain Bacteria; phylum Acidobacteriota; class Terriglobia; order Acidiferrales; family UBA7541; genus Palsa-147. Next base: position 17,559 of record CAWBWG010000005.1, on the reverse strand, counting down.
GATTCACATGCTGTTCCGGAAAGACGAGGCGGCCGGCTCGCGCTAATCTGTTTTGTCAGAGCACGAGTTCACGTTGCCATTTCGTCTGAGAAGAAATCAAAATCATTCCTTCGCGGGTTCGAATCCATATTTCTTAAAGACTTCTGTGGCTTGCGGGCCTACCAGGAAATCTGCGAACTTTTTTGCGTCCTCGCCATTTTTTGAATTTTTGACGATCGCCAGAGGATAAATTACCGGCGAATGGGAATCTTTCGGCGCCGTGGCCACAACTGTGACCTGGTCCGAGGTTTTCGCGTCCGTGGCATAAACGATCCCAGCGTCCGCGTTTGCAGTAGCGACATAAGTGAGCACCTGGCGCACATCCTTGCCCAAGACGAATTTCGGCTTGAGCTTTTCGTACAGGCCGAAGTGCGTGAGAATTTCCTGCGCGTATTTTCCAGCCGGCACGGTCTGCGGCTCGCCGACCGCGATGAATTTCACCTCCGGTCCCGCCAAATCCTGAAAGCCGGCGATTCCCTGCTTATCTTTCGGCACGATCAGCACCAGGCTGTTCCGCACCATGTCCCGGCGAGAACCAGGAAGCAAGACGCCCTTGGATTCCAGCGCGTCCATTTGATCGGGAGACGCGGAGATAAAAATATCCACCGGAGCGCCTTGCTCGATTTGTCGTTGCAGGGTTCCCGAACCGCCGAGATTGAACTGGATTGTAGTGCCGGGGGATTTGGCGCGATAGAGGCCGGCGATTTCGTTGAGCGCATCCTTTAGGCTTATTGCGGCGGAAACGGTGATCTCGCTTTTGCTTTGTGGCAACGCGACTGCAATGCTGACGGACAGGAGCCACAGCATGGCAAGCGACAGGTACTGCGCGAATCGTGAAGAGCGGCGAATCATGAAAATCTCCCAGACCTTTGGTTAGTTGACTCCGAACTACGAACGATCCCAGAAGAATGGAGCCTCGTTTTGCGAATGCTGGTCTTGTATGACCGTCGCCGGCTTTTTGATGCGCGCACGCAAATCTCGATCCCGCCGCGAAAACGATTAGAAGGCGAAACGGCCGCCGACTACCGGAGCAAGGTTGTTGGTGTGGTTATACGGAACGCCGGGGCCATGCGGAATGGCGATAGCCAGACCGCCGCTCACGTTGGAATACGAAATTCCGGCAAACAAGTCGAAACGCTTGGTGATGTGGCGATCCGTATAGAGCGACCACTCGTTGAGGGTGCCCGCGCAAGAAGCGCGGAAACCGTCTGTGGCTGAGCAGGTCGAAGGAACACGGAAGTCGTGTTGCAGCTGATGATACCAGGCGAAAGTGACGTCAGTTTTTTTGTCGATAGCGTATTTCGCGCCCGTCCACCAGATCTGCACGCGCTTGGGTGAATCCAGATTGTCATCTTCGACGCCGCTCAGTTTGTATCCGCCCTGCACCGTGGCACCAACGCCCAATGGGTTTTTCGGGTTATCTTGCCAGATGTACTCGTAGCCGCCGTAAAACCTGAACCTATTCCACGTGTATTTGAGAGTGCCCATAAGTGCGTCGTTGTCGGTGACGATGCCGTAAACGGTGTTGTCCGTTCCGATCAGATTGTCGCCGGAGATTTGATTAGTATTGATGCTGTTCACGGTGGACTGATAGGGCTGCGTTGGACTCTGCGGCCCCAGCAAGGGATTCAGTACGCTAATCGCCTGGTTGTAATGTTGGTAGACCAAATCGGCGGACAGTTTGCGATATTCTCCGCCGAGATTGAATCCGTAAGCTGTGTTATGCGCTTGTTCGGGCGTGCAGGTGGCAGCCGTCCAGCCTGGATCGGGTGAGTAGCAGCCGCCAGATCCGTCGACGAATTTGTACATCGCCGCAATATGGGCCGGCCCAAAGACCAAGCGGTATTTCAATGCATTGTCCCAGCGAGTGTCCTCGGTGTCGCCGCCGCCAGCCATCGTGCCGTTATATCCGATGTAGGAGAAATCGTAGGAGCCGGCGGCTGGATCGTACTGCAGCATGGTATCGGTGCCGAGTGAGCGCTGACGGCCGAAGGTTAGCGTGCCAAAATCCTTGGACGATATGCCGCCATAGAATTCGTCATTGAAGGGTTGTCCCGCGCGCGCGCCGTCGCCGGTTACCGAGTAGCTGGCCCTCGGAAGGCCGTTGTTGGTGATGTTGGTTTGCGGCATATCGGCGAGCCGGCCGGACTGCGGATTGATTCCCGTCGAAAGATTGAATACGACCGACCAGCCGGGCAGAAATTCTTCCTTGCCCCGGATGCCCAGGCCCGTCTGCTGCAAGTTGTTCGGTGCGACGACGAAGCGAGAACCGCGGGCGTTACGATTCACCAGAGATTCGCCCTCGTAGTTATAGGCGTTCTCCGGCAAGCCGTGGCTGACCCAGCCGACGCCGACGTCAAAGGCGCCGTAAACGGTGATGCCGTGCCAGGTGAGCGAGCAATCGGTGGTGGCGAGTTGCTTGAAACCCCTGCAGGGATCGTCGGCGGGTTTAGCTGCTGGCGCATGTTCGGCCGTGCTTTGCTGCATCTTGATGTCGACGTTGGCGTCCTGGCCGGCGGCCAAGCTAATTCCCGCGGAGGTTTCATCGGCGAACCGCTGTTTTGTCGCGCGGATTTCAAAACGTCCCTGAACCAGATCAGACGCCTGATAGCGCCCCCCGCCATCGGTTTCGATTGTGCGCGTCGCACCTGTATCGACGTTCGTGATCGTCACCGCGACTCCGGGAAGGGTTGCGCCAGATTGCTCCGTCACCTTTCCGGAAAGGCTCGCGCCCGTTTGCGCCCATGCGACGCCCACCATGCAGAGAAAAGCAACGCTCGCAGCGAGGGTAGAGGCAAGGCGACGGTATTTCACGGGTCTCTCCTTATGATTGTTTGCCGGATGAAACGAGGCGCCTACTGGAGGCCGCCGGGGCGCCGACGACTTTAGGCGATTTACTACGATAAGTCAAACCGTTTTGATTCGTTTTTGTGGAGGCATAGGCCCGCGGATGGAATGGTAAATCGCCAATTCTTGGGGAATTATCAGGACGAAATAGGAAAGTTACGGCATGTCGCTGGCAGCGAGTATTTGATTGTCGTTTATTCGGAAAGCCGAAGCGCCGGCACGGACGCCGGCGGTACCTTACGTTGGTCGGGCTACTAGCTCCTCGGAGTCAGCGGAATTACTGGCGCTTTCGGGTTTGTCGCTACCGAACTTCGGGAAATAGGCGTTCATTACGTATTGGGAGACGACGCGCTGGGTGTTGAAGAACGAGCCATTCAAAGCGATCGACGAGCGCATGACTTCCGCGAAGGCCCGCGAACGCGCGTAATAAAGAGGCAGCACCACGCGCTCCAGCTTGTCATACAGCGACGCGACTTCGGCTTCCGGGGCTGAATCTTCATTGGTACCTACGGCCCAGCCGGTGACCCCTTCAACGTGCCCTTCGACCCACCAGCCATCTAGCACACTCAGGCTCGGCACTCCATTCAGCGCGGATTTCATGCCGCTCGTGCCCGAAGCTTCGTACGGCCGATGCGGGGTATTCAGCCAGACATCGACGCCGCTGGTAAGCAGCTTGCCCCAATGCATGTCGTAATTTTCAATGTAAATCACCGGAATGGTTTTCTTCAGCGCCGCCGCCGCTTCAAAAATTTTGCGGATCAGCTCTTGGCCTTCTTTGTCGCTGGGATGGGCTTTTCCGCCGTAGACCACCTGAAACGGGCCGTAGCGCTGGCGAATGGCGCGCAGTCGATCGAGATCGGTGAAGAGCAAATCGGCGCGTTTGTAGGCGGTGGCGCGACGCGCGAATCCTAGAATGAGCGAAGTCTCGTTGAATTTTGCTCCGGTGGCGCGCTTGATTTCCGCGAGCATCAGGCGCTTGGCAGCCAGATGTGTTTCCTGAATTTCATCGAGACCGATGCCGATGGCGTGCCGCAGATAAAGATTGTCGCGCCGCCACTCTGGAATGCGCCGGTCAAATAGCTCCCGGAATGGCGGAGAGGTCCACGTGGCGGCATGAACTCCGTTGGTGATGGCGTGAATCGGATATTTTGGGAACATCTGCTGCGAAACTTTGCCGTGTTGCATGGCCACGCCATTGGTGTAATGCGAGCAATCGAGCGCCAGCGAAACCAGATTCATTTTCCCGCGCGGGCAGCAATTCGTGAGCTCGAGCGCAGCGACGCGATCGGCGCCGAGAATTTTCGTAGCCAGCTCGATGGGAAATTCGTCGAATGCGGCGGCGACCGGCGTGTGCGTGGTGAAGATACATTGCTGCCGGACCGACTCGATATCCGCTTCGGTTACCGACGCCAGACTGCGATTTCCCACGCGTTCTTGCAGCAACGCTAGGATCAGCAGCGAAGAGTGGCACTCGTTCATGTGGAAGCGATTGATGCTCTCATGTCCCAGCGCGCGCAGCATCATCACTCCTCCGATGCCGAGAATCGCTTCCTGGCAAACGCGGTAATACGGATCGCCGCCGTAGAGGTTGTTCGTGAGCGTGCGCTCGAAGGAGCCATTCTCGGGCAAATCGGTATCGAGGAAATAGACAGGGACTCTGTGTCCCATGATGCCGTCGATCCAATAACGCCAGGCGCGCACTTTTACGGAGCTGCCATTCAATTCAAGGGAGACGATCGGTTCCAGCGGCTCAAGGACGGATTCCGGATCCCAATCTTCCGGCTTTTCGGTCTGCTTGCCCTTGGAATCGAGGATCTGGCGGAAATATCCCTGGCGATGAACCAGCGTGACGCCGACGATGGGAATTCCGAGATCGGCGTTGGAGCGCAGCATATCGCCGGAAAGCACACCGAGTCCGCCCGCATAACTGGGGATGCGTTCATCGACAGCAATTTCCATCGAAAAATAAGCAATACGCGCGTTGCGTTCCTCGATCATTAGTCCGCCAATCTATTAGGTGCCACCGGGCCCTCAGATTATGAAATTCGGCAATTATTGCTGCCACTTCAGTCTACCTTGTTCGCAATCCGGACAAAATGCTAACGTGGCCACGATGAGCGAGTCAGATACGAGGCTAAAGGGCGCTGCGATCTGCTTGTGGAGTTGGGGAAAAATCTACGAAGAAAACCCAAAGCCACATCGGGCGGGAGGTGAACCCCCGCCCCTACGGTTGGGCGAGTGAATCAGCTCCGGGATCGCGAGCAGGCCGGCGAGTTGCTTGGCGAACGATTGGAAAAATACGCCGGCCGCGACGACGTTCTTATCCTGGCGCTTCCCAGAGGCGGCGTGCCTATCGCACACGAAATCGCAACACGGCTGCGTGCGCCTATGGATATTTTTGTAGTCCGCAAGCTAGGCGTCCCTGGCTTCGAAGAACTTGCCATGGGCGCGATCGCTATGGGCGGGGCGGAATATATTGACGTGGACGTGGTGGGATCGTTTCAGATTTCGCGAGAGGCGATCGATAGCGTGGTGCAGGCGGAACGATCCGAGATGGCGCGGCGGGAACGCGCGTATCGTGGGGCGCGCGGTCCGATTGATGTGCGCGGGCGCGTGGTGATTTTGGTGGATGATGGGATTGCCACCGGCTCAACAATTCGCGTGGCAATCGCCGCGCTGCGGCGGCTCAGTCCCGCACGCGTGATCGTGGCGACCGGGGTTGCTCCGGCCTCAACGGCGAAGATGCTAGCCGCGGACGCGGATGAATTTGTCGCGCTGCTAACCCCCGCAGATTTCCGCGCAGTCGGCCAATTCTACGAAAACTTCCCGCAGCTAGCAGATGAGGACGTGCAAAAGTAGGGCCGGCGTCCCCGCCGGCATGTTGCGAGCAACATCGCGCTACATGCTAAATACACGGGCGGAGCGATAAGCACGGCCAGATCCCATTAACTTACGCCCGAGTCCGGCCGTGATCGCAGCCATTGCGGACTTTTTTCTTCGTAAGATGCCGGCAGGGACGCCGGCGCTACTTGTGCGCCTCGGTTGGCACTAGCGATGGTAGCTTCGACCGGATTAGGGCTTCGATGTGATCCAGCAGGGCCGGATCGCATTCAATTTCGATGTGAGGATTTTCTAGAAGGCGGGCGAACCACGGGTAATTCTGGCAGCTCACCGGATTCTTCGCATAATCGTACTGAAAGTTCCCGATGATCTGCGTGCGACTAGTATCCGCGGCGCGAATTTTCGGACGGCCATGCACTAAACCATTGCGCTGATAAAAATTTACTGCCTGCGAGACATTCGGAGGAATTACCTCGTCGTTCTCGCCGAATTTGCCGACGCTATCGACTTGCACGGTCAGCAAAACAGGAACGCCATCCTTCTCCAAATCCCTTGCCAGCGCCACGGTTTCCGAACCGCCCCAGCTATGCCCATAAATAATGATGCGCGCGCTCTGTTTTTCCTTGGCCGAGAGCGCGCCGTCATGATCGGTGTCGAGAATGCGGAGAATTTCCTTGTGGGCCAAATCCTCACGGCGATTCTCAAAAACCTTCACGTAAACGCCCGAGGGATAGTCTTCGTGCAATCGCGCCGCCAGCTTCACTCCGCCATGCACCGAGTTATCGTGACTCAGAAATCCACCCACGAAGCCAATCACGATGTTGGGCGGCGTGCTCGCGGGAGAATTATTCGAGACGGCGTGCATGGAAGCTTGTTGGCCTACAGCAGCACTAAGCAGAAGGAAAAATGCGAAGACGGGGCCCGCGATTCGAAAAGCCAGCATGACGATACGGCCATAATATCAAAACTTGGCGGGCGGTGCGGAAGGTCGTCGATCGGCCGAACACCCACGGCCAAACCGGGCGGGTCGTAAAGGCCCGCCCCTACACAACCCTATCGATCTCAATTATTTCCGTTCACGATCGGCCGAGAATCGTCCGCAGTGCTGGCCATCGGAACTGTCCGCGCGACCGAAGGAATGGTCTTCGAGCGCGCATCCTGCAAAATCTCCCAGTTTCCTTTGAAATCGAGCATATTCTCGCGGCTGTGTTTCGGCGCGCTCAGGCTGCGCGCGGTGCGCGCCAGCATCAGGCTATATGCCAACTGCGAATCCGTCCCCGGCTCGAGAATATTGCTGGCGCTCAGGCCCGCTTCGGAGTGAGCATCCAGATCCGGCATGGTCACCCAAATTGCTCCGTTGTCGTCGATGCGCAACGCGCCTTTTTCCTCAATGCGCTTGAACAGCCGTTTCAACGCCTGGCTATTGGCGACCGCCTCCTCGCGCAGAGCCTCCGCCACTAGCGAATCGAGTTCGCTGCGATAAGCAGCCCACTCGTCAGGAGTCCCGGCAACGCGCGCGCGCTCCTTGCGTTCAGCAGCTTGAAGCTCCTTCACCCGGGCCCGATCACCTGCGGCTTTGGCCAACGTGATCCGGTCGCTCAGGTCGGTCGCCGTGGTCGTCGGATACTTCTCCGATTCCTTCACGGGATTGAACCGGCCTGTAAGCACATACGTGCCCGCGGCCACCGCCAACTCATGCGGTGCATAGATCAACATCGGAATGGCCAGCTTTTTCGAGCGGTAGAGCTGCTCGGTGCCCGAACGCGCCTCGCTGCTGCGCTTGTAGGTTCCCGGCAGTTGCGCGAAATGCAGAATGCTCAATTCCATCTCGGGATGCTTGAGCGAATAATGTTCGAACGAACGCGCGATCGCCTTCGGGCTGGTCATCGCAAAATCGTTGATGTAATCCGGCTTGGCGGCGCCGGGGAAATAAATGTCCATCACCTTGCGTGTGAAATCGGCGCAATTGCGGGTCATGCCGTTGAAGTGATTCACGTTTTCCGAGGAGTTCAGCTCGGCGATTAGCGCGAGATCCTGCTCCTCGGTGGTTTTCACCACGAAAATATAAAGGCTGCGCGAGATCGTTGCGCCCACCATCTCGCGCCATTCCGCTTTATTGCTGGTGCGGCAGGATTCGCTGTCGCAATAGGCCGCGAGGACATTGTCGCGGTAGCGTTCCTCGAGCAGGTGCTTGATTTTCTGCGAGCCGATCAACGGACGATTGGCCGGATCTTCGACGCCATACAAAAACACGCTGAGAGGCACGATGTTCCACTCATACGGTTGGTCTTCGCCGAGAGTGGTGTAATTGCTGATCACCGAACCTTGCTCGCCCGGCGCGCACAACCGCAATTTCACCGGCGATTCCGGGCAAATGCGCGAAACATAAATCGCGCTGTGGCCGGAGCCGGTAATTCTCGCGACGCTGGTGTCGAGCGACTCATTCAAGATCACGCCCGCGTCGGCGCGAACATTCGGAACAGCGGCAAATGCGAAAAGCAGCGCCAACCCACACCACCGCGAACACGCAGCGAGCGCTTTTCCGGCGGCTGATTTCGTGCCGATGCACTTCGGCGCCACTTCCGCTCCACGCAAAGGGATTGCTCTCCTTCGATACTCGCTGCGGACTGGGTGTTCAGCGTACGTCCCGGCCGCTGCCCATGCGATCGGGAGAATGCCTTAGATCCCGGTAAAGCTCACCAGTTCTTCGGCGAGCAGCGGGGAAATTCAGTAGGAAGATAAATGAGTGCCGGTCGCGAACCCCGCATTGGCCTCAGTAATTAGACTCAGTGACGTCGCAGAGGGTTGCAAGTAGCGCCGGCGTCTCTGCCGGCATCCGACGACCCAAAAAGTCGGTAACGCGGACAATTATCGCCGGAGCGCGAACAAAGTTAGTGACATTAGTTGGATTTTTTAGGCCGCCCGTGACGGATGCTTCAGGCGAAATCATGGTCGTAAGATGCCGGCAGAGACGCCGGCGCTACTTAGGGCTTCGCGGGATCGTGAGCTGGAAGATGCGGCGTCAATTTACGCACTACGAATTCCTGCAGCACGTTGACGGCGGCGGTGGCGCCGATCCCGATGAATGCATTTTCGAATGTCAGCGCCGCGCCTCGATCGGCAGACGGATAATAAGCATTTGAGATGCCGCCTGCGGCTAGGCTACCCAGAATGTTGGAATAATTCGGCTGCCAGCGTCCATTGTCGCCCTTGCAGATGACCGCGTTAGCCATGGCATACAAGACTCGCGAGTGCGTGCTACCCGTCCCTTTGTAAAAGTAACGCGGATCCTGTTTCAAAACCGAAGGCAGCAGCGCGCTGCCAATAAAAGTTCCGGTAACGAAATCGGCATACGCCGCGCCATAGCGCTTGCCGTAACCCTGCGCGCCCTGTCCGTATCCGCTGAAGCTATTGTCCGCTTGCTGAATGCCGGCGATCGCGCCGATAATCGCGAAGCTGAATGGATTCACCGTGGTCTTCCACGCCAGCTCAAATTTTTGCTTGGAATCGAGGGGAATCGGATTGGGATCATAGTTGACGTAAAAATTCGGCATAAATCCCAGCACGCGCTGCTTCTCTTCCTCTTTAATTTGTTTCTCGGCTGCTTCTGTTTTGGTCATGCTGACGCGCACCACGGTGACATTGGGCGCAATGGCTAGTTTGAATTGCGGCGTGGAAAAATTCTCGCCGGAATGTATCGTGCCCGAAAAGCTCTGCGGGGTGAAACCATCCGCGGCGATGGTGAGGTGAAAATCGCCGGGGAGGATATTCGAAAATGAAAATTGGCCGGCGTCGCCCGTCAACGCCTCCTGGAATTTTGCGGGGTCTTCGCGCGTCAGTCTGACGCGCGCTCCGACCACCGCCGCCCCGGTATCGTCGAGGACCGTTCCACTGATCGTGCCTGCAACTTCCGGATCGGGCTCGTGCGCGTTGGCCACCGCGGCCGTTGCATTCGGTTCGCTCTGGGCGTGAGCCGGCAGAACGCAGAACAAGATGCCCAAGCCCAGTGCGAAAAAACTCGCGACGCGAAACGCACCACTCCGCACGCAGCGGCGCGACTCTCGCTCAGGCCATCCTCTCACCAAACGAATCACCACCATTAAATTTCATCATCTCCCGGGAGGGGTGGGCGACATCGCAGAATGAGCAGGCCGGTGTCCAATTCAACAGACGTGAACTTTGATTCCTCCGCCCCGAGAATGGTTTACCAAGCCTGTCCGAAAATTAGATGCAGTGAATCACGCAAATGCAGCAACCAACTTTGTCAGGCAACGCACCTTTGGAGAGGGCCCGCGCCTTTGGCGGGAGCCCCCACATTTATGTGGGGGAGGAGCGCTTCAGCGCTGGCTCCGAAGCCAACCGCCGTGAGTGTCGAACTTCCGAGTAGAGACGCCCGCTTGCTGCGCCCGCCCATGTAAGGCCATCGAAAGCGCAGTCGATTCGCCTGCGGGTAATCGAGCTCGATAATCGCGTCCCTAAAATTTGCGTCCAAGCGTGAAATCAAGAACGACCTGGCTCAAGCGATATTGATAACGGGCGTCGGTGTCAGTGATGTCGGCTTCCGTCTTCGCCAATTCAGCCTGAGTGAATTCCACAATCGAGCTAAGGCCCAGGTTATAGCGCGACTGCGCCAACTGCAGCGCCAGATTGGCCTGATCAGACAACTGCCGGGTCACGTCCAGCCGCTCGTAAGCATTCCGCGAAGATTGCCAACTAATCCGCACATCGCGCGCGACATTATTCTGCAAATTCGTAAGCCGCTGCCGCGAGGCATCCGCATCGAGATCCGCGGCCTTGGCCCGCGCGTCAAATTGAAAGCCGTCGAAAATCGGCACGCTCACATTCACGCCGGCAGCTCCGAACCAGCTCGTCAGTTGAGGTGCGCGCACCGGGGCAAGGCCCACCGTGCCGAGCGCGCTCACCGTAGGACGGGAAAGATCGTGCTCCGCACGGCTGAACTTCTGCGAGGCAATTAAATCGTGCTGCAGCGCGGAAATTTCCGGCCGTTGCTGCAATCCTTCGGCAATCAACGGAGCCACTTCGGCCGGCGGCGTGGTCACCGGCGCTTGATCCTCTACCAAATCAAATTGCTGCACGTCGGAATAGCCCAGGATGGCCGAAAACGTTGCAAGCGCACCCTGCAGGCTATCTTCGGCTTCCAATACTTGGAGCTTGGCACGCGAGAAATCCACGTTTGCAAAACTGAGATCGAGATCGGATTTCAACTTGGCGTTAGTCATCGCGGAGACTTTTTGTGCCACCAGCCCGCGCGAATTCTGTGTTTCTTGCGCCACGTGCAAAAGTGCTTGCGCCTCCAGCGTGCTGTAGAACGCCTGGTCGACAGCCAAAAGTATTTGCGCGCGCGTAGCCGCGGAATTTTGTTCTTCGGCCTTGGCGCGTTCCTGAGCGCTGCCGGTCAGATTCGCGGTGCGCCCGAAATCGGTCAGCAATGCGCCCACAGTCAGTCCTGCGGCCGCACGCTCATAAATCACTGGATTATTCAGCGCGCCGGCGGAAACCCGGCCGCCTTCGTCCGCGCCCACGCCAGTAATATTCAGTGTGGCTGTGGGAAAGAATGCCGATCGCACGATGCGCACATTCTGCTGCGCGACCAGCGCTTCAAGTCGGGCCACGCTAATCAGCGGATTATTTTTTAGCGCGATCGCTTCGGCGTCCGCCAGCGTCAACCTCTTCGCCCCGCTTGGCTCGGCAGTCTGTGTGCCGCTTGTAGGGACCAGCGCCTGAACAGGCTCCCGGCTGGCGCCCGCATCCTTTTGCTGCATCGGCGCCTCGGATGTCTGCGCGCGCACCGGCGCGCCGCAGAATACCACCAGCGCCGCAGCGATCAGAATTCGTGCCGTCATTTCTGCACCTCCGAAGCATCCGCCAACTCAGGCGCCCGCTCTCTGTCTTGTTTTCCATACATCAGCAGAAACGCCGCCGGCACGAGATAAACAGTCACCACTCCCGACACCGTCAGTCCTCCCAAGATCGCGCGTGCCAACGGCGCATAAGCTTCGCTGCCGGCCTCAAGCGCCAGCGCCATCGGAATCAGTCCGAGCACCGTCGCCAGCGTGGTCATTAAAATCGGGCGCAAGCGGATGCGCGAGGCTTCGGCGATGGCCTCCCTCACGGTTTTGCCTTGCTTGCGCAAAGTTTGCGCGAAATCGACGATCAAGATGCTGTTCGACACCACGATTCCGGTGGTCATGATGATGCCCATCAGCGACATGATGTTCAGCGTGGTATTCGTCATCAGCAGGAAGATTAAAACGCCGGAAAGTCCCGGCGGCACGGCCAGCAAAATAATCACCGGGTCCGAAAACGACGCCAGCTGCGCCATCAAAATCAGATACACGAGCACGACAGCCATCAAAAGCCCGATCCCGAAACTCTTGAACGATTCGTGCATGTCCACGACGGTGCCGCGCACAGTCACCAAAATTCCCTCGGGCTTTTTCAGGTTCGCCAAAATCGAGTTCACGTTGCTGCTTATCCCGCCAAGATCTTCGCTCATCGGCATCACGTAAACATCGATCACGGGCCGCAACTGGTAATGATCGACTTCCGTGGGCGTGTTGATCGGCCGGATATCCGCGACGGAATCGAGCGGCGTCGTGCCGGTCACGTTCGTTCCATGCAGTGGAATGCGCTCGAAATCTCCGATGGTCTGAATTTCTTTCTCGGGATACTGCACGGTGAGCATGTAGTTGTTTCCCGATTTCGGATCGATCCAGAAGCTCGGCGCGATCATGCCGTTGGAGGTGAGCGCGGTGATCACGTTGTCCACCACATCTTTCGGCGATAGTCCCGCCAGACTGGCGCGCTCGCGATTGATATCGAGTTCCAGCCCCGGATAATCAAGGTCCTGCGGAATCAACACGCCGCTCACGCCGCGCAATTGCCGGACTTGAGTGGCAATATCGCGCGCCACGTTGTAGCCGCGCTGCAGATCGTTGGTGCTCACCTGGATGTCGATCGGCGCAGGCAATCCCTGATTCACCACCGAATCCACCAGGCCGCCCGCGGTGAAATAAGTCGCCACCTGCGGCAGATCGTCCGCGAGCTTTCGGCGCACTCGCTCCATATATTCGTAAGAGCCGAGCTTGTGATCTTCTTTCAAACTGACTTGTACGAACGCCGTATTCATGCCCGAGTTGCTGGTATAAATCGCGGAGAGGTCCGGCGTGATTCCGATGTTGGACACGATCATTCCGCGATCGTGCGCCGGCATCACTTCCTCGATGTCCTTTTCGATCCGCGCCAGATATTGGTCGGTGAGCTCGATACGCGTTCCGGCCGGCGTTTTCACGCGAATCACAAACTGGCCGGGATCGGTGCGCGGAAAAAACGCTACTCCCACAAACGGATAAGCCGCCAGGCTGAGAATCACAAAAGCCGCGAAGCCGACTACAACTAAGCCGGGCCGCGCCAGGCATTTGTCGAGCGACCGGTCGTACTTTTCTTGCAGTTGGCCGTAGTAATGGTTGAATCCGAGGATCAAGCGTTCATACATGTTCGGCCGCGGCTTGTGCGATTCAATTTGCCATTCACCTTCGGTATCCACTTCGCCACCGCGCACGTGCTCGCCGCCGGGCCGGATGTATCGCGCGCAGTAGAGTGGAACCACCGTCATAGCCACGAAGTAGGATGCAACCAGCGCCAGCACGACAGCCAAAGCCAGCGCAGTAAAAAGAAACTTGCTGACGCCGTACAGAAATACGACGGGGAAAAACACCACGCAAATGCTGATCGTTCCGGCCAGCACGGCAAGCTGGACTTCCCGCCCGCCGTCCTCCGCGGCCAAGTCCGGCGCCTCTCCCATTTCCAAATGCCTGAAAATATTCTCGAGCACCACCACGGAGTTATCGATCAGCCGGGAAAAAGCGAGCGCAAGCCCCCCAAGCACCATCGTATTGATCGTGCTTCCGCCGAGACTCAGCGCCATGAACGCAGCGAGCGACGAAAGCGGAATGGAAATCAGTACCGCAACGGTGCCGCGCACATTTCCAAGGAACAGCAGTATCATCAACGCGGTGAGAACCAAGCCGATGGTGCCTTCATTAATTAAATTCTTCACCGCTACGCGAACGAAGACCGATTGATCGAACACCACGTCGGTCTTCAAAGTCCGCGGAATATCCAACAGGTGCGCGATCGATTGACGAACGCCGTTGACGATCGAAATCGTGTTGCTGCCGCCGCCCTGCTTCAGCACCGGAATGTAAACGGAATGTTGGCCGTCCACCCGCACGATATTTGTTTGCAATTGCCCGGCATCTTCGGCATGGCCGATATCGCCGACGAGAATCGACGCGTTCCCGACGCTCTTCAGCGGGATGGTATTGATGTCATCGACTACCGCCACCTGGCTATTCGCATAAATATTGAAATCCTTTGGACCGATGCGTACATCGCCCGCCGGCAAAATCAAATTCGATTCATTGATGCCGTGCACCACGTCCATCAAGCTTAGCTGATGCGCCTCCAACTTCGCCGGATCGACGTACACCATAATTTGCCGGTAGCGTCCGCCATAAGGCTGCGGCACCGACGCTCCCGGGACATTCGCGATCTGATTGCGCACCGTAAATTGCGCCAAATCTTTCAGGCGCGTCTCATTCAAACCCTCGCCCTTCAAAGTCACCAGGCAAACGGGCAAGCTCGATGCGTCGAATTTCAGCACCACCGGCGGCAAAGTTCCCGGCGGCAAACGGCGCAAGTTGGCCATCGCCAGATTCGAAATATTGCTTACCGCGGCATTCGGATCCGTACCCGGCGCGAAATAAATTCGAATCAAGCTGACGCCCGGCAGCGATCGCGATTCAATATGATCGATCCCGCTACCCAGAGTGAAAAATCGCTCGTAGCTGTCGGTAATATCCGATTCGATCTGCTGCGGCGGCATGCCCGCATAAAATGTCGCTACCACGACCACGGGAATATTGATGTCCGGAAAAAGATCGACGGGCATGCGCGCGATGGTCACCACGCCCACCACGGCAATCATCAAACACAGCGCCAAAATAAAAAACGGATGCTTGATCGCGAATGTCGGCATTAGTTTTCGCCTCCCGGCGCCGCTCCGCCATCCGCTAGCACCGCCTGCTTCGGCTTGACCAATTGCCCCGGCTTAAATTCCGCCTGATTCGCCGCCACCACCATTTCCCCTTCGCGCAATCCCGAAATCACCTCGGCACGCCGCGCGTCCTCCACTCCCAAAGCAACCTCGCGTTTCTCCACGTGATTCGTCGAGTCCACCACCAGCACCCACGGCTGTCCCTCGCCGCGGACGATCGCGACAATTGGCACGCACAGCACATTCTGCCGGTGTTGCAGTTGAATCTTCACGTCCGCGTACATTCCGGGCACTAGCGTCAAGTTGGCATTGGGCACGTCAATTTCGGTAATCATGGTGCGAGTTGATTCGTCGAGTTGCCGCGAGAAACGCACCACTTTGCCGTCAAAGTCGCGATTCATCGCGCGCACACGCACCTTCACCGAATCGCCCTCGCGGATGCTGGGCACCACAGATTCAGGCACAGGAATATCGAGCCGCAGCACGTCGTTCTGCGCCAACTCCAGCACCGGCAGCGCCTGCTTTTCCGAAGAGATGCCCGCAGCCACCATTGCGCCGGTATCGGCAAACCGCTGCGTCACCACTCCATCGAACGGAGCAATAATCTGCGCGTAGTCCAACATCGACTGGTTCTTCGTCAATTCCGCGCGATCCACCACGAGCTGCTGCTGCGCCGACGCCACGGCTGCTTCCGCCGCCGAAACTCCCGCTTGCGCCTCGCGATCCTGGCCCTGCGCCGTATCCAAATCTTGCTGCGCCACAATCCCTGGTTGCGATTTCGCTACGTCGGTTAGTCGCCCATACGACACATGCACCACTTCGTAAGCCGACTTTGCACGCACTAGTTCTTCCTCCGCGCGCTTTATATCCGATTGGCTTCGCGAAACGGCAGCTTTGGAGTGTTCCATCTCCGCGACAAGCTCAGGAACTTCCAGCACCGCCAAAAGCTGGCCCTTCGTCACGCGGTCGCCGATATCCACGTTGATCCGCTTCACGTAGCCGGAAACTTTCGCGTACAAATTGATTTCTTGATACGGACGAAACACTCCCGCGCGATCGAAATCCGCGTCCATCTCTCCGCGCACCACCGGCACCACCGCCACCGGCACGCCATCCGATTCCGCCGCGCGCTGGGATCCGCCGCAGCCGTGAATGAGCGCGGCACCTGCAAACGCTATGGAAGTAATCAGCAGAGCGCGGCCCGCGTACCCGAGCCTGGGAAAAATTTGTCTCATGTCCATACCCTTTTGAGTGCACCATGGCACTCCGAGGTTTCGCGTTGACGCGTACACCTAGCGTCTAGCAACACTAGCGCTTCAATAAGAGCCCGCCCGAGCTATTCGTCTCAAGGCTAGATCCGGTTCAGTAGTCTTTTTGAGTGGCGACGCTTGCAGTTAGGCTGCTACAGCAGGAGGCGCGCGCGAAATCCGCGAACCGGCAACGGCAGTTTTCGGCTTGCGTGCACCGTCTAAATTGGGAAGGAGCCAGCTGAGCACCACAGGTTCGGCCAGGATCGTAACCGGCCGCACGGCGAAAGGTTTAATCTGGATTACAGGACCGGCGCCGACGGCGATTCGGTGCGCTCGCGCCAACGAACGAAGATGAGCGCCCGCCTCAAATCCCAAATCAGTTCGTGAAGCGGTGGAAAGCGAGAAAACGCCGACAAGTACGGCGGCAATTGCAGCGAGCAGGAGGAAATGTTTGAGTGTGAATCGCGAATCGTGCGCGGCGCCCCCATCACGCGGCCGTTCACGCGATGTGGGTTGCAGCTCGCCGAGACTCGATGCCGTAAGCACGCCCATATTCGACAATAGTTTACGATTCCATGGCGCGTCAAGTGGATGTCCACTGCGGCTGCGTCATCTCCAGACTAACTCATTATTCGATCGAGCGGGTGCCATCGTCGAGCGTTGACACTCATTTCGATACTGTTCTAGAATTCCGCAAGTTATAGGAGTGAGTACTATGATTTCTCGCTATAGTGTCGCAAGAGTTGTAGGTTCCGCTCTATTTCTTCTTTCCGCATCTCCTCTAGCCAGGTCTCAAGAAAACACAAGAACCACGCCGCCGCCCTACCCGGGCGTGCGAGAGCACGTGGGCGGAGTCTTTGTCACTCCGGTGCCCGGTGTGCCGCTGACGGCGGTGGTGGAAGTGAAGAGTTCGAAACTCTTG
The DNA here is from genome assembly GCA_963792515.1 of uncultured Acidobacteriota bacterium. Taxonomy (GTDB): domain Bacteria; phylum Acidobacteriota; class Terriglobia; order Acidiferrales; family UBA7541; genus Palsa-147. Next base: position 581 of record CAWBWG010000005.1, on the reverse strand, counting down.
CCCGATGGATCGACGGAAGTAAAGAAAACTACCGAAAATATCGCGCGCGATTCCCAGGGCCGCATCTACAACGAGCGCCGCGAGCTCGTCAACCAAACTTTCGACGGCACTCCGCAACTTCTTTCTTACCTAATTTTCGATCCGGCTACGCGTTTAAGCACCTTCGTCGATCCCTCGACGCATCTGGCCCGCCAATCAACATTGCCGCCGCGCCCCAGCGCCCCCGAGTCAATTCCCGATTCGCGCGTGATCGCCCACAATCCGCTGCTTCAGATTCAGGATCTTGGCACCGAGATCATCGAGGACGTAGTGGTCCGCGGTACCCGGAAATCGAGAACCGTTCCAGCCAACGCCAGCGGCACCGGCAAAGAAATCGTCATCACCGATGAAACTTGGTATTCCGACGAGTTGCGCCTGAACATGCTGGTGAACCATGACGATCCGCGCACCGGCCGGCAAAGCGTAAAAGTATCGCGCATCGATCGCCGCGAGCCCGACCAAGCCGTGTTCCAAGTCCCCGCGGGCTACAAAGTAGTAGACGAAACCCCCGAACGTTGACATAGCTGCCGCTTTTGTAGGGA